>NZ_JAXHOL010000044.1:0-332756 GCF_034519335.1 Rhodoferax sp.
AGGACGCTTTGCTAGGCCAAAAATAGCATGGTTCCCGTCAGCCATCAAAGCCTGCCAGCTCAACCTGGCAGGCTTTTTTTGCTTTCGAGCACCTTTTATTGCATATGGCTGATGACAAGCGCCACGACAAGCTTTAGCCTGACGGCGAATCCATTTGTTTGACACCCGCATCCCATGGAGACCACGCAATGAAGCTCAGCCTGAAACTACCTTTGGCATTTGCCATCGCCTTGGCCCTGCTGTTTGTGGGGGGCATGTTTGGCATTAGCACCCTCAACAGCGCCGTAGGCACCTACCAAAACGACGTGTTGGGCCACGTTGCCGCCAACAAAAAAGCGGCCGACATTGCCGGCCACTTCTCCACCGCCATCCAAGAATGGAAGAACGTGCTCTTGCGCGGCAAGGAGCCCAAAGACCTGGAGCGCTACTGGGCGGCCCACCAACAAGAAATGGCGGCTGTAGGCAAAGGCCTGAACGAGCTCAACAGCATGCTGGAGCCCGGCACCGCCAAAGACACAGCGACCAAGCTCACCGCCGCCATGCAGTCTGCGGCCCAAGGATATGAGACGGCACTCCAAGCCTACAAAGCGGCCGACGCCGATTACGCCGCAGGCGATAAAGCGGCACGTGGCAAAGACCGGGATGCCGTGGCCTTGTTGGGCGAACTGCGCAAACAGCTCTCAGAACAGGAGCAAATGGCCTCCGAAGGCGCCAGCGCCGTGGCGGCCCGCGGCAGCAAGCTGGCCTATGGCGTGATGGTGTTGGTCACCCTGGCCGGCTTGGCCGGCAGCGTTCTGCTAAGCCGCCAAATCGTGCGACCGCTGAACGAAGCAGTGACCGTGGCAGACCGGGTCGCCGGGGGTGACCTGACAGCCCAACTGGATATACAGGGACGCGATGAGGTGGCGGCACTGATGCGCTCCCTGCAGTCCATGCAAAGCAGCCTGGCGACCCTGGTGATCAAAGTGCGTGAGGGCTCGCAAGGTGTGGCCTTGGCAAGCTCCGAAATTGCGCAGGGCAACCACGACCTATCGGCCCGCACCGAGCAGCAGGCCAGCGCGCTGGAGGAAGCAGCCGCCAGCATGGAGGAACTGGGCTCGGCCGTCAGCCACAGTGCAGACAACGCGCGCCAGGCCAGCCAGATGGCGACCAGCGCCTCCACCGTGGCACAGCAAGGTGGAGACGTAGTCGCCCAAGTGGTGGATACCATGAAAGACATCAACGAGTCCTCCAGCCGCATCTCCGAAATCATCAGCGTGATTGACGGAATCGCCTTTCAAACCAACATTCTGGCCCTCAACGCCGCCGTGGAAGCCGCCCGGGCTGGTGAGCAAGGCCGTGGCTTTGCAGTAGTAGCCAGCGAAGTGCGCGCCCTGGCCGGGCGTAGCGCTGACGCCGCCAAAGAGATCAAAACCCTGATTGGCGCCAGCGTAGCCCGGGTGGAGCAAGGCACCACACTGGTGGACCAGGCTGGCAGCACCATGGGCGAGGTGGTTACTGCCATCCGGCGCGTGCCGGACATCGTGGCAGAGATCAGCGCCGCCAGCACCGAGCAAAACACCGGAGTGGCCCAGGTCAGCGAAGCCGTGGCCCAAATTGACCAGGCCACCCAACAAAACGCCGCCTTGGTGGAGCAAATGGCTGCCGCAGCCAGTGGACTCAAACAGCAGGCAGCAGACCTGGTTTCTCTGGTAGCCGTCTTCAAGGTAGACGCCAACCGCCCGGCCACGCTGCCGGCCTGAGCGACTTTCAGTTGGCCCAGCGCAGCCGGTCCAGCGCGTCGGTGGTGGCGTCTGCAGCGGCCGACTCCACCGGTTCCCCGTGGTTGTAGCCATACCGCACCAGCAGCACCGGACAACCAGCCGCGCGGGCGGCCTGCGCATCGTTGCTCGAATCGCCCACCATGAGCGTGCGGGCTGGCTGGGTGCCCAACAAACCACAGGCATGCAAGAGCGGCATGGGATCTGGCTTCTTGCGGGCCACAGCGTCGCCACCCACCACATGCAGGAAGAAGTGATCCAGCCCCTTGTGGGCCAGCAGGGTTTGGGCAAAAGCGGTGGGCTTGTTGGTCACGCAAGCCAGGCGCAGCCCGGCCGCCTGCCATTGCTGCAAAGCTTGCAGAGCACCAGGATAAACCGCCGAGTACTGGCCATTGATGGCCTGGTAATGGACTTGGTAGTGGCCCCAGGCTTGCTCGTACAACGCTATCAAATCAGTAGCTGTTAGCGCAGCGTCTACGTGCTTAAGTAGGCTTTTTATCAAGTGCTCTGAACCCTTGCCCACCATGCGCTCCACCAGGGTGTGGTCCACGGGAAAGCCGAAAAACGGGGCAGGCAAGTCGTTCAGCGTGCGCTTCAGTGCCTCGACGAAATCACCCAAGGTGTCGACCAAGGTCCCATCCAGATCCACGATAGCAGCGTCAAACTGGCGCAGGGGCCAGGGCAAGAGAGTCTCAGTCACCCGTCATTCCTTTGAAAGTTCCGCCAAAGCGCGCGCGCCACCGGCTTGCACCCATGCCACCAAGGCCGGGGCCTCCAGAGGGCGGCTGAACCAGTACCCTTGCCCGCGCTCACATCCCATGGCCAGCATCTGTGCGGCTTGCTCCGGGGTCTCGATACCTTCGGCCACAGTACCCAGCCCAAGAGCGCTAGCCATGCGCAAGGTGGCGTCGATCAAGACACGGTGGTATTCGCTCTGGCCGGCCTGGCTCACAAACGAGCGGTCAATTTTGACGCGCATTCACCGGCAGTTCGTGCAGACAGGACAAAGATGAGTACCCAGTGCCGAAGTCGTCCAGCGACAAGCCCACGCCCAACGCGCGAATCTCACGCAGCGTCTGCTGAACGTCCTTGTCTTGGGCGGCCAAGCTTTCGGTCACCTCCAGCACCAGTTGCTCGGGCACCATGTTGTGGGTGCGGATCGCATCCAGGATGTCCGCGACCAAGCGAGGCTGGCGCAATTGCGCACGCGACAGGTTGACCGCCACGCTGGGCGGCGCCAGTGGCCCCAACTGATGCTGCAATTGCTCAAAAGTACTGCAGGCCCGCTGCAACACAAATTGGCCCAGCGTATCAATCAGTCCACAGGCCTCCGCCACCGGGATGAAGTCCACTGGTGACACCAAACCGCGTTGCGGGTGCTGCCAACGCACCAGTGCCTCCACCCCCAACAAGGCATGGCTGCCCAGTTGCACCACGGGTTGGTAGACCACAAACATCTGTCCCAGTGCGAGTGCCTGGCGCAGGTCGTTTTCCAGCGAGACGGAGGCATTCACCCGCTGGCGCATGGCCGGGTCGAACATGGCATACCGGGCCCGCCCGGTGCGTTTGGCCTCGTACATGGCGATGTCGGCGTCGCGCAGCACGCTGTCGGCATCCGGCTCGGCGTGGGTGCTGGTCACAATCCCAATGCTGACTGTAGAACTCACCCGGTGCCCTTCCACCTGGTAGGGCGCCGCCAGTACGTCGAGCAGGCGACTGGCCACAATCTCAGCGTCCAAATCGCCCCGAATGTCGTCCAGCAGCACCACAAATTCATCGCCACCAATGCGGGCAGCCATTTGTGCAAAGTCGCTGGTATGGACAAAACTGTCGCCGGGGCGAAGGCTGTCTTGCAAACGTCGCGCAATCTGGCGCAGCAGCTCATCCCCCACGGTGTGGCCCAGGGTGTCGTTGACCTGTTTGAAGCGGTCAAAGTCCATGAACAACACCGCAAAGTTGTAGCCGGGCTGCTGGCGGTGGCGCTCAATCGCCTGGCGGATTTTCTCTACCACCACAGTCCGGTTGGGCAGCTGGGTCAGCCCGTCGGTGCGGGCCGCCACACGCAACTGCTGCTCCATCGCCTTCTGGGCATTCACATCCATGGCCACGCCGGCCATGCGCAGGGCACGGCCTTGCACATCTCGGTCGGCCACATTGCCGGTAAACAACATCCAGACCCAGCGGCCGGCACGGTGATGCGCCCGCACCGAAAGCCGGTGCGGCGTATCCGGGTCGCGCAAATGCTGGCGCAAGGACTCTTGCCAGTGCGCCTGGTCATCCGGGTGAATGAGCGCAAACCAGCTGGTCGCCTGCATGTCCAGTTCACCGGGCATATAACCCAAAGTCGCCAAAAACCGGTCGTTGCAGTGGATGGTGTCGGCCACCATGTCCCAGTGCCAGATGCCCAGGCCCGCGCCGTCTACTGCCAGACGCAACACCTGCTGCTGGTTGCGCACCTCGGTCATATCGGTGGCAACCAGCACCCAGCCGTTGAGCGTGCCGTCCTCGTGACTGATGGGCTGCATGTCTACCAGCACCCAGCCGAGCTCGGCCGTGCGGGTGGCAATGCGGATTTCGCGCTTGATGCCCTGGCTCTGGCGCAAGGCTGCGTAAAACTCGGCAAAGCGTGCGGGGTCTGCACTGCGTGCCTTCAACAGGGTGCCAATGCGTCGCCCCCGCGCTTTGGCTTGGGAGTAACTGGTCAGTCGGCTGAACGCCTCATTGACCCATACAACCCGGTGCGTCCGGTCTGTAATGGCGATCGCATTCGAGCTCAGTTCTGCCACCAAGGCGAGGCGCTTCAGGTGGTCGGCTTGCCGGGCCAAGGTCTCGTACTGACGGCGCACCGCTCGGGCCGTGGGCTCCACCACTGCGAAAGCCAGTACACCCCCCAGGACCAGAATGCCGCCCAGAACCCCCCAAATGGTGGACACTGCTCGGCGACTGCGCCGCGATATGTCGGCGCCGATCTCCTGGACCAATGCATAGATAGAAATCTCGGCAAGCGCGATGGCGTCTTGTGCGTGTTGTAGCCCGCTGGCTGACAACGCGCCGTTGGCCGCCTGCCCGGCCTGCGGAAGATGCTCCAGGCTGCGCCACATGCCGTCACGGCCAACCTGCCAGGCCTGCAACGCAGCCAACACCTCGGGCGCTACAAACGGCTCACGCTGGACCTGTTGTTGCATCAACCCATCGAGGCGTGCGGCTTCATTGCGGGAACGCAGCAACAGCGTCGCCAGCTCATCAGTCACCGTGCGGGAAGCGCCCGGCGGTTGCTGCAGTTGCAATGTCAAGACTGCCAGGCGCTGGGTCAAGACCCGTTGTTCACCAATGGACTGAAGAATTTCGATATCCAGCTGGCGAATATCTTGCCAGTGCTGGGACAACCAAGCCCGCACGCTGCCCAAAGCCACCAGAAGCAACAACACGCCGTACATGGCCAATCGCACCCGCACGTGTGCATTGCGGCCCTCCAAACCAGACACAGCGAACAGGTCGCCCAGCAACTTGGCCTTTTGCGGCTTCACGTCCGTCATGGTCACTGCGTCAGATGGGAAGCGGGCGTCAGGCGGTCAGTGCCAGGCGCATGGCGTCGATCACGCCCTTGTAGTCAGGCTTGCCAAAGATGGCACTGCCGGCGACAAAGGTGTCGGCACCGGCATCGGCCACGCGGCGGATGTTGTCGGTTTTGATGCCGCCGTCTACCTCCAGGCGAATATCTTTGCCCGATGCATCAATCCGTTTGCGCACGTCTTCGATCTTGCGCAGCGCCGAATCAATAAAGCTCTGGCCCCCAAAGCCCGGGTTCACACTCATGATCAGAATGAGGTCGATGTCCTCGATCACCCAATCCAGCACATCCAGCGGCTCTGCCGGGTTGAACACCAAACCGGCTTTCACGCCCTTGCTCTTGATGGCCTGGATGCTGCGGTGCACATGGCCTGAGGCATCGGGGTGAAAGCTGATGTAGTCAGCCCCAGCCTCGGCAAAGCTGGCGGCCAGCGCATCCACGGGGGAGATCATCAGGTGCACGTCAATAGGCACCGCCACGCCAGCCGCCGTCTTGGCGTGCGGCTTCAAAGCGCTGCAAATCATGGGGCCGAAGGTCAAGTTGGGCACGTAATGGTTGTCCATCACGTCAAAGTGAATCCAGTCGGAGCCTGCAGCGATCACATTTTTGACCTCTTCCCCCAGGCGGGCGAAGTCAGCGGACAGGATGGAAGGGGCGATGCGGTACGTCATGGCGGGGCTTGGGAAGGGTGTTGACAAGGCCGTTATTTTCGCAGGTAGCATTGGCCCATGGCCAAATATGAATTTCTGGTGGAGGTTGCTCCCCAATACCTTCCCGACCAATCTGCCCCTGCCGATGACCTGTACGTGTTTGCGTACACCATCACCATTACCAACACAGGTGATATTCCAGCGCAGCTGATCGCGCGCACCTGGAACGTCAACGATGCCAACGGCCACACCGAAAAGGTGAAGGGCCTGGGGGTCGTGGGCCAACAGCCCCTGCTCAAACCGGGCCAATCTTTTGAGTACACCAGCGGCACCCGGCTGCGCACCCCAACCGGCACCATGCACGGCAGCTTTTTTTGCGTCGCCGAAGACGGCGAGAAGTTTGATGCTGACATCCCCATGTTTGTGCTGGATGCCCTGAGTGATGCGGGTGGCTCCCGCACCTTGCACTGATGGCCGCCCCCACCATGACCCGCGATATTTCTACCCTGTTGGAGACGCTGAACCCCGATGCGGGCTTGGTTGAGCGCCATGTCTGGCTGATTCGCCTGCTGGAGTGGATACGCGGTGACAACAGTACGCCCGAAGCCGCCATAGCACGGGTAGACCTCTGGTTGGACGTGCTGGATGCCCGCCCTCAAACTGCTGAAAAGCTGCGGACTTGGTGGCGCGCCATCTTGTACACCGTAGATGGCAGCACATTGCTCTCGGACTACGGCTTTGGCTCGCGCAATGCGTTTGTGAGCGAATTGGTGGACCGCCTGCACCACAAGCTTCTGCCCGCCACGCCCGAGACGACCGATGCCTCTGAATTATTTGGCTTGGTGCTGGACGATGCGCAAGATGCGCAGTGGCTAGCCGCTTTGCCCACCCTCACCTTGCAACGCTTGGCGCAGGTTCTGAGCTTGCCAGCGGTGGGGCATAACGCAGCCCTGCACCCCAGTTTGACCCACTGGCGCAGCACCCTGCTGGATGCCATGACCTTTTGCACCAGCCAGATCAGTGCAGCCGGTTTTTCACCCGAAATTCGCCTGCGCATGAGCAACCCCGCGCGCCAGGCCAGCCCCTTTCACAGCCTGGCAGCCGATCTGGACGCCGTGCGAGATGCCTGGTTGGCAGGAGAAGACACCCAGGCGGCCGTACAACATTTCCGCAGCCAGTTGGAGGCCTGCCGGCACGCAGCGGCATCGGTCTACACCCACCTTGACGCCCATGGCATTTCGGTGGACTTGGTGTTCCGCTTGCGCCAGCTGCGCGAACGGGTGCTGCGCGTGCGTGCCCTGCTGGACTGCCTGCTGGACGACGACAGCTACCGCGCCAGTGCGCGGCTGGTGTCGCACCTGGCCAGCGTGAGCCAGGAGCAGCGCAGCATCGGCGCCTTGGTGGCATCCAACTCCTCTCTGCTGGCCGCCAAAGTGGCTGAGCGCAGCTCGGAGACAGGAGAACACTACATCACCCGAACCCGTGCTGAATACCGGGAGATGCTGGGCAACGCCGCAGGCGGCGGCGCGCTCACGGCGCTCACCACAGCCATGAAGTTCGGCATCATGGCGCTGGGCCTGTCTGCCTTCTGGGGCGGCTTTTGGTCGGGCGTGTCGTATGCACTGAGCTTTGTGATCATCCAGCTGCTGCACTTCACGCTGGCCACCAAACAGCCGGCCATGACGGCCCCCGCCATGGCGGCCAAACTCAAGGACATCTCGGACGCGCAGGCACTTGGAGCCTTTGTCGACGAGGTCACGCACCTGGTGCGCTCGCAAGTGGCAGCGGTATTGGGCAATGTGGCGGTGGTGTTTCCGGTGGCCATTGCGCTATCTGCTGCCATGGCCCTGACGCTGGGCGCCCCCATGATCAGCGAGGACCGCGCCCACTACGTGCTGCAGTCGCTCACGCTGATGGGGCCATCCCTGCTATTTGCCGCTTTTACCGGCGTGTTGCTGTTCTCCAGCAGCATCATTGCTGGCTGGGTGGAAAACTGGTTTGTCCTGCACCGGCTGGACTCAGCCATCCGCTACAACCCGCGCATCACGGGATGGCTGGGCACCGCGCGGGCCGACCGCTGGGCGCAATTCATGCGACGCAACATCTCCGGCTTGGCCGCCAACATCTCCTTGGGCTTCATGCTCGGCTTGGTGCCGCCCATCCTGGCCTTTTTGGGCCCGGCGCTGGACGTGCGCCACGTCACGCTGTCGGCCGGGCAGCTGGGTGCCGCTTGCGCCGCCCTGGGCTGGGAGGTGGTGAAGAACCCCGCCTTGTGGTGGGCCGTGGCCAGCATCCCCTTCATTGGCGTGCTCAATGTGGGCGTGAGCTTTTACCTGGCCTTCCGCGTAGCGCTGCAGGCGCACAACGTGTCGGGCGTGGGACGATCGCGCATCCAGGGTGCCATCTGGGTACGCCTGCGCCAGGCGCCGGGCAGCTTCTTCTGGCCCGCACGCGACAGCGGGACCTGACGCGCTGTGGCCGGGCTAGGCGAATTTGAACTGATTGCGCGCTACTTCCAGCGCCCCGGGCGAGCGCTGGACGCTGGCGTGGCGCTGGGCGTGGGTGACGACTGCGCGCTGTTGCAGCCGACGCCAGGCATGCAATGGGCCGTCAGCAGCGACATGCTGGTCAGCGGCCGCCACTTTTTTGCCGACGCAGACCCGCGCACCTTGGGCCACAAGGCACTGGCCGTCAACCTGAGCGACCTGGCAGCCTGCGGCGCCCGGCCGCGCGCCTTCACGCTGGCGCTGGCCCTGCCCGACGCACGGGCCGAGTGGCTGCAACCCTTCTCTGAAGGCCTGTTTGCGCTGGCTGACGCACATGGCTGCGCGCTGATTGGCGGCGACACCACGCGCGGCCCGCTCAACATCTGCATCACCGTGATGGGCGAAGTGCCACCGGGCCAAGCCCTGCTGCGCAGCGGTGCCCAGCTGGGCGACGATGTGTACGTGAGCGGCACGCTGGGTGATGCTGCGCTGGCGCTGCAATGCCTACAAGGCAACATCGCTCTGCCCCCCGCCATGCTGGCCCAGGCCCGCCAGCGGCTGGAGCAGCCCACCCCCCGCGTAGCCCTGGGCCTGGCGCTGCGTGGCGTGGCCAGCGCCGCAGCCGATGTGAGCGACGGCCTGCTGGGCGACCTGGGTCACATCCTGGCGCAGAGTGGCCTGGGAGCTACTTTGGATGCCGATATTGCTATTAATTTAATAGCTGTTTGCGCATACTCCAATGGGCATGGAGGCCAATTTGATTCCAAAATACCGGCCACACTGGCTTTGCAGTGTGTGCTAGCCGGTGGCGACGACTACGAGCTGGTCTTCACTGCGCCGCCCGCGCAATCAGCCGCCGTGCAGGCCGCCGCGCTGGCGAGCGGCACGCGGGTGACGCGCATTGGCCGCACCGAGACGATGGCCGGTGTGCGCGTGGTAGATGGCAGCGGCACGCAGTTGCCCGGCTCCTGGGCCAGCTTCGACCACTTTGCCACCCGGCCCAGCGCCTGAGCCATGCCCAGCGGCAGCTACATCTTGCAACGCCTGCGCAAGCTGGGGCTCAGCGACGCGGTGGCCGCGCAAACTGCGACGGTGGTGAAGGTGCAGTCCTTTGACGCCGGGCGCAAGATCTGGGGCAAGGGCAGCGAGGTAGGCCATTGGCAGTACATCATCAGCGGCTTGGTGTCGGCCTCCATTTCCACCACCAACTCCGAGTCCACGCCCCTGTCCATCTACGGCAAAGGGGCCTGGTTTGGCGAGCAGTCCATCATCAACCGCAAGCCCAGCTTTGCCGACTACGTGTGCCTCACCGCCACCGAAGTGCTAACGCTGCCGGCCGCCACCTTTGACGCGCTGTTTGTGCAGGAGCCGCACTTTGCACGCTACGTGGCCAAGCTCATGGCGTGGCGGGTGCAAAAGACGTCGGAAACGCTGACCCTGATGAAGCTGGGCAACCCCTGCCTGCGCGTGGTGATGGGCCTGGCCCAGTTTGCCGAGGCGCTGGCCTACAAGTCGGACCGGCCGCCCACCATTGGCTTTGGCGAAGGGGTGGAGATTCCCATCGCCCAGACCACACTGGCCTCGCTGTGCGGCGTATCGCGCACGCTGTTTTCGGAGTACGTGCAGCAGCTGGCCCAAAACGGCTGGCTCAAAATTTCTTACGGCAAGCTGGAGATTCTGAACATTGGCACATGGCACGCCTTTGCACGCAGCCAACGCGAAGACAGTGTGAGCCACCTCAGCGCAACTATTGGCGAACTGCTGCAAGTGCTGCGCGATTTGGAGCCGGCCTGACACTGCGCAGCCCCCCTCGCGCGGGATGTCAGGCTACGTTGCTGAGCACTTGGCGCGCGCGGAGGTTGAGCTGGTGGCAGGGCGTGCTGTCGGGGCTGCCCAGGAAGTACCCTTGCGCCCAGTGAACCCCGAGGCGAGCCACAGCGCGCAGCGTGTCTTCCGACTCCACCGCCTTGGCAACCAACAAGCTATCGTGCTTGCGGGTCAGACGCACCAGACTCTCCACGGTCTTCGCCTGTTGCGGTTCGTTGGCCAGGTTGTGGGTCCAACGCGGCGCCAGCTTCACCACATTGGGTAACACCTTGGCCCAGGCCTGCATGCCGCGGTCCGAGGGTTTGAAGTCATCCAGCGCCACCACCACCCCGGCTGCGCGCAGGGGCTTGAGTGCTGCCACCAGCAAACCCAAGTCGGGTAGCAGGCCGTAGTCGGTCACATCCAGCCCCACCTTGCGTGCCGGTATGCCGTGCTCGCGCATGCGCTCCAGTATCAGACCACTGAGATCCGAGCTGTACAGCAGCGTCAGCGTCACAGCACTCAGGTTTACAAACAGCTGTCCACGTGGCCCCTCAGCCACCCACTGTTCAAACGCCTGCTCCACGCATTCCAGTTCAAAATTCTTTAGGCAGCGCTCATCGTGAGAGGCTCGCAACATGCGCTCAACCGTCAGATCAGACTGGGAGAAAGGTGCGCGCGCCAGCGCCTCATGGCCCACGATGGCACCACTTTGCAGGTCCACCATAGGTTGGAATACTGCACGCAACGAACGGTTTTTCAGCAAGGGCATGACGCGGGGAGCTGGCTCAGCGCGGCGGCGGCGCCACCAGGTGCGCAGGGTATGGTGCAAAGACATGCCCCCATTGAAACCGCGCTACCCAACGCCCGCAAACCGAACCGTCCACAGCTGAACAATTAGGATGTGGGGGTTGCCGCTCCCGTTTTCCCCAATTTTTGATGCTGCCCTGATGAGTGCCCTGACCCTGACCCGCGAGAAGATCTACCGCACCGTGGCGCGACAGTTGCACGGTGTAGTGCCCTGCTGGATTTGTGGTGAACACGTGGCCCATGCCGATGCGACGCTGGAGCACATCGTTCCACGCAGCGAGGGAGGCAGCAGCCACCAGGAGAACCTGGCCATTAGCCACGACTTCTGCAATAACCAGCGCCACATCCGCGGCACCACGCCGGAGAGCAAACGGCCGGCGAGCTCGGCCGCGCCCTAACGAAGCGCTGGTTTTTTGTCTGCCGGCGCCATCAATCGAACCAGCGCATGCCCACCAGCTTCTGCAAGCCGGAGTCGGCCGTGGCCAGCTCGGCCGGTCGGGATGGTGGCTCGGGTGGGGTCCATTTTTCGGCCAACACATTGCGGGCGCGCAGGTTCAGCGTGTCCACCGGCGCCGGGGCCGGGAAGCCCAGAAAATGCCCTTGCGCCAAGTGCACCCCCGCGTCGCGCACGATGCGCAGGTCTTCGGCATCCTCCACCGCCTTGGCCACCAGGCTGGCGCCGGTTTTGAACGCTAAGTTGGAGAGGGTGCGCAGCACCTTGGCCTTGTCCGGGTCTTGTTGCAAATCCACGGTCATGCGGCTGTCAAGCTTGACCACCGAGGGCTTGAGGCGCAGCCACAGGTCCAGGCTGCGTTGTGAGGCTTTCAGATCGTCCAGCGCAATCGAGCAACCCAGCGCTTGCAGTGCGGTGGTGCAGCGCTCCAGCGCGGCCACTTCTTTGAGTTTGCGGTGCTGGTTCACTTCCACCACCACGCGCTTGGCGGGCACGCGGTGGGCCAAAAACAAGCCCTCCAGCCGCTGGAAAGGTTTGGGTTCGCTGAGTGCTACCAGGGTGTGGGCACTGAGGTTGACATACAGGCGCCCCCCCGTGTGCGGATAACCCCAGCCTTGCAAGGCCCGGCCCATGCAGGCCAGCTCCAGTTCCGTCTGCATCTGTGCCAACTGGGCTGCATCCAGCAGGGCTTGCGGGGTATCCATATCGCTGTCTTTTTGGCCGCGCACCAAGGCCTCATGGCCTTCAATGGCACCACTTTGTAGCGCGATGATGGGTTGGTACAGCGTATCCAAGGCGCCCTGCTCCAGCACGGTCTGCAGGGGGTGGGGTGGTGTTTTGGCAGGCCAACGTTGCAGCAAGCGGTTGACCAAGGAAACATCAGACATACATCGACCTCAGGCGCAGTACAAAGGGTGGGGTGAGCAAGCTTTTGGGAGCTTGGCGCAATTTACGCGCAAAGCCCTTGGGGCGCCATGCCCAATTGTTCCGGTTTGCATACGCCGGGCTCGGCCCGCCGCCATCTACCCGTCGCCTTGCATCCGGGCCAGTGCCTCTGGTGGCGCCACCATGCGCAGGTAGTCGGCCAGGGTTTTGCCCGGTTCGTCGGCGAAACGACTCGCAGCACTTTGTAACAATTCAAGCCGCTCCATGCGGTCCAGCCGGAAGCTGCGGAAGTCTTGTCGGGCCTCGCACCAGGCTACCAGTGTCCAGACTTTGCCCCAGTAGAAACAGCCCAGTGGCCGCAGGGTTCGCTGGCTGGGCTGGTCGTTCACATCGCGGTAGTCCACCTGCACCTTGCAACGGACCTGGGCGGCTTCGCGCAAGGTTTGCAGCGTAGCTTGCACCGCCGGCTCGAGCCCGACGGGCGGCGCATACACCGCCATGCTTTGTGCAGCCACCCGCGCAGCTACGGGCAGCACCGACAAAATTTTGCCCAGCGCCACTTGGGAGTTTTGTGCCAGCACCGGGTCTTGCCAGACTTGGGCCATGCGCACCGAGGCCACCAGCGCACGCGCCTCGTCCACGGTGAACATCAATGGCGGCAAGTCAAAACCCTGACCCAGGCGGTAACCCACACCGGCCTCACCTTCAATGGGAACGCCCTGGTGCTGCAGGTCTGCCACATCGCGGTAGACCGTACGCTCGGACACCTCCAGCCGCCGCGCCAAAAAGGCTGCGGTGGTGAGGCGTCGCCCCCGGATGAGCTGGACGATGTGGAACAGGCGGTCGGCGCGGCGCATGGGATTTTTAAGTGTTTTCGGCCTTTAACCCCATGATACTTGCGCAAGCAGCTATTAAAATAATAGCACTCTTACACTGAAGCGGCGCGACTTGGAGGTGATTCAGGCCAACGCGTGCAAGCCGACGCGATTGCCGTCCAGATCGGTAATGTGGGCGAAGTAGCCCATGCCCGGTGGCAATGCGGTGCGCGGCTGTGCAATCTGGCCACCTTGCCCAACGACGCGCTGCAGCGCCGCATCCAGCGACGGCGTGGCATCCAGATAGACCAGCGTGCCGGCACGCGAGACCTTGGGTGCGGTTGGCCCCATCATCAGTGCGCCACCGGTGCCGTCGGCCTGCGCGTCGTAGGCAAACACCGCGCCATGGCTGGGCCCCATGGCCTCCCGGCGCATGGGACGGCCCAGCACAGCTTCATAAAAAGACTGGGCGGCGTCGAGTTGGGTGGTGGGAATTTCAAACCAGCTGATGGCGTTTTTCATAGGGGACTCCTTGTTGCGTTAAAGAAGCCCTGATGGTGCGGGGGGGCTACTGACAGCGGTATGTCAGGAGCATGCGCTGGCCTGAAATCCGGCTACAGCGTGGCCAAAACAGGCGCGAGGCGACGCGCTGCCTGCGTATGGCCGCCGTAGCCCCAGTCGGTGGCGGGTACTTCGCGCACGATGACGTAGCTGGCCGGCTCCAGCCCCTGGCCGTCGCCCAGCTGGGCTTCCAGTTCGGCAAACGCGGTGGCAATGAAGGCCGCCTTCTGCTCGGCGGTGTTGGTGCCCTGGGTGATGCTGATCTCCAGCAGGGCCGTAGGGCGCTGCACATCCGTGCCATTCACATGCCAGCGCGCGGCGGGCACGTCGTCGATCACCACTGCGGTGACTTCGGCACGTTTGCCCAGTTGCTCGTGGGTGATACGGGTCAGCGCCTCGGCCAGGGCGCGGTAGCGCGATGGGTTTTGCAGCGGCGAAATTTTGAGTTGCAGGGTGGGCATGGTCAGGCTTTCGTGGTGGAAGAGGTGTTGGTGGAACCGCCAGCGCGGCGGGCCAGGCGGGCCTGGAGTCGGGTGGCGCTGCGCAAAGCCAGCACTTGGCTACCGGCCAGGCTGCGCTGCCACACGGCGTCGGCACTGCGCCAGAAGGCGTCTACCGCCTCACGGCGCAGGCGGCGTGCGTCGCGCCGGGCTTGGTCGTACAGATGGGCGAGTGCAGTGGTTTCTGGGTTGGCTGGGAACATGGTGGACTCCGGGTGGATTCAGGGGTTGGTGCGATGGCTTGAACTTTATTGATATGACCACCATTCGGAAACCGCACGAAACCCATATTGGTTTTGCAGTATTTGCAAAACCAAGCCCAAGCACCGCACAATCGGTCATGCAACTCCAACTCGATGACGTCGCCCTGTTCACCCGTATTGCTAAGCTGGGCACCCTCTCGGCCGCAGCGCGCGAGCGCAATGTGCCAGTGAGCCAGGTGACGCGCGCGCTGACCCGGCTGGAAGCCACCTGTGGCGTGCGCCTGCTGCACCGCACCACCCACGGACTGAGCCTGACCGACGAAGGCGACACCCTGCTTGCCTATGGCCAGCGCCTGCTGGACACCACGGCCGAGCTGGACAGCGAACTCAGCGGCAAGCTCAGCGGGCCGAGCGGCTGGGTGCGCATCAGCGTGAGCCCGCTGATGGCCGAGTGTGTGATCGCGCCCAGCCTGGAAGGGCTGTACCAGCGCTGGCCACTGCTGCACATCGACATCAACGCCGACGACCGCATTGCCGACATGGCGCGCGATGGCGTTGACATTGCCATCCGCACTGGCACCGTGGCCAGCGACACACTGGTGGCGCGGCAGATTGGCGAATACGGCCGCACCCTGTATGCCGCACCACGCTATTTGGCGCGCTGCGGCACCCCCCAGCACCCCGATGACCTGGCCCGCCACCACCTGATTGCCAACAGCGCCAGCCCCAACCTGAACCGCTGGAGCCGCGTCGGCCAGCCTGACCTGCAGATCCGGGGCCAGACACGCGCCGACAACACCGCCCTGCTGCTGAGTCTGGTGGTTCACGGTGTGGGCATTGCACGCCTGCACGACCTGATGGCCGCGCCCTGGGTGCGCAGCGGCGCATTGGTGCCGCTGCTGCAGGACCACTTTGCCAGTCCGCGCATCCCTATCTATGCCGTGATGCTGCAGGAGCGCCACCGCCTGCCCAAGATCCGGGCGTGTATTGACTACTGGGCGGAATGGGTCGCGGGCCTGTCATGACGGTGCACACGCACTGACACGGGGCGCTGGCGGACTGCCAGAACAGGAAACACACACCGTACTGGTGCGCATACCTTGTATACCAGTGGCACGGTTTCTGCTGTACCAGATGCACCATGGCCAACGCATCCGACATCAGCACCCGCATCATTGAAGCCGTTTTGGCGCAAAAACTCGCTCCCGGCGCACGCTTGGGCGAGCAGCAGCTCGCCATGGTGTTTGACTGCAGCCGCACCATCGTGCGCGAAGCACTCACCCGCCTGGCTGCGCGCGGCATTGTGACCGTGAGCAGCCGGCGCGGCTGGTATGTGATTGAGCCATCGCTGAGTGAAGCGCGCGAGGCCTTTGAGGCGCGCCGCGTGATCGAGATGGGCCTGATTCGCTGCACCACCGAGGTGAGCAAGGCCGCCATCAAGAAACTCAAGGCGCATATCAAGACCGAACAGGCCGCCGTGAAGGGAGATGACGTGGGCCTGCGCAGTTATCTGCTGGGCGACTTTCACGTGTGCCTGGCCGAATGTCTGGGCAACAGCCTGCTGGCCGACACGCTGCGTGACTTCACCGCGCGCACCACGCTGATCGCCATGCTCTACCAATCCACCCACGACGCAGCCCACTCGTGTGCGGAGCACGGCCGCATTGTGGAAGCGCTGGAAGCGTCCGACTGGGTGCTGGCCGAACAACTCATGCAGGCCCACATCGGCCACGTGCAAGACGCACTGCGCCTGCAGACCCCTAGCGGCGACCCGTTGTCCGAGCTGCGCAGCGCGCTCAGCCCCGTGGGCGAAGGCACCAAACCGAAGCCCGTTCGTTTGGCACATGACTTGCATACAAGTCTTGGCGACAAATCCCCCAAAGACCCCTCAACCTACCTTGGAGCCCTGTTATGACTTTTCCCCTGAACAAACGCACTTTCGCCTTGGCCCTGGCCACCGGCGCCTTATTGGCCGCCACCGGCGCCCACGCACAAACGGCACTGGACGACATCATGAAGTCCAAAGTGCTCAAAGTCGCGGTACAAACAGACTCAGCCCCGTATGGTTTTGTCGGCACCGACCTCAAGCCCATCGGACTGGATGTGGACATGGCCAACCTGATTGGCAAGAAGCTGGGCGTGCCGGTGGAGCTGGTGGTGGTGGTGAGTGCCAGCCGCATCCCCGCGCTGCAAACCAAAAAAGCCGACCTGGTGATTGCCACGCTGGGCAAGAACCCTGAGCGCGAAAAAGTGATCGACTTCTCGTCTGCGTACTCCCCCTTCTTCCAGGCCGTGTTCGGCCCGAAAAACATCGCTGTGAAAAGCTTTGCAGACTTGGCCGGCAAGTCTGTGGGCGTGACCCGTGGCGCCATGGAAGACCAAGAACTGGGCAAGGTGGCACCCGCAGGCGTGGACACCAAACGCTTCGAAGACAACAACGCCACCATCGCCGCCTTCACCGCAGGCCAGGTGCAGTTCGTGGCCCTGGGCGCATCGGTGGCCGGCAACATGATGACCAAGAACCCGCAGCTCTCTGCCGAGTACAAATTGCTGCTCAAAGACAGCCCCAACTTCATCGGCATTGCCAAGGGCGAAGACAAACTCAAAGCCAAAGTCAACGAGATCATTGCCGAAGCCAAGAAAAGCGGCGAGCTGGAAGCGATGGCCAAAAAATGGCTGGGTCGTGGCCTCGGTGACTTGCCGCTGTAACGCCTGATACCGCCTGACAGAGCAAGCCCATGCGCATTCAGCTGGACTTTGGCGCCGTGCTGGCGGAGTGGCCCCTGCTACTCACCGGCATTGGCTGGACCTTGGCACTCACGGCCGCAGCCGTGCTGGTGGGCACGGCACTGGGCATTGCCTGCGCTTGGGTGCGTGCACGCGGCTTTGGTGCGGAGCTGGCGCCGCGCTGGCTGCAAGCGGTGGTGGGCGGCTATGTGGAGCTGATCCGCAACACGCCCTTCATCGTGCAACTGTTCTTCATCTTCTTTGGCCTGCCGGCCGCCGGCTTCAAGCTGTCGGCAGAGACGGCCTCCTTCATCGCCATGGTGATCAACCTCGGGGCCTATGCCACCGAGATCATCCGCGCCGGGCTGGAGGCTACGCCCAAAGGACAAATCGAAGCCGCGGTGAGCCTGGCACTGACGCGGCTGCAAACCTTTACCCGCGTGGTGCTACCCCCTGCGCTCAAGAAGATTTGGCCCAGCCTGGTGAGCCAAATCGTCATCGTGATGCTGGGTTCTTCGGTGTGCGGGCAAATTTCCACCCAGGAACTGAGCTACGCGGCGGACCTGATCCAAAGCAACAACTTCCGCTCGTTCGAGGCCTTCATCGTGGTCGGCGCGCTGTACCTGCTGCTGTCCTTCGCGGTGCGCCACCTGCTCAACTGGGCCGGCGCCACCTTTTTGTTCGGGAGGCGCTAGGCCATGGTTGATTTTTCCCTCTGGGACATTGTTCGCAACCTGCTGCTGGCCCTGCGCTGGACGGTGGGCCTGTCGCTGATTGCCTTCATCGGCGGTGGGCTGGTGGGCTTGCTGCTGCTTATGTTGCGGCTGAGCAAGCTGCCCGGTGCCGGTGTGTTTGTGAGCGCTTATGTGCAGCTATTCCAGGGCGTGCCGCTGTTGGTGCAGCTGTTTTTGGCCTACTACGGGCTGGGCCTGTTTGGCATCAACACCTCGCCCTGGGTGGCGGCAGGCATGGGGCTCACGCTGTATGCCAGCGCCTTCCTGACCGAAATCTGGCGCGGCTGTGTCGCGGCCATTCCGCGTGGCCAGTGGGAGGCCTCGCAAAGCCTGGCGCTCAACTTTGCAGAGCAGCTGCGCTACGTCATCCTGCCGCAGGCCTTCAAGATTGCCGTGGCGCCCACCGTGGGCTTTCTGGTGCAGGTCATCAAGGGCACGGCACTGGCTTCGGTCATCGGTTTCATGGAGCTGACCAAGGTGGGCAAGACCATTGCCAACGCCACCTACAGCCCGTTTCTTGTGTTCAGCTGCGTGGCCGTTTTGTACTTTGTGCTGTGCTACCCCGTGAGTCTGTACGCCAAATCCCTGGAGAGGAAGTTGCATGCCCCCCGTTGACACCGGCGCCACCGTGGCGCCCATTGTGGACATCCGCGCGCTGCGTAAATCGTATGGCAGCAACGAGGTGCTCAAAGGCATTGATCTGCAGATTGCCCCGGGCGAGGTGATCGCCATCATCGGCAAAAGCGGCTCGGGCAAAAGCACGCTGCTGCGCTGTATCAACGGACTCGAAGAGTTCCAGAGCGGCGAGCTGACCGTAGACAGCAAACCGCTGCTGCACAACAACGCCGCTGCCATGCGTGCACTGCGCCAGCGTGTGGGCATGATTTTTCAAGGCTTCAACCTGTTCCCGCACCTCACCGTGGGCAAGAACATCATGCTGGCCCCCAGCCTGGTCAAGGCCAAAGACGCGCAAGCCGGTGAAGCCCATGCCCGCGCCCTTCTGGCGCGCGTGGGCCTGGCTGAGAAGTTTGACGCCTTTGCCGACCAGCTCTCGGGCGGGCAACAGCAGCGCGTGGCGATTGCGCGTGCGCTGGCCATGGAGCCCGCCGTATTGCTGTGTGACGAGATCACCAGTGCGCTAGACCCCGAGCTGGTGGGCGAGGTGCTGCGCGTGGTGGAAGGCCTGGCACAAGACGGCATGACACTCTTGATGGTGACGCACGAGATGAGCTTTGCGCGCCGGGTGTCCAACCGCGTGATCTTCATGCACCAGGGCCGTGTGCACGAGATGGGGCCACCCGCCGACCTCTTCGGCAAGCCGCAAACGCCCGAGCTGCAGCAGTTTTTGTCGTCCCTGCACGACTGAGCCACGCGGGCGCTGCGGCGTCTTCGATAATCGGGGCATGAGTGAACCCGTGACCCTGATTCCGCTGGACACCGTCAGCGGCGCCCCGCTAACCCCACCCGCCTCCCGGCCTACCGCCAAATTCATGTTCAAGCACCTGGCGCATGTACTGGCGCTGGGCTTTGGCTCGGGCCTGTCACGCATTGCACCCGGCACCTCGGGCACGCTGTGGGCCTGGGCAGCCTTTGTAGCGCTGCAGCCATGGCTGGGCGATGCTGGCTGGGCTTGGCTGATTGGCGGCGGCGCCCTGGCGGGCTGGTGGGCCAGCACGGTCACCGCGCGCAATCTGGGTGTGCTGGACCCGAGCAATGTGGTTGTCGACGAAGTCATTGCCTTTTGGCTGGTGCTGTGGCTGGTCACCCCCACATCGCTAGTGGGTCAGGTCATGGCCTTTGGCTTGTTCCGCTTTTTTGATGCCGTGAAGCCTGGCCCGGTGGGCTGGGCTGATGCACTGTTCCACCACGTCGATCCGCAGACCGACCGCCACGCCTGGACCAAGGCCGGCTTTGGGATCATGCTGGACGACCTGGTGGCCGCGGGCTGCACCGTACTGGTGATCGCGCTGTGGAGGTTTATTTGAACGCCGCCAAATCACTATCAAATCAGGAGCTGCTCGCGCAACACCCATGCGGCCTAGTGGCCGATTTGATGCTCAAACACCAGTGGATGTTGGCCACGGCCGAAAGCTGCACCGGCGGCCTGATCGCCGGCGCCTGCACCGACCTGGCCGGGTCCAGTGTCTGGTTTGAGCGTGGTTTTGTCACCTACTCCAACGCCGCCAAGACCGAGATGTTGGGGGTGGACGCCGCACTGATTGCCACCCAGGGCGCCGTGAGCGAGCTCGTGGTGCGCGCCATGGTGCAAGGCGCCCTGCAACACTCCAAAGCCCAGGTAGCAGTGGCCGTGACCGGCGTGGCCGGCCCCACCGGCGGCAGCGCCGAGAAACCGGTAGGTACTGTGTGGTTTGGCTGGGCCACGCCCACCGGTCTGCACAGCGAGGTGCAGCAATTTGCGGGCGACCGCGCAGCGGTGCGCAGCGCAACCGTGCACCATGCCCTGCGCCAATTGGCCGTCCTGTTGAAGTAGTTGCCCCGTTTTGCGGCAGGCCTAACGCGCGCGCGGGTTGAGGCTGCAACCGGGCAAGTGGAGCAATTCCGCGTACTCGTGCGAGCCTTGCAAGATCCGCAAACCCTGGTTAAACGCCCGCATACGCGCCGCACTCTGCGGCAACTTGTCACTGAGCATCAGGTGGGTGGTGAACTGGCGGGTCAGTAGACGCGGGTGGGCGCGCAGTTGCGCAGCCTCGGCCGGCACCAGATGGGCGCCCATGAGGTAGCAGGCCACATTCCGTTCAATGGGCACCACATCCAGCCGCCCGGCCAACAACAGGCGCAAATTGGCCAGGTCGTCACCAGCAAATGCCACGCTCAAGGTACCAGCAGTCTGCAGACGCCAAAACTCGGGGGTGTAGGTGTAGGACTGCACGGCCCCCACGCGCAAGCCAGCCAGGTCCGGCAGAGTTTTCCAGTCAAAGGCTTTGGCAGCGGGATTGTCACGGTACACAAAGACCCACTGTTCGGTCAGCACGTTGTCGCTGATCAGGAAACCCTTGTCGCGCTGCGGATTGCGGCCCCAGTAAGCGGTGCCATCCCACTGGCCTGCCCGAGCCTCTTCGAGCGAGCGGGTCCAGGGTTTGAAGGTGTACTGCACTTCAAAACCTGCATAGGCAAAGGCCCTGCGCACAATATCCAAGGCAATACCCTGGTCGGGCCGCGAAGCGGTGGCATAGGGTGGAAGCTCCCCGGTGGCCAAGCGCAAGGGCATGACCAAAGGGTCTGGCGCACGTGCCGCTGCTGACTGCCCTTGCGCCAGAGCAGAGCCCCAGCTGACAGCCACCAAACAAGCACCACCGACTACAAAGCGCCAATCCATGCCAACGACCTGATTGTTGATGGGAGACGTTCCATCATAGGCGCAACAACGGCAGAGCACATGGCCCCAAACACCATAACCCCGAGGACACCCCAGGCACGCAAACTGGTTTACGCTGATAGCCTCACTCGTCGCCCTTAAAACCCATGCCGCCTGCCTCCGCCTCCGAATCTCCGCCCTGGTTTGAGGCGTTCGAAGCCCGCACCTGGGACGTCAATGGCACCCGAATCCACGCCCGTGTCACGCGCACACCCCCAGCGGATCGCCCGGTCTTGCTGCTGCTCCACGGGTTTCCGCAAAGCCATGTACTGTGGCACCGCGTGGCCCGGGCTCTGCAAAGCGATTTTTATCTGGTGATGCCCGATTTGCGCGGCTACGGCGAATCCGCCAAACACGCCGGCCTGCCCGACCACAGCAATTACAGCAAACGGACCATGGCACAGGACATCGTGGCACTGATGGACGCGCTGGACGTGGCGCAGTTCCATGTGTGCGGCCATGACCGTGGTGGCCGGGTGGCCCACCGGCTGGCGGTGGACCATCCCTCGCGCGTCCTGTCGCTTTGCGTCATTGATATTGCCCCCACGCTGGACATGTACGCCACCACTAACTTTGCATTCGCCCAAGCCTATTACCACTGGTTCCACCTGACCCAACCCAGCCCCTTGCCGGAGACCATGATTGGCGGCAACCCACTGGCGTATCTGCATGCCAAGCTGGGGGGATGGGGGTACGGCGGCGTAGGCTACATCGAGCCCGCGGCCATCGCAGCGTACGAGCGCTGTTTTGTCGCCGAAGGCACCATCCACGCCATGTGTGAGGATTACCGGGCCAGTGCCTCCATCGACCTCGAGCATGACCGCGCCAGCCGGGCACTGCCAGACGGGCAAGGAAAGATACGCTGCGACACCCTGGTGCTGTGGGGTGAACGCGGTGTGGTGAACCGCCTGTTCGATCCTCTGGCGTTGTGGCAGGCGCAATGCGCTGCCGATGTGACAGGCGTGCGCATGCCTGCGGGCCACTTCATTCCTGAAGAATTGCCACAGGACACAGCCACACTGTTGCGGGATTGGGTGTCGCGTCACCCCGCGGGTGCGGGCGCCTAATATGGATACGCCACAGAACACCGGCATTCCCCAGGGCGGCTTGGCCGTGGTGGTGGGCGCACACGGGGGCATCGGCCGAGCCTTGCTACACACCTTGGAGGCTGACGCTCGGTTTGCGCAGGTGCTGGGCCTGGGTCGCCAGAGCCAACCGGCACTGGACTTGCTGGATGAGCGCAGCATAGAACACTGCGCCCAAACCGTGAAGGCCAGCGGCCTTCCCTTGCGCCTGCTGGTGGATGCCACGGGCTACTTGCACGGAAACGGCCACCAGCCGGAGAAGAGCTGGCAACAACTCGACCCCACCCACATGGCGCACCACTTTGCCATCAATGCGATTGGGCCAGCCTTGCTGATGAAGCACTTCTTGCCCCTGCTCGCCCGGGACGGGAAATCGGTGTTCGCCACACTATCCGCCAAGGTGGGAAGCATCGGGGACAACCAGTTGGGCGGCTGGTACAGCTACCGTGCTAGTAAGGCAGCCCTCAACCAGCTGGTGCACACCGCCGCCATTGAATTGCGGCGCAAAAACACCCACGCCCTGTGTGTGGCCCTGCACCCTGGCACGGTAGCCACCTCTCTCACAGCGCCCTTTGCCAAAACGGGCTTGGATGTGAAAACACCGGACGAAGCAGCACGGCGTTTGCTGCACGTCATGGAAACCTTAAACGACGCGCAATCCGGTGGTTTTTTCCACCACGATGGGACGCCCTTGCCTTGGTGACGGACATACGGGCACTAGTAGAATCCCTATGGGCTTTTCGGGAGGAGAGCCCTTTACCCATCTCTTTTCAAATCAGAATCATGAAAAAACTACTGATCGCATCGGCCATCGTCGCCACCTTTGTTACACCCCAAGCGTTTGCACAAGCCAAGAATTTTGAAGGCTTTAGCGTTGGCTTGAATATCAACGCAAACTCCAGCGACACAGACATCACTAACGCCGGTGGCTTTGTCAAGGCAACCGGCCAGACATCCACCAACGCTTCGGTGCAAGCCCAATACAACTTGGCTCTGGGCAGCTCGTTTGTTCTCGGTCTCGGTGGCGCATTCGAAATGGGCGACGCTGACCTTGGCAGCTCCGGCACAACTTTCTCTGGCAAGCGCAAAAGTGCCTACTCTGTGTACATCGCCCCCGGCATTGCATTGGATGACAGCTGGCTGATCTACGGCAAAGTAGCGAGCATCGCGGCAAAATTTGAAACAACTGGCGCCGCTATTTTCACTGGCAAAACAGACGCTACCGGCATTGGTTACGGCATTGGCTTCCAGAAGCTGCTGAACAAAAATGTCTACCTGCAAGCTGAATTCATGCAGAACAAGTACAACGATCAAACGATCGTGACAACTCTGACTACCCAGGCCAAAGCAGAAGCACGTGCCTTTTCCTTTGGCGTCGGCTACAAGTTCTAAACCTGTAGTTCTGCAATAGCAAAAAAGCCCGCATCGCTGCGGGCTTTTTTATTGCTCAGCCGCCGTCAGGCGCCATGGCACTTCTTGTATTTTTTGCCGCTGCCGCAGTGACAAGGGTCGTTGCGACCGGGTTCGGCTTCCTTGCGCACGGTCTCCACGCGGGGGCCAAAGCTGCTCCAGAGTTCGCGCAGGTCGTAGACCGCCCACACGGCATCGGCAAAGTCGTTGATGCGCTGTTCGCTCACGCTGGGCGGGCCGTCATCTTCAAACACCGAAATAGTGGGCTCGTCCGTGTCGTCTTCGGTCAAGGCCACGATGGATTGCAGGGCGGCATCCAGCCACTTCTCGGCCTCTTTGTCGCGGGGCGCAGCCCATTCCTCGGGCCAGGTCTCCACCGCAAACATGAACCCCAAGGCCCACACTTGGGCAAATGAGGGTAGCTCTTGGTCGGCCATCGCGGCGCGGTCTTCTTCGGGCAAGACGGCTACTGCGCCGCGCACGTCCATCACTTCGGGGTGGTAGGCCGTTTCGTCGTCCAGGCTCTTCACCTCGACCTTCAGGCTGCGCACCACGTCATTCCAGCGGCGTGTCCACAGCTGCACAAACTGCTCCGCCTGCTCCACGCTCGCAAACCCGCCCGCATCGCCAGGCACCGGATATTCCAGATCCAATAGCGCGGGGAAAGACTCTGAGGGGGCAATCGGGCGGCGGCATACGGCCAGCGCGGCCATAAAACCTTCACAAAACTCCCATTGCGGGGTTTCGTCGTTGCGGGTGCGCAGATCGTCCAGGATGGTGTCCAGCGCGTCAAAGTCGTCGGGGCTCAGGGTATCTACCGGGGCGGCATCGGTGGCCGCAGGTGTGAGGTTTGGCATAAGCTGTGCAATAAGAGGGCAGGTTGGTATTGTCCCTCCGAAGAAAGGCTTTTCATGCTCCACACGCTCAATTCGATTTTCCCCGTCCGCTACACCGCCATGGGGCTGTGCGTGTTTGGCCTGCTGCTGAGTATTTTCAGCCTCTTGGCGCTGGGCGCAGGCTTGGGGGCCTTTCTGCTGTTTGGCCTGTTGGTAGGCGTGGGCGTCTATGACTTGCGCCAGAGCAAGCGCTCCATCCTGCGCAACTACCCCATCATTGGGCATATGCGCTTCATGCTGGAGTTTGTACGCCCCGAGATTCGCCAGTACTTCATCGAGAGTGACAACGAGGCCACCCCCTTCTCGCGCGCCCAACGGTCACTGGTGTACCAGCGCGCCAAGGGCGAGCCTGACAAACGCCCGTTTGGCACCCAACTTGACGTGCACGCAGAGGGCTACGAATGGATGAACCACTCCGTGGCGCCCACGAAGCTGGTCTCGCATGACTTCCGTATCACCATTGGGGCGGACACGGCCCAGCCTTACAGCGCCAGCGTATTCAACATCTCGGCCATGAGTTTTGGTGCACTGAGCGCCAACGCCATCCTCGCGCTCAATGCAGGCGCCAAGCGCGGTGGTTTTGCCCACGACACGGGCGAAGGCTCCATCTCGGCCCACCACCGTGTGCATGGGGGCGATCTGATCTGGGAAGTGGCTTCTGGCTACTTTGGTTGCCGCAATGAGGATGGCAGCTTCAACGCCGACAAGTTCTCGGCGAACGCCCAGGATCCACAGGTCAAGATGATTGAACTCAAACTCAGCCAGGGCGCCAAACCGGGCCACGGCGGCATGTTGCCCGGCCCCAAAGTCACCCCAGAGATTGCCGAGGCACGCGGCATCCCGGTGGGCGTGGACTGCATATCACCGGCCTCCCACAGCGCGTTCTCCACGCCAGTAGAAATGATGCAGTTCATCGCCAAACTGCGCGAACTCTCGGGTGGCAAACCCACCGGTTTCAAACTCTGCATTGGTCACCCCTGGGAGTGGTTTGCCATGGTCAAGGCGATGTTGGAAACCGGTATCACGCCCGATTTCATTGTGGTGGACGGAGCGGAGGGCGGCACTGGCGCGGCGCCACTGGAGTTCACCGACCACGTGGGCTCGCCGCTGCAGGAGGGCCTGCTACTGGTGCACAACACCTTGCGCGGTGCTGGCCTGCGGGAGCGCGTCAAAGTGGGCTGCGCGGGCAAAGTCGTCAGTGCGTTTGACATTGCAAGGCTCATGGCCTTGGGTGCCGACTGGTGCAACAGCGCACGCGGCTTCATGTTTGCACTGGGCTGCATCCAGGCGCAACACTGCCACACCGGCCACTGCCCCACCGGCGTCACCACCCAAGATCCGCTGCGCCAGCAGTCGCTGGTAGTACCCGACAAGGCCGAACGCGTGTACAACTTCCACCAGCAAACCCTGCACGCGTTGCAGGAACTGGTGCAGGCGGCAGGTGTGAACCACCCAAGCGACATCACCGCGCACCACATCGTGCGCCGCTCCACCGACCACAAGGTGAAGTCCCTCGCGCAGCTGATCCTGACGCAACTACCCAACCGTGCACTTATCGACCAAGAACTCAACACCCTGCCCCTGATCTACCGGCACAGCTGGCCGCGCGCCAATGCGAATTCATTTGCGCCGGATTTCACTTGATTTATCCCGCTTTTGCTTTTTGGAACTTGGGAGTAAAGTGGCTTGTATACAACTTGATGGAGAAACCCCATGATAGGAACCAACCTGCGTATCGGCGCAAGACTCGGCCTGGCTTTCGGGGTAGTTTTGTTGATTACCGGGCTAATGGCCATGACCGGAATGTGGCGTCTTGGCTCACTCAAGGGAGCCGTGCACAACTTGTCCAATGTCGAGGTCGAACGCTCATCCCTCACCCAGAAATGGGTAGAAAACATCCGTATCAACTGGGTGCGTACGGCGGCGGCACTACATGCATCCAGCACAGAACGTGTGAGTGCTCTTCAAAAAGAGATGGATGAAACCTCCAAAGTCATCAGCGGCTTGCAAAAGCAACTTGAGCCCATGATCACCGATGACAAAGGCAAGGCCTTGTTTGGTGAGATTGGCAAGACACGGGAAGCCTATCGGGGACCACGCGCAGATTTGCTGAAAAAGAAACTGGCGGGTGAAGACGTCACAGCCGCGGTGGATGCCACCTTGTTGCCCCTTGCAACTGCCTATCTCAAGTCGCTGGACGTGCTGATAGACCACATGGAGGACCAGCTCAAGGCAGGTGTCGCCCAGACAGAGGCAGTGGCACTCAGCGGCCAGTGGATTCTTGGCATTGGCGCCGCCCTCTCGGCCGCCATCGGTCTGATCTTTGCCGTACTGTCTACACGTTCCATCACGCGGCCCATCCAGCAGGCCGTGGAGTCAGCCCAAGCCATTAGCCAGGGCGACTTGAGCATCCGTATCCAGCCTCAAGGCCGGGATGAAACAGCCGACATGATGCGTGCGCTGCGCGACATGCGCGACAACCTGGCGCGCATGGTCGGCGGTGTGCGCAGCAGTGCAGAAGGTGTTTCCACGGCGAGCGCGGAAATCGCGCAGGGGAATAACGACCTGTCTGCCCGCACGGAGCAGCAGGCCAGTGCCTTGCAGGAAACCGCAGCTTCAATGACTGAACTGAGCTCCACCGTACGGCAAAACGCAGACAGTGCATCCCAGGCCAACCAGTTGGCCATGACGGCTTCGAGCGTGGCCATCCGGGGTGGCGAAGTGGTGAGCCAAGTCGTTGAAACCATGAAAGGCATCAACGAGGCCTCCAGCAAGATTGCCGACATCATCAGCGTGATCGACGGCATTGCCTTCCAAACCAATATCTTGGCCCTGAATGCGGCCGTAGAAGCCGCGCGCGCCGGTGAGCAGGGCCGCGGATTTGCCGTGGTGGCCAGCGAGGTGCGGGCCTTGGCGGGGCGTAGCGCCGAAGCGGCCAAGGAAATCAAGGCGCTGATCGGTACCAGCGTCACGCGCGTCGAACAGGGCACCGCACTGGTCGACCAGGCAGGCAGCACGATGACCGAAGTGGTCGGAGCCATCCGCCGCGTCACCGACATCGTAGGAGAGATCAGCGCTGCCAGCGGCGAACAGGCGTCTGGCGTGACCCAAGTGGGCCATGCTGTGGACCAGATGGACCAGGCCACCCAACAAAACGCGGCCCTGGTGGAAGAAATGGCCGCGGCCGCCAGCAGCCTGCGCACCCAGGCGCATGCTTTGGTGGAGGTGATGGCGGTGTTCAAACTGTCTCCCGAACACGCGGCCAATAACAATACCTTGGCACTCTCGGCCTGAGGATGGTTTGCCCACTTCCCTGCAAACACGGCCGTCGCCAGTAACCGCCCTCGCACGTCAGCCCTGGATGCGTTGGGTTTGCTGGTTGGTCGTGTGCTGTGCGTTCGCCCCTGCTCGAGCAGCAGATTTGCCACGCGTCCACATGATTGCGTCTTACCACGCAGGCATGGCTTGGAGCGACGCACAGATTGCGGGTGTCCGGGAACAGTTACAGGCCCTCACGCCACCGGTCGAGTTGCAACTGGACTTTCTGGACACCAAACGCGTCCAACCCAGCGCACGCTACTACCAACTCACCGAAGACCTGCTATTGGCCAAGTACGGCCAACGCGCACCGTCGGTGCTGATTACCGCCGACGATGACGCGCTGGACTTTGCCCTGCGCCTGCGTGACAAACACTATCCCGGTACTCCGATCCTGTTTTCCGGTGTATCCAGCAGCCGACGTGCAGCCCTGCAGCAAGCGCAACCAGTGGGAGGGGTGTTTGACGACTTGGATGTGGGCGAAAGCCTGCAACAAATGCTGCGCATTCGCCCGCAAACCCGACGGGTGGTAGTGATCCACGACCAAAGTCGGACCAGCCTTGCACAGGTGGAAACCCTGCACGGTCGTATGGCTGCCAGTCCCGGTGCCACTATCGAGTACTTGACCAATCTGTCGGTTGCTGCGGTGCAGCGGCGGCTGGGGCAGCTCAGTGCCAACGACCTGGTGTTCGCCCTGCCCTTCAACCGCGACGCAGAAGGCCGGGTGTTGACCCATGAGGAAGCCACAGACCTCTGGACTGCGGCCGCCATGGCACCCGTGGCAGTGACACGCGATGTGGCCATGCGCCCCGGCGTGCTGGGCGGCTTTCTCGTCTCCGGGTTTGAACAAGGTCAGACCGTGGGCCGCTTGGCGGTGCAAGTACTCATGGGCAACGCACCAACACCCCTGCCTTTTGCAGAAGGCAGTTCGCACGCCACCTTCGACTACCCGCAGATGCTGCGCTGGAATGTGGACCTGGGCCGCTTGCCAGCGACCGCCACGGTGCTGGAACGCCCCAAAGATGCCATGGAGTCTCTGCGCCCGCACCTGCCTTGGCTCAGCGTGTTGTTTGGCAGCATGCTGGTCATCATTGGCCTGCTGCTGTATGGCATCCGGGTGCGCCATGCGGCAGAAGCAGCGCAGCGTCTGAGTGCCCGCAACTACCAGGCACTGTTTGACCACAGCCCGGATGCCATCATGGTCCGTGACGGGGGCAGCGGTTTGATTGTGCAAATCAATACTCGCTTTTGCCAGTTGTTTGGCTACCAACCTGAAGAGGTCGGCCAACTGCGGCCGATCGACCTGAGCGCGCCGGAGCCCGGCTACGGAGCAGAGGAAGCGCAAGCATGGATTGAAAAAACTCGCCGCGAGGGTGCGCAATTTCTCGAATGGCGTTCGCGACGCAAAGACGGTACCGTGTTTTGGTCCGAAATTTCCATGACCCGGTTCGAGATGGCTCAGGGCCAACGCACGGTATCCACCGTCCGCGACATCACCGACCGCAAACAGGCTGAAGTGATGGCCAAGGAGTTTGAACACAGCCTGCAGCAGGTGTACCAAAACTTGCCGGTGGCCGTCTTTGCGATCAACGCCCAGCACCAGATCACCTTCTGGAACCCCCATATGACCCGCCTGACAGGGGTCCATGCCGATGCCGTGGTTGGCACGACCGATACCTGGCGCGGCATCTACCCCAGCCCGCGCCCTTGCCTGCTTGATGTTCTGGTGGATGGCGCACAGCCCGCAGCATTGGAGCGCTATTACGGACATAAATTGCGCGAAAGCCCCATCATTCCGGGCGCGCTGGAGGGTGAGGACTATTTCGCCAATATGGAGCGGAACCGTGGCATGTGGATACGCTACTGTGCCGCCCCCTTGCGCGACGCACAAGGCCGGATCACCGGTGCCATCCAAACCCTGATCGACGTCACACGCCTCAAGCGCACCCAAACCACGCTCGAAGAGCTCAACCGCGACCTGGAAGTGCGTGTGCAGACCCGCAACGCGGAACTCCAGCACGCCATGGGCCAGTTGGTGCAGTCAGAGAAGCTTGCGGCCTTGGGCAGCCTGGTAGCAGGAGTCGCCCATGAACTCAACACGCCGATTGGCAATGTGATGGCGGTAGCCACCACATTGACCGATGAAGTGGCTACATTCAGCCAGAAATTGCTCTCTGGGAATGCCCGCCGCTCCGACGTTGAGAAGGCAACCACACGCCTGCAGGAAGCCAGCGCGCTGATTGAGCGCAATGCCACCAGGGCAGCCAAACTGATCAACGACTTCAAGGAGGTAGCGGTCGATCAAAGCAGCACCCGCAGGCGCCATTTTGTGCTGTTGGAGGTAGTCAATGAAGTGCTCACCACCACGCGGCCCCTGTTTAAAAACTCGCCCCATGCGGTGACGCTGGACATCCCTCTGGACGTGGCTTTGGACAGCTACCCCGGCCCCTTGGAGCAAGTGCTGACGAATTTTCTGACCAATAGCCTCAACCATGGTTTTGAAGGACGGGCTCAAGGCAACATCCACATTCACGCGCGGCAAGAGGGGGACAACGTTGTGCTGGAGTACTCCGACAACGGCTGCGGTATTGCGGCAGCCAACCTGCAACATCTGTTTGAGCCGTTTTACACCACAAAACTAGGACGTGGTGGAAGCGGCCTGGGGCTGTACATCGTCTACAACCTGGTCAGCAATGTGCTGGGCGGCAGCATTGCGGCCGACAGCACAGTGGGCATCGGCACACGTTTTGTGCTGAACGTACCCATTCAGGCACCTACCCACAGCGCCCCCGCACCTTTGTGAATATCGCTATCTATTCGATAGCTGCTCGCGCACACGCACCAAGGACTAGAAGCCGTTTTGCCATACAAAGCACGGCCTGATCCTTACTCAGCACCAGGCAGCGCTGGGCAACAGCTAGGTCGATGAACTTCTGGTCATCCGGGTCCTTGCAGGTCACGCTGGCTTTGGGCGCCACGTCCACGGTCTGCACCTGGGCATCGCGCGCGGCCAGCACCTGACCGGCATTCAGGCCATAGTAGGCCAGCCGTTTGACGATCTGCGGGTAGGCCAGCACGCGCTCCAGCTCGTCGCGCATGGGGACTGTGGCAATCCACTGCAGGCGGCCGCTGTTCAGGGCTTCGCGCAGCGGCGCGGTGGCGGCATCGTCAAAGACCAGCAGGTCCAGCACGATGTTGGTGTCCAGGATGATCTGGCCCACCCCACCGGCAACAGCCTCAGTCATTGGGCTCTTGCGCTGCAGCACCCTTGGTCAGGCGCCCCTTGACCATGTCGAACTTGAACAGGCGGCACTCCAGCGGACCGTTCCACATGGGCACGCGGCGCGATTCTTTGAGGCGCATCTTGCTCGGTAATTTCAGATCCGGCGTAAGCACCCACGCAGTCCAACCGCTGTAGTTTTTCTTCCAGTGGCTGGCCAGTTGGTTGAAGAAGTCCACCCCCTCGTCGGTCTGCGCCACGTCGCGCGCACCAAAGCGGGCGCCCTCGCCTTCTCCGGCCACGCCGCCAATGCCAATGCGCTCGCCATAGGGCGGGTTCAGCACCATCACGCCGCCACCCTCAATCGGGGGCATGCGCTGCAGCGCGTCGCCACCGCGGAACTCGATCACGTCGGCCACACCCGCTCGCTGGGCGTTGCGCTGGGCAAAGTCCACCATGCGGTGGGACACATCGCTGCCGTAAATCAGCGCGGCCTGACCAGGCTCGGGCTTGACCACATTGGCAGCAGCCTCGGCCTTCATGTCGGCCCATTCCTGGCTGCGGAAGGGGCGGTATTTCTCAAATGCAAAGCGGCGCAGGGAACCGGCCGCAATGTTGCAGGCAATCTGCGCGGCCTCAATCGCCACGGTGCCGCTGCCGCAGCAAGGGTCGTACAGCGGCATCAGGTCCTCGTCGCCCGACGCCCAGCCGCTGGCGGCAATCATGGCAGCAGCCAGGGTTTCTTTCAGCGGGGCATCGCCCTTGTCTTCGCGCCAGCCGCGCTTGAACAGCGGCTCGCCCGAGGTGTCGATGTAGAGCGAGCAGCTGTCGGTGGTCAGGTGGGCGTAAATGCGCACATCGGGCCACTGGGTGTTCACGTCGGGGCGCACGCCGTTGGCCACTTCGCGGAAGCGGTCGCACACGGCGTCCTTCACTTTCAGCGCGGCAAAGTTCAGCGAGGTCAACGGGCTGTGCTGGGCAGTCACCTCGACCTTGATGCTCTCGCGCGGTGTGAACCACTGCTCCCACGGCACCTGCAGGCCGGCACGGTACAGGTCCTGTTCGCTGCGGTACTCGGTGTACGACACCAGCACCAGCACGCGCTGGGCCAGGCGGCTGTACAGGTTGAGCAACATGGCGTGCGCAAACGAGGTGCGCACGGCCACGCCGCCGCGCTGCTTGGTCACGCAGCCAGGGGGCAGGCCGGTGATTTGCAAAATCTCCGGCGCCAGGTACTCCTCCACGCCCGCGGCGCAGGGGAGAAAAAGGGTCAGTTGGTTCATAACGCTTTGCGAAGGGAGGCGGGGGCGATCTTCAGGCCCTCGCGGTATTTGGCCACGGTGCGCCGGGCGCATTCGATGCCCTGCTCCTTGAGCATGTCGGAAATCTGGTTGTCGCTCAAGGGCTTCTTGCTGCTCTCGGAGGCAATGAACTGCTTGATGAGCGCGCGCACGGCGGTGCTGGACGCGTTGCCGCCGCTCTCGGTGCCCAGGCCCGAGCCAAAGAAGTACTTGAGCTCGAAGGTGCCAAACGGCGTGGCCATGTACTTGGCCGTGGTCACGCGGCTGATGGTGGACTCGTGCAGGCCCAGCTCATCGGCAATCTCGCGCAGCACCAGCGGGCGCATGGCCAGCTCGCCGTGGGTGAAGAAGTTTTTCTGCCGCTCCACGATAGCCGTGCTCACGCGCAAGATGGTGTCAAAACGCTGCTGGATGTTCTTGATGAACCAGCGCGCTTCTTGGAGGCGCTGCTGCAACGCGGCGTGGCCGGCACCGTCACGCCCCCCACGGTGGTTGCGCAGCACGTTGGCATAAATGTCGTGTACCTTGAGGCGCGGCATCACTTCGGGGTTGAGCTGCACGCGAAACTTCGGAATGCCACCAACCTTGCCAATCGCCACCACCAGCACGTCGGGCACGATGATGTTGCGCTCCACATCGACAAACCGGCGGCCCGGCTTGGGCTCCAGCCGCGCGATCAGCGCAATGGCTTCGCGCACCAGCGCGTCGCTGCCCACGCCCATTTGCACCAGGCGCTTGATGTCGCGCCGCGCCAGCAGGTCCATGGGCTTGCCACAAATGCCCAGCGCCACCTGAAGCACCTCGGTCTTGTCATCCTCGCCGTCCTCCTCGGCAAGGATCAGCAAATGGCGCACTTGCAGGCGCAGGCATTCGCCCAGGTCGCGCGCGCCCACGCCCACGGGTTCCAGGCTGTGCAGCAGGCCAAGCGCCACGGTGAAGTGGTGCACCAGGTCTTGCAGCTGCTCCTCGTCGCCAGGGTTCAGGCTGCGTGCCAGTTCTTCCAGCGGGTCTTCCAGATAGCCGTCGTCGTTGAGCGACTCAATCAGAAAGCGCAGCGCGGCAGCATCGGTGGCACTGGTGCGCAGGCTCAGGGCCTGGCGGTGCAAAAAGGCCTGTAGCGATTCGGCGGAACGCGCCAGCTCGGTGGCATCCTTCTCTTCGTCGTCGCCCAGGTTGTTGGCCTTGGCTTTCGCGTCCACGCCCCATTCGCCGTCGTCCGCCGTCATTTCGGTGGTGCCGTCGCCTTCCCAGTTGGGCTCGTCGCTGCTGCTCAGCGGCGTGGCTTCATCATCGTTTGCGCTGCTAGCGCTTGTGGAGCTTGCGTAGTCAGCTACAGAATTAGGAGCATACTCTGCTTCGCTGCTCTCCGACAGGCGATCTCCCTCGCTAACGGTGGCATCCACGGTGTTCAGCCCAAAGTCCTCGCGCTCGGCCCGGTCCTCGGTCAGCTCCAGAAACGGATTTTCGTCCAGCATCTGCTCCACCTCCTGGCTCAGCTCCAGCGTGGAGAGCTGCAACAGACGGATGGACTGCTGCAGCTGGGGCGTGAGCGCCAGGTGTTGGGAAACGCGTAAAGACAGCCCCTGTTTCATCACATCTTGAAGTGCTCGCCCAAGTACACACGGCGTACATCGGCGTTGTTCACGATCTCGGAAGGGGTGCCTTGTGCCAACACATGGCCGTCGCTGATGATGTAGGCGTGGTCGCAGATGCCCAGGGTTTCGCGTACGTTGTGGTCGGTGATGAGCACCCCAATGCCACGGCCCTTGAGGAAATTGATGATGCGCTGGATCTCGATCACCGCAATCGGGTCAATACCTGCAAAGGGCTCGTCCAGCAGGATGAAACGCGGCCGCGTGGCCAGGGCCCGGGCGATCTCCACACGGCGGCGCTCACCGCCCGACAGGGCCAGCGAGGGTGACTCGCGCAGGTGTTCCACACGCAGGTCTTGCAGCAAGGCGGTGAGGCGCGTTTCAATCTCAGCCGATTTAAGGGGTTCGCCGGCCTCGTCACGTTGCAGCTCCAGCACGGCGCGCACGTTGTCTTCGACATTCAGCTTGCGGAATATCGAGGCCTCTTGCGGCAGATAACCCAGCCCCAGGCGCGCACGGCGGTGGATGGGCATGTGTTCGATGGACTGGCCGTCGATGGTGATGTCGCCCGCGCTGGCACGCAGCAGACCCACGATCATGTAGAACGAGGTGGTCTTGCCAGCGCCGTTGGGACCCAAGAGGCCCACCACTTCACCGGTGCGCACGGCCAGCGATACATCCTTGACCACCTGGCGTTTGCCGTAGGACTTTTGCAAATGCCGGGCTTCCAGCCGCCCGGTGCTGGTGTCCGCGGCTTCTTGGGTGGGCGCGCTCACTGGGCGGCTTTCTCAAGTTGTGGCGTGGCACGCAATGCAGGACTGGGCTGGGGTACTGCGGGCACAGGCGTATCGGGTTTGGGCGTCAGCATGGCACGCACGCGGCCTGCTGGTGCACTCGCACTCTTGGGTGCGCCGTCCACGGTGAAGCGGTCACTCAGGTTCTCGTAGAGGATGCTGGCGCCGGTCACCTCGTCGGCCAGCGTGGCACCGCGAAAGCGGCGCAGCTGGGCTTTTTTGATGAAACGCACGGTATCGGCCCGGCCGTCGTATTCGATGGTTTCGCCATCACCTTCAATGAATTCGTCGAGCCCGTCGCGCTTCTGGCGGAAAAACGCAGGGGTCGCGGCAGAACCGGTGACGACACCAAACTGGTAGCCATCAGGGTCTTGGCGCACTTCCAGCTGGGCGCCGCGAATGGTGATACTGCCCTTGGTCAGCACCACGTTACCCGTAAAGACGCTCACCTGCTTCAGGTCGTCATAACGCAGGGCATCGGCCTCCACGTTCATGGGCTTGTTGCGATCGGCTTTTTCGGCCCACGCGTGGCCCGCCACGCTGGCCATCACCAGCCACAAAGACACCGACAAAAGGGGTTTTTTCATAAAGGCACGAAACTTGCTCGAAAAGCGCTTCGGCCATTGTACCGAGCGCTCAGCGCATTTCGTGCCTTGGCGGGTTTAGCCGTCCGCGTTAATTTTGTTGATCAGCGCCTGCAAGACGTCCGCAGCGCGCTCGTTCTCCACCTGACAGGTGCCTGCATTGGCATGTCCACCGCCGCCATAACTCAGCATCAACTCGCCCACATTGGTGTTGGAGCTGCGGTTGGTAATGGACTTGCCAGTAGCAAACACAGTGTTTTGCTTTTGCAGGCCCCACAACACGTGGATGGAGATATTGGTTTGCGGGAACAGCGCGTAGACCATGAAGCGGTTGACCGCAAAGATGGTGTCTTCGTTGCGCAGGTCCAGCACCAGCAAATTGCCATGCACAGTAGAACAGCGCAGCAGTTGCTCCTTGGCCTTGGCCGCGTGCTCAAAATACAGCTCCACGCGCTCCACCACATCAGGCAGTTGCAGGATCTCGTCAATGCCGTGGTTACGGCAATACTGGATCAGGTCCATCATCAACTGGTAATTGCTGACTCGGAACTCCCGGAAGCGGCCCAGGCCGGTGCGCGAGTCCATCAGGTAGTTCAGCAACACCCAGCCCGTGGGGTTCATGATTTCGTCATGGCTGAACCGGGCTGAATCGCCCTTGTCCACCGCTTCCATCATGTCGTGGAAGCGTGCCGGAAAGCGGCTGGCGCCGCCGTAGTGGTCAAACACCACGCGCGCAGCTGAATCCGCGTTGGGCAGGATGATGTGGTTGGGGCGCTCACCGGTGTTGCGCACCGTTTCGGATTCGTGGTGGTCAAACGCCAAGTGCACCCCAGGCACATATGGCAGGTTGGTGGTGATGTCACGGTCAGACACCTCCACCTTGCCATCTTGCATGTCTTTGGGGTGAACAAACTTGATGTCGTCGATCAGGTCCATCTCATTGAGCAGGACCGCACACACCAAGCCATCAAAGTCGCTGCGGGTGACAAGCCGGAATTTTGGGTGCGCCATGGGAACAGTCTCCACAAAGGTTGAATGGGTGCCAAACCATTCTAGCCCCGCACTTTGTGGGCTTGCGCCATTCTTGGCGGAAAAAACCGAAGGCTTAGCGACCCGCGCGAACGTCGGCTACGAGCACATCCACCACTTGCAGGGCACGCTGCATATTGCCGGCCATGGAGCCATCCGTGTAGTAGCGCCCGGCCACACCCAGTGCCGGCACGCCCTCGACCTTGTAGGCATTTTGGAGCTGCGTGGCCTTGGTGACCTTGGTCACCACGGTGAACGAGTTGTACTGCTGCACAAACTTGGCTTTGTCCACGCCTTGTTGTGCTACCCACTCCAGAATCGCCTCGCCGCTGGCAAGGTTCTTCTTCTCCACGTGGATGGCCGCAAACACCTTGGCGTGTAATTTCTCGACCAGGCCCATGGCTTCCAAGGTGAAATACAAGCGCTGTTGCGGCGCAAAACTGTCTTGGAAGGCCACCGGAACTCGGCGGAGCACAACGTCTTTGGGCAGCTTACCGATCCAGGCCTGCAGCGTGGGCTCAAACGCATTGCAATGCGGGCAGTTGTACCAAAAGAACTCCACCACCTCAATCTTGCCAGCACCTGCCTCGACGGGCGCACGAGGATCCAAGACCTGGTATTCGGTGCCAGCCTTGGGCTTGCTGGCTTGGGCCTGGGCGGAACCAGCCCACAAGGTCGCCGTAGCAAGGGCTGCGCTGGTACTGATCTGCGTGAATTCGCGTCGTTTCATGTCCATCTCACTGTGTAAATAGGCTGGTGGGACAGGGCTCCACCCGGGAAAGTTCCTTTTCGGCCAGCGCTTAGCGCTGCACACGGACCAAGGCGGTCTCCATGCCGGCCTTGTCCATCTTCTCCTTGGCTTTGTCAGCCTCGTCCTTCTTGTCAAAGGGCCCCACACGCACCCGGAACACCGGACGGCCCGACTGTTCACGCTCGGAAATCTTGGTCTCGATGCCGCTCAAGGACAGCTTGGCACGGTGGCTCTCAGCATCCTCCGCCTTCTGGAAGGCTCCCACCTGCACAAAGTAGACAAACGCATCAGCGTCTGCCGGCGCAGCGGTTTTGGCTTTGGCAAGATCTCCCAAAGGATCTGCCGACACGGCAGGCTTGACCTCACCCTTGGCATCCGGTTTGGCCGCCTTGGCATCGGATTTGGCCTCTACCTTGCTTTCGACTTTGGCCTCCACCTTGCCTTTGGCCGACGACGCCGCAGAGGCTGGCACAGTGGCCGGCGGTACCGCAGGCGCCGGGTTCTTGCCATACAGAATGGCATTGGGGTCCCAGTTTTTGTTCTTCTGGGCTTCGGCCTCGTTCTGATCGGCACTTCGGCTCTGGCTCTTGTTCATGAAGGGCACAGGCACTTTGGTGACATAGACCGCCACGGCCAGGGCTGCGCCCAGGCCCACCACCACGCCCACAATGAAACCCACAATGGTTCCGCCGCGTTCAAACTTCATGTGCTGCTTTCTCAATTCATCAGTAGGGGGCAGATCACATGGATACCCAAGTGGTCTGGCATCCAAGTCTCACATTTTTTGCGGAGCGCTCACACCCAACACCGCCAAGCCATTGTGCAGCACCTGCGCAGTGGCTGCGACCAATGCCAGGCGGGCCAGCTTCACGGCTTCTTCGTCCACCAAGATGCGCTCGGCATCGTAGTAACTGTGGTAACTGGCAGCCAGTTCGCGCAGGTAGAAGGTCACATCGTGCGGTGCTTCATCTTCAGTGGCAGCCCTCAGCATCTCGGGGAACTTGGCCAACAACAGCATCAAAGCCTGCGCTTGCGGACTCTCCAAAGCAGACAGGTCCACGCCCTTCAAGCTGACCACATCACCACCCCAGCTCGCCAACACCGAGCAAATGCGCGCGTGGGCGTATTGCACGTAGTAGACCGGGTTGTCATTGTTCTTGGCCACGGCCAAGTCCACATCAAAGGTGTACTCGGTGTCGGGCTTGCGGCTCAGCAGGAAGAAGCGCACGGCGTCCTTGCTGGTCCACTCGATCAGGTCGCGCAAGGTCACATAGCTGCCCGCTCGCTTGCTGATCTTGACCTCTTCGCCACCCTTGACCACACGCACCATGGTGTGCAGTACGTAGTCGGGGTAGCCTTGGGGAATGCCCACATCGGCCGCTTGCAAGCCAGCGCGCACACGGGCGATGGTGCCATGGTGGTCGGTGCCCTGAATGTTGACGACCTTGGCAAAACCACGCTCCCATTTGGCGATGTGGTACGCCACATCCGGCACAAAGTAGGTGTAGCTGCCATCCTTCTTGCGCATGACACGGTCTTTGTCGTCGCCATAGTCCGTGCTCTTGAGCCACAGTGCGCCGTCTTGCTCGTACGTCTTGCCGTTGGCGACCAGCTTGTTCACTGCCGCTTCCACGCGCCCGCTGGTGTACAGGCTGGACTCCAGGTAGTACTGGTCAAAGTGGAGGTTGAAGGCCTGCAAATCCTTGTCCTGCTCATTGCGCAGGTAGGCCACGGCGAACTGGCGGATGTTGTCGTAATCGTCCACATCGCCATTGGCTGTGAATTCGCGGTCATCGGCCTTGATCGTTGCCTTGGCTTTGAACGCTTCGGCAATGTCGGCAATGTAGTCCCCGTTGTAAAAGGCCTTGCTTTCCGGGTTGTCCGGGTCAGTCGGCCAGCAGCTATCGCCGGGCTTGAAGCCCTTGGCACGCAACTGGGTGCTCTTGGTCAGGGTGTCAATCTGCACGCCCGCATCGTTGTAATAGAACTCGCGGTGCACCTTGTAGCCTTGGCTGGCAAACAGGTTGCTGATGGCGTCGCCCAGCGCAGCCTGGCGGCCGTGGCCCACGTGCAAGGGGCCGGTCGGGTTGGCGGACACAAACTCCACCAGGACTGGCTTGCCACTCTCCGGCTGGTAACCAAAGCGCGCGCCCTGACCCAGCACCTCACGCACCACTGCTTGTTTGGCTGCAGGCTTGAGACGGATGTTGATAAAGCCGGGGCCCGCAATATCAATGTCTTGCACCCACTGCGCATAGACGGGCGTTGCCAACAGGTCAGCGCGCAGGGTCTCGGCCAGCTGGCGGGGGTTCATCTTCAGGGGTTTGGCCAGCTGCATGGCCGCGGTAGTCGCGAAATCGCCATGCGCTGCCACCTTGGGGGATTCAAAAGCGGCCTTGGCACCTGCGCCGGGGGAGAGTTTTTCCAGGCAAGCGGCCAGCGCCTGCAGGAGATCGTGTTTGACGGTGAGCATCGGGCGATTTTACGGGTGCCCCGGGAAAGCCCGGGGAATGGCCGTCAACGGACACGCGCACTTTTCGTTATATGCTTGTTACAGCTAGGGTTTTTTCTGCAACGGCGGCTGAGCTGCCATCTTTTTGATAGGACTTCTGATGAAACAACTGGTCTCCCTCCTGGCATTGGGTCTGGCTCTGGCAGTTGGCGGTGCACACGCCGCTGAAGACAAAGCCCCCACCGCCCAGCAGAACAAGATGAAAACCTGCAATGCCGACGCCAAAACCAAGGACCTCAAGGGCGACGAGCGCAAAAAGTTCATGAGCGAGTGCCTGAGCGCCAAGCCTGCAGCCGCCGCAGCGGACGCCGGCACCAGCCAGCAAAGCAAGATGAAGACCTGCAACGCGGACGCGAAGACCAAAGATCTCAAGGGCGACGAGCGCAAGAAATTCATGAGCGAGTGCCTGAGCGCCAAATAAGCGCCGCCTCCGCCCTGTCAAGCCCGCCGCGTTGCGGGCTTTTTTACGCCATTTCGACTGGCACGAGGCGCTGCCCAAAAACTTTGGCGGGCTCGGGCCGGGCAAACCAGTAGCCCTGCCCCTGCTCGCAGCCCAGGGCACGGAGCGCATCGCGGATACGTTCCTCCTCAATGCCCTCGGCATGCGAAACAAGGCGCAAGCCCTTGGCCATTTGCACAATGGCAGCCACCATGGCGTGTTGCGGTTCGCTGTCGAGCATGCCTTTCACAAACGACTGGTCAATTTTGAGCTTGTGCACGGCAAAGCGCTGCAGGTACCCGAGGTTGGAATAGCCGGTGCCAAAGTCGTCAATCGCGATGGACACCCCTAAGGCCTTGAGGCGCTGCAACGAAACCACAAAGCGCTCGGTATCCTCGATCAGGGTGGACTCGGTGATTTCCAGCTCCAGGCAGTGCCCGGGCAGGCCCGAACGGCGCAGGGCCTCTTCCACCACCTGCTCCACATTGCCGCGGCGAAACTGCACCGGCGACAAATTGACCGCCAATACCAGCGGCGCCCCGGCGCGCTGCCATTGCGCTGCCTGCTGGCAGGCCTGCAACAGCACCCATTCGCCCATTTCCACAATCACACCAGCCTTCTCGGCAGCGGCAATAAAGTGCCCCGGCATCAGCAAGCCCTGCTCAGGGTGTTGCCAGCGAATCAGGGCCTCCGCGCCCACCAAGCCACCGGTGTGCAGGTCAAACACCGGCTGGTAATGCAGCACAAACTCTTCGCGCGCCAAAGCAATGCGCAAACTCGCCACAAGCTGCAGGTTGTGCTGCAAATCGGCCTGCATGCCAGCATCAAAAAACCGGAACGCATTGCGGCCCGACTCTTTGGCCCGGTACATCGCCACGTCGGCCTGGCGCATGAGCGTTTCGTAGTCGCCCCCGTCGTCGGGGAACAGGGCAATACCAATCGAGCACGAAGTCGACACTTCGGTGTCCCTGAGCGTAAAAGGCTCCTCCATACGGGCCAATAGGCCAGCGGCTACCCGCGCCACATCGTCCGCCTGGCCGGCCTCGCTCAGACCAATGACAAACTCATCGCCGCCATGGCGCGCCACCACATCGGCCTTGCGCAGCGTCTGGTTCAAGCGGGCTGCCACTTGCTTGAGAAAGTCGTCGCCTGCCGCATGGCCCAGGGAATCGTTGATGACCTTGAAGTTGTCCAGATCCACGAACAAGACCGCCACACGCCGGTCCTGGCGGCGTGCCATCGCAAGCGCTCGCTCCAGCCGCTCACGGCCCAGGCTGCGGTTGGCCAGGCCCGTCAATCCATCGTGTTGCGAGAGGTAGGTGAGCTGCTCCTGGGACTCCCGGTAGCGAAGGATTTGCAGCTGCAGGCTGGCCAGCGCTTTTTGCAGGTCGCTCAAAACCAGCCAAATGGCCAGCCCGCTGACAACCAGAATCGTCAGTACGTCCCGCAGCTGCTCTAGCGGAGGGCTCACATACCCGGTGCTGCGCCAGTGCAGCACCTCGGTGGCCACAGTCAGAAACACCAGATACGCCACCATGCTGCCCAGCAGTAAAAAAAACACGCGGGTCGGCACAAGCAAACCCGCCATGATCAGCAGGGCCGGAAACGATAGCAAGGCCACGTCCTTGATGCCCTCGCTCACCCAGGTGAGCGCGCACACCACACTGGTCAACGAAAAGAGGAAGAGGAGGTTGGCGATGTCGGTGCGGCCCCGATGGCTCAACCACAGGCACCAAAGCATGAGGCCCATGCCCGGGAGCAGAAGCCACACGATGGACCAGTTGCGGTCCAGCACGTAGCTTGTGGTGGCTACCGACAGACCCGCAAACACCAGCCCGGAAATCTGCCGCAAGCGCCGCGCGCGCAAGTGTGCAATCGAATCGGGGTCCTGTGCGGCAGGCTCGTTCATGGAAGCGGGGCTCCAAGCGTTGGCGTGGATTCATGCTAACGCAAAGCCCGCAAACCGTCACGCCTAAACCCCGAACAGCACCCCACCAAACACGGCCAATCCCACCCAATGGTTCAGGCGAAAAGCCTTGAAACAGCCATCTCGCCCGCGATCGGCAATCAGCGTTCCATGCCATACCACCTGGGCACCCGCCACCGCCACGCCCAGCCACCAGGCCCAGGGGCGCGCCAGCGCAGGCAGCACCAGCCAGGACCAAATGGCCAGGTAAACGACGTAGAACGTTAGCACCGCCGGCACATCCCAGCGGCCCAGCGTGATGGCCGAGGTTTTCATGCCGATCTTGAGGTCGTCGTCGCGGTCCACCATGGCGTATTCGGTGTCGTAGGCCAGCACCCAGAACAGGTTGCCGACCAGCAGCGCCCAGGCCAGCAGGGGCACCGCGCTGGCAAGCGCCGCAAGGCTGAAGGCGTCGCCACCTCGCACAGCGGCAAAAGCCATGGGAATACCAAAGCTGAAGGCCACGCCCAGCACCGCCTGCGGCATGGAGACATAACGCTTGGCGTAGGGGTACACCAACGCCACTGCCAGCGCGGCAAACGACCACGCGATGGTGACCGCATTGGTGGTAAGCACCAGCCCAAACGCGGCCAGCGCCAGCACGGCGCCCACCAGCAGCGCCTCGCGCGTGCCAATGCGCCCACTGGTGACCGGGCGCTGGGCCGTGCGCTTGACGTGTTTGTCGAACTCACGGTCCGCCACATCGTTGACGCAGCAGCCCGCGCTGCGCATCAGGATGGTGCCCAGCGTGAACACCGCAATCAGGTGCCAGCCAGGAAAACCGCCCGCTGCCAACCACAGGGCGCTGAGCGTGGGCCACAGCAGCAGCAGCCAGCCTGCAGGGCGGTTCCAGCGGATCAGATCCAGGTACAACGAGAGTTTGGTAGAGAACAAGGAGGGCACAGAATTGCTACGAATATAGGAGCTGCTTGCGCAACATCCACGGGTGCTAGAGGTCTTTTTGGCTTAAAAATCAGGACAAACGGGTGACGCCCGGAAGTTCGCAGCCATAGACAGCATTGCGCAGCGCGGCAATGGCTTCGTAGCGCGTGAAACTGCGCCGCCACACCAACACCACGCGGCGCGTGGGCGGCGGCAGCGGGCTGCCATCAGGTTTGGCGTCTTGCACCGGCAGGTACTTCACAAAGGGCTCTTCGCCCTTGCGCTTTTTGGGCTCCATGGCCTCTTTGGGCACGGAGAGGCGTGGTACCAGCGTAATGCCCATGCCCGCGGCCACCATGTGTTTGATGGTCTCCAGCGACGAGCCTTCAAAACTCTTGCGGATGCCCTCGGCGTCGCTGGAGAAGCGGGCGAACTCGGGGCACACCTCCAGCACGTGGTCGCGAAAGCAGTGGCCATTGCCCAACAGCAGCATGGTTTCGCTCTTGAGCTCCTGAGCCGTCACACTGCCCTGCTGCGCCAGCGCGTGGCTGGTAGGTACGGCGGCAAAAAATGGCTCGTCGTACAAAGGCGCCACGGCCAGCCCGGTATCGGGAAAGGGCTCGGCCAGGATGGCGCAATCGATCTCTCCGGTTCGCAGCATTTCCAGCAGCTTGACGGTGAAGTTTTCCTGCAGCACCAGCGGCATCTGCGGGCTGTGGGTGATGACCTGGCGCACCAGGTCGGGCAGCAAATAGGGGGCAATGGTGTAGATCACGCCGAGCTTGAGCGGTCCGGCCAGCGGGTCCTTGCCGCGCTTGGCGATGTCCTTGATGTTGGCCGCCTGCTCCAGCACGCTTTGCGCCTGGCGCACGATCTCTTCGCCCAGCGGCGTCACCGTCACTTCGTTGGCGCTGCGCTCAAAGAGCTTCACGTCCAGCTCTTCTTCGAGCTTCTTCACCGCCACCGACAAGGTAGGCTGCGACACAAAGCAAGCGTCTGCTGCCTTGCCAAAGTGCCGCTCCCGCGCCACGGCCACGATGTATTTGAGTTCGGTCAGGGTCATGCCGCTATTCTCCTCTCACCCGGCCGGTGGGTTCCACAATCACCAGCGCAATGCCACACACCAACAGGCCCGCCCCCAGCCAAAAGGCCAGATCCGGCGTCTCGGCAAACACCAGCCAGCCCAGCGTGGGGCTGAACAGCAGCAGCGAAAAGCTGCCCGCCTCCACCGCCGAGGCATCCCCCGCGCGGTAGGCAAAAAAGTAGCTCAGGTAAATGCCGGCCGCTGCCACGCCCACCACGGGGAGCAACCACCACAGTGCCATGGGCACGCTGGGCAGCGCAAAACCGCTGAACACGCCAAAGGTCAGCCAGCAGGCCACTTGGCTCCAGGTCAACACGGCAATCGGATGTTCTTGCCCTGAATACTTCTTGAGCACTACACCGAGCATCGATTCCATCAAGGCACCGAACAACGCTACCAACGCTGCTGGGTGAAAGGCCTCAGCCCCGGGCTGCAAGATGACCAACACCCCACCAAACCCCACCAGCACGCCGCTCCAGCGCAGCCAGTGCGGCTGCTCGCCCAACAACCATACGCCCAGCGGCAACATGAACAGCGAGCCCGTCATCAGGTAGGCACTGGCCTCAGCCAGCGGCAGGTGCGACACGGCATAGGCCGCGCACCAGGCGGAGGTGACGATGAACCCCGCCCGCAGCAAGTGGATGCGCGGCTGGCGCGTGGCGACGATGCGCCCGCGCGTCCACGCCACCACCGGCGCCAGCATGGCCAGCACTACGCTGGCCTGCAAGAAAAGTACCTCTTTGGGCGGTATGCCGGTGGCCATGAGCCGCTTGTTGCACGCATCCAGCACGGCCCAGCAGGCCATGGCCAGCACCACCAGCAGCACGCCACGCGTATTGCCGGCCAGCGCACGCCAGCGTGTTTGTAAAAGTGACAGCATCGCCCCCCTGCAAGAAAAGCGGGCCACTATACCCGCCCCTGCCCGCCTCAGCCTGATGAGATCTCGCCGCTGCGCAGCTTGTCGCAGAGGACTTCCAGCCTCTCCTTCCAGGCACGGCGCACGTCCGAGTGCGCGCCCTTGAAGAGGCGAAAACTCTTGAGCTCGGGCTCAGCCTCCGACCAGTAGTCGTCACGCACACCTACCTCCAGCTCACCCGCCAAGGTGGAGACCGTAGCGCCCAGCAAGGTGGTGTGGATGGTGCGTTTGTCTGCGTGCAAGGTGACGCGCCCGCGCGGGTCCAGGTCGATGAACCAGTCAATCTTGCCGTCCTCGGTATAGCCCACTTCACTGGTGCCACTGAACCCTGCGACCTTGCGCCAATGGGCAATCTGGGCTTGCGGCTCCAAATCCGGCGGCGGCGGTTGTTCTGCTGCTTTTTGCGCACGGGCGGCGGCACGTGCCTGGGAAGCGGCTTCGGCTTCCGCGCGCTGTTGGCGCAGCTGCATTTGCGAGGCGAGGTTGTGGTCCAGCTTGTCCACCCACACACGGATCTGACCCGCGAACTGATGGAAATTGGCCGCCACGGGCTCAGGAATGCCCTCAAGGCGCAGCACATGGCGCTCACCGCCTTCTTTTTCCGCGGCAGCAAAAGCGGTTTCGTCCGAGGCGCGAAACACCACGCTACAGCTTCCTTTGGGCAAGGGAGGTTTTCCCGGCTCCGCGGGTGCCGTGCGCGTCACCTCGATCTTCAGTCCCGGCGCGGACAAGGCTGCCGTCACCGCCCCCCGCTGCTCCTGTCCTGCCCCGCCCGCCAAAGGCACGCGGGAGTAGTGCCCCTGGCGGGTTTGCACCTGGACCTGTTGCGCGGCGCGATGTACCTCCACACTCCAGCCGTTGGCCTCGAAACGCAGGCCGCCGGGAATTGGGCCCGAGCGGGTTTTGAGTAAGCGGGCTTGGTACTCCACATAGGCGTAAAAGCCCAGTACCGCGATCGCCACCGGCGTCAGCAAACCGGCAATCCACCACCAATGGTCATTCATGGGGCGCGCTCAGGACGGGCGGCAGCCAAAGCTGCGCAAAACAAACGGGGGTAACCAACATGTCAGCGCTTTCTAGACAAGCTTTGTTGCTATAAATTCAGGAGCTATTCGCGCACAAGGGACGGGCGCAAAGCACCATTTTGACCTCAAAACCAGCCCAGCGTGGACTGGTGCGGAGCTTTAACACGCCAGGCACACTCAGGCTTTGAGAAATTCCGCCTTGCCGCCCAGCCAGCGCGCCACGTGCTTGTGGGCCAGGTGGGGGTGGCGGTCCAGCAGCATGGGGGCCTCGGCCCGCGCCCACGCCAACAGGTCCGTGTCCTGCGCCAGGTCGGCAAAGCGCAGCATGGCCTCGCCGCTCTGGCGCGCACCCAAGAACTCTCCGGGCCCACGTATCTCCAGGTCACGCCGTGCGATCTCGAAGCCGTCGTTGGTCTCGGCCATGGCGCGCAGGCGCTCGCGCGCGGCCTCGCCCAAACGCGGCGCATCCCCCGTGGAGTACAGCAGCACGCAGGCCGATGCCGCCGCACCCCGCCCTACCCGGCCGCGCAGCTGGTGCAACTGGCTCAGGCCAAAACGCTCGGCATGTTCAATCACCATCAGTGAAGCGTTGGGCACGTCCACGCCCACCTCGATGACTGTGGTGCTGACCAGCACCGACATGAGCCCGGCAGTAAACGCGCCCATCACGGCCTTTTTGTCGTCGGCATGCATGCGCGAGTGCAGCAGGCCAATCAGCACGGATTGGCCATCCGCGCGGGTGGCGCCCTGCAAGGCTTCGGCCAGGTCGGCATGGGTTTGCGTGGCGTTGCTCAGGTCCAGCGCCTCACTCTCTTCAATCAGCGGGCAGACCCAGTAGACCTGCCGCCCCTCGGCAATCTGGCCGCGGATGCGCTCGATCACCTCGTCGCGTCGGTGGTCGTTCACCACCTTGGTCACGATGGGCGTGCGCCCCGGGGGCAGCTCGTCGAGCGTGGAAACATCCAGATCGGCGTAGTAACTCATGGCCAATGTGCGCGGAATCGGCGTGGCGGTCATCATGAGCAGATGGGGCTCGGCCCCCTTCTCATGCTCGCCTTCGATGGCCGTCATCTTCTTGCGCAGTGCCAGGCGTTGGGCCACGCCAAAGCGGTGCTGTTCGTCGATGATGGCAAGTGCCAGGTTTTTGAACTTCACCTTGTCCTGGATGATGGCGTGGGTGCCCACCACCAGCTGCGCCTCGCCGCTCTCAATGAGGGCCAGCATGGCGCGACGCTCCTTGGTCTTCTGCGTGCCAGTGAGCCAAGCTGTGGTGATACCCAGCGGCTCCAGCCAGCCCAACAGCTTGCGGAAGTGCTGCTCGGCCAAAATTTCGGTGGGCGCCATCAGGGCGCATTGCCAGCCCGCATCCATGCAAATGGCAGCCGCCAAGGCCGCCACCACCGTTTTGCCCGCGCCCACATCGCCCTGCAGCAAGCGGTGCATGGGAATGGGACGCGCCATGTCCTTGGCAATCTCTGCGCCCACGCGTTGCTGCGCGTTCGTCAAGCCAAAGGGCAAGGCCGCCAGCAGGCGGGCATGCAGGGTCTGCCCCACGCCGCCCTGCAGTCGCGGCGCACGCAGCGCCGCGCGCTCACGCCGGCTCTGCAACTGGCTGATTTGCTGGGCCAGTAGCTCCTCGGCCTTCAGGCGCTGCCAGGCCGGGTGGCTGTGGTCCATCAGCGTGTCCAGCGACACATCGGGCGTGGGATGGTGCAAAAACTGTAGCGCGTCGCGCAGTGTCCACAAGGGCTGGTGGCCAATTCCATGCCTAAGCACCTCCAGATCACCGGGCGCAAAAGTATCGCTCAAGTCGGCCCGCGCCAGCCCCGAGAGCACGGCCTTGCGCAAGTAAGGCTGGGGCAGGCCCGCTACCGTGGGGTAGATGGGGGTGAGCGCCGTGGGCAAGCTGCCACCAGCAGCCCGAAAGCTGGGATGCAGCATGGTGCGGCCCAGAAAGCCGCCCTTGACCTCGCCGCGCACCCGGATGCGGTTGCCCACTGCCAGTGCTTTTTGCTGCGAACCATAAAAGCTGAAAAAGCGCAGGGTGCAGGTGTCCGAGCCGTCGTCCACCGTGACGATGAGCTGGCGGCGTGGGCGAAACGTCACCTCCTGGTGCGTCACCACCGCCTCAATCTGCGCCTGCTGGCCCTCGCGCACTTCGGCCAGCGTGACGATGCGGGTCTCGTCCTCGTAGCGCAGCGGCAGGTGCAGGGCCAGGTCGATATCGCGCTTCAGGCCCAGTTTTTCCAGCGCCTTTTGCGCGGCGGATTTGGTGGCGACCGCGCTACCCGCCGCGCCGTCCTGGGCGGCGTCATCGGTGCGGGGGGCGGGCTTCTTGGGCATGGGACAATTCTGCCCTGTCTTTTTCCCTTGGAACGGGCCTGTCCGGCCCTCAAGCACCATGCAAGCTTTCTTTCCCGGCACCGAGCGTGCCTTCTCCCTGAGCGACTTTGACTTTGAACTCCCCGAAGCCCTGATTGCCCAACACCCGGCCGCCGAACGCTCGGGCTCCCGCCTGCTGGACGGTACGGGGGCCACGTCGGTGGACCGCAGTTTCAAAGACCTGCCCAGCCTGCTGAAGGCCGGTGACCTCATGGTCTTCAACGACACCAAGGTCATCAACGCCCGCCTGTTTGGCGAAAAAGCCACTGGTGGCAAGGTGGAACTGCTGATTGAACGCGTGCTGGGCGGCAACCAGGTGGCGGCCCATATGCGGGTCAGCAAAAAACCGGAGGTGGGCGCGACGATCAAGATGGTCTGCGCCCCCGGCCAGGACGACGGCCTTTGCGCCACCCTGCTGGGCCGCTGGCCGAATGTCGATGGGCCGATTTACCGCTTTGTGCTGAGCAATGACCGGGGGGATGACCCCTACACGCTGATGGAGCGCCACGGCCATGTGCCGCTGCCGCCCTACATCACCCACAGCGATTCGCCCGAAGACGTGCAGCGTTACCAGACCGTGTTCGCTAAAAATCCCGGTGCAGTCGCTGCCCCAACGGCCGCCCTGCACTTTGACGAGGGCGTGTTTGCGCAGCTGGACGCGATGGGCGTGCAGCGTGCGCATGTCACCCTGCATGTGGGTGCGGGCACCTTCCAGCCGGTGAAGACCGAAAACCTGGCCGAGCACCAGATGCACAGCGAGTGGTACAACGTACCGCCCGAAACGCAAGAAGCCATTGCCGCCTGCAAGGCGCGCGGTGGCCGCATCGTCGCGGTGGGCACGACCAGCGTGCGTACGCTGGAGAGTTGGGCCCAAACCGGCATTGCCAGTGGCGACACCACCATCTTCATCACGCCCGGATTTGAGTTCAAGTTGGTGGATGTGCTGGTGACCAACTTCCACCTGCCCAAGAGCAGCCTGATGATGCTGGTGAGTGCCTTCACCGGCTACGCACACGTGATGGGCCTGTACCGCGAGGCCATTGCGCGGGGCTACCGTTTCTTCAGCTATGGCGATGCCATGCTGCTGAAACGGCAGACCGATTGACTACTTAAGACCCGGTAGGACACCAAGGCGCAGCAGTTGCGTCTCGCCATTGGAGCCATCCACGCCATCGTTGTCGGTAATGGCAAAGGCCTGGCCAGCGCTGTCCACGGCAAAGCTCTCGACCTTGTCCAGCACATAGCCGTGCGGCTTTTGCAGGTCGGGCACCAGGTTGCGCAGCAGGCGCTTGGCGACCACCGGGACCTTGGCATCACCGGGTGCAGCGGGCGTCAAGCCCGCCACCGAGAAGCTGTGCAGGGTCTTGAGCGCCTGGTCACCAAACTGGTTGTCACGCTCGACCACGACAAAGCTGTCCGGTCCGACGGCCGTGATTTCTGACAGGCCGACCCAGCCGCCCTCGGCCTGGGTGGCTTCCAGCGGGTAAAGGAACACGCCCCAGGTCTTGCTGGCCGGGGTGTAGCGCAATATCTTGGTGAAACCCTTGGGGTCATCCTTCCACCCGCGCTGCACGGCCAGCCACACCACCTCCTGGTCACCGCTGCCGGTGGTGGTTACACCTTCAAAACCAAAACGGGTGGCGTGGCGTGCCAGCACCTCAGGCAGCTCAATTTCTTCTTGCACCTCAGCCTTGGCATTCAGGCGCAGCAACATGTTGCGCAGGGCCATCGGCTTTTTGTCAGGGTCACCCTCCGAGGCCAACCAAAAGCCACCATCAGCACGCTGGGCAATACCCTCACCGTCATACCCCACGGGCTTGCCGTCTTTGGTCACCGTCATGGCATTGGAGATCAAGGCGGGCGTGAAGTTGGTGTCGACCTGCAGGATGCGGGTGGTGGCATACACGCTGTCGGTCACGGCAAACAGACGCCCGGCTTGCGTGCGGTCGGCTGCGGTGCCCGAAATTGCGCCCCAGGGGATGGGCGGGCCTGCAGGCGAGTCGCTGGACATCAACGTGGGGTATGCGGGCGCCACAGCACCGCGCTGGTAAATCATGACGCTGGAGCGGGCAGCGCCATCGTTCTCACTGGCTACCACCAACAAGCCACGCTGGGGTATGGCGGTCAGTCCTTCGGGGCCGCTGCCGGCGGGCAGCGATTGCAGGTGCTCAGGCGCCTGGCCCGCGCCGCGATCACGCCAGACGGTGACCAGCGAGGAGCGCTCAGAGCCGACAAAAATCAAGGTGTCTTTGCCAAACACGCCGACCTCTACGCCTTCGGGCTCGTTGCCCTTGGCGGCCGATCGGCTCTCGGGGTAGTGGCCCAGGCGAATGGCTTCATGGTCCAAAAAGTTGCCGCTGTCCCACTCCACCTTGCCATCGGTGTTGAAGATGGAGATGCTGCGCGAGCCGCCTTTGTAGTCCCCCTCGTTGGCGGTCACAAAACGCGTGTTGTCCAGCCAAGCCACGGCATCGGGTTCGCGCAGCAGGCCTTTGGCCGAATCGCTGGGGTTGATGATGCCGTCGCGGGTGCGGTCAATGTCTTTCAGGTCTACCGTGCCCGCAGAGAAGTGCTTGATGACCTGGCGCTTGGCCACGTCCACCAGCACGATGTGGTTGTTCTCTTGCAGGGTCACCACCGCAATGCCTTGGGCGTTGACCTTGACCAATTCAGGCTCAGCGTCGTCCGGGGCAATCTCAGCCAAGCCGTTCAAGGCCACGGGGTGTGAGCGGGTGCAATCCGGCATGCCAGTCGCGCTCAGGGGAATGATGGTGAGGTTGCCACCCGGCAGTTGGGGGATCGCGCCTTTGTTGAGTTTCTCGTCCCGCTCGTTTTCCATCACGATGACCGCGTGACGCCCGCCCTTGTCCAGGGCAATCGAATCGGGCTGGCCGAACAAGGGGCAAGTCCCTTGGGCCTTGCGGCTGGCCAGGTCAAACACTGCCAGATGGCCGGTGGGCTGGGTGAAGTCTTTGGTGGAGTTCACCGCCGCCAACACTTTGCCATGCGCAATCGTCACCGAGGTGGGCTCGCCTTCGACCGGTAAGAAACCCGCAGGCTTGGGCTGCGCAGGGTTGCGAATGTCGATCAAGCCAATGCCCATTTGCTCGCCATCGGTGTAGGCGAGCGTCATGCCATCTGCGCTGACTGCGACGATCTCCGCCACCGACTTTTTGCTCACATTGCGCCCGGCAGGCACATTGCGGTGTGCCTCAAAGGTGGCCACGCGGTTGAAATAGGGGCCCGTGGCCGGGGCTTGGGCGGCTACGCCCACACAGGCCAGCAGGGTCAAGGAAGACACCAGGGTGGATAAGGACGGCATGGAAACTCTCATGGAGGGAACGGCAGGGTAGTCAGGCGGGAGGACGGCAGCGGTGCGCGCCGGTGGCGACGGTAGCGGCCGGGCATGACAGACGTGTGACATCTGAGCCCGATTGCGCAGGACCCATGGGCTCTACGCGGGGTTTCTACTGAGATTTTGGAGGCCAGCAGGCGGTGTTTTTCCGCTAACGTGGTGGCATGGCGGATATCCAAGAACTCATGCACCAGGCGCCCCCAAGTTTGGCGCAATACCGCCGCCAACGGGCCGCTGCCGACCTCTACCAGCGCGCACTGCCGGGCACCATTTTTTATGGCATTGCCCTGGCCATCACCGCATGGGTGGGTGGCTACTTCCCGCATTACGGCAGCGCGATGGCTGCGGTATTTGCCTTGTACGGCGTGCTCTGGTATCTGCGCTGGGTCCACACGCCGCCACAAGACAGCAGCAATGTGCAGGCCTCAGACACTTGGTGGTGGCGCCACTGGACCCTGGTGAATGTGGGCTGCGTGCTGTGGTGCCTGTTTTTCCTGGCGGTGGGCCACCTGGAGCAAGGCCTGAGCACAGCTTTTCTGGTGGCAGCGGTGTCCACCATCGCCTTCAGCTCAGCAGGGTGTGAAACCTACTCGCTGCACAAGCGCCAGGCGCTGTGGGTGGTGGTGCTTTTGCAGGTACCAGCGCTGCTGTACTTTGCAGTAGCAGTGCCCGCCTTGTGGCCGGTGTGTGCGGTGCTGGCCGTGAACTTTATTTACCAGCTCACCCACATCCGGCGGCGCGCGGCCGAATACGACACCCAAATGGCCATCGAGCATGCCCTGCTCACCAGCCGCACCGAGGTGGAGCGCCTCTCGCGTTTGGACGCGTTGACCGGCCTGGCCAACCGGCGCGAGTACGACAGCACATTCCGAACGCACTGGCGGCTGGCTGCCCGCCAGCAGGGAAATTTGGCACTCATGGTGGTGGACCTGGACCACTTCAAACGCATCAACGACACCTACGGCCACTTGGCCGGCGACGCCTGCCTGCAGCAGGTGGCGCGCCTGACGGGTGAGTTATTCAAACGCTCCAGCGACATGGTGGCTCGCATCGGCGGCGAAGAATTCGCCGTGCTGCTGCCAGACACCAACGCAGAAGAGGCCATGCAACTGGCGCAGACCCTGCGCCGAACCCTGGCAGAAACACCGCTGCAATGGGACGAACATCGCATTCCGGTCACCGCCAGCATTGGGGTGGACTGCATGCGTTGGGACCTGGACCTGACGCCGCAGGCCAGCTTCAGCCGCATTGACTCAGCCTGCTACACGGCCAAAGCCCGAGGCCGCAACCGCGTGGTGCAGGCCTGAGGCAAGCTGGTGGGCCATCACGGACAATAGGGCCATGCTGAAATTTGAACTTTTGAACAACGACCCCGCTGCCGCCGATGGCAGCTACCTCGGCAGCCACGCCCGCCGCGGCCGCCTCACGCTGAACCACGGCGTAGTCGAAACCCCCATCTTCATGCCCGTGGGCACCTACGGCACGGTCAAAGGTGTGATGCCGCGCAGCCTGCACGACATGAACGCCCAAATCATTCTGGGCAACACCTTCCACCTGTGGATGCGCCCGGGTCTGGACGTGGTGCAAAAGTTCGGCGGCCTGCACCAGTTCGAGAAATGGGACAAGCCCATCCTGACCGACTCGGGCGGCTTCCAAGTCTGGAGCCTGGGCGAGATGCGCAAGATTTCGGAAGAAGGCGTGAAGTTCGCCTCGCCCGTCAACGGCGACAAGCTGTTCCTCACGCCCGAGATCAGCATGCAGATCCAGACCACGCTGAACTCCGACATCGTGATGCAGTTCGACGAATGCACGCCTTACCTGTCAGTGGAGCCCAAAACCAAGGGCCAGATCACCACCGAGCGTGAAGCGCGCAGCTCCATGGAGCTGAGCCTGCGCTGGGCCAAGCGTTGCCAGGACGAGTTTGCCCGGCTGAACAACCCCAACGCGCTATTCGGCATCGTGCAAGGCGGCATGTTTGAGCACTTGCGCGATGAATCGCTGGCGGGCCTGGAAGCGCTGGACTTCCCCGGCATTGCGGTCGGCGGCCTGTCGGTCGGCGAGCCCAAAGAGGACATGATGCGCGTCCTGAAACACATCGGCCCCAAGTTGCCCAAGCACAAGCCGCACTACCTGATGGGCGTGGGCACACCCGAAGACCTGATTGCCGGGGTGCAAAACGGCATCGACATGTTCGACTGCGTGATGCCCACCCGCAACGCGCGCAATGGCACCCTGTTTAGCCGCTACGGCGACCTGAAAATCCGCAACGCCCGCCACAAGAGCGACGAGCAGCCGCTGGACGTGACCTGCACCTGCTACGCCTGTGCTGGTTCATCGGGCGTTTCATGGGCTGACGGCGGACGCGAAGGCTTTAGCCGCGCCTACCTGCACCACTTGGACCGCTGCGGCGAGATGCTGGGCCCCATGCTGGCCAGCGTGCACAACCTGCACTACTACCTGAACCTGATGCAGGAAGTGCGCGACGCGCTGGACGCCGGCCGCTTTGGCGCCTTCATCCAACAATTCCGCACCGACCGGGCGCGCGGGGTATAGGCTAACTGCAGGACGCGCCAAGAAAACGGGGCCTCAAAGGCCCCGTTTTTATTGCTATTTAATTGATAGCTGCTCGCGCAATATCCATGGGCGCAAAAGGCTCATTTGGCTTAAAACGTCTCCCAATCGTCATCTCCACCGGCCGGGGTGACCTTGGTGCTGGTCTTGGGCGCTGCCACCGCCAACACGGCGGGGGCGGCAGCCGGCTTGGGAGATGGTTTGGGCGCAGCAATGGCTGCTTTGGCAGCAGGTCTGGCAGGGGCGGGTTTGTAGCCCAAGGTGCTGGCGCTCTTGGGTTTGGCGGCCTGGGGCTTGGGCGCATGGCTGGCCCCCTGGTCGGCCGCCGAGAGCTTGAACACCGCCACCGTTTGCACCAGGTCGCCTGCCTGGCTCTTGAGGCTGCTGGCCGCTGCTGCCATCTGCTCCACCAGCGCTGCGTTTTGCTGTGTCACTTGGTCCATCTGGGTGATGGCTTCGCCCACTTGGCTCACGCCCGCGCTTTGTTCGTTGCTGGCCGCGCTGATCTCGCCCATGATGTCGGTCACCCGGCGGATGCTGGTTACCACTTCGGTCATGGTGACTCCGGCCTTGTCCACGAGGGCGGTGCCTTGCTCTACCCGCTCCACGCTGGCGTTGATGAGGGTTTTGATTTCTTTGGCGGCTTCGGCACTGCGTCCTGCCAGGCTGCGCACTTCGCTGGCGACCACCGCAAAGCCACGGCCTTGTTCACCTGCACGCGCGGCTTCCACCGCTGCATTAAGCGCCAGGATGTTGGTCTGAAAGGCGATGCCGTCGATGACGCTGATGATGTCGCTGATTTTGCGGCTGGAATCGTTGATTTCTTTCATCGTCTCTACCACCTGGCCCACCACTTCTCCGCCTTGTACCGCAACTGTCGAGGCATTCGCTGCCAACTGGTTGGCCTGACGCGCGTTGTCTGCGTTTTGCTTCACTGTGGCGTTGAGCTCCTCCATGCTGGCAGCAGTCTCTTCCAGTGCGCTCGCTTGTTGCTCGGTGCGCGCACTCAGGTCGTTGTTGCCCTGCGCAATCTCGGCGCTGGCGTTGGCTACCGACTCGGAGCCACTGCGCACCTTGGAGACCACGGACACCAGACCGGCTTGCATCCGTGCTACAGCTGCTAGCACACTGGTGGAATCACCGTCTGCAACACGCAAATCAGCACTCAGGTCGCCCTCAGCTACACGGCCCACCATGTGCGCCAAAGCTGCGGGTTCTGCCCCCAAAGCTCCGATGACCTGACGCGTCACCACAAAAGCGAGGATGCCTGCCAATGCCAAGCCGACGCCACAAATGCTGATCAACAGCAACCGGCTATCGGCATACTGCTCACCCGCCCGCTGTACATCTTCGTCCGCATGTTGCGTCATGTATTCCACATACTCGCGAGCGGCCTGCGACAGCGCGTCGAGGAGGGGTTGACAGTCGTTGGTGATTTTTGTCGTCGCCCCTTCTTTGTTGCCATCCGCCGCAAGTTGAACTATGGCCAGAGCAACCGGTGCGTACTTGACTTCAACCGCATCAAGCTTGGCAAAAAGCGCTCTTTCTTCCGTTGTCGCGCTGGGCTTTGCCACACGCTCTTTGAGCTTGGCCATACGCTCAGTCATGATTTGGTGCTGCTCTTCTGCAAGCCGCTTATTGGCTGCCAGTGTTTCGGGTGTAGTCGCCAACACCATATTGCGCACGGCGACTGCCCGCAACCCGGAGGCCGCCCGGGCGCCCCAGACCAAATCTTTGCGCGCCGTGGTTTCACTGGCAAATGCTTTGTACTCTTGTTGTGCCCCGGTCAGGCTATAGATCGCGGTAACCGCAAGAGCCATTAACAGTGCTACCAGCACGCCAAAGCTCAGTAACAACTTGCTTCGCAAAGCCATGCCAGAACCGGTGTTTCCAACGCCCATATTCTTCTCCTGTGTACGTATTTCGAGTTGATTTATAGCTGCGGCAGAACTGGACTTTCCTTACGGTCACCCCATTAAATAAATTCGCTTAATCTATTCGAAATGAAATGTATCTACATCCCAAGTGCCTGCTTCAAGGGAAAACCCTAATCCAAAGGTCCAGGAGTTGATGCGTCTTCAAATACGCTAGAGCAATGCTTGCTATCTAGTCTCTAGCCGGAACACCGCTACCGCCTGCACCAATTCATTCGCCTGGCTCTTGAGGCTGCTGGCCGCCGCGGCCATCTCTTCCACCAAGGCCGCGTTTTGCTGGGTGCTTTGGTCCATCTGCCCTACAGCTTCGCCCACTTGGGCCACGCCCGTGCTTTGTTCCACGCTGGAGGCACTGATCTCGCCCATGATTTCGGTGACGCGGCGGATGCTGCCCACCACCTCCGTCATGGTGGAGCCCGCTTTATCGACCAAGGCAGTGCCTTGCTCCACACGGGCCACACTGTCGTTGATGAGGGTTTTGATTTCTTTGGCGGCTTCGGCACTGCGGCCCGCGAGTGACCGCACTTCGCTGGCCACCACCGCAAAGCCGCGGCCTTGTTCACCGGCACGCGCGGCTTCAACGGCTGCGTTCAGCGCCAAAATATTGGTCTGGAAGGCGATGCCATCGATGACGCTGATGATGTCGCCAATCTTGCGCGAGGCCTCGTTGATCCCCTTCATGGTCTCCACCACTTGCCCCACCACATCACCGCCCTGGGCTGCAACGGCAGAGGCATCCACCGCCAGTTGATTGGCTTGGCGGGCGTTGTCTGCATTTTGTTGTACGGTGGAATTGAGTTCTTCCATGCTGGCAGCGGTCTGCTCCAGCGCGCTGGCTTGTTGCTCGGTGCGCGCGCTCAGGTCGTTGTTGCCCTGGGCGATTTCGGCACTGGCGGATGACACGCTTTGTGCCCCCTGCTGCACCAGCCGCACGATGCCTGCAATATGGGTCTGCATGCGGTCCAGCGCAACCATCAGGTGCTGGGTTTCTTCGTTGCCCACTGGGCGGACACTGGCCGTCAGGTCGCCATCGGCCAGCCGGTCGGCCATATCCACCGCCACAACCAGCGGCGCCGACAACAAACGCGCCAACCACAAGGACACCACCACCAACAGGGCCGCGGCCACTGCCAATCCGGTACCCACAATTATTTTTGCAGTCACCGCAAGCCGATGCACATCAATACTGAAACTCTCTACGTTTTGTGCGACTGCTTCGCTTTGCGCCTCCAGGGCTACCTCGAGATCGGCAAAGGCTTTCTGGAACTTCGGGGCCTCCTGCTCTGCAGCCGTCAAATCATTGCGTGCCAGCATTTGGATGCTTCCTGCGGAATCTACATACGCTTTGACCAAGGGCACCGACTTGGCAACATGGCCACGAACCTCTTCAGAAATAGGCAAAGACTGTATGGCCATCATATTGGCCATGAAATTTTCTGCGTGCTCCTTGAGTCCTTTTTCTGCTTCCGCCATACCTGCAGCGTCGTTCTTTTGCGCGGCCAGCAGGGTCAGCAGCACATCGCCGCGGATGGCGTCGTGCATCATGTCCGCCTCCTGGCTCTTACTGAGAGCCAGACTCACGTTGATGGATTGATCAAACGCGTCCGACAGTTTGCTGGCGTTGATGAGGCCCGCCCCACCCACCAACGCAGTCATTACCACCCCCAGTAAACCCAAACCCAGTACCTGGTTTCGCAGCTTCATATGCACCTCCGTGCTTGTGGTTGTGTCTCCGCCAAGACCGCGCCAGCTTACGCCAATTTGAAGGTTGCCACCACCTGTACCAAATCACTGGCCTGGCTCTTCAGGCTGCTCGCCGCCGCCGCCATTTCTTCCACCAGCGCCGCGTTCTGCTGCGTGGCCTGGTCCATCTGCGTTACGGCTTCTCCCACTTGGGCGACTCCTGCGCTTTGCTCACTGCTGGCCGCTGAGATTTCCCCCATGATGTCGGTCACCCGCCGGATGCTGCTGACGACTTCGGTCATGGTGGTGCCAGCTTTGTCTACCAGGGCCGTGCCTTGTTCAACCCGCTCTACGCTGGTGCCAATGAGGGTTTTGATTTCTTTGGCGGCTTCTGCGGATCGTCCAGCCAGGCTGCGTACTTCGCTGGCTACCACCGCAAAGCCGCGTCCCTGTTCTCCAGCCCGGGCGGCTTCTACGGCGGCGTTGAGGGCCAGGATGTTGGTCTGGAAGGCGATGCCGTCGATGACGCTGATGATGTCGGCGATCTTGCGGCTGGATTCGTTGATGCCTTTCATGGTTTCCACGACTTGGCCCACCACTTCTCCGCCTTGTACCGCCACCGTCGACGCGTTCATGGCCAACTGATTCGCTTCGCGTGCAGAGTCCGCGTTTTGTTTGACGGTGGAGCCCAGCTCTTCCATGCTGGCGGCGGTTTCTTCCAGGGCGCTGGCTTGTTGTTCGGTGCGGGCGCTGAGGTCGTGGTTGCCTTGGGCGATTTCGGCGCTGGCGGTGGCCACCGATTCGGAGCCGCTGCGTACGTTGGAGACCACTTGCACGAGCTGGGTTTGCATGCGGTCCAAGCTCGCCAGGAGCTGGCCCAATTCGTCTTTGCCCTGCACCTGCACACGGCGGGTGAGGTCACCTTCCGCAATGCTTTGGGCCACCGCTACCGCCTGCTTGACTGGTTCAATGACGCTGCGGGGAATCAACCAAATCAACGCGCCCCCCACCACCAGGCTCACGAGCAGTGCCACCAGCATGGTGTTCTCCGCGGCGTTGACTTTGTCGGCCACGGCGGTGGCTGCTTCTGCGGTGCCCTTCAGGTTGAACTGGAGAATGGCTTCCATGGCATCGTGGGCCTGACGAAAGGTTGCGGGCCCTTTGTTGGCGTATTCCTGGCGCACCAAAAGCAGCACGTTGTCATCGCCCATGGCGTCTTCCACCGCTTTGGTACTGGCCTTGGCGACGTCAAAGTAGGCATCCCGCTTGGCCTGGTAGTCGGCGTACAGCGCCTTCTCGGCATTGCCTTGGGCGGAGTTTTCGTCCGAGTAGGTCAGCAGCGTGGCGGCATAAATCTCGGTAGCTTTGGCCAGGCTCGATTCCAGCTCTTCAATCTTCTTTTGAAAGCCCACAGCGTCCAGACTTCCCTGAACGGCCAAGCGGTCATTGGTGACCAGCGAGTGTTCGGACAAAAAACTCTTCATGTGGCCCAAGTTCTCGATGGCCGGGATCCAGGAGGTCGCCACCTCGCCCGCTTCGTATTTGACCGAGATGTTTTGGTACAGGGAGTTGGCCGCACTGAGCACGGCAAGCAAGAGAATGGCGGCGAGCCCAACAGTGATGCGCGCGCGGATGCCGAATTGATTGAGGCTCATGGCGTCTTTTGGATAGTGGGGGTGGATGAAACCGAAGGACCGGTTGGCGGATGAACGGACGGCGTAGTGTTGATATCGGCACCTGGCGCCGTTTCTGGAATACGTCCACGTTCCGCAACATGCCTGCCAAGCAAAAAAGCGCCTTGGCCCGCGAGGGACAAGAGCGCTTTTTCGAAATGCAAAATGCTATTTATTCAGGAGCTGCTCGCGCAATATCCATGGGCGTTACAGGCCCATTGGGCTTAAAATGTCTCCCAATCTTCGTCGCCACCGGCCGGGGTAACTTTAGTACTTGCCTTGGGTGCTGCCACCGCCAACACAGCCGGAGCGGCCGCTGGCCTGGGAGTAGGTTTGGGCGATGCGATTGCCAGTTTGGCAGCAGGTCTGGCAGGGGCGGGTTTGTAGCCCAAGGTGCTGGCGCTCTTGGGTTAGGCGGCCTGGGGCTTGGGCGCATGGCTGGCACCTTGGTCGGCCGCCGAGAGCTTGAACACCGCCACCGTTTGCACCAAGTCACCGGCCTGGCTCTTGAGGCTGCTGGCAGCCGCCGCCATCTCTTCCACCAGTGCGGCGTTTTGCTGTGTCACTTGGTCCATCTGCGTGATGGCTTCGCCCACTTGGCTCACCCCTGCACTTTGTTCGTTGCTGGCCGCGCTGATCTCGCCCATGATGTCGGTGACCCGGCGGATGCTGGTTACCACTTCGGTCATGGTGACGCCAGCCTTGTCCACCAGGGCGGTGCCCTGCTCTACCCGCTCCACGCTGGCGCTGATGAGGGTTTTGATTTCTTTGGCGGCTTCGGCACTGCGTCCTGCCAGGCTGCGCACTTCCGATGCCACTACGGCAAAGCCTCGGCCTTGTTCACCTGCACGCGCGGCTTCCACCGCGGCATTAAGCGCCAGGATGTTGGTCTGGAAGGCGATGCCGTCGATGACGCTGATGATGTCGCTTATCTTGCGGCTGGAGTCGTTGATTTCTTTCATCGTCTCTACCACCTGGCCCACCACTTCTCCGCCTTGTACGGCTACCGTGGAGGCGTTCATGGCCAACTGGTTGGCCTGGGAGGCGTTGTCGGCGTTTTGTTTGACAGCCGAGTTGAGCTCTTCCATGCTGGCGGCGGTCTCTTCCAGCGCACTAGCCTGGCTTTCGGTGCGGGCACTCAGGTCGTTGTTGCCCTGGGCAATCTCGGCGCTGGCGCTGGCTACCGACTCCGAGCCACTGCGCACCTTGGAGACCACGGACACCAGACTGTCCTGCATGGCTTTCATCGCCTGCAAGAGTTGGCCAATCTCGTCGCGGCTGCTGGTCTGCACTTGCACGGTCAGGTTGCCTTCTGCCACATGACTCGCCACATGCAAGGCTTCATCCAGCGGCTTGGTGATGGAGCGGGTGATGTAAGCCGCTGCGCCAGCGGCCAAAAGCACTGCAATGACAACTGCCACAAGCATCATGTTGCGACCCGCAGCATAGGCCTCGGCAGAGGTTTTTGCTGCGGCCACAGAACCATCATGGTTCATCAGCACCAATTTGTTGAGGATTTGAGAGGACCGCTCGAAATTCTTTTTGGACTCACCTTCCAGCAACTGGCGCGCACCTTCAGCGTCGTTGCGGCGGGAATACTCCTTCACCTCTTGGTGAATCTTCAAATAGGCTTCGCGCGACGCTGCGAACTCGTCGTACAGCGCCCGTTCGTCTTTGCTGCTAATCAGTTTTTCGTACTTGTCGCGACTGGTCTTGATGCGCGTCTGGATGCCCTCCAGATCCTTCTCAATGTTGGTTTTGGCTGCGTCATCCGTGTTCAGAATGTGCTGCATCTCCGTCGCGCGGTAGTCCGAGATGGCGGTATTGAGCAGATTGACTTCTTCGACACTGGGCAGCCAGTTGCTGTCCACGTCCGCCGCGCTGGCCCGCATGGCCGCCATTTGCACCAAGGCAACAGACACCACCAGCACCATGATGGCAACCAACAGCCCAAATCCGGCATACAGCCGGGTCGCGATTTTCAAATTGCCCATTTGATGCTCCTCATCTATTTCCGCGCCCGACGATATCCGAAACCTGCGGGGCTTAAGGGCTGGTAAACACGGTCAGTACCCCGGTATATCCAAATAGTTGGTTGCGTGCAATCTCACCCCCGGCAAAAAAACCGACGAGAGGAACATCGCCCAAAGCCCGGCGCACGATATGCATTTCGGCACTGGGCCCACCAAAGTGTGGGCCGCCGCGGCCTGAACAGCTCACATACACCGCCCCGGCAATTCGGCGCGCCGGGTGGGGGGCGGCCTCGGCCTCGCTTTGCTGCAGGGCAAAGGCCGTTTCCACGGTCAGCTCTTGGGGCTCCAGCTCTTCACGCACCTCGGCGCAAATGCGCACCAGGTCGACCTGGGCGGCCTCGCGGTTGCGCTGGCAAAATGCCATATGCGCACCAGTCTGCACCTGCGCGGCAACGGCAATGCCACGGCGCCCCGGGTCCAGGCCGATGATGTGGCGCACCGTCACGTCGCTACCCAGGTTGCCGGTCTGGCGCACCAGCGCGCTGTCGCCCGCGCCCTGACCCGGCGTTTGCACCAGCCCCACCAGCGTGGCACGCACCACCTCCAGCGCTTCTTGCGGATGCTCCAGGCTGATACCCAGGTCATGCAGCATCACGTCCAACGCGGGCTCACCATCGAGCGTGATGACCACGTTGTGCTCGGCCTCGGTGACCACACGCGCTTTGGAGACGGGTTTGCAGCCTTGCGTCACGCGCGACACCATGCCCACCCCCTCGCCAAAGGCCACGCCGCTCAAGCCGCCGTGCAACACGCCACTGGCCGCGCCAAAGCCGCGCAGGTTGCCATCGGCAGCCACCGCAAATTGCACACTCTGCGTGCGGCTGCTGGTAAGCCCGCCAAACAGGTAGCCGGTGTCGGTGCGGGCCGCCATCTCGTCAATCAGCTCCACTAGGTCTGGCGTGTCGCCATCAGCGTGCACCAGCGCTGTATGGGCCTCAAAGCCCAGGCCCAGTGGGGCAATGCCAGAGAACACGCGGTATTCGTGGCTGGGCAGCTCCAGCAGCATGACGGCCATGGCGGGCTCGTCAAAGTACTCCACGTTGTTGGCCGCAATGCCCACACCCACCGTGCCCGACCAATCGGTGACCAGCGGCAACTCGCCACTGAGCATGTCCAGAATATCTTTGGCGTGGGGGGCGTAATGGTCCGTGATGTAGAGCAGCGCCAGCGTGGGCGCTGAGGCGTAGCCGTGCAAAGCCATCTGGGCCCGCAGCTGGGCCAGCACCAAGCCTGCGGCCATGGGCCACTGCGGGTGTGTAGCATGTGCGTACGGAAACAGCTTCATGCGCCCGGCCCCGTTGCTGCTTGCAGTGATGCCTAGCGGTTGGTGGATTTTTTGGCGGCCGTTTTACGCACTGCAGGCCGCTTGGCGGCAGCTTTTTTACCTGCGGCCTTGGCCGATTTGATCGCCTCTTTGGCCAGGCCAGTGGCCATGTTTTTGGTCATGTCCACCGCCGTTTTGGTGGTGGCTTCTTTCATGGCGCTGGCGGCAATGTTCTGGAACTGCTGCGTGAGCGAGCCCCAGAGCTGCAGCGGGTCCACCAGCCCCGGCACACCGGCCGCCTTGGCTGCGCCCTTGGCATCGCCTTTACTGGCGCTGCTGGCCACGTCGGAAATTGTTTTGGCCGTACTGGCGGCTTTTTCGGTCACGCTTTGCACACCCGACGCAATCGAATCGGCTGCCTTGAGCTTGAGCGCATTGGTCACGTCACCGAGGTTGAAGTTCATGCCCTTGAGGGTGGCCAAGGTCATCTTCTGCACCTCCAGCGCCTGGATGGTGGCACCCAAAGCGCGCGAGTTTTGTTCCAGCCAGAAGTGCACGTTTTTGAGCTCTTCAATGCGCTTGTCCAGCTCCTCCACATTGAGGGTGGGGGCCACCCAATTGGCCAGGTTGGGCATCTGCGGAATGTTTTGGCTGGCGCCTTTGGCCAGGTTTTGCAGAAAGTCAAAACCCGGCACGAACTTGCCAAAACCCGAGGTATCTGAATCGCTCATGTGTGCTCCAAAGGCCTGGTGGTCAGGCTCTGGCGCACAGCTTACTCCAGTTGAAATGCTTGTCCAAGCGTGCTGGATCGCTGCAACGCTAGGCAGATGAAATTTTGCAGTCCGGAATCCATACCGGCCTACCCTTGGGGGAGACCATGGCTTCCATGCGAACGCCGAACGCGGCGGCCAGGTTGTCAATGGTCAATACATCGCTGGGCGCGCCCTGGGTGATGGCCTTTCCATCCAGGAGCAAAGCCACCTCGTCTGCAAATCGGGCTGCGGCATTGAGGTCATGCAACACCATCACAGTGCATAGCTGGCGCTCTCGCGTCATCGTCTGGATCAGGTCCAAGACCTCCAACTGGTGACAGATGTCTAGCGCACTGATGGGCTCGTCAAGCAATAGCAGCGCTGGTTCAGCCACCAAGGCCTGCGCCAGGAATACCAACTGCCGTTGCCCGCCGCTAAGCTCGGTCATGGCCCGCGAGGCGAGGTGCTCCACCCCCAGGCGCCGCAGAACGTTGCCCACTGCGTCCAAATCCTGGGCCTGAACTCGCAAGTTCAGTCGCTTCAAGCGCCCCAGCAATACGACTTCCACCACCGACAGTGCAACGGGAGCCTGGATATCTTGTGGCATATAAGCCACGGCATGACCAACGTCCAGTTGGTCTCCAAACCGAATTTGGCCTTGGCACGGCAAATGCCCTGCAATGGCTTTGAGCAAGGTGGTTTTGCCACAGCCATTGGCCCCCACAATGCCCAAGACCTGTCCGGCATGGGCATGCAAACTCACCTGCTGCAGTACCTTGCGGCTGCCGTACGACACCGATACACCCTGGAGAAACAAGCTCACCAATACACCCGCTTGTTGTGCTTCACAAGCCATATGAAGAATGGAACCCCAATCAGCGACGTCACGATGCCAATAGGGAAGATGGCGCCCGGTGAAATCGTCTTGCTGGCGACTGAGGCCAAAGACAACAACAGGGCGCCAGACAAGGCCGAAAGGGGCAAAAAACTCCGCTGGTCTTCGCCGATCAGCAACCGCGCCACATGGGGCGCCACCAAACCAACAAAGCCGATCGTGCCCACAAAAGCAACAGCAACGCCGGTCAATGCAGACACAAGAATGAAAGCACGGATGCGCAAAGCCCGCACATTGACCCCCAACGCCGCCGCACGTGCATCCCCCAGCTTGAGTGCCGTGAGCGCCCATACATCTCGCACCAAGAAGGGAATACACACCGACATGACCGCCAGAAGTGTCCAGAGTTTGGGCCAAGTCGATTTCTGCAAACTTCCGAAAAGCCAAAAAACGACCTGCTGCAAGGCCTCCGGTGACGCCACCATTTGCAGCAAAGACGTCAGGGCCTGGAAGAGAAATAACAAGGCAATACCTGCCAACACCAATCCTTCTGCCGTGGCTTGACGCGCACCCCCAATGAAATAAACCCCAGAACAGGCGAGGCCTGCGAAAAGGATCGCATTGATGGGGATGGCATAGGTCTCCGGGACCGGCAGCGCCAGTCCCAGCACGATCACCAAAGATGCCCCAAAACCTGCTCCGGCCGAAATGCCCAAGGTGTAGCTGGAGGCCAATGGATTGTTAAGTATGGTCTGCATGATGGCCCCTGAAAGGCCCAATGCAGCGCCGACCGCCAAGGCCATCAACGCGACGGGAAGTCGAATGCTCCAGACGATGGCCATCACCGAGGCATCCCCGCCAAGCCCTGCCACGGCGCTTGCCACCGCAGACAATTCGAGCATGGCGGGTCCCGTGGCAATGTCCAGCAACAGTCCCAGCACCAACATGCCAGCGAATGCCAGCAAAGCCAATCGTCTGCGCCGTGCGGCTTGGCGGTAGGCCAAGGCAACCCAGTCTTGCCGTCCAAAGCTCATGGTTTGATTGGCAACATCCAGACCCCGGAATACTTCACAGGCAAGTATTTTTCGTGGTAATTCCGGAACGCGGCATCCGGATCCACGTCTTTGAAGGATTCGGGATAGAGGCGTTTGGCAATGTATTGCATGGCCACAAAGTCAAACAGGGTGCGGCACAGGCCATGTTCAATGGCGTGCACCTCCCCCGACTTGACCGCCCGCAAGCTGCTGTAGCCCGGACGCTGCACATAGGGTTCGAGACTCTTGCGGGTGATTTCAGCTGTAGCCTCATAGCCGGTGCGAACCGCCTTCGGTCGGTTAACCCAAGACGAACCAGCAAAGAAGATCAGATCAGGGTCCGCTGCTATCACAGCCTCTTGGTTCAATGGCCCCCAGGGGCCGGGCAACTTTCCATCCGCCAGGTTGTCAGCACCCAAGGTGGTGAAAATCTTTCCCCACATGGTGCCGCTGTAGCTGTTACCCACCGTCTCAGCACCTGCCTGCCCCAGCTCGACATAAATTTTCTTGCGTGGTGCATTTTTGGGGATGCGGGTCAACACGTTTTTGTACTCGCGCTCATAGAGCGTGGCCAACTCTTCGGCGCGGCTGTCAGTGCCCATGACTTTGCCAATCGCGCGCGTCGATGCCAGGTGCCTTTCCAGCAACTGGGCGTTGTAATCCACCACCACGATGGGGATGCCAGCGGCTTCGATTTGCCCCCGTGCTGTCTCGAGCGACTTGTAGGTCCATTCGGCGATCAACAATACATCCGGCTTGAGTGCAATGATTTTTTCAGCACTGAATGTCCCATCATCAGAATGCCCGATGTCGGGCATGGATTGCAGATTGGGGATGACATCGGCATACCGTTTGAAGATCACGGGCCGCCAACCTTCCCACGGCGCCCTGGAAATTCCCACGACTTTGGCCCAGCCTTCTTTCCCTGCAATAGCCGTGAACTCCTCGAAATTGAAATTCAATGCCACACGTTGAACGGGTGATGGGACCTTGACCTTGCGGCCGAGGGCATCTGTGACTTCAATGGTTGCAGCATTGACACATAGAGTTAGACCAATTCCGACAAGTAGTAGCAACTGCCGCAGGCGGCGCATAAAAAGCAGAGAGAAAGACATGGATATCCAATCGAAGTAAACAAGAGAAGATCAGCGGCGTACGAGATTCACGCCCCAGTAGTAAGCAGAGATGTTGCGGATGTCGTCGTCGGTGAGGGGCTTGGCCATCGCGGTCATTGCTGGATCCACACGGCGACCGTCCCTGAAATCCTTGAGCTGCTTCTCAAGGTAGACACGCTGCTGATTTTGCAAATTTGGATAGGCCGGATTGCGGGACACACCGTCCTCTCCATGGCAAGAGAAACACACCGCAGCCCTTTTTTTTCCGGCAGCCACATCGGCCAACTGTTGTGCCTGTGCCATCGTCCCAGCTCCCATGCATGTCACCGCAACGAGCGTTGAAAGTAGAGTTTTCATTTGAATACGTTCCGAATGTAGATGTTGATGCCGTAGGCGAAGAAGACCATGATCCAAATCACCAATACGCCGACGGCGGCAGTGCCCCAGCGGGAAGTCCACTTGCCCGCGGTGTAGGTTCCAACCGTGAGTCCTGCTTGGTAGATCAGGCGCAGGTAGTAGCCGCCCACCAACCCTCCAACCCCCAACAAAGTAAGCGAAAAAAGCGTTAACGACGGCACGTCGGCGTGCACGGGGTAGTCCGCAATGTTGTAGCCCAATGGGGATAAATGAGCGATGCGAATAACCTCGCGCCACGCTGCAAGAATGCCGGTCATAGCCACACCACTACCCAATGCGGCGTACCCCAGCCCCTCGAAATGCTTGCGGCTTTTGACCCATAGAGCAAGAGCTGCACACCAAAGAACCAGAACCCACCCAAGGGGGCTCTTCCACAGCCCAAGAGCGAACGGGTTGGTGAGCTGCCATGCCACCATCAACACAGCAGACAACGCAGCACCTCTCCAGGCAATGACCGCACCCAGGTTCCGCACACGGTCCAAATAGGCGGCATCAGCGTCTGCACGGGCACCCACATAGTCGGCGTAGGCCAACAGATACAGGCCAATTGCAGGTACCGAGAGCCCCATGATGAACAGGAATCGCGCGGGCTGCATGGCGTGCAGCTTGCTGCCGGAGGTGTCCACCACTCCACCTGGGGCGTACCACTCTTGCCACTGACTGGGTAACAGCGCTTGGTAGGAAAGGACATGCATGATCAGCCCGTCCAGCACAAAGAGCCCCAGTGCGGCTCCAGCGAAGACGGCCATGAACCGCGTCGCACGCCGGCCATGGTTCTGCGCATAGAAGTAGAACCACATGCTGTACGCGACGATGAGCGTGAAGATGAAGGCGATGGCCCACCGTGCCGACAGGACATTGGAGGCATACCACTGGGGGTCATAAATGACCTGAGTGAACAACAGGGGCGCAACACCCAAAACGATCAACAACGAAACACCGACCTTGGCCACCTTCGTCATTGCTTCCGAAAGACGCGCCCAATGGACATGGCTATCGCGGCGCACATAGGTCCAAATGGCAAGCCCTGCGGCACCCAAGGTCAGGTGGACGAAGACGATATGAAAAACCCAGGTCAACAACATCAACGCCTGGAAAATCGACGGGTGCGCCGGCAGCCCTGCCGAGTCACGCATCGTGTTCATGATGATTCCGATATCTGCCATCTGGTTTACTCCTTGGGCGGCGTGGTTTTGACGGCCACGGTGGCAAGCTGGGGCTTGTTCTGATGGGCAATGAAGGCGGCCAAGGCCTCGATTTCATGCTCGGGCAATACCAACCGTGGCATGTAGGCAATCGTTCCATTGGCCAACGGGCCACGGATAAATGCCGCAATAAGGTCTTCATCGGCCGAACCACCGAACTTGTCGGGCAAGCTGCGCAGGGGTGCGCCTTTTTCCAGCGCATGGCAATTGGCGCAGGCCATTTTTGCCAACAGCTGACCTGCTTCGAGTCGGTTCTCCGGCGTGATGGTGCGCAAGCGCTCTGGCACGAAAGGGTTGAGTTTGAGCAATCCATGCTCGCCAACCCGATCCACCTCTGCGGTGATGCCTTTGCCGGGCACGTCACGCGCGATGATTTGGTTGGAATACACGTATTGGCCCACCACAAAGGGCTTGCGCATGCTTTCACGGATGCGCTCTTCCGGCCAGACGCCGTAGACCGCAATGAACAGGAACAGAGGAACCGCAACCCAGGTACGGATGTGCAATGGTTTGACCCAGGCCCAAATGAGGTAGACGGTGGTGGCTGCGAAGACTGCGATCATTCCCTTCATGTAGACAGGAATCAGGTTCACCGTCAGCATGAGCTGGGCGTTATGGGGCAGGGTCTGCAGGTACCACATGAACATGAGGACCGACAGGAAGCCACCCGCCAAACCGATAGGCGCCAGAATCCGGGCCACGCGTTGCCTCAGATCTGGATCAGCCTGGCGCGACAACACCAGCAACCCCACCACCGTAGCCATCACCAGCATCGAACCGGTTCGTATGCCGAGGTGCGCAAAAAAATTCAGGTTGTAGAAGGCATCGTTGGTCGAACCCGTGGTGTACCAAGCCTCTGAACCGGGCCACATCATGAACGACAGGATGCCCACGATCAGCAGCATGGTGGCCCAGGACGCCAGGGCAAACGACCAGGTGAGCTTCAGGTGGCTACGCGGGTCAATCTTCCCCAACAAATAGACCAGGGCATACACACCTATCACCTCCACAGTGAAGTACACCCACTCAGCGGCCCAGACCCAGACAAAGTTGTGGATCAAGCCGCCCACACCGCGAGGGCTGGCGACGGTGATGGCATACCAAATGCCTGGCCCAGTAATGGATCCGATGATGTAGGAGAACACCAGCAGAAACATGCCGTAGCGCTTGATGAAGTCCAGGATTTGGGGGCGGTTCTGCTTGTAGGCGACCGTTTCCAATATGGCGAACAACAATGCCGCGCCCACTGACGTGTGAGAGGCCACGACATGGATCACGCCAATGATGCCCATCACCCAGGCCGAACCGATCTGTGGGACGTAGAAAGTGGGATACAGGCCTAGCATGTCCATGCGGGCCTCCCGGGCGAGCGGGTCGCCCCTGTTGAATATAAGCTGATCACATCAACTCCTTGGGAATAAAAAAGCCTGCCAGACTGGGTGCTCCTGGTTTCCACCGTGAACCAAGAAGAGGTAAGGCTGATGGGGCAGGTGGGGCAGCACCACAGTCTTCGTGCGGCAGGCAAAACCGGGGCACTACCGTTGGGTAGTGCCTATCTGGTTCAAAGGAACCAGACGCATGTGGTGGCTGTCGACCGTTCCGAAATGTTCGTAGTGCTCGCCTACGCTGGCAGCAGCCAGCCACAGCAGACCCACTGATAGCGCATGGACGAGAACGAACAAAACCACTCCGCGCGGGAGCCTGAAGGTACGAGAGGAATTCACGGCGATCTCCAAACAATGCCAATGACAACCGGACACAGGCGCCCACATCGCTGTGCAAGCGCATCACATGTCCGTCAAAGAGTCAAAGCGTGTGGGGAGGCCCACGCGGCGATGGCGCGTAAGCATTGGAGATCGGAAGGTAGAAAAAAGCCTGCCAGACTGGGCGCTCCTGGTTTCCGCCCTGAACCAAGAAGAGGTAAGGCTGATGGGGGGGCGGGGCAGCACCCAAGTCTGTGGGACGCAGGCAAAACGGGCAATGGGGATGCACGGAGTCCGAGGTTTTCCCTTCGGACTGCTGGGGAGACTCATCTGTCGACTCAAGGGACACCCAACGGGGACCATCGGTCGTACAGACTTCAATCACGCCGGCGCCGCCCTGATTATTGGCGGCGAAAGCAAAACTAGCTGTGGGCGCAAGTACCGACAGCAACAACGCGCACAACAGCGCCCACACCATCCAGAGACGGCGCAGGTTCTGCAGTTGACACGTTGTGCGGTGTTTCACGAGGTCGGACTCAAGAAAGGCGCAACTTCAGCTGAGGGATACGGGAAATCAACAGCCAGTCCAGCACGATGGCGGCCACAAGAACCGCACCTGCCAGGGGAAACGCCAAAGCAGTCAACGCCATGACCACCGCGCCCCCTTTCCACAGGGCGACTTGCGGAGGCGCCGAGGGAGCCACCAGACGCGCAGCATTTTTGGGTCGGCGCACCCACCACATGACAATGCCGCTGACGCAAAGCAACATGATCGCCAGACAGAACACCACGTTTGCGATGGCACTCCAGATTCCCACATCCCCTTGGTGCAAGGCGATGCCAATTGCCATGGCTTTGGCCACGACAGAGTAATCCGCAAATGCAGCTTGTGCCAGCACCTTCCCGGTGTAGCGGTCCACATGCACCGTACGGTCCTGGAACGGATTGCTCAGGTCACCGCTCATGGTGTCGGCAGACAAGGTGTAGACCCCCGAAGCATCCTGCGGCACATTGATATGAAACTGGCCAGAGAAGCCCAAGCGGTTCGCCAACGCGGCAACCCCGTCCAGATTGACAGGCTCTCCTGCGGACACGCCCATTACGCCAGGGGAACCGGCATCCGAACCCGACACGGGCAGAGGAGTTTGCTCCAGTCCCCACGGGACATCATGACCACCAGCGGAATTGAGCGAAGCATGGCTTGCATCGGATTTGGGCACGTTGTCCCATTTGGCAGCAGGGAAAGTAGCCCAGGGCTGGACCAGCTTTCCACCCCAAACGCCGGTCCACGACATGCCGGTCAGCAGGAAGCCAAACAGAATGATGCTCGTCCAAAAACCTACGCTGGAATGCAGGGACTTCCACCAGCGGCGCCCTTTGGTACGCCATTCAGGGACCAAAACTTGCGACCATGCAGTGCCGTTTCGCGGCCAGAACAAATACAGGCCGGTCACGATCATGACCACGGCCAAGCCAGCTGCCACCTCGATGATTCGATCTCCGGCGTCTCCAATCAACAAAGTTCCATGAATTTTCTCGGCCCAGGCGAATACCGTGTTTTCCTTGTCTACGGTCTTCAACACTTTGGCGCTGTAAGGGTCCACTGCCACGGCTTGAGTCGCCCCTTGGTGGGTTACGACAATCCACGAAGCTACGTCGCGCGACTTGGGTGCGATGTATTCCTTGAGGGTCGCCCCAGGATAGGTATCCAGTGCGGCTTGCGCCTGAACGGTAATGGCCCTGACGGTGTTCTGGGGCTCCACGTGGACCAGATTGCCCAAACGGCTCTGAAAACCCGTGAAATACACCATCACAAGCCCCGTAGCCGCCAACATGAACAAGAACGGCACCACGAAGAGCCCGGAGTAAAAGTGCCAGCGCCATGCGGTGGCATACAAATTTGCCGGGGTTGGCTGACGAGCAGCTGGTAGCGATGTGCCTGCGGAAGACGTCATTGAGATATTCCTTTAAAACCGGTAATGGACGGACAACGAGGCGTTGCGGCCTTCAGCAGGGGTAATCCAGCGCGCCACATGCAGGTGACTGGACACGTAGTAGTACGCGTCCAGGACGTTTCGGATGGCCAACTGCACTTCAACGGATTTGCCGGTGCCCGTGCGTGTGCGCCAAGTTTGGGTAATGTCTAAACGTACGTAGCCGGGCAACTCTGTAGTGTTGGCGCGATCGGCATAACGCTTGGTTTGTGCGTAAATGCCTGCGCCCGTCAGCCACTGAACATCAGACTCAACAGGCCACAGGTATTGGCCCCACAGGGTGAGGGTGTGCGCCGCCACATTGGGCGTTAGCTTGCCTTTGTAGACAGGGTGTTCAGACACGCGGGCGTCGGTGTACGCGTAAGCTACTTTTGCCTGAAGCCGGCGTGTCAAGTCACCCGTGAGCGAGGCCTCCAGACCTCTCGACCGGGCCTTCCCATCTACGGTGAAATCGAAGTTGCTGGCGGTGGCCTGGTCATCGGCAATCATGTTGCTCTGGTCGAGCTGGTAGACGGCAACGTCGGAGGCCAAAGCCCCCCCATTCCACAGCGACTTCCAGCCGAGCTCAAGCTGCCTGCTTTCGCGCGATGGCAGCGACTGGTTGCTGGAAGATGACACCTGGTTGGGTGACATACCCATGGCGGCATTGGCATACACACTGTCGGCGCTGGACAACTTGCGCAACACGCCGACTTTGGGCAGCCACTTGGTCTCCATGACCGATTTGGTGCCAGCAGTTCCGTACATGAAGTCTTGCTGTACAAACCGTACACCAGCAACCCCGGTCCACTCACCCAGCATCACCTGATCTTGCACGGACAATGCAACACTTTCCAGGTTTTGACGCGTGGTAGCGCCTGCGGCCAGCACCGTAGAAGGTGCTTTGACCAACCCGAATACGGGGTTGAATACATTGATGTCCGGGCTATTGGCAGCCGGGATGGTGAGCGAGGGCTGGTTGAGCGTTTCGCGGTAATAGTCGGCGCCGACCATCAAGGTATGTTGCAAGCCGCCCCACTGGTGCTTGCTCTCCACGGTACTGGCCACCGAGTCAATCAGCCGATCGGTCCCGGGTTCGTAGGCGGCAAACCGGCCCCAATCACCGCTGGCATTTTTAACGTTGCCGGTCAGGCCGCTCTTGATTGAGGTGGAGCGCGCTTCCAAGTGCGTCCAATCCATATTCAGACGCGCGTCAGGGCTGAGGGCTACATCAGCATGGATGTCAAAGATACGGTTCTGGGTGGTGGAGTTGTCCCATGGCTCCCCGTACTGCCGATCGCGCGGCACATCAATCGGACTTCCGTTGAGTGCAGGAATGCCGTAGTCAGGTTGGTAGGTCTGGTTGGTGGCTTCCGCATTCAGACGAAGGTGGTAGCTGTTTCCCTCCGATTGGGACACACTAAGTTTGACCCCATCGAGTTTGTCAGGTGTGTGGCGCCATTCGCTGGCCGCCGAACGGGTCAATACCAAGCGGGCGGCCAACTCGTGCTCTTCCGACAGCACTCGGTTGATATCTGCCGACAACTCCATGGCGCCGGAGCCTCCAGCAGAAACGCCAACTGACCCAAAGTTCGCCATCTCAGCCTGCTTGCTCATCAGGTTGACGGTGCCCCCAGGTTCGCTACGTAGCCCCAAAGCCGCGCCGGGCCCCTGCAGTACGTCCACACTGTCCACAAACGCTTTCACAAACGGGTAGTTGGACATGCGCACGCCGTCGCGCAACACCCGGTTGGAACCGGTGCCGCTGTCGGCAATAGAGCCACGCAGCACAAAGAACTGGGTGTGCACTCCGTTGAAACCCGAATCGGCCTGTGCTCCCGGCACATTGCGCAAGGCATCTTGGAGCGTACGACCCGCCTGGGCCTGCACCAGCTCCAACGGCACATGGGATACCGAGAACGGAATGTCGATGTTTGCGGCCTCGACTCCCGTGGCGACGTTGCGTTTGGGCAAGTGCACAGGAAACACCACCGATTCACGCACTTCTACCGGGGCCAGCGATTTCACGGCATCAGCACTTTGCGCCAAAGCCATCACACCGCCACTGGCTGCGGCCATGGCCACGCCCCATCGAATCATTCCGTTCATTTCCAGGCCTTAGTGCTTGTGTGCCGCTGGAGCGTCTTGCTTGCCATGGGCACCATGGCCTTCGGCGCCCATCTTCACCATGCCTTCAAAGCTGGCAAATTGCTTGAGCTTGTCCTTGGAGAGCTTGGACTCGGCGGCAGCTATGGCCTTGGCCATGGCGGCAGCGGCATCCGCCGACATGCCTGTGGTCTGCAGCACTTTGGCGTCCTTCAGGCCATCACCGGCGCACACCGAAATGAACCAAGCGCCCTTGTCTTTCTGAAGCAGGGCGCGACCACCCTTGCCACCTTGGGTCCAGCCAGCCACGGCGTAGTTGCCCTGCACCGTCACGGGCTCCACGGCCAGCGGAGCGTCTGGGCGGTCAAATTGCTTTTTCATGATCGCGGTGATTTGCTCTGCATCACTGCCCTTGGGGGCCACCATCGCAGCGCCATGGGCAGCGTGGGCATCATGGCCACCGTGGGCCATGGCAGCGCCCGCAGGAGCCATCTGCGACACCGGCACCTTGATCTCCGATTTGCTTTCCACGCCCTTGGCGTCTTTGAAGACCAAGGTCAAGGGTATGGTGGTGTCTTTCTGCAGGGGCAGCTTCAGGTCCAGCAGCATCACGTGGTAACCACCGGGCTTGAGCTCCACGGCTTTGCCCGCAGGCAGATCCAATGCGGGCACAGCGCGCATCTTCATCACGTCGCCTTCCATCTTCATCTCGTGTACTTCCGTCACTCCGGCTACGGGCGACGTGGCAGACACCAGCTTGGCGCCGTCCTTGGCCGTCAAGGTCATGAAGGCACCGCTAGCTTTTTGGCCCTGCACGGTGGCACGGGCCCAGGCGTTTTTCACCTCCACGGTTTGCGCCCACAGGCTGGTGGACAGGCAGGCCGCAACCAGGGCGACGGTACTCAGGCGATAGCGGTTCATACAAAGCTCCTTGAAAAAAATTAGTGGGCGTGGCCGCCAGCGGCTTGCACATCCAGCACATCGAGACGGGCAGCGGGCGACTTCAGGCTGTGGGCGTCTTGGCCTGCAGCGGGAATTTCCACCCATTCATTGGCACCCTTGGTGCAACGTTGCACTACCTTGAACCACTGGGTTCCGGGCTTTTTGGGTGTGGTGCCGCGGAACACAAACTCGTCGTAATGCGCGTCCGGCAAAGCGTCAGCCACGTTGTTAACGGTCCAGGTAATTTCCAGCACGCCTTCGGTGTATTTTTTGCCATGGGCTTCGTAGGGAGTGGCCAGCTTGCCGACCTTGGTGCTCACGGTCCAGCCGAGCTTGACCATGGGCTGGGCACCGTTGAAGCCTTCGGGTACGGTGACCTGGATGGACGTGGTGGCGGCGCCTTCGCATCCATGGCCTACCCGCAACACACCGCGGTAGCTGGCGCCGGCCGCTGCCGCCTGGTCTTGCAAGGTTACATGACCAAATACGGCTGTAGAGCCCATGAATACTGCGCAAGCAGCTACGATTTGAATAGCACTTTTCATACACAACTCCGAAGTAAAGACGACAGTGCAGCCGAAGCAACCAGGGACTAAACCCCACAACACAGCAACACCAGAGCACAAAAAAGACAGGCCCACCAGGGGCCAGGAGACGCCGCCAACCGTCAGCCTGCGAGAGGCCGAGCGTGCGACTTAGACGGGTACGGGAGGAGCGCGGGCGGAAGCGGGGTCCGCAGTGCGCCAGGTGATGTGGCGGGGCGGGCCGGTGCGCAGCACATCGGCCAACGCCACTGCGGGCACCACCACATCGGCGGTGGCAGGTGGTGCACCTGCCGGGAGACACATCACACAGTCCAGCGTATGGGCCATGGTGGCGGGTGCACCGCCATCCACATCATCGGCCGCCACCAGCTTGACGCTGCCACCGGCACTGCACACCAGCGACAGGGCCTGTGGATTGACCACAGGCGCTGCCACGGCTACCCCGATGGCCAATGCAAAACACGCCAACATCCAACGGATGAGGGCGCGTGATTGACGCAGGGATTGCAGGCTGAGCATGCACGGATTATGGCCCAAGACATGGCGCACAAGGAGCGGCTGGCTTGATTCGCATCAAAGACACGCGGCGCGGAGGGGCGGACCATGGAGCCTGAAAACGCCCCGTCGGGCGTTGCAAGAAAGATGCCATGACCGCACTCGACACCCTGTCTCTGGAAGCCGCCCTGAACGACAAGCGCAGCAGTTTGCTGGCCCAACTGGCCACCTTGCGCGACGGCGCCCCCAGCCGTGCAGAAGCCTCTGCAGCCCACTTTGCGCACCGCGAAGACTCCCAGGCCCAGACGGCGACTGAGCGAGACTTGGAGTTTGCCCTGGACGACCACGAAAGCACCGAACTGCGCCGCGTGAATGCTGCCCTGCAGCGCCTGGCCAACGGCAGCTACGGCCTGTGCGCAGACTGTGGTGTGGCGATTGCCCCGGCACGCCTGCAAGCGGCACCGGAAGCCGAGCGCTGCCTCCCCTGCCAGGAGGCGCTGGAACGCGGCTGAACTGCTATTCTCCGGGGCACCGAGAACCCTGTTGCCCACCAGGCAGCCCCGCCCCCATGATGAATTACACCTTTGTCTCCGCCACCATCCTGCTGATCCTGATCACCGATCCGATTGGCAACATTCCGATCTTTGCCAACGCGCTCAAGCACGTGGCGCCCGAGCGGCGGGCCAAGGTCATCCTGCGAGAGATCCTGATTGCGTTTGCGCTGCTGCTGACCTTCATGTTTGTGGGCGAGAGCTTTCTGCGTGTGATGAACCTCAGCGAGCTGTCGCTGCAAATCGGCGGCGGTGTGATCCTGTTTTTGATTGCACTGCGCATGGTGTTTCCGCCCGCAGCCACCACCGAGGGCGAAATCATGACCGAACCACTCATCGTGCCGCTGGCCGTGCCCGCCGTAGCAGGCCCGTCTGCCTTGGCCACGGTGCTGCTGCTGGTGTCGCAACAGCCGGATAGGCGCATGGAGTGGATTGGTGCACTGTGTGTGACCATGCTGGTCAGCGCCGTGGTGCTGGTGTCGGCTGAACGCATCCAGCGCATCATCGGCGACCGCTTGGTGGTGGCCGCTGAACGTCTCATGGGCCTGGTGCTGGTGTCGGTGGCGATTGAAATGATGCTGCGCGGCGTCAAGACCTTTGCGGTGCAGCTCTCCGCTGCGACCTAAGGCAGCAGGCCCAGCCCCTGCGCATGGTGGCGCAGGTGGTCTTCCATGAAGGTGCTGATGAAGTAGTAGCCGTGGTCGTAACCCGCGTGGCGGCGCAGCGTCAGGGGCTGCCCCACTTGGGCACAGGCCGCCTCCAGCAGGTGCGGGTGCAACTGCTCTTCCAGAAACTTGTCGGCCAGCCCCTGGTCCACCAAAATCCCGCCGGGGTACGGCGCGCTGGTTTGTGCGGCCATGAGCGCCGACGCATCGTGCGCAGCCCACAGGCTTTCGTCCTGGCCCAAGTACCCGGTGAACGCTTTTTTACCCCACGGGCAATGGCTGGGCGCACAAATCGGCGCAAACGCGGACAGGGTTTTGAAGACGCCAGGGTGGCGCTGCGCCAGGGTGAGCGCTCCGTGCCCGCCCATGGAGTGGCCCGTGATCCCCATGCGTGCGGCATCGACGGGCAAGTCTTGCGCAATGTGGGGCAACAGCTCTTGGAGCAAATAACTCTCCATGCACCAGTGGCCACTCCAAGGCGCTTGTGTGGCGTCCAGGTAAAACCCGGCGCCCACGCCAAAGTCCCAGTGGTCGGCCTCACCCACCAGGCCTGCGCCGCGCGGACTGGTGTCGGGCGTGATCAGCGCCAGGCCCAACGCTGCGGCCACACGCTGGGCACCGGCCTTGAAGGCAAAGGTTTCCTCCGTGCACGTCAGCCCTGCCAGGTACACCACGGCGGGCACCGGCCCGCTGGACGCCTGCGGTGGCAAAAAGATGCCAAAACGCATCGGCAGGCCTATCTCGGATGAGACGTGTTTGTAGAAACGCTGCACGCCACCAAAGCAGGCGTGCTCGCTTTGCAGTTCAAAGCTGGGGTTTTGCATGAATTGCTATCAAAAAAGAAGCTGTTTGCGCAATATCAACGGGCTCTAGAGGCCAATTTGCTTAATAAATGACGACGCCGCGGATCGACTCGCCGCGCTTCATCAAATCAAAGCCTTTGTTGATGTCTTCCAGCGGCATGGTGTGAGTGATGAGGCTGTCGATGTTGATCTTGCCTTCCATGTACCAGTCCACGATCTTGGGCACATCGGTGCGGCCGCGTGCGCCGCCGAAGGCCGAGCCTTCCCACTTGCGGCCCGTCACCAACTGGAACGGGCGGGTGGAGATTTCGGCGCCAGCCTCGGCCACGCCGATGATGATGCTGCGGCCCCAGCCTTTGTGCGTGCACTCCAGCGCCTGGCGCATGACCTTGGTGTTACCGATGCACTCGAAGCTGTAGTCGGCACCGCCGTCGGTGAGCTGAACAATCGCGTCAACGATGTTGCCGCCCGCGGCCTCAATGTCCTTGGGGTTCAGGAAGTGCGTCATGCCGAACTGGCGTGCCATGGCTTCGCGCTCGGGGTTCAGGTCCACGCCAATGATCTTGTCCGCGCCCACCATCTTCAGGCCCTGGATCACATTCAGGCCAATGCCGCCCAGGCCAAACACCACGGCGTTGGCGCCGGCTTCCACCTTGGCGGTGAAGATCACCGCGCCGATGCCGGTGGTCACACCGCAGCCGATGTAGCACACCTTGTCAAACGGTGCGTCCTCGTGGATTTTGGCGAGGCTGATTTCAGGCGCCACCGTGTAGTTGCTGAAGGTGCTGGTGCCCATGTAGTGGAAGATGGGGTCGCCATTCAGGCTGAAGCGCGAGGTGGCATCGGGCATCAGGCCCTTGCCTTGGGTGCCGCGGATCAGCTGGCACAGGTTGGTCTTGCGCGACAGGCAAAACTTGCAGGTGCGGCATTCGGGCGTGTAGAGCGGGATGACGTGGTCGCCTTTCTTCAGGCTGGTCACGCCGGGGCCCACGTCCACCACAATGCCCGCGCCTTCGTGGCCCAGGATGGCGGGGAAGATGCCTTCAGGGTCCGCGCCGCTCAGGGTGTAGTAGTCGGTGTGGCAGATGCCGGTGGCCTTGATTTCGACGAGCACTTCGCCGAACTTGGGGCCTTGCAGGTCTACGGTTTCTATGGTCAGGGGTTGGCCTGCTTTCCAGGCGACGGCGGCGCGTGTTTTCATTCGGAGGTCTCGGTAGAAGAATCAGGGGCGCTCTCGGCAGAGGGCGCAGGTATGGGGTCAGCAAAAACCGCTACAACAGTATCACCAGAAACGGATGCCGCAGTGGCGCCGGGGGCTGTTCGGCCGCGGCTTTCGGGCGGCACCACTTCTTGCAGGATGGCACCAAACACGCTCTGCCCATCGCGGCCTTTCACCTCGATGCGGATGGTGTCACCGTACTGCATGTACTCGGTGCTGGGCTGGCCGTCCTGGATCGTCTCCATCGCGCGCTTCTCGGCAATGCAGCTGTAGCCGTTGGGCCAGTCAGTGCGATTTTTGCGCGCAACACCCTTGTTGCTAATGGTGCCCGAGCCAATGATGGAGCCCGCCCGCACCCGGCGCGTCTTGGCCAGATGGGCAATCAACTGGCCAAAGTGGAAGCTCATGTCGCTGCCGGCCTCGCACATGCCAACTTTTCGGCCGTTCCAGGTGCACTGCACGGGCAGGTGTACCCGGCCGCGGGCCCAGGCATCGCCCAGCTCGTCGGGTGTGACGGCCACGGGGCCAAACGCGGTGGCGGGCTTGCTCTGCACGAAGCCAAAGCCCTTGGCCAGCTCATCGGGCACCAGGTTGCGCAGCGTCACGTCGTTAGCCAGCACCAAGAGGCGTACCGCGTCGATGGCGCGGTCGCTGGGGCAGCCCAGTGGCACGTCGCCGGTGATCACAGCCAACTCGGCCTCAAAGTCCACGCCCCAGGCCAGGTTGGCGCACACGATGTCAGCCTGCGGACCCGCCAAGTCGTCGCTGCCACCTTGGTACATCAGCGGGTCGGTGGCAAAACTCTCGGGCACCTCGGCGCCGCGGGCCTGGCGCACCAGCTCCACATGGTTCAGATAAGCAGAGCCATCGGCCCATTGGTAGGCGCGCGGCAGCGGCGCCATGCACAGCGCCGGGTCGAACGGGAAGGCATGGCGCGCGCGGCCCTGGTTCAACAATGCATAGAGGTCTTCGAGCTGGGGGGCGAGGTAATTCCAGTCGTCCAACACTTGCTGCAGGCGGTTGGCAATGTGGGTCGCATAGTGCGCCTGGCTCAGGTCGCGGGAGACGACCACCAGCTGCCCGTCGCGGGAGCCATCTTGGTAGGTAGCGAGTTTCATGCGGGCATTTTCGCCGGGAATGGGCGGTGTCAGGCCGTGCATTAAACTGAATCCAGCCCCGCCCACCTGTTTGACCCGCCCCATGCTTTTGACCATGCCTGCGCCCTTGTTTTCCTTGCCCCTGCCCTTTGCGGCACGGCATGGGCGCACGCTGATTGCCGTGCTAGGGGCTGTTCTGCTGGCGCACTGGCTGGTGCTGGGTCAGCCTCTCACGTGGAAACTGGACTGGGCACCGGCCGGTAGTGAAGCTGGCAGCATTGACGAGGGGCCCACTGCCGCAGCGCTGCAAACCCGCACCATCTCACAGAGCCCGCCCCCACCGGCGGTGCATGGGCCCCAGGAGTTGCCAGCGCCAACACAGGCATTGCCATCCTCTGCCCGAGCAGCCCCTAGCCAAACAACCCGCCTCGCTCCGTTGCCGCCCCCCCCCGCGCCCACAGCCGCTTCCACTTTGCCAAACGCCCTGGATTTGGAGTCAAAACCACCTCTAAGCCCCGTAGATACTGCGCAAACAGCTCCAAATACCGTAGCAAGCCACGCACTGCCTTCGCCCCCCCCGGACTCCGGAGGCAACAAGGGTGGCGCAGCAGCTGTGACCACTCTGGCGGCTGGAGCAGCCCAAGCCAGCGACGCCCCGCTGCGCCTGGCCTACCCCGAGCCGGCAAGGCTGAAATACGAAGTGCGCGCCGAAGTGAAAGGCATTTCGCTGAGCCTGAATGGCGAGCTGCTGTGGCAACACGACGGCAATACTTACAACAGCCGCTTGGAGTTCAGCCACTTTTTGCTGGGCTCGCGCATGCAAACCAGCAAGGGCGCGTTGGGTCCGCAGGGACTGGAGCCAATCCGTTTTGGTGACAAGGTGCGCAGCGAGGTGGCGGCCCACTTCGACCGCATCGCCAACAAAGTCACTTTCAGCGCCAATACCCCGGATGTGCCGCTGACGCCGGGTATGCAAGACCAACTCAGCGCAGTGCTGCAGCTCAGTGCCATGTTGGGCGGTGAGCCGCAGCGTTACCCGGCCGGTACCCAGATCCCGTTCGAGGCGATCGGGCCGCGTTCGGTGGAATCCTGGACCATGGTGGTGGGCAACACCGAAAAACTGACGCTGCCCGGTGGCGAAGTGAGTGCTATCAAGCTATCGCGCGGCGCGGTGGGGCCCTACGGCAACCGGGCTGAGATCTGGCTAGCGCCCAGCATGGGTTATTTGCCGGTGCGCATCCGCCTGACGGAAGCCAACGGGGATGTGGCGGATAAATTGTGGCGGAGCACGCAGGCGCCTTAAACCCTGTTACTCTTGAAACCGCGAAGATGGCGTCCAAATACGGTCTATCTCTTGTTGGTAAACACTATGCACACTTTGTACGACTCTGAATCTTTCTCCGTCACCCACATGCTGGCCAACGGCGAGCCAGACGGTGTGCAACCCGAAAAAACCGAGCGATACCCGCAGGGCGTGCCCATGCTGGCACGCCACGGTTTTGAGATCGTGGACAAGCGTTCGGGCAAAGAGGTCTACCTCGATGGCTCGTGGGCCGAGCTGTTTCAGCAGCACATCCAGGCTTGGCAGGTCAACACCCCAACCCAGGAAGAAGTGGAAGACACGCTAGACCAGTATGCGGTGCTGGCACAGAACCCGGTGGTCGTTCACTAGGTCTGCGCCACCACCCGCACCAGAGGGGCTCTTCGGAGCCCCTTGCGCTTTCCAAATCCCACATACCGGCGCATGCCCGGGAACTGCGACAATCTCGCCCCATGAGCCAGACTTACATTCTCACGTTTTCCTGCCCTGACCGCCTTGGTTTGGTGCACGCCGTTTCGGGCTTTTTGCTGGAGCGCGGCGGCAATATTGAAGAAGCCGCCCAATACAACGACCCTGATACCGGCCTGTTTTTCATGCGGGTGCAGTTCAGCTGCAGCCAACTGAGCCACACGGACCTGCGCACCCAGCTCGGCAGCTTCGCCGAACCGTTGCACCTGCAATGGAGCCTGCACGCCACGGCCCAGCCCATGCGCACCGTCATCATGGTCAGCAAAGAAGGCCACTGCCTGAACGACCTGTTGTTCCGTTGGAAAAGTGGCCTGCTGCCGCTGGACATCCGTGCCATCGTCTCCAACCACCGCGAGTTTTACCAGCTGGCAGCCAGCTACAACGTGCCCTTTCACCACATTCCGGTGACAGCCGCTACCAAAGCCCAGGCCGAAGCCCGCGCCTTTGAGGTGATTGAGTCCGAAGGGGCCGAACTGGTAGTGCTTGCGCGCTACATGCAGATCCTGAGCGACGACCTGTGCCGCAAGCTGGCCGGCCGCGCCATCAACATCCACCACAGCTTTTTGCCCAGCTTCAAAGGCGCCAAACCTTATTACCAGGCGCATGACCGCGGGGTAAAGCTGATTGGTGCCACCGCCCACTATGTGACGGCAGACCTGGACGAAGGCCCCATCATCGAGCAGGACGTGGCGCGCGTGGACCACAGCAAAACGGTGGAAGACCTGACCACCCAGGGCCGAGACACCGAGAGTCAGGTGCTGGCCCGCGCGGTCAAGTGGCACAGCGAGCACCGCGTGCTGCTGAATGGCCACAAGACCGTGATCTTCAAATAAGAAGCCCGGGGGAACTAACCCTGCAGGTGGAAGCGACCGACCAGCTGGTCCAGCGACTGGGCCTGTTCGTCCAGTGACTGGGCGGCGGCGGCGGCTTCTTCCACCAGCGCGGCGTTTTGTTGGGTGCTTCCATCCAGTTGGGCCACGGCGCGGTTGATCTCTTCAATGCCCGCACTTTGCTGCACCGATGCGCCAGACAGCTCTTCCATCACCGTGCTGACCTGCTGCACGCTCTGGGACATTTCGGCAATCGTTTGACCCGCTTTTTGTGCCAGTTGTGCGCCATCTTTGACTTGGGTGGTCGACGCCTCGATCAGTGCATTGATTTCACGCGCCGCCTTGGCACTGCGCTCGGCCAGTGAGCGCACCTCGGAGGCCACCACCGCAAACCCACGCCCCTGCTCGCCGGCGTGCGCGGCTTCAACGGCTGCATTCAGCGCCAGAATATTGGTCTGGAAAGCAATGCCTTCAATCACACCAATGTTGGCGTGGATGGCCTCGGTGCTCTTGCTGATCTTTTCCATGGTGGAGACCACACTGGCCACCACTTCGCCACCCTGCTGGGCCGAGCGCTTGGCCAAACCAGACAGCTGGGCCGCCTGTGTCGCGCTGTCGGCATACCGCTTGGCAATCGCTGCCATTTGTTCCACGTTGGTGGTGGTTTTCTCCAGCGACGCCGATTGCAGCTCCGTGCGCTGCGACAAATCCAGGTTACCCATGGAAATTTCGCGGGAGGCATTGGCCACCTGCTTGGAGCTGCTCGCAATTTCACGCATGGTGTCGGCCAGTTTGCCCTGCATGTCGCGCAGCGAATACAGCAAACTTTCCGTGTCCTTGGGCTCCAGGCGAATTTGCATGGACAGGTCGCCTTGGGCAATGCGACTGGCAATCGACTTGGCATAGGCCGGTTCGCCGCCCAGCTGGCGCACCAAGCGACGGGTTACCCAGCCACTGATGACCAAGGACAACACCACGAGCAGCGCCATGATGCCCACCACCCACATTTGGGATGACTGGTAGATTTGGCCTGCATTCACGATAGTCGCCTCGGCCGACTTCGAGCGTTGCTCCACCAGAGAATCCACAATTTTTTCCAGTTTGCGGGTGTCGTTGAGCAAGCGTGCGTCTTCGGTCGGTACGTCAGTGCTCATTTGCATCAGATCTAGCGGCTGCTCTTTCACCAGCGCGATGTAGGCCCGCTGGCGCTTGGTCCAGTTGGCCATCGCATCGATCAGTTGTTGGCTGGAGGCGGTGCTTTCTTCAGAGGTTGACAAGCCTTTGATAACTTCCAGGCGTTGGCTAATTTGCGTGAGGCTGGCCTCAATATCGCCGCCCAGCGTGTAGCGCTCTGCTGCAGTGGTGGCCGTCAACAGCTGGGTTTGGGCGCGGCTGGCACGCAAAATCAGGCCCTGCGCTTGCTCCGCCGCCTGGCCCGCAGCAAATTCCTGCTCATAAATGGCTTTGGTGGATTCATTGAGACGACCCATCTGGAACAGCGAAAACACGCCAATCACCACAGCGCCAGCCAGCACGCAGGCAAACGCCAGCCAAAGACTGGCCCGCACCGACAACGACTCAAGTACCGCGACACGTGGCAACTTGGTGCGACGGTAGCCACGCTCCGTATCGTTTACCTCGTGGTCGTCGCTCGCCAGGGCAGGTGCCAACGCCAGGCCTGCGGCCAGGGTGAGCGCAGTCTCAGAAGACGAAACTTGCATACCAAACACTCCAACAGTTGTGCAGTCTCCCCGCGATTCAGGATACTGGTTTTTACGGCGTTTCGCCCATTTTTTCGCCCAGACACACCGGCTTGCCGGCAGCCCAAGCGCCGTCGAACGCGAGGCGGTCGCGTCCAAACAGCATCACAACTGTGGAACCAAGCAAGAAGCGTCCCATCTCATCCCCTTGCTTCAAAACCACCGCATTGGCGTCATAGTGCCACTCGGTAATCTGGGGCAGGCGGGGCGGATTCACCACACCGTGCCACACCGTGGCCATGCTGCCCACCACGGTGGCGCCTACCAAGGTGAGCACAAAAGGGCCATGGTCAGAATCAAACACGCAGACCACACGCTCATTGCGCGCAAACAGGCCGGGCACGCCGCGTGCTGTGGTCGGATTCACCGAAAACAAATCGCCGGGCACATAAACCATGCGCCGCAACACGCCATCGCAGGGCATGTGGATACGGTGGTAGTCGCGCGGGCTGAGGTAAATCGTCGCAAACGTGCCGTTGTCAAACTGTGCCGCCAGCTTGGCATCGCCGCCCACCAACGCCGTGGTGCTGTAGTGGTGGCCCTTGGCCTGAAAGATCTGATCCTTGTCTATCGCGCCAAACTGGCTGATGGCGCCATCCACCGGGCAAACAAAGGGAGCAGAAGCGAGTGGGCGCACACCTTCTTTGAGAGCGCGCGTGAAGAAATCATTGAAAGTGGCGTAGGCCGCGGGGTCCGGGTTGGCGGCCTCAGCCATGTTGACCCGGTATTTGCCAATGAACCACCGAATCAACGCGGTAGTGGCTTTGCCGCCGCGGGCGCCAGCAACCAAGCCGCCAAAGGCGGTGAGGGCTTTTTTGGGGAGCAGGTACTGTGGCAGTACGGCGAGGGTGTCAGACACAGGGGAACTCCCGAGGAAAAAAGATCGCCATTCTACTGAGGCATCTTCTTCTCTATACCGTTCTGCCCCCCCCCACACGCTCTCGGAGCGCATTGCAGCGTCACCGACTGCACTCTTAGAGGGCGTCGCGCATTTCGCCGCTCAGGAGTCAGCAGTGAATCCAATTTTCTTGATCAGAGGCCCCCAAGTGTCAAACTCAGACTTTTGCCAACGCGCCTGCTCTTCGGGTGTGGAACCGCGAGGAATCAACCCCACCAACGCGAGACTCTCGATGACTGATTTCTCCTTCAAGGCAGCGTTAATGGCCGTATTGGCAGCCGCCACGACCGCTTTGGGGGTATTGGCTGGCGCGTAAAACCCGAACCACTCTTCGGTGGTGAGTTCCGGGAAACCCTGCTCCGCGAAGGTAGGCACATCTGACGCGTAGGGCGAACGGTTGGGACCCGACGTGGCCAGAATGCGCAACTTCCCGGCCTTGTAGTTGGCCAGGTAGTCGCCGTGGGGCGTCACCATCGCAGCCACTTGCCCACCCACCAGATCGGTAACTCCGGGCACGGACCCCCGATAGGGCACATGCTTGAGCTCCACCCCACTATTGATGGACAGGAGCGCTCCGATGAAGTGGGGGGTGGAACCCGCGCCGGGCGAACCGTAGCTCGCATCTTTGGGATTCGCCTTGGCCCAGGCCAGGAAGTCTTTCACGGTCTTGACACTGGCAGGCACCATGGGCCCGACTGCCAGTCCATGGTGCATGATGGCCGCAATCGAGACGGGCGCGAAGTCCTTGTCTACGTAGGGCATCTTGTTGAATACGTGTGGATAGCTGGCGAGCGCCGATACCTGCGACAGCGCGAGTACCGACCCATCAGCGGGCGCATTTTTGAGAGCCTCCAGCGCGATACGCCCACCCGCACCGGGCTTGTTTTCGACAACGCCCGCGTTTTTACTGAACGCTGTGCCAGCCCATTTTTCTGCAACCCGGCGTGCCACGGTATCGCCGGAACTGCCCGGTGGAAAGCCGAAATACACCTTGACTTGGTCGACTTGCGCTTGCGCAGTGAGGGGATAGAGCGCGCCCAAAGCAGCGCTGCTGCCCAAGGCCTGGATGAGTTGCCTGCGAGTGAACATGGTTGTCTCCTATTTTTGGTTGGCAGGTTGCACAGGGAAAAAAACGTTAGCGAGTCAACGCGGCGCCATGCGCAATGCGCCATCGAGCCGGATCACCTCGCCGTTGAGGTGCCCGTTGGTCACGATGTGGCAGGCCAGCTCGGCAAACTCTTGCGGCTTACCCAGACGCGGCGGAAAGGGAATGCTGGCGGCCAGCGACTGCTGCACAGCTTCCGGCAGTTCCTTCATCAACGGCGTGGCAAACAAACCGGGCGCCACCGTGCACACACGAATCGCGTGCTGGGCGAGGTCCCGAGCCATGGGTAGCGTCATGCCCACCAAGCCGCCTTTGGATGCGCTGTAGGCCTGCTGGCCCACCTGCCCGTCAAACGCGGCGACAGATGCCGTGAACATCATCACGCCACGCTCGCCGTTCTCCAGCGGCGCCAGCTTGCTGCAGGCTGCTGCAAACAAACGGCTGATGTTGTACGCGCCAATGAGGTTGATAGACACCACACGCGCAAAGTCCTCCAAGGGCGCCGCAGTTCCATCCCGCTGCACCACCCGCTTGGCGCTGCCTATGCCGGCCACGTTCATCAGGATGCGCGCGGCACCCAAGGCGCGTTCGGACGCGTCCACAGCAGCTTGCACGCTATCGGTCTGCGTAATGTCGCACCGCAGCGCGATGGCACGGTCTTCACCGAACTCCGCCCGTATCGCGGACGCCACCTTTTCTGCTTGTGCCTCGTTGATATCCAGCACGGCGACCTTGGCTCCGAGTCTGGCCAGTTCACGGGCAGTCGCCTCTCCCAAACCCGATGCTGCACCGGTAACCAGTGCGGTTTGTCCTTGAATTTGCATGTCTTTTACTTGGCTGCGGCTCGCTCAGGCCGTGGGTTTGATGATGAAAGGGAGTGCATCGTCGTGCAGTCCCTCGACCAATGCATGCCGGTGCTTCAGCACTGCGCGTTGGTTCAGGGAGCCCTTGTCGGTGATCTCGCCCTTCTCGGCAGAAGGCGGCTCCACCATCAGGAGTGCGCGGGCTATGCGGCTTGCACTGCCTGTAGCCTCTCGCGCAAGTTGATCCACAACAGCCTCGATGCGCTGGCGCACCGCTGCGCTCTGAACCACATCGGCCCAAGGGGCATCCGCCGGAAGGTTTGCTACATCGCGGCAAGCCGCAGACAAAAACAGCAGCGCACCGACTTCTTTGCGGTTCAGTCCGGTAATCACCGCGTCCTGGATATACGGCGCCCCGGACACCACAATCTTGGCGCGCATGGGCCCCACGCTCACGAAGGTGCCGGTGGAGAGCTTGAAGTCCTCGGCAATTCGGCCGTCAAAGCGCAGGCCACGGTGAATGTCGGACTCGGAAATCCACTTCACGGCATCGCCAGTGCACAGATAGCCTTCCTCATCAAAGGCATCCCGTGTGGCAGCTTCCGAGCGCCAGTAACCTAGGGTCACATTCGGGCCACGATAGCGGACTTCGATTTTTCCATCCACATCCACCAGTTTCAGGGTCATGCCCGGCACCGGTACGCCGATGTCTCCGGACGCCACATCCGGGCTGTTGACGAACATGGCAGAGGGCGATGACTCCGTCATGCCCAAGCCAGTGGCCATCACAATGCGCTCGCCGATGGCGGACTCTTGAATGGCGTGAAGCTTGTCCCAGACGGGCTGGGACAAACCTGCACCGGAATAGAAAAATACCTTGAGGCGTGACAGCAAGGTGGTGCGCAACTGCGCATCAGACTCCATGGCAGCAGCAATCATTTCAAAGCCAGTGGGTACATTGAAGTACACCGTCGGCGCGATCTCGCGCAGGTTGCGGAGCGTCTCGCCAATGTGAGCTGCAGTGGGTTTGCCGTCATCGATGTACAGCGTTCCGCCGTGTTGCAACGTGAGCCCGAAGTTGTGGTTGCCACCGAAGGTGTGATTCCAGGGCAGCCAATCCACCAGCACAGGAGGCGCCTCTGCGAACACAGGCAAGGACAAGGAAATTTGCTGCAAATTCGCGCACCACATGCGCTGCGTATTGATGACCGGCTTGGGCAGCTTGGTGGAGCCGCTGGTGAACAAAAACTTGACGATGGTGCCCGGGCCGGTGGCATGCATGGCTGCGTCCACCGCAGGCGTAGCCGTCGTGGCGAGCAGGGATGCGTAAGCAGTAGCCTCTCGCCCTTGCACTTGCCCGGCTGCTGCTACGACTTCGACACCCGGCCCGACCGTGGCGACGACACCAGCCCCATAGCGGGGGCCATCAGCCACAAAGACCAGCCCCGGCGTCAGGGTGTCCATCACATGGCGCAGCTTCTCAAAGTCCTGGCTCACGGTGGCATAGGCAGGAGATACCGGGCAATAGGGCACGCCAGCATACAAACACCCCAGCGCCATCATGGCGTGCTCCAGACTGTTTTCGCTCAGGATAACGACCGGCCGTTCCGGGCTTAGCCCCCGATCCAACAGCGCCTGCCCGATGCTGCGGGCGCTTGCAAGGGCTTGTGCGTACGTGATGGATTGCCATTCACCGGTCGTGCCATCGGGCATCTGCTTGCGGCGGGCCAGAAAGGTGTGGTCTGGAGTGACCTCTGCCCAATGCACGAGAAAGTCAGCAATCCGGCGGGCATAGGCACCCAAAGCCAAATCAGCCTGCAGATAGCGGACACCGGGTGCGCCATCTGTGACGGTGATGCGGGTGACGCCGAATTTGGTCTCGCGGTAGCGCGGAGTGGAAACTTGCATGTCACTCATGGCATCAGTCCTGCTTGCGCACCTTGGCGGCACGGCCTTCCAGAAAGTCGTTCAGCCGGGTCTTGGCTTCCGGTGCGCTCTGGGCAATGGCGGCCATCATGGCTTCGGTGAAAAAGCCCTGGTCGGCCGGCTGCTCTGCAATGCGCGGCAAGGCGTGCATCAATGCGTAGTTCGTCAAGGGTGCGTTTTGCGCGACCCGCACGGCCAACTCCAACGCCTTGTCGAACGCTGCACCTTCCGGCACCAGGTACTGCGCGAGACCGATGCGCTCACCATCCTGCGCGTTGTACACCCGGCCGGTGAGCATCATGTCGGCCATACGGGCCGCACCGATCAATTTGGGGATGCGCACCGCACCGCCGCCGCCCACAAAAATGCCGCGAGAGCCCTCCGGCAATGCATAGAAGGTGGAAGCATCAGCGACACGAATGTGACAGGCGCTCGCCAGCTCCAAGCCCCCTCCCACCACGGCGCCTTGCAAGGCAGCGATGACAGGCACGGGCCCGAATTGCACCCGCTCCAGCGCCGCGTGCCACATGCGGGAATGGTGCAGCCCCTGACCGGCATCCCGCTCTTTGAGCTCGCTCAAGTCGAGGCCTGCACAGAAATGCGGCCCCTCACCCGCGATCACAGCGGAACGCACGCCATCGGGCATGTTTTCAAACAAATCCCGCAGTGCGAGGATGAGTCCATCGTTGAGGGCATTGCGTTTGGCGCTGCGGGTCAGGCGGATCACCGCCACTTCTTGTTCCTCACCGAGGCGTTCGAAATGGAGTTCGGGGTGTTGCGTAAAAGTTTTCGTCATGGCGCAATTTTGGTTATAGTTAATAACCAAATCAAGCCACTTGAACGCTCTTTTTCTAGGTAGTTTCCCTTGATGCGCTTCCCGGAAAGCCCGTTATCAGGGAGGCTGCCCCCATGCGTCCACAGACAACCAACAGGAGACAACCATGGACTACAAAAACCTGCGCGCCATCGATATCCACACCCATGCGGAAGTGAGTTGCTGGAACCCATTTGACAACTACGGTGAGGAGTACGACCGCGCCGCCGACAAATATTTCAAGAACGGGCGCCGTCCGACGATTGCGGAAACCGTGGCGTATTACCGCGAACAGAAAATCGGCTTGGTGATGTTCACGGTGGACGCCGAGTCCAAAATGGGCCGTCGCCGCATTCCCAATGAAGAGATCGCCGAAGCCGCAAAAGCCAATAGCGACATGATGACGGCCTTTGCCAGCATCGACCCCCACAAAGGAAAGATGGGCGCGCGCGAAGCACGCAAACTGATCGAGGAGCACGGCATCAAGGGCTTCAAGTTCCACCCCACGGTGCAGGCCTACCACCCCTACGACAAGATGGCTTGGCCCATTTACGAGGTGATTGCCGAGTACGGCATGCCCGCCATTTTTCACACCGGCCACAGTGGCATCGGCAGCGGCATGCGCTGTGGTGGCGGGCTGCGGCTGGAATACAGCAACCCCATGCACCTGGACGATGTGGCCATCGACTTTCCGGACATGCAAATCGTCATGGCCCACCCCAGCTTCCCCTGGCAGGACGAGGCCTTGAGCGTAGCCACCCACAAGCCCAATGTCTGGATTGACCTGTCGGGCTGGAGCCCCAAATACTTTCCCAAGCAATTGGTGCAATACGCCAACACCCTGCTCAAAGACCGCGTCTTGTTTGGCTCGGACTACCCGCTCATCACTCCTGAGCGGTGGATGAAAGACTTCCAGGAAGCAGGCTTCAAGCCCGAGGTGATGCCTGGCATTCTGAAAGACAACGCGGTGCGCTTGCTACGCTTGGACCCCACGGCTGTAGCCGGCGCGTAAAACGCCGGTCAATCGGCCGATGTGTAGACCTTTTGCAGCAGGCGGATCAGGGTTTTGCGTTCTGCATCCGTTAAGCGGGAGGTGGCATCCATCTCCAGGTCGAAGGCGGTTTGCTCGGCCTGCGCCATCAGCTCTACGCCCTGGGTGGTGAGGTGCACCCCCATGGCGCGACCGTCACTCGGGTGGGGCAGACGCTCGATCAGGCCACGGCGCTCCAGTGTCGCAATCAGCCCCACCAGGTTGGGCGGCAGCACATTTAGCGCCACGCACAGCTGGCGTGACGTAATGCCCGGGTTGTGCGCCACCAGCGAGAGCACCGAGAAGTCAACCACCTTCAGGTCATAGGGCGCCATGCGCACCATGAAGGTCTCGATGATCGCAAGCGACGCGCGGCGGGCGTTGTAGCCCACCAGCGTGCGCAAGTAGCTGGTATCCACCGGCTCCACCGGAGCCGTGTCAACGGCAACTGCGCGCTGTCTCCCGCCCTTGGCAGTTGCCAGACCGCTCGACGCCGCAGGTTTACGCACACGTGCCGCCACCGCCTTGGAGTGGACGCTGGGAGACGGGGGAGATGTAGAAATTTTTTTCAATGGATTTAAGCCAAATCAACACCTAGCACTCGCGGAATAAGCGCGACAAGCTATCAAAAAAGGAGCAATCAATAGACCAAACCGAACACAGCTGTTTACCGCCCGCTATGAATGCTAACGGGTGAACCTTGCCGCAAGCTGGCTGCGGCGGCACCAGCTCACACCAGTCCGTGCTTCCTGGCGCGGTAGGCCAGTTTGGCGCGGCTGGTGTTGAGTAGCCGCGCGGCAGCTGACAGATTGCCGCCGGAGGCTGCAATAGCCTTTTGAAGCAATGACTGCTCCGTCTGCTCCAAGGTCATCGCACTCCGCACGGGCGGTGGCACCTCCACGGGTGCCGCAGTTTTGCCGGACAGATTCAGCACCCCGGAATTGGGGGTGGGGCGCAAGGTCAGCACCTCCGCCCGGTGCACCTCTCCACCAGTGAAGAGGTGGTGCACGTCGATCAGGCCACCAGCATCCGCCAGGATCACGGCACGTTCCACCAGGTTTTGCAGCTCGCGAATATTGCCCGGAAAGTCATAGTTCACCAGATGGCGTACAGCGGCTTGGGTGAAACCTTTGACATCGCAGCCGTGTTTGCGGCGGTAGTGGTGGACAAAGTGATTCATCAACAACGGTATGTCGTCCCTGCGCTCCCGCAAGGGCGGCAGGTGGATGGGCACCACATTCAGTCGGTAGAAAAGGTCTTCCCGGAATGCTCCTTTCTGCACCGCGTCGCGCAGCGCTTCGTTGGTCGCAGCGACCACGCGCACATCCACCGCAATACTGCGGGTGCCGCCCACACGCTCGATCTGCCCCTCCTGCAAGGCGCGCAAGAGCTTGCCCTGGGCCACAAAACTCAGGGTGGCGATTTCGTCCAGAAACAGGGTGCCCCCATGGGCGCGCTCGAACCGGCCCGGCCTCGACATCGTGGCTCCGGTGAACGCGCCTCGCTCCACCCCGAACAGCTCCGACTCGATCAAGGACTCGGGAATGGCCGCGCAATTCACCGCGATGAAGGGCTGGTTTTTGCGCGGGCTGATCTGGTGCAACATGCTGGCAAATTTCTCTTTGCCCACGCCGGACTCGCCGGTAAACAGCACGGTGGCCGACGTCCGGGCCACCCGGCTCAGCTGCTGGCAGGCCGCTTTAAACGCCGAAGACGCGCCCACCATGGCGTTGCCTGCCACGCGGTCTGCGGCAGGCAACTCGGCGGCTTGCTCGTCACCGCGGTCATACGCCGCGGCATCCACGAATTCATGCGCATTCAAATAGCGCATGTCTTCCTCCACCCCTTCCCACTGGTTGGCGGATTTGCCGACCACGCGGCAATGGACATCACCCATGGAACGGCACTGGAGTTCGCGGAACACAATCAGACGCCCAAACAAAGTGCTCACATACCCGGTCGCATAGCCCACCTGCATCCAGCACGCGGCAGAGCCCCCCACCCCATAGGCTGCAATGTGCTCGTCGTCTTCGCTCGAGTTGTGCCACAGGAACTCTCCCTCATAGTTGCCCGTGTTTGCGTCATATGCGGCATGTACCACCTCGACTTGCACCATGCCCTCCAACGCATGCAAACGGGTGCCCGCGATCGCAGAGGCGGATGGATCGGCATCCGGCCATTGCTTGCGGACCAGCTGGGCATCACGTGCACCACTGACATACCCCGCACGAGTGAAAAGACCCCGCGCCTGCTTGATACCCAAGCTGTCCACCATTTCCCTACGCATGGAGCCCAAGGCTTCTGTATGCAGCAACACCACTCGCTGGTCCTGCAGCCAAATTCGGCCATCTCCCGGAGAGAAGTACAAACACTCGCTGATATCCACCAAATTCGGATGCGCATCCCCGCTGACTTGACCGCTCGCAAATCCCCCCAGCGTTTTGCCATTCGACTCGGACTGCGATGCCCCCAACATGCCGCCGGTCGCACGAACTACATCAGCCAACGAAATGCGGGATATAGGTTTGGGCATCGCAATGTAGACCTTATTAAGTGGTGAAATTTAGTTATATTTTTTAATCAAATAGTAAATTTCTTGACTCGGGTTTTCCCTTTGCCAAACTGAAATACTTCCCCTAGGGAATCTACTTAGGTCTCCAGCGAAATCCACCTCCTTGCGTCAGCGCTCGCCTGCGCTAGAGCAATGGGCTGGTCTGCGCCTTGCAATCCATCAAGCAACCCACTCGTGAAGTGGCGAATTGATCAACCGATTGAAAGGATGCTCTCCCATGGGATCTACAGAGACCAATGCCTGGCTGGATTTCTCCGCCACTCCTCCAGCCCCACTAAGCGGTGGCGCACGCCAAGTGATCGAACCGGCCACAGGCCAGGTACTGTGCACAGTGGGCATTGCCAATGCTGCAGACGTTGCCAAAGCAACGTCTGTGGCCGTAGAAGCACAAGCCCAATGGGCCACGGTGCATCCGCGCGAAAGAGCCGCGGTGTTCCGCCGGGCTGCTGCCCTGTTTGAACAGCACTTCGACGCCTTGGCACTGTTCGTCGCACGGGAAACTGGGGGCATCCTGCCCAAAGGCCAACATGAAATCCGGGAGGCAGCCCTGCTTTGCAACCTCGCAGCCGGTATGCCTTTGCAAGCCCAAGGCCAGGTGCTGCCCAGCCAGCATGGACGAACCAGCTTGGCGCGCCGTGTGCCCCATGGCGTGGTGGGTGTGATCTCTCCGTTCAACTTCCCCATGATTCTGGCCATTCGCGCAGTGGCACCTGCGTTGGCTGCAGGCAATGCTGTGATCATCAAACCGGACACCCGCACCCCCGTGAGCGGCGGCTTGATGATTGCCAGCGTTTTTGCACAAGCCGGTCTGCCTGCAGGACTGTTGCAAGTGCTGCCCGGTGACGCGGAGGCCGGCGAGGCCTTGGTCACCGACCCGCTGGTCCCCATGATTGCTTTCACTGGCTCGCCTGGCGTGGGGCGTCGCATCGGTGAACTGGCAGGCCGCCATTTGAAGAAAGTGTCCCTCGAGCTGGGCGGGAGCAATGCACTGCTCATTCTGGATGACGCCGATCTTGACGTAGCCGCCAGCAATGCCGCCTGGGGAGCGTTCTTCCACCAGGGACAGATCTGCATGGCATCCAACCGGATCCTGGTGCACGAAAGCATGGTGCAGGGTCTGATTGAAAGGATGGTGGCCAAGGCGACGCACCTGCCCGTGGGCAATGGCGCAACAGGTCAAGTTGCACTGGGGCCGGTCATCGATGCGAAACAGCGGGACCGTATCCACCAACTTGTGGAGGACAGCATGGCAGCCGGTGCCAAGTTGGAAGCTGGCGGCACGTTTGAAGGCTTGTTCTACCAACCGACCGTGCTCTCCGGCGTACGCCCCGGTATGCGGGTGTTTGACGAAGAGACCTTCGGACCGGTAGCCAACATCATCAGCTACCGCACCGATGCGGAAGCCGTCGCGCTGGCCAACCAGCACCACGGCAGCTTGGCATCGGCCGTAATTTCTGCGTCGGTCGGACGCGCCATGGCGGTGGGCCGGCAGCTCAAATCGGGCATGGTGCACATCAACGACCAGACGGTAAACGACGAATGCGTCAACCCTTTCGGCGGCCCTGGCATTGCCGGGAACGGCACCAGTGTGGGCGGCCCGGCTGATTGGGAGGAATACACCCAATGGCAGTGGGTCACCATCAAGGACCAGGCCACCGCCTACCCATTCTGAACACCAGGAGAACATGATGAACTTGCATGGAAAAACCATCGTCGTAACCGGCGTGTCGTCCGGCATTGGGGCGGAAGTCGCACGGCTGGCCCGTTTTCAGGGCGCAGACGTCATCGGCGTGGACCGCAATGACGCCAGCATATCAATGGCGGGCTTTATCAAAGCGGACTTGAGCACGGTAGCGGGCATCGATGCCGTGGTAGCCCAGTTGCCAACGCAAATTGATGCGCTGTGCAACATCGCCGGCGTGCCCGGTACTGCCGACGGGGAGCTGGTGGCACGGGTGAACTATCTGGGCTTGCGCCACTTGACGGAGCAGGTTTTGCCTCGCTTTCGCCGTGGAGGGGGCATCGTCAATGTGGCCTCCATCCTGGGCGCGGAATGGCCGCAGCGCTTGGAGGCCCACAAGGCCCTGGCCGCAACACGCGGCTTTGATGCGGGGGCGCAATGGCTAGAGAAAAATCTGGTACCCCAAGCGACGTGCTACCAGTACTTCAAGGAAGCCCTGATTGTGTGGAATGCTATGCAATCACAAGAGTGGTTTTTGAAAACCGGTGTACGCATGAACTGTGTGGCCCCCGGCCCGGTGTTCACACCCATTCTGGGCGACTTCGTCGCCATGCTGGGTGCTGACCGCGTACAAGCCGACGCCCACCGCATGGCACGTCCAGCCTTCCCGGACGAGGTGGCCGCGGTGATCACCTGGTTGTGCAGCGACGCAGCGCGCTGGGTGAGTGGCGTGAACATTCCTGTAGACGGCGGCCTGGCATCCACGTACCTCTAGGAAACGCCCATCTTCCACCTACAAAAACCCACACAAATACGATGAGGAGACACACCATGACACCCCCTAAAAACCCATTCCGGCTGAGCGTACTGGCCCTGGCCGCCGGTATGTTGTGCGCATTGCCTGCGCATGCCCTGGAACTGGATTCTGGTGACCCGGACACCAAGATCCGGCTGGATTTCACCCCTAAGTACAGCATGGCCTACCGCACCCAAGACGCGTCAACCGATCTCACCCCCAGCGGCAATGAAAACGACGGGAACCTTAACTTCTCGAAAGGACTGATTTCCAATCGCGCAGATTTGCTGACCGAATTTGATTTCAGTCACCGCAACTGGGGACTGCGCCTGAGCCACATGGCGTGGTACGACGCTATGTACATGCGCGGCAACGCCAACGACGGCAGCAAAAACGTGAACAACGCCAGCAGCCAGTCCGCCAACGAGTTTGTACAAGCCACCCGTGATCAGCACGGACGGGGAGACCAAATCCTCGATGCATTCCTTTACGGCAAGGGTTCCATCGGCGATATGCCTGCGTCAGCGCGTATCGGAAAGCACGCACTGCAATACGGTGAAAGCATATTTTTTGGGCAAAACAGCGTAGCCGCAGCCCAGGGACCGGTGGATATCGCCAAGATCGCGTCCGTACCCAATTGGCAGTTCAAGGAGGTGTTGCTGCCTGTGGAACAGCTCTCCGGCACTTTGCAGATTTCAAACGATGTAACAGTTGGAGGCTACTACCAGTTCAAATGGCGCGCCAGCAAAATCCCTGGGGTCGGCAGCTATTTCTCCAACCAAGATTACATCGGGGGTGAGCGGGTCTTCTTCAATGCTCCTCCCTCGCTCATCACGGATTCCAGCAAGGACCAGACTCCGGGCGACAGTGGTCAGTTTGGCGCCCAAGTGCGTTGGACTCCCGCAGGCGGCGCTTTTGAGTACGGTTTTTACGCTGCACAGTTCCACGACAAAACGCCCTCCGCCTTGGTGTTCGATTTCGTCAACAGCCATGTGCGGACCGTCTATGCCAAAAACATCAAGACAGTCGGCGCAAGCGTGAGCTCCTCGGTTGGCCAGTTCAATTGGTCGCTCGAAGGATCCGTGCGCAAGGACGCACCTCTCGCCAGTGACCCTGCAGTCCTGGGCGGGGCTGCCACCATGCCTGCAAATGATTGCAGCGGCGATGCAACCAACCCCTGTTACGCCGTGGGGGATACAGGGCACTTAAATCTCTCGGGGATTTACGTCCTGAACAAATCCAGCCTTTGGGACGGCGGCGCCATCGTGGCCGAGTTGGCCTGGAATCGCACGCTCCGTGTTACCAAGAACCCAGGCACTGTGGGGTTTGGCGGTCTGGACCCGAACTCGACACGTGATGCCGCGGCCATGCGGGTAATTTTTGAGCCCCAGTACTTTCAGGTCATGCCGGGATTGGACCTATCGGTCCCCATCGGCATTGGCTACAACTTTGGAGGTCGGTCATCTGCACTATCCAACTTCGCGGGGGGTGCCAGCGACGCCGGAGACGTGACGGTCGGCGTCAAGGGCAAATACCACGACTGGAACTTTGGACTCAACTACACCGCATTTTTTGGCAGTGCGAGGACTTTCACAGTCACGGATTCCAGCACATCGACGCGCATGTTGTCTTACAGCCAAACCCTGGCAGACCGCAACTACCTGTCTTTCAACCTTTCACGCACGTTCTAACACTTGCAGAGATACACACCATGACTCCTTTTGCAAAACACACCATCTTGGCCGCCGCGGCATTTATCGCGTCCCTCCCCCTCCATGCAGCAGTCAGTCCGGAAGAGGCCGCCAAGCTCAAAACCACGCTGACACCCGTTGGAGCAGAAAAAGCGGGCAACAAGGCGGGTACTATTCCCGCTTGGGATGGTGGCATGAACAAAGCGCCAGCGGGCTACAAAAATGGCGATCCACGGCCCGACCTGTTTCCTAGCGAAAAGCCAAGCTTTTCTATCAATGCCGCCAACATGGCCCAGCACGCAGACAAGCTCAGCGATGGCGTTCAAGCGTTGATGAAGAAATATCCCGACTTCCGCGTGGATGTGTATCCCACCCATCGCACGGCAGCAGCTCCCCAGTCGGTGTATGACAACACGTTCAAAAACGCAACCCGCGCCAAGACCATAGAAGGCGGCTTCGGCATGGAAGGCGCCTTTGGAGGAATCCCCTTTCCCATTCCCAAGGATGGTTATGAGGCGATATGGAATCAGCGTACTGCGTGGCGGGGTGGCAACGTCTCACTCCCAATGCGGGTTTGGGTCGTGACAGCCGATGGCCGCCGTACCATGGCGTCCGGTGGTATTCAGACATTGAGCCAGAATTTTTACGCCAAGGACGGCAGCCTGGAAAAATTTGATGGCTACTACTCCCTGGGGAAATTCGTCGCCAACGCACCCGGCTCAAAAGCTGGTGAGGCAATTTTGGCCTATGACGGCGTTTCTGAGGCTACACCCCGCGGCCTGTGGCAGTACTTGGTGGGGCAGCGCCGTGTTCGCAAGGCACCTTCGGTCGCTTATGACACTCCTGACTCCGTAACCTCCGGCATCGGCCTGTTTGATGAAGCCTTCACCCTCTTCGGTCCGATAGACAAGCACGAGCTGAAACTCGTAGGCAAAAAGGAGATGTACATCCCCTACAACAACAACCGCGCAGCTTCGACCAAGGTTGAAGAGCTGGTTACGCCAAAAACGCTGAATCCAGCCCAGGTGCGCTGGGAATTGCACCGCGTCTGGGAAGTGGAAGCAACCTTAGCCGCAGGCAAGCGCCATGTGGTTCCCAAGCGTAAGTACTACATCGATGAAGACTCATGGCAAATCGCATTGTTTGACGGCTGGGATGCCAAAGGTCAACTCTGGCGCACCAACTACGCACTCATGCTGACTTTGCCGGATGTGCCGGCGGTCTCCAACTTTGTGCTCTGGGGTGGCTACGACCTCCAAAACGGTTCGTACTACCTAAACATGGCCTCGAATGAATTGCCGAAGCAGTATGAAATCGTGCCCCCGATTCCACGCAGCTTCTTCAGTCCCGAGTCTTTGGCCAATGAAGGCTCCCGCTGATGCTGTACACAGCTCCTCGGAAAATCGGGCGGCGCACGGTGTTACTGGGCTTGTGCGCCAGTGCGACAGCGATGGCGCAGTTGGCAGGGGCACCTGAAGCACCAGCGGCATTGCGACAGACCAGCGTGCACACAAAAAAGGCCCTGGGTGCGGTCATGCTGGCTGTCACCCGCGCGGGCAAGCGACTGGTGGCGGTTGGTGAGCGTGGCACGGTGCTTTTGTCTGACGACTCGGGCCTCAGCTGGCGACAGGCCCAGGTACCCGTGCAGGTCACCCTGACGGCCGTGCGCTTTGCCAATGCGCGTACCGGCTGGGCCGTGGGTCACATGGGCTTGGTGCTGCGCAGCGAGGATGCAGGTGCCACTTGGCACAAGCAAATGGACGGCATCCAGGCCGCCGCATTGTTGCTGCAAGCTGTGCAAGCGTCGGGGGATGCGAAAGCCATCACCAACGCCCAGCGCACGGTGGAAGAGGGGGCTGACAAACCCTTCTTTGACTTGGAATTCAGCAATGACCAGCGAGGCTATGTGGTCGGTGCGTATGGTCTCATGCTATCCACGGCCGATGGCGGCAAAACGTGGGCAGCCCTAAGTCCGCGTCTGCCAAACCCCAAAAACCTCCACCTGTATGGCGTGCGTGCCAGTGGAAACACACTGTTACTCGCCGGTGAACAGGGCCTGTTGCTGCGCTCTACCGATGGTGGGGCCAGCTTTGCTGCCCTGGAGTCGCCGTACAAGGGCAGTTTTTTTGGCTTGTTGCACAGCCCGGAATCCGTGTGGGTGGCCTATGGCCTGCGCGGCACAGCCTACCGGTCCAAAGATGCCGGGACACGCTGGGAGCCGCTGAAGACTGGCGTACCCATGGCGGTGGGCGCAGGCATGGCGTTGCTAAACGGTAACTTCGTACTGATGAGCCAGGCAGGCGATACCTTGGTAGGACACAACGACAGTGCGTCATTGCGCCGCATCGCCGCTCAAGAACCTGTGCCCGTATCTGGGGTCACGCAAGCAGAAGACGGCCACCTGATCGTCGCCAGCTTGCGCGGCATGCGCCGCTTGCCGCCGCTGCCTGCCCCGTAACTTCGGAATTGATTTTTGGAACAAGGCTGCACGCAGCCGCGAAAGAATGATGCACGCCGATACCTCCTCCCAAACCCAGCCCGTGGTCACCCGACTGGAAGACTTTGACACCCGATCCGGCAATGTGGTGGAACGCGCCTTCTTCAACCACCGTCTCTGGGTGGTGGTCATTTGCCTGGTGCTGACACTCGTGCTGGGCTGGCTGGGCACCCGCTTGCAGCTCAACGCCAGCTTCGAGAAGACCATCCCCACCAGCCACCCCTATATCGTCAACTACCTGGAACACAAAGGCGATCTGGCGGGCCAAGGCAATGCACTGCGCCTGGTGGTGCAAGCCAAGCAGGGCACGATCTTTGACAAAGCCTACCTGGACGCGCTGCAAAACATCAACGACGAAATCTTCCTGCTGCCCGGTGTGGACCGGCCGTTCATGAAGTCGCTGTGGACCTCCAACACCCGCTGGGTGGCGGTCACCGAAGAAGGCCTGGACGGCGGCCCGGTGATACCCGATACCTTTGACGGCAGCCCCGCCAGCCTGGCCGAGCTGCGCGCCAACGTCGAGCGCTCGGGCGAGATCGGCCAGTTGGTGGCCGGCGACTTCCAGTCCAGCATCGTCTTTGTGCCCCTGCTGGAACGCAACCCCGAGACCGGCAAGGCGCTGGACTACGGCGACCTGTCGCGCCAGATCGAAGTGCTGCGCAGCAAGTACGCTAGCGACAGGCTGGAGATCCGCGTCACCGGCTTTGCCAAGGTGGTGGGGGATCTGATCGAAGGCCTGCAACAAGTCCTGCTGTTCTTTCTGCTGGCCTTGGCCATCACCACCGTGGTGCTGTTTGCCTACACCCGCTGCGCCCGCAGTACCGCGCTGGTGGTGGCCTGCTCACTCGTGGCGGTGGTCTGGCAGTTTGGCCTGCTGGCCTTGCTGGGCTACGAGCTGGACCCGTACTCGGTGCTGGTGCCGTTTTTGGTGTTTGCCATCGGCATGAGCCACGGCGCGCAGAAGATGAACGGCATCATGCAAGACATTGGCCGCGGCACGCACCGTGTGGTAGCCGCGCGTTACACCTTCCGCCGGCTCTTCATGGCCGGGCTGACCGCGCTGCTGTGCGATGCCGTGGGCTTTGCGGTGCTGGTCATCATCCAGATCAAGGTGATCCAGGACCTGGCACTGATCGCCAGCATCGGCGTGGCGGTGCTGATATTTACCAACCTGGTACTGCTGCCGATTTTGCTGTCCTACACCGGCGTCGGAGCCAAGGCGGCCGCGCGCAGCCTGCGCGAAGAAGCCGTGCAAGACGGCGGCAAGCGGCCCTGGCTGTGGGCCTTGCTCGACCACTTCACCCAGAAGCGCTGGGCTGCCGCCGCCATTGTGGTGTCGGCCCTGATGGCGGCCGGCGGTTATGCCGTCAGCCTGCACCTGAAGATCGGCGACCTGGACGCTGGAGCCTCCGAGCTGCGCCCCGACTCGCGCTACAACCGCGACAACGCCTACCAGATCGCACACTACGCGGCCAGCGCCGACATCCTGACGGTGATGGTCACCACCCCGGTGGACCAATGCACTACCTATGGCACGCTGGCCCAGTTGGACAGCCTGGCCTGGAAGCTGGAGCAGCTGCCGGGCGTGGAGGCCACCAACTCCATGGCGGCCTTGTCCAAGCTGGCCATGGTGGGCTACAACGAGGGCAACTTCAAATGGATGGAGCTGCTGCCAAACGATGGCGCCCTGGGCGGCGTACAAACCCGGGCACCGCGTGAGCTGTTCAACCAGAACTGTTCGTTCCTGGCGCTGTACGTATACCTGCAGGACCACAAGGCCGAAACCCTGTCGCGGGTGGTGCGGGAGGTCGAGACTTTTGCCGCTGCGCACAACACCAACGAGGTGCAGTTCAAGCTGGCCGCAGGCAGCGCCGGTATTGCGGCGGCCACCAATATCGTGGTCGGCCAGGCCATGCACGAGATGCTGCTGTGGGTGTATGCGGCGGTGGTGTTGCTGTGCTGGATCACCTTCCGCTCCTGGCGTGCGGTGGTGGTGGCGGTGCTGCCTCTGGTGCTGACATCCATTCTGTGCGAGGCGCTGATGGTCTGGCTGGGCATGGGGGTGAAGGTGGCCACCTTGCCGGTGATTGCGCTGGGTGTGGGCATAGGCGTGGACTACGCGCTGTATGTGCTGAGCATCACACTGGCCCGCATGCGTGAAGGCGCCAGCTTGTCGGATGCCTACCACCATGCGCTGCAGTTTACGGGCCGGGTGGTCATGCTGACCGGCATCACCCTGGCCCTGGCCGTGGGCACCTGGGCGTTCTCGCCCATCAAGTTCCAGGCTGACATGGGGATTCTGCTGGCCTTCATGTTTGTCTGGAACATGGTGGGGGCCTTGGTATTGCTGCCTGCGCTGGCCCACTTTTTCCTGAACGAGACTGGTCGCGGTGCCCCCGATAAGCTGCAAACCGTGCGCGCTGCGACATGAGAAATCTGGGCATCCACTGGCTCATCGCGATGCTGACTTTTGGGGCTGTGAGCTTTCACACCAATGCTGCGGCGGGCCCTCTCGTCATTGGCCAATCACTGCCATTGACGGGTGCCGGCTTTCCCGCCGCAAACCGGGTACTGGCCGGTGCACGGGCTCAGGTGGAGCGAATCAACGTCTCCGGCGGTGTTCTCGGGAGAGCGCTTGAGCTGGTAACGCTGGACGACGGAGGTGACCCCCAGCGGGTGGCCGCCAACCTGCGCGTTTTGGCGCGTCACCACGGCGCGATTGCCATCGTGAACTGCCTGGGTGAAAGCTCCTGCATCCAGGCTGCGCAGGTCACCAAAGAGCTGCGCATTCCGCTGCTGGGGCCCATGTCCGGCGCGCTCCAGCTGCGCAAGCCCGGTATCAACCATGTTTTCAGCACACGGCCTGACGATGCGCACGAAGCGGACACTTTGGCCCGGCAGCTATACGCCATCGGAATCTCCAAAACCATAGTGCTGGCAGATGACTCTGAGCCCGCGCGAACACAAGCCCTCATTGCTGCGTTGCAGCGCAGCGGTCAGACCGTCAACCGCGTGAATATCGATGCACGCCCCGAAACACTGGCGACCGCATTCAAAAACATTAGCAACAGCCCCTACCAGGCGCTGGTGATCCATCTGGGTTACGACACCCTCCAAACTCTGGATCAGATGCCCGCCTCAACCAGCGCGGGGCTTCCTGCAATGATTGCAACACTTTCGTCTGGAGGGTTGACGCAGCTGACACGCTTGTTCCGTGATCGGGCGATCGGCTACACCAGTGTGGTTCCGTCGCTGGACATCACCCGCTTACCCATCGTCCGAGACCTGCAACGGGACGCTGACGCATTCATTGGTCCTGAAGCGCTGACCTTCGAAGGCCTGGAAGCGTACCTCAATCTGCGGATTTGTGCCGAGGCCTTGCGTCGGGCCGGTCCCAACCCGGATGCTCAGCGCCTGGGCGCAGCAATGGAAAGCCTGGGCTTACTGGACGTGGGAGGGATCCGCATGATGTTCAGCCCCGACAGGCATCACGGGTCGGACTTTGTCGAGATAGGAATGCGGACCCGAGACGGTCGGCTGCTGCGATGAAGAAGCGCCTTGCCACGGGTTCCACCACTCAAGCAGGCTGCAGTGCGAGTACATGGGTATCAATGAAAGGAAAAAAATTGTCTGATTCATACATTTCAATAGAGGGAGTCCGGGTGCGCTACCGCGATTCGGGCGCGGCTGGACCGGTGGTGTTGCTGGTGCATGGTATTGGCGGCTCGTTGGAGCTCTGGTCTGGACAATTTGCGAGCGTCAACCAGGGCATGCGCCTGATCGCGCTGGACCTGCCGGGGCACGGGCTATCTGGCTTTGGCGAGAAGCCGTTCGCAGCCAAAACGTTTGCCACCTTCTTATGGAAGTTTGTCGACGCGCTCGGCTTGAACCAGGTGCATCTGGTGGGCAACTCCCTGGGCGGGGCCATTGGCCTACAGATGCAGGCCCAGCAGCCTGCACGGGTGCAGAGCATGCTGCTTGCCGCCGCAGCCAACCTCGGTCGCGAATGCCCCATGCCTTTCAGACTGATGACTCTGCCTCTGCTAGGCGCACTGATGTCACGCGCAGGTCCCATGGCAGTCACACAGCAGATCCAGGCCATCTTCGGCCCATCGTTTGTCGTGACCGACGGGCTGCGCAAGACAATTGAGCGCAATGTAATGCGACCGGGTGCTCAGGCCGCCTTCCTCGCCACAGTGCGGCGGCTGTCAGACCTGGGTGGGCAGCGCACGTCGCTGGTAGCCGATGCGCATGCGGCACTCGCTTCGGTCTCTGTGCCCGTACTCATGCTGCATGGCCGTCAAGACAGCGTGATCCCGTTCGCACATTCGGAGCACGCACACACGCTGGCCCCGACAAGCCAGTTGCAACTGGTCGATGACTGCGGCCATACGCCCCAGCTGGAACGGGCTGACATCTTCAACACCGCTTTGCGGACTCTGGTCGCCCGGGCGTAAGCGTTCGCCGAATTTTTCATCTCCCCGGTACCAAGGTCATTCCACCCACGCCCCGGTCCATGATGCACGCACACCACCTCGCAGGGATGGTGTGTGGCTCACAGCAGTGAACCGACTGGCGCAGGAACGCGCGTTAGCGACGGCGAGGGTGGCCACTCGCAGGATCTGCCGTGCAGGAGGCAAACAGTGGCATCATCCCCACGCATGAGCGCCACCCGCATCCCCCCCATCCAGTGCCTGCTAACCTTTGAGGCACTGGCGCGGCTGCGGTCGGTCAGCCTGGCAGCGGAAGAGCTGTTTGTGACGCCCAGCGCCGTGAGCCACAGGGTGCGGCAGTTGGAGCAAATCATTGGCACCAAGCTGTTTGGGCGGGCCGATTTTTCGCTGACCACCGAGGGCAGCGAGTACTTGGCACATGTGCGCGAAGGGCTGGCCATCCTGCAGAAATTCCCCAGCGCGTCGGCTGCGCCCGGCAAGCGCAAGCTGCGCCTGGCCGTGACGCCCACGTTCTCGCGCTCCATCCTGATTCCCCGCTTGCGCCAATTTACAGACGCTTACCCGGAGATCGACCTGACGCTGCAGGTGTCCATACCGCTGCTGGACGTGGTGGCAGAGGACGCGGACCTGATGGTCCGCTTTGGCCCCGGCCGCTACGCCGACATGGAACACGCGCTCTTGATGAAGGACGAGGTGACGCCGCTGGCATCACCCGCCTTTGTGCGCGAGCATGGGCCGTTTGAGGCGCCGCAGGACCTGGCCAACCTGCCCTTCTTGCGCAGCCCGCTGGAACCCTGGCGCACCTGGTTTGCCGCCAACGGGCTGGACTGGCCCGAGCCGGTCGATGGCTCCCAGTTCAACGACATCGGCCTCATGTGCGACGCCGCTGCCGCCGGCATGGGCGTGGGCCTGGTGCGCCTCAAACTCGGCGCACCCTGGCTGGACAACGGCGCGCTGGTGCGCCTGTACGACCACAACGTGCCCAGCCCCCACGCCCACTACCTGTGCTGGCGCACCGGAGCGCTGGACCGCTGGGAAGTGGCAGCCTTTGCCGATTGGTTGAAAAAAGCGGTGGGCTAAGCCCCAAGATTCTTCACGCCACAGCGGCCGGCTTTCCACTAGAGTGCAGACCACACCGAGAGACAGCCCAATGAACGCACCCGCTACCGCCAGCACCCAAGATTTGCTATCAAAAGCAGAGCTTCTCGCGCATATTCTGCGGGGACTAAAACCCTATTTGGCACCACATTCCCTGCTGTACCAGACGGAAGACACAACACCGTACGAATGCGACGGCCTGACCGCCTACCGCCAGCGCCCGCTCTTGGTGGCCCTGCCCGAGACCGAGGGCCAGGTAGCCGCCGTCCTGCGCGTGTGCCATGGCCTGAACGTGCCCGTAGTGGCGCGCGGCGCGGGTACCGGCCTGTCGGGCGGGGCCATGCCGCATGCGCTGGGCGTGACGCTGTCGCTGGCCAAATTCAACAAGATTGTGAAGCTGGACAAGCGCAGCCGCACCGCCGTGGTGCAGTGCGGCGTGCGCAACCTGGCCATCAGCGAGGCCGCTGCGCCGCTGGGCCTGTACTACGCGCCCGACCCCAGCAGCCAGATTGCCTGCACCATCGGCGGCAACGTAGCCGAGAACTCGGGCGGCGTGCATTGCCTGAAGTACGGCCTGACGCTGCACAACGTGCTCAAGGTGCGCGGCTTCACCATGGAGGGCGAGGCCATCGAGTTTGGCGGCGACGCGCTGGATGCGCCGGGCTACGACCTGATGAGCGTGCTGGTGGGCAGCGAAGGCATGCTGGCCGTGATCACCGAAGTCACCGTCAAGCTGGTGCCCAAGCCGCAACTGGCGCGCTGCATCATGGCAAGCTTCGACGACCTGCGCAAAGCAGGCGATGCGGTCGCCGCGGTCATCGCCGCCGGCATCATCCCGGCCGGGCTGGAGATGATGGACAAGCCCATGACCGCCGCCGTAGAGGATTTTGTGCACGCGGGCTACGACCTCACAGCGGAGGCGATCCTGCTGTGCGAAAGCGACGGCACGCCCGAAGAAGTGGAAGAAGAAATTGGCCGTATGACCGCAGTGTTGCGCGCGGCGGGCGCCACCGGCATTGCAGTGAGCAACAGCGAGGCCGAGCGCCTGCGCTTCTGGAGCGGGCGCAAGAACGCCTTCCCCGCCAGCGGCCGCATCAGCCCCGACTACATGTGCATGGACAGCACCATCCCGCGCGCGCGCCTCGCCGACATCCTGCTGGCAATTGCCGAGATGGAGAAGAAGTACCAGCTGCGCTGCGCCAATGTGTTCCATGCGGGCGACGGCAATCTGCACCCGCTGATCCTGTTCGACGCGAATGACGCTGACCAGCTGCGCCGCTGCGAGCTGTTTGGCGCCGACATTCTGGAAACCAGCGTGGCCATGGGCGGCACGGTGACGGGCGAACACGGCGTGGGCGTGGAAAAGCTCAACAGCATGTGCGTGCAGTTCAGCGCCCAGGAGAACACCCAGATGTTCGCCCTCAAAGAAGCGTTTGACCCCAAAGGATTGCTCAATCCCGGCAAAGTGATTCCCACGCTGCACCGTTGTGCCGAATATGGCCGCGAACTGGTGCGCGGCGGCAAGATCAAACACCCGGACCTGCCTCGGCTCTAGCTGCCATGCAAGGCTTGCGCGGCTTGGCCTGGCTCCTGGCGCTGCAAAGCGCCGGCGAACTACTGGCGCGCGGTCTACACCTTCCGCTTCCAGGCCCGGTGGTGTGCATGGTGCTGTTGCTTGTCGCCCTGCGCTGGCCCTTGGTGCGTGAGCCGGTAGCGCAGTGTGCCGATTTTTTGCTGGCGCACCTCTCGTTATTGTTTATCCCGGTGGGCGTGGGTGTAATGACGCACTTGGCATTGCTGGGCCAATATGGCGGGCGCATGCTGCTGGTCTTGGTACTGTCCACCTGGATCGGCCTGGCCGTGACCGCACTGGTGCTTTACCACCTGAGCAAGGGCGACGACGTTGAAGACGCCTCCAATGTCTGACTTTGTCGCACTTTGGGTCTACCTCTCGGCCACCCCGCTGTTTGGCCTGACCGCCACATTGGTGACCTATGTGCTGGCGCATGCGCTGTACCTGCGGGTAGGCCAAGCCGCCTGGGCCAACCCAGTCTTGTGGAGTGTGGTGGTGATTGCGACGGTGCTGCTCACCACTGGCGTGTCCTACCCTACGTACTTCTCGGGCGCTCAGTTCATCCATTTTTTGCTGGGCCCTGCGGTAGTGGCGCTGGGCTGGCCGCTGTGGCAGCGCCGCGCCCAGGTGCGCCAGCGCTGGCGGCGCTTGCTGATAGCGTCTTTGTTAGGTGGTGCGGCAGCCAGTGGGTCGGCGTTGGCTCTGGGGTGGGCCATGGGCTTGCCGGCGGATGTGGTGCTGTCGCTGGCACCCAAGTCCGTCACGGCGCCGGTGGCCATGGGCATTGCAGACAAGATTGGCGGCATCCCGGCGCTGTCAGCGGTGTTTGCAGTGCTCACAGGTTTGGTCGGCGCACTGAGTGGCAAAGTGCTATTTGGCCTGCTGAGACTGCCGCACAGCGACACCGGCTGGGCGGCGCGTGGGTTTGCTCTGGGCACTGCATCCCACGGCATTGGCGCAGCGCGGGCACTGCAGGTAAATCCGGATGCCGGAGCCTACGCAGGCTTGGCATTGGGGCTGCAGGTGGTGTTGGCATCGCTGCTGATGCCGCTATTTTTCCGCTGAACCGGGTTCTGCAGGGGTGTTGGCTAAAAGCGTGAACTCACGACCAAATTGACCGCACCCGATTGGCCTACAAAAGCTTGGTATTGAAAAGTTTGACCAAAGGCCGTGGTGTGCTCCGAGCGCCACTGGGCCATCATGCTTTTCCCATTCGGGTCGTAGGCCAGCACCAGGGGGCTGCCAGAAAAAGAGGTGACCGCCAAGCCTACCGTCTTGCGCGGCAACTCCCCGGGGCGCTCTACGCGGCTGTCAAAAGCCACCACATAGTCTTTGAGCGAGTTTTCCAGCTGTTTGCGCTGCCCGTCCGCCCGCATTACCAGCGCGCGGTCATTAGCACCCATGGCTACCGGTGACTCAGATACAACAGGCGCCAACGCTTGTGCAAACACCGCAGGTGCTCCACCCAACATCAAAAGGACTACAAAAACACGCACTACATGCCTCCACGCCGGTGGGATCACTATGGCACAGCACTCCATGGGCGAAAAGAGGAGAAACCGGGGATTGCTGTAACAAATTGCAGATTTGCACAAATTGTCTGGGGCGCGTTTTTGACCTTGACGCCAGGCTCCAAGCGGGTTTCAATGTCCAACAGCCTGTTTCGCATAGGCTGCCTGTATGTCTGCTCACTCACTTTGGGAGAATTTGGAATGATGAAATCTGCTTTTGTGGCCGTCGTTGCCGCTACGTTGCTGGCTGGCTGCGCGAACCAGCGCTTCAACGTGGCAGGCGAACTGTCTGCCATGCCAACTGCGAAGGCTGAAGACAGCCAGACCTTTTTCGTCAGCGGCATTGGGCAAATGAAGTCGGTGGATGCCGGCAAAGTGTGCGGCGGTGCCGACAAGGTCACCGGCGTCGCGGTGGAGCAATCGGCCACCGATGTGCTGTTTGGCATGATTACCCTTGGCATCTATACGCCGCGCACTGCCCGCGTGTACTGCAAATAAACTTGCCCACCGCGCAAACCCAAGCCCCTCCCGAAGGGGCTTTTTTGCGGGCAATCAGCCCACGGTAGCCCGCGCCAGCATGCGACTCACCGCGCGCGGGTCCATGCCGTACATGTCGGCAAAAACGTCCAGCGATTTTCCGCTGGCCTTGAAGGCCTTGAGCAGCGCCTCTGTCTTGGCGAGGCGGGCGCTGGCTTCTGCCATAGCTTCGTCAAGTACCGCATTGGCGGCCTCGTCGCGGCCACGCACCAGTTCGCTGTAGACCTGTGGGGTGAGGCCCGAAGCCTCACAGGCCACCACAATGCGTTGTACGAGTTTGGGGCGCAGATCTTCTTTGCTGCGGCTCTGGCGACGGCGAAACACTTCCAGCAGCGCGTGGTGCACATGCTCGGGCGCCATCGCTTCGACGGGTTTGCCTTGCAAGTCGTACCGGTCTTCGCCGGAGGCCACCGCCGTCAGGTAGCGAGTAGAACGCGTATGCAGGGCGAGCGCTGCTTTGAGGCTGTCGCGCTCGAAGGTGTCTGGGTGGGCCTCCAGCAGGTCTTGGAAGATGCCACGCTTCATGGGCAGGAAGTTGGCACCAAACATTTGGGGGTACAAGGCCGCCATTTGCTCCAACACCGGAAAAACATCGGGCTTGGGCGCGCGCTTAGCAGCGACTACTGGGGCATCGTCAGCCAGCGTTTCGGGCGGGGTTGGCAAAGTGTCTGTCATGTCAAAAATTCAGAAGGGCTGGAGAAAAGCCCTCGATCATGCCAGTGACTGGCACCGCCACTGCGCCGTCCATCCAGTTGGCTAGGGCAGTAAAAAACCGCGCACCGGGTCCGTAGCCCCCCGCTGCAGCCAGTTGGTCCCCGCGTAATGCGTGCTGGCATCCGTCGCATGCAAGGTGTACGCATGGCGTGACACGGCCGAGCGATTGGGTGCGCTGTAGTGCGGCAGCAGGCCATGAAACACCACCAGCGCACCGGCCTTCACCTCCAGCGGAATGGCATTCACATTGCTGGCGGGCCAGGGCGTGGCGTCCAACTTGTTCATGGTGATGGTGTCGCCACGGCGTTCAAAGCGCTCGCGCAGCACGCCGCGCGGCCCACGGTGGCCGCCGGGTTCGGTCCACAGGCAGCCGTTGGCCAGCGTGGCATCTTCCAGCGCAAACCAGAAGGTGGTGACGCTGATGGGCGTGGTGTCAAAAAACGTGGCGTCTTGGTGCCAACCGACCTCGCCGCCGATGCCGGGCTGCTTGAAGATGTACATGGACTGCCAGACCTGCGGCTGGGTCAGCCCCACATCGGCCGCCACCTCGGCCAGCGCAGCGCCGTGGCTGAAGGCCTCGAACACCGGATCTTTGTCGTGCAGCGCGTGGCCGATCTTGTTGATGGAAAGGGCCTTGGCCTGGCGCAGTTCGCCATCCGGCCCAAACGCCTCTTCCTCAAAGAAGCAGCTGACCCGGTCGGCCGAGTTCAGGAAGTAGTGGTCCACCTTGCGCACTTGGTCGTTGGTGGTGAAGATGGTCTTGCTTTCGTTCGGGTCAAACGCCTCAACGATAGCCTCGGCGCGGGCACGCACGGCAGCAATTTCGGCAGCGGTCTTAAAGTTCGGCAGGATGATGAAACCGTCTTCTTGGTAGCGGGTTTTCTGTTCGGCTGTGAGCATGGGCTATGCAAAGTTGGGCTGTGGCAATAGCGTTTCAGTATAGACAGCCTGGGCACACGCGCAGCCAAATCGGATACGCTTGTGCGCAGGAGAACCCGCACTGTGAAACTCGCCCCCCTCATCGAACTTACCCGCGGCGGCACGCCCGAATGTCTGCACTTTGGCGCCTTAGCTGTGGTCAACCGGAGCGGTCAACTCAAGGCCTTTGCGGGCGACCCGCACTTGGTCACCTTCACCCGCTCCACGCTCAAGGCCTTGCAGGCCTTGCCTTTTGTGGAGGCCGGTGGCCCCGCGCAGTTTGGCTTTACCCAAGCCGAAAACGCTATGCTCTGCGCCAGCCACAATGGCGAGGCCATGCACGTGGATGGCGCCAACAGCATGCTGGAGAAGGCCGGGCACACGTACAAAACGCTGCGCTGTGGCTGCCATGTACCGCTGCAGTTCACCTACTTTGACAAGAGCGCGCCCGAAGGCGCGACCTACACCGAAGCGCACAACAACTGCAGCGGCAAGCACGCGGGCTTTGTGGCCTATTGCGTGCAACACGGGCTGCCGCTGGACGACTACACCGCGCCCGACCACCCGCTGCAGCAAGCCATTGCCCGCGATGTGGCGCGCGCCGTGGGCATGGAGGTGCAGGACATGCCCATGGGCATTGACGGCTGCTCGGCCCCCAACTTCGCCATGCCGCTCTCCAAATTGGCACGCGGCTACGCGCGCCTGGCCAGTGGCGCGCAAGACCCAGAGTTTGGCGCCAGCTTTGCCTTGCTGAGTGAGGCGATGACGGCCCACCCCAAAATGGTGAGCGGCACCGGCCGCAACGACCTGGACTTCATGCGCGTGGGCCGGGGAGACTGGGTCAGCAAGGTGGGCGCGGATGGCGTACAGGTGGTGGGCAGCAAAAGCAGGGGCGAGGCCTTTGCGCTCAAGATCATTGACGGCAACAAGCCCGCGCTGTTTGCCGCCAGCGTGGAAGTGCTGGACCAGCTGGGTTGGTTGGATGATGCGCAGCGTGCGGCGCTGAAGCCTTGGCGCGCGGCCGAGATCCGCAACGCGCGCGGCTTGCTGGTGGGCGAGCGCCGCCCGGCTTTCCAACTGGAGACCCCATGAACACCCGCGTCAGCCTGATAGGCGCCCCGACCGACATTGGTGCGGGCAGCCGCGGTGCCAGCATGGGGCCCGAGGCCCTGCGTGTGGCCAACATCGCATGCGTGCTGCAAAGCCACGGCCTGGAAGTGTTGGACAAAGGCAACCTCAGCGGCCCGGCCAACCCCTGGCTGCCACCGGTGAACGGCTACCGCCACCTGCCCGAGGTAACGGCCTGGAATCGCAGCCTGCATGACGCGGTGTACGCCGAGCTGCAGGACGGCCGTCTGCCCATCGTGCTGGGCGGGGACCACTGCCTGGGCATTGGGTCCATCAGCGCCGTGGCACGCCACTGCCGCGAGACGGGCAAGAAGCTGCGCGTGCTGTGGCTGGATGCGCATGCTGACTTCAACACCAACACGCTCACGCCCAGCGGCAACATCCACGGCATGCCGGTGGCCTGCCTGTGCGGCTTTGGCCCGCAGGAGCTGATTGAGATTGGCGGCCATGTGCCAGCCATCAGTCCGAAGTGGGTGCGGCAGATCGGCATCCGCAGTGTGGACGAAGGCGAGAAGCGCTTTGTGCATGAACAGGACCTGGAGGTCTTCGACATGCGCTACATCGACGAGATGGGCATGCGCGCCGCGATGGAGCTGGCATTGGCCCTCATCGACAGCAACACCCATTTGCATGTGAGTTTCGATGTGGATTTTCTGGACCCCGACATTGCGCCCGGCGTAGGCACCACCGTACGCGGTGGCCCCACCTACCGGGAGGCACAGCTCTGCATGGAGATGATTGCCGACACCGGCCGCCTGGGCAGCCTGGATGTGTTTGAGCTCAACCCCGCGCTGGACGAGCGCAACCGCACGGCGGAAGTGGCGGTTGACTTGATCGAGTCGCTTTTTGGCAAATCAACCTTGATGCGAAAGTAAGTTCGCCCCACCTCCGGTTGACGGCATTAGCACAGTGATGCGCAAACCGCGCACCATTCACTCAAGCCGCGTTGCACTCTTTCTTCAGCTGCACGATCAAGCGGGTGACCGTAGACGACGCCTCCGCGAACGGAGTGCCATTGCCCAGCATGTCTTGCGCGCGTGCGCCTTGCCCCTCGTTAATCGTTTGCGCGACCTTGCCAGCGGCGAAGTGGAACTTTTGGTGTGCCTGAATCAGCGCACTGAAACTGGGTGCCCTGCCACATGTGCCACTGGCTCCCGGCCCGTGCAGCCACTTGCCCAATTCACAGCAGTCATCGCGGCTCACCGTTTCTGCGTCCAGGCTTTCATGGCGCTGCGCCGCCAAGCGCAGTTTGGAGCGCCAGTCAGCGTGGGCCTTGATCGCGTTGTCGAGGTTGATACCCAAGCCACCGGCTAGCAGACGCGGTTCAGCTGCCGGAGTCAAAGCCAGCGAAGGTGCAGGGCCTGCGGAACTGGTGGTATTGCCGCGGAACACGGCCACGGTTTGCACCAGCTCCTGGGCCTGGCTGCGCAGACTGCCCGCAGCAGCGGCCATTTCCTCCACCAGCGCGGCATTTTGCTGGGTGGCCTGGTCCATTTGCGCAACCGCATGCCCCACCTGCGCCACGCCATCACTTTGTGCAGAGCTGGCGGCACTGATCTCGCCCATGATCTCGGTCACCCGGCGAATGCTGTCCACCACCTCGGTCATGGTGGCGCCCGCCTGATCGACCAAGGCGGTGCCGTGCTCCACACGCTCCACACTCGCGTTGATGAGTTGCTTGATCTCCTTGGCGGCATCGGCGCTGCGTCCGGCCAATGACCGCACCTCACTGGCCACCACTGCAAAGCCACGGCCCTGCTCACCCGCCCGGGCGGCCTCCACCGCTGCATTCAGCGCCAGGATGTTGGTCTGGAAGGCAATGCCGTCGATCACACTGATGATGTCGGCAATTTTGGCAGACGAGTCGTTGATGCCCTTCATGGTCTGCACCACTTGCCCCACCACCGCCCCTCCCCGCTCGGCAACACTCGATGCACTTTGCGCCAGGGTGTTGGCCTGCTGGGCTCCGTCCACGTTTTGCCGCACGGTGTGGGCCAAGGCATCCATGCTGGCCGAGGTCTGCTGCAAGGCGCTCGCCTGCTGCTCGGTGCGGGCCGACAAATCCTGGTTACCGTGGGCGATTTCAGAACTGGCCGTGGCTACACTTTCTGCGCCCTGGCGTACCGCCTGCACCACCTGCGTCAGGCCACTGCCAATCTGGTTCATGGCACTGGCGAGTTGACCAATTTCGTCGCCACTGTGGGACTCTAGCTGGACCGTCAAATCACCCTGCGCGATGCGCTGGGCAGCATCGCTGGCCAGCGCCAGGGGGCGACTCACCATATTGCGCAACACCAGATATACCGCACCGGCAGTGAGCAACACCATCAACACGCCGATACCTGCAAACAGATTGCGTAGTTGCCGTACCTCGGCGGTGTATTCGTCCACATAGGTGCCACCTGCGATCACCCAGTTCCAGTTCTTTAGATACGAGAATGCGACCACCTTGTCACGCGCTCGTGTTTCGCCCAGTTCCTTGTTGATCCAGGGGTAGCGAATAAAGCCATTCTTCTGCTCCAACATCTCCTTGATGAACTCACGCCCATCCGGTGTTTTTGTTTCCAGCAGGTTTTGTCCCTCGGCAGCGGGATGCACGATGAGGGTGCCATAGCTCTTGCCTGGGCGTGCATCCAGCACATAGAAGTAGCCAGTGTTGCCAATCTTGAGAGCCCGCAACTTGGCTTTGAGGTTGGTCAGGTACTCAGTAAAGTCCAGCCCAACAAAGGACAGGCCCACCACAGCACCACTGGCATCCTTGATGGGGTCGTAGCGCGTCATGTACTGGCGGCCAAACAAGGTGGCCAGTCCGACAAAGCTACCGCCCTCTAAAGTGGCTTTGTAACCGGGGTGCGCGCGGTCCAGCAGGGTGCCTACAGCGCGGTCGCCCTTCTCATTCTTCAGGGACGTGGTAATGCGCACAAAGTCATCACCCGTTTTTGCAAATACAGTGGCTACCGCACCGGTACTGGCAGTGAACTTGTCCACCAGCTCAAACTGCAGGTTCAGCGGCTGGCCGTTCAATGCCAGCGCGGGAGTGGGCTTGCCCGCGATGTCGATGGTGGTGCTTTCCAGCGTAAACGTGCCACTCAGGTTGCTTTGAAATACCTTGCCCAAGCCATTGGTGCGGCTGCGCAAATCCTGGTCCGACTCATCGACGAGGTCTACCACCAGCTTGGTTTTCTCGGCCACTTCGCTGTTGGCACGATCCTCAATGACCTTGCCCAGTGAATACCCGATGACTGTGATGAGAAGCGCAAAAAATGCCCCTACCAGCACCAACACACTTGCCGAAACCTTGGCCCCGACACCCCAGGTCCGGCGACCCGACTGCACTGCTTCCATTGCGAAATCCTTGTCGTACAACGCCCACCACACGGGGCGCCCTTGTCACACCCGGCATTTTGCATGCCAAGCGCGCCTCAACCAGATTTAGGCGTGAAACACCGCCACTGTTTGGACCAAGTCCTGCGCTTGAGACCGCAAGCTGCCGGCTGCGGCAGCCATTTCCTCTACCAATGCCGCGTTTTGCTGGGTCGCCTGGTCCATCTGGGCCACCGCATCGCGCACCTCGGCCACCCCGCTGGCTTGGGCGGCACTGGCTGCGCTGATCTCTCCCACTATTTCTGTCACCCGGCGGATGCTGCCCACCACCTCGGTCATGGTCTCGCCGGCATGGTTGACCAACGCACTGCCTTGCTCCACCCGCTCCACGCTGGCACCAATGAGCTGCTTGATCTCTTTCGCCGCCTCAGCACTGCGCCCGGCCAGGGAGCGTACTTCGCTGGCCACCACGGCAAAACCACGGCCCTGTTCACCCGCGCGGGCAGCCTCCACTGCGGCATTCAGTGCCAAGATGTTGGTCTGAAAGGCAATGCCATCGATCACGCTGATGATGTCGGCAATCTTGCGCGAGCTGTCGTTGATGCCCTGCATGGTCTGCACCACCTGGGCCACCACCTCGCCGCCCCTGGTCGCGGTTTGGCTAGCCGCCATGGCCAGAGAGTTGGCTTCGCGGGCATTGTCGGCCGAGAGGCTGACCGCGCCGGTCAGTTGGCCCATGCTGCTGGCGGTGCGCTGCAGATTGGCCGCAGTTTGCTCGGTGCGGTTACTCAGGTCCTGATTGCCGCTGGCAATTTCGGAGCAAGCGACCTCGATGCTGGCGGAGCTGCTACGCACCGCGGCCACGGCCGCTTCCATGCGGCCCAGCGTGGCCTTGAGCGAGTCACCACCACGGGTGCTGGTGGCGGTATCGCGCACGTTCAGCGAGATACTGCCTTCGCGGTTCACCTGCGCCACCAGGATACGCAGCTCATCCCCCTCGCGGGCAGCCCGGGCCATGTTGATGGCCATCACCGCCTCCACACCCGTTTGGGTGATTACATACAAGGCATGAATGACGATGCGGCCAAAGTCGGGTTCGGTAATGCAATACACGCCAAAGCCTGCCGCCTGCAGGCGGTCAAAGCCCACGTGGTGCACTGCAAACAAGGTTGCACCAAAAACGATGACACGCCAGTCCCGGTACACCAGAAACAACGCCAAGGCCACAAACACACCAAAGTGCAGCTCCGACATGCCACGGCTGAGCTGGATATGCAGCGCCACAAACGCCACCAACACAAAGGTCAATACAAAACGACTGGCAGTGGTGTAGCGGGCCAGCCAGAACACGCCAAAGGCGATGGCCAACAAGACCAAAGTGGCCGTAAAAGCCAACCCGGAGTCAACAAAATTCATTCCGAGGAGGATGCTGACCAAGGCGGACAGGCAGATGTAGCTCAGCAGGACGCGGTCGCCCAACATGGCGAGCGTCTCGGCGCTGGAAATTGGCTTCTTCTGGGTCATTGGGGATATCTCCAACGTTTGGGGAACAGTTTGCAGGACACGGCAGCGTACAGAGAGCCAGGGGCAGCAGCCTTGATGCGAATCAAGCACAAGCTTTCCACACCGCATTTCAGAGCCGATGCCGACCCCTGACAAGAGGGCAAGCCACCATGGCGGTGGCACATACTTTGCGATAAAGTGGAAAAGTCCAGAGAGTGCACGCCTATGGTGGTGGTGCAGGCCGCTGCCGTGACCCAAGACCCTTCCTCCTTCCCCTCCGCCGACGAGCCTTCGCCCACCGTGTTGGAAGGTTTGGTTTTGCCTCACCGCTTTCGCGCCTGGAGTGGCTCGCATTTCGAAGACGACAGCGACAACCTCTGGAAACTGGCGCTGGAAGGCTCTGGTGCTGGTGCGTGGGACTGGAACCTTGTCACCAGTGAGCAAATCCATTCCCATCGCTGGCAGCAAATGCTGGGCTATGAGGTCGGCGAAATTGCCCACGCCAACCATGAGTTCGTGAGCCGGGTGCACCCGGACGATTTGGCCACGGTGAGCACCGCCTTCACCAACTACCTGCAAGGCCGCAGCCCCAGCTACGCCGTAGACTTGCGCCTGCGCTGCAAAGACGGCAGCTGGAAATGGATCCACACCCGGGGCACGGTAGTCAGCCGTGACGCCCAGGGCCAGGCCCTGCGCATGATTGGTACCCACACCGACATTTCGGAGCGCAAAGCGGCCGAGGCTGCCCTGCGCGACAGCGAAGAGCGCTGGAAGCTGGCACTGGAGAGCACAGGCGACGGCGTGTGGGACTGGCACATTGCCAGCGGGCGCGAATACTTCAGCAAGCGCCTGGTCGAGATGTATGGCTTCACCGAAGACGAGCTGGCCAACAAGCCCGAAGAGTTGGACCAGCGCACCCACCCGGACGACCTGGCCACCATGCAGCAGGACCGCCAGGCCCACTTTGATGGTCTGACGCCGACCTATTCCAACGAGCACCGCGTGCAATGCAAGGACGGCCGCTGGAAGTGGGTGCACACGCGGGGCATGGTGATCAGCCGCGATGCCGACGGGCGCCCGCTGCGCATGATCGGTACGCACACCGACATCACTGACCGCAAAAATGCCGAAGCGCTGGTACGCCAGCACGCCTACTTCGACCCCCTGACCGGCCTGCCCAACCGCCGCATGCTGCGTGACCGGCTGGAACAAGAGATTAAACGCAGCCGGCGCGACGGCCTGCAACTGGCGATTCTGTTCATCGACCTCGACCATTTCAAGGAAGTGAACGACACCCTGGGCCACGACAACGGCGACTTGCTGCTGCTGGAGGCCTCACGGCGCCTGCGCCAGTGCGTCCGCGAGTGCGACACCGTAGCCCGCATGGGCGGTGACGAGTTCACTGTGCTGCTGACCGAACTCATGCCCGAGACCGACCTGGAGCCCTTGCTGCACAAATTGCTGCAGACCATGGCGCAGGTGTTTCAGCTGGGGCAGGAACAGGTGTTCGTGTCGGCCAGCGTGGGGGTCACGCTCTATCCGGCCGATGGCACCGAGGTCGAAGCGCTGTACAAAAATGCCGACCAGGCCTTGTATGTAGCCAAGGGCGCGGGGCGCAACCGCTTCAGCTTTTTCACCCCCGCCCTGCAAGAGGCAGCCCTCACCCGCGCCCGCCTGACCAACGACCTGCGCCACGCCGTGGGCTTGCAACAGCTGCAGCTGCTCTACCAGCCCATTGTGGCGCTGGCCAGCGGCGCCGTGCACAAGGCCGAGGCCCTGCTGCGCTGGCAGCACCCCGAGCGCGGCTTGATCAGCCCGGCCGCCTTCATTCCGATGGCAGAAACCAGCGGCCTGATTGTGCCCATGGGCGATTGGGTGTTTGAACAGGCAGCATTGCAGGTGCAAGCCTGGCGTCGCAGCCTGGCGCCCCATTTCCAGATCAGCATCAACACCTCGCCCGTGCAGTTCCAACACAGCCACCGGCCCGACACCAACTGGGTGCAGCGTATGGCCGCCCTGAACCTGCCGGGCGACAGCCTGTCCATCGAAATCACCGAGGGGGTGCTGCTGGACAGCAACGACAGCGTCACGGCCAAACTGCTGGAGTGGCGCGATGCCGGATTGCAGGTGGCGCTGGACGACTTTGGCACCGGCTACTCCTCCCTGTCTTACCTGCTGAAGTTCGACATCGACTTCATCAAGATCGACCAGTCCTTTGTGCGCGATCTGCAGCCCGCGTCCAGCAACTTCACGCTGTGCAAAGCCATGGTGGCCATGGCCCATGCACTGGGCCTGCAGGTGGTGGCCGAAGGCGTGGAGACGGCCCAGCAGCGCGACCTGCTGGTGCAAGCCGGTTGCGACTATGCACAAGGCTACTGGTTTGCCAAGCCCATGGCGGCCGAGGCGCTGGCCGACTGGGTGGCTGCGCGAACCTAGGCTCGCGCAGCCAGGGCGCTAGTGCATGCTGGCCAAGAGCGCCGCGTTGCCGCCGGCAGCGGTGGTGTTCACCGTGACGGTTTGCTCGGCGCAGAAGCGGTACAGGTAATGCGGGCCACCCGCTTTGGGGCCGGTACCACTCAGCCCCTCGCCACCAAAAGGCTGCACACCCACCACCGCGCCAATCATGTTTCGGTTGATGTAGATGTTGCCCACGTGGGCCTGCGCCGCCAGCGCCTGGGCGCGGCTGTCGATGCGAGTCTGGATGCCCAGCGTCAGGCCGTAACCGAGCGCGTTGATCTGCGCGATCACATCCTCGGGGTTGCCATCCCAGCGCACCACCTGCAGCACCGGGCCGAAGATTTCGGCCTTCACGTCGGCAATGCTGGCCACCTCAAAGGCATGGGGGACGATCAGATTTGCTATCGATTCAGGAGCTGCTTGCGCATACTCTGCGGGCGCTAGCAGCACTTTTGATTCATTTTTCAGGCGTGTGATGTGGCGCTGGATGTTGTCAAAGGCCTCGCGGTCAATCACCGGGCCAAGGTCAGTGGCCAAATCAGCCGGGTTGCCCACACGCAGCTCTTGGGCAGCGCCTTGCAGCATCTCGATCACGCCATCCGCAATCGCGCTGTGCACCACCAGCAGGCGCAACGCCGAGCAACGTTGGCCGGCGGAGCGGAAGGCGCTTTGCACCACGGCGTCCACCACCTGTTCAGGCAGCGCGCTGCTGTCCACCAACATGGCGTTGATGCCACCAGTCTCTGCAATCAACGGGACGATAGGGCCGTCTTTCGCGGCCAGCGCACGCTGGATGATTTTGGCCACCTGGGTGGAGCCAGTGAACACCACACCCGCCACGCCGGGCTGCGCCACCAGGGCGGCACCCACGGTTTCGCCTGCACCGTGCAGCAACTGCAATGCATCGGCAGGCACTCCAGCGGCGACCATCAATTCCACCGCCGCTTTGGCTACGCCGGGCGTTTGCTCGGCGGGCTTGGCCAGCACGGTATTGCCAGTGGCCAGAGCGGCTGCGACCTGGCCCATGAAAATGGCCAGCGGGAAGTTCCAAGGGCTGATGCAGACCCACACGCCACGGGCTGTGAGGCGCAGGGTGTTGGTCTCGCCGGTTACGCCGTATTGATAGCCAGCCTGAGCATTGGCGACGACAGGGCAGCTGATGGGCTGCATGATGCGCTGCGCCTCGTCGGCGTAGTAGCGCAAAAAGTCCACCGCCTCACGGACTTCGCTGACCGCGTCGCCCCAGGTCTTGAAGGCCTCTTTTACCAAGAGCGCGCAGAACTGCGGCATGGCGGCCTGCAGCGCATCGGCGGCGCGGCGCAGCGTGGCAGCGCGCTCCTCCACCGGCACTTTGCTCCACTTTTGATAGCTGCTCGCGCAATCAGCATAAGCGTCAGGGATGTTTTTGACATCAAACTCCGGCACCACCGGCACAGGCGTCGTATGCAACGCAGCCAGCAGCGGGTGCGCGCATGGCGTCCACCGTCAAGTCCAGGCCAGTGCTGTTGGCGCGGCTGCCGGGGTGCTTGCCAAACAGGTCGACCGGCAGCGGCAGGCTGGGGTGGGGCTCCAGACGCAGGGGCGAGATCAGCAGCTCGTCCATGCCCACCGACTCATCGGCTAGCTGGTGCACAAAGCTGGAGTTGGCGCCGTTTTCCAGCAAGCGGCGCACCAGGTAGGCCAGCAAGTCTTTGTGCGCGCCCACCGGGGCATACACGCGGCAAGCGACCAGCGGGTTCTTGAGCACTTCGCGGAAGATGCCCTCGCCCATGCCGTGCAGGCGCTGCAGCTCAAAGGGCGCGCCGGTTTTGGCACCCATTTGCAAAATGGCGGCAATGGTGCCCGCGTTGTGCCCGGCGAACTGGGGGTAAATCGCGTCCGGCACCGCCAGCAGCGCGCGGGCGCAGGCCAGGTACGACACATCGGTGTGGTGCTTGTGGGTGAACACCGGGTAGTGCGGCAGGCCCAGCTCCTGGGCGCGCTTAACTTCTGCGTCCCAGTACGCGCCCTTGACCAGGCGGCACATCAGCTTGATTTTGTACTTGCGAGCCAGCGCGGTGACATGCTCAATCAGCTCCAGCGCGCGGGTCTGGTAGGCCTGCATGGCCAGCCCCAACCCAGTCCACTGCGGGCAGTGCGCGGCCACCTTCACCAGCAAGGCTTCCAGCACTTCCAGCGAGAGTTCCAGGCGGTCCACCTCTTCCGCGTCGATGGTGAGGTTGATGTTGGCGGCAGCCGCGGCTTCGCACAGCGTCCAGACACGGGGGACGAGTTCATCCAGCACGGCCTGGCGGTGGGCGTCTTCGTAACGCGGGTAGAGGGCGCTGAGCTTGATGGAAATACCATCGTTTTCGGCCAGGTCGCCCGTCTTGCTTGCGCGAGCAGCTATGAATTCAATAGCATCCGCATAGCTCTTGAGGTAGCGCAGTGCATCCTTGTTGGTGCGGGCGCCCTCGCCCAGCATGTCGTAGCTGAACCTAAGCCCCCCCGCTCCACCGCTTTGCGGGTCGCTGCCCCCCAAGGGGGCGTGTTCCGCCTTGGGTCGGCCCGGCGCCGAAACGCGCACATTGGCTTTTTTGCGGGCAGCGTCAGCTTCTTTCATCGCCTCGGGCATGGTCTGGCCGAGCACAAACTGGCGGCCCAGCAACTGCACCGCGCGCAAGGTGGCGGCCACCACGGTGCGCGCGCCCAGCTTGGCCATCAGCCCCGGCTCGTTCTGCGCATCGGGCAAAAAGTGTTTGGAGAGCGAAATCGCCGTGCTGGACAGGCGGGCCAGCACCTTGTCGCCGCTGGCGTCAAAGTCGGCGCGGCCAAGCTGGTCGGTGGTCAGCGCGATGGCGGTTTCAGCGTCCGGCACCCGCAACAGGGCTTCGGCCAGGCGCATCAGGGCCAGGCCCTCGGCGCTGGAGATGGGGTATTCCTTGAGCAGGCTCTCCATCGCCCAGAAAGGCGGCGGGTTGTCGCGCACGGCTTGCACCCAAGGCTCGGCAGTGCGGGCGGCGTGCGCCCAATACAGGCTGGCGTCCAGCCCTTGCAAGCGGTGGGAGACCACTTCGTCCTCCGCGCGGTAGGGATTCGGCAGGCGCGGTGGCACGGGGGTGAACGCGGTGGAAGGGGCGGGGTGGGACATGGCGACTCCTGCAAAGGCAATGAATGGATTAGTCGCTATTTTTAAGAATTTTTGATTGAATTAATCACCAAATAGTTTGATGAATTTAGATTTAAATTTATCCACCCCCATAAAAAAACCGGTCCCAAGACCGGCTTTTAAGTGCAGACCGCGAACTACAGGCCAAACAAGTTCTTGAGCTTGCCGGCGGCGTCCACCGCCTTGTTGGCGTCCTCCAACAGGTTACGTGCCTTGGGCTGCTCGGCGGGCGGCGGCTCGCTTGGCTGCGCGGCCGCAGTACCGGCCACCGGTGCCTGCACAGCAGGTGTGGCACGGCTGGCGGCGGGTGCGGTCTTGGCGCTGGTTTCGGGCAACTGGGCAATGATTTCCACACGCCTGTTTTGCGCACGGCCGGCCTCCGTGGTGTTGGCAGCCAAAGGCACGGTCTGGCCAACGCCCCGGGTTTTGAGGCGCTGTGCGGCGATGCCGTACTGGCGGCTCAGTGCGTCCGCCACCGCAGCGGCCCGGGCCTCGGAGAGGCGAAGGTTGCTCTCGGCGCCGCCCACATCGTCCGTATGGCCCACCACTTCCACGCTCAGGTCCGGGTTGTCCCGCAGCACTTTGCCCAGCTCCTGCAGGGTGGGCTTGGAGCCGTCGCGCAACACGGCTTTACCCGTATCAAACTGGAAGCCATACAAATCCACTTTGCCGTCGGCCCCCAGGGCTTTGGCAATGGGGCTCTCGCCCGTCACTGCCATAAGGCCATCGTTGAGTTTTTCTTTGTCAACCACAAACAACCAGGCACCACCGTCATTCACCCACAGGGACACATACGTGTTGTTGCGCTGGGCCGCCAGGTACTGGTTGTCGTTGCTGTAGTTCAGGTAGAGCTGACGGGCTTTCATCAAGCTCCTGTATTCACCCAGATTCGCGGAGGTGCAAGGCCGGTCGCAGGTGAACAGTTCGGTGAACCCGCTGCGGCGCAGGGAGGACTGGTAATTGCGAAACACCTGCAAAGGGGACACCGATTTGGGAACTTCGTAGTGGATGTAGGTGACTTTGCCCTCCAACGGCATCAGCTTGGCTGCGGTGTAGCCACCGCCGGGGGCGGGCTGGGGTTTGGCGAGGATGAGCTGGAATTCCTCGTACTCTTTGAAATCGTAATTGCTGATGCGAGCGCCGGGAAAACGGGCTACCTCCGGGTGATCCGCACCATCTTCAGCCGCCGCTGGCCCGGCCAATACGGCAAGCCCCACCGCCATGGCAGCGGCTTTGCCGACCCCGCGCAGAAACCCATTTTTGAACAACATCGCTTCTACCTCCCAGTGTGTTTTTGTAAGCCGCGCACAGTGTAATGAAGCGTGCACCACGTACGAGCCCGAATTGGTTTCAAATCGTTGCCACCCGGACGATGGACTTGGGGCTATGCTGGGTGCGGTGGATAGCGACAGATCTGGACCGTGCCGTCTATTGATGTTGGTCAAATTTGCGCCAAGAATGCACCGCAGAATGCGCAACAGGAGATTCGTGCATGCCCCACGTCCGTTTGTTCGCCCGAAACCTCCAGCGCTGGATGCAGGTGTTGGCAACAATGACCTGCCTGTGCGCTGGGGTGGGCGCAGCACGCGCCGACCACCCGCGCGAGGTGCGCATGGGGGTCTACCAAAACGAGCCCAAGATCTTCCTCAACGACCAGCAGCAGCCGTCTGGCATTTTTGGCGAGCTGGCGCTGCAAATGGCCGAGCACCACAACTGGACCCTGGTGCCCGTGCCCTGCGAATGGAACGCCTGTCTGGAGAGCCTGCAAAACGGCAGCATCGACCTGATGCCCGACGTGGCCTTTACGCCAGAGCGGGCCCAGCTGTTCGACTTCCATACTACCCCGGCCCTGCTGAGCTGGTCACAAATCTACGCCCGCCCGGAGGTGCCCATCCGCTCGGCGCTGGACCTCAAAGACCATCGCATTGCCGTGCTGAAAGGCTCCGTACAGCAGGAATACCTGCGCAACCTGATGGCGGGTTTTGGGGTGCAGGCCGAGCTGGTGCCGGTAGAAACCTTGCAAGAAGCGTTTGAGCTGGCATCCCGCGGAGGCGCTGACGCCGCTGTGTCCAACCGTTTTTTTGGCGACTTGCAAGCACCGCGCTTCAAGCTCGCTTCCACACCGGTGTTGTTCCAGCCCTCGCAGCTGTTCTTTGCCACCGGCAAGGGCAAAAATGCGGACCTGATTGCCGCCATCGAGTCCAATCTGCAAGCCTGGCAAGCCCAGCCCGATTCGCATTATTTTGAGGTGCTCAGGCGCTGGATGGAGGCTCCGCCTCAGACCTTGGTGCCCACCTTCGTGTGGTGGGCGCTAGGGGGCTTGGCTGGTGTCCTGGCGCTGGCACTGGCGGCCTGGGGCCTGCTGCGGCGGGAAGTGGCCGACAAAACGCGCAGCCTGCGTGCCAGCGAGGACCGGCTCAACACCATTCTGGACAGTGTGGACGCCTTCATTTACATCAAGGACACCGAACTGCGCTACCAGTACGCCAACCGCAAGGTGTGTGAGCTGTTTGGTGCCCGCCCAGAGCAGGTGCTGGGGCAAACCGATGAACGCTATTTCGACGCCCCCACAGTGGCCAAGCTGCGGGTGAATGACCTGCGCGTGGTGAAGCAAGGCGAGCGCGTGGAAGACGTGGAGACCAACCGCAGCCCGGACGGGCGCGAAGAACACACCTACCTGTCCATCAAACTCCCTCTGCACCGGCCCGATGGCTCGATCTATGCCCTGTGCGGCATTTCCACCGACATCACCAAGCAAAAGCAAGCCGAGCACGCCATCCACCAACTGGCGTTTTACGACCCGCTGACCCAATTGCCCAACCGCCGTCTGCTGATGGAGCGCCTGCAACAGGCGCTGGCTGCGCTGCAGCGCAGCCGGGCCTACGGTGCCCTGCTGTTCATTGATGTGGACAACTTCAAGGACCTCAATGACACCCTGGGCCACAGTTTTGGTGACATGCTCCTGCGCCAGATTGCGGACCGGCTCAGCGCCTGCACGCGGGCCCAAGACACCCTGGCACGCCAGGGCGGTGACGAGTTTGTGGCGGTGGTTCAGGGGCTGGGACCCACCATGAACGAGGCCGTGGTGCACGCCCAGCATCTGGCAGACAAAATCTTGCGCAAACTCAGCGAGCCCTATTTGCTCGACGGGCACTACTACCTCACCTCCGCCAGCATTGGCGTGGCCATGTTTGGCGGCCCGGACTCCGACCAGAACGAGGTGCTCAAGCAAGCGGATCTGGCCATGTACCAGGCCAAGGCCGACGGACGCAATACGGTGCGTTTTTTCAACCCGCAGATGCAGGCCGAGGTGAGCGCCCGCACGGCACTGGAGACCGACCTGCACCGGGCCCTGGAGACCGGCCAATTCCTGTTGTACTACCAGCCCCAGGTAGATGAACACGGCCACACCTTTGGTGCGGAAGCCTTGGTGCGCTGGCAGCACCCCACGCGGGGCCTTGTGCCGCCGGGGGAGTTCATCCCCGTGGCCGAGAGCTCTGGCCTGATCCTGCCCTTGGGCACCTGGATTCTGGAGACCGCCTGTGCCCAGCTGGTGGAATGGGCAGGCCATCCGCGCACACAGGAACGCTCCATTGCCGTCAACCTCAGCGCACGCCAATTTCGCCAAGCGGATTTTGTTGCTCAGGTGCAATCGGTTTTGCAGGCGACCGGCGCCAACCCGCAACGCCTGGAACTGGAGCTGACAGAAAGCCAGCTGATTGATGACTTGGGCAGGGTGATCCAGAAAATGGACGCCCTTAAGGCGCTGGGCGTGCGCATCTCGCTGGACGATTTTGGCACCGGCTACTCCTCGCTCAATGTGCTCAAGCGTTTACCGCTGGACCAACTCAAGATCGACCAGTCCTTTGTGCATGACCTGTTGTTGGACCACTCCAGCGCCAGCATCGTGCGCGCCATCATCACACTGGGCGACAGCTTGCACCTGCAAGTGATTGCTGAGGGCGTGGAAACCATCGAGCAGCGCGACGCACTCTTGGCGCTGGGCTGCACCCACTTTCAAGGCTATTTGTTTGGTCGTCCATCACCGGCGCCATAACATGGGGCTGACATGCGTGGTGGCCACAAGACGGGGCGTCGCCTTTTGTAAACAAGTCGACCGATGACCTGTATACAAAACAGCCTTTTGGCTATGATGGAATAAATACATCTTTCTTAGTAAAGGGTGAGCTTATGAGCAGTGCGTTGGCCGGCGATGCCGGATTTGGCTCCTTCTTCCGGTACCACGGCTGGCTGTCGCCAGGGGTGCGGCTCTTCAGGCGGCTGAACTTTCCTGCCAAGGCGGGCTGGATTGCGGTGATGTTTTTGATCCCCATCGTGCTGCTGGTGGTCAACACACTTCAAAAAGACAATGCTCTGATCGCCAGCACCCGCCACGAGATACAAGGGCTAGAGTACACCCGGCCGCTGCAGGCGCTGATTGCGCAAGCCCAGACCCGCCGCATGCACGCCATCACCGGTGCCGGCGACTTTGCAGCCAGCCAAAACATGGTGGCAGAAGCATTTGCCAAGTTGCAAGCCGTTGACAAAGCAATCGGCAAAGACCTGGAAACTGCAGAGCTTTTTGGCAAAGCTGAAAAGCTACACCAAAACCTGATGACCGCCGGCAAGGGCAAGGACGAACAAGCCACGTTTGACGCCCATAACGAGTACATCGACCAGCTACTGGAGCTGGGCACCCATGTGGGCAACACCTCGGAACTGGCACTCGACCCGGAGTTGGAGAGCTTTCACCTCATGAACTACACGGTGCTCTACGCGGGGCAGCAAATGGAGAACGTGTCAGAGCTCGCAGTGCTGGGCTGGTCTGCCCTCAAGGCCGGACAAAAGAGCGACTACGTTGCCGAGCGTATCGCCCAAGATGCCGGCATCCTGCGGTTTATCGACAATATTGTGGAGAGCAGCTATATCATCGCAACGGGTGGCACGCCCCAAGCCGATGCCAAATACGGCATGAAAGCCAATGACGATGCGTACGACGCCTTCATCGCAGCCACCCAGAAGCAGTTGCTGGGCGCATCTGTAGCGGGGGACGCGGATGCGTATTTGCAGCTGGGCATGGCCACACTGGCTGCTGAGCAAGGCCTGAACGCCAAATTGATGCAACGCTTGGAAGAACGACTGAACGAGCGGATTGTAGAAATTCGCAACACGGAAACGCTAGAGCTAATCGTTGTTGTGTTTTTTGTAGCGCTGGCTTTTTACATGCTGCTGGCGTTTTACAAAGTAATGATGGGCGGCCTGCGCGAAGTGACCGGGCACTTGGAGCAAATCAGCAAGGGCAACCTGATTACGGCCCCCACCCCCTGGGGCAAGGACGAAGCGGCCCACCTGATGATCACCCTGCGCGACATGGAAGCCAGCCTGCGCGTGATTGTGCGCAATACGCTGGACGGAGCCGGCAATGTGAACACGGCCAGTGAAGAGATTGCATCCGCATCGCAAGACCTGTCACGCCGCACCGAGGCCAGCGCAGCGGCCCTGGAGCAAACGGCCGCGACCATGACGCAGATTTCGGAAACCGTGCAGCGCACGTCCGAGACGGTATCGGGTGCCGCTGAAATTGTTCGCGCTAACGCCCGGTCTGCCAAACGTGGCGGTGAGGTGATCTCGCAAGTCGAGAGCACCATGCAGGGCATCAATGCCTCGTCCAGCAAAATTTCCGAAATCATCAGCGTGATCGATGGCATCGCCTTCCAAACCAATATCCTGGCGCTGAATGCGGCGGTAGAGGCGGCACGGGCAGGTGAACAGGGCCGCGGTTTTGCAGTCGTTGCCAGTGAAGTGCGGTCTTTGGCCGGGCGCAGTGCCGAGGCGGCCAAGGAAATCAAAACCCTCATCAACGCCAGCATTGAACAAGTGGAAAGAGGCACCCAAGTGGTCGGCGAGGCGGGCACCGCCATTGCAGACATCGTGGGAAATGCCGCGCGCATTGACAGCCTGATGACCGAGATTGCCAACGCCACCAAAGAACAGTCGCTGGGCGTGAGCCAGGTGGGTAGCGCGGTGCACGACCTGGACCAAAACACCCAACAAAATGCAGCTTTGGTTGAGGAAACGGCGGCGGCGGCCACCGCGCTTTCCGACCAAGCGGCACGCTTGGCCCAAGAAGTGTCTTTTTTCAAGCTGAAGTAAACACCCGAAGTGATCAACTTGGCTGAACTGGACCGGATTGACCTGCGCATCCTGGCGTGTTTGCAGGAGGACGGGCGGCTGTCCAATCTCAAGCTGGCAGAGACCGTGGGGCTGTCGCCCACCGCCGTGCTGGCCCGTGTGCAGCGCCTCACCAAAGACGGCTACATCCTGGGCTACGAGGCCCGACTCAACCCGCTAAAGCTGGGTGCCGGAATGATGGTTTTTATTGAGGTGCTGCTGGACAAAACCACGCCCAATGTGTTTGATGCCTTCAAGGCCGCGGTGCAGGTGCGCACTGAGATCATGGAGTGCCACATGGTGGCGGGGGGCTTTGACTATCTGCTCAAAATCCGCATGGCGGACATGGTTGCTTACCGGGAGTTTGCGGGGACCGTGTTGTGGCAGCTCCCTGGGGTGCGGGAAACACGCACCTACGCAGTGATGGAAGAAGTCAAAAACACCACCCACCTCAAATTAACCTAGGGTTTACCCTAGGTTTCATAGGATAATCTATGACCATGATCAATCGTCGCCAATTTTCTTTCGCTGCCGGTGCAGCGGGTCTGGCCGGGTTTCCGGCTGTACACGCCCAGTCCGACAAAATCATCCTCGGCCAGTCGGCCGCCTTTACCGGGCCTGCAGCCCAGCTGGGCATCCAGTTCCACGCGGGTGCCAAACTCTATTTTGACCAGCTCAACGCCCAAGGTGGCGTGGGTGGGCGCAGTGTAGAAATCCGCAAAATGGACGATGGCTATGAGCCAGACCGCTGTGCGGACAACACCAAAAAGCTGCTGGAAGACGATGTGTTCGCGTTGTTTGGCTACATTGGAACCCCTACCAGCTTGGCGGCCCTGCCCTTGGCTACCAAGGCCAGGGTACCTTTTGTGGCCCCATTCACCGGGGCCATGGCACTACGGACCCCCTTGAACCGCTATGCCTTCCATGTTCGCGCCTCCTACAACGACGAAACCGCGCTGATCGTCAAACAATTGCACAACTTGGGATTGACCAAAGTCGCCGTTTTTTACCAGAACGATGCCTATGGCAAGGCCGGACTGGACGGCGTCACGCTGGCACTTTCTGCGCTGAACTTGAAACCGGTGGCCGTGGCAACCGTGGAACGCAACTCGGTCGATGTGGCCAAGGCGGTAGAAACCATCAATGCGTCTGCTCCCGATGCTGTGGTGCAAGTCAGCGCTTACAAATCGTGTGCCGCTTACGTTCGCGCTGCCCGCAAAGCGGGTTACGGTGGCGGGCTTTACAACGTGTCTTTTGTTGGCACCCAGGCACTGGCTGACGAATTGGGCCGGGAGGGTGCGGGCGTGGTCGTATCCCAGGTGGTGCCATCCCCTTACACCGGCAACAAACCCATCTCGCGCGAGTTTGCCGAAGCCGTGCGCAAAACCAATGGCGCGGTGCAAGCCAACTTCTCCAGTATGGAGGGTTACATTGCAGCGCGAGTGTTGGCGGAAGGGTTACGCCGATCGGGCGCCAAAGGCGGCGCCGAGGGATTTATCAGCGCCATGGAAAGCATCAATGGGCAACCTTTTGGCGGCTTCAATGTGAATTTTTCACGTACCGAACGTGCAGCATCCAGCTTTGTAGAGCTGTCCATGCTGACCGGCGACGGGCGCGTTCGCACCTAAATAGAGGCCGGGTAGCTGCGAGCGCCAAAAATCGCACTGCCCACCCGCACCTGGGTGCTGCCACTGGTAACTGCAGCATCCAAATCTGCACTCATGCCCATGGACAGCGTGTCCAGCCCCAGCCCCGCTGCATTTAATGCATCAAACAAGCTTCTAGCCCTTTTAAATACTGCGCAAGCAGCTATGAAATCAGGAGCGGGCTCAGGGATACACATGAGCCCGCGCAAGCGCAGGCGTGGTAGCTGCGCCACGGCTTGCGCCAGCGCCAAGGCCTCATCGGGAAGCACACCCGACTTCGTCGCGCCACCGTCCACATTCACCTGAATACACACCTGCAAAGGTGGCAGGTGGGCGGGGCGTTGCTCGCTCAGGCGCTGGGCAATCTTGATGCGGTCCACCGTGTGCGCCCACTGAAAGTGCTCTGCCACCAGCCGGGTTTTGTTGCTCTGGATCGGGCCGATGCAATGCCATTCGATCGGCAAGGCCGCCAGCGCCATGATCTTTTCCACGGCTTCCTGGATGTAATTCTCACCAAAGGCACGCTGGCCGGCATCAAAGGCTTGCTGCACCGCATCGGGGCCAAAGGTCTTGGAAACCGCCAGCAACTGCACTGCGTCCACCGGTCGTCCGGCCTGGGTGCACGCCTGGGCAATGCGGCTGCGCACCGCGTGGAGATTGTCTGCAATCATCGTCATAATCTCCCAAGCGTACCAAACCCTTCCCAGCCCATCTCAGCGAAAGAGGATTCCGTGGACATTACCCAGCTGCTGGCGTTCAGCGTCAAAAACAAGGCTTCTGACTTGCACCTCTCTGCCGGTCTTCCCCCCATGATCCGGGTGCACGGGGATGTGCGACGCATCAACGTGGAGCCGCTGGACCACAAGCAGGTGCACGCCATGGTGTACGACATCATGAATGACACCCAGCGCAAGATGTACGAGGAGTTCCTGGAGATTGACTTCTCGTTCGAGATTGACGGCCTGGCGCGTTTTCGGGTCAACGCCTTCAACCACAACCGTGGCGCCGGTGCGGTGTTCCGGACGATTCCGAGCAAAATCCTCTCGCTTGAACAGCTCAACGCCCCCAAGATTTTTGCCGACCTGGCCTTGAAGCCCCGTGGTTTGGTTCTAGTCACAGGCCCCACGGGCTCGGGCAAGTCCACCACCTTGGCGGCCATGGTCAACTTCTTGAATGAAACCGAGTTCGGCCACATCCTGACGGTGGAAGACCCGATCGAATTCGTACACGAGTCCAAGAAGTGTCTGGTCAACCAGCGCGAAGTGGGCCCGCACACCCTGAGTTTTGCTGCCGCGCTGAAATCCGCGCTACGGGAAGATCCGGATGCGATTTTGGTAGGCGAAATGCGCGACCTGGAAACCATCCGCTTGGCCATGACGGCTGCAGAAACTGGGCACTTGGTGTTTGGTACGCTGCACACCTCGAGCGCAGCCAAAACCATCGACCGGATCATTGACGTATTCCCGTCCGAAGAAAAAGAAATGGTGCGAGCCATGTTGTCAGAGTCGCTGCAGGCGGTGATTTCGCAAACCTTGTGCAAGACCAAAGACGGTCAGGGTCGCGTGGCGGCCCACGAAATCATGTTGGGTACCAGCGCCATCCGCAACCTGATCCGCGAGGCCAAGGTGGCGCAGATGTACTCCTCCATCCAAACCGGCAACAGTGTGGGCATGCAGACGCTGGACCAGAACCTGACAGACTTGGTAAAGCGCAATGTCATCAGCGCGGCCGAGGCGCGCGGAAAAGCCAAAATCCCAGAGAACTTCCCTGGGTGACTGTGGCACACCCCCGGCTTGCCCACTGCGTATGGCCGCTTTCCCCCTTGCAGGGGGCAACACCAGCAGTTCGGCCAAGCCGGTCCTGCGGTGTTTCTGGGTTTTGGGGGCACTTTGCTCCACCGTAACGATTTAGCGACAAGGAGGTGTTCTTATGGAACGCGATCAGGCAACCAAGTTCATCAACGACCTGCTCAAGCTGATGGTCAGCCGCAATGGCAGCGATTTGTTCATCACCGCCGAGTTTCCGCCTGCCATCAAGGTGGACGGCAAGATCACCAAGGTCTCGCCCCAGCCCTTGAACGCGGCGCACACCATGGCGCTGGCACGGTCCATCATGAACGACAAACAGGTGGCCGAATTCGAGCGCACCAAAGAGAGCAACTTCGCCATCGCGCCGGCCGGCATTGGCCGCTTCCGTGCCAACGCCTTCATCCAGCAGGGCAAGGTGGGGCTGGTGCTGCGGGTGATCCCGCAGGTGCTGCCCACCATTGACGGCCTGGGCGTGCCCCAGGTACTCAAGGAAGTGGTGATGGCCAAGCGCGGCCTGTGCATCATGGTGGGTGCTACCGGCTCGGGCAAATCGACCACGCTAGCCGCCATGGTGGACTGGCGCAACGACAAATCCTTTGGCCACATCATCACCATCGAAGATCCGGTGGAGTTTGTGCACGCACACAAGAACTGTGTGGTGACGCAGCGCGAAGTAGGGCTGGACACCGACAGCTGGGAAGCTGCGCTTAAGAACACGTTGCGCCAGGCGCCCGATGTGATTCTGATGGGCGAAATCCGTGACCGCGAGACCATGGAGCACGCCGTGGCCTTTGCCGAAACCGGCCACTTGTGCTTGGCTACCTTGCACGCCAACAGCGCCAACCAAGCACTGGACCGCATCATCAACTTTTTCCCCGAAGAGCGCCGCAGCCAGCTGCTGATGGACCTCTCGCTGAACCTCAAGGCTCTGGTCTCGCAGCGCCTGATCCCCAAGCAGGACGGCAAGGGCCGGGTAGCGGCGGTGGAGATCATGATCAACTCCCCACTGATCTCCGACCTGATCTTCAAGGGCGAAGTGTCCGAGGTGAAGGAGATCATGAAGAAGAGCCGCCAGGCAGGCATGCAGACCTTCGACCAGGCGCTGTTCGACCTCTACGAAGGCAATGCCATCACCTACGAAGATGCGCTGCGCAACGCCGACTCCCTCAACGACCTGCGCCTGCAGATCAAGCTCAATAGCCAGCGTGGCAAGTCCAACGACCTGTCTGCCGGTACCGAAAATTTCGCCATCATGTGACCATGCCCAACATCAACGACAAAACCTACGAACCCTCTCCTGCCTACTCCGTCGCCTTCCTGGGTCTCGGCGTCATGGGCTACCCGATGGCCGGACACCTGGCACGTGCCGGTCACCAGGTCACCGTGTACAACCGCACCGCTAGCAAATCGGTAGCTTGGTGCGCAGAGTTCTCGGGGGCTAGCAGTCAATTGGGCGCCCATTCCCCTGCCGCCACGCCGCGCCAGGCAGCGCAGAACGCTGACATCATCTTTTGCTGCGTAGGCAATGACGATGACCTGCGCAGCGTGACCCTGGGTGCCGATGGTGCCTTCGCCGGCATGAAGCCGGGCGCCGTCTTTGTAGACCACACCACGGCGTCGGCCGACGTTGCCCGCGAGCTCAGTGCGGTGGCCCGTGCCAAGGGTCTGCAGTTCATTGACGCCCCGGTGTCGGGTGGCCAAGCCGGTGCCCAAAATGGTCTGCTGACGGTGATGTGTGGTGGTGATGCCAACGCGTTTGAAGCCGTGAAACCAGTGGCTATGGCCTTTTCGCGGGCCTTCACCTTGCTGGGGGACAGTGGTGCCGGTCAACTCGCCAAGATGGTGAACCAGATTTGTATTGCCGGGCTGGTGCAGGGCTTGAGCGAGGCGATTGCCTTTGGCCAGAAGGCTGGGCTGGACATGAACCAGGTGCTGGACGTGATTGGCAAGGGCGCGGCGCAGAGCTGGCAGCTGGACAACCGTGGTAAGACGATGGTGGCCGACAAGTTTGACTTTGGCTTTGCGGTGGACTGGATGCGCAAGGACTTGGGCTTGGTGCTGGATGAAGCCAAGCGCAATGGCGCACGCCTGCCGGTCACGGCGCTGGTAGACCAGTTTTATGCCGATGTGCAGCAGATGGGCGGCCAACGCTGGGATACCAGCAGTTTGATCAAGCGCTTGAAATAAATATAGCCCCCACGCTCCGCCGCTGCGCGGGTCGCTGCCCCCCGAGGGGGTGCGTTTCAGCTTGTGGCGGCACGGCGCTGAAACCTGACCCTCATGCTCCGCCCATAAAAAACGGCCCTGACGGGCCGTTTCGGTTTACTTCTTGGGTTCTGCCGGAGGGGGCGCTGGCTGCAGACGGGCCAGCTCGTCTTCCGAAATGATCTCCAAAATACGCACCACGCGCTGCACGCCAGAGGTACTGCTGATCACTTCGGTGGCGCGTTTGGCCTCACGTTCGGTCACACGACCCATCACATAGGTGGTTCCCCGTTCCGTCACGATTTTGAAGGCATTGGCAAACAGGTCTTTGGCATCTACCAGGCCGGCCTTGACGCGACCAGTCACCAAAGAATCGGACGAACGCTGGGTCAGGCTGGCATTGCCCATGACGCCCAACTCATTGACGATGTTGCGCACATTGTCTACTCGCGCCACGATCTGCTCGACCAACTGTTTGTCTTGGGCCGTGGGTACCTCACCGGTCAACAGCACTTGGCGGTTGTAGCTGGTCACATTCACGTGCACGCGTTCACCCAGGTTCTCACGGATGCGGCTCGCAGCACGCTGTTCAATGCCTTCATCTTCCACCACCGAACCGGAGGTGCGGCGATCCGTAGCGACCAGAGCACCGCCAACGGCGCCGCCCAATAGCAGTGGGAAGCAGGCGGTGAGGCTCACTACGCTTCCGGTCAGGGCAACGGCCAAGGCCAAGCGTTTCAAGGTGCGATTTTTCATGGGTTGGTTTCCTGTTCGCCCAGCAGTTGGGCATCAACGGCGTCGCATATGCAATGCAAAGCCAAAATATGGACTTCTTGGATACGGGCAGTGCGCTCATGCGGCACACAGATGTGTACATCGGTATCACGCAAGACCTGCGCCATCTTGCCGCCACCACGCCCGGTCAATCCCACAACGACCATTTCACGCGCATGGGCCGCTTCGATAGCGGCCAGCACATTGGCCGAGTTTCCACTGGTGGAGATCGCCAGCAGCACATCGCCAGGAGCTCCCAGTGCGCGCACCTGGCGCGAAAAGATCACGTTGTAGTCGTAATCGTTGGCAATGGCGGTAATGATGGAGGTGTCGGTGGTCAGCGCAATGGCACCGAGTTCGGGGCGTTCACGCTCAAAACGCCCCACAAACTCGGCGGCAAAATGTTGTGCATCGGCGGCAGAACCACCGTTGCCACAGGCCAGGACTTTGCCACCGCTGGTAACGCAAGCGAGCATGGCTTGCACAGCGTCAGCGATGGGCTTGCTCAAGCCTTGTGCTGACTGGTATTTGAGGTCAGCACTGTCGATGAAATGTTGTTGAATACGTTGCTCAAGCATGGCGGGAATGATACCGCGGCCCCCAAAACCCCCAGAGGCCAGGCGACTTGAGATGTATCAGGATGCATCAAACGCAGCCTGTAGCCACTCGATCCGATCGCCATCCAAAACAACCACATCGAAACGGCAGGGAGGCAAGCGGGACAGGCGTAGCAGGTAGTGCTGCGCCGCAAACACAATGCGACGCTGCTTGACCGCCCCCACACTGGCGGCACCTCCGCCATGGCGGCTGGAGGCCCGTTTGCGCACTTCCACAAACACCAGGGTGCCGTCGGGCGACCGCATGATCAGGTCGATTTCTCCGCCGCCCCGCCCGGGGGTTCGATAATTGCGGGCAACAAGCACCAGCCCCTGCTCTTGCAAATAACGCAGAGCGGCGTCTTCTCCGGCGTCCCCCAGCTGTTTGGTGGTGGCGCTTCGTGCTGGTCGTGTCGGAAAGAAACCCATATGAGTGCGTCTTTTATCTCTGCCCTGTCCGCTGCCAAAGAGGCCGCCGGTGCACAACATTATCCGCAGGGCGCGTTGTACCTGGTGGCCACGCCGATTGGCAACCTGGCCGACATCAGCCTGCGCGCACTGCATGTGCTGGCGCTGGCCGACACCATTGCCTGCGAAGACACGCGCCACACCCAGCAACTGCTGCGCGCCTACGGCATCGACAAATCGTCGGGCCAGCTACTGGCCGTGCACCAGCACAACGAGGCCCAGGCGGCGGAAGGTGTGGTGGCACGCCTGCGCCAGGACCAGCGCGTAGCCTATGTGAGTGATGCAGGCACGCCCGGCATCAGCGACCCGGGTGCGCGGCTGGTGGCACAGGTGCAGGCCGCCGGCCTGCGCAGCATTCCCCTGCCCGGCGCTAGCAGCGTCACCACCGCCCTGTGCGCGGCGGGCCTGGCCGAAGGCGGGGATGGGCACAGCGGTTTTGTGTTCCGAGGGTTTCTGTCCTCCAAGGCCACCGAGCGCGCGCATGAAGTTCAGCTGCTGTCAGAAGAACGTCGCGCCGTGGTAATTCTGGAGGCGCCCCATCGCATTGAGGCGCTGGCCTTGGCGCTCGCCCCGCTTGAGGCGCGCCTGATCACGGTTGGGCGCGAATTAACCAAACAGTTTGAAGAAATTGCCACGTTGGCGGCCGGCGAATTTACCGCCTGGTTGGCCGCTGATGCGAACCGGCTGCGGGGAGAGTTTGCGCTGGTGATTCATCCTGCACCGGCCAGTGCCGCGCAGGCGCCGGACGACCGGGTACTCAAACTGCTGCTGGAAGAACTACCGCTGAAAACCGCGGTCAAGCTGGCCGCGGACATCACCGGCGAGGCCCGCAACGCGCTGTACGAGCGGGCCCTGGCCCTCAAGCAGGGCTAACGCCTCAGGCCTGCTGCCAAGCCTGCACGTAGGCGCGCCCACGCACCAGCACATCGTCCGCAGAGGTGCCCGGCGCAAACAACTGACTGCCAATGCCAAAACCGGTGGCACCAGCCTTCTTCCAGGGGCCCATGCTCTCGGGGGTGATGCCCCCCACAGGCCACAGATCGGTACCGGCGGGCAGCACCGACTTCAGCGCCTTGATGCCGCCATGGCCCACCATCTCGGCAGGGAACAGCTTGAGCGCGTGGGCGCCTGCCTGCAGTGCTGCAAAGGCTTCAGTGGGTGTGGCCACACCGGGGGCGCACAGCATGCCCAGCTCCACCGCACGGCGAATCACCGCCACATCGCAATTGGGCGAGACCATGAGGCGGCCGCCGGCAGCATGTACAGCCTCCACATCGGCCACGGTCAGCATGGTGCCGCCGCCCACCATGGCATCGCTAGGCAGGGTGCGTGCCAGCGTGGCAATGCACTCCAGCGCGCCGGGGCGGTTCAGCGGCACTTCCAGCGTGCGAAAGCCGCTCTCGACCAGCGCCTCCCCCACGGCTTGTGCCTCCGCAGGCAACAGCCCACGCAGGATAGCTACCAGAGGGGCGCGGCGCGCACGCGCCAACAGTTCAAGGGAATCGCTCATAGGGGTTTCCAGTGCAGGTGAATGTGGTGGACGGCCGCCACAAAGGCGGCCTTGGCATCGAGGATGTCGAACGACAGGCCCAAGTGCTGGGCTGCGGTTTGGTAGTGGGCCGCCAGCTGCGGCGAGCCCAGCAGCTTGAACGTGCCCTGCGGGTCCGTGCCTGCGCTGCCCTCCAGCACGTCTTTGAGTTCGGTGCCAATCAGCAACCCACTCAGATACGCGGTGGCACTAGACGCGGACATGTCCTTGCAGACCACACGCGCCCGGACACTGAAAATCTGGTGACTCAGCGCATGGTGGCCTGCGGCCGTGACGCCTTCTACAAAAGCCGCCTCGTCCCACACCGGAGCCACGCCACCGGCTGCCGCGGCCACCGTGCCGTGTTTGCTGAGCAAGTCGAACAATTCACCCGTCATGTAGGTGCGCAGCTGCACCACTCGGCCTTCTTGCAACTCCACCCACTTGCTGTGGGTCCCGGGCAGTACGAACCAGCCGCTGCGGTGGCCCATCGCCCAGGCACCCAGCAGCTGGGTTTCTTCGCCGCGCATTACGTCGGGCAGGCCCGCGGCGTTGCGTACGCGGTAGCCCGGAATGATGAGGGCCGACACACCCGGTGCGGCATCCGGCACCCGCATGGCATGGGCCGCCAAATCTTGCAATGGCACGCTGCTGTCTACATAGGGCACCTCGTGCCAGCCCAGTGCGCTACCCACCATGCCAGCCAGCACCACGCCCGTGCCCTGCACCCCCAGCGCCTGAAGCGCGGCATCCAGCGCGCTGGGAAAACGGCCTTTGCAGGCCAGTGCGCCATCGGCGTCACTTACTTCACGCGCAAGCAGGCCCTCGCCCGTAATGGCATAGGAGCGGCGGTGGGTGGTTCCCCAATCCACACCGACAATCGAAACAGCAGGGTTGGCAGCCATATTTTTGGAGTTCACAGTGGATGTTCAGAGGAGTTTAAACATATGATGATTCATCCCAATTGTGCCGCATTCCCCCCACACCCCGTACCATGAAGCACCCCGCACCCCCCTCCCATGCCACCTACGCAGGGCGCAACCTGCATGGGCAGGTGGTGCAAGAACTCGGGCGCCGGGTAGTCGGCGGCGCGTATGCCGCTGGAGCCCTGCTACCCAACGAGGACCAACTGTGCGCCGAGCTGGCGGTGAGCCGCACCGCACTGCGCGAAGCCATCAAAGTGCTAGCTGCGAAAGGGCTGCTGGAGCCGCGCCCGCGCATTGGCACCCGGGTACGCGCTACCGAACAGTGGAACCTGCTGGACCCCGACATCTTGGCCTGGCGCTGCGCGACGGGGGCCGATACAGAATTCTTGCAGCACCTGACCGAGCTGCGTGAAATTATTGAACCCTCAGCAGCGTCACTGGCAGCCACCAGCCATAAAGCCGAGCAGCTGGCTCAGATTGCGCAGGCCTTGGAAAGCATGCAAAACGCCACCCACATCAGCGAGTGGGTGCAAGCCGATCTAGCCTTCCACACCGCCGTACTCAAGGCCACCAACAACCCCTTGCTGATGCCGCTGGCAGCCATCATTGGCAGCGCATTGGAATCCTTGCTGGTCGTGAGCGCACGTACTTCCGAAAACTTCAAGCAGGCTCTTCCCGACCACCAAAAGGTGTTCGACGCCATCGAAGCACGCGACGCGCAGAGCGCCTTGCACCGCATGGCGGGCCTGCTGTCTGACACCCGCTCTCTGATGAAACGGGCCGTTATTCCATTCAAAGATTGAATCCAGCATTTATTTGTATGATGATTTAAGTGGTTTCGCTACAATCCCTCCATTCTTTCCAAGCTTTTCTATGCCCACCCCAACACTTTCTGAATTTGCCAAGTACCCCAGCTTGGCGGGCCGATCGGTCTTTGTGACTGGCGGAAGCTCCGGCATTGGTGCCGACATCGTGATTGCGTATGCGCGCCAAGGCGCCAAGGTCACCTTCACCGGGCGCAATGCTGAAGCCGCAGCCAAGGTGGTAGAGGCGGCGTCCGCGCTGGGGCCGACTCCCTTGTTTTTACAGAGCGACGCCGCCGATGTAGCCGCCTTGCAAGCCGCCATTGCTACTGCGGCAGAGCGCTTTGGGGACATTTCAGTGCTCGTGAACAACGTGGCAAACGACCAGCGCCACAACCTGGCCGACGTTACACCGGACGACTTCGACTGGCGTGTCGCGATCAACTTGCGTCCGGCATTTTTTGCTGCCCAAGCCGTGGTCGAAGGCATGAAGCGCCTGGGCGGCGGTGCCATCGTGAACCTGGGGTCCATCAGCTGGATGATCAAGGGCGCGGGCTACCCCGTCTACGCCACCTGCAAGTCCGCCACCGTGGGCCTGTCGCGCAGCCTGGCGCGCGATCTGGGCAAGCTCAACATCCGCGTGAATACCCTGTCGCCCGGCTGGATCATGACCGAGAAGCAACTCACCATGTGGGTAGACGAAGCCGGTGAAAAAGCCATGGACGAGAACCAATGCCTGCCTGGCCGCATTGTGGGCAGCGACGTAGCCAACATGGCCCTGTTCCTCTCGGCTGACGACAGCCGCATGGTGACCGCGCAAGACTTTGTGGTGGACGCCGGATGGACCTGAGCACTCCCACCATTCGGAACGTATGGCCGGCTGAACTGCTGCTGGGCGAGGGCCCTCTGTGGCACGCCGCCAGTGAGCGTTTCTTTTTCGTCGACATCCATGGCAAAGCCTTGCACGCCTGGGCGCCGGCAACCGACGTGCGCCAGAGCTGGTCCATGCCGGAACGCATTTGCTGGCTGGTGCCACGCACCGACGGCGACGGCTTCATGGCCGGCCTGCAATCGGGTTTTGTGCGCCTCTGGCTGGAGCCCAGCCTGCGCATCGAGCCCGTTGGCAGTCCGCACCCGGATGAGCCGCTGGTCCGCCTCAATGATGCCAAGGCCGATTGCCATGGCCGCATTTGGGCAGGATCTATGCACAACGACGACGCCAGCCTGCAACGTGGCCGCCTCACAAGGCTGCAGCCCAGCGGCGAATTCAACGTGGTGGAAAGTGGCCTCTACATTGCCAACGGTCCGGCCATCGCACACGATGCGAGCTGGATGTTGCACACCGACTCCTTTCTGGAGACGGTCTACCGCTACGACCTGTCGCCACAGGGCGAGCTGTCGAACAAGACCGTGTGGAACAGCTTCGGCGGCGAACAAGGCTCGCCCGACGGCATGACGCTGGACCGCGATGGCAATGTGTGGGTGGCCTTCTGGGGCGGCGCCTGCATCCGCCAGTTCACACCGGCGGGCGCGCTGCTGCGCACCATCCACCTGCCAGCACCGCAGATCACCAGCATGGCCTTTGGCGGGCCAAACCTGGACCAGCTGTTGGTGACGAGCGCACGCATCGGCTTGGACGACGCCACGCTGGAGCGCTATCCGCTGGCTGGCAGCATCTTTGTGCTGGAGCCCGGTGTGCAAGGCGTGTTGCCCTGCACCTTTGGCTAAGGGCCGCTACTCGCCGGCGCGCAAGCGCCGGCGGCTGTCCCGCGCGTTGGGAAGCCAGCCGCGCCACAGCCAGCGGGCCAGCAACAGCAGGCCGCGAATCCATTCGTCGATCGCGTAGGCCATCCAGATGCCGGGCAGGCCAAACAGGCGACCCAACCAGAATGACCCGACACCCAGCACGAGCACCAAGGATGCCACACTGGAAGCAGCTGGGTAAATCGCATCCCCCGTCGCACGCAAGGCGCCATTGAGGATCAGGTTGAACACACGCCCGGTCTCCAATACCAGCGAGATCCACAACAGAGTTTGCGCAGCTTGAATGACCGCGGGGTCCTTGGTAAACATGCGCATCAGCCAGGGTGCGCCCAGAGCGGCCAACAACGCCAGAGACCCGGAAGCCAGCAAGCCATTGCGCACCGCTTTGCGCACCAATCCGTTGGCTACGCGCAAATCCCCAGCCCCCACAAGCCGCCCCACCATGATCTCGCAGGCCCAGCCAATGGCCATGCTGGTAAGCAACACGTACTTCAATAGTTGCAGCGTGTAGGAATGGGTCGCCAATGCCGTCACACCCAAGCGCGCAGTTGCCGCCACCGACACCATGAAGGCCCCGCGGTACGCGACCTCCACACCAGCACCGGGCAGACCCACGCGCAAGACGGGGCCCAAATCTTTCCAGCCCGCGGTCCACCAGTCGCGCCCCTGAGGTACCAATTGCATGCGAATACGCCAAAACCACAGGTGCAGTACCAGGCCCAGGGCCCGGCTGATCAGCATGGCAATGGCATACCCCTCGAGACCCATGCCATCCCATTCGCCCCAACCTCGCATCAACACCGCCGCCAGCAACAAGTGGCTGCTGTGCATGACGATCATGACTTTGAGCGAGTCCCGCGAGAACAAATGGGCGCGCAGCACGGAGGCCATGCTCAGGTTATAAGCCTCGAGCATCAGTGCTGGCGCAAACCACTGCAAAAAGGGCGCTGCCAACGCCACGATGGCATCCGGTGCATTGAGCCACTCGAGGACCAGGTCATTGCCGGCCACCACGATACAGACCACCAGCACACCGGCCCAAGTACTGGCCCCCAAGGCCAGCAATGCCGCACGGCGGGAAGCGGCATGCTGCTCCCCACCCAGGTACTGGGTCACCACTACGCCTAGGCCAATCGCCAGCACACGGAACACCACAAACAGGGTTTCCAGAATCTGGTTCACCAAGCCGAAGGCGCCGGCCGCAGCATCCGAGGTCTGGGAAGCCAACCACAAGCCCCCCATGGCCACACTCATGCCCAACAAAAATTCGCCCAGCAGTGGGCCGGCAATGGTGTTGAGACGCGGGCGGGAGGTGGGTGACATCAAACGACTCTCAGGTCCGGCACCACCACCGCGGTGTTGCCGAACCCTGAAGCGTACAACCTAACCAAGCCGGTAATAGGCCCCGCCCCATGCGGGCAGCTGCAGCATGTTTTCGATGCGGGGCACATCCGCCAAACCGCTTCCCTGGACAGCGACTGCCGCAACGTAGTCTGAGGGGAGCTCCCAGGGCACCGTGCTGTCACTGAAGTTAAAAATGCAAAGCAGTTGCGAACCTTCGAAAGCACGCTCAAATGCCAACACCTGGGGATGCGCTGGCAACACTCGGAGAGTGCCGCTGACCAAGGCCGGCAGGGTTTTGCGCCAGCGCAGCAGCGTGCGGTAGAAATTCAGCAGAGACCCTGCATCACGCTCTTGCACGTCCACCGCGAGCGCTCGGTGCGGTTCAATCACAGGTAACCACGGGACAGCCGGCTGGGCCGCGCTGGAGAAACCCAGATCGGCCGAATCCTTGGCCCAAGGGTGGGCCGTACGGCAACCATCGCGCCCCTTGAACTCGGGCCACATGGTGATGCCGTAGGGGTCCTGCAGGTCTTCAAACGCAATATCCGCTTCCGGCAGGCCCAACTCGTCGCCTTGGTAAATGCAAGGGGAACCGCGCAAGCTCATTTGCAGGGCGGCGCCCAAGCGCAGCAGATCGTGGGGGGCGGCATTGCCTGCGCTGCCCCAGCGACTGGCTACACGTACTACATCGTGGTTGGAGAGCGCCCAGCAAGGCCAGCCCCCGGGTGCCACCTCTTCAAAACGCTGTACAAACCCGCGGAAGTGGGCCGCACTGTGCGCCGTGCCCAGCAGGTCAAAGCAGTAGGCCATGTGCAGCTTGTCGCCACCACTGGTGTACTCGGCCACACGGCCCAAGCCGTCGTCGTCACCAATTTCTCCCACCATGGTGGTGTTGGGGTACTGGTCCAGCAGCGCGCGCAGGCGACGCAGGAAGGCCAGGTTCTCGGGCTGGCTCTTGTCATGCTTGTGCCACTGCCAGCCGTAGGGGTTCACCGCGTTGACCGCGGGGTCTTCGCCGTCAGGGCGTCCACGGGCCGGGTTGTCGCGCAGCTGCGCGTCATGAAAGTAAAAGTTGGCGGTGTCCAAGCGGTAGCCATCCACGCCCAGGTCCAGCCAGAACTTCACTGTCTCCAGCAAGGCGTTTTGTACTTCCGGGTTATGGAAGTTCAGGTCGGGCTGGCTGGTCAGGAAGTTGTGCATGTAGTACTGGCAGCGGCGCGTGTCCCACTGCCAGGCGCTACCGCCAAAAATGGAGAGCCAGTTGTTGGGCGGCGTGCCGTCGCTTTTCGCGTCGGCCCACACATACCAGTCGGCCTTGGGGTTGGTGAGGCTGGAGCGGCTCTCCACAAACCAGGGGTGCTGGTCGGAACTGTGCGAGAGCACCTGGTCGATCATGACCTTCAGACCCGAGCGCGTGGGCGCGGTCCACCAGCGTGCGGAAGTCGGCTACGGTGCCAAACATGGGGTCCACGTCGCAGTAGTCGCTGACGTCATAGCCAAAGTCCTTCATGGGGCTCTTGAAGAAGGGCGACAGCCAAATACCGTCTGCCCCGAGGGCGGCCACATAGTCCAATTTGGCGGTAATACCATCCAGGTCGCCAATGCCATCACCATTGCTGTCGGCAAAACTGCGTGGATAAATTTGGTAGATGACGCCGCCGCGCCACCAGTTGTCATTCGATGCTTTGGTCATAGAGAAAAGAGATGTGAAAAACGTTACTTGACAGAGCCGGACAGCAGGCCACGCACAAAGAAGCGCTGCAGCGAGAAGAACACCGCCACCGGCACGGCAATAGAGACAAAGGCGCTGGCGGTCAAAATTTCCCAACTTTCGCCACGCGAACCCAGCAAGTCATTGAGTTTGATGGTCAACACAATCTGGTCGGGCGCCTTGCCCAGGAATACCAGCGCGATGAGGAAGTCATTCCAGACCCAGAGGAACTGGAAGATAGCAAAACTGGCCAATGCCGGAATGGACAGGGGCAACACAATGCCCGTGAAGATCTGGAAATGCGAGGCTCCGTCCATGCGCGCGCTCTCAATGATGTCGCGCGGCAAAGAGGCGATGTAGTTGCGCAGCAGGTAGATAGCCAATGGCAGGCCAAATGCCGAGTGCGCCAGCCACACCCCCAGGTAGGACTTGGACTCCATGCCAAAGGTCTCGCCCAACTGGTTGTACAGGCGCAGCAGCGGAATCAGCGACATCTGCAGCGGCACCACCAGCAGACCCACCACCACCACGAACAACCACTTGCGCCCAGGAAACTCCATCCAGCTGAAGGCATACGCGGCAAAGGCTGCAATCAGGATGGGAATGAAGGTGGCGGGAATGGTGACCTTGAAGGTATTGAGAAAGGCCTGACCCACGCCCTCGCCAGAGACTACCTTTTCGTAATTCTGCGTCAAGAAAACCGGGGGCGATTCGGCCACATAAAACACGCGGATACCGCGGTCTTTGTCGTACGGGGCATTGAGCTCCAGGCGGTAGGCGCCATCGGCCGCCACGGTCAGCGTGCCGTCGGGCTTGCCATCTTCTTCGTCAAATACCTGGCCGTCGCCCACCTCAGCCACGGTACCCACGGCAAACTCCTTGGGGTTGGACGACTTGAGCGAGAACTGCTTGATGCGCACCTCAGACTGCTCGCCAAAGAGCAGCCCTTTGATGACGGTCTTGTCACCCTCCTGCACAGCACTTTGCGCGCCACCGGTGCGGCGCATGTCCGAACGCGTCTGGGTAGACAACGACGTCCACCATCCACTGGAGACCAGCTGCTGCTTGTCGCGGAAGCTGGAGACAAACAAGCCGAACGTGGGCAGGACCCACACCAGCACAATGGCCAGCAGCAAGGCTTGGGCGGCCAGCGACGGCAAGGTGAAGTATTTTTTCATCGTTGTGCCTCCTCGGTGCGGAACCGGCGGATGTTGAAAGCCATGACCGGAATCACCGCAAACATCAGCACCATGGCCAGCGTCGAGCTGCGCCCGTAGTCGCCACCGCCACGGAACATCCAGTCGTACATCAGGTTCGCCAACACACTGGTGTCCCACTGACCACCGGTCATGGCCATCACGATGTCGAACACCTTGAGCACGGTGATGGTGATGGTGGTCCACACCACCAGGATGGTGGACATCACTTGCGGCACCATGATTTCAAAGAAGATTTGGATCTCGCTGGCGCCGTCAATACGCGCCGCTTCAATCGTTTCGTTGGGCACGCCGCGCAATGCAGCAGACAGAATCACCATGGCAAAACCGGTCTGGATCCAAATCAGGATGGCCATGAGGAAGAAATTATTCCAGAAGGGCAGCGTCACCCAGGCCTGAGGCTCAAACCCCATGCCCATCACGATGGCGTTCAAGATACCGATTTGTTCTGCGTCGGGCCCACGGAAGTCATAGACAAACTTCCAAATCACGCTGGCACCCACAAAACTGATGGCCATGGGCATGAACACCATGGATTTGGCAAAGCCACCCCACCACACACGGTCGGCCAGTACCGCAACCACCAGCCCCAGGCCCGTCGCGGCCGCAGGCACCACCAGCAGCCACATGAAGTTATTGCGGATGGTGATCAAAAAATTCTGGTCCACCAACACCCATTGGTAATTGGCCAAACCGACAAACTGCTCGCCCGTCGCGTCGAAAAAACTCAGACGGAAGGTTTCAAACAGCGGATACAAGAGGTACGTGCCCAGCAGAAACAGTGCCGGAGCCAGAAACAACCAAGGCCGCACGCTGGAACGCATTTGCTCGCGCCCACTTTTGCTGCCTATTGGCAGGTGAACGATCTTGTCGAGCAGGAAATTGGAGCCGGCAAAGTACAGCAGGCAAAACGCAATGCTGACCACCACCGCAGTCAGGGTCTGGAGGATTTGATCGGTCATGGGACCCACTCTTGTGCGTAGCGCGATTGGTATTCAAAAAGGCCGGCAGCCCGCAAGCCGCCGGCCGGAAGACGCGCCCCACGGCGCTGTCAGAGGAGAGGCTTACTTGATGGCGTCCCAGCTCTTCTGGATTTCGTCCGCCACTTGCTGGGCGGACTGGCCACCGGAGTAGTTGACCATGCCCTTCCAGAAGCTGCCTGCGCCCACTGCGCCGGGCATCAGGTCGGAACCGTCAAAACGGAAGGTGGTGGCGTTTTGCAAGATTTCGCCTTGCTTCTTCAGCGATGCGGTCTTGTACTTGGCCAAATCTACACCCTTGTGCGGAGTCAGGAAGCCGCCTTCGGCCATCCAGATTTCATGCGACTGGGGATGCTGCAGGTATTCCATGAAAGCGCGGGCGCCCTTGCTGTCCTTGGTGATGGTCAGAATGGTGCCGCCGCCCAGGACCGGGTTACCCAGCTTCTTGCCAGCGAAAGACGGGAAGTAGAAGAAGTCTGCTTCGTCAGCCTTGCCCTCAGGGAAGAAGGCGGGAATGAACGACGCTTGACGGTGCATGTAGCACTTGGGTGGCGAACCAAACAGACCTTTGGGGCTGTCCTTGAAGCTCACGGTGGCCACGGCTTTGGCGCCGCCGTCTACATAGGCGTCGTTCTTGGCGAACCAGCCATAGGCTTCGATGGCTTCAACCACGCGTTTATCGTTGAACTTGACCTTGTTGCTGACCCAACCGTCATACACCTCAGGCGTCTGCGTGCGCAGCATCATGTCTTCCACCCAGTCGGTGGCGGGCCAGCCAGTGGCGGCATCCGAGCCCAGGCCGATACACCAGGGCTTGCCACCATCGGCGGCAATTTTCTTGGTCAAGGCTTGCAGCTCTTCCATGGACTTGGGCACTTTGTAGCCCTTTTCCTTGAAGTTCTCAGGCAAGTACCAGACCAGGCTCTTTACGTTCACGTTGTAGAACATGCCGTAAAACTCTTTTTTGCCTGCCTTGTTGGCGTAGGTGCCCAGATCAGCCCAAGAACTGCCAGCGGCGTAGTTCTTTTTCACCCACTCTTGTGCCTTCGGGCCCAGGGGCTTGAGGCCGTCGATGGCGGCCATGTTGGCGGCCAAACCGGGCTGGGGGAACACCGAGATGTTGGAGGGCGAACCCGCCTTGATGTCGATCACGATCTGCTGCTCGGAGCTTTGTGAGCAGGAGTGCTTCACGGTGGCGCCGGTGGCTTTCTCAAAATTGGCAATCACCTTCTTGAACATGCCTTCTTCGGCACCAGTCCAGGGGCAGGTGATGGTGATGACCTCACCCTTCAGGTCAGGCCCCTTGTAGTCTGCGGCCAGTGCTGGATTGACCAGCGCGCCGAATGCCAAAGCCGAAGCCCCGGCGATCATGGATTTCTTGAACATCGTCTCTCTCCTCTTGGTGTACTGCGGCCCATCCGCAGCACTTAAAAAATTGGATGTGGCGCAGGTCAGTCGACGCGTTTGCCTTCTGCGTTGAAGCGGTACAGATGCTCGGGCGCAAAGCCCAAAGCGATCGGACTACCCGGCTCCAGCGCGAGCGTGCCGTCCATGCGGGCGGTCACTTCACCGTGCTCACCTGCGCTGACATACGCAAAGGTTTCATTGCCCAGTTGTTCGGAATGTTTGAGCGTGCCCTGGATCGGGCCACCAGCCACCACCTTGAGATGTTCAGGGCGCAAGCCCACGTGGGCCACGTTGTGGCGAGCGGCAAAGTCACCACCCAAGATGTTCATCTGCGGGGAACCAATAAAGCCTGCCACAAACAGACTGGCAGGCTTGTTGTAAAGCTCCAGCGGGCGCCCCACCTGCTCCACCCGGCCCTTGTTGAGCACCACGATCTTGTCGGCCAGGGTCATGGCCTCGACCTGGTCGTGCGTGACGTAAATCATGGTTGCACCCAGGCGACGGTGCAATGTGGCCAGCTCCACGCGCATCTTGGTGCGCAGGGCGGCGTCCAGGTTAGACAAGGGCTCATCAAACAAAAACACCTTGGGGTCCCGCACGATGGCCCGGCCAATCGCCACGCGCTGACGCTGGCCGCCCGAGAGGGCCTTTGGCAGGCGATCCAGGTATTCGGTCAGCTGCAAAATTTCTGAGGCTTCGCGCACGCGGCGCTCAATCTCAGTCTTGGGAGTCTTGGCAATCTTCAGCGCAAAGGCCATGTTGTCGAACACGGTCTTGTGCGGGTAGAGCGCGTAACTCTGGAACACCATGGCCACACCACGCTCGGAAGGGCCGAGCTCATTGACACGCACGCCTCCAATGTTGAGATCACCACCAGAAATTTCTTCCAAGCCCGCAATCATGCGTAACAAGGTGGTTTTGCCACAGCCCGAAGGCCCGACGAATACGGTGAACTCCCCGGGTTCGATATCCAGATCGATGCCATGGATGACATCCGCTTTGCCGTAGTTTTTGACGATTCCGCGCAAGCGGACATCGGACTGACTCATATGCATGCTCCTGACGGGTGCGCGGCCAGTGAGTGGCTGCAACAAGATTTCCTGAATGGTAATTAAATTACCTACCCAATCACCTCGGGAAAACCCTCAATTCGAGGCATTTTCCGCATGTTTTTAGCAAAAACAAAACCGATTTTGTACAAAGATCCCACACCGGCGGAAAACCCAAGGGAGGCGAGTCCGGGTTAGCAATAAAGTTACCGATTGGTTACGTTTTGACAACGTTTTCAAGATTCTGCCACGGCCACGACAAAATTTCAGCCATTCGTTGCACGACCCAGCGCGATTGCTGCTCATTGAGCACGCAGGGTTCTGTACGCAACCCGCCGTAACAGCGTTCGATCACGTCCTGCTCTGTTACGCCAAGTTTGAATTGCAGATCAGCCGCAGTGGGGGCCAACATTTGCGCCATGTCTTCACACAGCTCGTAGTCCGCCAACACTTGGCTCCACGGGGCCGTGGGTTTGCTGCGCCCGATGGGCACATACAGCTGCAAAAAAGAAGGGGGAATGTCGATGTGGGGGGTGTTGTCGGTCATAGGCCATTGTGGCGCGCCCTCCCCTCCGACCAGTCCATGGCCGTTGCGGCGACCTACAAAAGCGGCTTGCCTAGTTGCTCCAGATGTAACAACACGCCGTCGCAAGCGTCTTCGACCAGGTCCAGCACAGACTCAAACCCCGCATCACCACCGTAATAGGGATCGGGCACCACGGGAGCCTCGTGGTGTTGGCAAAACTCGGTCAGGCGCCGCACCTTGTTTTGCGCATACGGCGGGCACATGGCCTGAACCAGGGCGAGGTTGTCCCAGTCCATCACCCGAATCAGGTCGGCACGGGCGAAATCTTCCTCCACCATTTGCCGGGCCCGCAGGTCCGCAAAGTCGTAACCGCGGCGGTTGGCATGGGCAAGACTCCGGGCGTCCGGCGGCTCACCGGGGTGGTAGTTGTGGGTGCCCGCGGAATCCACCTGCACACGGCCTCCCCAGCCGCGTGCAGCCACCTTGTGGCGCATGACGCCATGGGCGGTCGGGCTGCGGCAGATATTGCCCATGCACACAAACAACACCGTGAACTGCGCCACGACACCTCTCATATATGCAAAATCAGGCTTCAATGCCCATAGATACTGCGCGAGCAGCTACTAAAAATATAGCAACTATGCCAGTGGTGGCAACAAGCCGGCTGCGCGCAGCTTGTCTTTTTTGCTGGGGCGATGGCCCTTGATGCCGCCACCCAGTGTGGCCACGGGCGCCGTGGCTGTGGGTACAAAACCCGCCACCTGTTCGCGCGCAATGCTGATGCGGTGGCGCTTTTCAATCAGGCGGAAGTGCGACTCCATGTCGGCCGTCACAAAGCTCACCGCCAAGCCACTGGCGCCAGCGCGCGCAGTGCGGCCAATGCGGTGGGTGTAGTCAGTGGCCGAACGCGGCAGGTCAAAATTCACCACCACCGGCAGGTCGCTGATGTCGATGCCGCGCGCCGCCACATCAGTGGCCACCACCACTTGAATGGCCGAGTCCTTGAAGTCCATCAGCACCTGGGTGCGTTTGCCCTGGCTGAGCTGTGCATGAAAAGGCTCGGCCAACAGGCCTGCGCGGCGCAGCTTGTCGGCCACCATTTCGGCAGCGTATTTGGTAGCCACAAACACCAGCACCCGGCTCCAGCCCTGCTCGGCAATCAGGTGGCGCAGCAGCTGGGTGCGCTGGCTGGCGTCCACCTGGATGGCACGCTGGGCGATATCGGGTTGCTCGCCATCCTCGGCCACCACATTCACCTCCACCGGGCTGTGCAGGCTGGCCTGTGCCATGGCACGCACGTCCGCAGAAAAAGTGGCTGAGTACAGGAGACTCTGGTGACGCGCAGGCAGCAGGCTGCGAATGCGCTCGAGCTCTTGTGCAAAGCCCAAGTCCAGCAGTCGGTCTGCCTCGTCCAGCACCAGCGTCTGCACGCCGCCCAGGCTCAGCGCACGGTGGTCAATCACGTCCAGCAAACGGCCCGGCGTGGCCACCACAATGTCAGTGCCACCACGCAAGCCCATGAGCTGCGGGTTGATGGACACGCCACCAAACAGCACCGTCACGCGGGCCGCCTGGCCGGCATGCTGGGCCAGCGTGCGCAGCGTGTCGCCCACCTGGGTGGCCAGCTCGCGCGTGGGCACCACCACCAATGCAGTGGCCTGGCGGGGCTTGTGGCCCGCGCGGCTGGCCAGCTGCGCCAGCAGCACCATGGCGTAAGCAGCGGTTTTGCCGGAGCCGGTCTGCGCGCAGGCCAGCACGTCCTGCCCGCCCAAGGCCACGGGCACGGTTTGGGCCTGCACGGGCGTGGGCAAAACAAAGCCCTGCAGCACCATGGCATGCGCCAGTGCGGGGGATATACCGAGGTCAGAAAATGGCATGACGTGGAGAGCCCATGGGGCAGTAAGCAGGGTGAAGAAGAAAAAAACGAGGGTGGAGCAGGCCGGGCAACACGGGGCTCAGCCGGCGTAACCCATCACGGCGACACAGTGGCAGCCGGTGCCGAGCGCCACAAAGCCATGCCAGATCGCATGCGCATAACGGATACGCGAATCGAGCACAAAGAATACCACCCCCAGGGTGTAGGCCAAGCCACCGGCCACCAACCAAGCCAGGCCTTGTAAGGGCACACGCTCCACCAAGGGCACTGCGGCAATCAGCACCAGCCAGCCCATACACAGATACAGACCCGTGGACACCCAAGGATGCTCGAGTTTGTCAGTGGACTTGAGGATGACACCCACCACCGCCAACGCCCAGACCAGGCCAAACAAGGTCCAGCCCCAGGCGCCGTAGAGAGCGCCAAGCGCAAACGGGGTGTAACTGCCAGCAATGAACAGGAAGATGGCGCAGTAGTCCAGTTTGAGGAACACACGTTTGGCGCGCCCATTGGGCAGGGCGTGGTACAGCGTGGAGGTGAAATACAGCAGCACCATGGTGACGGCAAACACCACGGCCCCCACCTGGCTGGCCGGGCCCAGGTCGCGCGCCGCCGCAATCAAGAATGGCGCAGCACCGATGGCCGCCAGCAGCGCCAGCCCATGGCTGACACTGTTGGCGATTTCTTCACCCAAGCTTTGGAGTCGTGCGGTCATGTCCCGATTGTCGCAGCTTGGGTCGGGCCTGCGATAACCGTTGACCCTCCGCATGTAAGCGAAAACAAGCTACCAGCTTCACAACAGCGGGCGTAGTTCTCGCGCCGCATCCTGCAGCACCGGCAGCAGATCGCGCAGCAGGTCTTGCGCCGTCCAGCGGTGCGGTGCGGCCACCACATTGAGGGCAGCCACCGTGTGCCCTTGCGCGTTGCGCAGGGGCACGGCCAGAGCTAGCACGCCCAGTTCATGCTCCTCGCTGGCCAGGAAGAAATCTTGTTTGCGCGCCGCGTCAATGCTCTGGCGCAGCGCCTTGGTGTCGGTCACCGTGTGCGCCGTCAGACGGCGCAGCGGCTGCGCCTTGATCCAGGCGGCAAGCTGCGGCTTGGGCAGGGCCGCCAGCAGCAGGCGCCCGGTGGAGGTGGCGTGCGCAGGCAGGCGTGCGCCCAGGTGCAGCCCGTAGGCCAGCACCTGCGTCTTGCCCGAGGGCGCGCTGCGCCAGTCGTTGCCGCTGCGCGCGACGATCACCACCTCGTGCCCATCCAGCACCACGGCCGAAAACGACTCCTGCGTCTGCGCCGCCAGCCGGTTCAGCGTGGGCTGCAGCACCCGCGGCATGCGCGCTGACGCCAGGTAGCTGCCCGAGAAGCGCAGCACCTTGCTGGACAACCAGTAGTAGCTGCCATCAGTCTCCAGATAACCCAAATAGGCCAGCGTGAGCAAGTGGCGGCGCGCCGCGGCACGCGTGATGCCGGCGCGCTGGGCCGCCAATGTGGCGTTGAGGCGCTGGCGCTCGGTGTCAAAACTCTCCAGCACGGCCATGCCTTTGGCCATGCCGGCAATCAGGTCGGCCTTGGCAATGCCGGGGTGGGTGTCGGTCAGCGTCATGGGGTGGCCTTGGTGATGTTGCGCGATTATCGAGCAAGCACTCCAATCATCGCGCAAATGGCGCCTGCCGGCATGGCACTGCGCAGTTGCCAGACCTAAGCTTGGTCCATTCCTTTTTGATTGCGAATATCCATGCGTACCCAAGTTGCCATCATCGGTGCCGGCCCTTCAGGATTGCTGCTGGGCCAGCTTTTGCACAAGGCCGGCGTTGACGCCGTCATCCTGGAGCGCCAGAGCGGCGACTACGTGCTCTCGCGCATCCGCGCCGGCGTGCTGGAACAGGTAACCACCGACCTGCTGGATGAGGCAGGTGTGGGCGCACGCATGCACGCCGAAGGCCTGGTGCACACCGGTTTTGACATGCTGTTCCAGGAAACCCGCCACCGCATCGACCTGCACACCCTGACGGGCGGCAAGCAGGTCATGGTCTACGGCCAGACCGAGGTCACTCTGGATCTGATGGCTGCTCGCCAGGCCGCCGGCCTGCCCACCATCTATGAAGCTCGCAACGTCAGCGTGCACGACTTCGACGGTGCGCAGCCCTATGTGCTGTACGAGAAAGACGGCCAGCAGCACCGGCTGGACTGCGACTTCATCGCCGGCTGCGACGGCTTCCACGGTGTCTGCCGGGCCAGCGTGCCCGCGGGCGCCATCACCGAGTTTGAGAAGGTCTACCCCTTTGGCTGGCTGGGCCTGCTGGCCGACACGCCACCGGTGCACCACGAGCTGATTTACGCCAACAGCCGCCGCGGCTTCGCCCTGTGTTCGCAGCGCAGCGCCACGCGCAGCCGCTATTACCTACAGGTGCCCCTGACGGACAAAGCAGAACAATGGAGTGACGAGGCGTTCTGGCAGGAGCTGCGCCTGCGCCTGGACCCCGAAGCGCGCGAAACGCTCGTGACGGGCCCGTCGCTGGAGAAAAGCATTGCGCCCCTGCGCAGCTTTGTGACAGAACCCATGCGCTTTGGCCGCATGTTCCTGGCCGGCGACGCCGCCCACATCGTGCCGCCCACTGGCGCCAAGGGCCTGAACCTGGCCGCCACCGACGTCAAATACCTGTCCATGGCCTTCGTCGAGTACTACCTGGAGCGCTCCAGCGCCGGGGTGGACCACTACTCGCAGCGCTGCCTGCAGCGCATCTGGAAGGGAGAGCGGTTTTCGTGGTGGTTCACCAGCCTGATGCACCAGTTCCCGGGCGAAGGCGCTATCGGGCACAAACTGCAGGAGGCGGAACTGGCCTACCTGGTGCAATCGCAGGCGGCTTCGACCGTGTTGGCCGAAAACTACGTGGGCTTGCCACTGTGAGGGGGTGGTGCGGCTGGCGGGGATCGAACCCACGACCCTTGGCTTCGGAGGCCAATACTCTATCCACTGAGCTACAGCCGCGTCCAGAAGAGTGGGCATTGTAGGTGTTTTCACAGAGGGTGCCCGTTATAATCCGCAGCTGTTTCGAAGCCCCCGACTTTTTTGAGGACACCCATGAGCGACACCAGCCACGCAACCGCGCACGATGAGGCCCATACCGGCCCCATCAAGACTCCCAAGCAATTGCTGCTGGCGGCTTTCTTCTCATTTGTGATCCCAATCTTTGTGATCATTGGTTTGGTGTACTACGTCACCTCCGACAACAAACCCGCTGCAGGTACCGTGAACGCTGAAAAAGCAACCGCCGAACGTATCCAGAAAGTTGGCATGGTGGAAGTGCGTGATGCGAACCGTGAAATGAAGACTGGCGAGCAAGTGTTCCAAGCCCAGTGCACGGCCTGCCACACTTCGGGTGCCGCGGGTGCTCCCAAGTTTGGCGATGCGGGTGCTTGGAGTGCACGCATCAAGACCGGCTACGACGCTTTGCTGAATTCCGCCCTCAAGGGCAAAGGCGCCATGGGTGCCCAAGGTGGCGGTGATCTGGACGACTTTGAGATTGCCCGCGCCGTGGTCTACATGGTCAACGGAAGCGGTGGCAAGTTTGCCGAACCCCAAAAGGCTGCGGCGCCCGAAGCAGCCAAGTAAGCCTGAAGCCCTCAGCAGGCTTGATGCCTGCCTCTTAAAAAGCCGACATTTCTGTCGGCTTTTTTGTATGCGCCCATATGCAAAATCTTGATTTCCAAGTCGAATTGCGACACCTCTGAGCGCAGTACGAAGGGCTGAGGATGGAGTGAATTGGTTAGCCTTTTGGTTCCTACACCGACAGGTTTGCCAATGACCCACAACCACCTCAGCCCAAGTGAACGCTACCAGATTCAAGCCTGGCTTGAACTTGATTTGACTAAATGCCAGATCGCCCTGCGCTTGGGCCGTCACCGCAGCACCATCTACCGCGAACTTCAACGATGCGAAGGTGCCTACAACGCCCAACGCGCCCAGAGTCATCGCAGTGGCTGCGCCCTACGCTGTGCCGCCAATGCTCCACGCTACACCCCTGCAGTGTGGAAGCATGTGCGCAAAGCAATGACCCAGTCTTACTGGTCGCCTCAGCAGATTGCAGGGCGCGCGCAGTTCACAGCATCCTTGGCACCGGCTTGCAGTAGTCCTGACATGCCCAGCATGCAGACCATTTATGCATGGGCTGCCCGGGTGTGGCCCAAGCGAGATGATCGACCTCTGCGGCGTACCCGTCCCAACCGTCGGTGCAAGACAGGGCCTCTGAGCGTGTTCGGCTGGGCTCGCTCGGTGCAACCCATCGCTCAACGCCCGCTCCAGGTGCGCCAGCGCCTGCAGGTGGGGCATTGGGAGATAGACACCATGGTGGGCATGCGCGGGGGTTACAAGGCCCGCTTGCTGGTGTGCGTGGAGCGCAGTAGCCGATACACCCGGCTGGTCTTGCTAGATAACGGATTGCCAGAAACGACTGCGGTTGCAGTGCACCAACGTCTGTTGGGTGATGCGCGCTGGCCGGTGTTGAGCATCACCACTGACCGGGGTAGTGAGTTCGCCAAGTTACACACAGTGGTTGAGCACGAGCGTTTGTACGTGTGTGATGCGCAGCGGCCCAATCAGCGTGGTACCAATGAGAACACCATAGGACTGATACGCCAGTTCATCCCAAAGGGCGAGCCATTGAGTCTGCAAACGCCAGCTTCAATTGCCCGCATTGAGCGTTTGCTCAACTCAAGACCGCGCGCCTGTTTGGGCTTCAAAACCCCTGCTGAGGTACTCTCGGGCCTGCGCAACCAATGTCGCGATTCGAACTAGAAATCAAGAAATAGGCCTCTAGAGCCCATTGGTATTGCGCGAACAGCTATAAATAAGCTAGCAGCCTAGCCTACTGCACCTTGCGGGCTGGGTGTGTACCCAAACCGCTGGGGCAGGTCCGCACGGCGCACGTCCTGCAGCGGCCACCGCCATTGCTCCAGAGCCTGTGCCGCGCGCCCGGTGTCCTGCGTGTGGACCAATCCCAAACCCAGATCAGTCTGGAGGTACAGCCAACCTTCTTCGTCCAGCAGCGCTTGCTGGACGTGCACGGAAGCACCGGCGTGGGACGTCACCGCACCTTCGTCGTCTACACGCCAAACCCAAGGCGTGGCCTCCAGCTCTACAAACACACGCTGTGGGCCGTTCTGAAAAAACCAGCACCCCCGCGCATCGGACGCGTAGTTGCGTTGGATAAAGTCGATCAGCTTCTCGTGCTGCAAACGGCTGCCTTTGGCGCCGGGGCGGCCGCTGGCGAACGGACCTGCCGCCTGGGCCGCGTCGTCACGCATAAACCATTGGCCGCGCGCGTCGAGCCCCAGCCAGCCGTAGCAGTCCGGCACGTTGGGCCACTTGGCCATGGCTTGTTTGACGATGTCATCCATGGGGCGTGCTCAAGCAAGATGCCGGGCCAGCCAGCCGCCCACGGCGTCGGGCATGGTGCGCACATGGCCGGGCACCGGCCCCTGCGGAAAGCCCACGTGGCCGCCGTGTGCGGGCTGCCACAGCGTGACATGCGCGCCCACCTCGGCCTGCGAGGGCAGACACCAGGCGGGCACAAAGGGGTCGTTGCGTGCATTGACGACCAGCGCGGGCACGCGAATGGCAGCGAGGTGCGGCTTGGCCGAAGCGCGGGCCCAGTAGTCCTCGGTGCTTGTGAAGCCGTGCAGCGGCGCGGTGAAGATGTTGTCGAATTCGTACAGATCGCGTGCCGCCTTCAGGGCTGCGCCGTCAAACAAGCCCGGGTGTTGTTCCAGCTTGCGCAACGCCTTGGGCACCATGGTGTTGAGGAACATGCGGGTGTAGACCAAGCGGTTAAAGCCGCGACCAATCGCGTAACCACCCGCCGCCAAATCAATCGGGGAACACACGGCGGCCACGCCCCGCACCACAGTTGCAGCGCTATCCCCCATTTCCTCGGCCCAGCGCAGCAGCGCATTGCCACCCAAGGAGACGCCAACCGCGATGATGGGGCCGTGGTGGCGTGCGCGGAACTGCTGCAACATCCAGCCGACCTCGGCAAAGTCGCCCGAGTGGTAGGCGCGCGGGGCGTGGTTCAACTCACCGCTGCAGCCACGGAAGTGCGGCACGGCATAGGCCATGCCATGGGTGTGGGCAAAGTCGGCAAAGGCTTCGGCATAGTGGCTGCGGGAGCTGCCTTCCAGGCCATGGAACAGCACCAGCAGCGGGCGCTCCTGGTCGCGCGACGTCAACGGTGGCGGCGCAGCGTGTGGGCTAATTAACCAGTCCACGTCCACAAAATCCGCATCTGGTGTGGCCCAGCGCTCGCGCTGGTACTGCGGATGCGGACCAAACACGCGGCGCGAGTACAGCGCGGGCCAAATGGTCTGCAGGTTGCCACCCGGCAACCAGCGGGGCGCTACATAATTCATAGCTGCTTGCGCATAATCCACGGGGGCTAGAGGCATATTTAGTGTAAAACCTGGGCACCAGCTGGGACCTGGGCCGCGTCCTCGGTCGTGCCGGGGCTGGCGTGGTGCACCACCAGCCGCCAGCCTTGCGGGGTCTTGTGGTACACGTTGGTGGCCAGCACATGGGCCTTGGCGGGGCCATCGGGGGTCATCACTTCCACCCGCTCCAGCACATGGTGCACCGCGCTGGCCAGTGAATCGACCCGGCGAATCTGCTCGGCCTGCACATGCACCGCGCCACCATGGGCAAACAGCGCGTCAAATGCCGCGCGAATCGCCCCCACGCCCACCACCCGCGGGCCGCCGGGGTGAATGCAGGCGATCTCGTCCTCGTCGGCCCAGCAGGCCATGAGTTTTTCGATGTCACCGGTCTGCAGCGCTTCGTAAAACGCGGCTTCGACTTCGTCGGGGGTTCCGCCCAGGGCGGCGTGCAGGGTGGCTTTGTGTCGGGGCATGGCGCAATTCTCCCCCAACTCAGGGGGCCAACCAGGCGCGCACGGTCTCTTGCACGGTGGCCTCGCGGGTGCGGCGTGCCAGCTCTGGAGGTGCAATGTGCACGCCGGGCGGCATCTCGCGCAGGGCCACATCCACCAGCGCCGCCATGTCTGCCGCGCGTGGTGGCATTTCGTTGCTAGGCACCATGTAGGCAAAGATGGACAGCATGCGGTGCGCCAGCCATTCCAGCACGTTGGCATGCGGTGGTACCTGGGGCGCTGCGGCCGGCCGCACCAGCAGCAGGCGCGCAAACCCCATGCTGGCCACAGCGTGTTCGTCCAGGTTGGCCAAGCCGACTTTCAGGGCTTGCGGCAGGCGGCCCTGCTCGTGCGGCACCACCACGGCCAGGGTGTGCACACCGCAGCGCAGCATCCAGCCGGCCAGAGCGGGCAGTTGCGCGGGTTGCGGCGTCCACAAAGCACGCTCGCGGTCGTTGTAGAGGTTCGGGGCGTCAAACACGATGACGCCCACCGTGGCAGCCTGCAACGGCCAGGTGCGGGGATCTTCCGACGGGACGCGAACCATCTTCACCCGGTCCAATGCAGGGGTCATCTCCTCTTGCGCCAGCACCCGCAGCTGGCGGTAGTGATGGCCGCCGGCCAGACGGCGCAACACCTCGGCCCCCAGGGTGCCAGCGGCGCCCGCCATCAGAGCCACCGGCAAGGGAGCAGCAGGCGCGGGGCCACGCTGGGCGGCTTGCAGGGCGTTGAGTAAGGTCATGGTGGGGCTATGGAGTGGCGCTCTATAGTACGGGCTGTTGCAATTGCAGGAGGTTCACATGCGTTTGTCTTCTTTTCGGCCTTGGGCATGGTTGGTGGCAGGTATGGCGGCCGCCCTGCTCAGCGGGTGTGGCTACAACGACTTCCAGCGCCTGGACGAGCAAACCAAGGCCGCCTGGAGCGAGGTGTTGAACCAGTACCAACGCCGTGCGGATCTGGTGCCCAACATCGTGGCCACCGTCAAGGGCGAAACGGCCTTTGAACAGGAGACCCTGACCAAGGTGATTGAAGCACGAGCCAAGGCCACGTCCATCCAGGTGACGCCCGAGACACTGAACAACCCAGAGGCCTTCTCCAAATTCCAGGCCGCACAAGGCGAACTGGGCAGTGCGCTGAGCCGCCTGTTGGTGGTGAGCGAGCAATACCCCAACCTGAAGGCCAATCAGGGCTTTAGCGACCTGCGGGTGCAACTCGAAGGCACCGAGAACCGCATCACCGTAGCACGCAACCGGTATATCCAGGCGGTGCAAGAGTACAACGTGCTGGCGCGCAGCTTCCCCAGCAACTTGACGGCCATGGTGTTCAGCTATGCGCCCAAGCCCGCCTTTGCGGTGCAAAACGAGGCGGCCATCAGCGCGCCCCCCGTGGTCGACTTCAACAAGAAGTGAGCACGCATGCATGTGTTGCTTCGTTGGCGCCAAGCTCTGGCGCTGGGGTTTACGGGGTTCGCCTTAGCGGTCAGTGCGCCCGTGCTGCACGCGCAGGACCTTCAACCGGTCCCCACGCTGAGCAGCCATGCCATTGACACCACAGGCACGCTGACCGCAGCGCAGCGCGAGGCGTTGGACGGCAAGCTATCGGCTTTTGAGGCCACAACGGGTGCCCAGCTGGTGGTGCTGATGGTGGGAAGCACAGCACCTGAGGACATTGCCAGCTACGCGAACCGGGTGGGTAATACCTGGAAGATCGGGCGCAGGGAGGTTGGTGACGGCCTGATTCTGCTGGTAGCCAAGAATGACCGCAAGCTGCGCATCGAAGTGGCCAAGACGTTGGAGGGCGCCGTCCCCGACCTGATGGCCAAACGCGTGATTGACCAAGCAATCGCACCACGCTTCAAAGAAGGCAACTTTGCCGGCGGCATTGACGCGGGCGTGGAGCAGCTGATGGCCTTGGTGCGTGGTGAAGCATTGCCAGCGCCCGTCCCATCGCGCACAGGCCCGGCGGCAGGCTTCCAGTGGATGGACTTGGCCGTATTTCTGTTTTTTGCCGTAGCCGTGGGCGGCAGCATGGCGCGACGTGCCCTGGGCAACAAGCTGGGCTCCCTGTTGACCGGTGGCGTGGCCGGCGGCCTGGTGTTCTTCGTGACCAGCAGCCTGCTGCTGGCAGGTCTGGCGGCAGTGGCTGCACTGGTGTTGACCTTGCTGAGCAGCCTGAACAAGCATACGCCCGGCCGCCACAGCAGCGCGTGGAGCAGCACGGGGTCGGGTGGCGGCTGGAATTCCGGCTCGGGTGGCGGTGGGTTCAGCTCGGGCGGTGGTGGCAATTTTGGAGGCGGTGGCGCCTCGGGAGGCTGGTGATGTTGTCTCGCTTGCAGCGTCTTTTTAAGCACCGCTGGGCAGAGGACGGCGAACGGACGATGCCTGCCACTACCTTGGCACGCCTGCAGGCCCGAATCGCCGCCAGCGAGGCGATGCACAGCGGCGAGATTCGCCTTTGCGTGGAAGCCGGCCTGCCTAATAGCTACCTGTTGCGCCCCGACAGCACACCCGCGCTGTTGCGCCAGCGTGCGCTGGCCCTATTTGGCCGCTTGCGGGTGTGGGACACCGAACACAACAATGGCGTGCTGATTTACCTGTGTTTGGCAGAGCGTGCCATTGAGTTGGTGGCCGACCGCGGCGTCAACCGGCTGGTGCCCCCCGGCGAGTGGGAACAGGTGGTGAGGGATCTGGGCACCGCACTGCAACACGGCGAATTGGAAACAGGACTGAACGCCGCGGTAGATGCCGTTGGCGCCATGTTGACTCAGCACTTTGCCTTGTCTGCAGGGCAGAACAACCCCAACGAATTGCCAGACGCGCCGGTCGTGCGCTAAGACAGTCCCTTCAGAAACAACAAAGCCACCCGAAGGTGGCTTGCTGCGGCAAACACAGGGTGCTTACTTTTTGCGCAGGAACTTGCGGGCTGCCGACAGTTCGGCGGCCATCACCGCGATCTCCGACTGGATACGCGCGATGTCGATTTCGCTCTTCGCATTCTTCAGCGCCTCTTCGGCTGCTGCCTTGGCGGCGTTGGCCTTCTCTTCGTCCAGGTCCTTGCCACGGATGGCCGTGTCAGACAACACGGTCACGCAGTTGGGTTGGACTTCCAGAATGCCACCGGCCACGAACACAAACTCTTCGCTGCCGTCGGCCTTCTCGATGCGCACCGAGCCAGGCTTGATGCGCGTGATCAGGGGCGTGTGGCGGGGCTTGATGCCCAGCTCGCCAGCCTCACCGGGAAGCGCCACGAAGACGGCTTCACCGGAGAAGATGGACTCTTCTGCACTGACCACATCAACGTGGATGGTGTTCATGTCTTAGACCTTCTTGGCTTTTTCGAAGGCTTCGTCGATGGTGCCGACCATGTAGAACGCTTGCTCTGGCAGGTGATCGCACTCGCCGCCCACAATCATCTTGAAGCCACGGATGGTTTCAGACAAGGGAACGTATTTGCCGGGGGAACCGGTAAACACTTCAGCGACGTGGAAAGGCTGGCTCAGGAAACGCTGGATCTTGCGGGCACGTGCCACAGCCAGTTTGTCTTCAGGGGCCAAGTCATCCATACCCATGATGGCGATGATGTCGCGCAGTTCACGGTAGCGCTGCAGCGTGCCTTGCACGGCGCGGGCGGTGTTGTAGTGGTCTTCACCCACGACCAGCGGATCCAGCTGGCGGCTGGTGGAGTCCAGCGGATCCACCGCGGGGTAAATACCCAACGAAGCGATGTCACGGGACAACACCACGGTGGAGTCCAAGTGAGCGAAGGTCGTGGCAGGAGACGGGTCGGTCAAGTCATCGGCAGGCACGTACACGGCCTGGATGGACGTGATGGAACCCACCTTGGTCGACGTAATACGCTCTTGCAGACGGCCCATTTCTTCGGCCAGCGTAGGCTGGTAGCCCACGGCGGAAGGCATACGGCCCAGCAGCGCGGACACTTCGGTACCGGCCAGGGTGTAGCGGTAGATGTTGTCCACGAAGAACAGCACGTCCTTGCCTTCGTCACGGAACGATTCGGCGATGGTCAGACCGGTCAGGGCCACGCGCAGACGGTTGCCTGGGGGTTCGTTCATCTGACCGTACACCATGGCCACTTTGGACTCAGGCAGGTCTTCGAGGTTCACCACGCCGGAATCGGCCATCTCGTGGTAGAAGTCGTTCCCTTCACGGGTACGCTCACCCACACCAGCAAACACGGACAAGCCGCTGTGCGCCTTGGCGATGTTGTTGATGAGTTCCATCATGTTCACGGTCTTGCCCACACCGGCACCACCGAACAGACCCACCTTGCCGCCCTTGGCGAACGGGCAGACCAAGTCGATCACCTTGATGCCGGTTTCCAGCAGTTCTTGCGAAGGGCTCAGTTCGTCGTAGGACGGGGCCTTGCGGTGGATGGAAGCGGTGTGCTCTTGGCTCACAGGACCACGTTCGTCGATGGGCGAACCCAACACGTCCATGATGCGGCCCAGAGTGGCCTTGCCCACGGGCACAGTGATTTGCGCACCGGTGTTGTACACCACCAGACCGCGACGCAGGCCGTCAGACGAACCCAGCGCAATGGTACGCACCACGCCGTCGCCGAGCTGCTGCTGCACTTCGAGGGTCAGCGGAGAGCCTTCCATCTTTGAGCGCGTCGTACACACGGGGCATCTGGTCACGCGGAAACTCCACGTCCACCACGGCGCCGATACATTGAACAATTTTTCCTTGGGCTTGCATTTTTTCGCTCCAATAATTTCTGAATTCGCTTAGCCGCTGATGGCAGCTGCACCGGACACGATTTCAGACAGCTCTTTGGTAATCGCGGCCTGACGGGTCTTGTTGTAAACGAGCTTGAGCTCGGCAATGACGTTGCCGGCATTGTCGGTGGCGGCCTTCATGGCCACCATGCGTGCAGCGTGCTCAGACGCCATGTTCTCGGCCAGCGCCTGGAACACCAGAGCCTCTACATAACGCACGAGCAACTCGTCGATAACGGTTTGCGCGTCCGGCTCGTAGATATAGTCCCAAGCGTGGTTGCCGCCCTCGGCCTTGCTGTCCGCAGCCATTTGGTCTGCAGACAGTGGCAACAACTGCTCCACGACCGGGTCTTGCTTCATGGTGCTGACAAACTTGTTGTAGCAGACGTAGACCGCACTGACCTCACCAGCCACATACGCATCGATCAGCACCTTGACAGGCCCAATGAGCTTGTCGAGGTGAGGACGATCACCCAGGTGGGTGACGTGGGACACGACTTGCGCACCCACGCGGTTCAAAAAGCCCAAGCCTTTGCTGCCGATGGCCACCGCTTTGGCGGTCTTGCCGGCAGCCTGCGTATCCCGCAGCTTGCCGGTGACCTGACGCAGCAGGTTGGTATTGAGACCGCCACACAGGCCCTTGTCTGTGGTCACCACAATCAGACCCACCGCTTTCGCATCGTTGGTCTTCATGAAGCTGTGCACGTACTCGGGGTTGGCTTGTCCCAGATTGGTCGCAATGTCCCGGATCTTCGTGCTGTAAGGGCGGGCAGCGCGCATACGCTCCTGCGCCTTGCGCATTTTGGAGACCGAGATCATTTCCATGGCCTTGGTGATCTTCTTGGTGTTTTCCACCGATTTGATCTTGGTGCGTAGTTCCTTGCCTGCTGCCATCAATGGCTCCTTGTGATCAGGTGGAAATCAAGCAAAAGTTTTCTTGAACGCGGCCACAGCAGCAGTCAATTCAGCCTCGGCATCCTTGTCCAGCGCCTTGGTGTCTTCCACCTTGGCCAACAGGGCTGCGTGCTTGTCCTTGAGGTAGGCATGAAGGCCGTGCTCGAAAGCCAGGATCTTCTTGACTTCCACGTCATCCATGAAGCCCTTGTTCACTGCGAACAGCGAAGCGCTCATGATGCTGATGGACTGGGGGCTGTATTGCTTTTGCTTCAGCAGTTCGGTCACGCGGGCACCGCGGTCCAGCTGCTTGCGGGTGGCTTCGTCCAGGTCGGAGGCGAACTGCGCGAACGCAGCCAACTCACGGTACTGGGCCAAGTCGTTACGGATACCGCCGGACTGGCCCTTGACCACTTTGGTCTGCGCAGCAGAACCCACGCGAGACACCGAGATACCGGCATTGATCGCAGGGCGCACGCCTGCGTTGAACAACGAGGTTTCCAGGAAGATCTGGCCGTCGGTGATCGAAATCACGTTGGTAGGAACGAAGGCGGACACGTCACCAGCTTGGGTTTCGATGATAGGCAGAGCGGTCAAAGAACCGGTCTTGCCCTTCACGGCGCCCTTGGTGAAGGCTTCCACGTATTCGGCGTTCACGCGGGCTGCGCGTTCCAGCAGACGGCTGTGGAGATAGAACACGTCGCCAGGATAGGCTTCACGGCCTGGTGGGCGGCGCAGCAACAGGGACACTTGACGGTAGGCCACGGCTTGCTTGGACAGATCGTCATACACGATCAGTGCGTCTTCGCCGCGGTCGCGGAAGTATTCGCCCATGGTGCAACCAGAGTACGCAGACACGTACTGCATGGCGGCAGATTCAGAGGCAGAAGCAGCCACCACGATGGTGTACTCCATGGCGCCAGCTTGTTCCAGCGCGCGCACCACGTTCTTGATCGAAGAAGCCTTTTGGCCGATCGCAACGTAGACGCAGGTCATGTTCTGACCCTTCTGGTTGATGATGGCGTCGATGGCCACGGCGGTCTTGCCGGTCTGGCGGTCACCAATGATCAATTCGCGCTGGCCGCGGCCGACGGGCACCATGGAGTCGATGGACTTCAGGCCGGTCTGCATGGGCTGATCCACGGATTTACGGGCGATCACACCAGGCGCCACCTTTTCAATCACGTCGGTCATCTTGGCGTTGATGGGGCCTTTGCCGTCGATGGGTTGACCCAAGGCATTGACCACGCGGCCTTTGAGCTCGGGGCCCACGGGCACTTCCAGAATGCGGCCGGTGCACTTCACCACATCGCCTTCGGAGATGTGCTCGTATTCACCCAAAATCACGGAACCAACCGAGTCACGCTCGAGGTTCAGGGCCAGACCGTAGGTGGGCAGGCCATCGGAGCCAGCGGGGAACTCCAGCATTTCGCCTTGCATCACGTCAGACAGACCGTGAATGCGGCAGATACCGTCCGTCACCGACACCACGGTGCCTTGGTTGCGGATGTCAGCGCTGGCAGACAGGCCGTCGATACGGCTCTTGATCAATTCAGAAATTTCTGCGGGATTGAGTTGCATGACTCTTTCCTTCTTTCTTTAGTTGGGCTTGGCAGCGAGGGGCTTGCGCCTCAGGCTGTCAACGCCACTTTCATTTGTTCCAGACGGGCCTTGACGGAGGTGTCAAGAACTTCGTCACCCACCACCACGCGAATGCCACCGATCAACTCGGCGTCGAGCGCAACGGACACATTGAGCTTGCGGCCAAAACGCTTTTCGAGCGAAGCAGCCACATCCTTCAGCGCTTGCGCGTCAATCGGAAAGGCGCTGTACACCACAGCATCGGAAAGTCCACTTTGCGCATTTTTGAGTGCGCGGAACTGGGCTGCAATTTCAGGCAGGGCTTCCAAGCGACCGTTGTCGATCACGGTACGCAGGAAGTTCTTGCCTTGCTCCGACAGTGCGGCCTTGACCACGCCGGCGATCAAGTCGTAGACCTGCGCGTTGGTGATGTTGGGGTTGCTGGCGAACTGCTGCAATGCGCCGTCTTGGGCAATTGCAGCCAGCTCGTCCAGCCACACGGCGGCACCGCTCAGGTCCGCTTTCACGGACTGGAACAGGGCTTCGGCATAGGGCCTGGCGATGGTGGCAAGTTCAGCCATGGTCTTCCCTTACAGCTCAGTCTTCAGACGAGACAGCAAGTCGGCATGCACACCGGCATTGACTTCCTTGCGCAAGATCTGCTCAGCGCCTTTGACGGCCAGAGCGGCGACCTGTTCGCGCAATGCTTCACGTGCTTTGACAGACTGTTGCTCAGCTTCTGCTTTGGCAGCCGCAATGATGCGGTTACCTTCTTCGGTGGCACGGGCCTTGGCTTCTTCCACAATGGCCTGGCCACGACGCTCGGCATCAGCCAGGCGACCTGCGGTTTCATTCTTGGAGGATGCCAGTTCGGCTTCCACGCGTTGATTGGCAGACGCCAGTTCGGCCTTGGCCTTGTCGGCGGCGGCGAGGCCGTCGGCGATTTTCTGTGCCCGCTCGTCCAGCGCTTTCGTGATCGGGGGCCACACGAATTTCATCGTGAACCACACCAGGATCGCAAAAACGATAGCCTGCAGGAACAGGGTTGCGTTGATGTTCACGGTTTGATTCCTTCTCTAACGTGAAGGGCCGTTGATTACTTCAGAACGAAGGGGTTTGCGAATGCGAACAGCAGAGCGATAGCAACACCGATCAGGAACGCAGCGTCGATCAGACCAGCCAAGATGAACATCTTGGTTTGCAGTTCGTTCATCAGCTCAGGCTGACGTGCAGAAGATTCCAGGAACTTGCCACCCATCAGCGCGATGCCGATGGAAGCGCCGATAGCGCCCAGACCAACGATGATGCCGCAAGCCAAAGCCACGAGGCCGAGAATGTTTTCCATGAGAAGCTCCTAAAAGTTAGTGGAAAAAGAAAAACGAAAACAGAAAAACGAAACAGTTACATCAATGTGCGTCGTGCGCTTGACCGGTGTAGATCAGCGTCAACATCATAAAGATGAAGGCTTGCAAAGTGATCACCAGGATGTGGAACAGGGTCCACACGGTTCCGGCGATGACGTGGCCGACGGCCAAGCCAACACCGGTTGCTGACAGTGCCCATCCGCCACCCATCAGGGCGATCAACATGAACACCAACTCACCCGCAAACATGTTGCCGAACAACCGCATGCCATGGGACACGGTCTTGGCAAGGTACTCAATCATCTGCATCAGGAAGTTCACAGGGTACAGAGCCCAGTGGTCACCAAACGGTGCAGCAATCAATTCGTGCGCCCAGCCGCCCAAGCCCTTGATCTTGATGTTGTAGAACACACAGATCAACAGGACCGAACAAGACAGACCCAAGGTGGTGGAAAGATCAGCCGTGGGAACTACACGCATGTAATCTTTGAAACCCATGGCAGGACCGGCGGTGTGCCAAATCTGGGGGATCAGGTCCACAGGCAACATGTCCATGGCGTTCATCAGGAAAATCCAGACAAACACGGTCAGCGCCAAGGGGGAAATCAGCTTGCGGCTCTTGGCGTTATGGATCACGCCCTTGGCCTGGTTTTCCACCATTTCCGAGAGGATCTCAACAGCTGCCTGGAAGCGACCGGGCACGCCAGAGGTCGCTTTGCGCGCGGCGCTCCACAGCACGAAGCAACCGATCACACCCAAAATCACCGAAAACAGCACCGAGTCAAAATTGAACAGGCTGAAGTCGACAATGCTGGTTTGCTTCACGCTCTGGAAGGAAAAATCCTTCTGCAGGTGCTGCAAGTGGTGCTGGATGTATTCACCAGCGGAGGGGGCATGTGTTCCAGTGTTTTCTGCAGACATAGGTCACCAAAATATCAATTCGAACCGTTGAGACTTCGGCGTCGCGAGTGCAACCACGCGGCCACCCAATACACCTTCATCGTCACCACAAAGCCAGCCACCAAGGCCAACCAGCTGAGCGGGGAAACCACCTTGGGCGCCAACAACAACATGGCAACCGTCAAGGCAACTTTCACCGACTCCCAAATCACAAATCCCATCATCGCAGCACCAGGCTGGGTCACCGCGCGCTGACGCTGCAAACCCCTCACCATCAACGCCGCGGGAAAAACCACCGCCAGTGCGCCGTAGGCAGCAGAAACACCCGCCACCTTGCCACCCCACCAACCGGCCACCATAGCCAGCACCGCGCCTGCCAACACTTGCCACACGATGACCCACCAAGGGGACATTGCGGGGTTGGCTTGCCGCCATTGCTTGACTTCTTCCGCCGTCATGGGCTTGAACTCTGCATCAAAGAGCCCATCTGGGTTCTCTGCGTCAGTGGGCGAATTCGTCTGAGGCGCGATTGTCATAGATGAGAATTACGCTCAGGTTACTGCCGCTGTTCAATGCACAGCCCACGATTATACGTAGAAACCCGGCAGCACCTAGCAATTCCCTCTTTGGGTGCGCACCTTAGCGGCCCCACTGCGATAATTGCACCATGCGTTGCCCGCCTGAATGCAGCCCTGTTGCGGTGGACGCACCCTGAATTTTCCTTGCCGAGAGGGCACCTACATGAACTCCCCCACTACGCCGCCCAGCGCGCCCACTCCCTCACGCGCCGAGTCACTCATTGAGTACCCCTCTCGCTTCCCTATCAAGGTGATGGGCCACAAGGTGGATGGGCTGGTGCACGCCATCACTGCGATCGCGAAAGAATTTGATCCTGAGTTTGATGCAGCCACCATCGAACTTCGCGAAAGCAAGGGCGGCAACTACTTGGGCGTGACTATCACCATCACCGCCACCAGCCGCGAACAACTCGACGAGCTCTACCGCACCCTCTCCACCCACCCCATGGTGAAAGTGGTCTTGTAACTATGGAGGTCCGCCAACTGGGACGTGTGGACTATGCGCCGACCTATGCTGCGATGCAGGCTTTTACCAACGAAAGGCCCATCGGACCCTTGTCCGATATGCGTGACCAGCTATGGATTTGTGAGCATCCTCCGGTCTTTACCCAGGGCTTGGCAGGCAAGCCGGAGCACATCTTTCTTCCGGGCGACATTCCCGTCGTGCAAACCAACCGGGGGGGACAGGTGACGTACCACGGCCCGGGTCAGGTAGTAGGCTACCCGCTGATCGACCTCAAACGCGCAGGCTATTTCGTCAAGGAATACGTTTACCGCATCGAAGAGGCGGTGATCAAGACGCTGGCCCATTTCGGCGTGACCGGCCACCGCGTGGCAGGCGCACCCGGCATCTATGTGCGGCTGGACGACCCCTGCGGCCACGCGCCGCTGGCCCAGCGCCCCCAAAACGGTGCCGCGAGCCATGCTGACCCGGACTTCACCGGCTTGGGCAAGATTGCCGCCTTGGGCATCAAGGTCAGCCGCAACTGCACCTACCATGGCGTGGCGCTGAACGTGGCCATGGACCTGGAACCCTTCTCGCGTATCAACCCTTGTGGCTACGCCCGGCTGCAAACCGTGGACCTTTCTACAATTGGGGTCTCTGTTGGCTGGGCTGATGCCGCCGACGTGTTGGGCCACAAGCTCGCAACCTACCTCGCGCCCTGACCGCGCACCGCCTCCATGAGCCATAGCGAAGACACCACCCTCCCGACCGCCGCCAACGCCACCGTGCGCGAAGTGCAATCGCTGGACGCCTACAAGGCCACCGACAAGCAAAAGGCCGCTGCCAAGCTGTCCCGCATTCCGGTCAAGGTGGTACAGGGCGAGGTGCTCAAAAAACCGGACTGGATCCGCGTCAAGGCCGGCAGCCCGACCACCCGCTTCTACGAGATCAAGGAAACACTGCGCGCCAACAAGCTGGTCACCGTGTGCGAGGAAGCCAGCTGCCCCAACATCGGCGAATGTTTTGGCAAGGGCACGGCCACCTTCATGATCATGGGCGACAAGTGCACCCGCCGCTGCCCCTTCTGCGACGTGGGCCACGGCCGCCCCGACCCACTGGACGTGAACGAGCCCGACAACCTGGCCAAGACCATTGCCCAGCTCAAGCTCAACTACGTGGTGATCACCAGCGTGGACCGCGACGACCTGCGCGACGGTGGTGCCGGCCACTTTGTGGAATGCATCCGCAAGACACGCGAACTGTCACCCAAGACGCAGATTGAAGTGCTGGTACCCGACTTCCGCGGCCGCGACGACCGTGCGCTGGAGATTCTGAAAGCCGCGCCCCCGGATGTGATGAACCACAACCTGGAAACCATCCCCCGCCTGTACAAGGAAGCGCGCCCGGGATCGGACTACCAGTTCTCATTGAACCTGCTCAAGAAGTTCAAGGCCCTTTTCCCCGACGTGCCCACCAAGAGCGGCCTGATGGTGGGCCTGGGTGAGACCGACGAGGAAATCCTCGAAGTGATGCGCGACATGCGCGCCCACAACATCGAGATGCTGACCATCGGCCAGTACCTCGCCCCCAGCACCAGCCACCTGCCGGTGCGCCGCTATGTGCACCCCGACACCTTCAAGATGTTCGAGGAAGAAGCCTACAAGATGGGCTTCAAGCACGCGGCAGTGGGCGCGATGGTGCGGTCCAGCTACCACGCCGACGTGCAGGCGGGTCACGCCATGAGCGCGTGTGAACAATCAGTAGTTAATGAGAAAATTTAGTAATTAGTGAGAAAAATCAATAGCGATTTTTCCAAGTTTGGCGGTTCAAAAGAACATTTCCCCAGTGATGCGCCAAGAATTTCTGTTTTTCCACAGGATCAATCTCATTGGCGCATTGACTGGTTCGGGGACGTAGCTTTCCCAGATAGATCGGTCCGCAGAAAGCAGCCATCTGTCTTCGTCCACCTTTCTCGCGTCACGGATGACCGATTTATGTCGGATCCATCCGTGCTGCTGGCACCCCAATGCACCAGCCCTGCACGTGCGCAAAGGCGAGTCTGGGTATCGGTTGGTACTCTGGCGCTGATTCGGATTGGGGACATTTGGCGCAATGGCCAGTTGGTTCTTCGGCCCGACTACGAGCTTGAGGAGTTTGCAGGCCTTCAAATCGACCCAGCTTCAACCACCATAGTGAAGGCGGGCCTGAACCTCAATGAAGGGGGATTTTTACTCCCCATCAGCGAGCACCCTTGGCATATTCAGTGCACACAGTCGTACTGCCTAATGGTCGAGCTCCCTCAGAGCCGTCGCATCATCATTCCCTGCGTGGAACTGGCTCGCTTCTATTTTGGATCGTCCAGCAGCTTGCTCTCCAAGCTGTTTTTACCACCGCTGCACCGGGACTCACTTTTTTCAAGTGCGTCGCTGGAACCCTATTCGCGTCGACTGCACATCGACTTGGCGGACAAAATGTCAGGCGCCTCTGCTGCGGACATTGGTCGAATTTCCATGGATCCTATTGCGGCAAAGGCGGCGAGGATCATTGGAAACTCCTGCTTGAAAGCGTCCACGGCTGGTCAGCCGGTCTATCCGCAGGCTCGTTTTCCCTTTGAAGGCAAGACCACCTTGATCGCGTCTGGTCGCTGGCTCTCCCATGGGGACAGGCACAGCTCCACATTTTTGGTCTACAACCTGCGGTCCTGCTCCCATCCCTTTCCATTCCGCTCCCTGCAATACACCACCAAGGGCGCACAGCCACGTCCCAAGCTACATGGGCCAGCTGCTGCGGGGGCCGCAGAGACCAAACCCCAAAGAACCCGTGCACCAGAGGTCAAGAATCCCGCTTTGGTGGAGAAAGACCCCTCCAGCCAACTCGCGGGCAAGTCGCGACAGATCCGGGAAGCCGTCCGATTTCCTGATTTGGCGAGAAAGCCAGTCTGGCGATCCTTGAAGCTGATTAGCGAGGAAGCTGGTGCGGGTTCTGTTACTTCCAGTTCTCCCCCCATTGAGTCGATGGCGGTCGGGGAATCAGGCTCCAGTCGACGTGTGCGCCCCGTAGAACTATCCATCGTTTCACAAAAGGCATCAACAAAGCCGGACGCGATTCCGCTCTTTTTGCGCAACACGGTCGAAGATCTCAAAAAACTACAAGGCCTGACGGTAGAACTGCTCACGGAAAGCCAAGATGACGGGTGGACCGTGCCGATTTCAGTGATCGCCAATGACGATGGAGAGGTAGCACCGGAATTGATGCTCCAATGCGCTGACACGGGGCGGCGCATGCGCAAGGCCGCTGTCTTTGCGTTCAAACATGAATCTGAACATCTTTGCGCGGTCGTTATCGAATCTGATCCACCACACACCCGTATTCTCGCGACCACGGGGCAAGATGAGGATGAAGTTTGGTTGACGCTGCGTTGCGCTGCCATTGACTTTGCCAAGGGTGCGCGCAGTGAGACGCTGGACGCTACGCTCTCAGAATTGATCGAGTGGATGTTTGAAGGCGATGCCGGGACCCAGTGACCAGCAAGGGAGTGTCTGAATTTCTGTGTGTGAGGCGGGGATACTCGCCCACGGCAATGGGCAAGCGGATTTCATCTTAATTGAACTGCTTGGTAAATCGGTCGTCGTAGAGGATGGCGAACTGGTTCATAGCCTCCTTCCAATCCCTGCCTGCACGGTCCCAGTCTGCCGTGATGTTGCGCAGAGCCAGCCAGATTAGCTTGGTAGCCGCATCATCTGTAGGGAAGTGGCCTCGGGTCTTGATGATCTTGCGCAGCCTGGCGTTGACGCTCTCGATTGCGTTGGTGGTGTAGATCACCCGCCGGATGTGCGCGGGGAAGGCGAAGAACGGGATTACCTTGTCCCAGGCCCGCCGCCATGCAGCCACAACGGTCGGAAACTTCTTGCCCCACGGCCCCTCCTCAAACGCATCCAACTCGGCCAGGGCGCCTTCTGCACTAGGCGCTGTGTACACGGGCTTGATGGCCGCTGCCAGCGCCTTGCGGTCCTTCCATGACGCGTAGTCCAAGCTGTTGCGAATCAGGTGCACGATGCAGGTCTGTAGCGTGGTGACCGGGAACACCGCACCCAGCGCCTCGGCCATGCCCTTGAGTCCATCGGTAACGGCGATCAGGATGTCGTTCACGCCCCTCGTCTTGAGGTCGTTGAACACCTTCATCCAGAACTTGGCGCCCTCGGTGCTCTCAATCCACAGGCCCAGGATGTCGCGTGTGCCATCTGGGCGTATACCCAGCGCCAGGTAAATAGCCTTGTTGCGCACTACTGCATCCTCGCGAATCTTCACCCGCAGGGCATCGAAGAAGACCACCGGATACATCGGCTCCAGGGCGCGTGCCTGCCAGGCTGTGACCTCGCTCATCACCGCATCCGTGACCGAGCTGATCAGGTCCGGCGAGACCTCGGTGCCGTACTGCTCGGCCAGGAAGCCCTGGATCTTGCGTATGCCGGAATCCAATGACCATTGTTCCGGGAATCGCTGACCACTACGCTTGATTTGACCAGCGCACTTTGGCCGCAATCCATCGAGCTCAGTTCCCCTAACGACTCTTCGGGCGTCCTGAATTTTCCCGCTTACCACCCCAATTGTTTCGAGTCCGATCTCGAACAAGAAGCCATGACTCTGCACGCACCAAGATCGGCCAAATCAGTTCCGGCACTTCAATTATTGTGGTGTTGACCCTCCCATAGGTGGATCTCCAGACGCCCGGCATGGACCCGGAGTGATGCAAAAGTGCCAGCAGATGCTCGATGATGTTGCTGTCAGTGACAGTCACACTGGCCTGCGCCAGCAGCTTTGCAACCCTTGGCCGGCGGCGAGTAAGCCAATCACGACGGTTAGATTTCGGCAGCAGCGCATCTGCCGTGAATTCACTCTCGTGAAACTCCATCACCTCCTTCGTCATCAATTCGGAAATAGCAGCATCGAAATCCTGCTTCTGGCGATTGGCCTGCTTGCGCCGGGATGCAGGTGTCTTGGCTTCAGTCGCAAGTGCAGCGGGGACCTCAGCACTTCCATCCACGACCACCGAGGCATGCTCATAGCAAATCAGCCGCCCCGGAATAGCCGTCCGCCAGCAGTACTTGCAGAACCGATATAACCCGGCCCCTCTTCCGTCCTGACCACCATATAGCTTCTTCAGCGGCAACTTGGCGTAGTCGCACATCAGAAAAAAGTACATCACTTCTAGCAGTGGTGCACTTTCTTCCTCTCGTGGGGGATGGGTCGTATGGTGATACAGGATCTTGACTGCGGTCGCCACGTTCATCAGATCAATGTTGTCCGCATTGCTACGTCCGAGAAGCGTGACGTAGGTCATCAAGACGGTGTCCCATTTCACACGTGGGCATGCAGAGAACACATCTTGGTGTTCGACAGGCAAGAGCGGTCTGAGATGGAGACAAGCCAGTTTCCACGCTATGCGCGGTGAGACTGGGCACTCAGCAACCTCAAATTTAATGGCCAGCAAGGCTTTCCAGATGGCGTGCGCTTCCGGAGGAGGGCCTTCTGTAGTGACTGTAATTTTGTCCAGATAGAGCGGCAAGAAATCAAGTGTCCCGAAATCGCAGTAGATTCAGTTTGCCATAGTCCGTAGCATCCCGATTCGGTGTGAATCAGTCACTTTTTGGGTATGCCATGGATACTTTGACGCTCTCTGAAATCAGCAAGATGTTAAGAATTTCTGACCACACGGCCAGAAATCGTCTGAGTATGGGCATGCCTATGCCGCCGTCATTCCGGGTGGGTAAACGCCGCCTTTTCATCAAAACAGAGGTAGAGGTGTGGCTGGAAGCCCAGAAAAGCGGATCTCTGCCACCAGTTCCTGCAATGCAGAAAGCTGCGGTCAATCCGATTGACGCTGTGCGGGGAGGGCCGCCTATGACCTAAGTAAACCCCACGCACCAGCAGCGCAGGGTACACAAAGGAAGAAGGCCCCAGAGCTACGAACTCATAGGGCCTTCAAGGGGATGAACATTTGATCGGTGTTCTATCCTCATTATGGCGTCAGCTATTCCGAGCGTCAACCGAGAGATGTCGATTCTTCTTTGAATCGCTGCCCGGTGTTGGCTCAGTGCATCCTGCTTTTTCTCGAACGCGCCATTGACCGTTGACTTGCATGGTCAACACCAGCGGCGTCATCAATGAAGAACTTATGAGCAAGATAAAAGACATCTTGAGGCTGGTGTTGACCACCAGAATGCCTCTAACCCAGATCGCCGCTTCCTTGGCAGTAACCCGTAATACCGTGAAGCGGTACAGAAATGCCGCCGCCGCTGCGCAGTTGGCGTGGGACGACATCTCCAACTTGGCGCCAGCTGAACTGGATGCCAAATTCAACCGCGCCAAAGGCCGTTTGATTGCCAAGCGCATGCCCGACCTTTCTGAGGTTGCCAAAGAGCTGAACAAAGTAGGCGTCACCCGACAGTTGCTGTGGGAGGAGTACCGGCTCCAGGGCCCTGACGATGCACTGTCCTACTCACAATACGCCTTCCATTTACGCGAGCACCAACAGAAGCTCAATCTGTCGATGCGCCAGACCCATGTGCCCGGCCATGCCGTGTTCGTGGACTTTTCTGGCAAGCGCCCGCACTACATTGACCAGCAGACGGGGGAGATCATTCACGTCGAGCTATTCGTTGCGGTACTGGGGTATTCCAATTTGACCTATGCAGTCGCAATCCCTCGCCAGAAGCTCCCCGAATGGATCCAAGTCAATGTCCAAATGCTGGAGTATTTTGAAGGGGCTCCACTGGTCGTTGTGCCCGACAACTTGCGTTCAGCCGTGACCAAGTCTGGACGTGAGCCTTTGATCAACCGCACCTACGAGGACATGGCCCGGCACTACGACTTGGTGGTTCTGCCGGCGCGCGCCAGAAAGCCCAAGGACAAACCCAAGGTAGAAGGCGGTGTTCTGATCGCGCAGCGCATGATCTTGGCTCCTCTGCGAAATATGAAATTCTTCTCCTTGGCGGAGCTCAACAAAGAGATTGCTCGGCTCGTAGAAATTCTGAACAACCGACCTTTTCAGAAGATTCCCGGTTGCCGACGCTCACGCTTTCAAGAGATGGAGCGAGAGCATATGCAAGCCTTGCCTGCCGCCCGGTACGAATTCGCAGAATGGTCCGCGCCACAAACTGTCCACTCAGACTACCACGTGCAAGCGGATGGCCATTGGTATTCGGTACCTCATCACCTGGTACGGCAACAAGTGGAGGTTCGCTTGACCGCATCAACGGTAGAGGTTTTTCAGACAGGCTCGCGCGTTGCCAGCCATGCGCGAAGCCATGTGTCGGGAGCTCACACCACAGATCCAAGCCACCAGCCGCCCAACCATCGTGCTTACGCCGAGCGTACGCCCGAGAAGTTCAAGGCCTGGGCTCAAACCGTGGGTGTCAGCACCGCAGGTGTTATCCACCGCTTGCTGGACCGCAAGGTTCCACAGATGAACATGCCGGCATGTGAAGGCATTCAAAAGCTCGCGCGGCAGCATGGCAATGAAGTGGTGGAGGCGGCATGCCTGCGGGCTCTGGAAATCAAGTCTCCGACCCTCAAAAGCGTGCGATCCATCCTGAACACAGGTCGCTTACGCACAAAGCAAGACGAGGGCCTCAATGACCACAACCTGCCGCTGCACTACAACCTGCGCGGAGCCGCCTATTTCGAAAAATCTGGAGCTACACCATGCTAATTGAACAGACATTAGAGGGCTTGCGCAAACTCAAACTGATCGGGATGGCGCAGGCACTGGAACACCAGAGCATCAACACCGCCATTCATAGCCTTTCTTTCGAAGACCGGATTTCCATGCTGGTGGATGCAGAGCGCCTGGCCAGGGACAACCGACGCCTCAAACGCCTCACCAAAAACGCACGCATGAAGGTTGGGGCCAGTGTCGAAGACATCGATTACAAGTCCACCCGAGGATTGGACAAACGGCAGATTGCCAGCTTGGCCAATTGTGATTGGATCGACCATGGCCAGCATCTCATCCTGACCGGTCCAACCGGGGTGGGTAAAACCTGGCTGGCCTGCGCACTGGGCCATCAGGCGATCCGCAGGGGTCTGCCGGTGGTCTACTACCGGTTCACCCGTTTGCTGGAGGAATTGGAAATCGCCCGTGGCGACGGCAGTCTGCCCACGTTGCGCATGCAGCTATCCAAAGCCAAGCTGTTGATTCTCGACGACTGGGGCCTGTCCTCACTGACTAACCGCAATCGGCAGGATCTGATGGAGGTTGTGGATGACCGCACCGGCGGTGGTTCGCTGGCCATCACCTCACAGCTGCCGGTTCCGCAGTGGCATGACTACATTGGTGATCCAACGCTTGCAGACGCCATCCTGGATCGCATGGTGCATAGCGCCCACCGAATTGAGCTGCAAGGAGACTCTTTGCGTAAAACGCGCGCGGCGAAACCGTAACTTGCTATCAGTGGCAGTCTGACGAGATTGCCACTGGTACACGGAAGTCTACGGAGACCGATCTGTTGCTGGAATTCTCGGAACTATTGGCATATTCACATCAAGAGTTTTTCTCGCAGTTTCTGCAAATTCACCCGAATGGGGGATACCGCAAACTTGTGAAGAAATGTAAAGTTCGCCCAATTTAAATGTCCCTTCATTCGGAAGGAGATGGATTTGAGGGGAATTCGTGTCCGAGACAGCAGGTCCAAGCGGGCCAGAGATCAGTGCAACCCAACGAGATACAACGTCGGCCAGTCCGTCTGCTGGCGCAGCGGCCTTGTCATCCCTCTGCGCCATCGCCCGTTTCCACCAAGTAGCCTCCGACCCCGCCACGCTGGCCCACCAACTGGGCATCGCCAGCACTGACGCAATCACCACCGACGACCTGCTGCGCGCCGCCCAACACTTGGGCCTTAAAGCAAAACTCAGCCGTTCCTCGATTGCCCGTCTGGGCCTGCTCCCCCTGCCAGCGTTGGCCGTCATGCACACCGACGACGGTTCCCTGCGCGTCGTCATCCTGGCCCAAAGTGACGGCAAACGTGTGTTGTTTCAGGACCTGGCCAAGGCCCCTGTTCCCGGTGCAGCTTCCGGCCCCACCATCGAGTCCAGCGAAGTCTTTGCCACCCAATGGACCGGCGAACTCATCCTGATCACCAGCCGGGCTTCCTTGGCTGGTTCGTTGGCCAAGTTTGACTTCACCTGGTTCATCCCCAGCCTCGTCAAATACCGAAAACTCTTGGGCGAAGTGCTCTTGATCAGCTTCATGCTGCAGCTCTTCGCCCTGGTCTCCCCCTTGTTCTTCCAGGTGGTGATGGACAAGGTCTTGGTTCACAAAGGCATGACCACCCTGGACGTGTTGGTCATTGGATTGGTCATAGTGGTGGTGTTTGAGTCAGTCCTCAATGCGCTACGCGCCTACGTCTTCAGCCACACCACCAGCCGCATCGACGTCGAACTCGGCGCCCGGCTCTTCCGCCATCTGATCCAACTCCCCCTCTCGTACTTCCAAGCCCGCCGTGTCGGCGACTCCATTGCCCGCGTGCGTGAGCTGGAAAACATCCGCAGCTTCCTCACCGGCAACGCCATGACCGTGTTGCTGGACGTGGTCTTCTCGGTGGTCTTCATCGCCGTCATGTTCTTCTACAGCGTGCCCTTGACCCTCATCGTGCTGGTCAGCCTGCCGTTGTACTTTGGCCTCTCCTTGGCCGTGGTCCCCATCCTGCGGGCCCGCCTGGACGTCAAGTTCGCCCGCGGTGCAGAAAACCAGTCCATGCTGGTGGAAACCGTCACCGGCATCCAGACCGTCAAAGCCACAGCGTTGGAGCCCAGCTTCGCCAAACGCTGGGACACCCAACTCGCGTCTTACGTCTCCGCCTCCTTCAAAACCCAGAACCTGGCCAGCGTGGCCCATGAGGGCGTCAACCTGATTGGCAAGCTGGTGAATGCCGCCACGCTGTGGTACGGCGCCCACCTGGTGATGGAGAACCAACTCAGCGTGGGTCAGTTCGTCGCCTTCAACATGTTTGCAGGCCGGGTCTCCCAGCCCATCATGCGCATGGCCCAGCTATGGACCGACTTCCAACAGACCGGCATCTCGGTCGCCCGCTTGGGCGACATCTTGAACACCCGCACCGAAGTTCCTCCCAGCAGCACCGCCCAGCTTCCTGCATTGAAGGGCCGCATCACCCTGGACAAAGTGGTCTTTCGCTATCGCCCCGAAGCGGCACCGGTTCTGAACGGCATCAGCCTGGACATCCGCCCCGGCGAAATCATCGGCATCGTGGGCCGATCAGGCTCCGGCAAGAGCACCCTGACCAAGTTGGTCCAGCGCCTGTACAGCCCCGAAGGCGGCAGATTGCTGGTCGACGGCATCGACATCAGCCTGATAGACGCTGCCCAACTGCGCCGCCAAGTTGGCGTAGTCCTTCAAGAAAACCTGCTCTTCAACCGCTCCATCCGAGAAAACATCGCCATTGCCGACCCGGCCGCCCCCATCGAAGCGGTGATGCGCGTGGCCCAACTGGCCGGTGCGCACGACTTCATCAGCGAACTGCCCGAAGGCTACGACACCGTGGTGGGTGAGCAGGGCGGCAGTCTCTCGGGTGGCCAGCGCCAACGCGTGGCCATAGCCCGAGCCCTGTTCACCAACCCCCGCATCCTGATCCTGGACGAAGCCACCAGTGCCTTGGACTACGAGTCAGAGGCCATCATCCAGAAAAACATGCAGTACATCTGCCAGGGCAGAACCGTGCTCATCATTGCCCATCGCCTGTCTGCCGTCAGAAACGCCCACCGCATCATCGTCATGGAGAAGGGCCACATCGTGGAAGCGGGACCACACGAAGCCTTGATCCAGAAGCCCAAGGGGCTGTACGCCCACCTGTGGGCCATGCAGGATGGGGTGAAAGTGGAGACAGATGTGGAGGCACAGGCATGAGCGCAACACCCCGCCACCCCACGCTAGAGCTGCTGCAGCGCTACCAAGCCATCTTTGCAGCCGCCTGGGCCCACCGCAAAGAACTGGCGGGCCCGGCAAGATTGGCCGACGAAGTCGCCTTCCTACCCGCAGCCCTCAGTTTGCAAGACACCCCGGTGCACCCGGCACCCCGCCGCCTGGCCTATCTGCTCATGGGCCTGTTTGTCCTAGGCCTGGTCTGGGCCATGGTGGGTGAAGTAGACATCGTCGCCACCGCCCCCGGCCGCATCATCGTCTCCGACCGCACCAAGGTCATCCAACCCCTGGAAGCCAGTGTCGTCAAAGCCGTGCTGGTTAAAGACGGTGACAAGGTGCATGCCGGCCAAGTGCTGGTGGAGCTGGACCCCACCATGGCCAGTGCCGACAAGGCCAGCGTGCAAGAGCAGTACAAAGCCGCCCTGAGTGAAGAACAGCGCACCAACGCTCTGCTGCAATTGCTATCAAAAGAGAAGCTGTTCGCGCAGGTACTGAGAGGTCTAGAGGGTGATTTGAGCACTAACCCACAATCCAAGGCCCAGCTACAAGCCCAACTCCAGGCCCAACTTCAAGCAGAGTGGCAAGACATCAGCGCCAAGCTCTCCAAGCTCGATGCCGAAAGCAACCGCCGCCAGGCCGAGATCGCCACCGTCAAAGCCAGCATCGCCAAGCTGGAAGCCACCGTTCCCATGGCCCAAAGCCGGGAGGCCGACTTCACCCGGCTGGTGGACCAAGGCTTTATCTCCAGCCACGCCACCCAAGACAAGACACGGGAGCGGGTGGAGCTGGAACGCGACCTGGCCACCCAGAGAGCTAGACTCAGCGAAGCAATGGCTACCGCCGCAGAAACTGAACAAACCAAAGCCGCCTACAAAGCAGAAACCCAGCGCCAGCTCAACGACCGCTACGCCCAGGCCAGTACCAAACGCATCCAGCTCAGTGCGGATACCTCCAAAGCCGCCCAGAGAGAAAAGCAGACCCAGCTCGTCTCTCCGGTAGACGGCACGGTGCAGCAACTGGCTATTCACACCACCGGCGGAGTGGTCACCAGTGCCCAGCAGCTCATGGTGGTTGTTCCCGATGCCACGCAAGTGACGGCGGAAGTGGCCATTGCCAATCAGGACATCGGGTTTGTGAATGCCAGCCAAGCCGCAGAGATCAAGCTGGAGACCTTTAGCTTTACCAAGTACGGCACGGTCAAGGCCAGGGTGGACAACGTGTCGGCGGATGCGGTGACGGATGAGAAGCGGGGTAGCTTTTACCCGGCCATCTTGACGCTGGAGAAGAAGGACATGTTGATTGACGGAAAGCAAATACCTATCAGTCCCGGGATGAACATCACTGCGGAGATCAAGACGGGGAAACGAAGAATCATCGAATTCCTGCTGAGCCCGGTGCAGAAGATGGGTAACGAGAGTTTGAGGGAGAGGTGATGAAGAGTATCAATGAAGTTATTTATTGCAGCGTGGCAGGCGACACCACAGCGACCAACCTGTTCTTGGGCGTGAACCCGTTTTACCGGGAGTTCACTACCCCGATTGCGCCCACGACGCTGGCGCAGGGGCTGCCGGAGATGCGGGGGAGTGGGTGGGTGCGGGATTTGCGGTTACAGAGAAATAGCCGCCAGAGGCGAAAGTGCTACAGAGTTGATAGCTGCTTGCGCAATAGGTGCGGGGGTTACTCCCTTCACTTCACAAATAAAACATCAAAGACTTGGCCATCATTAAAGCGCGATGCTCGCCGCCCAACTTCCACAAGGTGCCTATGAAAAAGTTTCTCTTCCGCTACTTCAATCCAAATCTCGCACTCATCGTATTGGTGATCGCTGCGACAGGGATATTGCTGTACCGCAAGTATGCAAGCCCGCCCGTTCCCGACATGTCGAAACCTGTCGTGTACTACTTAAGTGATGAATTGCACTTTGCTGCAATTCCATATGAAGCAGAACAGGAGCACAGAGCAGGAAAAGTGTTAGTTGACAAGGCTGCATTGCGCGCCTCGTTTCCAATTCCCCAAGCGTTGGGTTCCACAAAATTCACGAGCATGGAGTTTCTTATCCCTGGTGTGCAAGGTTTGGCTGACCCGACTGCCTATTTCGCTACCTATCCAATGGAACGTCGGGACGATAACGTTGTAACTGTTTGGAATATTGCCCCGTGGAGCAAAGAAGACTATGCCAACAACCCACCCGGCGCGAGAGATAGGCGCACGACTTGGACACGCACAGGCGACTATTGGCAGAAACATCCGCCAAAGGAAATGTACGGAATGCAGTGCTACGACCCAGGTGATAGCAAATCTTGCTTGGGTGAGATATTGCCCGGTGAGTGGGCAAGGGTAGATATTGACAACCTACCGGACTTCACAAAGTCACCAAACGCACTGCGCCCTTTGATGAGAGTTTCTTATTTCACAAAAGCTTACGGTGGTCTAACTATCCAATGGCGCACCCACGCCAAGCACGCTGCCAAGTGGCGCGAAATTGATGCCAAGTTCTGGCAACTGATGCATGAGCGCAATGTCTTGGAACAACCGTGAATATCAATACAACGACTTTACCCAAACACTGAAAACAGGAAACCATATGTCTACCATCGCAACACTCAATCCGACCCTATACGCAGAGATTCAAGCCATTGCCAATGCACCAGAGGGTGTGCACCAAGATTACTCTGGGATGTACAACGCCATTGCGCAGGGCATACGTGATGGCTCCATTGCAGTACCTGGTGGCGCAAACTCCAGCATTTATTTTTGGTACAGCAAAGCGGGTGCCGTCAACGCCAACGATACCAGCGACCCCGCAGCAGTATTTATTCGAACTGTTGCCACACGTGGATTGGCACGCGATGGCAAGAGTGCGGATCTCAACACAGTTTCAGACTCAATTGCCAAGAACATTGCAAGGCAAATTGTTGACGGCAATGGTTTGCCTGATTTCACGACCCAGTTGTCGAATGACATCGGAACTTCGTTGGCAGTGGGTGGCATTACGCTCGGTGGCTGGGGTGGTTCCTTCTATCACTGGAACGACATCTACCGCGATCCAATAACCAGAGAAGAAAAAACCGTTGGCGATTGGATCATGAGCAAGCCCGGCGAATTGGATAAATTCATCGATGTCAATTCAAAAGCCATTGCCGACGTAGCCCAACAGTTTCCAGCGTTACCGGGCAATGGCGGATTTTTGGATTCCATAGCCAAGGTATTCGAAAACATGGGGAAAGAAGCCCTTAGTCTGAAGACGGATGCCGGTCAGGCCTATGCAAGGGTAATCATCGCGGCCGCTGCTGAACTCAATGACAGGGGGTGGGACCTTATCAGCGATTTGCTTTATAGAGAATTCGTGGAAGACTCTGCTGGCATCAACGACATCGACTACGACATCAACGGCAACGTAAGCGGCAACTACCGCACCGGAGTCTCCACCCGCCCCGCCGCCCCCCGCGACCCCCTGGCCATAGACCTGGACGGCGACGGCATCGAAACCGTGGGCGTGGGCACCAGCCCTGTGCTCTTTGACCACAACGCCGATGGCATTAAAACCGGCACCGGCTGGGTCAAGGGCGATGACGGCTGGCTGGTGCTGGACCGCAACAACAACGGGCTGATTGACTCCGGGCGGGAACTGTTTGGTGTGGACACCCTGCTCTCGGGCACCGTGGGGGTGGATGCCACCTACGCCAGCACCGGCTTTGCAGCCCTCAAGACCCTGGACAGCAATGGTGACAACCTCTTTGATGCCAATGACACCGCTTTTGGCCAAGTGCGCATCTGGCAAGACAGCAACCAGGACGGCATCAGCCAAGGCACCGAGCTTTTTACCCTGGCACAAAAGAACATCGCCAGCATTGGCCTGAACGCCAGCACCACCACCCAGAATCTTGGCAACGGCAACACGGTCAGCGGCACCGCCACCGTAACCCGCACCAACGGCACCACCACCCTGGCAGAAACCGTGAGCGTGGCGGGCGACACCACTGCGGCCAACCTGTTCTTGGGCGTGAACCCGTTTTACCGGGAGTTCACTACCCCCATTGCGCCCACGACGCTGGCGCAGGGGCTGCCGGAGATGCGGGGGAGTGGGTGGGTGCGGGATTTGCGCGAGGCCATGAGCCTGGGCACACCCCAAGGCGACGCGTTGGCGGCGGCTGTGCAAAATTTTGCCAATGCCACCACCAAAGATGCACAAATGGCGCTGTTGGACGACGTGCTGCGCCTGTGGGCGGATAGCAACCAGGCGCATGCCCTGCCAACGGCCGATGACCCGACACGGCGCTTTGTGCTCACGGGGGATGCGGCCACCTCGGCCAAGCTGCAGGCCTATATCCCGGTGCTTGAGGTCTTCAATGGCATGAACGTGGCCGACTCCGGTATGCAGGCCCCCACGGTCAGCAACGGCGTGAGCACCTACAACGTGTTTGCAAACCAAGCGCCCATCCTGCTGCAGGCCTATGAGTCCCTGCGCGAGTCGGTGTACGGGGCGCTGGTGGTGCAGACGCGGTTGAAGCCGTATTTAGATGCGGTGGAGCTGGTGATTGATGAGTCAGGGGTGCAGTTTGATACATCTGGCGTTTTGGCGTTGGCATCTACCAAGGCCAACCAAGACGCATACAACACGGTGCTTGATTTACTTGAGCTAAGGAAGTACGCAAATACCTCTGCCCAAGCTGTGGGCCTGGAGGTCTACAAGACACTCAAAAACGTTTTGAACAACATTACGGTCACACCGGATGTTCAAGCGCTTCTTGCTACTGAGCGGATTGCCTCATTGGGACTGACGGGCACCACTTACTCTGCATCCAATGCCGGAGAAATCGTATGGGGTAACACAAACAATAACCTCATTACAGGCGGAAACGGAGCTGACCAACTATTCGGGTTTGAGGGTAACGACACACTCACAGCTGTAGGGGGTGGCGACACGCTGGACGGCGGTGACGGTGACGATGCGATGAGCAACAGCACAACGCTGTATGGCGGCACCGGCACCACTTTCATGGGCGGCAAGGGTAATGACACCATGTCTGGCAACATGGCCAGCGACACTTACGTCTTCAATCTGGGAGATGGTCAAGACACCATCAATGAGTTCTCTAACCAGTACTACTCACATACCGATGTGCTCACGTTTGGGCCAGGCATCCTGCCCTCAGCCGTCACGCCCACTCGCTCCGGCGTTCACCTGGTCCTCAAGGTCGGCACTGGTGGCGACCAGATCACGGTGAACAACTGGTTTGCTGACTCTGGCAGTTTCTACCAGATCGAGCAGATCAAGTTTGCAGATGGCACCACATGGAGCAATAGCCAAGTCAGCACCCGTGCACTGGAGGTGTTCGGCACCGAAGGTGCCGACACCCTCAGCGGTGTGGGCGCGTTTTATGACGTGCTGCGAGGCGGTGCTGGTAACGACACACTCACAGCTGTAGGGGGTGGCGACACGCTGGACGGCGGTGACGGTGACGATGCGATGAGCAACAGCACAACGCTGTATGGCGGCACCGGCACCACTTTCATGGGCGGCAAGGGTAATGACACCATGTCTGGCAACATGGCCAGCGACACTTACGTCTTCAATCTGGGAGATGGTCAAGACACCATCAATGAGTTCTCTAACCAGTACTACTCACATACCGATGTGCTCACGTTTGGGCCAGGCATCCTGCCCTCAGCCGTCACGCCCACTCGCTCCGGCGTTCACCTGGTCCTCAAGGTCGGCACTGGTGGCGACCAGATCACGGTGAACAACTGGTTTGCTGACTCTGGCAGTTTCTACCAGATCGAGCAGATCAAGTTTGCAGATGGCACCACATGGAGCAATAGCCAAGTCAGCACCCGTGCACTGGAGGTGTTCGGCACCGAAGGTGCCGACACCCTCAGCGGTGTGGGCGCGTTTTATGACGTGCTGCGAGGCGGTGCTGGTAACGACACACTCACAGCTGTAGGGGGTGGCGACACGCTGGACGGCGGTGACGGTGACGATGCGATGAGCAACAGCACAACGCTGTATGGCGGCACCGGCACCACTTTCATGGGCGGCAAGGGTAATGACACCATGTCTGGCAACATGGCCAGCGACACTTACGTCTTCAATCTGGGAGATGGTCAAGACACCATCAATGAGTTCTCTAACCAGTACTACTCACATACCGATGTGCTCACGTTTGGGCCAGGCATCCTGCCCGCAGCCGTCACGCCCACTCGCTCCGGCGTTCACCTGGTCCTCAAGGTCGGCACTGGTGGCGACCAGATCACGGTGAACAACTGGTTTAGTTCTACAACATATCAAATAGAAGCCATTCAATTTGCTGACGGTACTACCTGGAGTAGCAGCCGTATTGCTGATGCAGTTACGACGGATTTGATAGGTACGACAGCAGCCGACTCGCTCACGGGGACAGCTGGTTCAGACAACATCCTCGGCCTGGAAGGCAACGACACGCTCAATGGTGGAGCAGGCCATGACCGATTTGATGGAGGTCTGGGCAACGATGTCCTTGTAGGAGGCTTGGGAGACGACACCTATATCGTCGACTCAACCAAAGATACTGTTACAGAGAATGCCAATGAAGGATTGGATACCGTGGTTTCTAGTGTTGCTTGGACCTTGGGCGCCAATTTGGAAAACCTCTCATTGAGTGGTACCGCCGCAATCAACGGTACTGGCAACGCTTTCAACAACTCCCTGGTTGGAAACTCCGCGGCCAACACCCTTAACGGTGGAGCAGGTTCCGACTTCATGGTTGGCCTTGGCGGCAATGACATCTATGTTGTGGACGATGTCAATGATCGTATTGTCGAAAACCTCAACGAGGGAACTGACACTGTCCAATCTTCTATTACTTGGACACTGGGAGCCAATCTGGAGAAGCTGACTCTGACAGGGACTGCCGCAGTAAACGGTACCGGCAATGAATTGAACAATTCGTTGCTCGGCAACTCTGCCAACAATACCTTGATTGGAGGAGCAGGCAATGACACCCTCAATGGTGGTGCTGGTGCAGACACCTTGATCGGAGGTGTTGGTGCCGATACCTACGTGGTTGACAACGTTGGCGATGCCGTTGCCGAAGCTGCCAATGAAGGCACGGACACCGTTCAATCGTCTATCACTTGGACTTTGGGCGCAAACCTGGAGAAGCTCACGCTGACAGGCTCTGCGGCTATCCATGGCACAGGCAATGAGCTCGCCAACACCCTCACCGGTAACTCTGGAGCCAACACCTTGACAGGTGGAGCCGGCAACGACACCCTCAATGGTGGAGCTGGTGCTGATACGTTGATCGGCGGAACCGGAGACGATACCTACGTTGTCGACAATGCCGGAGACGTCATTACGGAAGCTCTCAATGAAGGTACGGACACAGTTCAATCCTCCATCACTTGGACTTTGGGTAGCAATCTGGAAAACCTGACGCTCACAGGCACTGCGGCCGTCAATGGCTCCGGTAATACACTTAACAACGTTCTGGTTGGTAATTCTGCGAGCAATACGTTGTCCGGTGGCGCAGGTAACGACACACTCAATGGCGGTGCCGGCGCTGATACCCTTGTGGGTGGCCTGGGAGACGATATCTATGTCGTGGACAACACCGCAGACATTGTTACCGAGGCAATCAATGAGGGTGTCGACCTTGTTCAGTCCTCTATTACCTGGACATTGGGTTCCAACTTGGAGAACCTCACCCTTACCGGCTCTGCCGTTATCAACGCTACAGGCAATGAACTCGACAACATCTTGCTGGGGAATTCTGCGAACAACACGTTGACCGGCGGTGCCGGGAACGATACGTTGGATGGAGGCGCCGGCAGTGACACCTTGGTGGGTGGTGCCGGAAACGACACTTATGTTGTGAACGTTGCAACCGACGTGGTGACTGAACTTGCTGCTGAAGGTTTCGATACGGTGAGGTCTTCCGTTACCTTGTTCTTAGGGGCCAACCTTGAAAATCTGATTCTGACTGGTACGTCGGCCATCAATGGCACAGGTAATGAACTCGACAACGTTCTGACCGGAAACTCTGGCAATAACACCCTTAACGGTGACACAGGAAGCGACATCCTCGACGGTGGTGCAGGTAATGACACCATGGTCGGCGGTATCGGCAACGACACCTATCAGTTTGGCCGCGGTTATGCCAGCGATGTGATTCAAGAGAACGACAGCACCTCCGGCAATACAGATGTTCTGCAGTTCCTGAGTGGAATCGCAAGTGACCAACTCTGGTTCAAGAAGATTTCTAATAACTTGGAAGTCAGCATCATCGGCACTTCTGACAAGGCGACGCTCACCAATTGGTACCTGGGCAACCAGTACCACGTAGAGCAGTTCAAAACTAGCGATGGCGAGACGCTGCTAGACAGCCAGGTGCAGAACTTGGTGAGTGCAATGGCTGCGTTTTCGCCGCCAACTGCAGGGCAAACCACACTGCCTGCTAACTATGCAAGTTCGCTGGCGCCGGTGATTGCGGCCAACTGGCAATAAGAAGAGGCTATAAGTATGGGGCGCTGCCATACTGGCGGCGCCCCATTCTTTTACAAGCGGCAGTTTCCACGCAGATTTTTTTTACAGATCAGCACAAGAATCTTGAGTCGAGGTGGTCAGCGACTCCCGGAATTGATGGTCAGTTCAACCGGAATACGCAGATCTCACGCACCGTCATGCCGCGTGCGTACATGGCCACGATCTTGTCGTCAAAGCCGGTGAAACGGCGCTCGTGCTTGGGGATCAGCAGGGGCTCGAAGCTGCCCGAGCGGTCACGTGGCACCTCGATGCGCACAGGGCCATCCTCGGTCAGGACAGTCTTGCCGGAGGCGCCGTTGCGATGGTTCTTGCCCTCGCTGGGCTTGTCCGAACCAGCGGCATAGCCCAGATGGTGGGTGAGCTCTGCGCCCAAGGCGCGCTCAATCAGCGCCTTCTTGAACGCCATGGAAGCGGCATTGACCGCCTCCGCGCTCATGGGGCCGTTAACAAACTGGTCAATGAGTTCTTTGGGGATGGTGGGCAGCACCTGTGCTGCTTTGGGCTTGCGTGTCTTGCTCGGCATTCATGTTCCTTAGTGACATGTTATGCCTCACACACAAAATTCCTGACAGGCTCACCAGCAAGTCTGCCTCACACAGAAAAATCACACACTCCCTTCGCTTGGTGGACAATTTTCAGATCAAATGAATGCGCGCATTAAATTTAACGCGCATAAAAATAATCTCATCATTTGCTAGGGAGCAAGAGCTATCTTTTTCTTACGCCTCTACGACGCGCTTGGACTGTCAAGTGGGTTGGCGATACTGCGGTGAGCAGTAGTAGAACAAAGCCCGCTTTGCCGAGGACTCTGTTTCTGCGCCCGTCAGCCAAGCCGCACAGACTGGGCTCGAGCAGGACCGCCATACAGATGCTGCGACCTGTACGCTTGCCTCGTGACCCCAGTCGCGCAGCACAGCTTGGACATTAAATGCATCTGGCAGTTCGCTCGGATTTTCAGTCTGACCCATTTCTGTGGCAGTCGCTTGGCCACGTGCGACCAGCTCAGCTAGCCGGACTTTCAAGTCCAGCGTCTCTTGCTCCATCAGTCTCTCGTAGTCAGGACTTCCGAACTCGCATCCGATTGGCGCTATGTTGTCCCAAGTTCTGCCTTCAGCAGACTGCTGCATAGATTCCGAAAGGCTCAGCTTTCCCTGGAGGACTTGTTGAATTCTTCGTTTGCGCTGTCGGTTGTTCATTTCTGTGCCTGATGGTTTGGCGATCTATCGCGTTATGGACGCAAGACTGGCACAAACCGGGTCCTTCGGCAACACGCACTATTGGCGGTGCAGCATGAAAGTAAAAATGCCATAAAAAAACCGCCAAGGTTGCGCATGCTGGAAACAGAGGCGTGGCGGTTATGTTGGTGCAAATTTTATCTCAATCGGATCGATTACCGGCTCGGCCACTCCAACAGTTTTCTCGGTTTGCAATCGATCCTAGTACCCCAAAGAAAACGCGGATCTTGTCAACCTGGAGATCTCACTTGTTCGCCCAGACATGTTTCAGGCGTTAGAGCTTTTGAAAACTTCATGACCAGTGCAACAGGTGCTAGAAATGTCACGCATACCCTGATACAAAGCTGCCATGCTCTTCGCTGAACCCATTGCATCTAGGTAGTCTTGTTAGACTTCGTTCAAGAAATAGAAAAGCCTGAGCTGGCATGATGACGATCTGCAGTCGAAAAATTTAGGGGGAGTTCATGTCTATAGCCAAGGCCTCACCGGCCAAACGTTTCTTTGTCGAAATGCTGACTCGAGACATCGAGTTGGCTGACGCGATACTTGATCTGCTGGACAACTGCATTGACGGCGCACTTCGTTCCGGTTCGAAAGACCCGAAGTTGCCGTACAAAGGCTGTCACGCACACATCGATCTAAAGCCCACGTATTTTCGTATTGCGGACAATTGCGGGGGAATCCCGCGAGTGTTGGCCGAAGAGCACGCCTTCAGATTCGGTAGAAAAGACCGGGGCCGCGATCAAGATCTGGCGACAGTCGGTGTCTATGGCATTGGTATGAAGAGAGCCATTTTTAAACTCGGAACGAATTGCACCATAGAGAGCAGACACGGTGAGGACAGATTCTCAGTAACCATCGACAAGAATTGGATTGACGACGACGACAAATGGGAACTCGAGTTGAGCAACACTGCGCCGAGCCTGAATGCCGCAGGCACAAAAATCGATATCGATCAGCTTCACCCCTCCGTAGCCATTGCGTTCAGCCAGGATAAAGGAGGCTTCGTCGACGATTTCCACCAAGTCGTTCAGCGCCATTACAGCTACGTCATCGAGAAAGGATTCGAAATAAAAGTCAATGGCAAATTGGTCTTAGCATCTACTTTGCAGACGCTTTTCGATGCGAATGATTTCGATGAAAGAGGCGGTATCAAGCCTTACGTTTATGAAGCCGAGCATGATGGCGTAACCGTAAACTTGGTAATGGGACTGTATGAAAAGCTTCCCACGGATCAGGAGCAAGAAGACAGTGAGAAAGGTGTGCGCAATAAGGAGAGTGCCGGCTGGACGATAGTTTGCAATGATCGTGTAGTTGTATCTTCAGACAAGACGAGGCTAACCGGTTGGGGCGAAGCGGGCGTTCCGGCGTATCACAGTCAATTCATCGCACTCGCCGGTATCGTTATATTCAAATGTAACGATGCCATTAAGCTGCCGGTCACGACCACTAAACGGGGTATTGATCAGAACTCTGAGCTGTTCGGCCACGTGAAAGAGGTCATGAGAGATGCGCTGAAACATTTCACTAGCTTTACGAACAAATGGAAAGCACAGTCTCCTGAGCGAGACGATATTCAAGGCACAGTCAAAGCCATTGATATTCGGTCGGCCGCGATCAGCATTCCTACCGACAAATGGAAGGCGGTGAAGAAGGGCATTCAAGGGAGACGGTTCGTACCTACGCTGCCAGAACCCGCGCGGGAAAATAAAACGCGACGCATTCAATTCACCAAACCGATTGAGGAAATCGCGGCAATTGGGGCGTACCTGCTTGAAGACGCCAAAGCGAAACCTGCGGATGTTGGAATAGCAACTTTTGAATGGGCTTTGAAGAAGGCGCAGAGCATATGAGCGGCGGTGCAGTCGCTTATCACCTTCGCGAAAACAAGGCCATAGAGCGGAACCTCTTTATCGAGGTGCTTGCCCGAGTCGCCCGCGTTGCAAATGTGTCCGATTACACCTATGTGGGATTTGGAGGTCCCTTTCTCGAAGACTTCCAGGCACTTCATTCCACGTTAAGAATCAGTAAGATGATTTCGATCGAGAGCGACAAGAACGTTTGTACCCGGCAGGCGTTCAATAAGCCGGCAGCTTTCATTCAGATCAAAAATGTGACTAGCGGGGAATTCCTGCGATCTCATGAGTTCGTGGACGGGAATATCGTCTGGCTCGACTACACAGCCCCCAAGGATTTGTACGTCCAACTTTCGGAGTTCCGTTCCTTGGTTGGCAAGCTCGGACGTTTCGATGTAGCCAAAATTACCTTGAATGCAAATCCATCGGCGCTTGGAGGCCAGAGTAAAGGAGTTGCTCTGCATGAGGAACGACGCCATGAGCTTGCAAAGCGACTTGGAGATCATTGCAAGTTCGAGTTGAATGACGATGACGTTTTGCCCAAAAACTATCCAACGACTCTTCTCAAGGCCGTTCGCAGCTGCCTAGGCGATTTGGCCGCACGCGCTTCAGGAGAGTATTTTCAGCCGCTGTCTGCCTTCATCTATAAAGACAGTGGACATCAGATGTTGACAGTCACTGGAGTAATACTCAATGCGAAAGATGACCAAGACAAAGCTGATTTTCTAGGAAAATCACGGATCGATCATTGGCCGTTTCGCAATCTCCATTGGTCCTCTCCAATCGAGATTAGCGTTCCTGCGTTATCGGCAAAGGAAAGGCTGGCCTTAGACAATGCGCTGCCGATTACTGATGAAGTGGATGCAGGTGATTACCTCGCCGATCAGTTGGGATATTGCCCGAGCGACCAGGAAAACATTCCGACTACAAAGTCGTTGCTCGCGAACTATGCAAAGTTCTACCGTGCCTACCCCCTATTTTCAAGGGTTGTACTGTAGACGTGGGAATGTCGGTTGAATTGCATTCGTGGTTAGAGGGGGTAGCGGAATCCGCACCTCACAAGCATTCCAGACGTAGACCACCAAAAATTCATCCAATGAATTACCAGAACCCTTGGGAGGTTCACGCTTGTGAAGCTGGGATCTTGTCAGTGGCCGCAGTTTCTTTGTTCGAGCGGACAGTACACGACATGCCCAAGAGCCGTACTATGTGCAGGCGTGATCTTAATTGGAAGGTACTTGTTTCGATTCGTATACAAAACGGAGTTGACGATTGACGTGCTCAGCAAATACCAGCGGATTTGACTACAAATTCACCCGTTTGGGGGATATCCAAATTGGCCAATGCCAGATAAAGTCTTTTGCTTCTCAATATCGCCTCTCTTCACAAAGTGCTACTTTCAATTAGATCCAACAAAACATGGGCCACAAGTCAAGTCGGCTCGTCGTTTGTGGTAGAACGGCCACTCGAAAATAGCGGTCGACAGGAACGCGTTTTTTTTATACACTCCGCGCGCGATCATTAAGCTAGGAGTTAAAAGTGGCGAAAATTGTTGACCTGTTTTGCGGCTGTGGTGGATTCGGTTTGGGGGCAAAGCTTGCTGGTTTTGATGTGACTATCGCCGTAGATATCGAAAAAACACTTCAATCTGCATACGCCAGAAATTTTCCAAATACAAAAGTAACTAATGGCGATCTATCCAAGATGGGGGCAAAGGAATGGGCCGCACTACTGGAGGATCAACAAATCGACGGCGTGATTGGGGGCCCACCTTGCCAAGGCTACAGCCGCATGGGAAAAGGTGATGTGAATGATCCTAGGCGTTCACTATTGAGACATTTTTTCAGAACAGTCAACATAATTTCCCCCAAATTCTTCGTTATGGAAAACGTTGAAGGCTTGTTAGATGAAAAAAACTCTAACGAGCTATTTGATGCCATCAAAGTAGTGGACAAAAAATACCACGTTTTACCTCCTGTGGTGGTGGATGCATCTAAATTTGGAGCTCCAACAAAGCGTAAACGGGTCGTTGTTGTTGGCTACGATCCGCTTGTGATGAATGCAATTTCTATCGCAGAAATTCTGTCGGTCAATAAAACGGCAGTCACGGTGAAAGATGCCATAGAGGATATAAGCGAGCCTGTGCCGCAGCAAAAGGATGCAACTCAGTATGGGTGGACAAAATACAGAACCACCAAAACACTTTCACAATACGCACTCAAGATGCGCACCCTACCCAGTGGCAATTTGGGTTGGCCGATAGCAATAGATTATCTGAAGCGAGGCTTGGTTTCAGGTAACTTCGATACAAAACATCACCCCAAAGTAAGCGCGCGTTATGGATCAATTGTTCCTGGAGAAACTGATCCCGTTAGCCGCTCAAAGAGATTATCTTGGGATGGCGTATGTCCAACACTTAGAGCGGGTACTGGTGCCGACAAAGGAAGCCACCAAGCGGTGCGCCCCTTGCATCCAAGTATGCCCAGAGTAATCACAGTGCGGGAGGCCGCCAGACTTCAAGGCTTCCCCGATTGGTTTGCCTTCCATAATACAAAATGGCATAGCTTCAGAATGATTGGAAATAGCGTGTCACCTTTGGTGTCAGAGGGGGTATTGAGCGTGATCAAAGCGAAATTGGCACCTGTGATTCACGCCAATATGATAGCAGCATAATTTGAATTTCAGAGACAAATGACTAAATCGATCATTAAAGAAATCGAAATCAAGACTGGAGTCAATTCGAATTATTTGGAAAACACGCTGACTACAGATATCACTGTTCTTGAGTCAATTTTTGATTTGATAGACAACTCTATTGATGCGGCTCGCGACCATCTAATTTCAAAAAATTTTGAACGGGATATTTACGGCCTCCCAGTCGATTATTCAGGATATAAGATAATTATTCGCTTAGGGAAAAAAAGTATAAGTGTTTTAGACAATTGTCTCGGTATGGACGAATCGACACTGTCGCTTCATGCCTTCAGAACCGCGGATACTTCTAGTCACAAGTACGGCATCGGTCACTATGGCCTAGGCCTCAAGCGCGCGCTGTTGAAATTTGGTAGGCAATTCTCCATGTCGTCCGACAATGGGAGCATTGCATTCAAGATGCATTTTGATAGTGAAATGATTTCCGGTGATAAGAAGCTGATGGCAGCGGCATACAGCTCTTCTGGTCATCGAAAGACGCTATTCGTGGTTTCAGAAGTCAAGTCAAATATTCAATACGAGATTCAAAGCCAGTCATGGTTTGAAAATGCAATAAAAGTATTAAAAATCCGTTATGCAGCTTACACCGCTAAGGGTTTACGAATCAGCATTTCGAACTCCTATTTTGGAGCATGCGCAAGAGCAAATGGCAATTTGCCAACTATCCGAAAAAATTCCAAATTCACTCCCATTAGTAAACCTGTTAAGGTTGAAGGAGTGGATGTCTACATTGATTCCGGAGTGCATGGGAAATATTATTTCCCAGCGGAAGATGGTTATTCATTGGCAATGAATAAGACGTTGACCGATGAGTTTGGCTTGTATTTCATATGTAATGATCGCGTAATCGTGTCTAGTAGCACAGCCAATGAGCATGGCTGGAAAACGAAATGGCACTCCGAGTACAACGGCTTCATATGTATCGTTCGGTTCGTATCCGAGGATCCACAAAAGATGCCGTGGAATACACTTAAAACCGCACTGAAGACAGATGGTCGATTATTTGTCCAAGTGAGGGATGAGCTTCAGCCTATCGCAGACTTATACCGGCAATCTGTCAAGAAACTCTATTCAACCACAGCCTTAAAAAATCCATTATCTAGCGGCGTCAATGGAGGTAATTCTAATGAATCAGTGAGTCTCCGTAAGAACGATGAGTTGGTCGCAACGAGTATTCGTGCTGGTGATGGCAAGCAAAAACCTTTCCCGTCCGCAGGAAAAAACCAGCAGATGCATCCAAAAAATTGGGATACTGTCCTCCCCGTTGAATTCCCTCATTCAGCTGATCCGGTCTTAAATGGTTTTATTATCGAGGCAATAAATTTGCGATGTGACGTTGCACCGTGTGCAAGCGCAATACTATTGCGGGCAATACTAGAAAGTTCTCTGCGTCAGTTTGTCAAAAAGTCAAAAAATTTCGAAGCGGTAAAGAATCATTTTTACTCTTCATCAGAAGGCGAGAAAAAGAATCACTCAGAGGCGCAACGGGCCATCCAAGGAATCGATTTGGTAATGATGCTGGCTTGGATTTCCGATGAAAGAGTTGCTATAAACATCTTTGGAATTGAAGAGAAACCACGGCTATGGTTGGCCTCAAAAAAAGCCAAGATGCATACTAAAAAACTAAATGGTATTGTTCATGGCTTAGACTTGATGGATACGTCGCAGATACAAACAATTCGAAACGAAATTTATTTGCTGCTGAAATTTTGTGTAGAAAAAAGTTTGACTAATTGAATGTTAACTTTCCTCGAAATCTGCTCCACTGGGGGTCAGTTTTCGGTCGGCGTCAACACACTGGGTTCTACGCGTCAAAACCGATAGGCCAACATACGTTGAGTATTTATTACCTACCCCCGCTCTAGGAAATACCCCCACAGGAATTGACCTGTTTTCCAATCAAGTTCAAAGGCATAGTCGCCTGCGTATTCCACCCACGCCAGAACGGCAAACTTACCGAGCTGACCTGTCTTGGGGTTGTCCCACGGTGTGGTGAGCCCCAGGAAACGGCTTGGGTAACCCGCGCTCTGCGATGTGGGTCTTTGGGTCAGTTGCCAAGGCATTGCCAAGCGCACACGCTCTTTGCCGTAGACGTCCAACAGCACGAGGTTGTCTGAGCGTTCGACATGCTCGCACAAGAGAAAACCAGTAGCATCTGGAAGCTCATATAACGGATCATTGCGCTGATTTAGTCGCTCAATTTGCACACCATCAACATGCCACGTGTGTTTTACGATTGGGCCAAAAACCGGATCATCTGGGTTGCTTCTTCTCCAGACCTCGTAATCCTCTGTGAAGGTCAATTCCGGAAGGAAATCACCTCGATTGTTGTGGCAAATCAGGTTTGAGACCAAATTCATGGCAACTTGTTTCCATTCACAAATTTAAAGTACTCAGCTCCATTGCGCGGAGGGAACAAGAAATTCAATTGGTTAGCCCCCCCGCCAGCTGATCCCTGTTTTCCCACAACTCCAATCTGCGCATTGAGCGGCTTGATGATCTCCAACTCCACAACATAGCCCACATCCTTCTTGAAGCCAGTAGTGATAGCCAAGTCGTTACGCGCAAATGCTTGGTTGGGGATGTTGTCAAACGAAGCCCAATTTCCTACATATGACGTATCCGATTTGATTATTCGGTCATACGCCGCTTTATCTACCACCATCTGCACTTTGGTCCCTGGCTTGAGGGTGGCTTCAGCGATTTGGGTTCCCTCTTTCCACGCTGGCGATTTGTTGAATGCGCCCATCAGTGAGTTCACCTCTTCAGCCGATTTGAATCCGTGGACTCGCCCAATACTGCCAGACATTTTTGCCATGTCGCTAGCAGCAGAGGTCACCAACTTGTAGGCTGCGCCTCCCAAGGGCAATGCCGACGCAGCAACGTTGAGCACTCGCTCAGCCGTTGAGAGTTCTTCCCCAGATAGGCTTTTACCGGTTATGGCTTGATATAACGCGATAGGCGTGCCGTAGAGCGGCAGTAGCGCTGCTAGGTTCTCACCCAGTCGCATGGCTTGCTCTGTTGTGAGCTTGCTGTTCTGACTGATGGCCACCAGATTGCCCGCAGCTTCGAGCTTCTGCATTTGCAGATCGATGTTGCGCATGTCATTCAAGGTGCACTGGTTTCCACATTGGTTCATCAAGCGGGCGTTTTCTTGACTGACGGTCCTGCGTACCGACGCAAACGGGCTGTGGCTTACATAGTTCAGTGCGGTCTGTGGCAGAGCAGCGGAAGCTCCAGCAGCACCCCCTGCCGCAGCACCGATGACTGTGCCCATCAAGGTGGTCAATCCCTGGCGCACCTCTTCCGGCAAGTTAAGATTTGCAATCTCCTCGCCAATGATCGGAACAGTTTGTTGGGCTGCCACGGCACCGGCAGCGCCACCCGTGCCACCGGTCAACGCTCCCAGACCTCCGTACATCGCGGTTCTGTAGAGCCCGCCTTCATCCCATTTGGCAGCCTCCGCTTCATTGCCTTGCCTGCGCAGCTCTATGGCTTTGTTGTCAGCAAACTTGGAGGCTACGGGTACCACCTGCTTGCCAAACTCACTGGTAATCGCCACCTGCGCATTAACCTCTTTGGTGACTTGGGCCTGATCAAATATCTTCTGGATACCCGTCTCCGCATCCCCCGTCCTTGCCGCTTGGTTCCCCGCAATCCCGCTGATGGCCGCCTTGGTGGTGCTGCTTGCACTGCCACTGTCTTGCCCGGCCCCCGCACTGCCACCACTGCTGCCTACGCTCACCTGGTAGCTCTCTGCGGAGTAGCTGGCGCTGTTCTGGATATCGCTGGTAGTTAGCTTTGCCGTCTGGAAGCTGTTCTTGTTGTCGTCAATCGCCTTTTGGGTGCTGGTGATGGCGCCAGCCTTCAAGTCGGTGTTGCCTTGCACGTTGACGTTAAAGCCGCCGTCGCCTGCGCGTATGCCGCTTTGCTCGGTGACGCTTTGGTAGTCGCTGTTGATCTTGGTGGCGCCCACACTGACGCTACCACCAGCGCCATAGCCAATCGTGGCAGAGCCGCTGCTGTTCTGGCTGGACTCTTTGTAACTGCTGCTGTCTTGCAGGCTCTCAATATTGAGGTTTCCTGCTACTACTGCGTTCACAGCTTCAGCCTTGACGACTGCGCCCCTAAGGGTGGTATCGCCACCGCTTTGGATGTTGACCACCTTGCCGCCCTGAACTTGGGTGTTGGTGTAGTACACATCCTGGCCGTTGCCGTCACCGCTTCCTTGGCTTGCAGAGACAGTGACTCCAAACTTACCTTTGCCCAGTGTCACACCCACGCTGCCAGAGCTGGACTTTTGATCACTGGTCTGCGTGCTCGTGTTGACGGCGGCCAGCAGTAGCACCTGGTTGTCGGCTTGGAGGGTGGTGGTGTCGCCAGACTGGACGGTGCTGCCTTGGAGGGTCAGGTTGCTGTTTTGCGCGTCACCGGTGGCGCGGATGGTGGTGTTGCCACCTGCACTGACCGTGCTGCCGCGCGCGGTGTTGCTGGTGTTGGTGGATTTGCTTTCGCTGCTGGAGCTGCCTATGCTGATGTTGAATTCCAAATCGGTTGCCTTACTGGCTTGACCGTTCATCAAATCACCCAGCTCTTTAATCGCACCTTTTGAGGCCATGGCTGCACTTGCAGCGGCCAACGCCTTCATACGGTCGCTCTTGGTGTTTTCGGCAGCCGTGGCCATCTTTTGCATGGTCTGAGCGGCACTCACCACAGGGTTGCTCAAGCTCAGGGTGATGCCGCTTTGCTTGAATTCTGTCTTGGTCTCAGAGGCACTTGTTTCTCTGGCTTCTACGATGTCCACTTTCTTGGCGGTGATGTCGATGTTGCCAGTGCCTGCGACGGTGCTGGTGGCCAACACATCGCTGCCGGTTTGGGTAAACGTCTGGCCGGCAGTGATTTTCACATTGCCGCCTGTGCTGCCTACGGTGCTGGCGGCTGCAGTGGTACTGGTGGACTTTTGATCGGTGCTTTGCTCACGGGTACCCACGCTTAGGCCCAAGTCACCGCCACTCATCAGCCCCGACTCGCTCTTTGCCGAGAAACTGCTCCGAGTCTGGGTGTTGGTACCGGCTTCAATCTTGACGTTGTTCGCAGCGGTCAGCGTCACATCTTTGTCAGCCACGACGTTGGAAGCCTTGATGCCGATGTCCTTACCACTGTTGACCGTCACATTGCTGCCACCGAAGTTGCTAGCCACTGCCTGGGTTTGGCTGCTGGACTGGCGATCAGTGCTCAGGTTGGAGGCAAAGAAGCTGCTGCCAGCCGTGGTGCGGCCGGACGACTGCGCACTGGTTGCCACGCCTGCTTCGATAGTGACGGAGCCACCCGCCGTGGCTACGACATTGGCATTGCTCTGAACGTCAGCGGCGCGGGCGGCAATGTCTTTTCCAGCTTGGAGCTTTACCTGGCCCGTGCTTTGGATGGTGGTGCCGACTTCTGCGCTTTGGCTCTGGCGGTTGAAGTTGTCGGCATTAAGGGTGGCATCAAAGGTGCTGCTGGTGTTGACCGTCTTCAGGTTCAGGTTGTCTGCAGCGGTGATGGTTACATCTCCACCACTTTGGATCAATGCGCCTATCAGGTTGGCATCTCGGCCTGCACTGGCCAGCAGGGTGCCGCCTGCTTTGCTGACATACAAACCGGCGACGCGGCTGACTGCTTCGTTGGTGGTTTTGACACCCCCTCCGCCGCCCGCGCCACCGATCACTACCGCCAATCCTTGGCCAGAACCGCCACCGCTTCCAGTGCTGGCGGTCTGCTTGGTGGTGCTTTGCACGTTCAGATCGCGACCCGCCGTTGCGATCAAACTGCTTTGTGCCGCAACTGTGCCGCCTATGTTGTTGATGTCTTGCGTGGCGTCCAGCTTGACCGTGTCTGCCTGGACTAAGCCAGCCAGATTATTCACGTTCTGTGCCGTGATCTGCACCAGCTGGCGCCCCAGAATGGAGCCGCTGTTGCTCACATCCCCTGTGGTGTTGATGTTGACGGTGTTGCCCGACAGGAGTGCGCCCGTGGTGGACAAATCGCCTTCGCGCACCATGGCGTACACCTGCGGCACCAAGGCCTTTTGTTTGCTGCCATCCTTGAGGGTGACTTCTTTTTCTACCAGCCAGACGATATCGCTGGTGAGTTGGGCCACTTGCGCTGCAGTCAGGGCGATGCCGGGACGCAGCTGGTAGGTTTGGGCGAAGGTGATTGCGCCGTTCATGAGGGCCTGGTACTGGGCTTCATCGCTGGTGTAGTTGCCCAAGTAGCGGCGGCCAGTGAGCTGGGCCACTTGTTCATTGATCAAGCGCTGTTCATAGAAGCCGTCGCCCAGGCGTTTTTGGGTGACGCTGGGGTCCAGGGCCAGGCTGGCCAGCATGTAGTCGCTGCCTAGCCAGTTGCGCATATTGGCAAAGCGCGGATCGGCTTCTACGATGTACGCAGCTCCCAGGTTGTTGTTGATGCGGTACTGGGCCGATGTGGGCAAGTTCCCCAATGTACTGGCGCTGGGGCTGAATGCACTGCGTGCCGAGGGTGACGTGGGCGGTGACTCGCCCCGCTGTACGGTCTGGTTGTCCGCCACATCGTTGCTGTAGCCGCTTTCCTCCCACCATGCGCGCTCTTTCCATCCCCAGTCCCAGTACCGCGCAGTACGCCGCTGGTAGGTGGTGCCGCGCTGCTCTTTGAACAGGGCAACGTCAATGCCCTGGTTGTTCACTGTTGCTCCGGTGACGTTCAGCGCAGCACCAGCCAGAATCTGGCCGCTGCTGTTGAGCGCGTTGTTGCTCGCGTCCAATGTGATGTTATTGCTTGCCAGAATCTTGCCCGCGCCGTTCACTCCCTCTACAGCGACTGCACGGTAGGTCGTCTCGGTGTAGTTTGAGTAACAACTGTCACCGCAACCACTGCTGCCTGGCAGTTCAGAGACTTTGTCCACTTCATAGGTGAGCGATGTGTAGCTGTTTGTGATGTTCTGGGTTTTGATATCCATCGAGCCTAGAGATTCGATGGTGGCGCTGTTGTTGGTGATCGTACTAGCGCGGCCAGTTGCCTGGTTGTTTGCATCCAGACTTCCGCCAATCGCCATGTCGCCTTGGCTATAGATGACAGCACCCTCTTGGTTGTTCAGCGTACCCACACCCAAATCCATCCGGCCAGTCCGGGCTGCAATGATCGGGGCGCTCTGGCCCACCACTGCGGGGGTGTTGTTCAGGGTGTCCGCTTGGACAGCGACCGTATCGCCGTAGATTTTTCCGGCGCCGGTATTGTTGACCGTGGTGGCCTTAATGAGCGCGGTTTTGCCTTCGATCAAGCCAGTGTTGGCTAACAGACCATTGGCTTGCACAACCAGGGCGCCGCCATTGGCAGCAATCGATCCGGCGTTGTTTACGCCCAGTCCTGCCTCTGTACCAACCAGCGTGATCTTGCCCGCATACATGCCGCCCAGCGCAGCTACGTCCAGCGCTACGGTAGGGACAGTGCCTGTGCCTGCTATAGCCGTGGCACTGGTGTTGGCGGCGTTGACTTCATTGGCGCCGGTGGTAACTTTGAGGTCTTTGGCCCAGATGCCGGCGTTGACTTGCACGGCGCGAGCAATAATGTTGGTGAAGTCGGCATTGCTGGTGTCCAGCCCAGCGCCGTCTACCGTGACGGTGCCGCGTTGCACGCGGTAGCCATCAAGGTTGCCGCCATTGAGAACCGGCGCACCGGTGGTCAGCGTGACGCCACTGGCATTGATAAAGCCACCACCATTTACGGCGATGCCCGCTGGATTAGCGATGATGACTTCAGCGCGCTGGCCGGCCACTTCCACGAATCCTTTGAGCTGGCTCGGGTTGCTGGAATTGACTTCGTTGAGGATGACGCGGGCAGAGCCAGCAGCCAGGTTGCCGTTGTTCTGCACCCAGCCACCCAGCTGGGTTTGCACGTTGGCGGTGGCGTTGTTCAAGATGACGCCAGCGGCGCCCACATCAAACTGGCTGTAGACGTTGCGGCTCACCCCCGCCGCGCTGGGGGCCTGGATGTTGACTTGGGTGACGCCGTTGGCACTCGTCACGATCTGGGGTTTCTGATTGCCTGCTGCATTGGGATCCGCGACAACTTGGCCCCAAGCCAGGGGCGACAGTGCAAAAGCAAACAACGCCAGCCCAACATTGCGCCCTCGGTGTTCGCCACTGGCCGGTTTGCCCTTGCCAATGGCCACCTCACTCACCGCCATTACCTGGCCTCGGGCTGCGTTGAAGACGAGACGGAATAGGTTCTGGTTCATATTCTGAGATTCAAAGAATTGGATTGGTGTGGCGTGAAGTGGCCGTTGGGACTGCCTACGATTCGTTAGAACCTGTAGGTAATTCCTAAATTCAGATTGCCTTGCTTGGGCTGTGCAGTTGAGTTGGCTGCTGTGTTCTGGGTGTCGAACTTCACAGTTTCGTACTCGGCGCTGAATTCCAAAGATGGGGTCAAGGCATGTGCATATCCAATGCCAAAGCCGGTTCCTTGATGGGTTTTGGTCATGTCGAAGCCTGAGGTGGACATGTAGTTGACCGTCATTTGGTGCAGCGCTAGCTTTCCGTAGACCAAGCCATCGTTGCTGATACGGTAGCCCGGTGCAAAAGACACCGCGATGTGCTGTTTAGCGGTTGCTGTACTGGTGACACCACCACTGGTATAGCTGCCGTAGTCAGAGTTCTTTAGACCCAACGATAGGCCTAAAGTACCGACCCAGTCTTTGCCCATAGCGTAGCCATAGCTAGCAGTTATGGAAGCCTCCGTGCTGTTGTTGGATAGGTCGGAAAGGCCACTCGTCACGTCCATGGAGTTTTTAACGAACGATAGGTTGGCACCAATACCGAAGCCCGTGAAGCTGGATTTGGAGGCGGTTTGCCCAAAGCTGGCTGTAGATGCCATCGCGGTTGTCAAAGCGATAGCTGTGGCGGCACGGGAGATAGATTTCATGAAACTACTTTCTCTAAAAAGTGGACTGGTCCACGGTTACAAACAGTCAAAACGCCAGATTCATGCTGAACCCGGCTGTGGTCTCTGCGGTCTTGAAGCCCGAGGGTTGGTACAGCGGGGCGCCTACAAAGATGTCGTACTGCAGCTTGCGGTAGTTGCCCCGCAGGCCCACCACGCCGCCGCTCAGGGCTTTGCCTGCCAGTTGTTCTGTGCTTTGGCCGCTCACGCCGCCTGCATCAATGCCGAGGTACAGCTCTTGCCCGCTGCTGCCCAGCGTCCAACCCAACTCTTGGCGCAGCAGCCAGCCGTTGTCGCCCGAGAGGCTGCCTTCGCCATCAAAGCCACGCACGCTGTAGCGTCCGCCTATGCTGAAACGGTCTTGCGGGGTGAGCGGTGTTTCATTGCCTTGCAGCCGCAGGTTGGCCTGGTAGCGCAAGGACTGGGCTAGCCACTTGAAGGGCTGGTTGAAAGTGACGTCGGCCACCCACAGGGTGAAGCGGGCGGTGCCTTGCCCGGTGGATTCCTCAGGGGCGTCCATGGCCGCAAAGTCCCGTGTGCCGCGTTTGTAGGCCAGGTTGGCGTCCAGCGTGGCGCTACCCAGAAACTCTTTGTGGCCCAGGTCCAGTTCCCAGCCGCCCACTACACGGCGCTGAATTTGCACTTCGGTATCGTCCACGTAGTTGTTGGAGTGCCGCTCAAAGGCTTTGAGGTGCACAGTGCTCTTGCGGGTGGCATCGCGGTAGACCAAGCGTGAGAGCTTGAGCTCTGCATTGCCGCTGGTGCCGCTGTAGACGTAGTTTTGGGTAGCGCCGATCACGGTCTGGTGGTAGCGGCTCTCGCTGAAGGTGGTGCCCAGCGTCTAGTAGCCGTAGGGGATGGAGTAATGCACCGTGTAGCCCCGCGTGCCGCGCGGGCCGGGGTCTCCGCCGCCAGCGTCGTGGTTTTGGGACAGGTAGAACAGGTCATTCAGGCCCAGCGGGTTGTCCCAAGAGAACGTGGCGCTGCTTTGGTAGCGGCCGGTGCTCTTGCCTCCGCTATCGTCCAGCGCCAAGGACAGCCGGACCGGGGTGGTGCTTTGGTAGGCAATGACCAGATCACTGTGGTCGGGCTGGTCGGCTGGGGTGATTTGGATGTCTGCATCGGCCGTGGGCACGCGCTTGAAGTTCTCCAGCGACTGCTCCACATCGCGCAGGTTGAGGATGTCGCCGGGTTGGGCCGGCACGGCAGTAGCCAGTGATGTGGGGGCTGCGATGGTCTTGCCATCTTTGTCTGCAAAGCGAACGGATCGAACACGGCCGGGCACCACAGTGAGCACCAGACTGCCTGTGGAGAGGTCTTGTGGCTCTGTCAACACTCGGGTTGTGACAAAACCTTTGGCCACCAGCGCATTCTGTGCCCGCTCCAGCAAGATGCCGATGCCTTGGGTACCCAGGCACTTGCGCAGAGGACTATCGGTTTTTTGCGGGCCGGACAAGCTGTCCAATACCCAGCTGAACTGAGCTGCGGCCTCGCCACGCAGTTCCAGCTGGCGGATGGGGAAGCACGGGGATTCCGATTCAGGCAAGCGCTGGGTGGCAGCAACCGGCGCACTCAGGCGCTCATCCGGTTGTCGTTGTTGCTGCTCGCGGAGTTGGGCGTCGCGTTCCTGGATGCGGCGCTGCTCGGCTGCATCACGCTGGCTATCGGTGAGGGCTTGGGCACCCGCGCCCACCATCACCGAGAACAGCAAGGTTGCTGTAAGTGTTGAGCGAAGCGGGTACAGGTAGCTGCGAGCGATTGAACGTTCCGTCATGGGTGGCTGTTGTTGTCATACGGCACCCACCAACGAACGGAGGACTGCTCTGAATTGCGCGCGACTTTACAGAGCTACAGTCGGTTTTGGTATCCCCCGAAAGAGTGAATTTGAGGGTTTTTACCAATTTGCCCACATATTTGGCCCAATTTTTACGGTTGGGCCTGCGGAACTGGGATGAAAGTTGGCTGATTTCTAGAAATCCAGACCTACGCCCCACCGTCAGATTCGGCCCAATCGGGAGCGAGTTGGGCATCTGGCTCGGTACCCAGGTAGGCCCTGGCCAACAAAATATGGGCCTCTTGCATGCGCCTGACCACGCGCCCGACCACCATCCTCTTTGTGTTCAAGGCCAAGGCAGCATCAACAATTCGCCAACCGTCGACCAAAACCATCGACGCGGTGGTTCGCAGCGGCTCAGCAGTCCCAAGCAGGTTTGCGATGGCCTCGAACTGGCGGTCGCTCATGATGGCGTGGGCGCTGTTGCGCGCCACCGTCATGGTGCGGGCGCGCTGGACACGCTTTTGCACTTTTACGAGGGTCGTCAGTTCGATGCCTGCCCCCGGCTTGTCCAGTTGCCCCGGTTTCAAATGCAGGCACGCCTCAATGTGCCGGGCTTTTTTTTCGCCAAAAGGCTTGTCTACGCTGGATATCAGGTTGGCCCAGCTTCTGGGTTGGCCTCCGCAGGCTTGGGCCAGTTGCTTTGGCTTGAGGCCAAGTGCTGTGAGATTGCGGTGTCGGATGCTCCCGAGATTGGTGAACATGGGGGATGAGGGGACTGTGAATAGAAAAAGCTGGCGGCTGCATGGTAACGGGGACTCATCGCATCCGCCAATTGGAGAAAGTCTCGACTATTTCGGAATAAAACTGTGGTCCCCATGAGGCGTTCAATGTGGGCTCCATAGCGCGGCTTCTTGACCGGGCGTAGATGGATGTCGATGTCATAGACCCGGCAAGCAGACTTCAGCATGTCACCTCGAAACTCGCGGGCGTTATCCATGTGAAGAATGCCCATGACACCCCACATGTTCCAGTCCACGCTAACTATGCCCCTTCGGCGCAACCAATCGTCCTTGGGAAGAATCGCGTGGCTGATGCACATGCCAGCAGACATTGCAGAAGGAGCCTCCAGCGAAAGGTACATGCCCAAACACACCCTGCTGAACACATCGATTGCCAAGGTGATCCAAGCTCGTTTGATGGACTTGCGGTGCTTGTCGTCCACGATCATCACGGGCAGCAAGGTGTGATCGATCTGCACAATGCTCAACGGCCAATCGGCGTCAGGAATTACCCCCTTAATCGGTTGATGCTTGGCGTGGGCCACGGCGGCGCCATAGCGCAATAGCGTCCTTTCTGGTCCATTGGTCTGATCCAATCTGATGCGTATCGTATTGGCCGCTGGCAACTTGAGATGTGCGTTAGAACACAAGCGTCGGATCTCTTTGACGGTCGCAGCGATAGACGCATGCTGGTCAGTGTCGTGGAACTCAGCCAACGTCTTTGCAATGATGGCCTCCACCTCCGGCGTAATGCGCGGCTTTGCTTTGCCGCCACGATTGCGGTACATCGGAAGAAGAGACGAGAGCGTACCGGTAGCGCGATAGGCGGTGACCCAGCGGTACACAGTTGCCCTGCTGACTTGGGCTTCTGCAGCAATCGCGTCATACAGCGCGTTGGATCGCTGATAGCGACTCAGCAGCAATGGCTCAATCCATTGCCTTCTTTTCTGGGCGATCGCCCATTCGTACTCGGTGACGTCAAGTAGCTCGGGCTCCGCCGTTTTTGCTACAGACTTTGCCTCCACTACTGTAGGCGGCCCGATGTCTCCCATTTTGAGCAGCACTTTGTTGCCTGTCTCCACGTCTCTGGCAAAAACCGCATTGACGTCGGCCAGGTTCAAAATGACGTACTCACGCCCGCCATTGGTGATGGTTGCCCCTTTAGTTACCCAATACTGAGTGGGTGTGGTGCTGTCTTTCATTGCGCAACTCCTAGCAAGTGCAATTCCACATCACCGCCGAAGGGAGTATCCAGATCCGTGTGCAAGCGCCTCTGGAACACCATGCTCCAAATCACCGGCAACCAATAAAGTCGTTCGTCGTCGGTGAACGCGAGAGTGGCCAGAATGCGCTCGGAGGACGAAACCCCGTGGGTGTCAGCCATGGCTTGCAGCACGCGCATGCAATCTGCTTCCTGTGGCTCAACATTGCGGTACTCCCGCAAGAACTTGATGTTCGCCAGCCGAGGGAGGCGAATTTCCGTTTCGTCGACCGTGCGGAACTCCCACCCGAGAGACTCGGCATAGACCTGCGCTGCAGCGAACTTGGGAGCGTAATCGGCAGCGTGTTTCTTCAAAAAGTCGCTGCGCTTCACTTCTGCTAGTAGCGGTTTTCTGATCTCGCCCGATTCGGGATCCGGTCGGTACTTCACGAGGACGTCGGGAACATACCCCCTCGGTACACCCTTCACTGGAATGCGAACGGGTTGCACCTCGAACGATTCCACAGCATCATCAAAGTCCAGCGCCAGCAGGTAGTCTTTTTCAAGCAGGGACTCAAAGGGGTCCATCACCTCGCTTTTACGACTTGAGTAGGCCCCGGTGACGAACAGGTGGTTTTTGGGGATCTTGCGAACGGGCATCTGACCAGTCTAGCGATTTGGGAAGTCAATTCAATCCAGTCTCACTAACTTCTGCACTTTTTCTCATTATCTATAGATAGATTCTGCAAATAACTGACGGTTTTTCTCAAAATCAACTGACAGTTCACAGCGCGCCTGCCGCTTAAAATCCAATCGCTACCAATTCGATAGCTGCTGGCGCACACTCAATGTGCGCCAGCAGCTATTTTTGCTTCAAGGCTTGGCGTAGCCACTCTCCACCCAAGCCACCGCACTGGCTCGACTGAGCTTGAAGGCGGGCGACACCTTGACCTGCGCAATCACATCATCACCCTCATCCCTCGCCGTCAGGGTTGCAGTGGGATTTTCCTCGTCGGGTTCAATGTCCAGGTAGACCCTTACGCGCCCCTCGCCGGCCGCCACTTCCAGACTCTGGTGCAGACTGGCGTGCAACTGCTGCTCGCTACGGCGCACGAATTCACGGGCTGTTTTCACCAGTGTCAAAAAGGCGCTTTGGTCCAGCGGCTTGGGGTTCTTTTTGTCGCGCCCCATGGTCCAGGGGCCGACCAGCGCGGGTTCCGAGGCACCGTCCGCCGTCATGGCGACGGCCCAGCCGTCGTCGTCTTCGTTCTTCACTACGCGGGCCGTCCAGCCGTCGCTGATCCAGAGGCGAGGCTCCTGGGTCTTCATGTCGGATTCGTTCAAATGCATGGCGTGGAGTATGCAGGGAGACGGAGATACAAGCTTCGTCACATCGACAGAAATCAGGTCAATCCTCTTCTGAATTTAAGCGCATAAAAAATGAACAACAATAGCGATTCCGTGTTGTCACTTTCAACCTCCAATCACACCATGTACCACGCAGCCTCTGACCGATACGACGGACGTGTTCCCTACCGCACCTGCGGCAAAAGCGGCCTCAAACTCCCCGCGGTGTCGCTGGGCCTGTGGCACAACTTCGGCGACGCTACGCCCTTCCAGACCCAGCGCGACATGCTGCGCACCGCCTTCGATTTGGGCATCACCCACTTCGACCTGGCCAACAACTACGGCCCGCCCTACGGCAGCGCCGAGACCAACTTTGGCGAACACCTGCGCCGCGACTTCAAGCCCTACCGCGATGAGCTGCTGATCTCCAGCAAGGCCGGCTACGACATGTGGCCCGGCCCCTACGGCCAGGGCGGCGGTTCGCGCAAGTACGTGCTGGCCAGCCTGGACCAGAGCCTGAAACGCATGGGCCTGGAGTACGTGGACATCTTCTACAGCCACCGCTTCGACCCCGACACCCCGCTGGAAGAAACCATGGGCGCACTGGCCACAGCAGTGCAGCAGGGCAAGGCGCTGTACGCCGGCATCAGCAGCTACTCGGGCACCAAAACGCGCGAGGCAGCGGCTATTCTCAAGAGCATGGGCGTGCCCATGCTGATCCACCAGCCCTCCTACAGCCTGATGAACCGCTGGATCGAGGAAGACCTGCTGGACGCTCTTGAAGAAACCGGCATGGGCTGCATCGCCTTCAGTGCGCTGGCCCAGGGCCTGCTGACCAACAAGTACCTCAACGGTGTGCCCGCCGACGCGCGCATCAACCGCCCCGGCGGCGGCTCCTTCAAGCAGGACCACCTGAGCGAGCAAAACCTCAAGCACGTGCGCGCCCTCAATGAGATCGCGCAGGCGCGGGGCCAGAGCCTGGCACAAATGGCCACCGCTTGGGTGCTGCGCGATGCACGCGTGACCTCCGCGCTGATCGGCGCGAGCAAGCCCGAGCAGATCGTGGACCTGGTGGGCGCGATGAAGAACCTGAGCTTCACCCAGGCCGAGCTGGACGCTATCGACGGCCACGCCGTCGATGGTGGCATCAACCTGTGGAAGCGTCCCTCCACCGACCAGCGCCTGGCCTGAGCCCCTGCTGGCCATGCACGCCGCCCATGGCTCCCTATCGCTGCGCCAGTACGGTCCCTCGCCGGGCAGCCATGCGCATGACCATTTCCAAATCCTTCTGGGCCTGGACGGCACGCTTGAGCTGGAAGTGCAAGGCCGGGGCCAGCGCGTGGCCGCGGGCAGCGGCTGCGTGATTGCACCGGGCGAGCGGCATGACTTTGAGGCACTGGACGGCGCGCATTGCCTGGTGCTGGACACGGCGTACGCTGACTGGGCCAGCGCCGTGGGCACACCCGTGCAGCCCGCCACGGCGCTCGCGCTGGCGCGCTACCTGCAGCTGGCGCTGAGCCAAGAGCACAGCCTAGCGCAGCACTACGGCCCGCTGCTGCTACGCGACTGCTGGCGTACCCCACAGGCACGGCCGGTACGCCACCAGCGCCGCATCGACTGGCAGGGCCTGACCCAGTGGTGCGAGCGCCAGCTGCACACGCCGCTGACCGTGGCCGACCTTGCGCGACAAGTCTTTTTGAGCCCCACCCAATTTGCCGTGCGCTGCCAGCAGGATGTGGGCATGCGCCCCATGCAATGGCTGCGCGACTTGCGCCTGCAACGCGCCCGCACCCTGCGCGCGCAGGGTCTGGCCATGACCGACATTGCGCGGCGCTGCGGCTACCAGTCGGCATCGGCCCTGACGGCCGCGCTGCGCCAACACACCCGGCACTGAGTCCGCCACACCGCAGTTCTGCAACAGCAGACCGTGGTTGGGCAACAGCGCCTGCGGCTAAGCTTGCCGCCATGCATGCCTCTTTCCTCGCCCTTGCCGCCATTGCCCTCTGGGGCTCGCTCGCCCCCTTGGGCGTCTCGCTCGCCCACGTTCCGCCCTTCCTGCTGACGGGTTGCTCGCTGCTCATTGGCAGCCTGATCGGGCTGGTGCTTACCCGCGGCCGGGTGCAGCCGTGGAAGGTACCGCTGCCCACACTGGCGCTGGGCCTGTACGGGCTGTTTGGCTACCACTTCCTCTTCTTCATCGCGCTGCGCTACGCGCCGCCGGTGCAGGCCAACCTGGTGAACTACCTGTGGCCGCTGGGGATTGTGTTGATGGCGCCGCTGTTCCTGCCGGGCATGCGCCTGCACGGGCTGCATATTGCGGCGGCGCTGCTGGGCTTTGCGGGCGCGGCGCTGGCGATTGTGGGGGGGCGCGACTTGCAGGGCGGCTTTGCTTGGGGCTACCTCCCGGCGCTGGCCTCTGCCTTTATCTGGTCCAGCTACTCGCTGCTGACGCGGCGCGTGCCGCCCTTCCCCAGCGCTGCGATTGGGCTGTTCGGGCTCGTGTCAGGCCTGCTGTCCCTGCTGTGCCATGCGCTGCTGGAAAACGCGGTGGACCTGAACGCGCACGACTGGATGCTGTTGGCCGCCATGGGCCTGGGGCCGCTGGGCGGCGCGTTCTACCTGTGGGATGCGGCGCTCAAGCGGGGGGACGCGCGGCAGATTGGCGTGCTGTCCTTCCTCACGCCCCTGCTGTCCACCCTGGCGCTGCTGTGGCTGCGCGGCGAGTGGCCCAGTGCCTCGGTGGTGCTGGCAGCGGCCCTGATCATTGGAGCGGCCGTGCTGGGCTCCCGAGCGGGCAAATAGGATCAGAGCTACATTTTCAAGCCAAATCGGCCTCTAGCCCTTTTGGGTTCTGCGCTAGCAGCTCCTCTTTTTATAGCGGCATGGGCCGACTGCTGAGTTCCTCGCCGGGCTCTTCAGCATCGCACACCCCTTGGGCCCAGGCCTCCAGCTTGCTGGCATCGGCGCGCAAGACTTCTTGCTTGACCGCCAAGATCTGCGCCGGGTGCATGGAGAAGCTGCGCAGCCCCAGGCCCAGCAGCAGGCGCGTCATGCCCACATCGCCCGCCATCTCGCCGCACACACTCACGTCCTTGCCCGCGGCACGGCCCGCCGCAATGGTGTCAGCCACCAAACGCAACACCGCCGGGTGCATGGGATCGTACAGATGCGCCACCGACTCGTCGGCCCGGTCGATCGCCAGCGTGTACTGGATCAGGTCGTTGGTGCCGATGGAGAGGAAATCAAAGTACTTGAGAAACAGGCTCAGGCTCAATGCCGCAGCCGGAATCTCGATCATGGCGCCGAGTTGGATGGGGCCGTAGGCCACGCCGCGCCGGTCCAGCTGGGCGCGTGCCTTGTCGATGTGGGCGATGGTCTGCTTGATCTCGTTGGCATGGGCCAGCATGGGGATCAGCATGCGCACCTTGCCATGCGCCGCGGCCCGCAAAATGGCGCGCAGCTGCGTCAGGAACATACCGGGGTCGGCCAGGCTCCAGCGGATGGCGCGCAGGCCCAGTGCGGGGTTGAGGTGGGCGTTGTCGCGCACTGAGTCATCCAGCGGCTTGTCGGCCCCCACGTCCACCGTGCGGATAGTGACGGGCAAGCCCTGCATACCCTCTACCGCCCGCTTGTAGGCCTGGTACTGCTCTTCTTCATCGGGCAGGCGGCCCTGGCGGCCCATGAACAGGAACTCGCTGCGAAACAAGCCCACGCCCAGCGCCCCAGCCTTGAGGGCGGCATGGGCATCTTCGGGCATTTCGATGTTGGCCAGCAGCTGCACCTTTTGCTCGTCCATGGTGATGGCGGGCGTGTGCAGCAGGCGCTGCAGGCGGCCGCGCTCCAGCTCACCCTGGCGCTGCTTGAAGCCGTACTCGGCCAGGATGATGGGCGACGGGTCGACGATGACCACGCCCGCGTCGCCATCGATGATGACCCAGTCGTCTTGGCGCACCAGCTGGCTGCAGGTGCGCGCCCCCACCACAGCCGGAATATCCATGCTGCGCGCCACGATGGCAGTGTGCGAGGTCTTGCCACCCACGTCGGTAATGAAGCCGGCAAACACGCTTTGCTTGAACTGCAGCATGTCGGCGGGCGACAGGTCGTGCGCGATCAGCACCAGCGGCACATCCACCGTGTCGTCCAGCAACAAGTCTTGCTGGGACGACTTGCGCGCTCCACGGGGCACGGGCTGCACGATGGGCGACTGCGCCCCTTTCATCGCGCGCAATACCCGCTCACAAATCTGCTCCATGTCGGCCTTGCGCTCGCGCAGGTAAGCGTCTTCCATTTCATCGAAATGGCGGGCAATAATTTCAAGCTGTGTGGTCAACGCCCACTCGGCGTTGTAAAGCCGGTCAGTGATCCAGTGCTTGACGCCGGATACCAACTCCTCATCTTGCAACAGCATCAAGTGCACATCTAGCAGGGCTGACAGCTCCTGCGGCGCCTCTTTTGGCCCCATGCGGGTGATGCTCTCCTGCAGGCGGTGGATCTCGTCAACCACCGCGTCGCGCCCGGCCCGCACACGCTCAATCTCGGCCTGCACCTGGTCCGGTTTGACGAAGTAGTGCGCAACGTCCACCCGGCTGGAAGCCACCAGCACCGCACGCCCAATGGCAATGCCGCGCGAAACGGCCAGACCGTGGACGGAGAATGTCATGTGCGCACCACCTCGGAAACACCCTCCCCTGGGCCGCGCAGGGCAATTTCCCGCCAGGCCGCCCCGAGGGAAATTAGCCCCCTCGGGGGGCAGCGCCCCGCGCAGCGGTGAAGCGTGGGGGCCATTTACTCGCCCTCGCCGAATTTGTCGTTGATGAGGGCCAGCAGCGCGTCCATGGCCTCCTGCTCGCGCTCGCCACTGGTTTCCAGCGTGACTTCGGTGCCAATGCCGGCGGCGAGCATCATCACACCCATGATGCTTTTGGCATTCACGCGGCGGTCGCCACGTGCCATCCACACTTCGCACGGAAAACTGCCGGCCAATTTGGTGAGCTTGGCAGATGCGCGGGCGTGCAAGCCCAGTTTATTGACTATGGTCGTGTTGGTGCTGATCATGGGGTTTGCGATGTTGGTTTTGAGGGGCGGTCACGGCCACCTGCATGATGCATTGGGCCCCACCGGCCAGCGCCCGCGTGACCAACACGTCCAGTGCCTCTTGGCGGTAGTTCACGGTGCGCAGCAGCATGGGCAGGTTCACGCCAGCGACGAGTTTGCTATTGACGCCGTCCACCATTTTTTGCGCCACGTTGCACGGCGTGGCGCCGAACACATCGGTCAGCACCAAGACCTGGGGCGTGTCCAACTGGGCCAACACGGCCTGCGCGGCAGCGCGGGAAAGTTCAGGGCTGTCCTGCGCCGCCACATCCAAGGCCAGCACACCCGCTGCGGCCTCCGGGTACACATGCAAGGCAGCGGTGCGCAGCGCACTGGCCAGCGGTGCGTGGGCGACGATCAAAATGCCGGTGTTCATGGGGCGTGCTGCAAAGTGGGCTTTGATTATGGCGCCTTTGCCCGCAGGAAATAGACATAGGCACCGACACACGCCAATCCATACACACCAAAGGCCGCCTGGTAGGCCGCTACTTCGGCCAAGCCGAAGGCCTTGAAGCCGTCCAGCAAAAGACCGATGCCCCATTGCACCGCGAACACACCACTGAAGATCACCAGGTTGTAGGCCGACAGTGCCCGCCCCGCCAGGGCGGCGGGAAATGCCATGCCAACAGCGGGCTGTGCCAGCGCAGCCACCGTACAACTCACGCACACCAACGAAAAAAGCAGTGCAGAGCCTGTGGATATTGCGCCACCAGCTATTAAAAGAATAGCAAATAAAGCGAAATTCACGGGCATCCCCCAGGTGATCAGTCGGTCTGCACTATGGCCCTGGCGTGCCAGCCAGGGGTTGGCCCATCCCCACAACCAGTAGGCCACGAGCATGGCCACGTTGAGCCAGAACAGGCCTGTGGCGGCCTGTAGCGCACTGTAGCCAGCCACCTTGACCATCCAGGGTCCGGCCCACAAGGTTTGCATGGCCACCATGCCGCCATAGTTGAAAAATCCCAGCGGCGCCAGTTTGCGGAAATACGGATGCCGCCACACCTCCCGGTAGCTGGCGAGCACACCCTCTTGGGGTTGCGCGGCCACCGCTTCTGTTTGCCAAGGGGGAGATTGCCAGGCGATAGCCAACATTGACACGGCCACCAAGATGCCCAGCAGCATGAAAATGCCACGCCAGCCGATGAGCGGCATGAGCCATTGCACCGGCAAGGTAGAGGCGACCATGCCAAAGGCGCCCACCATCAGCATCCAAGAGTTGGCGCGCATCTGCAATTCAGGCGCATACCAGCGGCGGTAGCCGGTCAACGGCGCCATGAGGCAGGCGCTAACGCCTGCGCCACACAAGACGCGAGCCGCCAGCAAACCCCAAAAACTCTGGGCGAGCGCAAAGGCCAGACAGCCCACCACGGCCACGGACAAAAATGCGATCTCCACCCGTTTGGGGCCCAAGCGGTCCAGCCATCGCCCCAGGGGCAACTGCGTGGCCGCAAAACCCAGAAAGTAACCGCCAGCCAACAACCCCAAGTCACGGGACTGCAGGTTGAACTCTTGCACCAGTGTGGGCGCGAGGGTGGCGGTGATGGCGCGAATCAGCGCCGACAAAAAGTAGGCCAGCGCAAATGCGCTGAACACCAGCACAGCCTTGCGGGGAGTCAGTGGGCTCATGGCACAGAAATATCCGTAAAAAATGGCTCAATCATGTCTGCGGCCAAGCGATCGGCATACACCGCCAAGTGGTACACATCGCGGCCCACCACCAACCAGGCCAGCTGGCCTTGCACGGCCCCGCCCTGGGGGCGCTGCCCACTTGCCTGCAGCCATGGGGCAGTGGCCAAACCGGGCACCCCGTTCAGGCGGGGCGCTGGCACGCTACGGGTCGTGGAGTCGTCCGCCCGCAACGCCAACAACGCAGAAGAGCGCCAGGCCTGCCATACGTCAGGCACCGCGGTCGCGTCGTCGACCTGGATGCGACTGATGGCAAAGAGCGCACCACCGGCTTCGCAGCCTTGCATCTCCAGCGGTAACTGGCGGCCGGCCAGCGTCACCACACGCTGCGCCTTGTCTGGTTTGCACGGCAGCGAAAAAACCAAACCGCCCAGCGGGACGTTGCGCCAGTTCAGCGAGGGGCTGCAAGCAGCCACAACCAACACCACCGGCATCCACCAGCGGGCGGTCCTTGCGTAGCCGCTCACTTCAGCGCGCCGAATACTTTGGTCAGGATGGAGCTTCCATACGCAACAGGGTTTTGACGGATTTTCTTTTCCTCTTCCGAAATCATGAAAAAGAGCCCGTCCAGGGCTTTTCCGGTGACGTATTGCTGGATGTTGGCGTCTTCCTTCTTCATCAGCCCGATTTCGGACGCCTTGCCAGCCAATTGGTTGTATTTGTCGGCCAAACCTACTTTTTCTGTGGCCTTGGTCACGATGGGCAAGAATTTCACGCCCAAAGGTGACCGGGTTTTTTCGGCAAAAAACTGGGTCACGGCCGTGTCCCCACCGCTCAAGATCCCCTTGGCATCGTTAACGGACATGCCTTGCACGGCTTTGAGCAACAAGTCCTTGGCCATGGGGACGGCGGCTTCGGCACCCCGGTTCATGGACGTGACCAGCTCATCCACCTTGGCGCCTTGGCCGAATGTGCGCAATAGCTTCGCGGCATCTTCCAGGTACCCGGGCAAAGGAATGCGAACTTTTTCGTTGCCAAGGAATCCATCCTGTACACCCAAGATGCCTACCGCTGCCAACGCACCTTTTTCAAGAGCGGTTTTAAGCCCTTTGGTGGCATCGGCCTTGGTCAGATCTTCCAGACCAAGCGCATAGGCGGGGTGCAAAGCTGCAGCAGTCCACAGGGCAGCCGTGGTCAAGGAGATGGAATTAAACTGTCGGCGGTCCATAGAGATACCTATTCATGAAAAAACAGATTGTCGTTGCCAGCATCGTAGCCGCTGCCGTTTTGATCGCCGGCGGGGTCATGCTCACCCAAAACAAAGCGGCCCCGGCATCTACCTTTGTATTGCTGGATGGCTCGCAAAAACCGGCGTCGGCATTACAAGGCAAAGTCACCTTGGTAAATTTCTGGGCCACTAGCTGCGTTTCGTGTGTGGCCGAGATGCCCAAATTGGTCTCCACTTTCGAGAAGTACAAACACCAAGGCTACGGAACAGTGGCCGTGGCGATGGCCTACGATCCCCCCAGCTATGTGGTGAACTTCGCCCAGACCCGCAAGCTTCCCTTTGACGTGGCGATTGACAACACCGGCGCTGTGGCCAAGGCTTGGGGCGAAGTGGGCATTACGCCCACCAGCTATTTGGTCAACAAGCGCGGTGAGATCGTAAAGCGTTACGTTGGGGAACCCAACATGTCGGAACTTCACCAATTGATCGAGGCCCTGCTCAAAGAATCCTGAGCAGGGCAGCGCCGCTTTTACGAGCGGAATGCATCGTGGCAGGTCTTGCAGCTGCCACCAACAGCGCCTACTGCGGCTTTGATACTGTCCAAATTGCCTGTTTTGGCTGCCGCGTTGAGCTTGTTCATGTCGCCCTGCATCTTTTCAGCGTATTCGTTAAATTTGGCTTTGTCCGTCCATATCTCTGCCTTGGCCTTGGTGGGAGCGCCCTTGTCGGTGCCATCTCCGAAGGCAGCCCAGGGCAGTTTGCTCATATAAGCCGCCACTTCCGCACTCTCTGCCGCCACTTTGGCGTCAAATGGAACCCGCCCGGCAGCCATCGCAGCAACCCGTGCGAAGTTCTGCTGCATGACAAACAGGGAACTCTGGCGATACTTGATCGCGTCTTCCGGCTTGGCAAACTGGGCCATGGCCGGCACAGACAGAGTGGCAGCGGCGCTGGCCAGAATCAGGGTAACAAGCTTTTTCATGGAACATCCTTGGTGGTTGAGGGAAACTGACGCCGGGAGTAGAGCTACAGCCTTGGTAATTAGTTCAGGCTGCAACAACATCCTAGGGTAAACACCGCCTGAGGCCAAGCCCTTGGGCCGGTGATACATTGCACATTCGTCCCTTACAGGGGCGAACAACCCTTGATGAAGGAGAACACGATGCAAACAACCCGCGTGTGGGACTTGCCGACCCGCCTGTTCCACTGGCTACTGGCTTTGGCGGTGATTGGTCTGGTGATTTCTGGCCAAGTGGGGGGCAGCTGGATGGACTGGCATTTCCGCCTAGGTTATTGCGTCTTGACGCTGCTGTTATTCCGGGTGGTCTGGGGGTTTGTTGGGGGCCACTGGTCCCGCTTCGTCCATTTTTTTTACAGTCCCAGCACTATTTGGCGCTACATGCAGGGAGAAGCAGCACCCGAGCACGGTGTGGGACACAACCCGCTGGGCTTTCTGTCGGTTCTCGGCCTGCTGGGTTTCGTCTTGCTTCAAGTCATCAGCGGAATGTTCAGTGACGATGAGATCGCCACCGCAGGCCCGCTTTCCAAGTTTGCCAGCGGTGAATGGGTAAGCCGCGCTAGCGACTACCACACCGACGTTGGCAAGTGGGTAGTGCTGGGCTTGGTAATTTTGCATATTGCAGCCATCGTGTTTTATCGCTTCAAGAAAGGACAAAACCTTGTGACGCCCATGATCCGGGGTGACAAGGAGACCCAGGTGGGTGTGCCCAGCGCCCGAGATGACATTGGTTCACGCCTATTGGCGCTGCTCATTTTTGGGCTCTGCGCCGCTGCAGTTGCTGCCTTGCTGTCGTGGATAGCCTGAATGGAGCCCGCCATGCCATCGGTCGCCCAGCTTGCGCTTCATACGCCCGCTACTGCGGAAGCACTGGAGGCCACACGACAACTATTCCAAGAATATGCAGATCAGCTAGGCGTTGATTTGTGCTTTCAGAACTTTGCCGAAGAGCTGCGGTGTTTGCCCGGTGAGTACGCAGCCCCGCGTGGGGCTTTGCTGGTTGCAAGTGTGAATGACATGTTTGCAGGTTGCTGTGCTTTGCGACCGCTGGATGCCGCAGACTACCCCAATGCCGCAGAAATGAAACGCCTGTATGTACGGCCTGCCCATCGTGGCTTTGGCTTGGGACGGCTGCTGGTGGAAGGGGTTCTGGATGCAGCACGGCAAAGCGGTTACGACTGCGTGCTGCTTGACACCTTGGACGACATGGAGGCAGCGAGAGCCCTCTACGAGGAGTTGGGCTTCGAAGAAGTGCCGCCCTATTACTACAACCCTATCGCTGGTGCGCACTACCTCAAAGTGCAACTTTGAGGTAGCCTTGGCTGCAACAAATTAGGCTTGTGCCTGTGCCAGCAAGGTGCTGGCGTCGCTGACTTCAAACTTCCCAGGGCCTTCCACGTTCAATGCCGTGACCTTGCCGTCCTTGACCAACATGGAGTAACGGTTGCTGCGCAGGCCCATGCCCTTGCTGGTCAGGTCCAGTGTCAGACCGGTGGCTTGGGCAAATGCTGCGCTACCGTCGGCCAGCATACGCACCTTGCCAGCCGTCTTCTGGTCACGCGCCCAGGCACCCATGACGAATGCGTCGTTGACGCTGACGCACCAGATTTCATCCACACCCGCGGCCTGAAAGGCGGCAGCTTGCTCAACATAACCGGGCACGTGCTTGGCAGAGCAGGTGGGCGTAAAAGCACCGGGCAGCGCAAACAGCGCAATGGTCTTGCCCGCCGTCGCTTTGCTGACGTCCACGGGGTTGGGGCCAATGCTGCAACCCTCGCCCTCCACTTCCGAATACTCCATCAGGGTGGCCGATGGCAGGGTGTCTCCGACTTGAATCATGTGTGCTCCTAGGGGGTGGGAGTGGGCTACAAACCAGATGTAGCACCACCAATGAAAACGGCCCACATTGTGGGCCGTTTTGAAGTCGCTTGCAGTGAACAAAGCCGATAGGCTTAGACTGCAGCAGCCTTTTCTACCAAGCGGGTTGCAACCCAGTTTTTGGTTTTGGAGATAGGCTTGCTTTCGGTGATTTCGATGACATCACCCAACTTGTACTCGCCCTTTTCGTCATGGGCGTGGTACTTGCTGGTTTTTGCCACGATCTTGCCGTAGAGCTCATGCTTCACGCGACGTTCGATCAGTACTGTCACTGTCTTCGAACGCTTGTCGCTGACCACCTTGCCAATCAAGGTGCGCTTGAGGGATTTTTTAGCTTCCGTCATTTATCGCTCCTTATTTGGCGGATTTTTCAGCGCTTTGCTTCTCGACAAGAATAGTCTTGGCGCGAGCAATATCACGGCGCGCGGTGCGCAGCGTAGCGGTGTTGTTGAGTTGTTGTGTAGCCTTTTGCATACGCAGGCCAAAGTGGGCTTTTTGCAGCGCTTTGACTTCCGAAGTCAGTCCGGCAACGTCTTTGGTCCGCAGTTCAGCAGCTTTCGTCATTTCGAGTTCTCCTGAATTACTGGCCAATCATGCGCGCCACGAAAGTGGTACGCAGAGGCAGTTTGGCCGCAGCCAAACGGAATGCCTCGCGTGCCAACTCTTCAGGCACACCGACGATTTCAAACACGATCTTGCCGGGCTGGATTTCAGCCACGTAGTACTCGGGGTTACCTTTGCCGTTACCCATACGCACTTCAGCAGGCTTTTGGGAAATTGGCTTGTCAGGGAACACGCGAATCCAGATACGGCCGCCACGCTTCACGTGACGGGAGATTGCACGACGTGCAGCCTCGATCTGGCGAGCCGTCAGACGGCCGCGGTCAGTACATTTCAGACCGAAGTCACCGAACGCAACCGAGCTTCCGCGGGTTGCGATGCCGGTGTTACGGCCCTTTTGCTCTTTGCGGTATTTCCGGCGAGCGGGTTGCAACATGATTATTCTCCTTTACCGTCAGCTGCTGCAGCTGGCGCGGCGACTTTACGAACGCGCTTAACGGCTGGTTTGTTTGCATCAGCACCCAGTGCTTCTGCGGGCTTGTCGCTGCCATCGGCAGGCGCTGCATTGCCACCCACGGGGCGACGGGCGCCACGGGGGGCAGCGCGATCAGCACCAGGACGGGCACCACCGCGGTCATCGCGACGGGGACCACGTGGGCGACGCTCTTCTTCAGCGCGAGGCTCCACAGCAGCGGGCAAATCGTTACGGCCCAAGGTATCACCCTTGTAGACCCAGACCTTCACACCGATGATGCCGTAGGTGGTCTTGGCTTCGGAAGTTCCGTAGTCAATGTCAGCGCGCAGGGTGTGCAATGGCACACGGCCTTCACGGTACCACTCGGTACGGGCAATTTCGATGCCGTTCAGACGACCTGACGACATGATCTTGATGCCCAGAGCGCCCAAACGCATAGCGTTTTGCATGGCGCGCTTCATGGCACGGCGGAACATGATGCGTTTTTCGAGCTGCTGGGTAATGCTGTCAGCGATCAGCTTCGCATCGATTTCAGGCTTGCGCACTTCTTCGATGTTCACTGCCACTGGCACGCCCAATTGCTTGCCCAGATCGCGCTTGAGGTTTTCGATGTCTTCGCCCTTCTTGCCGATCACCACGCCCGGACGTGCCGAGAAAATGGTGATGCGTGCGTTCTTGGCAGGACGCTCGATGAGAATGCGCGACACCGAAGCGTTCTTCAGTTTGGCCTTCAGGTACTCACGCACCTTGATGTCTTCGGCCAGCATGCCCGCGAAGTCGCGGTTGCTAGCGTACCAACGAGAAGACCAATTACGGCTGATCGCCAAGCGAAAGCCGGTTGGGTGGATTTTTTGTCCCATATCTTCCTGGCCTCTTTCAGTTACCAACCGTCACGTACACATGGCACGTGGGCTTGCGGATTTGATTGCCACGGCCTTTGGCGCGTGCGGTGAAGCGACGCAGCGAAGCACCTTGCTCGACGTAGATGGTTTTCACCTTCAGTTCGTCGATATCGGCGCCGTCATTGTGTTCAGCGTTGGCAATAGCGGACTCCAGAACCTTCTTGATGATCACAGCAGCTTTTTTCTGTGTGAATTGCAAGATGTTCAGAGCTTGGTCAACTTTTTTGCCACGGATCAGGTCCGCGACCAGACGACCTTTGTCTACCGACAAACGGACGCCACGAAGGGTTGCACGAGTTTCCATGGTCACCTCCTTATTTCTTTTGGACTTTTTTGTCCGCAGGGTGACCCTTGAAAGTACGGGTCAGAGCGAACTCACCCAACTTGTGGCCAACCATTTGATCGGTGATATAGACAGGAACGTGCTGTTTGCCGTTGTGTACAGCAATGGTCAAGCCGATGAAATCGGGCAGGATCATGGAGCGACGCGACCAAGTCTTAATCGGCTTTTTGTCCTTGGTAGCAACAGCCTTTTCAGTCTTGGCTACCAAGTGGTGGTCCACAAATGGACCTTTTTTGAGAGAACGAGTCATTTACCTACCCCTTACTTCTTGCGACGCGACACGATCATGACCTGCGTGCGCTTGTTGTTACGGGTACGGTAGCCCTTGGTCAGATTACCCCAAGGATCGACTGCGTGACGGCCTTCACCGGTCTTGCCTTCACCACCGCCATGGGGGTGATCAACAGGGTTCATCACCACGCCGCGAACGGTCGGGCGAATACCCATCCAGCGCTTCACGCCAGCCTTGCCCAATTGGCGCAGGCTGTGTTCTTCGTTGGCGACTTGGCCAATGGTGGCACGGCAATCAATGTGGATCTTGCGAACTTCACCGGAACGCACACGCACTTGGGCGTAGGTACCTTCACGGGCCAGCAGCGTAGCGGAAGTACCAGCAGAGCGGATGATCTGCGCGCCCTTGCCCACTTGCAACTCTACGCAATGGATGATGGAACCCACTGGAATGTTGCGGATAGGCAATGTATTGCCTACGCGGATAGGAGCTTCAGAACCATTCTGGATGGTTGCGCCAACTTCCAAACCACGGGGGGCAATGATGTACTTGCGTTCGCCGTCGGCATAGCACACCAGAGCGATGTGCGCAGAACGGTTGGGATCGTACTCAATGCGTTCCACCTTGGCGGGAATGCCATCCTTGTTGCGCACGAAGTCGACAACACGGTAGTGGTGCTTGTGTCCACCGCCCTTGTGACGGGTGGTGATGTGGCCGTTGTTGTTACGGCCGGCTTGCTGGAATTGTGGCTCCAACAATGCAGCGTGAGGGGCACCCTTGTACAGGTGGTCACGCGAAATCTTCACCACGCCACGACGGCCCGGGGAAGTAGGTTTCATTTTAATGACAGCCATGATTACGCGGCCTCCCCACCAAGGTTCAGCTCTTGACCAGGCTTGAGCATCACATAGGCCTTGCGAACGTTGTCGCGACGACCTGTGGATTTGCCAAAGCGCTTGGTCTTGCCTTTTGTGTTCAACACAGAAACACCTTGCACCTCAACCTTAAACATCAATTCCACAGCGGCCTTGATTTCAGGCTTGGTAGCGTCCTGCAATACCTTGAACGTCACAGCATTGGATTTTTCAGCCACCAAGGTTGCCTTCTCAGACACGATGGGAGCAACCAGAACCTGCATCAAGCGACCTTCGTCGTACTTGACTTTAGACGTGTTGTTCATACGGGCGCTCATGCGAACATCTCCTTGAGTTTGTCCATGGCGGCCTTGGTCACCAACACCTTGCGGTAGTGCACCAACGACAGGGGATCAGCGTAACGGGGCTCAACAACCAAGATATTCACCAGGTTGCGCGATGCCAAGTACAGGTTCTCATCCACTTCGTCAGCAATCACCAGCACGGATTCAAGGTTCATAGCCTTGAATTTGGCTGCCAAAGGCTTGGTCTTGGGAGAGTCCACCTTTAGGGAGTCGACCACTGCCAAGCGGCCTTCGCGGGCCAGCTGAGACAGGATGGAAGCCATACCTGCACGGTACATCTTCTTGTTGATTTTCTGACCGAAGTTTTCGTCGGGCATGTTCGGGAAAATGCGGCCGCCTCCGCGCCACAGTGGCGAGGAAGTCATACCGGCACGGGCGCGGCCCGTTCCCTTTTGCTTGAACGGCTTCTTGGTCGAGTGTTTGACCTGCTCGCGATCCTTCTGGGCGCGTGTGCCTTGGCGGGCATTGGCCTGGAACGCTACCACCACTTGGTGGACGAGGTCTTCGTTGTATTCACGACCGAACACGGTTTCAGGGGCGTCGTATTTCGACGTCGCTTGGCCTTGGTCATTCAGGAGTTCGAGCTGCATTAGTTCGCTCCTTTCGCTGCTTTAGCTTTGACTGCAGGGCGGACTGTCACAAAACCACCTGCCGAGCCAGGAATAGCTCCTTTGATCAGCAACAGCTGACGCGCTTCGTCGATGCGAATCACGTCGAGGTTTTGCGTAGTTTTGGTGACATCACCCAAATGACCCGTCATGCGCTTACCGGGAAACACACGACCGGGGTCTTGTGCCATACCGATGGAGCCCGGGACATTGTGCGAGCGGCTGTTACCGTGCGATGCACGCTGCGAGCTCATGTTGTGGCGCTTGATGGTACCGGCGTAGCCTTTACCAATGGAGGTGCCCTGCACATCCACTTTTTGACCCACAACAAACACATCAGCAACAGGCACAGTCGCACCAGCTGCGTACTTTGCAGCAACGTCAGCAGTAATGCGGAATTCCTGGATGATTTCACCGGCTTCCACACCTGCCTTGGCAAGGTGGCCGGCAACTGGCTTGGTCACACGCGAAGCTTTGCGCGCACCGAACGTCACCTGCAAGGCAACGTAGCCATCGTTCTCTTGGGTTTTGACCTGCGTCACGCGGTTGTTCGACACATCCACCACCGTCACGGGAACAGCGTCCCCGTCTTCGGTAAATAGGCGCATCATGCCAACCTTGCGACCCAGCAACCCTAAGTGATTGCTAAGACTCATTGTTTTCTCCGTAACTTCCACCAGTGCAACTGCAATTGGCTACACCGTTTTTGTGTGGAAGACTGTTAATAAAACTCCACCTGAGCACAACAGCGCGTCAAGCAGAGCCGGCGAGTATAGCGCGAGCACGCAATTTACGCAAGCCCCCGCCATTCTCACCAGTCAGGTGCCCCGAATTTGCATCCGGGGCCTCTATCTCTTACTGCAGCTTGATTTCGACATCCACGCCAGCAGGCAGATCGAGCTTCATCAGAGCATCAACGGTTTTGTCCGTTGGGTCGACAATGTCCATCAAACGCTGGTGCGTACGGATTTCAAACTGGTCGCGACTGGCCTTGTTCACGTGCGGCGAACGCAGGATGTCAAAACGCTTCATGCGGGTTGGCAAAGGAACTGGGCCTTTGACAATCGCACCGGTGCGCTTGGCAGTGTCGACGATTTCAGCAGCCGATTGGTCGATCAGCTTGTAGTCAAACGCCTTCAGGCGAATACGGATTTTTTGCTTGGCAGCCATCGTAATTCCTTAGGTTTTGCGAATTACGCGATGATTTTCGCAACCACGCCAGCGCCCACGGTACGGCCACCTTCGCGGATAGCGAAGCGCAGGCCTTCTTCCATGGCGATGGGGTTGATCAGCTTCACAGTGATCGACACGTTGTCACCAGGCATCACCATTTCTTTGCCTTCTGGCAACTCGATCGCACCGGTCACGTCCGTTGTACGGAAGTAGAACTGGGGGCGGTAGTTGTTGAAGAAAGGCGTGTGACGACCACCTTCGTCTTTGGACAGAACGTAGATTTCGCCAGTGAAGTGGGTGTGGGGCTTGATGGAGCCGGGCTTGCACAGCACTTGGCCGCGCTGCACGTCTTCACGCTTGGTGCCGCGCAGCAAGATGCCGACGTTGTCACCAGCTTGACCTTGGTCCAGCAGCTTGCGGAACATTTCCACGCCAGTGCAGGTGGTCTTTTGGGTGTCAGCAATACCGACGATTTCGATTTCTTCGCCGACCTTGACGATACCGCGCTCCACACGGCCAGTCACCACAGTGCCGCGGCCAGAGATGGAGAACACGTCTTCCACGGGCATCAAGAATGCACCGTCCACTGCGCGCTCGGGCAGGGGGATGTAGCTGTCCAGTGCGTCGGCCAGCTTCATGATGGCGCCTTCGCCCAGGTCACCCTTGTCGCCTTCCATGGCGAGCTTGGCGGAACCGTGGATGATGGGGGTGTCGTCACCAGGGAAGTCGTACTTGGAGAGGAGCTCGCGCACTTCCATTTCGACCAGCTCCAGCAATTCAGCGTCGTCCACCATGTCGCACTTGTTCAGGAACACGATGATGTAGGGCACGCCCACCTGACGAGCCAACAGGATGTGCTCGCGGGTTTGGGGCATGGGGCCGTCAGCAGCGGAGCAGACCAAGATGGCGCCGTCCATTTGGGCAGCGCCAGTGATCATGTTCTTCACATAGTCAGCGTGTCCAGGGCAATCCACGTGGGCGTAGTGGCGGTTGGCCGTTTCGTATTCCACGTGGGCGGTGTTGATGGTAATGCCGCGTGCTTTTTCTTCAGGTGCAGCGTCGATCTGGTCGTACGCTTTGGCAGAGCCGCCGAACTTGGCTGCCAACACGGTGGTGATGGCGGCTGTCAAGGTGGTCTTGCCGTGGTCCACGTGGCCAATGGTGCCTACGTTGACGTGCGGCTTGGTACGTGTGAATTTTTCTTTACCCATTTTTCAATTCTCCAAAAGAGCTATACCCGTGTGTTGGTTTTATGTCTGCACAGTGTTGCTGATTCGCTCCGCACGGGCACAGAGCGGCACACTGTCGCAGACAAATACAAATTACTTCGCGCGCGCAGCCATGATGGCTTCAGACACATTGCGCGGAGCTTCCGCGTAGTGCTTGAATTCCATCGTGTAGGTAGCACGACCTTGCGACATCGAGCGCAGGGTGGTGGAGTAGCCGAACATTTCGGACAGAGGCACTTCAGCCTTGATGGCCTTGCCGCCACCGACCATGTCGTCCATGCCCTGAACCATACCGCGGCGGCTGGACAGATCGCCCATCACGTTACCGGCGTAGTCTTCGGGTGTTTCCACTTCCACAGCCATCATGGGCTCCAAAATCACGGGGTTGGCCTTGCGGCAACCTTCCTTGAAACCGAAGATGGCAGCCATCTTGAACGCGTTTTCGTTCGAGTCCACATCGTGGTAAGAACCGAAAGTCAGCGTGACCTTCACGTCCACCACGGGGTAGCCAGCCAACACGCCTTGGTTCAGGGCTTCGATCACACCCTTTTCCACGGCGGGGATGTATTCGCGAGGAACCACACCGCCCTTGATGGCGTCGACGAACTCAAAGCCCTTGCCGGCTTCGTTAGGCTCGACAGTCAGCACTACGTGGCCATACTGACCCTTACCGCCGGACTGGCGAACGAACTTGCCTTCGACGTCCGTCACCTGCTTGCGAATGGTTTCGCGGTAGGCAACCTGGGGCTTGCCCACGTTGGCTTCCACGCCGAATTCGCGCTTCATGCGGTCGACAATAATTTCCAAGTGCAGCTCGCCCTGGCCGCCAATGATGGTTTGGCCGGACTCTTCGTCGGTTTGCACGCGGAAAGAAGGATCTTCAGCAGCCAGACGGTTCAGGGCAATACCCATTTTTTCCTGGTCGGCCTTAGTCTTGGGCTCAACGGCTTGGCGAATCACGGAATCGGGGAACACCATGCGCTCCAGCGTGATCACAGCAGAGGGATCGCACAGGGTTTCGCCCGTAGTCACGTCTTTCAGACCCACGCAAGCAGCAATGTCGCCCGCGCGAATTTCATCAACTTCTTCGCGGTTGTTGGCGTGCATTTGAACGATACGACCGATACGCTCTTTCTTGCCGCGCACCGCGTTGTAAACGGTGTCGCCCTTCTTCAGAACGCCAGAGTACACGCGCACAAAAGTCAGCTGGCCCACGAACGGGTCAGTCATCAGCTTGAATGCCAAGGCAGCGAACTTTTCGTTGTCATCGGCCTTGCGGGTAATTTCCTTTTCCTCTTCGTCAAAGCCCTTGATGGCTTTCACGTCTAGAGGAGAGGGCATCAGTTCGATCACGGCGTCCAGCATGCGCTGCACACCCTTGTTCTTGAACGCAGTGCCGCACAGCATGGGCTGGATTTCGCCAGCAATGGTACGTGCGCGCAGACCAGCAGTGATTTCTTCTTCGCTCAGCTCACCCTCTTCGAGGTACTTGTTCATCAGCTCTTCAGAGGCTTCAGCAGCAGCTTCGACCATCTTTTCGCGCCACTCGTTGGCGGTTGCCACGAGGTCAGCGGGAATGTCTTCGAAGGTGAACTTCATACCCTGGGAAGCTTCGTCCCAAATGATGGCCTTCATCTTGCGCAGGTCCACCACGCCGGTGAAGTTTTCTTCAGCGCCGATAGGGATCACGATAGGCACAGGACTGGCCTTCAGGCGCAGCTTCATCTGGTCCACAACTTTGAAGAAGTTGGCACCGGTACGGTCCATCTTGTTCACAAAGGCCAGACGGGGCACCTTGTACTTGTTAGCCTGACGCCACACGGTTTCAGACTGAGGCTGCACGCCACCCACAGCGCAGTACACCATGCAAGCGCCATCCAGCACGCGCATGGAACGCTCTACTTCAATCGTGAAGTCCACGTGTCCGGGGGTGTCAATGATGTTGATGCGGTGTTCGGGGAAAGACGTGTCCATGCCCTTCCAGAAGCATGTTGTAGCAGCGGAGGTAATGGTGATACCGCGCTCTTGCTCTTGCTCCATCCAGTCCATGGTGGCAGCACCATCGTGCACTTCGCCGATTTTGTGGTTCACGCCGGTATAGAAAAGAATACGCTCGGTCGTGGTGGTTTTGCCGGCGTCAATGTGCGCAGAAATACCGATGTTGCGGTAGCGCTCAATGGGGGTAGTGCGAGCCATGATGGATCCTTGGTTGATCAAATTCTGTAAACCGCCAGCTGCACAGCGCAGCATGGCGTGCGGCCTTCAAAGTGTGGATAACCCGCATGACAGCGCTATTGCGCTGCGGGAGCCACCCCACCACTTGAAAGCCGCGGGGTCCGCTCTTAGAAGCGGAAGTGGGAGAAGGCCTTGTTGGCTTCTGCCATGCGGTGGACTTCGTCACGCTTTTTCATGGCGCCGCCACGGCCTTCGGTGGCTTCCAACATTTCGTTGGCCAAGCGCTGAGCCATGGATTTTTCTCCACGCTTGCGGGCAGCTTCCTTGATCCAGCGCATGGACAGAGCCAAACGACGAACAGGGCGCACTTCAACAGGCACCTGGTAGTTGGCACCACCCACGCGGCGGGATTTCACTTCCACCATGGGCTTGACGTTGTTGATAGCAACGGTGAAAGCTTCCACCGGGTCTTTATCAGGGTGCTTCTTGGCGATCAGCTCGAGAGCACCATAAATGATGCGCTCGGCTACAGCCTTCTTGCCGCCTTCCATGATCACGTTCATGAATTTGGACAGCTCTACATTGCCGAACTTAGGATCCGGCAGAATTTCACGTTTAGGGACTTCGCGACGACGTGGCATTTTTTCACCTCTTTGCTTCAGTTGGCACCTTTACAGGTACCGCGAGAGTTAATCAATAAGACTCTCACTTACTCGACCCAAACAGCGGGTCACTTCGTTCATCTACTGCGCCACGCAGCAAACAAACACCTCTTATTTTTCGGAACCAAAGCTTTGCAGCCGTGGACCCAGGTCAAATTATTTGGCCTTTGGCTTCTTCGCACCGTACTTGGAACGAGACTGCTTGCGGTCTTTCACGCCTTGCAAGTCCAGCGAACCGCGGACGATGTGGTAACGCACACCGGGCAAATCTTTGACACGACCGCCGCGAACCAGCACAACGCTGTGTTCTTGCAGGTTGTGGCCTTCGCCGCCGATGTAGGAAATCACCTCAAAACCGTTGGTCAAGCGCACTTTGGCAACTTTACGCAGAGCGGAGTTAGGTTTTTTAGGCGTTGTGGTGTACACACGGGTGCACACACCGCGACGCTGCGGAGAGTTCTGCATCGCAGGGCTCTTCGACTTGATGGTCTCGACCTCACGGCCTTGACGCACGAGTTGGTTAATGGTTGGCATTGAAAAACGTCCCTAAACGTTTGAAACTAAATGAAAACGTGAATCCCTTCGGAATTTCCGAAAAGCCTTCTAATGTATCAGATCAAGGATTTACGCGCAATACAGGTGCGCAAACCTCAGCGAATCCACAGACGGATACCGTCCCACGCCCGGCCCAGAATACCGGCCTGATCCACCCGATTGAGTGCGAACAGTGGCACTTCGGCCACCGTTTGCTCGCCTGCGAGCACCCGCAAAGTCGCTAACTGCTGACCCGCAGCGACTGGCGCCACCACGGGCTCGTTACGCACCACTTCGGTTTTCAGGCGGCTGGCGGTCCCGGCAGGCACCGCAACGATCAACGCCTGGGGTTTACCTACCTTCACTTCAGAAACGCTGCCTTTCCAGACTTTGGGAGTCACAACCGCCTGGTTGGCATCAAACAACTTGACCGCCTCAAACGCCGCGTAGCCCCAGTTGAGGAGCTTTTGGGATTCGTTGGCGCGGGCATTTTCGCTGTCAGCCCCCAACACAATCGACAACAGGCGGCGGCTGCCAGACACGGCGGCCGAACCGGCGGGGGCACCAGCTGAGACCAAATGGGGGAAATCGCGCTTGGCGGTGGCGACCAGGCAGTAGCCCGCAGCGTCGGTGTGGCCGGTTTTCAGGCCGTCCACGGATGGATCGCGGAACAACAAGAGGTTGCGGTTGCTGTCGTTGGCCGCAGGGGTGCCAGGGTAGCGGTACTTCTTAATGGCATAAAAATGCACGTACTCTGGAAAGTCCGACATCAGGCGGCTGGCCAAAATGCTCAGGTCACGCGCTGTGGTGGTATGACCCGTTTCGGTCAGGCCTTCAGGATTCTTGAAACCCGAATTTTTCATGCCCAGCACTTTGGCCTGCTCGTTCATCATTTGGACAAAGCGCTCAACGGTGCCGCCAACGCCCTCGGCCAACGCCATGGTGGCATCGTTGCCGCTTTGCACAATCATGCCTTTGATCAAGTCTTCCACCGGCACCTGCATCTTGGGGTCAATAAACATGCGAGAACCCGGCATCTTCCAGGCGCGCTCACTCACCGGCAGGGCCTGCTTGAAGTCGATTTTTTTGCTGCGCAAGGCATCAAACACCAAATAGGCCGTCATCAGCTTGGTCAAGGAGGCCGGTTCGACCGGCATGTCCATGTCCTTGGAGGCCAGGATCTGGTTGGCGGTCACATCCACCAGCATATAGGCGCGGGCCGCAATTTCAGGGGGCTGGGGCACTTGGGCGGAAACGGCCAAGCACACAGAGGCCAACAAGGCCGCAATGAAAGATTTCATGGGAGGTAGAAAAAGGAGGAAAAACTCACACGGCGCGCAAATGGCGCGCGACCAGACTGCGCAGAAGCGGCAATTGTCCATGAAAGAAGTGACCGCCTCCGGGCACCACCGTCACGGGCAGGGTTTGGGGACGCGCCCAGGCCATGGCATCGGCCAGGGGCACGGTGTCGTCGGCCTCGCCGTGCAGCACCAGCGTACGCTCGTGCAGTTCAGGGGCAATGGGGGCTACAGCGAAGCGACTGGCGGCAGTTCCGACCAGCACCACTGCCGCAGGGTCGCGGGCGGCCAAGGTAGCAACGGCATGGCTGGTAACAAAAGCGCCAAAAGAGAAGCCCGCCAGTGCCAGCGCGCCGTCCGGCGCACTGTGGGCCACCACGGCCAGCAGGTCTTGCAGCTCGCCACGCCCTTCATCGTAGACACCCTCACTGGCGCCCACGCCCCGGAAATTGAAGCGAACCGCGCGCCAGCCCGACAGCACGAAGGCCCGTGCCAGGGTTTGCACCACCTTGTTCTCCATGGTGCCGCCAAACAGCGGGTGCGGGTGGGCAATCACGGCGGTGCCGCGTGGCACCCCCTCCTCCGGCGGCACGTCGAGCAACGCCTCCAGCCCCCCTGTGGGCCCGGGCAGGGTGAATTTTTGGGTCGAGGCGTTCATTCAGTCACTATCAAAACAATAGCTGTTTGCGCAATATCTACGGGGGCCAGAGGCCAATTTGGCTTGAAATTAACGTCCCAAATGGGCCGGTGTCAGCAAGCGCTCAACCACCTTGCCGTTTTTGAGGTGGGACTCAACAATCTCGTCAATGTCCTGCACATCGACAAAGCTGTACCACACCGCTTCGGGGTACACCACCGCCACCGGACCTGCGGCGCAGCGGTCCAAGCACCCCGCCTTGTTGACCCGCACCTTGCCTGGGCCGGCTAATCCCGCCGCCTTGACCTGCTGCTTGCAGCGGTCAAACGCCGCCTGGGCCTGAAATTGTGCGCAGCAGGCTTCGCCGTTGGTGCGTTCGTTCAGGCAAAAGAAGATGTGTCGCTCGTAATACGAGCTCTGAGGGGTGTTGGCGTCGGTCATGCGGGGATTTTAGGTTTCCTCGCTGCGCCGCCCCAGTTGCGCCAACAAATACACCAGGGCACCGTACGGCCAGAGCCAGCCCAGCCACTGCGCCAGCCCATGGAAACGGATAAAACGCCCCTGCTCCCAATGTTGCAAGGTCTGGGCGAAATACGGGCTTTCGGGTGCCTGGTTCAGCACGCTGATGTACAGCCCCAAAGCCACCAGGGCCAATGCTGCGCCGCCGCGCCAGGGCATAAAAGCGAGCCCCACCGCCAGCAGCACCCCCACCAACAGCCCCCACTGGGCCGGTAAATCGAGCCATGCCCAGGCGTGCACCGGCCCCCAGCTCATGGCGGCCGACAGCGCCGTCACCGCCACCGCCAGCAGCACCAGCCCCCCCACCAACACCAGCCGCCGCCACAGCGGGCGAACTATGCAAAACCCCAGCAGGCAAGGAATTAACAACCCCAGCGCCACACACAACATTTCGGTGCCTGGTGCCAGCGCCGTGAGCTCAGTGTCCCGCGCGGGCAACCAGTGCAGATAGGGCGTGTCGCTCAGCCAGTCGGCCAGCGCCAGCTCCACACGCTCCAGCACCTGGCCCAGCCCCAGCGGCACCGGCGCAGGAAAGAGCAGCGCCGCAGGCCACAGAGCCAGCAGCACCAAGCCCCCGCGCGAATGCGGCACAAACCAGCGCGCCCGCACCTTACTCCACCGATCAATCGCGCCCCAGCGCTCCAGCAGCAAGGCGCCACAGGCTCCGATGGCTGCCCCCAGCGCGTTGAGCAAAAAATCCTCACGGGACGGAATGCGGGCAGGCAGGTAGCTTTGCAACGCCTCCATCACCAGCGACAGCAGGGTGGCCACCAGCACTGCCCCGGCGACCGGGTAATGGCTGCGCCGGGTGCGCAAGGCCCCCAGGGCCAACAGCGCGCCCAGGGGCACGTAGCCCACCACATTCACACCAACATCAAATCCGGTCCAGTAGCGGGCCATCGGCGCGAACATAAACTCCCAGGGCGCAATGCCCTGGTCACGCCAGTCCACAAAGGGGTAGCAGCTCGCATACACCACCAAGCCGGCATACAGCCAAGCCAGGGGCCATGCGGCAGATTTGTGCATGCTGTGTACTTGGGTCGTCAGAAAGGTTTGACGACCACCAGCAACACAGCGGCCGTGAGCATCAGCACCGGAATTTCGTTGAACCAGCGGAACCAGACGTGGCTGCGCTGCAGCGTGCCAGCCTCCAGTTTGCGCAGCAGCACGCCGCAGCCATGGTGGTAACCCACGACCAAGAGGACAACCAGCAGTTTGGCGTGCATCCAGCCGTTGCCGGGCCCGCGGCCTATGCCATACCCCAGCCAAAGCCACGTGCCCAAGCCGATGGCGGGAACCGCCAAGATGGTGGTAAAGCGCAGAAGTTTGCGCGCCATCAGCAGCAGGCGCGCCCGCTCGGCCTCGGACCCCGGCGGCACCAGGGCCAGGTTCACAAAGATACGGGGAAGGTAGAACAGACCAGCAAACCAGCTGGCGATGAAGACGATGTGGAAGGCTTTGACCCAGAGCATGGGGAAAGTGTAGTCGTTGGTGCTGCCATTTGCTGGCGCCCGCAGCAGAGGCGGTGTGAGTGCCTCCGCTCGTGTACCCCCTACTGCTCCGGGACTTGCACACCACGACAGCAATACCCCGGGTGCGGGATGGCTGGGCGTTTTGCGTAGGTAAAGGAGGAGGCCGCAGGCCGGGGGACACGGAGCAAAACGCCCGGCCATCCCGCACCAGCGCCAGACGAACCAACCAAAGTACAGGCAAAAAAAACCCCAGCACGTGGGCTGGGGTGGTAAGCCTATTTGCTGTCACACATCAAGGCCCCGCTCAGGGAGGAAAAGCGGGGGATAGCAAGCTATCCGGGGTGGAATTTAGCAATGTTGCGGCCGTGTGACAAGCATTTTTTTGTAAATCCCTCTCTAGTCGCTGTGGTATTGCTCCACCGCCCCGTCGGGCCAGCACCAGGGCGACCTCCGGGAATCAGGCACAATTTTCCCCATGACCACCTACGCCCCCTTCCCCGCCGGCCGGCCGCGCCGCCTGCGCCGCGACAGCTTCACCCGCAACCTGGTGCGCGAAAACACGCTGACCGCCCACGACCTGATTTACCCGGTGTTCGTGGTGGACGGCAAACAGCAGCGTGTGCCGATTGCCTCCATGCCCGGCGTGGAGCGCTTGAGTCTGGATTTGCTGCTGCCCGTGGCAGAAGAATGCGTGAAACTAGGCATTCCGGTGATGGCGCTGTTCCCGGTGGTGGACCAATCGCTCAAAACGTATGACGGCGCCGAGGCGCTGAACCCCGACGGCCTGGTGCCACGCGTAGTGCGGGCGCTGAAGAAGGAATTCCCCGACCTGGGCGTGATGACCGACGTGGCGCTGGACCCCTTCACCACCCATGGCCAGGACGGCCTGCCCGACACCCGGCCCGAGGAAAACGGCTACATCCTGAACGAAGAGACCGTGGCCCAGCTGGTGCAGCAGGCGCTGACCCAGGCCCGCGCCGGTGTGGCCATTGTGGCGCCCAGCGACATGATGGACGGGCGCATTGGCGCCATCCGTGCGGCACTGGAAGCCGAAAAGCTGGTGCACACCCGCATCATGGCCTACAGCGCCAAGTACGCCAGCGCCTTCTATGGCCCCTTCCGGGACGCGGTGGGTTCGGCCGGCAACCTGGGCAAGGGCAACAAAAAGGTCTACCAGATGGACCCCGGCAACAGCGACGAAGCCCTGCGTGAAGTGGCGATGGACATTGCCGAAGGCGCGGACATGGTGATGGTCAAGCCCGGCATGCCCTACCTGGACGTGGTGCGCCGCGTGAAGGATGAATTCAAGGTACCGACCTTCGCCTACCAGGTGAGCGGCGAATACGCCATGCTCAAGGCCGCCGCGCAAAACGGCTGGCTGGACCATGACGCGGTGATGCTGGAGAGCCTGCTGGCCTTCAAGCGCGCGGGGGCGGACGGGGTGTTGACCTATTTTGCGATCGACGCAGCCAAGGCCTTGCGCGAATAACGCTATAAAAACAGGAGCTGCTCGCGCATATTTAACGGGCGCCAGGGGCACTTTTTATCTATAAATTCGACATCCATGCGCATCTTCCACATCCAAACCAACAGCGTGACCGAGAGCCCGGACTTGGCCGCGCTCTCGGCCCAGGGTCTGCCCCCAGAGAGTTATGTGTGGATTGCTTGCGCTCGGCGCGAATTTGAGGTGTCGCAATTGGAGGTGCAAGCCACGCTACAGGCCCTGTGCGGCGTACAGCTGGTGGACCTGCACATCTCCGACTTGATCAACAACCAGTTGCCCTCGCACTACGACTACACCTCGCAGTACGACGTGCTGGTGTTCCGCCGCCTGGCCGCAGGCAACCGCCCGACCGACCTGGAACACCCCGGCCAGCCGCTGAATATGGCACCCAAGCGCGGCGGCCCTCCCATCCTGCGGCGCATTGACACCAGCCCCGTGGGGTTTGCCGTGTTTGACCGCGTGCTGCTCACCGTGCACCCGACCGACTGCGCTGTGCGTGACGCCTATGCCGCCAAGCTGCTGCAGGCCGCCAGCCACGAGTCGCGTGCGGCCGGCGCGCGCCTGCCCACCAGCCCGGCCGACCTGATGCTGCGCATCGTCAACCACATGGTGGACGGCTACCTGGCCTTGCGCAAAGAGCTGACCCAGCAGCTGGACCACTGGCAAACCGAGCTGCTGAGCCCGCGTACGCGCTTCAGCAACTGGGGCTCGCTCTTGGACGCGCGCATGGCGCTGCACCAGCTCGACGACGTGTGTGAGGAGCAGCGCTCCAGCGTGCAAGACTGGATCGAGGCCATCAAGACCTGGCCCGAACCCGCGAGCCCCGCCGACGCGCGGGAGCGCGAGCTTCTGCAGGTGCGCAGCCGCGACGTGCTGGAACATATCGAACGGGTGGTGCACCATGTGCGCCGCTTGGAGCAAAGCGTGGAAACTGCGGTGCAGATGCATTTCAGCGTGCAGGGCAGCCGCACCAACGACATCATGCGCACGCTCACGGTGCTCACCGCCATTTTTCTGCCACTGAACCTGATTGCCGGCATTTTTGGCATGAACTTCGACTTCATCCCGCTGCTGCACCAGCAAAGCGGCTTCTGGTTGGCCCTGGCCAGCATGGGGCTGACGGCGTTGGTGCTGGCAGTGTTCTTTTGGCGCAAGCGTTACCTGGCGCGCTCCGAACGCTAAACGGGCCCAGGGCGTGACACGCGACGCTACACTGGTTGCGTTGTTCAGAAAAACACCATGGCTTTTCCGCTGCGCTCCCTGCTCACCCTGATGCTGCTGGCACTCGCCCTGCAGGTCAACGCCGACACCCTGCCCCCCTACCAAATCGTCAGTGGCAACCTGCCGCCGTTCACGGCCGAGTCAGGCCCCGAGGCCCCCGGGGCCCTGGGCACCTTGGTACGTGAGATGGCGCAGCGCCTGGGGGAGCCACCGCCCATCCAGTTCTACCCCTGGACCCGGGCCTTGAACCTGGTGAGCACCCAGCCACGCACGCTGGTGCTGCCCCTGACTCGCACCCCCGAGCGAGAGGCCCACTACCGCTGGCTGGTCAAGCTGTACCGCCAGCAGTTTGTCTTCATCGCCTTGCGCAGCGCTTCGGTCCCGGTGGACACCGTAGACCGGCTGCGCGACTTGCGTATCGCCGTGTTGCGTGGTTCGCCCAATGAAGGACAGCTGATCAGCCGCCATTTCAAGCACATCGTGCCCGCCAACTCGGTGCTCGACATGGCCCGTATGCTGGAGCGTGGCATGGCCGATGCCATCTACGGCGGTGACGCCATCAACCTCGCCGTGCTGGCTGACTATGGCATTGCCAGCAGCCAGCTACGGCTGAGCAAACCACTGGAATATGGCGAAATTTGGCTGGGTGGATCGCTGGATATCCCGGAGTCCGAGGCCCTGCTATGGCAAAACGCCATGAAGCAACTGGTGCGGGATGGAGTGGTGCGCCGCACTCTGGCCCGCTACGGATTGCCGCAATAACGACCCTGTCGACTAGCCCTGCAGGTGCTGCGCGAAAAACGCCAGCGTGCGTTCACGCGCCAGCGCGGCCGCGTCGGTGTCAAATGCCGCCCGGTGATCGCAGTTGAAGCCATGCTGGGCCTGGTAGATCTCCACCTGGACCCCGGCATGCGCGGCCTGAAAGGCCTGGACACCTTCCAGCGGAATCGCGTGGTCCTGGTCGCCAAAATGGGCCAGCACCGGGCAGCGCGGTTGGCGTGCGATTTCGGTCGGTGTGGTCATGCCCCCGCCGTAGTAGGGCACCGCTGCGCGGATGCCCGTGAGCAGGCTGGCGGCACGCCAGGTTAGCAAGCCACCCCAGCAGTAGCCCACCACGCCCACAGGCCCCGCCTCGGCCGCCATGTTCACGGCAGCCTGCACATCCTGCAGCACACCGGGCGCGGGCAAGCCCTCGACCGCCGCCTTGAGCCGGACCCCGGCGGCCACGTCCTCGGGCGTATAGCCCAGCTCCACGCCGGGCTGCACCCGGTGGAAGGTGGACGGGGCAATGGCCAGGTAGCCGTCGGCGGCATAGCCATCGGCAACGGCACGGATGTGGGCGTTGATGCCGAAGATCTCCTGCAACACCACGATGCCCCCGCGCGGCGGACCGTCAGGGCGGGCGACATAGGCGGGGAAGACGAAGCCATCGGCGGCGGTCAGGTTCACGCTAGCGCCCGTCATTGCGCCACAAACCCGCTGTCCTTGATCAACTTGGCCCACACCTTGGTGTACGCCTGCTCGCGCTTGGCCAGCGTTGCCTGGTCCATGAAGCCAACTGTCAGGCCCATGGCAGTCAGGCGTTCTTTGACATCGGGCTGGGTCAATACCTTGGCCAGGGCATCAGAGAACTTGTCGATGCTCGCTTTGGGCGTGCCGGCCGGGGCAAAGATGCCGTAGTACGGCAGGTCCTCAAAACCCACCAGTCCCAACTCGGCAAAAGTGGGCACATCGGGCAAGATGGCTTGGCGCGCGCCACCCAATACCGCCACCACACGGATCTTGCCGGCTTTGTGGTTTTCAATGAAGTCGGGCACCGAGCCCGTGCCAGCGGCGATCTGGTTGCCCAGCATGTCGGCCATCATGGGCGCGCTGCCGCGGTAGGGCGCGGACTGCAGATCCAGCCCATACTTTTGGCCAATCACCTTGACCAGGAACTCTGGCGTAGAGGCCGGCGCAGGCACCCCCACCGTCCCCTTGCCCGCACCTTGCGCCTTGACCCAGGCCACGTACTCGTTGACCGACTTGGCGGGTGTGCCGCCCGACACGGCCAGTGCGTTCACAAAGGTAGCAAACCCGGCTACCGGCACAAAATCCTTGACCGGGTCATACCCCGGGTTCTTCACCACCTGGGGCAGGATGGAGATGGTGTGGTCGTGCGAGAGGAACAGGGTCAGGCCATCGGGCGCGGCGGCCTTCAGGGCCTGCGCCGCCAGCTGGCCACCGGCACCGGCCTTGTTGTCCACCACCACCGGCATGCCCAGCTGGTCTTTGAGCTTGTCGGCCAGCGTGCGGGCAATCGCGTCGGTGCCGCCGCCGGGCGGGAACCCCACCATCAGCCGCACCGGGCCACTTTGGGCCTGCACCACACCCACCGCCAGCATGGCCGCCAGCACCCCCACACGGCGCAACGAACGCGCCCAGCTACCCATCGACATCTCCATACAGACTCCTCAAAAAAGTAACACCTAACAATCAGTTGCGCGCGTAGGCCACATGGAAGCGCTGCACCCCGGGGAACTGGCCCATTTCTGATGCCAGCTCGGAAATCGGAGCCATCTTTTTGCGGCTACGCGCCACGGCCACAAAGTTCCAGGTGAAGGCGTCCTCGTCCATCGAAATCACGATGGTGCCACCGGCAATGTCGTAGCCCCGCTCATGCGCCATGGCGCGCAAGGCAGCCTCCACCGGCCGGTAGCCGGGGTCAAACGTGAGGCGGATGGCCACCGCCTGCCGCGATGGCAGCCAGCTCTCCAGCTTGGACACCCAGACCATGCAAAACGCGCTGAGCAACGCCAGCGACATGGCCGCCGCATACAGGCCCACGCCGACCAAAATGCCAATCACCGACGAAGCCCAGAGCGACGCCGCCGTGGTCAGCCCGCTGATGTTGAAACCCTCTTTCATGATCACGCCAGCGCACAGAAAGCCGATGCCGGTCAGGATGCCCTGCATCACCCGCGATAAATCGCCATTGCTGAAGAGCGTGGTGCTCATGCCGCCGTACCAGAAGTGGGAGTAACCGCCCATGACGGCAAGCGCCGCTGACGCCATACACACCAGCCCATACGTACGCATGCCCGCCGCACGCCCGTGGTACGAACGCTCGTAGCCCACCATAAGCCCCAGCACCAGCGCCCCCAGCAGGTGCAAAAGCACAAACACATTGGCCTCCACCATGGGAGCAGACCAATAGGCTGCGAAGGTTTGGCTGTTGAGCATGGCAAGAACATACCGCAAAACCCGCCGCGCTACCATGCTGCCATGCAAGCTATCGCACTCGTGACCGGCGCATCCCGTGGCATTGGCGCAGCCACCTCCCTCTCCTTGGCGCAGGCCGGCTATGCCGTGGCCGTGAACTACCGCGACAACTCGCTGGCCGCTGACGAGGTGGTGCGCCAGATCCGCGCCCAAGGTGGCAATGCCATCGCGGTGAAAGCGGACGTGGCCGTGGAGGCCGAGGTGTTGGCCATGTTTGCCAAGGTCGACGCCAAGCTGGGGCCCCTTACGGCGCTGGTGAACAACGCCGGTGTGGTGGACGTGGCCAGCAAGGTAGAGGCCATGTCGGTGGCGCGCATGCAACGCATGCTCAACACCAACGTGCTGGGCAGCATGGTCTGCGCGCGCGAAGCGGTGCGGCGCATGAGCACCCGCCATGGTGGCAGCGGTGGCGCCATCGTCAATGTCTCCAGCGTGGCGGCCACACTGGGCTCACCGGGCCAGTATGTGGACTACGCAGCCAGCAAGGGCGCCATCGACAGCTTCACCGTGGGCCTGGCGCGCGAGGTGGCGGATGAGGGCGTGCGCGTCAACGCCGTGCGCCCGGGCATCATTGCCACCGAGATCCACGCCAGCGGCGGCCAGCCCGACCGCGCCCAGCGCTTGGCCCCGCAAGTGCCGATGCAACGGCCCGGCACTGCGCAAGAGGTTGCCAATGCCATCGTCTGGCTGCTGAGCGATGCGGCCAGCTACACCACGGGTGCCATTCTGGACGTGGGCGGCGGGCGCTAAGCCTTGATGCGGCTCAGGGCTGCAGAGGCAGGCCGAACATGCGTGCGCCGTTCTCCCAGGCCACCTTGCGGGCGACCACCGGTGGCAAGTCCCCCAGCCAGCTGCGGTACTCCTGCATCTGGGCTTCGTAGTACTGCCAGCGGGGGTTGATCCAGGTGTCCGAGCCCAGCAAAAACCGGTCGGGATATTCCAGCACCAGCGCGCGCCATTCCGGGCACAACACCGTGGCACCCTGTGCACCGGCGCAGGTGAGGCCCGGGCGGTAGGACAGCTCCCCCATCAGCGCCGGGTAGCGGGCCAGCAAGCCCCGCACACGTTCGACCGATGCACCGCCGATGCCGGTGTGCGCCCAGATGAGGCGCGTGGTTTTCCCCGCGGAGGGCGTGGCCGCCATCAGCAAATCAATGGCAGCGTCGTCCACATGCGCCAGCACCACCAGACCACGCTGGTCGGCCAGCGCCATGAGTTGCTGTGCCACTTTGCCGCGCGCATTGGCACTGTCGTAGAGGTGGAACTCGCCAATGCCGCGGTAGGGGCCCGCCGCCGTGCCACGCGCCAGCTCGGCTTGCACCATCTCGTAGATCGTGGGGTCCTGGAACCAGCTTCCATAGTCGTCGCGGTTGCGGTACAGGCGCACCAGCGGCACCACGGCCACGCCAGCGGCCTGGGTCTGCGCACCGGCTTCGGTGAGCGCGCGCGTGCCGTCGTTGGGGCGAGAGTTGGCCAGCACGGCACGCACCCCGCTGCGCTGCATGCGACCCAGCACATCAGGAATCGGATGCGGCTGCTGCGCCTCCACGTTGTAGTGCATATGGGCGTCGAACAGCGGACCGGTGTAGTCAGCCGCCTGGGCCTGTTCACAGAGGCCAACCAGCAGGCACACGACGACGAGGCGTGCGCGCCAGAAGGTACGCGGGGGTGTCTGCATGGGGGTCTCCGGCCAAAAAAGATGTTTATCGGTACGCAGCGGGTTTGTAGCGTGTTTTCCCATTCCTTGCAGCACACAGGTGCAGTACCATGCCGCCACCCTTGCTTCCCCAGGACACGCCGTATGGACCTCAAACCGCTGGTGACCTTGCTGGCCATCGTGAACCCGCTCGCCATCGTGCCCTTTTTCATCCATTACACCCAGGGCTTCGATATGGCCCAGCGGCGCCACACCGTGTGGGTGTCGTCGTTCAGCGCCTTTGTGGTGATTGCCATCAGTGCCGTGGCGGGCCTGCACATCCTGGAATTTTTTGGCATCTCGCTGGCCAGCTTTCAGGTCGGTGGCGGCATGCTGCTGCTGACCAGTGCACTCAATATGCTCAACGCGCAGCCAGCCGAAGCCAAGACCAACACCCACGAGCTGGAAGATGGCGCCGAGAAGGCCGCGATGGGTGCCAGCATTGCCGTGGTGCCGCTGACCATCCCCTTGCTCACCGGCCCGGCCACCATGTCCACCGTGGTGATTTATGCCGACAAGGCCAAAACCTTCTGGGCCCTTAGCACCTTGGTGGGCTACGGTGTGGTGGTTGCGCTGGCCACGGCCTTGTGCTTCTCGCTGGCCGAACCGATTGCCCGTTTTCTGGGCAAAACCGGCATCAATGTGATGACCCGGCTCATGGGTCTGATCCTCGCCGCGCTGGCGGTGGAGGTGATGACCGACGGGCTGACCAAGCTGTTCCCGGCGCTGGCCGGCTAAGGCGGCCTTAGCCGCTGATGCCGGCGCGGCCCAGGAAGTCGCCCACCAGCTCCAGCCGCAGCAGCGGGTTGTCCAGCTGCATCAGGCTTTGCTTGAGTTCGGGGGGCAGCTGCAGCAGCTCGCACCAGCGGTTGGCGACCCAGCCAGAATCGTCCAGCCGGTGGGGAGGCTGCAGTGCTGCGGGCAACGCGCTGCCCCGGGCCTGCAGTTGCGCAATCACGTTCTGCAGGGCCTGCGGCACCAGCTGCAAATCGGGCGGCACGGGGCTAGGCACATCGGCAGGCAGGGTTTGCACATCGGCCACCCACAGCCCGTGCTTCATGCGGCTGCGCTGGGTGATTCGAAACCGCTCCCCGGCGGTGCAGCGCACCACCATCAACCCCGGCTGCGGGCTGGAAAACTCGGTGATGGTGGCCAGTGTGCCGATGTCGACAAAGGCCTCGTGCGCAAAGCCGTCGCCACTGGGTGCCTCTGGGTCAGCTCGGCGCACCTCCGACCCTTGCGTGAGCGACACCACGCCAAAGGGGGCGCCGGTCTTGTGGCATTTGCCCATCAAATCGAGGTAACGCACCTCAAAGATCTGCAGCTGAAGGCAGCCGCCGGGGTAGAGCACCGTGTTCAGCGGGAACAGCGGCAGCTGCGTGAGTTCGAGCAGATCGGGCACAGGGGCGAGCCAGGCTTAACGGGGCGGCAGATGGGGGGGCAGGGGCGGCAAGGCGGCCTGGGTTTGCTGCACCCACTGGTCAAGCTGCTGCACGGCGCTGTCCACCGCCGCCGTCAGGGCGCGCACGCCCCCGGCTGCGTCCGCGCTGGCGGCGGGTTCGCGCAGCACGAAACTGCGCTGGGCCAGCAGGGCATCGCCGCCATGGGCGGGGTGGGTCAGCGTGGCGCGCAGGCGCAGCACACCGGTGCTGCTGGCCGGGGCATCAAACAGCTGACTGAATTCTTCGAGCTCCAGGCGCAGCGTGAGCGTGCCGGGTGGGGCCAGCACGCCATCGGCAAGGTTGAGCACCGCGCGGCGCTGACCCAGGGTCTCGCGCACGCGCTGGCGCAGCAACTGGGCCGGGGGCATGCTCCAGCGCGCCTGGGCGTAGGGGCGCAGTTGCTGGGCATCGCTATAGCCCAGGCGGTAGATGATGGGCAGGGTGTCCAGCGCGCTGGGCGCCAGCACCTCCCCCAGCGCCAGGGTGGGTAGCGGAGCCATGCGGTTGCTGGGCAGCGCTTGCACCGTGCCAGGGCCCAAGTCATACACCGCAGCCAGCGGAGCGGCCGTGGGCACAACCCCGCAACCGGCCAGTGCGGCCGTCAAAATCAAGCCAAACAGGGCCCTAGCCCTCGTGGAATATGCGCAACAAGCTACCAATTTCATAGCAAATAAACCTATCCAAAACTCAGGGAGCCGCCGTCGCCGGGGCCACAAAGCCGCGCTCGCCCGGGCCCGGCGTGGCCTGGCCCTTGCCCCACAGCAGGGACTGCGGGCTGTCGCCCACCGCATCGGCCGCGCGTCCTACTTGGCGCAGGGTGCGGGCGGTGTCGTCGGTGGCGCGGTTCAGGCGGGGCAGCAGCTGGGCGTTGACCTGGCGGCTGGTGTGCGCCAGCGCATCGGTGCTTTGGGCGATTTTGTCCAAGGTGCCGCCAGGCTCGTTCATGCGGCGCGACATGCGCTGGAATTCAGCGGCTGAGGTGCGCACCGAATCTGCGCTGGCGCCCAGCCGCTCGGAAGTGGCTTGCATGCTTTTGAGCGTGGCGTCCGCTTGCACGCCCAGCACCTGGTCGGCCCGGCGGGCCAGGGTGCTGACGTTGGCGGCGGCCTGGCCCATCTGCTGGATCGCACCCATCAGGGCCTTCTGGTTCTCCACATCGAGCAGGGTGTTGACCCGGCCGCTGGCCTGCTCCATTTGCGTGAGCAGATTGCCTCCTTGTTCGGTGAAGCGCGACACCATGCTGGGGCGCATGGGAATGCGGGGCGGCGTGCTGCCGGAGGCCACCAGCGCGGCGGGCTGCTCACCCTTGTCATCGAGCTGCACAAAGGCCAGGCCGGTGACGCCCTGGAACCCCAGCGTGGCAAAGGTGGACTGGGTGATGGGGGCCTGCTCGTTGACCGCAATGCGCAGCAACACATTGCCGCGCTGCACGGTGTCCAGCGCAATGTCGGTGACGCGGCCCACCAGCACTCCCTTGAAACGCACCCCAGCCTGGGGCTGCAGGCCGGTCACGCCCTCGGCGCTGGAGATCTCGAACACCCGCTGCTCGGCGGTATCGCGCGTGAGCCAGGCGGCCAGCGCTGCAAGCAGGGCCGCCACCACCAGCACAAAGGCGCCAGCGGCAAAGGCATGGGATTTGTTTTCCATAAGACTGTCTTTCTACACGCCATCCGGGGTGAGGTGCAACAGGGCCTGCGCCCGGTGTCCGCGCCCACCGCGGAAAAAGTCATTCACAAAGGGGTGCGCAAAGCCCACCACCTCCCGCGGCGGCGCATCCACCACCACATGTTTGTCCGCCACCACGGCCACGCGGGTGCTGAGCTCGAAGATTGTGTCCAGGTCGTGTGTCACCATCACCACCGTCAGCCCCAGCTCGCGGTGCAGGCTTTGCAGCAGGGTACAGAAGCCATCGGCGCTGTCCGGGTCCAGTCCGGCGGTGGGCTCGTCCAGCAGCAAGAGCGGCGGGTCCATCACCAAGGCCCGCGCCAGCGCCACGCGCTTGACCATGCCGCCCGACAGGTCGGCCGGCATCTTGTGGGCGTGGCGCGCGTCCAGCCCCACCATCTGCAGCTTGACCATGGCCACGTCACGCACCAAGTCGGCCGGCAAGGTGCCCAGCTCGCGCAGCGGGAAGGCGATGTTTTCCAGCACCGTGAAGGCCGAGAAAAGCGCCCCGTGTTGAAACAGCATGCCCACGCGGCTGGCCGCCCCGGCACGGCCCAGCTCGGCGGCCGGGTGGCCCAGCACTGTCACGCTGCCGCGCGCCGGCGTTTCCAGCCCCAGCATCTGGCGCAGCAGCACGGTCTTGCCACTGCCCGAGCCCCCCACAATGGAGAGCAGCTCGCCCTGCGCGATCTGCAGGTCCAGGTCTTGGTGGATGACAGTGGGCACCCCCTCGGCGCGGAACACCGACCACAGCTTGTTGATCTCGACCACCAGCGGCGCACTCACAGGCCCACTCCCTTGAACAGCACCGCAAACAGGGCGTCCACCAATATCACTACGGTGATGGAAGTGACCACCGAGGCCGTGGTGCCCTCACCCAGGCTCTGGGTGTTGGGCTTAACGCGCAGGCCGTAGTGGCAAGCGACCAGGGCAATCAGTACCCCAAAGACCATGCTTTTGGCCAGGGCCAGCCAGAGGTTGGCAATCTGCACGGTCTTGGGCAGCGCGGTGATGAAGTAGGCGGGCGTGAGGCCCATGGCGAGGTCAGCGGCCAGCATGCCACCCAAGAGCGCAGCCAAGGTGGTCCACACCGACAGCAGCGGCATGGCCAGCGCCATGGCCACGGTGCGCGGCATCACCAGCCGAAAGCCCTTGGCAATGCCCAGCACCCGCATGGCGTCCAGCTCCTCGGTCACGCGCATCACGCCAATTTGCGCGGTAATGGCCGAGCCCGAGCGCCCGGCGATCAGGATGGCCGCCAGCACTGGCCCGAGCTCGCGGATTAGCGACAGACCCAGGATGTTGACGATGAAAGCGTCGGCCCCGAACTGGCGCAGCTGCTGCGACATCAGGTAGGCCAGCACCACACCAATCAGAAAGCCCACCAGCGCGGTGATGGGCATGGCGGTAGCGCCAATGCGGTAGAGGTGGCCCGAGATATCGCGCCATGGCCCTTGCAGGGGATGGCGTGCCAGACGCAGCAGGTCCAGCACCAATTGGCCCAGCAAACGAACTGCGCCGCCCAGGTGTTGCACCATGCCCATGACACGCCGCCCCAGGCCCAGGTAAGCGGTGTGCCAGGTGGTACGCAGGGGCGCCGGTGCGGGTGCGGTGAACTGCGCGACCCGCAACAACATGGCACGCTGGTCGGGCAAGAGATTCAATTCGGCAGGCCACTGGTGGCCCCAGGCATTCCACAGCAGTTGGGCACCGGTATGGTCCAGGCGCTGCAGCGCGCGCAGGTCCCAGCCACATCCGCCTTTCACGGCCTGCTGCAGCTGCTGCGGCAAGCCCTGCCACACCGCGGGCAATGCCAGTTGGTCGGCCGTCCAGCGCCCATGCAAGTGCAGCACGGACCGGGTGGCCGCAGTGCGCATGTCAAGACGAGGGGTGGTGTCCTCCACAGGGGAATTCAAAGAGTAGGTAAGGAGCGCATGGTACCCGCAAGACATACCCCATCCCTCCGTGTCAGCGGCCCGCGGCCGTTGCAAGGCGGACACCCACCGGAGAACCCCGTCAGCTTGCGCGAGGATTTCATGATTACCATGGGGCATGAGCGACACCACCTTCGACTACATCATCATTGGCGCCGGCACGGCCGGCTGCCTGCTGGCCAACCGCCTGAGTGCCAATGCCTCCAAACGTGTACTGCTAATTGAAGCCGGCCGCAAAGACGATTACCACTGGATCCACATCCCTGTCGGTTACCTCTATTGCATTGGTAACCCGCGCACCGACTGGTTGTTTACCACCGAAGCCGAGGCGGGCCTGAACGGCCGCAGCCTGCGCTACCCGCGCGGCAAGACCCTGGGCGGTTGCTCCAGCATCAACGGCATGATTTACATGCGCGGCCAGGCGCGCGACTACGACCAGTGGGCCCAACTGACCGGTGACGCCAACTGGACCTGGGAGAACAGCCTGCCCTACTTCAAGCTGCACGAAGACCACCACAAGGGCGCCGACGCCATGCACGGCGCCCGGGGCACGCCCTCCCCGCTGCTGCACGACAGCGGCACCGACTACCGCCGCGTGCTGCGCCACCACCAGGCGGGAGGCGAGTGGCGCGTGGAGAAACAGCGCCTGCGCTGGGATGTGCTGGACGCGTTTGCGCAGGCTGCGACCCAAGCCGGAATCCCCGCCACCGACGACTTCAACCGCGGCAGCAACGAAGGGGTGGGCTACTTTGAGGTGAACCAGAAGGCCGGCTGGCGCTGGAACACAGCCAAAGCCTTTTTGCGCCCCATGTGTTACGCCCGCCCCAACTTCGAGCTGTGGACCAGCGCCCAGGTGGCCAAGCTGGTGGTGGAGCCACAGGCCGAAGGTGCGGGCCTGCGCTGCACCGGTGTGCAGGTGTGGGATGGACGCGAGATGGTGACAGCCACGGCCCGCGCCGAGGTGCTGCTGTGTGCCGGTGCAGTAGCCAGCCCGCAGATTCTGCAACTCTCGGGCCTGGGCCCGGCGGACCTGCTGCAAGCGCGTGGTGTACCCGTGGTGCAAGACACCCCGGGCGTAGGCGCCAATCTGCAAGACCATTTGCAAATTCGCGCGGTCTTCAAGGTCAAGAACACGCCCACACTCAACACCCAGGCCAACAGCCTGTGGGGCAAGGCCAAGATCGGGCTGGAATACGCGCTCAAACGCAGCGGCCCCATGAGCATGGCGCCCAGCCAGTTGGGCGCCTTCACCCGCAGCGACGCCAGCCAGCCCCAACCCAACCTGGAGTACCACGTGCAGCCGCTGAGCCTGGATGCGTTTGGCCAGCCGCTGCACACTTTCAATGCCTTCACTGCCAGTGTGTGCAACCTCAATCCCACCAGCCGTGGCACGGTGCAAATCAAGAGCGCGGACTTCAAGGATGCCCCTGCCATTGCACCCAACTACCTGAGCACTGACGCGGACCGCAAGATTGCCGCAGACTCGCTGCGTGTGACACGCCAAATCGTGGCGCAACCGGCATTGGCGAAGTACCAGCCCGAGGAATACAAGCCGGGCACGCAGTTCCAGAGCGACGCCGAGCTGGCCCAACTGGCCGGTGACATTGCCACCACCATCTTCCACCCCGTGGGCACCACCAAGATGGGCCGGGACGATGACGCAAGCGCGGTGGTCAACAGCCGCCTGCAGGTACGCGGCGTCGCCGGCCTGCGCGTGGTGGACGCCGGTGTCATGCCACTCATCACCAGCGGCAACACCAACTCCCCCGCCCTGATGATTGCGGAGAAGGCGGCGCAGTGGATTGCAGAAGACGCGGCACGCTGAGGCGTTAGAGGGTTTGTCCCGATGCCGGGCTCCCGCAGGGCGGCTACATTGCATGGCAACGCAGACCTGACAGCAACTGCGAGGTCTGCAAAGACCAAGCTTGAAACGACGCCGAGGAGACGGCTAAAACCAACAACAAACCCTGCACACCACGATGCAGTTTTACAAAAGCACCGGCACTCCCGGTGCTTTTTTTATGCCTTTTTGGCCTCTAGGCCTTATAAAACCTGCGCAAACAGCTCCTAAATTCATAGCAATTTGGGCAAAGGGCCGGATGCGACAATGCCCCCATGGAAATGTTTGTTGTGACGCTGGCCTCGCTGCTGGCCGGCTTTGTCGATGCGATTGTGGGCGGAGGCGGCCTGATTCTGACGCCCGCCCTGTTCGCCACCTTCCCCAACGCCCACCCCGCCACGCTGTTCGGCACCAACAAGGGCGCCTCGGTCTGGGGTACCGCCTTTGCCACCGTGCAGTACAAGCGCCGCGTGCAGATGCAGTGGCACGCCATTGCCCCGGCAGCTGCCGTGTGTTTTATGGCCTCGCTGGGCGGGGCCTGGCTGGTCACGGTGGTTTCGCCGGAACATCTGCGCAAGGCCCTGCCCGTGGTGCTGGTGCTGGTGCTGGCCTACACCCTGGCGAAGAAAGACCTGGGCCGCCACCACACCCCCAGGTTTGCCGGGCAACACGAGGCGCTGGTGGCCTGCGCCATTGGTGCCACCATCGGGTTTTACGACGGCTTTTTCGGGCCGGGTACCGGCAGCTTCTTTGTCTTCCTGCTGGTGCGCGTGCTGGGCTACGATTTTCTCAACGCCTCGGCCAGCGCCAAGCTGCTCAACACCGCCTCCAACTTCGCAGCGCTCATCCTGTTCACACTCAAGGGCCATGTGTGGTGGCACTTTGTGGTGGTGATGGCGGTGGCCAATGTTGCGGGTAGCCTGGCCGGCACCCACTTGGCCCTGAAGCACGGCACGGGCTTTGTGCGCAGCATGTTTATCGTGGTGGTGTCAGCCTTGATCCTCAAGACCGGCTACGACGCCTTTGTGCGCAGTCTCTAGGCCAGCGCCCTCAACGCGCCGGTGGCGCTGGCGGCCAGGGCAGATCAGCCGCCACACGGGGTTTGCCAATGGGTGCCGTGGCCTGGCCTTTGCTCACAGCGGCCAAGTCTTCCTCGCTGGGGTACTGCCCCATTAACCAGTAGTCAAAGGCGCGACGCGCAATCGGTGCAGCCGATGCGGAGCCAAAGCCGGCGTTCTCCACAATCACCGCCAATGCAATCTTGGGGTCTGCCGCGGGGGCAAACGCCACATACAACGAGTGGTCACGCTGGTGCTCTTCCATGGCCGAGGCGTTGTACTTCTGGTTTTTGCCCAGACTCACGGCCTGCGCCGTGCCGGTTTTGCCACCGCTCACATAGCCCGCACCCGCAAACACGCGGGTGCCGGTTCCGCCCTGCGTGACCCCAACCATGGCGTCACGGATCACCGCCACGTTCTCGGGCTTGTAGCCCAGGTCCACCGGCGGCTCGGGGGGGAGCGGAGTGCGTATGCGGGTGGTCGCGTCCTGGGTGGCAATCACTAGCTGCGGCTTGTGTTTCACACCGTTGTTGGCCACGATGGCCACGGCCTGCGCCAGCTGCAGCATGGTGAAGCTGTTGTAGCCCTGTCCAATGCCCAGCGAGATGGTTTCCCCCGCGTACCACTTCTGCTGCTCGGGGCGCTTGTAGTACTTGCGCTTCCACTCCTGGCTGGGCAACACGCCGCGCACTTCGCCATGGATGTCGATGCCGGTGTGCTGGCCAAAGCCCAGGGGCTTCATGAAGTCGTGCATGGTGTCAACGCCCAACTCATTAGCGAGAGAGTAGAAATAGACGTTGCTGGACTCCACGATGGCACGGCGCATGTCCATGATGCCGCCCTTTTCGTTCTCTGGGCTGCCAAACCGGTTGCCACCGAACATGTAAAAACCGGGGTCATTGATCAGCGTCTGCGGTGTGCGCGCACCCGTCTCCAGCGCAGCCAGGGCCATGAAGGGCTTGTAGGTGGAGCCCGGCGGGTAGGTGCCGCGCAGCGCGCGGTTGAGCAACGGCTTGTCGATGGACTCGTTGAGCATCTGCCAGTTTTCCTGGTCAATGCCTTCGACAAACAGGTTGGAGTCAAACGTGGGTTTGCTAACAAAGGCCAGCACTTCGCCGGTCTTGGGGTCGAGTGCCACCAAGGCACCGCGGCGGGTGCCAAACATGTCTTCGATCAGCTTCTGCAGCTTGATGTCGATAGACAGCACCACCACATTGCCCGGCGTAGACGGATTGCTGGCCAGCTTGCGCACGGCGCGCCCGCCAGCCGATGTCTCAATGCGCTCCACACCGGTCACACCATGCAGGGTGGACTCAAAACTCTGCTCCACGCCCAGCTTGCCGATGTACTCGGTGCCGCGGTAGTTCGCCTGGTCATCGCTGTCCTCGATCTTCTCTTTCTCGGACTGGTTGATGCGCCCGATGTATCCAATCACGTGACTGGCCAACTCCCCATACGGATAGCTGCGGAACAGGCGCGCCTTGATTTCAACGCCGGGGAAGCGGAACCGTTGCGCCGCAAAACGGGCAACCTCGGCATCGGTCAGGCGCGTGCGGATCGGCAGGGATTCGAAGTTCTTGGACTCCTCCATGAGCTTCTTGAACCGGCGCCGGTCGCGCGGGGTGATGTCAATCACGCTAGCCAGTTCGTCGATGGTTTTTTCCACGCCACCGGTCTTGGAAGGCGTGACCTCCAGCGTGTAGGCCGAGTAGTTGGTGGCCAGTACCACGCCATTGCGATCTTCGATCAGCCCGCGGTTGGGCACGATGGGCACGATGGAAGTGCGGTTGCTCTCGGCTTGGGCCCGCAAGTCATCATGGCGCACGATCTGCAAATACGCCACGCGCAAAGCCAGCAGCACAAAGCAGCACAGCACCACCACACTGACCACAAACACCCGGGTGCGAAAGCGGGCCAGATCGGCCTGAACATTGCGAAGCTCGGTCATGGGTCAGAGGTGCGAGGGCAACTTAGCACACGCAGCAGCAGGCGTGAAGGCCAGGTTCGCTGTCGGGCCGCCCCAAGGCGAACCCGCCCCCTTGGGGGGGCAGCGCAGCACACGCAGTGGCAAGCGTGGGGGCCATGTTCTTACAGGGGCCGATTGGCATCGGGATCTGGGGCACGGCGCTGGGGAGCCAGCAGTACCACGCTGGCCACGGGCCACAACGCTGCCTCCAGCACCGGCGCCAACAGCACCCACCAGCCCGGGAATGTGCCGCCCCCCAACAGGCGCAGCAACAACTCAAGTGCATGGGCCACCACAAACAAGGGCAACACTTGCGCCGCCTGCGAGGGCACAGTAAACCAGAGCAACCGGCGGTGCACGGTAATCGCCAGGAAACTCAGCACCGTATAGGCCATCGCATGCTGGCCCAGCAGTCCGCCCTGGTGCACATCCATCAACAGCCCGAACACAAAGGCGGCACCGATGCTGACGCGCAGGGGTTGGTGGACCGTCCAAAACACCAGCACCACAGCCAACACATCGGGCGCCCAGGCTGCACGCCCCCACAGCCCCATGTTATTCACCATATTGAGGAGCAGGGCCGCCAACAAACTTCCCCAGATGAACAGGGGGTTGGCAGGCAGCAAGAGCTGCTGACCCGGACGCATGATCATCGTAATCCGGCTCCCTTGGGTGACGCCGCCTGCAGCTCTGAGGCTGGGCGCGCAGGCATCTGATCAGACAGCGGGTCCAGCACCAGCACATGGGTGGTGCCAGACACCAGGGCCAGCGGGACGCAGTAAATGCGCGCGAACACGGCATCCACCTGACGCTCCACTTTTTCCACGCGCGCCACCGGCAGGCCGGGTGGGTACACGCCATCCACGCCGCTGGTGGTCAGCAAATCACCCACAGCCACATCGGCGTTGGCGGCCATGTAACGCAGCTCCAGCGCATCGGCATGGGTGGAGGTGTCACCAAATGCCACGCCACGTGCGCCGGTACGCGCGTTCAACACCGGAATCGCGTGGTCGCGATCCGTGATCAGGGTGACTTCGCTCATGGTGGGGTACACGCGTGTGACCTGCCCAATGACACCCATTTCGTCCAGCACTGGCGAGCCCAGGGCTAGCTGGTGCATCAAACCCTTGTTGATTACCACTTTGCGGGTAAAGGGGTCCGCCGCGTCGTACAAGACTTGGGCTGCCTTGGCCGGCGCGGCAAGGCGAGGCGACAGGTCGAGCAACTTGCGCAAGCGCAGGTTCTCCAGCTCCAGCTGCTCCACTTGGATGGCACGCAGGGACTGCAGGCTGAGTTTTTTGCGGGCCTCTTCCTGGGCTGACTCGGCGGACGCCACGGTGGTGAAGTAGGTGGCCGTAGTCTGCACCAGCACCACGGGCTGCAAGGCCAACCACTGCACCGGGTAAAGCGCCGTAGCCAGCATCACCCGCATGGGCTGCATCATCTTGAAGCGGGCATCGGCCACCATGAGAAACAGCGCCAAGGCGCTGCAGACGGCCAACTTGGACAGGGCCGAAGGGCCCTGGCGGAAGAAGGGGGGAGGATCTCTGTCCAGCGTACCGAGTGGCATCGCTGTGTCCGGTACTGCTTATTCGCTCGTGAAAATGGAACCCAGGCGCTCCATCTGTTCCAGTGCAATGCCGCAACCGCGCACCACACAGGTCAGCGGGTCTTCGGCCACCAGCACCGGCAGGCCGGTTTCTTCGGCCAACAGGCGGTCCAAGTCACGCAAGAGTGCGCCACCGCCGGTGAGCATCATGCCGCGGTCGGCAATGTCGGCACCCAGTTCGGGCGGCGTTTGTTCCAGCGCGTTCTTCACGGCCGACACGATGTTGTTCAGCGGATCGGTCAGGGCTTCCAAAATCTCGTTGGAGGAGATGGTGAAACTGCGTGGCACACCTTCAGACAGGTTGCGGCCACGGACTTCCATTTCCTTGACTTCGGAGCCGGGGAAGGCGGAGCCGATTTGCTTCTTGATGGCTTCTGCGGTGGGCTCACCGATCAGCATGCCGTAGTTGCGACGGATGTAATTGATGATGGCTTCGTCGAACTTGTCGCCACCGACGCGGACGGAGCCCTTGTAGACCATGCCGCCCAAGGAGATCACGCCGACTTCGGTGGTACCACCACCAATGTCGACCACCATGGAGCCAGAAGCTTCCGACACTGGCAAGCCGGCACCAATGGCGGCGGCCATGGGTTCTTCAATCAGATAGACGTCTGAGGCACCAGCGCCCAAGGCCGACTCACGGATCGCGCGACGCTCCACTTGGGTGGAGCCGCAGGGCACACAAATGATGATGCGGGGGCTGGGTTTGAGCACGCCACGGGGCAGCACCATTTTGATGAACTGCTTGAGCATCTGCTCGGTGACGGTGAAGTCAGCGATCACGCCGTCCTTCATGGGGCGGATGGCTTCGATGTTGCCGGGCACCTTGCCCAACATGGCCTTGGCTTCCTTGCCTACCGCCTGGATGGTCTTCTTGCCCTGGGGGCCGCCTTCGTGGCGAATGGCCACCACCGAGGGTTCATTGAGAACGATGCCTTGTCCGCGCGCCACAATCAGGGTGTTGGCGGTACCCAAGTCAATCGCCAGGTCGGTAGAAAAGTACCGACGGAAAGCTCCAAGCATTACGGTTCCTCTCAGGCACAGAAGGCACTTCGGCCGTCCATCGCCATGGTATTTGCAGTTGTAAGGTGTCAGTTTGGCGTCAAATTCCGCGTATCCACGGCACTTTTACCAAAGGCAGGATAATACCCCATCGCCTGTGAATAACTCGTGCAAAAGCCTGCGCCCAGACACGATTTACCCTTGGTTTCAACTCTTCTACACCCATGTCCCTGACATCTTCCGATATCGCCCGCCTTGCCAATTTGGCACGCCTGGAGCTGGCGCCGGCCGAAACCGCGCGCCTCCAAACCCAGATGAATGACTTTTTCAGCATTGTGGAAACCATGCGGGCCGTCGACACCACCGGCGTGGAGCCTCTGGCCCACCCCGTCGCGGCCATCCAGGACATCGCCTTGCGCCTGCGCGACGACGTAGTCAGCGAGCCCAACCAGCGCGAAGCCAACCAGCAAAGTGCTCCCGCGGTTGAACGCGGCCTGTTCCTGGTTCCCAAGGTCATCGAGTAAACCGTAGCCCCCATGACGACTCCCCTTTCCCACACTGCCTTGCACGACCTTTCCGTGCAAGAACTCACCCAGGCACTGCAGACCAAACAGGTGTCGGCCGTCGAAGCCGCCCAGCACTTCCTGCAACGTGGCCGCACCCACGCGACCTTGGGCGCCTATGTCGACGTGAACGAAGACGCCACGCTGCGCCAGGCCCGCGCCGCGGATGCACGCATTGCCGCTGGCACCGCAGGCGCACTGGAAGGCCTGCCCCTGGCGCACAAGGACATTTTTGTGACGCGCGACTTTGCCACCACGGCCGGCTCGCGCATGCTCAAGGGTTACCGGTCCCCATTCGACGCCACCGTGGTCGACAAACTGGCGCAAGCCGGTGCCGTGACACTGGGCAAACTCAACTGCGACGAGTTCGCCATGGGCTCCAGCAACGAAAACACCGCCATTGCTGCCGTGGGTGGAGAGGCTGTGGTGCCCGTGCGCAACCCCTGGAACACCAACCGCATTCCGGGCGGGTCGTCCGGCGGCAGCGCAGCCGCAGTGGCTGCACGCCTGGCACCAGCCGTCACGGGCACCGATACCGGCGGCTCCATCCGCCAGCCCGCGTCTTTCTGCGGTATCACCGGCATCAAGCCCACCTATGGCCGCGCCTCGCGCTACGGCATGGTGGCCTTTGCGTCGAGCCTGGACCAGGCCGGCCCCATGGCCCGCAGCGCGGAAGACTGCGCCCTGCTGCTGTCCGCCATGTGTGGCCCCGATGCAGACCGCGACTCCACCTCGCTGGACGTTCCGGCCGAGAACTTTGCGCTCAAACTCAACGACTCGATTGAGGGCCTGCGCATTGGTGTGCCGAAGGAATTTTTTGGCGAAGGCCTGAGCGCTGACGTGCGCGCCAGTGTGGACGCCGCGCTCAAGCAGTACGAGCAACAGGGCGCCAAGCTGGTGCCCATCACGTTGCCGCGCACTGAGCTGTCGATTCCGGTCTACTACATCATTGCGCCCGCCGAAGCTTCGAGCAACCTGAGCCGCTTTGACGGCGTGAAGTTCGGCCACCGCGCCAAAGACTACGGCGACCTGGCCGACATGTACAAGAAAACGCGTGCCGAAGGCTTTGGCGACGAGGTCAAGCGCCGCATCATGATCGGCACCTATGTGCTGAGCCACGGCTACTACGACGCCTACTACCTGCAGGCACAAAAAATCCGCCGCATGATTGCGGACGACTTCCAGAACGCCTTCAAGAGCTGCGATGTGATCGCCGGCCCCGTGGCGCCCACCGTGGCCTGGAAGATTGGCGAAAAGTCCGACGACCCCGTGGCCAACTACCTGGCCGACATCTTCACGCTGTCCGGCTCGTTGGCAGGTTTGCCAGGCATGAGCATCCCCGTCGGTTTTGCGGCTGCTGAAGCCGACAAAGGCATGCCCATCGGCATGCAACTGCTGGGCAACTACTGCCAAGAGGCGCGCCTGCTCAACGCCGCGCACCGCTTCCAGCAAGCCACCGACTACCACTTGGCCAAGCCCGCAGGATTCTGACCATGAGCGAAACCGTGAACACATTTGAAGCACAACAACAGGGCCGCCCGACCGGCCCGCTGGTACATGGCTACGAGGTCATCATTGGCTTTGAGACCCACGCTCAGCTGTCCACCAACAGCAAGATATTCAGTCGCGCCAGCACCGCCTTTGGTGCCGAGCCCAACACCCAAGCCTGCGCCGTGGACCTGGCCCTGCCCGGCACCCTGCCGGTAATGAACAAGGGCGCGGTTGAACGCGCCATCCAGTTTGGTTTGGCGATTGGTGCGCACATCGCGCCGCGCAGCATTTTTGCGCGCAAAAACTACTTCTACCCCGACCTGCCCAAGGGCTACCAGATCAGCCAGTTCGAGATTCCGGTGGTGCAAGGCGGCGCGGTCGAGTTCTTCCTGGGCGACGAGAAGAAAGCGGTGCGCTTGGTGCGCGCCCACCTGGAAGAAGACGCCGGCAAATCGCTGCACGAAGACTTCATTGGCCAGAGCGGCATCGACCTGAACCGTGCGGGGACCCCATTGTTGGAAATCGTGACCGAGCCCGACATGCGTTCCAGTGCCGAGGCCGTGGCCTATGCCAAGGAGCTGCACAAGATCGTGACGTGGATTGGCATTTGCGATGGCAACATGCAAGAAGGCTCATTCCGCTGCGATGCCAACGTGTCGGTGCGCAAGCCCGGCCAGCCGCTGGGCACGCGCCGCGAGATCAAGAACCTGAACAGCTTCAAGTTCATGCAGCAGGCCATCGACTATGAAGTTCGCTGGCAGATCGAGCAGATCGAAGACGGCCACGACATCCAGCAGGCCACGGTGCTGTTCAACCCCGACACGGGCGAGACGCGCGCCATGCGCACCAAGGAAGATGCTGCCGACTACCGCTACTTCCCCGACCCGGACCTGCCACCGCTATGCATTTCAGAGCAATGGGTGCAGGATGTACGTGGGCTGATGGCCGAATTACCTCGCAACATGGCAACACGCTTCCAGGCCGCCTACGGCCTGAGTGAGTACGACGCCACCCAGCTTACGCAGAGTTTGGCGCTGGCGACTTACTTTGAAGCGGCAGCCAAGGCGAGCGGCCAAGCCAAGCTGGCCAGCAACTGGATTACAGGAGAGATGGCCAAGCGACTTAATGCGCAATCTCTGGCTATTGAAGATGCACCGCTTAGCGCTGGCACACTTGCGGCGATCATTGCCCGCATAAGCGATGGAACAATTTCGAACAATGTTGCCCGACAAGTATTCGAACTTCTCTGGCTCGCAGGTCAATTGGGGGAGGGTGCACTCCCACAGGACTATGTTGATCGTGCAATCGAAGAGCATGGCCTCAAACAAATGAACGACACCGGCGCACTCGAAGCCATCGTGCAACAGGTCATCGACAAGAATGAGAAAAACGTGGCCGAGTTCAAGGCCGGCAATGAGAAGGCGCTGAACGCGCTGGTCGGCCAGATCATGAAGGCCAGCCAAGGCAAAGCCAATCCGCAGCAAGTCAACGACTTGCTGCGCAGCAAACTGGCCTGAAGCACCCCACTCCGCAAAAAAGGCCTCTTGCGAGGCCTTTTTTATTTGCTGGCAGGTGCCATCTGCGCCCATAACTGGCGCAAGCGCACCAGTTCGTCGTCAAAGCGAGCGTTCAGGCGACGGGCCTCCGCTTCCTGCTCTGCAATGAAGCGTTTCTGCACACTTTGGCTCTGTGTGTTTTCTTCCAGCTGTCGTCGCACATAAGCAGGCGCCTTGGTCGGATCTTTTTTGTAAAACTCCATCTCTTCGTCGATCGCCACGCGCTGACGTGTGAGCTCGGTCAGGCGGGTTGTAGCCGCTTTGGCGACTGCCTCAATCTGTGCCAAAGCCTCTGCGCGTTCCTGATCATGCACCCCCTTGTTGGGATAACGCGTTAGCAGCGCGCGGTCACGGCGTTTCTCTTCAGCGGATCGGCTGCGCTCCTCAGCTTCACGCTTTTCCTTTTGTTCCAGCTCCAGTTTTTCCTGGGCAGTCAGCGAAGGGCCAACTTTGGCGCGCACCGTACCACTTGGATTCAAAACCTTTTGTTCACGGTCTATGCACTCCACAATGGGACGATCCGCCGTCAGCTTCCGGCCTTTGGCATCAATGCAGGTGTAAACACCCCCTGGCACAGGTTGGGCTTGAGCCCACGCCGTAACACCGGCCACGGTGGCAATCGCCCCCAAGACCCAGCGGTAATAAATCTTCATGCATCTCCTTCATCAACACCGTATCGCTGGCGGTAGGCCAGCACGCGTTGGTGGTCTACATCCGAACCGGATGCATGACGCGCCGCCAGATACTGCATCAAATCGCCCAGCTTCGCAATTGCACACACTTGCAACCCCAACTGGCGTTGCACATACTGCACGGCACTGTAGGGCACGTCTCGGCCATTTTCAGTGGCCTTTTCCTGGCGGTCCAGCGCGATACACACGGCATGGGGGGTCGCTCCTGCAGCCCGAATAATGGCAATCGACTCGCGCGCCGCAGTCCCCGCGGACATAACATCGTCGATGACAAGAACGCGCCCTTGGAGAGGGGCTCCCACCAGTGTTCCCCCTTCTCCATGGTCCTTGGCTTCTTTGCGGTTGTAGGCAAATGGCACATTGCGGCCGCGGCGCGCCAGTTCAATAGCAACGGCAGCCCCCAGGGGAATACCTTTGTACGCAGGACCAAACACCATATCGAATTCGATGCCACTGGCCAGCAGTCGCTGGGCATAAAATTCAGCCAAACGCCCCAGTTTGGCTCCATCGTCAAACAGGCCCGCGTTAAAGAAATAGGGGCTCATGCGTCCGGCTTTGGTTTTGAATTCGCCAAAGCGCAGCACCCCGCATTCCACAGCAAATTGCACAAACTCGAGGGCCAATGGGTCACGGTCCGACATGGGGGTTTCCTTGTTCAAATTAAGCAGTCTCAATCTCAACGGCATTCGCTCTGCCACCAGCAAAGGCCTGGAGGCCTGGCTTGCCACTGCGCGGCCCGATTGTATTTGTGTGCAAGAGGTCAAAGCACAAGCGCCCGACGTCGCCGGCAAGTTTGAACAACTCAGCGGTCTGCAAGGACATTTTCACTTTGCAGAAAAAAAAGGCTACTCGGGTGTGGCGGTGTACACCCGCCATACGCCCAGCGACGTTATTGTGGGATACCAATCTGCGGAGTTTGACGCCGAGGGGCGCTACGTGGAGCTGCGGTTTGATACCCCCAAGCGCAAACTCTCCCTGATCAGCACTTACTTTCCCAGTGGCTCCTCGGGGGAAGACCGGCAACAAGCCAAATTCCGCTTTCTGGCCGAGTTTTATCCCCACCTGCAGCGCCTGCGCAGCGACCGCGAATTCATCTTGTGTGGTGATGTGAACATTGCACACCAGGAAATCGATTTGAAGAACTGGAAGGGCAACAAGAAAAATTCAGGCTTCCTGCCGGAGGAGCGCGCCTGGATGAGCAAGTTGTTGACCGAAGGTGGCCTGGTGGACGTGTACCGCCAGCTGGAGCCCACCGCCACTGACGCGTGTTACACGTGGTGGAGCAACCGAGGCCAAGCCTATGCCAAAAACGTCGGCTGGCGATTGGATTACCACTTGGCCACCCCCAACATGGCAGCACTGGCACGCAGCCAGCACATTTACAAAACCGAAAAGTTTTCGGACCACGCCCCCATCACGCTGGACTACGATTTTTCGCTGTGAACGACTCCCATTAAAAAAGGGCCCTCTGGGCCCTTTTTTGTACCAACTCTGATTCAGGCGCGATGCTTGCGGCGCCGGGCGACAACACCCATCAGCGCCAAGCCTGCCACCAGCATGGCATAGGTCTCTGGCTCCGGGACTGGGGTGGTAATTGCCACCTTGATCACCATGTCATCAAAGTCACCATCACGCCCTTTGTCATTGAACAAAAGCAATGCACTCTTGGAGTCGTTGGCCATCACCAGGCCAATGGAGTGGCTGCCGTTGGCAAACAGGTTCCAGCCGAGGTTGGAATTGAAAGCGAACTTCAGTGCGCCACCAGCCACCGACGCCAACGAGAAGGACGTTCCCATGGGCGACCCGTTGTTGGTAAGGGACCCTGCCGCCAAAGGTGATGTCGTGTATGCACCAAAGGCGTTATTGAACGCAGCCTCTTCACCCAAAAAGGTGTAGGTCAGGTCAGCTGTACTGCTCAGGGACAAAGTTGCCCCGCGTTGCATGCTGCCCAAGTTGTAGGCGCTGTAGTCACCCGCCAGCAGCGTTGGGTTAAAGGTGCCGGGCAAGCCGACCAAGCTGGTGGTGCTGCCGCCCGCGAATGTCAGCGTAGCCGCCATGGCTGCCGGACCCGCCAACCCTGCCAGCAGCGCGAAGGCACCAGCAACTTTTGCAATGAATTTCATATCTTCCCCGAAATTTGTAATCAATTGTGATTTTCCGGGGCTGCTGCACCTGCAGCAATAGTCCAAAGGGCCTAGGGCCTGCCTTTGCGAGCCCGCTCGTAGAGAGGGAGCACCTGCGGCAAATTAGCCTCGATCTGCGCAATACGTGCGCTGCCTGAGGGGTGGGTGGACAGCCATTCTGGTGGAGCACCCTTGTTGGCGGCGCCCATTTTTTGCCACAGGCTGACTGCAGCGCGGGGGTTAAAGCCGGCGCGGGCTGCGAGCTCCATGCCCACCAGGTCGGCCTCGGACTCGTCTTCGCGGCCGAACTTCAAGGTCAGCAATTGGGCACCGTACTGCGTCACGGTTTGACCGATGTCGCCCAACCCCAGCACTTGGCTCAAGAGATTGGCACCCAAACCGGTAGCGGCATTTTTGCCCATCCGTTCACGCGCGTGCTCACGCAGGGCATGGGCAATTTCGTGCCCCATGACCATGGCCACCTCGTCGTCGCTGAGCTTGAGCCCATTGAGGATGCCGGTGTAGAACGCAATTTTTCCGCCCGGCATGCAAAAAGCGTTGATCTGGTTGGCGCCAATCAAATTGACCTCCCACTTCCAGCCTTTGGCGCGTTCGTTCCACTCCATGGCGAACGGGGTGATCTTGGCGGCAATCGCCCGCAGGCGCCGCACCTGCGGGTCGTTCGGACCCGCCAGGGCGTTCTGGGCCCGAGCCTGGGCCAGCATCTGCCCATACTGCTGGGCGGCCGCTTGCTCCACCTTTTCGGCAGACACCAGTTTGCTGAAGGCTGAATTGCCGCCCACATTCACGCCATCGCGTGACTGCTGGGCTGCGGCGCTGCCCAGTAACAAGCCAAGACAGAGCGCAGCCAGCGCCCGAGATAGTAAAAGGGGCAAACGTGATGTCATGGTCGGTATTATTCCCGCATGCGCAAGTCCCGTCGTTCTCCCGCCTCCTCCACATCACATTCTGCGTCTGAAGCCAATCCCTGGTCTGCATGGCTGGACCGGCGGATCTGGATTCTGTTGTTCTTGGGCTTTTCTGCGGGTCTGCCTATCCTGCTGATTTTCTCCTCGCTGTCCCTTTGGTTAGGTGAAGCTGGAGTGGAGCGAAAAGCGGTAACCTACTTCAGTTGGGCGGCCTTGGGGTACTCCTTCAAATTCGTCTGGGCGCCGTTGGTGGACCGACTACCCTTGCCAGGTCTCACGCCCTGGCTGGGCAAGCGGCGGAGCTACCTGCTGCTGGCGCAAGTCGGGGTAATGCTCTCCATCGTGGGCATGGCTATGACCGACCCCTCCCAGGGCCTTCCGGCTCTGACGCAGATGGCGTTTTTTGCAGTCCTGCTTGGTTTCAGCTCCGCTACGCAGGACATCGCGATCGACGCCTACCGCATCGAAGTGGCGAGCCCCGAATTGCAAGGAATGCTCTCTTCAAGTTACATCGCCGGCTACCGTATTGCCATGGTGTTTGCGGGCGCTGGGGCACTGCTGCTTGCGGAGCATCTGGGAAGTAGCAAAGGCAGTTACCTCTACGTCGCCTGGAAAAGTGCCTACCTATTGATGGCGGCCTGCATGACGGTGGGCGCATTAACCACTCTGCTGATGCGTGAACCCACCCGCATTCCGAGCCCCGGCGAACCCTGGTCCGTCCAGGCCCGGCTGATGCTGGTATTCGTGGCTGCAGTATTGGCCTTTGTCGGGGTGTTCGCCAATGCCGACCCGTTGCTGGGCTGGGGCAAGGTTGGCCCGATACTGGGGCTGCTGCAAGAGATGATCCGGCTCGGATTGGCGCTTTGCGCCGCCACCCTGGTCGCCTGGATACTGGTTGGCTTGGGTCTGGCACGCAAAGACACCATACAAACTACATGGATGGGGCCAGCGCAGGATTTTTTCAATCGCTATGGCCGCCGCACAGCCTGGCTCTTGCTGGCCTTGATCGGGACCTATCGGATCTCGGACATAGTGCTGGGCGTGATCTCTAACGTGTTCTACCAAGATATGGGCTATACCAAGGAAGACATCGCGTTTGCGGTCAAGACCTTTGGTGTGGTCCTGAGCATTGCCGGCTCCTTTTTAGGGGGCATGTTGGTAATGCGCCTGGGCGTGATGCGCTCTCTGTTTTGGGGGGCGGTGCTGTCTTCACTGACCAACCTTGGTTTCGTTCTGCTGGCTTACCATGGACCTGACGTGATGCTGATGTACAGCGTCATAGCCGCCGACAATCTGGCGGGAGGGTTTGCCAGTGCGGCATTTGTGGCCATGCTCTCTGGCCTGGTGAACGTGTCTTTCACAGCGACTCAGTACGCCATTTTCAGCTCCCTGATGACTCTTTTGCCCAAAACCTTGGGCGGCTATTCGGGCACCTTGGTGGACGCACTGGGCTACCCAGGTTTCTTCACTTTAACGGCCGTGATCGGCCTGCCCGTGCTGCTGTTAGTGTGGCTGGCTTCACGCATCAAAATGGCCCCTAGCCCCCGTTGATACTGCACGAAAAGCTATTAATTTTATAGCGTTGTTTACCTAACTTTACCGGCCCGACAAGCAGCCGGCATACGTCAACCGTGGCGTGGCGATAGACTGCGGCCATGCGCCAACACCTGCTCATGATCGAAGACGATGCCCGCCTCGCCACCATGGTGGCCGAGTACCTGGAGCAATCTGGATTTGCTGTCAGCCACTGCGGCGATGGACTTGGTGGATTGGGCCACCTGACCCACCCCCCTGCCGGGGCTGTGCCCGAACTGGTCATCCTGGACCTGATGCTGCCTGACATCGACGGCCTGGAGGTATGCCGCCGCATCCGCGCCCTGCCTGCTCCGGCAGCCAGTGTGCCGGTGCTCATGCTGACTGCCAAAGGCGATGCCATGGACCGCATCATCGGACTGGAATTGGGGGCCGATGACTACCTGCCCAAACCGTTTGAGCCCCGTGAGCTGCTGGCACGCGTACGTGCCATTTTGCGCCGCAAGGTGGATTCGGCTGCTCCGCAGGGCAAGGCCATGCGGTTTGGCAGCCTGGAAATTGACCGGGATGCTCGCACCGTGACGGTATCGGGCACCCCCTGCGAACTTACGTCTTACCAGTTCGACCTGCTGGTGGCACTGGCCGAACGTGCCGGGCGCGTCCTCACGCGGGACCAGATCATGGAGGCCGTGCGCGGCCGCGAGCTCGAAGCCTTCGACCGCTCCATCGACGTGCACATGGGCCGCATCCGCGCCGCCATCGAGGCCGATGCCAAAGACCCCAAGCGCATCCTCACAGTGCGTGGTGTGGGTTATGTGTTTGCACGGCAGCAAGATTAGGCATGTTTTTCAACAAGCTTTACGTACGCATCTGGCTGGCCGTGGTGTTGGCGGTGGCTGTGCTCACCCTGATGGTCGGCTGGGCCTGGCGCCTGACCACCGAGCCGCCACTGCGTGAAGTGGTGGTGCGTAACGAGGCTGGAGAGGTGATTGGCAGTGGCCACGCACGGCTGCGCCGCCCCTCGCAGCGGGGAGATAACCCGCCCATGCTGCGGAATGAGGCACCCGACCGTGCGGGAGTCCCACCACCACCCGACATGGAGGGGCCACCCGATGACGATGCGCCCGGACGCTTTGGCCGCGGCCCGGAGTTTTTGGTGCGCATGCAAGACGGCCAAACCGTCCACATGCACCTGCCGCGCCCCCCTTCGTCCAGCCTCAAAGCGCCCTTTGGGTTTTTTTGGACATTGGGCCTAGTTGGCATAGCGGTGGCATTGGGCACCTACCCGATTGTTCGTCGCCTGACGCGGCGGCTGGAGACCTTGCGCCACGGTGTGGAGCGCTGGGGCGATGGCGATCTGGGCGCGCGCGTGCCACTCAGCGGGGATGATGAGGTAGGTTTTTTGGCCACCCGGTTCAACCATGCAGCGCAGCAGGTGCAAAGCTTGGTGCAGTCGCACGAAGCCTTGTTGGCATCACAAAAATCTCTGCTGGCCAATGCTTCGCACGAGCTGCGATCACCGCTGGCGCGCATCCGCATGGGTATGGAGTTGATGGGCAGCAGCCCCAGCCCTACCTTCAAGGCCGAGATCGCCCGCAACATCAGCGAGCTAGACCAATTGATCGAAGAAATTTTGCTGGCCAGCCGGCTTGATGCCAAAGATGCTGACATGGGCACCGTGGAATCGGTGGACCTGGTGGGTTTGGCGGCCGAGGAGTGCGCGCGTACCCAAGCCACCTTGGACACTACCACCGCCACATTGGCTGTGCCCGGCATTGCCAAGCTGCTACGCCGCGCTGTGCGCAATCTGCTGGAGAACGCGCGCCGCTACGGCGCTGGCGATGTCACGCTGGTGCTGAGCCAGGACAACACGCATGCCTCCCTGCAAGTGTGTGACCGAGGCCCGGGTGTGCCGGAGGCCCTGCAAGAGCGAATTTTTGAGCCCTTCTACCGCTTGCCCGGTGCATCAGAGCGGGAAGGCGGTGTTGGCCTGGGGCTCGCGCTGGTCAAATCCATCACCCAACGCCATGGTGGCTCGGTCACCTGCCGCAACCGGCCCGATGGCGGAGCCTGCTTCGAGATTCGACTTCCGCTGAGAGCCCCGGCGAGCGCTCGCTAGCAACCGTGGCTCAAGACGCGGCCTTCAGGAACAGGTCGCGGTCAGGGGCAAAGTTCTCGTGCAGCGGCAAAAGCGCGCCGCCCAGCGCCCGGGCATCTGAGCCCATGCTGCCCGCAATCACCGTGGCGGGCCACAGGCCTTCCCAGTTGTAGCTGCGCAGGGCCTGACCCGTTTCTTCGATCAGGCGCTGCAACATGCCGCGTGAAAAGGAACCGTCAATCACCACCGCATCAATGTCCAGGAACGCCGTGCCACTGACCACGCACTGGGCCAGGCCGAGTGCGGCGCTACGGATCCAGGCGTCGGTGTAGGTGGCAAAGGGAGCCGACATTGCACGGTCGTCATAGGCTGCACTGGGGTCCAAGCCTGCGGCTTGGTAATGCTGCTCCAGCTCCCACAGCGAGGCATGGGCAATCAGCTGCTCAGGTACGCCGCCTGCCGCGGCTACCTGCAGCGGCAGCGAGGCCACTGCGCCTGCATTGCCATGAATACCGCCGTGCAGATGCGAATTGAGCACCAGTCCGCCGCCAACAAAGGTGTCCACAAACAAATACAAAAAACTCTTGAGGTCGCGTCCACGACCGGCCACCAGTTCGGCAACACAGGCCGCCGAGGTGTCCTTGGCGAAACTCACCGGCGCGTCCGTCATGGCCTGCACTTGCGCGCACAGGTCGATGTGGTTCCACTGGTCCGACACCGCCTCGGACAGGCCCAGCATCTTGTGCCAGCCCCCCAGGTTGAACGGCGCCGCAACGCCAACACCCACCAACCGCGGTGCCAAGGCGCCCAGGCCGTCCTGGATGGCGCGCATGCGCGTTTGCACTTCGGGCAACAGGGCCTCTGCATCCGGGAAGGCATAGGGCAGCGTCTCGCGCACCCGCACCTTGCCGGTAAAGTCCACCAACAACCAGTCCGCACTGCGCCGGCCAATCTTGATACCCAGGGCAAACGCGCCATCCGGGTTCAGCGCCATGGGCACCGAGGGCTGGCCAATCCGGCCGCGCACCCGCTCCTGCTTGATCAGCAGGCCATCGTCTTCCAGGCGGGTGGTGATGAGGCCAATTGTCTGCGCGGTCAAGCCGGTCAGGCGCGCCAAGTCGGCCTTGGGCAGGCTGCCATTGAGGCGGATGGCGTGCAGCACCACCCGCTCGTTGAACTGGCGCATGCCCACATGGTTGGAGCCACGGGGCCGCAAGACCGGGGGCGAGGCTGTCCCCGCCGTGTCGGCGCGGGAGGCGGGTGCGTTGTCAGCAAGGTTCATGGTGGGGCGATTTTGACCCATGAAGCCCCCCAACTGCCAAAACTTTTTGGCAGGCCGCTGCGAGTCAGGCCAAAGCGGATGCGGGCAGGTCTTCCACTGCTTTGGCGCCCGTCATCACGGCCACGGTGTCGCTCATGCTGATGGCCTTGGGGTTGACCACGCAGGCGCGACGGCCCAGACGCTGGATGTGGATGCGGTCGGCGATCTCAAACACATGGGGCATGTTGTGGCTGATCAGGATAACCGGCAAACCCTTGTCGCGCACACGACGGATCAGCTCCAGCACCATATTTCCCTCTTTCACGCCCAGCGCGGCCGTGGGCTCGTCCATGATGACCACATGCTGCGCAAAGGCCGCAGCACGCGCCACTGCTACGCACTGGCGTTGGCCACCCGACAGCGTTTCCACCGCCTGCGTCATGGAGCGGATGCCGACTTTGAGGTCGTTCATGCGCGAGATGGCTTCTTCCAGCATGCGTTTTTTGTCGAGCGAACGGAACACACTGCCCAGCACCCCGGGGCGGCGCAGCTCGCGGCCCAAAAACAGGTTTTCGGCAATCGACATGGCGGGTGCCACGGCGAGGTCCTGGTAGACCGTTTCGATGCCATGGCGGCGCGCGTCGATGGGCGAGCGAAACAGCACCGGCTTGCCGTCCAGCTCCATCGTGCCTTCATCCGGCACCACAGCGCCGGACAAGGCCTTGATCAGGCTGGACTTACCCGCACCGTTGTCACCGATGACTGCCAGGATCTCCCCGGCGCGCAGTTCAAAGTCCACCCCGTCCAGCGCGGTGACGCCGCCGTAGCGCTTGATCAGGCCCGAAGCCTTGAGAATGATTTGGGGCGTAGCCATCAACGGGCTCCCTTGCGTGAGAGTTGGTCTGCGGCCACCGCCAGGATGACCAGAATGCCGGTGATCAGGGTCTGGTAGACCGAGGCCACGTCCATCAAGGTGAGGCCGTTGCGGAACACGCCCACAATGACCGCCCCCACCAAGGAGCCGAGGATGATGCCGCGCCCGCCGAACAGCGAAGTCCCGCCCAACACCACTGCGGTGATGGCGTCCAGGTTTTCGGTTTGCCCGGCTTGCGGGTCACCCACACCGGTACGTGCGACAGACAGTAGCGCAGCGATGCCGTACAGCACGCCGGCCAAGACATAAACGCCCAGCAAAACACGTTCGACCGAGATGCCGCTCAAGCGTACGGCCTCGGGGTTGTTGCCGACTGCGTAGACGTGGCGTCCGGCCGCGGTGTCGCGCAGCAGGTGCCAGGCCAACAGGTACATGCCCAGCATGACGACGGTGCCCCAGGCGACCGAGGTGCCGCCCAGGGAAAAGGTGTTGCCCAAGACCGTCATGCTCTCGGGCAGGTTGCCCACGGTTTGGGCTTCGGAGTAAATCTGGGTGATCGCAAACGCGATATTCATGGTGCCCAGCGTCACGATGAAGGAAGGCAGCTTGACGCGCGTGACCAGCAGGCCATTGAGCAGGCCAAACGCCGCCGTGACAGCAATACCGCACAACACCGCAACGGCGGGATGCAGCCCCAGGTCCATGGTGAACTTGGTCATCACGATGCCGCCCAGCGCCATCACCATGCCGCAAGACAAGTCGATACCGGCGGTCAGGATGATCAGGGTCTGGCCGATGGCCAACAAGCCCACCACCATGACCTGCTGCAGCACCAGCGAGAGGTTTTCGCCGGTCAAAAATCGGTCGGATTGCGTAGCGAAAAATGCGCAGGCCGCCAGCAGGGCCAGCCAGGGGCCGAGCAGGGCCCACGGAATGGGTTTGGAAGAGTTCGTTGCCATAAGGGCTTACCGGTTGGCGCGCGAAAGCGCAATGCAGAGAGGGAACAAGGGCCCGGCATTGTGGTGAACAACGGCCGGACCCCGGGCACTCACAGGGCGCGAGCCCGTGTCAGCTTACTTTTTGCCCCAGCACAGGTCAGTGCCAGTCTTGACGTCTTTGCTGTCGACACCCGCCACGGCTTTGCCCGCAATCAGGGTCACACCGGTGTCCACGTAGCCAGAGGCTTTTTTGCCACCCTTGGCGTAGTCCACACCCGCGGCCACGCCCATGGCGGCCATCTTCAGCGGGTATTGCTGCGAGGTCGCGGCAATCACACCCTTGCCCACGTCGGCAATGCCAGCGCAACCGCCATCCACCGACACGATCAACACGCCTTTTTCCTTGCCAGCCTTCTTCAGCGCGTTGTACGCACCAGCCGCTGCGGGTTCGTTGATGGTGTAAACCACGTTAATGGCGGGGTCCTTTTGCAGGCAGTTTTCCATGGCGGTTTGGCCCTTGGCCTGGTTGCCGTCAGTGTCGGCCGCGCACACGGTCTCGGCGGTTTTGGACAGCTCGTTGGACTTGGCATCATTGGCTTGCAGACCGAAGCCCTTCATGAAGCCGTTGTGGCGCTGGGCGCCCACGGGGTGGCCGGGGAACAGGTCCAGCATGGCGATCTTGGCGGGCTTGCCACCCAGGGCGGCCTTGGCGTACTGGCCAATCAATTCACCAGCCTTGTAGTTGTCGGTGGCAAACAGGGCATCGGCGCCTTCAAAGGGGCTGTCCAGGGCAATCACTTGCACGCCTTTTTCCTGCGCCTTCTTCACAGCCGGCAGGATGGCATCGCCGGACGAGGTGATCAGGATGGTCTTGGCACCGCGGGCGGTCATGTTCTCGATGGCGGCGATTTGCGAAGCGGTGTCGCCGTCTTTCTTGCCCGATGCGCTCATCAGCTTGGCGCCCAGCTTCTTGGCTTCGGCTTCCGCGCCTTCCTTCATCTTCACGAAGAAGGGGTTGGTCTCGGTTTTGGTGATCAGGCCGATCACGGGCTCACCGGCCGCGAAGGCGCTGGATGCGGCCAAAGCCAATGCGGACAAGATCAGGGGGGTGGACTTCTTCATCAGGGTTCTCCTCGGTCTGCGCGACCTTTTTATGCTGGATGGTCAGGGGAACAGGCCCCTGGGAAAGTACGCTCTCTCACGGCGTGGCTGGACTATAGTTCCATTCATTTACTTAAATCAAGTTACTTTAATTATGGAAAACCCTAAGCCATCAGTACTTTTTTTATCCCCCGCTGATACCCAGCAGCGCCTGAGCGCCCTGCTCGCCACCGGGCAGCGCCAGGTGCTGGGCATCGTGGCGCCACCGGGGGCCGGCAAGTCCACCCTGGCCCGAACGCTGCAGGTGCAATACGCCGGCCAGAGCCAGTACCTGCCCATGGACGGCTTCCACCTGGCGCAGGCCGAGCTGGAGCGCCTGGGCCGCGCCCAGCGCAAGGGCGCGCCCGACACCTTTGACAGCGCGGGCTTTATCGCCCTATTGCAGCGCATTCGTCACCAACCCGCGGGTGAAACGGTCTATGCCCCCGACTTCAACCGCGCCCTGGAAGAGCCGATTGCGGGTGCCATTCCCATTGCGCACGACATTCCCCTGGTTATTACCGAGGGCAATTACCTGCTGCTGGAAGATGATGGCTGGGCGGGCGCACGAGCGCTGCTGCACGAAGTCTGGTACCTGGACGTAGACCCTGCCGTGCGCCAGCAACGCCTGCTGACGCGCCACATGCAGTTTGGCCGCACACGCGAACAGGCCCTGCAGTGGATGGCGCAGACCGACGAACCCAACGCACGGCGCATTGAAGCCAGCCGGCACCGGGCGGATGCTGCAATTTCGGGATAAGCGGCCCGATGGGGGCGATTTGGCGACCCCAAATGGACGGCGCAGGCCAAAAACTGCGATTTTTTTGCAAAAAAGACTGCAAATTCACCCGAATGGGGGATACCGCTTTTGCCGGGCAAGGCAGAAAATTCATCCCAGCTGCTGTCACAGTTCACAAGGATCGAAGCGAAACCAGCCAATAGGTTTCCTTCAACAGGTTCCAACGACGTCCCTTCGGGGACTTTACAAAGCCACCTTCGGGTGGCTTTTTTTTCGGCTCAATTTGAGCATCAAATTGGCATCCAGCCCTCATGGATACTGCGCAAACAGCTATAAAGCCGATAGCACCCTGGCCGGTGCGATGTCGTTCAGGCAGCGTGTGTGGCCCAAGGGGCAGTCGCGCGCAAAGCAGGGTGCGCAGTCCAGCGGCGGCTGGTAGCTGGGGTCGTTCTTGAGCCAGAGCACGGTGGCACGGTCGCTGAGTGGCGGCGTGTGCAGCGGGCTGGATGAACCAAACACCGCCACCTGCGGCACACCAAAGGCGGCGGCCACGTGCATCAGGCCCGAATCGTTGCTGACCATGGCCTTGGCCGAGGCAATCAGTGCAATCGCCTCGTCCAGCGAGGTTTTGCCGGCCAGGTCCACACAGTGGCCGAGCTGGTGGGCGTTCACCGTGCTGGCAATTTCGGCACACACGGCCGCGTCTTTGCCCGAGCCCAGCAGCAGCACCGGCAGCGCCAATTGGCGGGCGAGTTCGGCAAAGTGGGCCGCAGGCCAGCGTTTGGCCGGGCCAAATTCGGCGCCGGGAGCCAGCACATAAAAACCTTGGGCGGCCAGCCCCTGCGCAGCCAGCGCGGCCGCTGCGGCACCGGGGGCCAGTTGCAGCTGCGGCCGGTCGGCGGCCAGCCCGGTTTCGCCACTCAGGGCAGAGTAAAACGCCACCATGGGCGGACGCTCGCCCTCGGGCGGATTGGGCAGGCGCTGGTTGATCAGGCCCCAGCGGCTCTCCCCGGAGTAACCCACACATCGGGGAATACCGGCCCACCAGGGAATCAGGGCGCTTTTGAGGGAGTTGGGACAGACATAGGCGGCATCAAAGCGACCCCGCAGCGCCTTGGCCATGGCGCGACGCCCAGCCCACTGCAAGCCGCCATGGGCGAAGGGAAATTCGATCACTTCAGCCACTTGCGGCATAGCGCGGTACACCGGCGCCACCCAGGGTAGCGCCCCCACCGTGAGCCGCTCCCCGCGCGCCTGCAGGCGGCGCATCAGCGGCTCGGTCATCACCGCATCCCCAATCCATTGGGGCGCTATCACCAAAGACCGATTCATTGGAGAAGCGTTCCGCCGCCGGGCCGCCCCAAGGCGGAACACGGCCCCCTCGGGGGGCAGCGACCCGCGCAGCGGCGGAGCGTGGGGGTTTTAATGCCCACCCGCGAAATGCTCGCCGTCCTTGAGCTTGTACACGGTGCCACAGTAGGGGCACTTGGCTTCGCCACTGCGGGCTACGTCCAGGTACACCTTGGGATGGGTGTTCCAGGTCTTCATACCGGCCACGGGGCTGGGGCAGAACACGCCGCCCTGGTGGTTCAGGTCTTTGGCCAGGAGTTCAACAACTGCTTGGGTCATGGTAGTCAGACTTTCGTGAGCCAGTGGGCGTATTTGGGGTTGCGGCCATTGACGATGTCAAAGAACGCGGATTGGATTTTTTCGGTGATGGGCCCACGGCTGCCCACGTAGTCACCCTTGCCCATGGCAATGCGGTCCAGTTCACGGATCGGCGTTACCTCGGCGGCGGTACCGGTGAAGAAGGCTTCGTCGGCGATATACACCTCGTCACGCGTGATGCGTTTTTGCACGATTTCCAGACCGAGGTCTTTGGCGATATGGAACACGGTGTTGCGGGTGATGCCATTCAGGGCACCAGCCGACAGGTCGGGCGTGTAGATCACGCCGTTCTTGATGACGAAGATGTTTTCGCCCGCGCCTTCGGACACGAAACCCGAGCTGTCCAGCAGCAGGGCTTCGTCGTAACCGTCGTCGGTGGCTTCCATGTTGGCCAGGATGGAGTTGGTGTAGTTACTCACCGCCTTGGCCTGCGTCATGGTGATGTTGACGTGGTGGCGGGTATAGCTGCTGGTTTTGACGCGAATGCCGCGCTTCATGCCTTCTTCGCCCAGGTAAGCGCCCCAGGGCCAAGCCGCCACCATCAGGTGGATGGTGTTGCCCTTGGGGGATACGCCCAGCTTCTTGTCGCCGATCCAGGTCAGGGGGCGCAGGTAGCCAGACTCCAACTTGTTTTCGCGAATCACGGCGCACTGGGCCTCGTTCACCTGTTCCTGGGTGAAGGGAATGGCCATGCGCAGGATCTTGGCACTGTTGAAGAGGCGCTCGGTGTGCTCTTGCAGGCGGAAGATGGCCGGGCCATTGACCGTATTGTAGGCACGCACGCCTTCAAACGCGCCGCAACCGTAGTGCAGCGTGTGGCTCAGCACATGGATCTTGGCATCGCGCCATTCGACCATCTGGCCATCCATCCAGATTTTTCCGTCGCGGTCCGACATAGAGGGAGGAAGTACGCTCATCGGGGTGTCCTTGTAGGGTGGGCTGCCAGTTGGGCAGAAAAAGCGATTTTACGGGGCCGGCGCAACCGCTTCAGCGGGTTCCGTAGCCGGCGTGGCGGGGCGTGAGAGCTCCCAGCTCTGCAGCTTGCCGCCCTGAAATACACACAGCACGCTGGACTGCGAGGTATCGGTCCAGCGGTAACGCTCGGGTTGGGTGTCTTTGGGCGACTCCAGCTGGCCCAGCGCGCGGGTGAGCGCCACCACGTGCAGCAAGGGCTGGCCTGCTGACAGCTTGGCGTGCAGCATGACGGCACTGTCCACATGACCGATAGGCCGGTTCGCCGCTTTTTTGAGGATTTGCAGCATGCGCGTGAAGTGCAGCAGCTGCCACATCACCAAGCCGCCCGCCACCAAAGCAAGACCTTGCCAGCCATAGGCTCGGTAGCCCGCCACAGCCAGCAGGAAGGCACCCACGGGCACCAGAATTTTTTGAATTTGCATGCGCTTATTTTCGCAGGCCGGGCCAGACCACCCGCACCAGCAGCCCGCCCAGCAAGGCCGAGCGCTGCACTGCCACCTGGGCGCCCGTCACCTCGGCAATCCGGCGCACGATGGACCAGCCCAAACCGCTGCCGCTCTGGCTGTGCCCCAACACCCGGAAGAAGCGCTCGCCCAGGCGCTGCAGGTCGGCCTCGGCCATGCCGGGGCCGCTGTCGTGTACCTCCAGCACCACCTGCCCGGGCGTGCTGGCCACACGCACCAGCACCCGCGCACCGTCGGGGCTGTAGCGCAGGGCGTTGTCCACCAGGTTGCGCAGCAGCATGGTCAGCCAAGCCGCCGGAGCACTGACAAGAGTCCCCGCATCGCCCAGCACCTCAAGCTCCAGGTCCTGCCCCCGGGCCAGGGCCGCAGGGGCCAGGTCGGCGGCCACCTGTTGGGCTAGGGCGTGCACATCACTGGCCTCGTGGGCAGATGCCGCAGCGCCCGCTTCCAACCGGGCCAGCGCCAGCAGCTGGTCCACCAAATGCGCCGCGCGGTCACACCCGGCTAGCGTGGTGTGCAGGGCCAGGTCGCGCTGGGCGGCATCGCCCCCGGCTCCCAACGCCACCTGGGCCTGGGCGCGGATGGCGGCAATCGGCGTGCGCAGTTCGTGCGCAGCATCGGCGGTAAAGCGGCGTTCACTTTGCACCATGCGCTCAATGCGGGCCAGCAGGCCATTGAGTTCGGCCACCAGCGGCTGCATCTCAGACGGCACATCGGGCACGGCCACCGGATCAAGAGCCGCCGGCGCACGTTGGCCGAGGGTGTGGCTCAGGGTGCGCAGCGGCACCAGTGCCCGGTGCACCGCCCACCACAGCAAAGCCGCCAGTACGGGCAAGGCCAGGGCCATGGGCAGCAACATGCCGCGCAGCATGGCCCAAACGATGTCATTGCGCGAGTCGATTTGCTCGCCCACGTACACCTGCACATCACCCTCCGCGCCACGCGTGGCGAACACACGCCAGTTTTCGCCATCGTGGCGCACCGTATCAAAGCCACGGCGCTCGTCGCTCAAAGGCTCGACGCCCGCATTGGCCGAGCGCATAACCAGAGTCCCTTCATGAAAGACCTGAAACGCCACCCGCGCGCTGTACTTGTGCAGGGCTGGCGCATCGGCCACGGCGTCGTCTTCCAGATCCAGCGGCTGCACCACCAGAATGGCGGCGGCCTGGGCGAGGTGGCTGTCCATGAGTTCATCCACCTCATGGCGCGCGTCCACCCAGGTCCACACCGCCACGGCCAGCCACACGAAGGTCATGGAAACGGACAACAGCACCAGCAGGCGCAGTTGCAGGGAACGGCCGGCTGCCATGCTCAGGCGCCCGGCTGCGGGTTCACGCGGTAGCCCACGCCGCGTACCGTCTGGATGGCATCGGCCTGCAGCTTGCGCCGCAGGTGGTGGATGTGCACCTCAATGGCATTGCTCTCCACCTCGTGGCCCCAGCTGTACATCTGCTGCTCCAGCTGCTCGCGCGACAGCACGCGCCCAGCACTGCGCATCAGCGCATGCAGCAGATCGAATTCACGGGTCGACAAGCTCACCTCCTCACCCTGCCAGAGTACCCGGCGGGTGCCGGGCTCCAGTGCCAGGGCACCCATCTGCAAGACCTCCTGCGCCACACCGTGGGAGCGCCGCACCAGCGAACGCAGGCGTGCGGCCAGCTCATGCAGGTCCACGGGTTTGAGCACATAGTCATCGGCCCCAAGGTCCAGTCCGCGGATGCGGTCCGGCACGGCGTCACGGGCAGTGAGCACCAGCACCGGGGTGGCCACGCCTGCGCTGCGCACGGCCTGCAGCACGTCCAGGCCATCCTTGGCCGGCAGCCCCAGATCCAACACTGCAGCGGTGTACTCGCCGCCCGACAGTTCGCGCTCGGCGGCCAGGCCATCACGCACCCAGTCCACCTGAAAGCCCAGCTGGCGCAGTCCGGCCCGCAGGCCGTCGCCCAACATGGCATCGTCTTCAGCAAGCAACACGCGCATTCAAAGGGCTCCGCAGAAACTGGTCAGACTATTGTGCATGGCGACTATCAGGCTGTTTGATCAGTCGTCCTCGTCATCACCCTGTCCGCTCAGCACGGCACTGATGGCCTGCGGCGAGATCAAGCCTTGGGGCGACTGCTGCCATTCCCAAGTCCAGTAGGTCAACACGGCGCACAGCAACAGGGCGGCAAGCCAGCCATGGTTGCGTTTGGCCAAGTCCGGGCCAGGGCCGTCGGCACGCCCGGTCACCATCTGCGCGGCCAGGTTCTTGCGGCGCAGCACACTCAGGCCCACGATAGCGGCGATGTGCGCCAGCACCACGGCCAGCACGGTGTTGCCAAAGAACTCGTGCACCTCTTCAATCCAGTCGCCACCCAGAAAGTCGCCCCACTCGTTGTAGGTGGCATAACCCGAGAGCGTGAGCGGCAGCACCAGCACCAGTAGAGCCACGATGGCCAGCGCCATGAACAGGTTCTGCCCTTGGCGCCAGTTCACCGCCGGGCTGGCATCGGCCTGCACTGCGGCCTTGAGCGACTGCGCCCAGGGCCAGAGCCCGCCGAGCTTGCGCCACAGCATGGACAGCGCCGCCTGGCGTGGCCCCAGCAGGCCGTAGAGCACGCGAAACACCAGCAGGCCCGCCATGGTGTAGCCCAGCGTGACGTGCAGCAGGCGCAAGCGCTCGCCCTCCGCGGTGAGGTAGGCGCCCAAAAAGCTCAGGGCAAACAGCCAGTGGAAGACGCGGGTGGGTGCGTCCACCACACGGCGACGCGCGGATTTTGCGGGTGCGGCGGCAGAGGGAAAAGTCGTGGTGGTCATGGGGAGCCTCGTCAAACAGGGCAAAAGGAGGGAAGGTCAGTCAGACCAGTTGCGGCGAAAACGCGCGTCCAGGCCTTTGGGGAAGGTGATTTCGCGTTCGCTGAAACTGCCTTTGTCGGCCCGCGTGTGGCAGGCGATGCAGTTGGCCGCGCTCTTCACGGCGGCCTGCTTCCAGATGGCGGGGTCCAGCTCGTCGTGCTTGCGCACAAACCAGGCCGAGGTGCTAATGCGGTCTTGCGGCGGCTCTTCGCGCACCCGCTTGTAGGTGCCTGCATTCACCTGCAGCCATTGGCTGATCTCGCGCACGCTGGCTTCGTCCAGCGAGGCGTCGGTGCCATAGTGCTTGTCCAGCGAGCCCATGATCCGCTTCCACGAGGACGCGGGCAACATGCCCGCCGGGTAGGCGATGTGGCAGGCCGCACATTCGGCCTGGTACTTGGGTAGGGGCGGCACCATGGCGCCTTTGGAGTCGGCCCAGGCGCTGCCCAATGTCAAGCCCGCCAAGGCCAAAATTGCTACATATTTAATAGCTGTTTGCGCATACTGTTTGCGGGCTAGAGGCCAATTTGACATAAATTTCCTTTGAACTTGGGTTCTGTGGACCGTCAGCGCTTGAGGCTGATGAGCCAGGCCAGCACATCGGCTTTTTCGGCAGCGCTGCACTCGCGGGCCAGCACGTCCTTGCAGTTGCGGCGGAACCACTTCTCGCTCTTGGCCGGGTCGGTAAACCGCTCGGGGTTAAAAGCCGGTGCCAGCGCGGTGATGGCTTTGCCAGTGCTGGCGTGTTTGCCGTCACCGGTGGGCAGCGCGTTGTGGCAGGACGCGCAGCTCCATTCACGGCCGTGCGTGGCATTAAAAAACTGCTGGCCCTGGGCCACGTTCGGGCTGCGCCCGGCCTGGGCGGCCAGGGCGTTCAATTGTTCAGCAGGGGTGCCCGCCCACAGCGCGGTGGAGCACAAGGCGGCTGCCACCACGGGCAGCACGGTACGGTGAAAACGGTGCATGAAAACCTCCATGCCTTGCATGGTAGGAAGCACACATTAACGGGGTCTTAAGGCAAAAAAAGGCACGACACGGCACACCGAAACGGCCGCCACGGTCAGTGCTCTGGCTCAGCCCGCGGCTGCTCGCTGTGGCTCACCGCCAAGCCGTCGGCCACATAGGCAGGGCCCTTCATGAGCATGACCACCACGCAGCCAATGGCGATGGTGAGCACCGCCGTCCAGTGGAACACCACCAGCCCCACCACCACATAGTCGGCCAGCAACACGGCACGTGCGGCAGCCGGGGTGGAGGCATCGGCCAGCCAGTGGTAGGCGCCCAGCGCCCCTAAGGGCAGCACCGTGCCAGCCGCCCAAATGGCGGGCAACTTGCGCCACAGCGCCCATTCCAACCCACTGGCAGAGCGGATGGAGCCGGGGAGTTTGTTGAGCCAGCGCATGTTTACAGTGTAGGCCGCCGCTACCGCGCTGTCTTTGCGCTAGCCCAATCCGCGCACCACGTTCATGGCCTCTTCCACCCGGTCCACGGCGTGGATGGTCATTCCCTCAATCGGCTTTTTGGGCGCATTGGCCTTGGGCACCACAGCCACGGTAAAGCCCAGCTTGGCGGCTTCCTTCAGCCGCTCCTGCCCGCGCGGTGCCGGGCGCACCTCGCCGGCCAGCCCCACTTCGCCAAACGCGATAAAGCCTTTTGGCAAGGGTTTGCCGCGCAAGCTGGAGGTGATGGAGAGCATCACCGCCAAGTCCGCTGCCGGCTCGCCAATGCGCACACCGCCCACGGCGTTGATGAACACATCCTGGTCCATACACGCCACACCCGCATGGCGATGCAACACCGCCAGCAGCATGGCCAGGCGGTCCTTGTCCAAGCCCACACTCAGGCGGCGGGGGCTGGGGCCACCGCTGTCCACTAGCGCCTGAATCTCTACCAGCAGGGGGCGTGTGCCCTCTAGCGTCACCATCACACAGCTGCCAGGCACCGGTTCGGCGTGCTGGCTCAAAAAGATGGCACTGGGGTTGCTCACGCCCTTGAGGCCTTTTTCGGTCATGGCGAACACGCCAATCTCGTTGACCGCGCCAAAGCGGTTTTTGATGGCGCGCACCAGGCGAAACTGGCTGTGCGTGTCGCCCTCAAAGTACAGCACCGTGTCCACCATGTGCTCCAGCACGCGCGGACCGGCCAGCGCGCCCTCTTTGGTCACATGGCCCACCAGCACAATGGCCGTGCCACTGGCCTTGGCAGCGCGCGTGAGGTGGGCCGCGCATTCGCGCACCTGGGCTACTGAGCCCGGCGCGCTGGTGAGTTGCTCGGAATACACGGTCTGAATGGAGTCGATCACCGCCACATCCGGGCGGTTGGCATCCAGCGTGGCGAGGATTTTTTCGAGCTGGATTTCGGCCAGCACCTTGACCTGCGAGTGGTCCAGCCCCAGTCGGCGCGAGCGCAAGGCCACTTGCGCACCACTCTCTTCACCGGTGACATACAAGGTGTTTTTGCCCGAGCGTTGCAGGGAATCCAGCGCCTGCAAGAGAAGCGTGGACTTGCCGATGCCGGGGTCGCCACCGATGAGCACCACGCCACCCTCCACCATGCCACCACCCAGCACGCGGTCCAGCTCTTCGTGGCCAGTAGGGGTGCGCTCCACGTCAGACGCCTCGATGTCGGACAGCACCGCCACCTCGGCGGTCTTGGCCAGCGCAGCAAAGCGGTTCTTGGCAGGGCCGTCGCTGCTGGCCACCGATTCGATCAGCGTGTTCCAGGCATTGCAGTGCGGGCACTTGCCCAGCCACTTGGGGCTGGTGCCGCCGCATTCGTTGCAGGTGTAGATGGTTTTGTCTTTGGCCATGGTCGAATAATACTGTACGTATTTACAGATACCAAGCCACCCTATCCAGGGACTGAGCGGTTTTTGCGGCATATCAGGGACCCCACCCACGGCAGACCGTATGCTGATTTATCCACCGCCACCGACCGATGGGCGCACCGTCTACCGCCGTCGGGCAGTTGCCTCCATTCGCCTTAATTGCTATGGTTTCAGGAGCTGCTCGCGCATATTTGATAAGGGCCAGATGCCAATTTCATCCAAAAATACGCCGACGGGCCTGAGCCAGACCGAAGCCGCGCAGCGCCTGCGGGCGGACGGCCCCAACGTGCTGCCCGGTGAGCAGCCGCGGCGGCTGGCCGCCATCGTGCGGGACACGCTGAAAGAGCCCATGTTCATGCTGCTGCTGGCCGCCGCCGTGTTGTACGGCGTGCTGGGTGACTGGCAAGAGGGCGGGATTTTGATGGGCCTGGTGCTCGTGGTGCTGGGGCTCACGCTTTACCAAGAGGGCAAGACCGAACGCGCCATGCAGGCGCTGCGCCAACTCTCCAGCCCGCGCGCGCTGGTGCTGCGCGACGGCCAGCAGCAGCGCATTGCCGGGCGCGACGTGGTGGTGGGCGACCTGCTGGTGGTGGCTGAGGGCGACCGCATTGCGGCCGACGCCGTGCTGCTGGACGGCAGCGAGGTGACGGCCGATGAATCCCTGTTGACCGGGGAATCCACCCCGGTAGACAAGCAGGCGGTGCCTGCGGATGGCGACACCCCGACCACCCTGCCACCGCAAGCCGGTGGCAACCAGACGCCGTTTTTGTACTGCGGCACGCTGGTGGTCAAGGGCCACGGCACGGCCCGTGTGCTGGCCACCGGTGAGCGCACCGCCATGGGCCGTATTGGCAGTGCCTTGCAAAGCCTGCAGGCCGAGGCCTCGCCGCTGCGCGCGCAAACCGCGCGGCTGGTGCGCACGCTGGCCGTGGTGGCATTCAGCGCCAGCGCAAGCCTGGTGCTGGCCTACGGCCTGCTGCGTGGTGACTGGATGGACGCGGTGCTGGCTGGCATCGCGCTGGCGATGGCGCTGCTGCCGCAAGAATTCACCGTGGTGCTGACCGTGCTGCCCGCTTTGGGCGCCTGGCGCCTGTCCAAGCTGCAAGTGCTCACCCGGCGCATTGCCGCCATTGAGACGCTGGGCGCGACCTCGGTGCTGTGCGTGGACAAGACCGGCACGCTGACCGAAAACCGCATGACCGTGGCCCAGCTCTACGCCTATGGCGGCGCGCAGGCCGATGCCACACTGGCGGTGGACTACAGCGCGCAGTCCGCAGCTGCCGGAGGCCTTTCACACCGTGGCCGAATTCGCCATCCTGGCCAGCGTGCAAGACCCTTACGACCCGATGGAGCTGGCGTTTCACCGCCTGGGCGCGCACTTCCTGCAAGGCACCGAACACCTGCACCGCGACTGGACCCTGGTGCGCGAATACGGCCTGACGCCACAGCTGCGCGCCATGTCCCATGTGTGGACGACAGTAACCCAGGACCACACGCGCATCGTGGCGGCCAAGGGCGCGCCCGAAGCGGTGGTGGATCTGTGCCACCTGCCCGAGGCCGAGCGCCTGCGCATTGCCGCCGCCGTGGACGCCATGGCGGGTCAAGGCCTGCGGGTGCTGGGGGTGGCACAAGGCCAGTTTGAGGGCACCGATTGGCCCGCGCAGGAACACGACTTCAGCTTCCGCTTTGTCGGCCTGCTGGGCTTGCAAGATCCACTGCGCCCCGAGATTCCCGAGGCAGTGGCCCAGTGCCGCGCCGCGGGCATCCGGGTGGTGATGATCACTGGCGACTACCCCGCCACCGCCCACGCCATTGCGCAGTCCGCCGGGCTGGCCCAGCGTGAGGCCAGTGACGTGCTGAGCGGTGACGAGATTGCCACGCTGGACGACGCCACCCTGCGCGCCCGCATGCGCACGGTGGCGGTATGCGCCCGCGTGGCGCCGGCGCAAAAGCTGCGCATTGTGCAAGCCCTGCAGGCCGATGGCCAGGTGGTGGCCATGACCGGCGACGGCGTGAACGACGCCCCGGCCCTGAAGGCGGCCCACGTGGGCATTGCCATGGGCGGGCGCGGCACCGACGTGGCGCGCGAGTCGGCCGCGCTGGTGCTGCTGGACGACAACTTTGCCTCCATCGTCGGGGCCATCCGGCTGGGGCGGCGCATTTTTGACAATGTGCGCAAGTCCATGTCCTACATCCTGGCGGTGCATGTGCCGATTGCCGGCATGGCCCTGCTGCCGGTGCTGCTGGGCTGGCCCACGGTGCTGTTCCCGCTGCACATTGCATTTCTGGAACTGGTAATTGATCCGGCCTGCTCCATGGTGTTTGAAAACGAACCGGCCGAGGCCGATGGCATGCGCAGGCCTCCGCGCGATGTGCAAGCCCCTTTGCTGGACCGGCGCACGCTGGGCCTGGCTCTGCTACAAGGCGCAGGGCGCGCTTGCCGTGGTAATGGCGGCGCAGGGGTGGGCGATGGGTCAGTGGGGAGAGGACGGGGCCAGGGCCTTTGCGTTCATCACGCTGGTGCTGGGCAATCTGGGGCTGATTTTTTGCAACCGCAGCCATCTGCCGTTGTGGCGCTCGGTAGTCACCCCCAACCGCACGCTGTGGGTGGTGTGCAGCGTGGCGCTGCTGCTCACTTTGGCGGCGGTGTACCTCCCTTGGCTGCAAGGGCTGTTTGCGTTTGCGCCCTTGCCGGGCAACGGTCTGGCACTCGCGGTGGGCTTGGGCTTGCTGTGTGTGCTGTGGTTCGAGGCGCTCAAGGCCTGGCAGCGCCGCACGCTCGCGGCATAAGGCTCAAGGCTTGGGGATGCGGTCACGCGCGCGGCGCACCCGGTCCGCACTGATGGCAATTTTGACGGTTTCAAAATTCACCGGTGCCACGATGGTGGCCTCTGTGCCTGCGGCTTCTATCGGCTGGTAGCGGGTGATGGGCATGCTGTTTTTGTCCATCACGCCCACCACCCACGGCGTCGTGGCCTTGGCGCCACGTTGCACCGCCACGGCCGTGTCGCCATTGGCCAACAGCAGGTAGGTACCCGGCGGATAGAACCCGACGGCGGTGGCCATGGCGGCCCCCACGGCGGCCGCGTCGCCTTCCGCCCCGACATAGATGGACTTGGCCGCGCCCAGCGGCGACAAGGGTGAGCGGGTCTTGCGGGCTGCCATCTTGGCGACAAATGCGTCGGCGGTGCTCAGGATCTTGCGCGAGCGCAGGTTGCGCGGCAGGGCCTCCACCGCATCGGGCGCATGGTGCCAGCGCACCAGGTCCAGGGTGTCAGGGTCTTCCACCCCAAAAGCTTGCAGGATCGCGGCGCTACGCTCCGGGTGTTCGCGGATCAGGGTGCGCTGCCAATCAGTCAGGGGGGTTGTTTGGCGGGCCAGGCTGTCCTGGTCGCGCGCCATGGCGATGTTCATGGTCAAAGCAGCGTCCACCAGGCTGCGCCGGGCGTGCGGGTCCAGCCCCAGCTTCTGCGCCGTAAGTGCACTCACCACGCCGCACAACAGGGCGTGGGTGGCGCAGTAACCCAGGCTGTCGTCGGCCAACGCCTGGAACAGGCAAAACAGGCTGTCGTCGGCATCCTCCTCCAGCAGCTTGAGAAGCTTGCGTGCAATGCCGTCGAGCCGGCTCAGGGGGTTGATGGCCAAGCCCCCCTGGTACAGAATTCCGCGCAGCACCTCCTGCAAATCCAGCCAGCCACCGCTGAGCTGGGCGCCCACCACGTAGTCGGCTTCGCGGATCTCGCTGGGCATGCCGGCTTGGGCAATGGTCATCACGTCCACGCCATCGCGCAGCATCTCATGCACCATGCGTTCATAGGCACGCTGCCAGGCCAGCGCATCACTGGGGGTGGCCGAGGCGTTGAAGGCATGCAACTTGTCACGGTGCTGCTCGGAGACCACGGGCTGGCCCTTGCGCAGCAAGAGTTGCCCCGCCTCGCTCCAGATATTGACCGGGATGGGCCGCCCCACTGCCAACAGGGCTACCGGGATGGGCACGTATTTCAAGGCCGGCGCTTCAATCAGCCACCACCACGGGTACCCGCAGTGCCAGCGCACACATGAGCTCGTACCCGACGGTACCTGCGCAGGCGGCCACTTCGTCGATGGACAACACCGAACCATTGGCAGACCGGCCCCACAACGTCACTTCGCTGCCCATGCCGGCCTGGGGCACAGGCTGCAGGTCCACCGTCACCATGTCCATGCTGACGCGGCCCACGGTGCGGGTGCGCACGCCGTCCACCAGCACCGGGGTGCCAGTGGGGCACAGGCGCGGGTAGCCGTCGGCATAACCACAGGCCACCACACCAATGCGCATCGGCCGGTCCGCCACAAACGTGGAGCCATAACCGACCGTATCACCCGTAGATAGTGCGCGAACAGCTATGATTTTTGCAGCAAGCGTCATCGTGGGCTGAAGGCCCCAGTGGGCGGCCGTGTGCTCAGGGTAGTCGGGTGCGCTGCCATACACCGCAATGCCGGGGCGCACCCAATCTGACACCAGGCCAGAGCCGGAGTGGCGCAGCGTGGCCGCACTGTTGCTCACCGTGCGTTCGCCAGGCAGGTCATCCGTGGCAGCTTTGAAGACGGCCATCTGCGCGTCGATACCTGTGGCACCATCGGCATCGCTGAAGTGGGTCATCAGTGAAATCTCGTCAACCTGCGGCAGCGCATTGAGCCGCGTCCAGGCCGAACGCACCTGGTCCGGCTGGAAGCCCAAGCGGTTCATGCCGGAGTTGACCTTGAGGAAGACCCGGTGCGGCTCGTTGGTTTTGTGGATGGCCAGCATGTTGATCTGCTCTTCGCAGTGCACGGTGTGCCACAAGCCCAGGCGCGAGCACAGCTCCAGGTCGCGTTGGTCGAACACCCCCTCCAGCAAGAGGATAGGGCCGCGCCAGCCCAGGGCGCACACGCGGCTGGCTTCGTCCAGATCCAGCAGGGCAATGCCGTCAGCACCACGCAGCCCCTCAAATGCCCGCTCAATGCCATGCCCATAGGCATTGGCTTTGACCACCGCCCAAACCCGCGCATCGGGTGCCGCGCGGCGCGCCACCTCCAGGTTGTGGCGCAAGGCCTGGGGGTGGATGGTGGCTTGGATAGGACGGGGCATGGGCGCGTTTGGGACTTGAAACTACAAAGATTTTGACATTGGCCGGCGTGCTATAACCGCAGCACGTTTGGAGACACACAACAATACCCAGCGCATTAGTCCTGCTAATGTGCCTCATTCCCCACCCATGAAACGCGGTTTTTACACCATCATGTCAGCGCAGTTTTTCAGCTCGCTGGCCGACAATGCCTTGTTTGTGGGCGCTGTGCAGTTATTGCGCAGCGGCGGTGCTCCGGAATGGCAACAAGCCGCACTGGTCCCCATGTTTGCGCTGTTTTACGTGGTGCTGGCGCCCTTTGTGGGTGCTTTTGCCGACGCCATGCCCAAAGGCAAGGTCATGCTGATTAGCAACAGCATCAAGATTGTGGGCTGCCTGCTGATGTTGTTTGGCACCCATCCGCTGATGGCCTATGCCGTGGTGGGCCTGGGCGCTGCGGCGTACTCGCCCGCCAAGTACGGCATCCTGACCGAACTGCTGCCCGCCAGCCAACTGGTCAAGGCCAATGGCTGGATCGAAGGCCTGACCATTGCCTCCATCATTTTGGGCGTCCTGCTGGGCGGCCAGTTGGTCAGCCCCATGATTTCGCAGGCACTACTGTCCTTTGACCTCCCGCTGATTGACACCAGCATCGACACCGCGCCCGAAGCGGCCATTGGCATCCTGATCTTTGTCTACCTGGCAGCGGCTTGGTTCAACACCCGCATCCCCGACACCGGCGTGTCCATGCGCCCCATGCCCAAAAACCTGCTGAGTTTGCTGCCCGACTTCTGGAGCTGCAACACCAAACTGTGGAAAGACCGCCTGGGACAAATTTCCTTGGGTACTACTACGCTGTTCTGGGGCGTGAGCGGAAACCTGCGTTACATCGTGCTGGCTTGGGCCTCCGCGGCGCTGGGCTACAGCGTTACGCAGGCATCGGCACTGGTGGGCGTGGTGGCCATTGGTACGGCGGTGGGCGCGGTGGCAGCCTCACTGCGCATGCGCCTGGAGCACGCGGTGAATGTGATTCCGCTGGGCATTGCGATGGGGCTGCTGGTGATCCTGCTGAATTTCATCAACAACGTGTGGGTTGCGGCGCCCTTCCTGATTTTGTTGGGTGGCCTGGGCGGATTTTTGGTGGTGCCCATGAACGCGCTGCTGCAGCACCGCGGCCACAACCTGATGGGGGCGGGCCGCTCGATTGCCGTGCAGAACTTCAATGAACAGGCCTGCATTCTGGGCCTGGGCGCGTTCTACAGCCTGTCCACCGGCATGGGCTTGTCGGCCTTTGGCGCCATCACCGTGTTTGGCGTGGTGGTGGCAGGCTTCATGTGGTGGATCAAACGCTGGCACGAACGCAACTGCCGCGAGCATGCGAACGAGGTGAACCACCTGCTGGACATCGCCCGCAACGACAACCTGCACGGTTAGTCGGACGGCGCAGCCAGCTCCGAGGCCTCAGGGCTTGCGTACTGCACCTGGTCCCGCCCCAACTGTTTGGCCACATAGAGCGCCCTGTCGGCCGCGGCATAAATGGCACCCACCGACGCTTTTTGCCCGGGTGTGGTACCGCTCACCCCCATGCTGGCGGTCATGGGCAACTCCACCCCCAGGTAGACCAGCGGCGAGGAGCGCAACAGCAGACGCAGCTTTTCGGCTACGTCGCAAGCACCTTGGCGCGCCGTGTCGGGCAACAACACGATAAATTCCTCACCCCCCAATCGCGCCACCGTGTCGGTGCTGCGCACACCGCGCAGCAACACAGCCGCAACATGCTGGAGCATGGCGTCTCCCACCGGGTGGCCATGCAGATCGTTGACCTTCTTGAAAAAGTCCAAGTCCACCATCACGCAATGCGTGGGCACGCCAGCACGCACCGCCCGATTGAGCTCTTGCTGCGCCTGGCGCATGAACTCCCGGCGGTTGTACAGGCCGGTGAGGGTGTCGTGATCGGCCAAGAAAGCCAGCTCGCGTTGCTGGGCGACCAGTGCCTGGTTGCTGCGGCTGAGCTGGCGGCGTAGCTTGACGGCCTTTGCAAACTGGCTCCAGACCATGAGGGAGGCGACCAGTGCCAACAAGGGACAGAAAAAAGCCACGATGTTCAGGCTGTTGTTGTGCTGGGGTGGAATGGGCGCGTGGCGCAGCAAATACGCAAACACCAGGTAGGTCCCCAGAAACAAAGGCACCGAGATCGCGGGCCGCATCAACGACAACACACCAAACATGATGCAAATCAGCATGAAGCTGGACAGGCCAGCGCCCGCATTGGCGACCAAATCGGCAATGCTCAGATAGGCACCCAAATAGATGTACCCCACGGAGACAAGAATCTGCAGTGCAATGGCCGTAGCGCTCGCCCTGGCATGGCGCAAGACATAGTGGGCCGCCACTCCGCCGATGGCGGCCAGCAGCGCGGCGGACCAGTGCGCAGGCCCCACCGTCGCGGCCCAAGCCTGTAACTCAGGGTGATCCGCAGGTGCCCGGTAGCGCCCCAACAGAAAGCCCATTACCAAGTGCAGGGGCACCATGAGGCACACCACCCACCGAAAGCGGCGCAAGGACTCCATGGTGCCCTCACCTTGCACCAGGTCGTATTCCTGTTTGGTTACCCGCATCCAGCCTGCGTAGGGCTGGTACCAGGGGGCTTTGTTCACCGCATCTCCTTAATGCCCAGAATCTTCTCAGCAAATTCCGGCAGGGACAAGTGTTTTCACAAGCTGCTATCGTGGCTGCTTTGCTACTTGAGAAAGTCCCAGCCATGTCTTCCGTGTACGACTTTGATGCCTTGCAGATCAACGGCCAACCGGTTCCCCTCAAGCAGTTTCAGGGCAAGCCCCTGCTGATTGTCAACACTGCCAGTGCCTGCGGCTTCACGCCCCAGTTCGCCGGGCTGGAAGAGCTGCACAAGACGTACGGGGGCAAGGGGCTGGTTGTTTTGGGCTTTCCTTGCAACCAGTTCGGTGCGCAAGACAAGGGCAGCAACGACGAAATCTCGGAGTTCTGCCAGCTCAACTATGGGGTCAGCTTCCCCATGATGGCCAAGATCGATGTGAACGGCAGCGACGCCCACCCGCTGTACCAGTGGCTGGTGAAGGAAGCCCCGGGCTTCTTGGGTACCAAGGCCATCAAATGGAACTTCACCAAGTTTCTGATCGGCAAGGACGGGCAGGTCCTCAAGCGCTATGCCCCCACCGACACCCCAGCCAGCCTGGCGCAGGACATTGAGGCGGCGCTGGCGGCGTAAGCCTGCAACGCTGCGCGGTGCGGTAGGCAAGGCGCGCCGCTTGCTTTAGACTGGCGACCATCGTGGCTCTTGCGAGGGATGACCGGCATGGCATGTACACCGTCGTTGCATTGCGGCATCCGGGCACGATGGTGCTTGGTCTTGATTTTTTGCCTCGGCAATCCCATGGCCGCCTTGGCCAACGAGGGCAACGGGTTTGGCTTGTTGTTCGACGCCGGGCTCACGCTGGACGATAACGTCACACGGGCCAAGGAAGGCAATGACCGCCTCAGCGATAGCGCTTACAGCGTCAATATCAGCAAATCCAAAACGCTTCCGCTCGGGACTCAGAGCCGTGTAGTACTGGCCGGTGTGCTGGGAGGCGAACGCTTCCAGACCTATACCGGCCTGAGCCATCTGGACGCTGCGCTGGAAGCAGAACTTCAATACCGCGAGTCCGCTGAGTTTTCAGCTCCGACACTGGGCATTTTCGCCAAACTCAAGGTTGAAGACTACGAGTCCAATGTGCGTGATGGCTACCGGTACAGCCTGGGTTTGTCGTACAGCCAGCCGCTGACGGACCGCATCAGCCTGTTCGCCGCCCTGGCCAGCAACCAGCGCTACAGCTCCAGCAAAGTGTTCACCACGGTGGATACCTCCGCCCGCATGAGCCTGGATTACGCACTGAGTGCACGCAATGCCCTGTACATGAGTGCAGAGTACCGCGTGGGTGATGTGGTTTCCAGCGGCCGCGCGTCGCTGGAGAACGTCACCATCTCCAAGGTGTTTGTGCTGGACAACGCCTTCACCGGCGGGCAATTTTTCAGTTACAAAATCAATGGCAGCACTTGGCTGACCACCGTGGGTTACAACTACTCTCTGGGGTCTAGCGGTGCCATTGACATTGCCTGGCGGCGCGTGGAATCCACACCAGAATTGCGGCCAAGCTGGGCCACCTCGCCCCGAAGCTATATCAGCAACCAATTGCTGGCGAGCTACCTGTTCCGTTTTTGAGGGAGGTCCGCATGCCTTGGCGACACCGTGTTTTCTTTGGCTTGTACCTATTGCTGCCGTGGGTCCTGGCGGCTTGTGGGGGAGGCGGTGGAAGTCCTGGCGACGTTGATCCCAATGCCGCTCGCATCACAACAGCGACCAGCGGACCAGACAGTTTCTTGCTGTTTCCCAACCCGCAGAAGCAGGACGATGGCACGCTCCAGGTAGCTTCCCTCGCCTACGCCACTGCGTATTACGAAGCCATCGACCCCAACAACGAACGTGACACGCTGGCCAAGTTCAAAGCCAAAAACCTGTTTGGCACGGCGGCGGGCACTTTGGGCGAAGAAAGCGTGATCGTGGGTGACCAGCGCGACCTGGGTTACGGCCGCAAGATGACGGCGCGACAGAACCCCGATGGCACCCTGGCCTTTGTGGTGGAGAACTACATGGTGGGCGCCTACGGCGCGTACAGTTCGCTGAACCTGGAGGCGGCCATCATGCCGGAGGCCAAATGGCATCTGGGTACCAACGCCATTGAATTCAGCCCCGGCCCGGGCGGCACGATCAACTTCGTCAAGTTCTACACCTACGATCCTGTCACCGGTGCCCGGCTGATGATGGGCAACCTGGATGGCCGTGGCCCCAAGGCCATGCCCACCGTATGTGCATCCTGCCATGGCGGCCGCGGCGACCCGCTGACGCCAGCCCTGGCCGGCAAACCCCTGTTCCCGCGGCTCATGAATGTCAAATCGGCAGTGGACGCCGTGGCGCCGAACCAAGGTGGAGTCCGCGGCGATATTGCTGCCCAGCTGCACCCGCTGGAACCAGCTTCCTTCGACTTTTCCAGTCTGCCCGGCTTCACGCGCCTGATGCAAGAGTCCAAGATCAAGTCCATCAACAAGATGGTCCTGTGCTCACTGCCCATTCCGGTTGCGGCCGGCGGTGAGGATGCATGCCGCCGCACGGCCATTGGCAATGAGTACCAGGGTACCGTCGCCGAACACCTCAAGGACATGTATGGGGGCGCAGGCTTGCCGAATGCAGCGACGGCAACGACCGACACTTATGTACCTGCCGGCTGGGCGGGCCAGTCTGCGCTGTACCTCAACACCCAAGCCCAAGCCTGCCGGGTCTGCCACCTGCTGCGGGGCAATGGCAACCAGTCGGACATTGACTTCGCCACGTTTGCCAAGTTTGATGGTTATTCGGCACGCATCAAGGCGCATGTGCTCGACCGCGGCAACATGCCGCTGGCCAAACTGATTTACGACAACTATTGGGCCAGCAGCAGCACCTACAGCCCCATGGGCACTTACCTGACGGGCAAAGGTTATACCAACACAACAACCCAGCCCGGTGCGCCGGTGGCAGACCCGGGGCCAGACCGTGTGGTCAAGGCCTTGAGCACCACGCTCTCGGCAGGCATGAGCCTGTACTCCGATGGCTACCAGTGGAGCATTTCTCCCAGCTCGCCCACCGTGGGAGCCAGCCTGTCCAACGCCAACACCGCTACGCCCACCTTTACCGCCCTGGGCAATGGCACCTACTGGGTGATGTTGCGCACCAGCAAAGGAAGCACCCAAAGTGCCGAAGTCAAACTCGTGATCGTGGTGGATACGGCCTTGGCCTACACGCCGTCTGCGCTGCGTTTCAGTGACATCAAAACCATTTTGCAGGGCGCTGGCACCTGCACCGGATGTCACACCACCAGTGCGGGGACGGCTGGAGTACCCCCCATTTGGTACGACGACTTTGACCGGGATGCCGATGGTGATACCGACGCAACCGATAACCATTGGTTCTATACAGAGCTGCGCGGGCGCATCAACTTCACCGACATAGTGGCGAGCCCCTTGCTGCGCAAACCTTCGGGCAACCACCACAACGGCGGCTTGCTGACGGGTTTTAATACCAGTGCTGCGCCCGGCCACGTGGACCGTGTCCACTACGACACCTTCCTGAACTGGATTTTGAACGGTGCCCCCGAGTAGGGCCGGCACCTTGCGTTTCAGTACCCGCGCCTGGGCCCCGTGTAAGCGTCGGTGGAAAACACAAATGGTGTTTTCCGGCCCACCAGGGTTTCAATGAGCGCCAGCTCCTGGTCGGTATGGTTCAGGAAAGGGGCACTGCGGATGTTTTTTCCCTGGCCACCGTCCTTGACGATATAGAGCGGGCGGTCATGGTGCGAAGCCACCACCTGCTCACGACTTTCCGGGTCATCCGTCGCCTGCACCTCGGTGGCACCGTAACAGGTGCAGAAATACGTCTGCTCGGGATCGGACTCCACATAAAAACCGGTCCCCCGGATACCAATGGTGGAGGTGGAGGTGGTCACCCGCATGGGGGAATTGCGCGATACCGACAGCAGTTTGCCTGTCACCATCCGCAAACCTCCAATAAGGTACCCCGCCACAGATGTGTCGGCAGGTGCACCAGCAGGCGCATCAATCACCAGCTTGCTGTCACCGCGCAGAATCATGGAATGGGTGTTGACCACAAAAATGACCTGGCTGTCTTTGGCGGTTTGCAGGGTGTCGCCGGGCTTGATGGGGGTGCTCAGCGTGGCGGGCTGGTCATTGACGCGGACATTGCCGCTCAGGCTATAGATCGACTGGCCGGGCGGCAGTTTGCTGGGGCGGTTGCCAAACAGACTCTGGGCGTGTGCCAAACCCATGGCTGGGCCGAAGACTCCGGCTGCCAGCGCCTGGATGAGCCATTGGCGGCGCGGGTCATCGATATGGTCGGATGGGTTCATGGGGCCCCCTGGATCAAACGGGTACAACCGGCGCCACCCGGCACGGGCAGCCCTAGTCCAAGATTATGCGGCGAACCCGCTCTGTGTGGCAGACAAAGCGGCATCCAGCACCTCCACCCAGTGCCGCACGGGGGTAGCAGTGCCGCTTTGCAGGTGGGTGATGCAGCCGATGTTGGCGCTGATGATGACCTCGTTGGCCGCAGGTGCCAGGTAGCCCAGTTTGCGGTCGCGCAGCTGGTACGACAAGGCAGGGTTCAGCACCGAGTAAGTGCCTGCCGAGCCGCAACACAGATGCGCTTCGTTGGCCGCGATGCGCACGACAAAGCCCAGCGCCGCGAGATGGGCCTCCACCCCGCCCTTGAGCTTTTGGCCATGCTGCAGCGTGCAGGGCGGATGGAAGACCAGCGCGGGTTGTGCGCCCACCGCTTGCCCGTCCAGACGGGTCTTCAACACCGGTAGCAAGTCGGGCAAGAGCTCGCTGAGGTCGCGGGTGAGCGCGCTGATGTGGGCGGCCTTGGCGGCGTATTGCGGGTCGTCGCGCAGGATGTGGCCATACTCCTTGACGGTGACCCCACAGCCGGAGGCGTTCATCACCAGCGCATCGGCGCCCTGTTCCACATAGGGCCACCAGGCATCGATGTTGGCACGCATCTCGGCCTTGCCACCGTCCTGGTCGTTGAGGTGGAACTTGACGGCGCCACAGCAGCCCGCCTTGCGCGCCACCTGGACCTGCACCCCGGCCGCATCCAGCACGCGGGCGGTGGCACTGTTGATGTTTGGCGCCATGGCGGGTTGCACGCAGCCCTCCAGCATCAGCACCTTGCGTGCGTGCTGGCGCGTGGGCCAGGCGCCGGCATCCTGCGGGACGGGCACCTTGTTCTTCAGGCTTTGCGGCAGCAGCGGGCGCACCATCTGTCCCAGCTTCATCGCAGGGGCAAACAAGGGGGAAGGCAAGCCTTCTTTCAGCGCCCAGCGCACGGCCTGCTCGCCCAGTGGGCGCGGCACCTTGGCATCCACCAGCTTGCGGCCAATGTCCACCAGGTGGCCGTAGTCCACGCCGCTGGGGCAGGTGCTTTCGCAGTTGCGACAGGTCAGGCAGCGGTCCAGGTGCATCTGCGTAGCGCGGGTCGGCGTTTGGCCTTCCAGCACCTGCTTCATCAGGTAGATGCGGCCGCGCGGGCCGTCCAGCTCGTCGCCCAGCAGTTGGTAGGTGGGGCAGGTGGCGGTGCAGAAGCCGCAGTGCACGCACTTGCGCAGAATGGCCTCGGCGGCCTGGCCGTCGGCGGTGTTCTGGTATTCGGGGGCGAGTTGGGTTTGCATGGCGCGGGCTCAGAGGTCGGCGCAGAGGCGGCCGGGGTTGAACAGGCCCAGAGGGTCAAAGGCGGCCTTGAGGCGGCGGGTGATGGCATCCCGCGCCGCATTTTTAGTGTCAAATTGGCATCCAGCCCTCGTAGAATCTGCGCGAGCAGCTACGAAAACAATAGCATTTCCACCCGCTGCACGGGCTGCGGCCTGCAGCTGGGCACCGGCCTGCTGCGGCGCCCAAAGCCAACGCAGCCCGCCCTGCCACTCCACCATTTGGGCCCAGGGCAGGTCCAGCACCGGCGCGGTGGGCGCCACCGACAGGCGCCACAGCGCCAGCTCGGGGGCGCGTGCGTCGGCAAAGAAAGGCAGGCGCTGGTCGCGGCACAGGGCCCAGTCGGGGCCGGCTTGGGCGTTGTCCATGGGCTCGCCCGGCAGCTCGGCCAGCATCTTCTGGCAAGCGGCTTCCACTGCGGCCACGGCACCGCGCAGGCGCACAAACAGCAGGTCGCGCCCGCCGCCGGGTGCGGTGTCGTCATGCACCCAGCAGCTGGCGTTGAGCGGCAGGGGCTGCCCACCCCAGCGGTGCAGATGCTCCAGCGCATTTGCCTGGTCCACCGCAAACACCAGCGTGGCCTCTGCGGGGGCCATGGGCAAAACCTTGAGGGAGACTTGGGTGATGACGCCCAGCGTGCCCATGGCGCCGGCCATGAGGCGCGAGACGTCGTAACCCGCCACGTTCTTCATGACCTGGCCGCCAAAGGTGAGGTGTTCGCCCTGGCCGTTGATCAATTGCAGGCCCAGCACGTAGTCGCGCACGCTGCCCACCGTGGCCCGGGCCGGGCCGGCCAGGCCGGTGGCCACCATACCTCCGACCGTGGCAATGGCAGGGGCGCCTGCCGCTGCAGACCACATGAAATGGGGCGGTTCAAAGGGCAGGCACTGGCCCTTCTCAGCCAAAGCAGCCTCCAACTCGGCTAGCGGCGTCCCTGCCGCCACGGTGACCACCAGCTCACTGGGCGCATAGTCCAGGATTCCAGAGTGGCTCCGTGTGTCGAGCAGTTGCGCGGGCTGGATAGTGCCCACAAAGTCTTTACTGCCGCCGCCACGGATCTGCAGCGGGGTGCGCTCAGCCATGGCGGTGCGGACCTGGTCCAGCAATGTTTGGATTGAAGGGGCAACGTGCATGGCGCCGATGGTACGGCGCCACCGGCGGGCGAGGCGTGAATTTTTTGGCGCCCGGGCCACCAAAAAATTGGCGGCAACCCGCGCAGCGGCGGAGCGTGGGGGCTAGTCCACGAAGAAGTTGACCGGCAAGCCCGGCACGTCCACCCGCATGGAGAACACCGCGCCAGAGAGCGGCATGGCCTCCAGCTCGGCCGCGCTGCGGCCATGGCGCGCGGTGGTGACGTAGAGGGTCTTCAGGTCTTCGCCGCCAAAGCAGGGCATGGTGGGGCACTGGGCGGGCACAGGGATCTCGGCCAACAGCGTGCCATCCGGCGCGAACTTGCAGATGCGTCGGCCTTCGAACATAGCGGCGTAGTAGTTACCTTCCACGTCCACCGCAGCACCGTCGGGGCGACCGGCGTAGGTAGTAGTCTCAAAGGTCCAGCCCGCGGGCTTGGGCGCGCATTGCTGGTAGGTGCGCTGCGCGTCCAGGGTGTTGGTTTCCAGGTCGTAGTCCCAGGCGTAGACCACATGGTTGGGTGTGTCGGACCAATAGATAGTTTGGTTGTCCGGGCTCCAGGCCAGGCCGTTGCCGGTGAGGGCGCCGCCCGCGTGCTGCACCACCTCGGGTGGGCCACGGCGGCAGTCGATGGAAAACAGTGCCGCCACGCGGCCGGCCTTGGGCTCGTCGATGGTGCCGACCCAGAAGCGGCCCAGCGCGTCGCATTTGCCATCATTGGCGCGCACGGTGGCTGTGTCATACGGCAAGGTGGCGATGGGCTCCAGCGCCCCGCCCCACTCGCGCACCCGGAACACGCCATGGCGCAGCGCAATCACCAACCCGCCCTTTGCAGCTGGCGCAATGCAGCCGGGCTCGCTGGGCATGTCCCAGCGCTGCACCGTACCCATGTAGACATTGGCGCGCAACAGGGCTTTGCCCGGGATGTCCACCCAGTAGAGCTGCTGCTCCTGGGGGTGCCAGAAGGGGGATTCGCCCAGTTCAAACAGGTCGGGGCTCAGGGCTTGCCAGCTCATGCCGCACGCTCCACATCAATACGCATCTCGCAGGAGTAGGTCTGGCCCGCCTGCAGGATGACCACACCAAGATCATCGGCACGCGCGCCGGTCTGGGCCATGAGGTTGAGCGCATTGTTCACATGGCTCACAGGTTCCACGGCAATGTTGTCGCGCTCGGGATGCGTGTAGACCACCAGGCGGCTCAGCGCGGACGAGACGCGCACACGCAACACGGCGTCCTGCAAGGTCAGTACCCCGCCCCAGCCATCAAAACAATGGTCGACGGTGAGCGACTCCACGCTTTGCTGCAAGCCTGGGTGTGCCACGCGGTGGGTGGGCAGCTTGTCGCTGCCCATTTCCCAGCGGCCGGTGGCCGCAAACTGCACCTCAGTACCCGGACGTTTGGGGAAAAACGGATGCCAGCCCAGCCCGACCGGTGCGGCCACGGGCGACTGGTTGGTGATGGAGAGCGACATCTCCAGCGCCCCGGCCTCCAGCTTGAAGGCCTGCGAGCAATCGAAATCAAAAGGCCAGGCCGCATCGGCCCGGTGCTCGAAGCCCAGCAGCGCAAAGGTGTCGGACGACTCCAGCACCGCCCACGGCCGCTGCCAGCCCACGCCGTGGATGGCATGCGGCTCGGGGTCAAAGTTGCGGACCAGCGGATGGCTGGTGCCCGCCCACTGCAGCTGGGCCTGGCCAATGCGGTTGGAGAAGGGAACCAGCGGGTAGCTACCCGACTGGCGCACGGTCTGCATTTGCGCACCGGGCAGGGAGCTCAGCACCGGGTCGGAGCCCAGCCACAGGCCGGCAATGCTGCCGCCCAATTCGGGTTTGATGTCGCACAGCAAATCGCCGTGGCGCAAGGTGAGTGTGGAAGTCATGGCGGGATTGTGCACTGCGGTCCGGCGAAAAAAAGGCCCGGTGGGACCAAAGTCCGACCGGGCTGAGCGTCTCAAGAAGAATTGAAACTAGTTCGTAACCGAATCCTGGGGATTAGCGGTTGTAGGCAGTCTCGCCATGGCTGGAAATATCCAGACCTTCGCGTTCGTCTTCTTCGCTGACGCGCAGACCAATCACCAGGTCCACCAGCTTGAAGGCGATGAAGGACACCACGGCCGACCAGACGATGGTCAGCAACACGCCTTGGGTCTGGATCCAGACTTGGGTGCCAATCGAGTAGCCTTCGGCCACAGCGTTGGTCACGTAGTCGTACACGCCAGTACCACCCAAAGAAGGCGAAGCGAACACGCCGGTCAAAATGGCACCGACGATACCGCCCACACCGTGCACACCGAACACGTCCAGAGAGTCATCGGCACCCAGCAGGCGCTTCAGACCGTTCACACCCCACAGGCAGGCAAAGCCGCCGATCAGGCCGATGATGATGGCACCCATGGGGCCCACAAAACCGCAAGCGGGCGTGATGGCAACCAGACCAGCCACAGCACCGGAAGCGGCACCCAGCATGGAGGCCTTGCCACGGGTCAGGGCTTCACCGGTGATCCAGGCCAAGGTGGCAGCAGCAGTGGCCAGCAGGGTGTTGATGAAGGCCAAAGCGGTCAGGCCGTTGGCTTCCAGGTTGGAGCCAGCGTTGAAGCCGAACCAGCCAAACCACAGCATGGCAGCGCCAACCATGGTCAAAGTCAGGCTGTGAGGAGCCATGGCTTCCTTGCCGTAACCAATACGCTTGCCGACCACGTAGGCACCGACCAAACCGGCAACGGCTGCGTTGATGTGCACCACGGTACCGCCAGCGAAGTCCAGCGCACCCTTGGCCCACAGGTAACCTGCAGCACCCACCACTTTTTCCAGCGAAGCAGCGTCAGAGATCGCGTCAGGGCCGGCCCAGTACCAGACCATGTGGGCCATGGGCAGATAGCTGAAAGTGAACCACAACACGCTGAAAGCCAGCACGGCGGAGAACTTGATACGCTCAGCGAAAGCACCAACGATCAGTGCGCAGGTGATGGCGGCAAACGTGGCTTGGAAGGCGATGAATGTCAGCTCAGGAATCACCACACCTTTGCTGAAAGTCGCAGCCACGGATTCCGTGGTCACGCCCTTGAGGAACAGCTTGTCGAGTGTGCCAATGAATGCGCCGTCGCCACCGAAGGCCAAGGTGTAGCCATAGACAGCCCACAAGATGTAGATGAGCGCGCTCACCACAAACACCTGCATCAGCACGGACAGCATGTTCTTGCTGCGCACCAAGCCGCCGTAGAACAATGCCAAGCCGGGCAGTGTCATGAAGATCACCAGAGCGGTGGCAGTGGTCATCCAGGCGGTGTCGCCCTTGTTGGGGACCGGTGCAGGAGCAGCGGCGGGGGCAGCAGGCGCAGCCTCTGCGGCGGCAGGTGCCGGGGCGGCAGCGGGGGCTGCAGCTTCAGCAGGAGCAGCGGCGGCGGGCGCTGCAGCAGCAGGGGCTTCGGCAGGTTTGGCGTCTTGTGCCAAGGCAAACGTTCCGGCACCCAGCAGGCTCAGGCCCAAGGCCAGGGAAGCAAGCAATTTTTTCATGTTCGAGCTCTCTTTCTGGTTACAGCGCTTCTTTGCCGGTTTCGCCGGTACGAATGCGCACAACCTGTTCCAGGTTGTAGACAAAAATCTTGCCGTCGCCGATCTTGCCGGTGCGGGCGGCACCTTCGATGGCTTCGATCACGCGGTCCACCAAAGCGTCGTCGATCGCCGCTTCAATCTTCACCTTGGGCAAAAAGTCCACCACGTACTCTGCACCGCGGTACAGCTCGGTGTGGCCTTTTTGACGACCAAAGCCCTTGACCTCGGTCACGGTAATACCTTGCACACCAATGCCAGACAAGGCTTCTCGCACCTCATCGAGCTTGAACGGTTTAATGATGGCCGTTACGAGTTTCATGTGTTCACCTCAGCTTGATAACAGTTGAATACAGACACCGGGTCTGGCTGGTCTGCCTCTCCATGGTCTGGAGATACACCCCATAAAGCAGAAGGCATGCCAAGTTAAAAAACCCTCAATTTCGCGAGGCCACGGCCCAAGCGGCGTCAACTGGAGTAACATGGCTGTATATAAATACAGCATGCACGCCATTGGTGCAAAGGTTGAACATGCACTGCGATGCAGCGCACCGTTTTGGGGGTAAGGGTCCATGAGCTTGTCTTTGGTGCAGGGGCGTGCCCTGTTGGGATTGGAAGCGGTGCAAGTCACCGTCGAGGTGCACTTGGCCAATGGCCTGCCGAGCTTCAGCTTGGTTGGCTTGGCAGACGTGGAAGTGAAAGAAGCCCGCGAACGCGTGCGCTGCGCGATCCAAAACAGCGGCCTGGAGTTCCCCCACAACAAACGCATCACCGTCAACCTCGCCCCCGCCGACCTGCCCAAGGACTCCGGCCGGCTGGATTTGCCCATTGCCTTGGGCATACTGGCAGCCAGCGGCCAGATTGACGGCGCAGCCCTGGCCCAGTACGAGTTTGCGGGCGAACTGTCCCTGTCCGGCGCCTTGCGTCCGGTACGCGGCGCGCTGGCCATGGCGCTGGCCTTGCGAACCGCCCAGGTCAGCACCCGTTTGGTGCTGCCGCCTGACAATGCGGAAGAGGCAGCGCTGGTGCCGGACTCCCATGTGGTGCGTGCGCGCCACCTGCTCGATGTGGTGCGCCACTTTGCCCCGCCCCCCACGGGAGATGCCCCCGCCACGCCGGAAGACCCTGAAGGTTGGGTGCGCGTGCAAGGTGCGCCACCCGGCTTGCAGCTGCGTGGCCCCGACATGGCCGACGTCAAGGGGCAGGCTGGCGCCAAACGCGCGCTGGAAATTGCTGCGGCTGGCGGGCACTCCCTGTTGTTGGTCGGCCCACCGGGCTCGGGCAAGTCCATGTTGGCGCAGCGGTTTGCCGGACTATTACCCGACATGAACACCGACGAGGCCCTGCAAAGTGCCGCCATCGGCAGCCTGTGTGGCCGCTTTTCCTTGGAACGTTGGGGCCAGCGCCCTACCAGCAGCCCGCACCACACGGCCAGCGCCGTGGCCTTGGTCGGGGGAGGCTCACCGCCGCGCCCCGGAGAAATTTCACTGGCCCACCATGGGGTCCTTTTTTTGGACGAGCTACCCGAGTTTCCAAGAGCCGCACTGGAAGCCCTGCGTGAACCTTTGGAAACCGGCAGCATCACCATTGCCAGGGCTGCGCGGCGCGCCGATTTCCCGGCGCGTTTTCAGCTCATTGCGGCCATGAATCCCTGCCCCTGCGGCTACCAGGGTTCGCCCAGCCACAGCTGCCGCTGTACCCCCGACCAAGTGCACCGTTACCAGGCCAAGCTCAGTGGGCCGTTGATGGACCGCATTGACCTGCATATTGAAGTCCCTGCTCTGCCAGCGCACGAACTGCTCGACAGCCCGCAGGGCGAAGCCACCGACAGTATCCGCGCCCGCTGCAGTGCGGCACGTGAGCGGGCCGTAGCTCGTCAAGGCGTCCCCAACCAGGCATTGAGTGGACAGGCCATCGACGCCCACACCCAGCTCGACCCGGCAGCAGCCAAATTCTTGCAGGCAGCGGCTGCGCAACTGGGCTGGTCTGCCCGCAGCACCCACCGCACCCTGAAGATCGCCCGCACCATCGCCGACCTGGCAGGTGCAAAAACCACTGCGCTGGCGCATGTTGCCGAGGCCATGCAGTACCGGCGGGTGTTGCGCAATAGCCCATAGGACACAACCAACAAGGCCATCAAATTGCTATGCAATTGATAGCTGCTTGCGCTGCAAATACGGCGCAAATAGCCTATTTGACTTGTATTTTGTGGCGTGCCAGGATTTTGGCGTAGGTGCCGCTTTTCTGGATGTTGGAGAAGCCTGCGTTGAACCGATCCATCCACTGCTGCGCCAAGGGCAACTGGCGCGAGATGATCAGATAAGTGTGGCGCGCATAATTAGAGTGCGCGATGAACGAATACTAGGGATGAGCAGTTTGAACGACTGACCTGTGGATAAGTTTTCCAACGGTAGTTGGATGAACTTTCTGTTCATTAAAACAGCGTGGGAAGCCGCGCAGGGCGAGCCCGAGCGGATTTCCACGCTGAGAACGTCTCAGAATGGCTCCCTTTTTCAGTGGCTTTGGGCCGCTTGGTTTGTTCCCTTGCCTTGATCCTGGATTTGGAGTTGCGTGCTGTGGCGGAATCGGTTGACTCGTTTCCAGTCTCCACAATGTGGAATGGTGCGTAGCCGGTCCAACAGTGCCGTAGTATTTTCGCGTCGCCAAACACGCTGGCCCATTCCGCGAACGTAGGTTGGTGGTGATATGACGCTGGTGTGCTCGTCAGCTGGACAGTAGGTGAAACAGCAAGGCACTCAGCCGGTAAATGGAGGTAGCCAACTATCCAGAATCACAAGTCCTGCGCATAGTGAAAGGCAGCTTGCTGCCTGCCGAGCCTTTGCTCAGAGGTTTACAGATCACTGTGGAGTAAACCGCACCGCTTGCTGTGCTGGGTAACCCCGCACGCCAATGCTGTTGCAGGTGTGTGGGGGTGATGAAGCACGGTGGAGCTGGAAGAAAGGTTGGAGTTTGAGACTGGCCACCTGGAATGAGAATAAACGAGTAGGTGACGGGACTGGATGTGAATGGTAGCGGATGGACCGAGGCGGGGGGCATACAGAAGGCTCACAGCAGGCGGGAGCGGAAGCCTGGCGACAGGTAAGGCGCTGGCATCGAGGCGCAAGCTGCTCTGTGGGACTTACGAGATCACCGCACGCAAGGGTCAACCGCCAGATAGAATGGGCCTTTTACCTCAGTGGGTCTCTCGGATTGGGGGCGGCTGACTAGCCGGTTAGCACGTTTTAACATGCTCGGGTGGGTTGCCCGACTCCAGGACCAGTTCCACGGCCACCAGCACGTCAGACCGGCCTGGGACGGCCGCCAGTCCTGCTGCCCGATCGCCCCCTGGGAGAGCCCGACGGAGCGGTGCGGAGTGCAAAGGGGGCGGCGAGGGCAGGTGGGATGTGGGTGTGTGCTGCGTCGTGGTGTTTGCTGCGAAAGGCGTGGTGGAAGGCGTGGCGAGGTGGTCCGGGTCCCCGCCTCGCGCCGCGGGTCGGGTCGGCTCGCGTCCGCTGGGTGCTGCCGCCCGCGTCCCATCGCAGGGCCATGGGATGGGCTGCTGCTGGGTCCGGTGGTGTGCTCCCGTGGGGGGCCCGGCGCGGCGGTGGGGGCGACCTCCGGCTGCGTCCGCCTCCGCCGATGTCCGCCGTTCTTCTCCCCGCCCTCCGCGGCGGGGGGGTGGGCTCGGGGTGCGCGGCTTGCCCGTTGCCTGTGGGGGTCGTGCCCCGTCGCGCGGGGCTGGTGGGGGGGGGGGGCCGGGCGGCGCCGGCGCTCTGACCGCGGCCCTCCGGGTGCCCGGCCGGGGGCGCGGCCCGCCCCCCCGGGGCGCGGGCGTGCGGCCGGCGGCGCCGCTTCCCCCGGGCCTGGGGTCGCGGGTCGGGGGCCGGCGGGGCCCGCCCCCGCCGGCCAATCGGTGATCATCTCCTTCGTCCTCTTAAAAAAGAAGGGAGGTTAATCACCCTAGTAATTTTGGGTACTCATGAATACTGGGGAAATTTGATCGCGCGCCAACACAGATACAGCTCTACCGGGTACTCCAGCCCCAGAGTCAGAGACTTGAAACGCAATCCATCCCGGCGCAAATCCCGGGTCACAAACTCGGCCACCATCTCACTGCTCCAGACGGCCTGTACGCGGCCACGCTGCAACATCTGGAAGCAGTTCAGCATGTCGGGTGGGCGCTCCATGCGGGCCTGCTGGCTCTCTATGAAGGGGGCGACGCGTGCGATGTTGTAGCCCTGCGGCACACAGATGGACTTGCCCGCCCAGGCCATGGCAGGGTCGGCATCGGCAGACACAAAGATCCGCACGACATCAGGGTACAGCGGCTGGGAAAACAAAAAATCACGCTGCCGTTCATCGTTTCTGACGTAGGGGAAAGTACCGGTGTGCAGGCCGTTGCGGGTCTCCATGTACCCGCGCTGCCAAGGCATGAACCGCACTTGGGCGGACACACCCTGATCCTTGAAGGCCGCCATCACCACTTCAGACATCACCCCCATGGCGGGCGCCTCTTCGCTGGTGAACGGCGGGTAGTCACCAGTAACTAGGTCAACGCTGGCGGTTTGGGCTTGCGCTGTCAGTCCCGCAACAAGCACAAGGCCACAGAAGGTCAGGAACCGGGCCTTGGCAGACAGGCAAACGTGCATCTCAAACCTCACGGTCGATCGGTCAATGGAACTCCCTGTTGGCGCAAGTATGCCAGTACCTCTCGGCTCACCGGCCCCACGGCGCGGGCCTTGTCCGCCATCTCGGCAGCCGCTGCGGTTTGGCCCAACGCAGCCAATGACACCGCCGCGCCAAGTAGCCAGCGCTGTTCACTGGGGCGTGATTGCAGTGCGGTGGTGTACGCCAGCACACTGTCCTGGTGACGGCCCAGGCGCTGCGCAGCGTTGGCCCGCAAAGCCCACAGCTCAGGCTGGTTTGCCAGCAGGGGCTCCATGCGGGTGAGCAGCTCCCAGACTGCTGCAGACCGTCCCTCGGCCAGCTCCATGCGTGCCAGCTCACGCACCATAGGCACCAAGGTCGCATTGTTAGCGCTTCGCTCCGCAGTGGCTACCGCTTCTTGCAAAGTGCTGATGGCACTGTCGCGAGCGCCACTGGCCCACATGGCTTGCGCCTGGGCCAGCGCCTCCCGCCCGGCCTGCTGCTGGCGTGCACCAGGCTGCACGGGTTCGATGGCAGACGTCGAAGTTTTGAGTGGTGCCTGGGCCACCATTGCTGGCACTGACGGAGCAGCGCTGGCACTGACGGCAGGAGACACTGCCGCCACCGGTGCGGCCGCCACAGCTGGCGCGGCGGACCGAACCGCAGGCGATGCCGACGGGCTGGAGGAGCTGGAAAGGGAGGACTCCATGCGAAGCCCCAAGCGAGGGGGGCCGGACGCAGATACAGCCGGTGCTGGTGCCTGCACAGCCACTTCGGCTGGGGCAGCTAGCACTGCAGGTGCTTGCACGGGCGCAGGCTCTGGAGCCGACGCTGCAATGGCGACGGGCACGGGCAGGGACGCGGATTCAGTCGCGATCGCAGTTGGCACTGGCGGGAGAGCGTCTGGCTTGGGGTGTTGAAAGCTCCACCATGCGAACCCTCCCGCCACCAAGGCAGCCACGGGCAACAATGCCGTGGCCCAGCGCAAGGCAGGCGAAGGCCGGCGCACCGGGGGTATAGCCGGGATGCTTGCGGTGTTGCGACGCAGCGGGTCCGCCGCTCCGTGGGCTGGCGACTGGCGTTGGTCCAGGTCGCGCAGCATTTTGTTGATGACGCTCATTCCCATTCTCCTTGGGTGCTGCGCATGCGCCGCGCACGGGTCACAGGCAACAAGCGCCGCCACCAGGGCGGACGAATCTGGACACCCGGCGTGTCCCGTGCGGCCAGGCGCACGTGGGCCACACTCACCCGGTGCTGGTCTTCTCCGTAGGCCAGCATGAGGCATTTGTGCGCCAAAATATTGATCAGACGCGGTACACCACCACTGGCTTGGGCAATGGCGCGTGCCGCAGCCGGGGTGAACACATCCGTGTCGGTCGCTTCACCCAAGGCGGCCCGTTGCAAGCGGTGAATCAGATAGCCACGCACCCGCCCGGATTGCATGGGCCCCAAGTATTCGCTAAAGGTAATGCGCTGCAGCAGCTGGCGGATTTCAGGTCGCGCCAGCTTGTCATCCAGGTCCGGCTGGCCCAGCAGCACCAGCTGCAAGAGCTTGCGTTTTTCAGTTTCGAGGTTTGACAACAGCCGCAAGCTCTCCACCGTCCGCACAGGAATGGCCTGCGCTTCGTCGATGCACACCACCACCCTACGCCCTTGCTTGGCATGCTCCAGCAGGCACTGGGCCAGCGCGGCCATCAGTTGGTGGCGTTGCACGGGCAGCTGCACGGGCAGCCCCAACTCGCCGCACAGGGCCACCAGCAAATCGTCTGGGCCCATGTCCGGGTTGGGAATGTAGGCGGTGACACACTCGCCCTGCAAGGTCTTGAGCAACTGGCGGCACAACACGGTTTTGCCGCAGCCCAACTCCCCCACCACCTTGAGAAAACCCTCACCGCTGCGCAAGGCCACCAACAACATGTTGAGCGAGGCTTGGGCCCCCTCGTGCGCGAAAAAAAAGTCCGTGTCCGGCGTGATGGAAAACGGGGCCTCCCGCAGCGCAAAGTGCCCCAGGTACATCACTTGACTTGGTTGCCGTCGATCTGGATCACCCGTGCGCGCGCGGCATCCATATCGTCCAGCGCCGCACGGGTGCGGCGGCCCTGGGCTTCCCAATCCGCGGCCGAGCGGATGATGGTGGGCTTGATGAGGACAATCACCTCTTTTTTGCGGCCTTGGGTGGCACGATTGCCAAACAGGGCTCCCAGCCCCGGCATGCCGGTCGTGCCGGGAAGACCCGAGGCATTGCGGCTGGACTCCAGCTGCATCAGGCCACCGATGGCCACGATGTTGCCGTCCTGGATGCGTACCAGGGTGTCCGTCTCATTGACGCTGCTCGATGCCAATGGCAAGCGGTAGTTGCCCACACTGCCCAGGTCCACCTGTTTGGTCTTTTCGGTCACGGTGGTGAGCGAAGGGTGCACATGCAGCGTGACGTTCACGCCATCGTCAATCTGCGGTGTCACATCGAGCGAGATACCAGAGAAAAACGGCGTCAGCGTCACGGTCGGCATCGTGGTGTTGCTGCTGGTCGTGGTGGAGCTGCTGCTGGTGGATGTACCGCCCGTCACACCCGTCACATAGAACTCGTCAGAGCCCACCTTCAGCACCGCTTTTTGGTTGTTCAGTGTGGCCAAGCGTGGGCTGGACAAAGTTTGCACATCACCCTGTGTCTCCAGAAAACCCAACACAGCGCCAAACTGGCTAGTTGCCAAAGCCAGACCAAACAGGCCACCACCACTGGCCACCGCAGGGAAGGCCACCGCGCCGTTGATGGTGGTGGTGCCTTGCACAAAGGCATTGGTGCTGGTCACGCCGCTGCCCAGCACGCCCACTGCGGCTTGCCCATTTACATCGCTGCCCATGGCGCCCCAGTTGACGCCGCTTTGGTAGCCGTCGCGCAACTCCACCTCCACCACCTTGGCTTCCAGCATGACCTGACGCTCCACCGAGGCCTGTGTGGCTTTCAAAAACTTGTCGACTTGTCGCAATTCCTCGGGCATGGCACGCACCGCCAAAATGCCTGCTTGCGGGCTGGACACCACATTGCGCCCTTCTCCGGTACCGACCAGGCTGCGCACCGATGCAGCCAACTCGCCCCAGAAGTCGGAACGCGAGGTGGTGGAGACCCGGCTGTTCTCAGGCTGCTGGGTGGTGGTTGCGGTGCCACTGGCAGACGTCGAGGATGTGCCAGCGGTCGTGCTCTGCAAACCTGCGCCAGAGGACACCCTGAGCTCACTGCTGCCCGAGCGCAGCGAGGTGGGGTAATTGACCGTAAAAACGCGCGTTTGCAGGGTAGGCGCATACACGGTGATGCGGCGGCCGTCGATCTTGAAGTCGTACCCGTACACATCGCGGATCGCCTCCAGCGCCTCGGTCACGGTCACGCCGCGCAGGGTGACGGACAGCGTGCCAGACACGTCAGGGTGCATCAACATGCTGTAACGCGTGTCCGCAACGATGGCCAAAAACACCTCGCGCGCCTGGGCGTTGTTCACCAACAGGTCCAGGCGTGGCTCCGGAGGCAATGCCACAGGCGGAGCTGCAGGCTCGGCCAAAGCATCTGACACCTTGGCAGGAACCACTGCAGACGGTGCAGCCGCGGGCAATTCAGCGCGCACCGCAGCACTCACATCGGGTGTGCGCAGCGGGCGGTCCAGTGCTGCACAGCCACTGAGCACTCCCACGCCTAACAGGGACCAGACTGCCAATGCCGGCCGGCGCGCAGAGGTAGGAGATGAAGCGAACATTTCTTGCATGGGACGGGACTTCACGGTTGCACTCCTTCGCAGGGAGCTGCGGGGGTCACGACAGGTTTGGATCGGGTACGGGCTTTGGCGGACGGCGCCGCACACGGCACAACCGGCTTGGCCACGCTGCGCTGGATGCCACTGAAGCGGGGCAGCTTGTTGAGCTGTTTGCCTTCGCGCAACCACACCTCGGTTTCGGTGATGCGTTCGAGTTTGGCGTTGCCCACTTTCTGGCCCACCGGGACCAGGCGCGTGCCAACCACCAGATGGGGCTTACCGTCGCGCACCACCACCGCCATGCCGGGTGCAGGTGCAGCACCGGCAGCAGACCCAGGGAGCGCGCTGGCCTCTGGAGGCGGTGTGGTCGGGTCCCTGAACTCTTGGGCATGCAATGCCATGGCAGCGAGACAGCCCCACGCGGCAAAGGCCAAGGCGCGTGCAATGCGGCGCATGGGTGTCATGGCTGCACCTCCAGCACAAACACTTGCAAGGTCAATTCCGGTGGCTGTTTTTCGCTGCGCAATTGCATCGGACCCCAGCGCAAGTTGGGTAAAGCCTGCTCGAGGCTCTTCACGTACTTGAGCAACTCGCCGTAAGGACCTGCAACCTTGAGCTCGACGCCACGGCGGGTGACGCCGGTCACCGTGCTGTCTTTGCCGGCCGAAGCGTCATTCGCCAAGGTGGCAGTGGACAACAGGCTCAGACCCTCTCGGCGGCGCAAAAACTCGGCCAATACCGGCTCCAGTGCCGGGCTGCCGCTTCCTGCAACAGCGGTCACCTGACTCTGCAGCTCCATCAGTTTTTGCTGCAATGCCGCCACTTCGGTTCGCAACGGAAGATTCACATCCACTGGGGTGGGCGCACTCTGGAGCTCGGTGCGCAAGCGCTGCAGCTCTGCATTCTGGGCAGCGAACTGCTGGGTTTGCAGCTGGTGGGCGCCCATGGCGGGCGACAGCCACAAGACGTCGGCCAGTGCCAAGCAACAGGCGATTACGGACAAAAATACAAACGCCCGCTCACGCAAACTCAGAGCGTCAATGCGCGCACTCTGCTGGAGCCACCACTGCTTCATGGCGCACCTCCCTCAGGCACCGCCGGGACCGGGGCTTGAGCGCTCACCAGCGTGAACGACCACGCTTCGCGCCCAGCTGGGGTCTCAGTGGCCTCTGCCGTCGCCTTGGCCAGCCGCGCACTCTGTACCTTGACAGTAGCCAAACGAAGACCCTGCATCAGGGGACTGAAGGCCAAGCGGTTGACCCATTCATTCAGTGCCGCGGGCTCCAGGGTGAAACCCGTCACCTCAAAGCGTGTCGCGTCGGCGGTCACGCCGGTAAGCCACACAGGTCCGGGGATGCTGCGTGACACCAAGGCCAGCCGATCCGAGTGTGCAGCGCCCAAGACCAATCGCCCCTCTTGCAAAGCCAGCAATACTTTCTCTTGCGCCTGCACCTGGCTGCGCAGCGACTGCACCTGGGCTTGCAACTCAGGGCTGAGCGGGGCCGCACTGGCCGCATTGGCCAAGAGCGCAGACTGGAGACTTGCCAACTCAGTGGCCTGGCTCGCCCGAAGCTGGGCCATGTCAGCCGTGCTTCGATTCAGGTTCCAAATCCATGCGGCACAAAGACCGCCTCCGAGCACCACAAAAACTGCCAGCGCCTGAACCATGGTTTGCGCCGAAAAATAGCGCTTGGGCGCTAGCAGTAGGGGGGTACAAAGATTGATTTGCTGCGGCATGGTCAGGCTTACAGTTTGCGGACTTCGGTGCGCAACAGCACACCGGCCAAAGGCCAGCAATACGCTGCATCCGGACTATCTGAAGGTGGCAAATCTTTCCAGGATCCGGCTAGGTCCAGCACGCCAACAGCTTGGCCTATTTCGCGCCCCAGCCAATCGGCCAGCTCCTGCGAACGGCCCCCGGCAAACACGCGCACACCCGCCAAAGGCAATTGCGTCCAGGAGCGCTCCCACAGGTCCAGCGAGCGCTGTACTTCAACCACCAGGCGCTGGGCGCGTTCGTGGTCTGCCTGGGCAGCGCCGCCAACACCAGCGCCGGCCGCCAGGCCACGCGCATCGGAGTAATCGTTGCCATATGCCACACCACCCACGCTGTAGTCGGGCACGTACTCGCTGACCGGCGTGTAGGTTTCAGCGGTCGCGGCCATTTCACCCGGGCTCCAAGCCATATTCATAAACCCCTCCGGCAGCTCCAGGCGGCGGGTGTAAAAGAGTTCTTCATTGGCACTGATCGTCAACAGAGCCTGCTTGCCATCTGTCAACACCAGGGCCGCTGTCGCACGCTCGAGGCGACCCTCGCCTTGGCTTACCAGACTTTGCAGGTTGCGTTGCGCGGTTTCCTGAACGTCAATCACACTAACATCCCAAGCCAAGGCATCCCCCAGCGCCATCACGTCGCGCACCACTGCATTTTTGGCGGCCACCACAAACAAATGGGCTTGGCCTTTTTCTTGACCATCTCCCAGTCGCATCACATCCAATGTGATGTCATCGAGGTGCGAATCGACCAACTCACGCACCTGGTAGCGGGCCGCAGAGCGCAGCTCCTCGGGGGGGACGGCCGGCGCGTCAATTTGCAAAAACTGGTATTGCTCGGGCCGCAACATGACATGGGTGCGCAAGCCCTTGAGGCCCAAGGCCTGCAGGCGTTGCACCAGCTCATCGCGCCCGCCGGCCCCTTGGCGTTCGACGCCCGTGGCAGTGACCTCATACCCCTTGCCAGAGGGGCGTGCGCGCAGGTAAGCCAGCGCTTCATCGGCCCACGACACGACCAACAGATCACCCGAAGACTTGCGTTGCCAAGGCCAGCGCATGGTTAGCGGGCCTTCCGGGCGGGAGCGAACAGTGTGGAATCGTGCGTTGCTTCGATCATGTTGGGTGACGGGCAGAGCGGCTTGCTCTCATTTTAATAGCTGGTTGCGCAATCATGACAGCCTTTGGAGGCAGTTTTTCACATGAATTGAGGTTTTCTCGTTGGCATTCAATAGTTCTCCCGCAGATAGATCAGCGGGCTCCTATAAATGCCGAAGGTGGCGCGGCTGCCCACATTGGGCCCAAACCAGGGGCGGTTGGCAGCTGTTGCAGCGCTGGACGCAGGCCCAACACAGGTATTTCCTGCGGAAGTGGCGGTGACGTTGATGGCCAAATCGACACTGCCTGAGTTGTTGGTACCCGGACGGGTCAAGACCAGCCCGCCGGGTATGCGACCGTTGGCAAGCGTCTGAGTCGCGGTGGGGGTAATTTGTGTCTCACAGGCCTGCAGACTGCCCGTGAAATTGGTCATCACGATGCTGCTCATCGGCAGGGTAGTGCAGCTGTCGTCGGCATTGACCACATAAAAATTACCATTCCAATACTGCGCCTCCAAGGGTACTGGCAACGCCAGTAGCTCTGAGCCATAGGCGTTTTGCATGCGCAGCCGGCCATAGCGCAGGCGCACATTGGTGCCCACCGCAGTGGCAGCACTGGCGGGTACCTCGCCATCGCTGGGGGCGGCATTCACCGTCAGCAGGGTGTCCGCGGCGGGGTTGGTCGGTCGGCTGACCTGGTGCCGCGCCACGATGGCTGCTACGCCGTCCGTCCAAGTCCCGGTGGGCGCGGTAGCGCTGGTCTGCAGGGCAGACCCGGCAGGCAAGGTGGAGCCTGTGAACCCATAGTTGCCGTACCCCGTGGTCACAAACTTGGCAAACACGCCCCGGTAGTTTTGGGTGGTGCCATTGGCCGCATTTTGGGCAGTCATGGTGAAGTTGGTGCCAAAACCATCCTGACCAAAGTAAGTGAATGTGGTGGCCGTAGCAGAGCAGAAAGGCGCTACAGCAGGTGACGAGATGGTGAAGTGGTCCGGATAAAAGCGCCCGAGCGATACCGCCGCCGCATTGCCCACTGCACACCCGTACTTGCCACCACTCAACGTGTCGGAGAGGTTGTTGCCATTGGTGGTGTCGGTCACGCAATCGCCCTGCGCCGCATCCACAGCTGTCAAGGCATCGTCACGGTAGGCTCCCGCCGCGAGGTACAGGTATCCCACCTCCGAATACGTGGAATTCACGGCCGCGGCGTTGGCAACAAGAGCACCGGCAGACAAGGTGCCGACCACGCCACCGCTGGCCTGGGTACTGGCTTGGGTCGTCGTCTGGGCGCTGAGCTTGCCAATGTCCAGGGCCAGGCTACCCGCATAAGTTGTGGGGGTGGTCGTTGCCCGCAGCGTGAAGTTGGTGCCCGCACGGATGGCTGGAGTTGCCGTGATGGACGGCGCCACCGCATTGGCAGTGGTCACCAAGGTGGCCGCACTGGGCCGCACCGAAAACTGGTCGGACGAGCAGGCTGGAGCCACTGCGGTGAAGCTGCCACAGCTGCTGTCGGTGCACTCCCTGACGCGACAACGCAGCTTGGAATACGTGGCGGCCAGGTTGAAGTTACCCGACAGCGCACGCCCGGCAGAACCTGAAAAATTACCTGATGCAAACGCCACTGTCTGGCTGGCTACCGGCCCGCTGTAGGCAGAGCAGGCAGGTGCTGGTACAGCTGCATCATTGAACAACTCAACCCGCACATACTTCGTATTGCCACCTGCAGCCACGTAATTGCTCTCCAGCGTCCCATCGGCCTTGAGCGCCGCGATATCCATGCTGAAATTCACACCTGCCCGCTTGGTGTACAGCGGTTTGCGGGCGGTGGGGCTCCAGGTGGCGTTCGTTCCGGTCTCCAGGCAGTCAAAGGCACTGGCATCCGATGAGCTACCCGGATCGTTCACGTAGGTGGCACAAATGCTGATATTGGCCAGTTCGTGGATGTTGGTGGAGCTCCCTGTACCCCCGGTGAATGACACCAGCCAGTTGGCTGGCACTGGGGCCTGCAGGCTATTGGTACCGCGCGCATCGAATGTAGGTATCACCGTGGTGTAACTGCCACCTGTCCCAGTAGTGTCGCGCTGCACCGTCACGTACGCATTGACGTTGTTTGTATTGTCAACTGTGATGCGGTACTTTTGCACGGTAGCCGCAGTATTTGAACTGGTCCAGATTTCTGGTGACAACACACCGCTATTGGCCAACAACCAGTAGCCCGTGGTACCCGAACCACTGCCACGCACCCCCACACTGTCAGGGTAAAACCCCGCAGCCACGGCAGCACCAGCCGGAGGTACCCATCCCGATGGATAGCCCACCCGCCCCTCCGTGGGTCTTGGGAAGTTGCCATGCTCCCCAATCCCCACCCCCAACCAGCCGCCCGAAAAACCATTTGTAGCTACTTTCTGCGCATACCCTAGAGATCCCCCGTTGCCACCAGGCGCTGGGGCCACGCTGGCATCTGAGAACACGACCCCAACCCCATCAGCGCCGCTTCCGCCATAAACATAATGGTCAAACTGCACGACGATTTTGTTGCCTGCACCAGGGAACCATTTTTTGAGTTGCACAAGATTTGCCTGCCCTCCTCTTGAAGTAGTCAAACGCAATCGCTTCTCACCTGATACATCCACCACTTGTGGCAGATAGCCGCCGCCAATGGTCACCGGGTTCCAGAGACTGCTGTTGAGGGTGCCGCTGGCAAAGTCGTCCACGATGCAGGTTTGTGATGCGGTGCAGGTGCGCACCTGGGTCAGCCGCGTCTCAATCTGGCTTTGGGTCTGGGCCCCGGTAAAAAATGCCACTTCATCCACATTGCCCCGAAAGTGAAAAGCTGCAGTTTGCCCCTCTCCAGAGGCAGCAGTTTCCCCACCAATGGCGGCCATTCCCGTGCCATCGGACCATGTGCCCGAATACAAGGAGCTGGCTTTGGCCAGTTGGGTACCGGTATTGCTGTAGACATAGACCGTGATGGTCTTGCTCACCGTATCCACAGTGGCCGCCACAAAGTACCAGGTGTTGGCGTTGATGACAGCAGGCGTATCAATAGCAAATGCACCCGCACTGGGGTTGGTCCCCCCGGTCACGGCACCCGAGTTGGCGGTGCTGCGGTTAAAGAAACGCAACCTGCCCGAGCCACCATCTCCCAGACTAATGGCCCAGCCATTCTGGTTGTCATCGCGCACAAAGATACGCTGGCCGCTAGCAGACACATCGGTAGAGCGAATCCAGGCCGTCACACTGAACCCATTGGTCAGCACCGGCATGGAGGGCAGTTCCACGTAGGTGTAAGTACGCACGGTGCCAGAGGTGGTATCGAACTCGCCATAACGACACGTGGACTGGCTGGCGTTGATGTAGGCCGGACTGCCTCCCGCAGTGCTGGCCACAGGCGTGGAGCCATTGGAGATTTTGGCCGTGCCGTGCGCACCATTGCCACTGCTGTCTTTCACCTCGCCCACCGTGCCATTCCACGAGGCCTCGTCCATGCGGTACTCCGCGATGATCTGCGAAGTACAGGCCGGCGGCATGGCAAAGCTGCTGCTGTTGGTGACACAACTGTTGCCACAGGTGGCGCCGCAGCACACGCTGTTCACGTTGGCCTGGTAGTTGAGCGTGATGGCGGCGGAGCCTGACGACTTCACGCAGGCACCCGCCACTGTTTGGTTGTCCATCAGAATGGTACCTGACGTACTCACCACCGACCCTGTTACCGCCGCCTTGAACTGGACGTTGATGGCGCCCGCGCCACCCACCACAGAACCGCCCACGGTCGTCTCGTTTTCCAACGTGACCGTGCCATTGGTCGACACCGATCCCGTGACCGCCGATCGGTACTTCACCAACACGGCACCACTGGCGCTAGTCACAGAACCGCCAATTTGCGCTTCGTTACCCATGGTGATGGAACCGCTACCCGACGTCACGGTACCCGCCACCGTGGTCTTGAAGCCCAGCAGGATGTTGCCCGTGTTGGCGGTGACATCCCCGCCAAACTTCACTTCGCCGCCACTGTCATTCACAACCCCCGCAGCGACATTGGCATTCACCTCTGCCTGGTAGCCGGTCGTAAGGGTTCCATTGACCACGATGGTCAGATTGCCGGTCGACCCGGCTGCATTGATCTTGGCGTTGTCGGTGGAAAAGTTGCCATTGATGGTGATCGTGGCAGGCCGGGGCGTATTGATGGTGATGGTGTCGTTGTAGCCCAACGTCAAGGCACTGCAGGTGTATGTGGGTCCAGAGCCACTGCATGCTGCTGGCAGGGTGCCGGGAAACACATAGTTCACCGCCTGCGCCTGGGCAGCCATGCCCAGCAAGCCCACCGCAAGCACCTTGGTCCAACACCGAAACAGCTTCATTTGTTTAAAACTCCACAGAGGCCGAGACACTGCGCTCCACGGCTGCCACGCCAGACCCCAAACTTGCGCGGGACACTAGACGGTAGATCACCACATTGTTACTGCCCGCATCCGAATAGGTACTTCGGGTGCACGTTACCACCAAGGTATATCCCTCCACCACAAAAGGCGCCGGCGGAACCGGGCATGCTGCACTGTTGGCCGTCAGGCTGGCCAACCCCCAGCCCAGACCCGCCCGCGCTGCCCAGTAAGCCCGCGAGCCCTGGACATCTTGTGCCGATGTAAGCTGCTGGGCATTGGAAAAAGACAGCATAAAAGCGCCCAAAGCCGCCAACCCCACCACCAAGAACACGGCGGCTACTGCGGCAAACCCTTGTTGGAATATGGGTGGGCGTGTCATGGCGAGTTGTTCACGTGCACCTCGTGATAAAGACTCACGGGTTCGTTGTTGGAGCTGAGGTTGAGTTGGATCTGCACCAGTCCATTACGCTGCAAATCACTGCCGTTGTACACAAACGTACAGCTTTCCATATTGGTGGCCAACACTGGTCCTGTGGCTGGACAGGCACTAACAAAGCTGCCAGTGGTTACCGTGCGGCGCAGGGTGCCGCCCGTGCAGACATACGCCACCACCTGTTCTTCCACAGGAATCACATGGAAGCGTAGGGTTCCCGACTCCAGGGGAAACAGTGTGGCAGCAATGCCAATGGTGGTTTCGACCCCATCGGTAACACTGGTCACTGCCGCCGTGTTATTGCCCAAATAGGCGCTCGCCCCAGCAATGCCCAGGTTGTAAACGGCAATGGTGTCACCCACACGAATTTGCTGATCTGCGGGGGACAGGCTGTTTTGGCCCAGCATATTGAATGTGGTGTCCGCCGCGGCGAAGTTCAGGCTGGTGTTGTCACCGGCCACCGTTTCAGCACTTCGGTAGCGCCCACCGGTCCGGGTGGGAATGAACTCCAGACATTGGGGATTGGGCACCCGCACACTGTTGGGCAAGGCTTTGCGCACATCCCGCGAGATGCGGCGCACTGCCGTGTCGGCCGTGTCTGTTAGCGCCGCCCGGCGGTTGCTGTCCAGATAGGCGTCAATCGGGCTGCGCATGAACACGGCCACTACCGCGCCAATCACGCCCATGATCACAATCACCATGACCAGCTCCACCAGCGTGAAGCCGCGCTGGTGGGGAAGTCGTGTGTACCTGAGGTGATTCATAGTCAGAGACCTGCCCGGTAGCCGGTCAACACCACGCTGCCGCCACCGGCTGGAACGGTGACAGTCACCACCACCCGTCGTGCCGCCACACCCAGTGCGGCCGTGCCGTCGCTGACAGCTACCGTCAATGTGTACCCGGCAAGGCTGGCGGGAAGTGCAAACGCTGCCTGCGTCGCCCCGTTGAAGTCGTCCACATTGTCCCAATCGGTTCGGCCCGTCTCGCCTACATTGGTACCGTCAGGGTCAGCATTGGCTTTTTGCAGGACCTCTTCCAGCACCGAATCTGCCAGGGCTGCCGCCTGCTTGGTGAGCATAGGATCGGCGCTGTTGCGCACCACCTGGTTCATGACCGACAAAATACCGGCCAAGCCCGCGCCTACCACCACAATGAAGATGATCAACTCAATCAGGGTGAAGCCCCGCTGACGGGGCCTAGTCATGCACATAGCCGGTCACCTCTTCTACGGTGATGGTGCGCCCCGCATTCACCACCGTGATGGTGCGCACTGCCGGCGCCACACTGGCGGGCCGCGACTGGCCAAGTCCGTCAAACGTAAAACCGCCGGGCACCGCCGTGAAAGCCACATTCGCGGGCGCAGTCAGCACCAACTCGCCACGGGGACCGGGCACCGGCAGGGTGGGGTCGCAGACATTGCTGGCCTCTGCCGGAGCGCGGGTGAGTGAGACGGTGTTGGAAGTGAACGCCACACACACTGTGCGGCGCTGCGCAATGGCTGTTTTTTGCGCAAAGCGCAGCGTGGACAAGACCTGGTCATGAAAACCACGGGCATCAAAGTCGTTGCGATTGAACACACGCGGCGCCGCAAACACCGCCAGCACGCCCAGCATCACCATCACCATCACCAGCTCGATGAGGGTAAAGCCGCCTTGGGATAGGCAGCGCTGCCGCGCCGCGGGTACGGCCAAGCATTGGGTGATCACAGACTGGGGGCTCATTTCTTTGCTATATTTTTACTAGCTGCTTGCGCAATATCCACGCCGCAGAGAGCCCTATTTAATCACTTTTTTGACAGACAATGGGCGGTCCAACGCAGCAGGCGCACAGCTTAACCAATCCATGACCCCCGTGCCGAATTCTTCACCCTTCGCACTGCGCTCCAGCTCTCAGACTCACGCGGACCCGAGTGGTTCCCGTGCGGTGAGCTGGGTGTTGGCCGTCATGCTGGCACTGGTGCCTACAGTGGGCATGCCCACCGAGCTGGTACTACAAGACACGCTGAAGTCCGCCATCGTCAGCATCGGCACACTGGCGGGCGTGTGGGTATGGTGGTGGTCGCAGCGCAAGCAAGCCTGTCCGACCATCCAGTGGCACGGCATTTTGCTGCTGCCACTGGCCCTCTTGCTCCATGCCTTGGGCAGCATGGTCTGGTCACACACGTATTTGGCGGGCGTGGAGGCGGCCCGCTGGGCGATGTTGGGGCTACTGATGTGGCTGGTGGTGCAAGCCGCGCACCCCAGCCACTGGATGCGCCTGGTCTGGGGCATCCACTGGGGGGCGGTGGGTGCAAGCGTCTGGACAGTCGCGCAGTTTTGGGGCAATTTGGAGTGGTTTCCGCAAGCGGCAGCCCCCGCGTCCACGTTCGCCAACCGGAACTTCTTTGCAGAGTACGCGGTTTGCGCGCTTCCATTCTCCGTGTTGGCACTGGCGCAAACCTCCAAACCCACTTGGCGCCAACCCATGGCTCTGCTCGTGGCATTCAACGGGGTCGCCCTGATGGCAACCGGCACGCGCTCCGCGCTGCTGGCCCTGTTATGCATCACCCCCCCACTCATGTTGGTGTTGTGGCGTTACCGCAGCCAGCTCGCGTGGGGGCAATGGAGCAAACGATCGCTCGCTGCTGTGCTGATCGTGGGAATGATGGGCGTACTGACCCTGGGCAGCCTTCGCTCCCTGCACCCGGAGAGTCTGGGACAGACTGCCTTGAGCCGGAGCTGGCTGCGCGCAGCCAGCATGGCCGAAAAGACGGTGTATGCAGAAGGATCTTTTTCCTACCGCAGCATGATGTGGAAGGGCACTGCCCGCATGCTTATGGGTAAGCCGTGGCTAGGCGTCGGAGCAGGTGCGTGGGAAGTCTACATACCGCTCTACCAAGGTCCGTCAGCCGACGAAGAGCCCGATTACTACGCCCACAACGAATACCTGCAACTGCTGGCCGAGTATGGCTTGCCGATTGGCGGCGGCGTACTCGCGGTGCTGCTGGCTTATCTGTTGCTGGCGGCACGCAGCACCTGGCGCCTGCCCCTGAGCACGCCGGACGCTCCCTTGCGTGCCATTGTGCTTACCAGCTTGCTGGCGCTGTCAGTCGTAAGCCTGGCAGGGTTTCCATGGCGGCTGGCAAGCACTGGGGCCTTGTTCACGTTGAGCCTCGCCCTTCTGGCCAGTACCGATTCACGCCTGTTTCTGCGTGATGCGCTGGGTTATGGAAAAACTGTGATCGGCAAAGGGCACAGGCTTTATGTGACAGGACTGTTGCTCGCAGGCAGCGCACTTGCCGCCCTGACTACAGTGCAAGCCATCCGGGCAGAAATGCTGATAGTAGGAGGTATTCATGCGCTGAACAAGGCGCAGCAGATCCTCCCAGCGGATGCCTCCGCAGCCCGCGCCGCACAGGCCCGCGGCGTGGAACTGCTCAAAGAAGGCCTCGCTGTCAATGCGCACTACCGCAAAGTCATTTCGATTGCCTCCGAGCAGTTGGCCAGCCTAAAGGACTGGGAGCATGCCGCCATGGTGCTGCAAAGCATCGCCGACTCTCGGCCGCACATTGCCAATGTCTGGAGCAATCTGGTGCTCACCCGCATCGAACAGGGCCAAGCGGAGCCCGCCATGGCCGCTTGGCGAGAGCTCAAGCGACTGCAACCCGATACGCCCCGCACACGCGCAATGGAGCTGCTAGTGCTGAGTCGCACGGGTCAGGAAGCACAGGCCATAGCGAAACTGCATGCCTATTTTGATCAGGGCGTGGTGGAGTACGACATGACTCTGCTGGCCTATACCCTGGGCCTGCGCCTGCACCAGTGGGACCTGGCGGAACGGGGTCTGCGCCTGCAGGCCCAAGCGTGGCCGGGGAATGCAGCGGACAGCTATTTCCGGCTGGGAAATGTGTATGTGGAAGCGGGCAAGGGCTTTGAAGACCGCGCGCTGGCGGCTTTCAGGCTGGGCTGGAAAGCCGTACCAGCGGGAGAAAAGGCGCTCTACCAGAGGCTGGTGCCTGCGCATTACCGCGAACAGCTATAAAAAAACCGCCCGAGGGCGGTTTTTAGGGGGCATCCAAGAAAATCAGTTGATGCCGATTGCCGAGAACGAAGCTGTAACGGCAGGACTCACAGAGGTGTTTTGCAGCTCACAATTGACTGTGGCACCAGCAGTGACTGCGGCAGCAGTGATTTGATAACCAGTCGGCAAAGAACCCTGCAGTGCATTTGGAACCTGATTGCAATTGAGAATTGCAACCCCGGTAGCTGTTCCCTTCGCACTACGTGCCGCATAGTTCACTGCGGATGCAGAAGACAGACCACCAGCTACACCTTGCGTGGAAGCAATCACAGCATCACCCTTCAAATCCACGAACTTCGGAATCGCAACCGCGGCCAGCACGCCCAAAATCACAATCACCATCACCAACTCAATCAGCGTAAAGCCGCGTTGTACTTGTTTCATGTTGTCCGCCTTTCGTTTGAAAAATCTTGCAGCCCAAGCGACTTGCCGGGCTCCCAACGTCATCTCGATCGTTGCATGACGAATTAATTCTATTGCAATGAACTATTGTTGTGCATGAAGTTTGTGGGCTAAGTATGTGAGTTAACTCACCATTTACCCACTTTTGTGCCGTTTACCAGCGCCATGTTGTTCAATCCACGGGCTGCCCCATCCACACATACGGCTGCTGGGCCTTGATTTGAAGGGGGCCAGCAACAGAGCCCACCCGAAACCACATCGACACAACACCCTCGGGGGACTGCAGCCATGCAGACTCCGTGGGGCGGTAACCGATGCAGCTGCACACCGGGTCAAACACCCAACTGCCGCTGGGCAGTGCCGCCAGTGCTTCTGGGCCTGCAACACCCGCGTAATTGGGTGGCAGCTGCTGCAGCGCAGCAAATGGATTGCGTTGTGCTCGCACCACATGGCCAGCATTGGCACGGTTGCTCGCGATTGCGACTTCCAGGTGCGCCACCACCAAGGCTGTGCGCAAAGCACCCAGTGTGCTCTTGATGTGTGCCAGCTCCGCTTGGCCGCGCACCTCGCGTGCCTGCTGGGTAAACACGGCTGCCAAAACAATCACCAGCGCAACCATGAGCCCCCACTCCATAAGGCGCGCATTCCACACCGGCGAGGGCTTGGCCGCGGGACGTAGTGCAACCACGGCCTAGCCGCCGCCCCGACCCATGGCGGCCTGGCCCATGTTCCACAGCGGCAAAAACACCCCCAAAGCCAACAACAGTACGAGCACTCCGATCACGGCCAGCAAAATGGGCTCAATGGAGGCCGACAGGCCCTTGATGCTGTAGTCGGTATCGCGCTCGTACATGGCGGCAATCTCAAACAGCAGGTTGTCCAGCTCACCGGTCTCCTCACCCACATTGATCATTTGCAGCACCACTGGTGTAAACACGCCCGTGGCTGCCGCGCAGCGCGAGATGCTTTCGCCGCGCTCGATACCGTCGCGCATCTGCTCGATGCGGCTGCCAATGAATGCGTTGTCCACCGTTTGCGCCACCACGGTAAGTGCCTGCACCAGCGGCACCCCACTCTGGCTGGAGAGCGCGAAGCTGCGGGCGAAACCGCGCCAGCGTGGCCTTGAGGATGATGTCGCCCACGATGGGCAGCTTGAGTTTGCGGGAGTCCCAGCGGTAGCGGCCATCAGGCGTACGCAGATAAGCACGCACACCCACTACAGCGCCGGCCGCCAGCGCCAACAGCAAAGGCCACCAGGTAATCATCCAGCTGGAAAACGCGAGCAAGCCCCGGGTGATCAAAGGCAACTGGGTGTTGAAACCGGCAAACACCTTGGCAAACACCGGGATCACAAAGATGTTCAGGATCACGATGGCCACTGCCATGGCGATCATCACAAACATGGGGTAACGCATGGCCTGCTTGATGCGCTCGCGAACGTCGCGCTCAAACTCCATATGCTCCGTCAGGCGCAAAAACACCTCGGTCAAGCGGCCTGTCATCTCGCCCACGCGGATCATGGAGATATAGAACCCGCCAAACAGGGCGCTGTGCCGCGCCAGCGATGCGGACAATTCACGCCCCTGGTCCAGACTGGCGCGGATGTCTTTGAGCATGTCCACCATCGCCGGTTTGGTGGCCGAAGCCTCCAGCCCGGCAAAAGCACGCAAGATGGGCACCCCCGCTTTGTTGAGCGTGTACATCTGGCGCGAAAAGATCAGCAGGTCTTCCATCACCACCGGCTTGCGGTTGAGCCAGGCCAGCGCAGAGCCGCTGGTTTTTTCTTCTTTGGCCTCGGCCAGCGCGATATGCACGGGCGAAACCCCGATGGACAGCAGCTGGTCAGCCACGCCGCCTTCCGTCATCGCTTCGAGTTGGCCGTTGACGGCCTCGCCCCGGTTGTTGCGGCCACGCCAGGCGTAGAGAGCCATGCTCAGCTACCCGGGGTGGTTTCGTCGTCGTCCGCGTCAAAGCCGATGCGCAAGGCTTCGGCCAGGGACGTACGACCTTGGCGCACCAACTCCAGCGCATGGTGGGCCATGGTGTGGCCCTTCATGCGCTCGCGTGCGGTGCGCATGAAGCTGGCGGGGTCGGAGTGCGAAGCCGCATGGGTGAGAACGGCGTCCATCTCCAACAGCTCGTAGACCCCTTGGCGTCCGGCGTAGCCTGTGCCATTGCATGCCGAGCAACCCAAGCCGCGCTTGGGCGTGAGCGTGGCGCCCGCTTGCAGGGTGGCGTCCAGCCACGATTGCTCTTGCGGCGTGGGCGTGTGCGGCGCAGAGCACTCGGGGCAGTTCACCCGCACCAAGCGCTGGGCGATCACGGCCTGCAGGCTGGTGGCCACCATAAACGGTGGTACCCCCATGTCCAGCAAACGGAACGGCGTGCTGATGGCATCACGCGTGTGCAAGGTAGAGAGCACCAGGTGCCCGGTGATGGCGGCACGCAGGCCGATCTCGGCCGTCTCGGCGTCGCGCATTTCACCGACCAGAATCACATCCGGGTCTTGGCGCAGGCAGGCACGCAGCACGCGGGCAAAGGTCAGCTCGATTTTGTCGTTCACCTGCACTTGGGTAATGGCGGGCAGACGGTATTCCACCGGGTCTTCCACAGTAATGACCTTGAGCTCGGCGGCGTTGATTTCGGCCAGTGCGGCATACAGCGTGGTAGTTTTGCCTGAGCCCGTGGGGCCGGTCACCAGCACCATGCCCGAGGTGCGCGCCAGCACTTCCCGAAAACGCTTAAGCATGTCAGGAGGCATGCCAATGCTGTCGAGCCGGCGCATGCCGGCCCCTTGGTTGAGCAAGCGCATGACCGCCGACTCACCATAGGTGGTGGGCAGCGTAGAGAGGCGCACATCGATGGTGTTGTCTTTGAGGCGCACGCTGAAGCGGCCGTCTTGAGGCAGGCGTTTCTCGGAGATGTCCAGCCCCGCCATCAGCTTGAGGCGCTGGGCCAGCGCACCGCCAATACGTTTGTCGGCCTGGGTCTGGGTTTGCAACACGCCGTCCACCCGCACGCGAATCTGCAGAAATCCTTCTTGTGGCTCAATGTGCACGTCCGACGCACCAACCTGCATGGCGTCTTCAAACAGCGACTGCAGCAGGCGCACCACCGGCGCGCCTTCGGTACCCACGGTGGCCGTCAACTCGCCAAAGTCCACCGCGTCGCCCAAGTCTTTTTCCAGGGCGCGGGCCAGGCCACTGATTTCTTCGGTGCGGCGGTAGAGCCGGTCAAATGCAAGCGCCAGCTGGCTCTCTGGCACGGCAGCAATGCCGATGTTGCGCTTGAGCAGGCGGGTCAGCTCGTCGTAGGCAAACAGGTCCAGCGGGTCCGCCAGCGCCACCAACAGCACATCGCCCTTGTCCTCCAGCACCAGGGCACGGAATCGCCGCGCCGCAGACTCGGGCAGCAGCTTGACCACATCGGCCCGGAAGGGGAAGGTCTTGAGGTTAACGAAAGGGATACGGAGCTGGCGCGCCAAGCCATTGGCCAGCAGCTCTTCGGTGATGACGCCAGTTTCAATCAGCAAACGCCCCACTTTTTTGCCGGTGGTGCGCTGCAGTTCCAGGGTTTGCTGGAGCTGCTCTTGGGAAATCAGGCGCTGCTGGACCAGCACATCGCCCAGACGCAGTTTTTCAGGACGGCCCGGGGTTGGGCGCGGGCCGTCTGTCGCACCGGGCGTTGCCGTTGCCATGTTCATGCGCTATTCCTTTTGCGGTTTGCAAAAATAATAGCACGCGAGGCCCTTCAGGTAGCGTTATGCGCTGCGGGCAAGGCCGCTGGCGCAGCGTTGCTGGCGGGGCTGATGGTGTTGCCCTCCAGCGTCACCCGCGCTCCGACAGCGGCTGGGCTGCTTTGCTCGATGCGGCGCAGTGATCCGTCTTCCATGCGGATGGCCACCTGGTAGACGGTTTCCTTCTTCATGTTTTTCTCGATCGCGTTGCCCGCAATGCCGCCGCCAAAAATGCCGGCGATGGTAGCCAGTGTCTTGCCGCTACCACCGCCCACCTGGTTACCCAACACGCCGCCCAAAACCGCGCCCACCGCAGCACCCGCACCACTGGGTGCGGCCTCGCGCTGGATGGGGGTCACGGTTTCCACCGTGCCACAGCTGGCGCACACCAGCTTGGGCGCCACTTGGGGCACCGCAGCCACGGGTTCCCACGACTGGTCGCGACCGGGCAGGCTGTCGGCCACCACAGGCTCCACCACAGCAGGAGGTGTTTTTGCTATTGTTTTAGGAGCTGCTTGCGCAGTTTTTACCGGGGTTTTGGCTACTTTTTGTGCTTTTTCTGGCGCAGCCATTGCTTGCGGCGGAGCTGCCTGCACCGCCGGGAGTTCTGGCGCGGGCAAGGCTGCGGCCACAGTGGCAGACGTCAGCGGGGTGACGGGCACCACTTCGTCGGCGCTGCGGAAGTTGACTTGCACCAGCGCGGCCCCCAAGGCCAACGTAGTCGCCCCTAGGGCGCCAACCGAGGCCCACAAGAAACGGTTACTAGACACACCGGCCGCCGGTACGGCGCCGGGCATGGACATGGCACTGCTCATACATCTCTCCTTTGGCAAGGGGCGGGATCGCCCCTTCAAGCCTGGGTCGCCTTACAACGACCGAGGCCTGCCAAAGGTACACAGCGCAGGGATCGCCACCGTGTCTGAGTTGTAACGCAGGGTAAAGCTGCGCCGGGCCCTACACCTAGCAGAGCCGGTGTTTACAAATTGGGCGCCAACAGGCGCTCCAGTTCGGCCTGGTTGAGCTGGCGGCGTTCGGCCAGGTCCTGCACCTGGTCGTCACCGATCTTGCCTACGTTGAAGTAGGTCGCGTCCGGGTGGCCAATATAGAAGCCACTGACGCTGGCCGCCGGGGTCATGGCCAGGCTTTCGGTCACGGCCATGCCGATTTCCTCGCACTGCAGCAGTTCGAACATGTCCTTCTTGGCACTGTGGTCCGGGCAGGCCGGGTAACCGGGCGCGGGGCGGATGCCCTTGTATTTCTCGGCAATCAGCTCTTCGTTGCTCAGCGCTTCGTCGGCCGCGTAGCCCCACAGATCGGTGCGTACGCGGTAGTGCAGGGCTTCCGCAAAGGCTTCGGCCAGGCGGTCTGCAATCGACTTGAGCATGATGGCGGAGTAGTCGTCCAGGTCGTCCAGGAAGTACTTTTCCTTCTTGTCCACGCCAATGCCCGCGGTGACTGCAAACAGGCCTGCGTAGTCGGCCTTCACGCCCTTGGGCGCCACAAAGTCGGCCAGGCAGCGGCTGGGGCGCATCACACCATCGATCTCCTGCTTCTCGGTCTGCTGGCGCAGGCCGTACCAGGTCATGGCGACCTCGGAGCGCGATTCGTCGGTGTAGAACTCAATGTCATCGTCGTTCACCGAGTTGGCCGGGTACAAGGCCACCACGGCGTTGGCCGTGAGCCAGCGGCCTTCGATCAGGCGCTTGAGCATGCGCTGGCCGTCGGCATAGACCCGCACGGCCTCGGTGCCCACCACCTCGTCCTTCAGGATCGCCGGGAAAGGCCCGGCCAGGTCCCAGGTCTGGAAGAAAGGGCCCCAGTCGATGTACTTGGCGAGCTCGCCCAGGTCAAAGTTCTTGAAGACGCGGCGGCCGATGAACTTCGGGCTAGTGGGCTGGTGTGCGGCCCAATCAATCGGCGTCTTGTTGGCCCGCGCCTTGGCCAGTGGCCACATGGGCGTCTGCTTTTTGTTGGCGTGCTGGTGGCGCACCTTGTCGTAGTCGGTGTTCAGCTCGACAATGTACTTGGCAGCCTGCTCGCTCAGCAGGCTTTGGGCCACGCTCACGCTGCGGGATGCGTCCGGCACGTAGACCACAGGGCCTTCGTAGTTGGGCGCAATCTTGACCGCGGTGTGCACCCGGCTGCAGGTCGCGCCGCCAATCAGCAGCGGGATGTTGCGGCTGCGGAAGTAGTCGTCCTTCTGCATCTCGCCCGCCACGTATTGCATCTCTTCCAGGCTGGGCGTGATCAGACCAGAGAGGCCAATGATGTCCGCGCCCTCTTCCTTGGCCTTGGCCAGAATCTCGTGGCAAGGCACCATGACACCCATGTTGACCACGTCAAAGTTGTTGCACTGCAGAACCACGGTCACGATGTTCTTGCCGATGTCGTGCACATCGCCCTTGACGGTCGCAATCACGATCTTGCCTTTGGCCTTCGCCTCGCCACCGGCTTCCACCATGGCGAGCTTTTCGGCCTCGATGTAGGGCAGCAGGTGCGCCACGGCGCTCTTCATCACGCGTGCACTCTTCACGACCTGCGGCAGGAACATCTTGCCCTGGCCGAACAGGTCCCCCACCACATTCATGCCGTCCATCAGCGGGCCTTCAATCACGTGCAGCGGGCGGCCACCCTTGGCCAGAATCTCGCGGTAGGCCTCTTCCGTATCCTGCGTGATGAAGTCGGTGATGCCATGCACCAGCGCATGCGAAAGGCGTGCGTGCACCGAGGCAGGCGCCTCGGGCGTGCCGCGCCATTCCAGTTTTTTGCTTTCGTCTTTGGCACCACTCTTGGCAGTCTCGGCGATCTCCACCAGGCGCTCGCCCGCATCGGGGCGGCGGTTCAGCACCACGTCTTCCACACGCTCGCGCAACGCGGGCTCCAGATCGTCGTACACCCCCACCATGCCCGCATTCACGATGCCCATGTCCATACCCGCCTGGATGGCGTGGTACAGGAACACGGTATGGATGGCCTCGCGCACCGGGTCGTTGCCGCGGAAGCTGAAGGACACGTTGGACACACCGCCGCTCACCTTGGCGCCGGGCAGGTTCTGCTTGATCCAGCGGGTGGCTTCGATGAAGTCCACCGCGTAGTTGTTGTGCTCTTCAATGCCGGTGGCAATGGCGAAGATGTTGGGGTCGAAGATGATGTCTTCCGGTGGGAAATCCACCTCGTCCACCAGGATGCGGTAGGCGCGCTCGCAGATCTCGATCTTGCGGGCGTAGGTGTCGGCTTGGCCTTTTTCGTCAAAGGCCATGACCACCGCAGCCGCGCCATAACGGCGCAAGAGTTTGGCCTGGCGCTTGAATTCGTCCAGCCCCTCTTTCATGCTGATGGAGTTCACCACCGCCTTGCCCTGCACGCAGCGCAGGCCGGCCTCGATCACGCTCCACTTGGAGCTGTCGATCATGATGGGCACGCGCGAGATGTCGGGCTCGGACGCGATCAGGTTCAGGAAGCGCACCATGGCGGCCTGGCTGTCCAGCATGGCCTCGTCCATGTTGATGTCGATGATCTGTGCGCCGTTTTCCACCTGCTGGCGGGCCACGGCCAGGGCTTCTTCAAACTGCCCGTTGAGAATCATGCGGGCGAAGGCCTTGGAGCCAGTGACGTTGGTGCGCTCACCCACGTTCACGAAGAGGCTGTCGCTGTCGATCAGCACCGGCTCCAAGCCGGAAAGCATCATGGGTGCTACGTTTTTGGTAGCTGCTGGCGCAGCATTGACGGTGGCTTGTGGCATAAATGACCTAATTTTTGTGTATTTGGCGGTTTACACCGATTCCCAACAGCCGCTGCGCTGGGAGGCAAACAGCGCGTCGATGATGCGCATGTTCTGGATAGCGTCATCGACGCCGTACTGCAGGGGCTGCTCGCCGCGGATGGCCAGCGAAAAGGCATCACCCTCCAGGCTGTACTGGTCACAGGCCGCGAAGGTTTCCACCACCGCAGCGCGGCCACCCAGCACCTTGCCATCGTCCACAAAAATGCGGGTTTCCTGGCCTTGGGGCGCGTTGAAGGGGATCTCGATCTCCACCCGTTTTTCGGTGCCAATGGCGTGCACGCGCTGGTAGGGCGTAGTCTGCATGGAGACGGTGAAATCCAAGCGGCGCCCCTCGCCAAAGTCCAGCAGCGCGCTGAAGCTGCGGTCCACGCCAAAGTCCGGGTCCATGTCGGCCAGCGCCATCACGCGCACCGGCTCTGCGTCAAACAGGAAACGCCCCGCCACGATGGGGTAGCAGCCGATGTCCATCAGCGCGCCGCCGCCCTTGGAAGCATCGTTGCGGATGTTGGCCGCATTGCGGTTGAAGTAGGAGAACCAGGCTTGCACGGTGCGCAGATCGCCCAGCGCACCACTGCGCACCAGCTCGCGCGTGCGCAGCCATTGGGGGTGGAAGCGCACCATGAAGGCTTCCATGATGTGCACCTTGCCCGCCACCTCGCGCAGCTGCGCCGCCTCGTTGGCATTCAGGGCTATCGGCTTTTCGCACAGCACATGCTTGCCTGCGCGCGCGGCCGCCAGCGTCATGGGCACGTGCAGGTCGTTGGGCAGGGGGTTGTAGATGGCCTCGATCGCCGGGTCGGCCAGCAGCTCCTCGTAGGAACCGTAGGCCTTGGAAATGCCCAACTTGTCGGCCGCCGCGCGTGCAGATGGCAGCGAGCGCGAGGCGATGGCTTGCACGTCACACCACTGGCTGCGCATCAGCGCGGGGGTAACTTTCTCCATGCCGATCTTGGCGGTGCTCAGCACGCCCCAGGTAACTTTTTTCATGGTGATGTCTCGGCTCAGGCCGCCTCTTTGTAAAAGTACCCGCGCTGCACGCTGCGTGCAGCCAATGGCGACACGGCTTGCGCAATCGCACCAATGTGGTCGGGCGTGGTGCCGCAGCAGCCGCCCACGATGTTCACCAAGCCTTCTTCCGCAAACTCACGAACCAAACGGCTGGTCACATCCGGCGTTTCGTCAAAGCCAGTGTCGCTCATGGGGTTGGGCAGGCCCGCGTTGGGGTAGCAGCTGATGAAGGTGTCGGTCGCGACCTTGTTCAGCTCCTGGATGTAGGGACGCATCAGCGCCGCGCCCAGTGCGCAGTTCAGGCCAATCGCCAGGGGCTGCGCATGGCGCACGCTGTGCCAGAAGGCGGTCACGGTCTGGCCGCTCAGGATACGGCCGGACGCATCAGTCACCGTGCCGCTGATGAGGATGGGCAGGCGCTCGCCGCTGGCTTCAAAGTATTCGTCCACCGCAAACAGTGCGGCCTTGGCATTGAGCGTGTCAAAAATGGTTTCCACCAGAATCACGTCCGCTCCACCGTCGACCAACGCCTTGGTCTGGTCGTAGTAGGCGGCGCGCAGCTCTTCAAACGTGACGTTGCGGGCGCCGGGGTCGTTGACGTCAGGGCTGATGCTGGCCGTCTTGGGCGTGGGGCCGAGGGCGCCGCACACAAAGCGGGGCTTGTCGGGCGTGCTGTACTTGTCACAGGCGGCGCGGGCCAACTTGGCGGACACGTAATTCATTTCAATGGCCAAGTCAGCCATGTCGTAGTCGGCCTGGGCCACGGTGGTGGCACCAAAGGTGTTGGTCTCGATCATGTCGGCACCCGCGGCCAAATAGGCCTCGTGGATGTCGGTAATCACGTCGGGCCGCGTCAGGCTCAACAACTCGTTGTTGCCCTTGACGTCTTTGGGGAAGTCTTTGAAACGGTCGCCTTGGTTGCCCGGGCCGCTGTAGCCTTCGCCGCGGTACTGGGCCTCGCCGAGCTTGAAGCGCTGGATCATGGTGCCCATGGCGCCGTCCAGAATGGCGATGCGGCTGGCGAGAATGCCGGGAAGGGCTTGGGCGCGGGTATAGGTGATGGGCTTCATTCGGCGGCTCACTGTGTGGGTTTCAACAAGTGAGCGCAGTTGGAGTCCCCAAGCCTGACCGGAGGCCTGCCTGTCTGAAGGCAGGCGCCAGCTGCAGCGCCCCTTGGGAAGTGTCGATTTTAGTCGACCAGCGCCGCCGCGGGTACTACCCCATCGGCCTTGCACGACAATAGAACGCACCTCCGCCGGCACAAATACTGGTCTTTTAGTGCCTTAGCCCTTATAGATATTGCGCAAGCAGCTCCTTTTTTTATAGCGTTCTCGTGCCCCAATTGCAGATTCTCCGCGAGGTATTTGGCTACGACGCATTCCGCGGGCCGCAGCAGGCCATCATCGAACATGTGGCCGGCGGTGGTGATGCACTGGTGCTCATGCCCACGGGCGGCGGCAAGTCCTTGTGTTACCAGATTCCGGCCATCGCGCGCCAGCAAGCCGGTCTGGGCGCCACATTGGTTATTTCGCCCCTGATTGCGCTCATGCACGACCAGGTGGGCGCGCTGCACGAAGCCGGTGTGAGCGCCGCGTTCCTCAACTCCACCCTGAGCGGCGACGAGGCCTACCAGATCGAACAGCAATTGCTGCGTGGCGAGATCACCCTGCTTTACGCCGCGCCAGAGCGGGTCAACAACGCACGCTTTCTGGCGCTGCTGGATTCGCTGTTCGAGCGCGGCAAGCTCAGTCTGTTCGCCATCGACGAGGCGCATTGCGTGAGCCAGTGGGGCCATGACTTCCGACCCGACTACCGCAACCTCACGGTGCTGCACGAGCGCTACCCCGGCATTCCGCGCATTGCGCTCACCGCTACCGCCGACGACCTGACGCGCGCCGACATCCTGGAGCGGCTGCAGCTGGAGGACGCACGTGCCTTTGTCAGCAGCTTTGACCGGCCCAACATCCGCTACACCATCGTCGAGAAAGAAGGACTCCACCACCCAGCTGCTGCGCTTCATCGAACGCGAACACGAGGGCGAGGCCGGCATCGTCTACTGCCAAAGCCGCAAGAAAGTGGAAGACATGGCCCAGACGCTGGTGGACGCCGGCATCAAGGCCCTGCCCTACCACGCCGGGCTGGACGCCAAAGCTGCGACAGACCCACCAGGACCGATTTCTGCGCGAAGAAGGCATCGTCATGGTGGCGACCATCGCCTTTGGCATGGGCATCGACAAGCCCGACGTGCGCTTTGTCGCCCACCGCGACATGCCCAAGAACATCGAAGGCTATTACCAAGAGACAGGGCGGGCTGGCCGCGACGGCCTGCCCGCCGACGCCTGGATGGCCTATGGCCTGCAGGACGTGGTGAACCAGCGCCGCATGATCGATGAGAGCCCGGCCAGCGAAGAATTCAAACAGGTGATGCGTGGCAAGCTCGACGCCTTGCTGGGGCTGGCAGAGGCGACCGACTGCCGCCGAGTTCGTCTGCTGGGCTACTTTGGTGAAAAGAGCGAACCCTGCGGCAACTGCGACAACTGCCTGAACCCGCCTGCGGTGTGGGACGGCACGGACGCGGCGCGCAAGCTGCTGTCCACCATTTACCGCATCCAGCAGATGAGCGGCATGAGCTTTGGCGCCGGCCACCTGATGGACATCGTGCGCGGCAAGACCACGGAGAAAGTGACCCAGTACAACCATGCCAGCTTGAGCACCTTCGGCCTGGGCACCGATTTCTCGGAACTGCAGCTGCGCGGGGTGCTGCGGCAGTTGATTGCCATGGGCGCCGTGGCAGTGCAGGGGGGGGAGTTCAACACGCTGCAGCTCACGGCAGAGTCACGCGGAGTGTTGAAAGGCGAGGTGCCGGTGATGCTGCGGGAATCGGTGTCGACCCCAGCCGACCGCAAGAGCCGACGCAACCCGCGCCTGGGGGCGGTGGTCAAGGCACCGATCAACCTGGACAGCGAAGGACTGCTGCGCTATTCGGCCCTGAAGGCCTGGCGCGCCGAGGTCGCCAAGGAGCACAACCTGCCCGCCTATGTGATTTTTCACGACGCTACGCTGGCGGCCATTGCCCAGCGGGCGCCCCAGAGTCTGGACGACCTCCAGGGCATCAGTGGCATAGGTGCCAAAAAGTTGGAAGCCTATGCCAGCGATGTGCTGCGGGTCGTGGCACTGGAGTAGCACCTGACGCGGCCCGGGCAAACCGCCCGGGGGCTGGCAGAACCGAAGACTCAGTGGCGGTGGAAACCGCTCTCGTAGGCCATGGCGGCGCCCGACATGGTGTTTTGCAGGCGCTGAATGGCGCGCATGTGGCGGGCGGAGCAGCTTGCGTCGGCCGCTTTGGCACGGTGGTGTTGCACCAAAGCCTGGAACTTGGCACGGCAGGCCTCCAGGGCCCCGGCAAAGTTCAAGGCGATGTAGGCCGAATGGTCCACATGGGTTTGGCGGAATTCGCCAGACCAGTAGTCAAACAGCTGCCACTTGTAGGTGCCTTTTTCAGGCACTTGGATGGTGTCTCGGTGCATAGTTGCCGCGATAAGGGATTGAAATGGACGCCAGAGCCGCCCCTGTATGTCCAACGTGGGCTGCGATTCGGTGTCCGCATGTGCCTTTCACGCACCAAGGCAGGGAATGGTTGACAGCAGATTCAAATAATTACAGATGGGTTACCAAAACCGTGCATTTTTCTCGCCCCCCGGCAGCCGGGCCGCACAGCTAATGCGGGTCTCAGTGCACAAATCCCATTGATCGGCGTTCGCGAACTTCCGGTTTGAGACGGTGCTCCGCCTCCAGCTGCTCCAGAAATTCCTCGGAACCCAGTACGGCACCCAGAATGTCGGCCTGGCGCCGCACGGCAGCCACATCACCAAGGCAGAGCTGGTCCAAAGCCGCCAAACGGCGGGCCAGAGCCGCAGGTAGAGCGTCCAAGCCCGGACAGGCTTCGGCCAAAAACACCGCCTCGCGCTGGGCTGGAGTTAGCGGCATAAATTCAATTTTGAAGGTAAAGCGGCGCAGTGCAGCCGGATCCAGGCGGTCCATCAGGTTGGTGGTACAAATAAAAATACCCCGATAGCGCTCCATACCCTGCAGCATCTCGTTGACTTCGCTCACCTCGTAATTGCGCTGAGCGCCCCGGCGGTCTTGCAAAAAGCTATCGGCCTCGTCCAGCAGCAACACGGCCCCTTCAGACTCTGCCTCACGGAACATGGTCGCCATGGCTTGCTCGGTTTCTCCAATATATTTACTCAACAGGTCGCTGGCCTGTCGCACCAGCAGAGGGCGACCTAGTGCCAGCGCCACATGTTCGGCCAAGGCCGTCTTTCCGCTGCCGGGTGGGCCATAGAAGCACAGGGTGCCATGGCCACGAGTTTTCAGAGCCTGCACCACGCGACCGATATCGAAGCGGCTCTGCAGGTTCAGCAACTCCAGCCGGTAAACGCTGAGCGCACTGGGCGTTGCGTGCGCCGGCGCGGCGTTGCCCAAGGCCAAATCTGCATTTTTGAGTTGGCGCTCAATCAAGGCCTCCAGCGCTGGGCCCTCTGTTTCCGGGTCCGCTGGTGCGGTCGCCAGCACGGCAAAGCGGGCTGCAGTGCGAATTTGTGCTGGCGTCAGGCCCTTGCGCGCGCTGAGGCGGGCGACAAATCCTTCTGACACAGCGACATCGGCCAGGGTTTTGCGAACCAGGCTCTCCCGTGCGCCTGGCGGCGGAGACTTCAGCTCAAGGTGGTAGGCAAAACGGCGGCGAAACGCTGGGTCGATCTGCTCGATGCGGTTGGTCACCCACAAGGTCGGCACCGTATTGGATTCCAGTATCTGGTTGACCCAGGCCTTGCCACTCACGCTACCCGTGGCTGGTGCGGCCGAGGCATCGGCGCGTGCAATCAGGTGCGCCGCCTCACTGGACAAGGGTGGAAACACGTCTTCCACCTCGTCAAACAACAGGGCTGCCTGCGCGCTGCCCTTGAGGAACACTTGGGCGATTTGCAGTGACCGGTAGCGGTCCCGCCCGCTGAGCGAATTGCCGTCACGGTCTGCGTATTCCACCTCAAAGAGCTCCAGACCGGCGTGCTGGGCCACCACCTTGGCCAGCTCGGTCTTGCCTGTGCCCGGCGGGCCATACAGCAGCACATTGATGCCCGCCTCCTTGCGCGCCACGGCATTGGCCAGCAGGCTGCACAACACGGCGGCGTCTTCGGCCACAAAGCTGAAGTCCTGCAGCCCCAGCTGACTTTTGGTGGACAGTCGGGTGAATACAGCCATCAGCTCGGCCTGGTCGCGGTACTGGCGCATCAGCACTGGGGGCAACTTCTCGCTGACCTTCATCAGGTCGGCCAGATCGGTGATGTTGTGTTCGGAGATCAGGTTTTCGACCAGCCCGATACGCTCCAGCCGGGAGCCGGCGCGCAGCGCTTCGCCCAGCTCTTGGGCACTCACCCCCGCCACTTCGGCAATCGCGGCGTAGGCTTCCGGTGCATTGTTGACCTTGAACTCCACCAAAATGCTGCGCATATCGCGCTGGTAACGCGCCAACGTTCCATACAGCAGGAGTGCGCGTTCAGCTTTGTTGAGCTGCAAGAGGCCCGCGAGTGCGTTGATGTTTTTTTCCACCAATGTGGACTGTTTTTTGAGCGCGTGGCGCAACCATTCGCCCGTAACCGAAAGCACCGAAATCAGGTCCTTGGGCTGGTCCTTGGCATATTCGTCCAGAAAGAAGAACAGCGTGGCTTCGTCGTACGGACCGCGCCATAGGCCATAGCGCGCCAGGAATTCACCGGGCTCCAGCGCCTCATGCCCCCGCCAGAGTTCATTGCCCTGGCACCGGCGCGCCAGAAATTCCCGCAACCGTCCCAGAACTGATACCGGCCACACCAAGTGCCGTCCAGCCAGTCCCACCACTCCATTGAAGTCGCGCCGTACATTGAAGTTGGCTCCCTGGCGCGCAGCCAGCGTGAGCACAAAGTGGGAGCACATCAAGTCCAACACCGGCGCCTCTTGCAGACCCGGAGAGGGAATGAGATGTCCACCCAAGGAGTGGAACAGCGTACGCTTGACCATTCAAACGCCTCCAGCACAGTGAGGTGCTGAAATGACGATAGCGCAGTCCGGGCCAAGATGGAAGGGTTGTTCCCGGATTTCCGCACCAATGCGGTGAAGTTGTCGGGCAAAGCACCTGCAGCTTGCCGCTGTGGGTAAAATTCGCGCTTTCCATCTGATGAATCCAAGGATCCACCATGTCCGCACCTGACAACCACTCTGACAACCACGCCACTGATCCCGTGGACGAAGTGGTGCCCATGATGCCGATCGTGTTGCCCATCGTGGGCGGTGTGCTGATGTTCTTGCTGGCATTTATTGCCGTTTCCATGGCATAAAGCCATGCGCACACCCGCTCCCCCCCGCACCACCGCGGGCGGCACCGGCAGCGGGTGTGGCATGTCAGGCACGCTGGTGTGTCTGGCACTTCTCGCTGGACCGCTCACTTCGGCACTGGCTGCGGATGCACCAGCCACCCAACGGGCCCGCTCTGCGGCAGCTGCCTGTCCAGCCATTCTTCAAAAGAGCTTTCCCAGGCTGCAAGACGATGCCCCGCAGCAGCTTTGCCAATATGCAGGGCGTGTCCTGTTGGTCGTCAATACCGCCAGTTACTGCGGATTTACCTCGCAGTACGAGGGCCTCGAAAAGTTGCATGCCCGCTGGGCCTCCCAAGGCTTGACCGTACTGGGCTTTCCGGCGAATGACTTTGGTCAGCAAGAACCCGGACAGAGTCAGCAGATTGCCGATTTTTGCTTCAATACCTATGGGGTCCAGTTCCCCATGTTTGCCAAGAGCAGCGTGGTTGGCCCACAAGCCAACAGCCTTTATCGCGATTTGGCCAAAGCCAGTGGTTCAGTTCCCCAGTGGAATTTCCACAAGTACCTGTTGGATCGGCAAGGCCGGGTGCTCGCCAGTTACCCCAGCGCCACGACACCTGACAATCCGCGCCTTTTGGCTGATATCCAACGCGCCCTCGCGGCTCGTTGAAACAGGCTTTTATGGGTCAAAGCGATGCTCAATACATGCATATGTTGATGCTATTTATGCATAGTTTTTCGATGTAATCGCCTCGTAACTTCGGTACCTGTTCTTAGAATTCACGAGAAGCGCTCCCAAGCCGCGGGTACACACCCCTCCTGTCAGAGCCGTCTTCTCAAAGTTGCAGGCTGCCGGCCCATGGATC
>NZ_JAXHOL010000026.1:0-130569 GCF_034519335.1 Rhodoferax sp.
AAACCATGATCGTGTTGATGGCCACAGGCAACACGGCGGTTATGGACTTCAGCATGTTCTCCGGCTTTCGCACCCTGTCGGCCAACATTGGCGTGGAGATGCCAGAAGCTGGGGTTGGTGAGACCCACTACCGCCTGCTGTTCTTGGCCGCGCTGGTTTTGTTTGCCTTTACCTTCGTCGTGAACACTGCCGCAGAAATTGTGCGCCAGCGCCTCCGCGAAAAATACCAAACCATTTGATCCAAGCGGAGAAACTGTATGAAAAATTGGTTTAACTCGGGCTCCCCATGGATTTGGCTCACCGCTGGCGCCACAGCCATATGTGTGTTGGCGGTGGCCGGGGTGCTGGCACTAACCGCACTGCGGGGCTTAGGTCACTTCTGGCCAAAGCCCGTCATGGAGACCACTTTTGTTGAGAGTGACGGAAGTACCACCCGCTTGATTGGTGAAATCCGTGAACGCGAAGAAGTGGCCTTGCGGCGCCTCACCGAAGCCGGCTTCAAGATCAATACGAGCGATGCGTTTGTCAATCGCTTGCTGATCAAACTTGGCAACCGCGACGTGACCGGGGTTGACTTCAAGTGGTACCCCGAGCCTCTGATCGGCGAGTTGACCTATCCCAAGGATGTCATCACCATTGAGCGCCGCGAGTGGGGAAACTTCTATGGCCACCTCAAGGAAATTAAGGAAGATGGAAAAGTTGTGGCCAGCGGCCCTGAGATTTTTCCTGAGCTCAAGGCACGGTTCGAACGGGCGGACGCACTGTTTAAGCAGATTTACAAGATCGAGAAATACGACATTGGCCGCGTAAATTTCAACCTGGAGCAGTTGCGCTTCGAACAGCGCCGGGCCGAACTCAAAGGGCAGGTGACCGATGCTCTCAAGAACGATCTGGAGGCACGCCGCAAGCTGTTGCAAACTCAGTTCGAGAGCTACCAAACTACGCTCCAGGCGTTGCGTAACGAGATTGGTCGCGACACGGTAGTGGCCGAGGTCATGGATGGCAAGCCCGTTGAAATCAAGCTAGCGTTGGTAGCGGATGTTTACGAAGCCAATACCCTCACCCTGTTCGAAAAAATTGGCTTCTACTTTCGCAAGCTCGGTGAATTTGTGATGGATGACCCGCGCGAAGCCAATACGGAAGGCGGCATTTTCCCCGCCATCTTTGGTACGGTACTGATGGTGCTTTTGATGTCGGTCATCACCACACCCTTTGGCGTGATGGCTGCCATTTACATGCGTGAATATGCCAAACAGGGTGTATTGATTCGCATCATTCGTATCTCTGTGAACAACCTGGCGGGTGTGCCGTCTATTGTGTACGGCGTGTTCGGCTTGGGCTTCTTTGTCTACTTTTTGGGTGGCAATATTGACCAGTTGTTCTTCCCGGAGGCATTGCCCGCGCCGACCTTCGGAAGCCCCGGCATTTTGTGGGCCTCGTTGACGCTGGCGCTGCTGACACTGCCGGTGGTGATTGTGTCGACCGAAGAGGGGTTGGCGCGTGTGCCGCGCTCGGTGCGCGAGGGGAGTCTTGCCTTGGGTGCAACCAAGGCGGAAACTTTGTGGCGCACAGTTTTGCCCATGACAGGGCCGGCCATGATGACGGGTTTGATTTTGGCAATTGCCCGCGCAGCCGGTGAGGTGGCACCGTTGATGCTGGTGGGGGTAGTCAAACTGGCACCTACCCTGCCATTGGATGGATTCTTCCCCTACCTGCACTTGGAGCGCAAGTTTATGCACCTGGGTTTCCATATCTATGACGTGGGATTCCAAAGTCCCAATGTTGAGGCTGCCCGCCCCTTGGTCTACGCGACGGCCTTGCTGTTGGTGATCGTCATCATGGTCTTGAATCTGGCGGCCATACGCCTGCGCAACCGGATGCGGGAGAAATTCCACGGCTTGGAGTCAGTGTGATGTCCAGCGCAACCCTTTCACTTATCAAACCCGAAGAGAACCGCACTATGTCAAGTAACTCCGAAAGCCTTCCAGGCGGTATCCGTATTGCCACCAGCTTTGCCTCTAGTGACGCGCCACCGAAGCGGCTGGAAGACCTTGAAACCACCCTGGCTGTCCAGAACTTGAATCTCTTCTACGGCAGCAACCAGGCCCTGCATGGAGTCAACATCAACATCCCAAAGGGCCATGTGGTGGCCTTTATTGGCCCCAGCGGCTGTGGCAAGTCCACCTTGCTGCGTTGCTTCAATCGCATGAATGATTTGGTGGACAGTTGCCGCATTGAAGGCAAGATACTGATTGATGGGAACGACATTTACGACCGCAAAGTCAATGTAGCAACCCTGCGCCGCCGCGTTGGCATGGTGTTTCAAAAGCCCAATCCGTTTCCCAAGTCGATCTTTGAGAACGTAGCCTATGGATTGCGCTTGCACGGCATCAACGACCGCAACCAACTGGATGAAACGGTGGAGAAAGCCTTGCGCGGTGCCGCGCTCTGGGATGAGGTGAAGGACCGCTTGGATACCAGCGGCCTGAGTCTCTCTGGTGGCCAGCAACAACGCCTGGTGATAGCGCGTGCTATAGCGTTGGAGCCAGAAGTGCTGCTACTGGATGAGCCCTGCTCGGCGCTAGACCCGATTGCCACCGCAAAGGTCGAAGAGCTTCTGCACGAACTCAAGACCAGGTTCACGATTGTCATCGTGACGCACAACATGCAACAGGCAGCTCGGGTGTCAGACTTCACCGCCTACATGTACCTCGGCAAGCTTATTGAGTACGGGGAAACCAAAGAAATCTTCATGCGGCCGACCCGCCAAGAAACCGAAGACTACATCACTGGCCGATTCGGCTAAAAAAGGGGTACTACGCTATGTCAGAAAAACACCTGTCTACGCAGTTCGACGCTGAACTTACGTCGGTTTCATCACAAGTCATGGAGTTGGGCGGATTGGTTGAGGTCCAAATCCGCAGGGCCATTTATGCTCTTTCGCAATTCAGTGTGGAAGTGGCTGATGAGGTTACTACCAATGAGGTCCGCGTCAATGCAATGGAGATTGAGATTGACCGCGATCTGTCTTCCATCATTGCCCGACGCCAGCCCACTGCACGCGATTTGCGCTTGCTGATTGCGATCTCGAAGACCACTGCCAATCTGGAACGCGTGGGCGATGAGGCAGAGAAGATTGCGCGTATGGTGCGCTCCATCATTCAAAGCGGTGCGCCGCGTTCGCTGCCTTCGTTAGAGCTGCGTGTGGCTGCCGACCTCGCATCCGGTTTATTGAATAAGGCCTTGGACGCGTTTGCGCGCCTTGATACCACTGCAGCCGTGGCCATCTTGAAAGAAGATTCACTGATCGACGCCGAGTTTGATGGCTTCGTGCGCAAGCTCATCACATACATGATGGAGGACCCGCGCATGATCTCCCCCAGTTTGGATCTGTTGTTTTTGGCCAAGGCGATCGAGCGCATTGGCGACCATTCAAAGAATATTGCCGAATTTGTCATTTACGTGGTCAAGGGTGAAGATGTTCGGCACACCAGTATGGAAAAGATTGAAGCTGTCACCAAATGAGACGCCAGCCCTCGGTACTTGTGGTGGAGGATGAGTCAGCCATTGCCGAACTCATCACTATCAACCTGCGCCACAACGGATATCGGTCGACCTGGGCCATGGACGGTGTCCAGGCGAAGCTGACTATGGACGAGTCCTTGCCAGATTTGATACTGCTCGATTGGATGCTACCGGGTGAAAGTGGACTAGAGCTCGCCAGGCGCTGGCGATCGGCCCCGAGAACCAAAAAAATCCCCATCATTATTTTGACCGCGCGCGGAGAGGAAACTGATCGTGTCGCAGGCCTAAACGTCGGCGCAGATGACTACATTGCCAAGCCATTTTCCGTGAAAGAATTGCTTGCACGCATCCGCGCAGTGCTCAGGCGCACCAAACCCGAGCCTGTGCAGGAGCCCCTCAGTGTTGGGCAATTGAGCCTTGACCCGCTAACACACAGAGTCCTGCTTGATGGCCGTTCACTGAAGATGGGGCCCACAGAGTTCAAGCTATTGCTCTTTCTAATGGGTAACGCCGAGCGGGTGCACAGTCGTAACCAACTGTTGGACAAGGTGTGGGGTGACAATGTCTATATCGGAGAGCGCACCGTGGACGTTCATGTCAAGCGCTTGCGCCAGTCTTTGGAACAGGCTGGCAACATGGTTGAAACCGTGCATGGCGTGGGATACAGGCTCACCGTCTCGCCGGAAAAGCTGCCCCAAGCTACCGATTTGGCGTAGTCTTCTTGGGCTATTCAATTCAAGGCAAACAGAAGCACTGAGCCAAGTCATAGTACAGAAAATTCCTCTTCCGAGTTCATGCTCAAATTGGCACTTCAGGCCATGGATAGTGTGTGAGCCGCTCCTGAAATGAGAGCAATTTTGAATCGCTTTATAGCGGCTTGCGGGGTACAAAGTCCTGCACATGGCCTGCCGTGTCCAGCTGCACTTGGCATGCCGTGGTCATCTGCTGTTTCATGCGCACCCGTGCGCGCTGCACGCGCGACTTGGCTGCGCTCAGGGTGATACCTTTGGCGTGGGCGTAGTCGGCTTGCGGCAGGCCCTGCAGGTCGCACAGGGTGATGGCCTCGCGGTCTTCGGCGGACAGTTCTGAGAGCACCCGTGGCAGGCAGGCCGTGAGTGTGTCTACTGTCTCGGCCTCGTCTTCCGGACTGGCAAGGTCGTCTGGCAGTTCGACCGTGCTGCGCGCCACCCGCAGCCGGTCGGCCAGCGTGTTGCGGGCGACTTCAAACAGCCAGGCTCTGGCGTTGTGCACCGAGCAAAAACGTTCGCCCTGGCGCAGGCCCTTGAGAAACAAGTCTTGCAGCAGGTCTTCCACATCAGCCGCGTTGTGCAGGCGATGGCGCGCCCAGCCGCGCAGCTCGGGTTCGTGCCGGGTCCAGGCTTGGGTGAGGCAGTTCATGGCTTAGATGCTGCGCTGGTTTACCCGCTTCATCAGCTGCTCGGCCGACTCTTTGCGTTCGCTGTAGCGGTCCACGAGATACGGCGACACGTCGCGGGTTAGCAGCGTGAACTTCACCAGCTCTTCCATCACATCCACCACGCGGTCAAAGTAGCTGCTGGGCTTCATGCGGTTGTCGTCACCAAACTCCATAAACGCTTTGGCCACCGAGCTCTGGTTGGGGATGGTGACCATGCGCATCCAGCGGCCCAGCACGCGCATCTGGTTCACAGCATTAAAGCTTTGCGAGCCGCCGCTGACCTGCATCACCGCCAGCGTTTTGCCCTGGGTGGGGCGCATTGCGCCGCTGTTGAGTGGGATCCAGTCGATCTGCGCTTTCATGATGCCGGTCATGGCGCCGTGCCGCTCGGGCGAGGTCCAGACCATGCCCTCGCTCCACTGTGTCAGCTCGCGCAGCTCTTGCACCTTGGGGTGGGTGTCCGGCGCGTCGTCCGGCAGGGGCAGGCCGCTGGGGTTGAAGATGCGCGTTTCGGCGCCCATGGCTTGCAGCAGGCGCGCGGCCTCCTCGGTCAACAAACGGCTGAATGAGCGTTCACGCAGCGATCCGTAAAGCAGTGCAATGCGCGGCGCGTGGGTGGCGGGCGTGGCAGGGCGCAGCGTGGCGGCATCAGGCAACCGAAAGTGCGCGGCCTCCAGCTGGGGCAGGGTGTGGGTCAGTTCAGACACGTTCGCCCTTGTCATTCACCACCGCTTCGCCGTCTTCCTTGGCAAAGGCGGCTTGCTGGGCCTGGGGCAAGATGTCCAGCACTAGCTCAGACGGGCGGCACAGCCGGGTGCCCAGAGGCGTTTCCACCACGGGGCGGTTGATGAGGATGGGGTGGGCCAGCATGAAGTCCAGCAGCTCGTCGTCGGTCCACTTTGGGTTGGACAGGTCCAGCTCTGCGTAGGGCGTGCCTTTTTCGCGCAGCAGCGGGCGGGGGCCGGTGCCCATGGCGGCCAGCAGTTGTTGCAGGCGGGCTTTGGTAGGCGGGGTCTTGAGGTATTCAATGACCGTGGGCTCGACGCCGCTGTTGCGAATCATCGCCAGCGTGTTGCGCGACGTGCCGCAGGCGGGGTTGTGAAAAATGGTTATATCGCTCATTGCGCATGCCCGTTTGCTGAAGGTGACAGACTTTCAGCCACAAAGTACCGGCTTTTCAGCCAGAACGAGGCATTTACCAGCGCAATCATGATCGGCACTTCTACCAGCGGTCCGATGACTGCAGTGAATGCAGCACCGGAGTCGATGCCAAAGACTGCGATGGCTACTGCGATCGCCAATTCAAAGTTATTGCTGGCGGCTGTGAATGAACAGGTGGCTGTCTTCTGGTAACCCACGCCCATGCGTTTGGCCACAAAAAAAGTCAACAAAAACATGGCCAAGAAGTAGATCAACAACGGAATCGCTATGCGCACCACGTCCAGCGGGATGGACACAATGAGTTTTCCCTTGAGGCTGAACATCACCACGATGGTGAACAGCAAAGCGACCAAGGTGACAGGTGCTATCTTGGGGATGAAGCGCGTGTGGTACCACTCTTTGGATACGAACTTCAGCATGACAAAGCGCGTCAAAAAACCCGCAACGCAGGGAATGCCCAAGTACGTTAGCACCGTAATGGCTATTTGCCCCATCGAGATCGGCACGCTGGTGGCGGCGAGTCCGAAAAACGGGGGCAATACCGTGATGAAAAACCACGCATAAACGCTGTAGAACAGCACCTGAAAAATCGAGTTGAACGCAACCAGGCCCGCCGCATATTCCGTGGAGCCTTTCGCCAGGTCATTCCACACAATCACCATGGCCACGCAGGGTGCGATGCCGATGAGGATCAGGCCGACCATGTAGTCGGGGTACTGCGGCACAAAGACGACGGCCAACCCAAACATGAGCAGGGGCGCAACCACCCAACTGAGCACAAACGACAAGCCCAACACCCGGAAAGTCGCGGAACACATTGGGCAGTTCTTCGTAGCGCACCTTGGCAAACGGGGGGTACATCATCAGTATCAGCCCCACCGCGATGGGGATGCTGGTGGTGCCAGACTGAAAGTGGTTGATCAGTGCCTCAACGCCCGGCACGAAATAGCCCAGCCCTACGCCCAGCGCCATGGCGCTGAAGATCCACAGCGTTAGGTGCCGGTCGAGGAAGGAGAGTTTTTTGGATACGTCGCTCATCAATGGCCCATTGGGTTGTACGCAACTACGTTAATCATTGGTGACTCTGCCGATTTTTTGCAACTCCGCCAGCAGTGACAGCTTTTCCAGCTTTTCAATGGGCAGGTTCAGGAAAAGTGCAATGCGCCGCTGCAGCACCATGAAGGCGTCAGCAAACGCCTTGTCGATTTGCTCGGGTGTGCCCGTCGCGGCAGCGGGGTCTTCCACACCCCAGTGGGCCGACATGGGCTGGCCGGGCCACACCGGGCACACTTCACCAGCTGCCTTGTCGCACACGGTGAGCACAAAGTCCATTTGCGGTGCGTCGGGCGCTGCAAATTCGTCCCAGTTTTTACTGCGCAACTCACCGGTCCGAAAGCGGTTGCGCTCCAGTAGTTCCAGCGCCTTGGGGTTCACAAACCCTGCAGGGTGGCTGCCCGCGCTGTAGGCGCGAAAGCGACCGCCGCCCAGTTGGTTCATCAGCGCCTCGGCAATGATGCTGCGGGCGGAGTTGCCGGTACAGACAAACAAAACATTCATGTGGGTTTTGGACATGGGGACTCCTAAAAGATCGGATGGAGAAAACGTTGGATGGGAGAGAAGAAGTTGATTAGCAGGTGGTGCACACCACAGTGTCCTCCGCCACTTCACACGCCTGGCCTTCGCAGCAGTTCGCGGTTAAAAAGCCCAGCAATTCGTTCATGGTGGCAAATGCAGCGCGGTAAATCAGGTTGCGACCGTCGCGCTCTTGTGTAATGAGATTGGCGTTGGTGAGTTCTTTGAGATGGAAGGAGAGGGCAGTCGCCGATATTCCTAGGGCCTCGCTCAAGCGGGTGGGCGTCATGCCTCCTGGCCCCGCCACCACCAGTTGCCGAAAGATCTGCAAGCGCGACTGCTGGGCCAATGCGGCCAGTGCGCGCACCACGTCTTGTTCGTTCATGGGGCAATCCTTTCCAGGGGTTTGACAATCGGCAGGGCCAGCGTGATGAGCCAGCATGCAAGCAGCATGACCGCAGAGCCCACCAACGCGTACAACAAGCCACCCCACTGGTACAGCAGGCCTGACATTAGCGTGCCTAGAAAGCGCCCGACCGCGTTGGCCGCGTAATAGAAGCCCACGTCCTCGGCGGCTTTCTCGGAGCCTGCATAGGCCAGCACCAGATAGGAGTGCACGGAGGAATTGACGGCGAAGGCAAAGCCAAAGAGACCGAGTCCTCCCACCACCAGCCATTCGAGGTTAGGTGGGTTGACCACAACCACCACTGCCAATGCTATCGGAATAATAGCTAGTAGCGCAGACCATAGGCGGGCTGCAGGAACTTCTGTGCTTAATCCATCACTGCTGCGGCGCACGATCATGGGCGCCATGGCCTGCACCACACCGTAGCCAATCGTCCACAACGCCAGAAAGCCACCCACCATGGGCCGCGACCAGCCAGACGCATACAGGAACACGGGCACGCCCACCACAAACCACACATCCCGCGCGCCAAACAGCACCACGCGCGCAGCGGCCAGCAGGTTGATGCCATTGTTCTTGGCGAACAACTCTTTGGCGGATTTGGAGGCTTTGCTTTTGCCCATGAGCTTGGGTACAAAGAACACCACACCCAGCAGAACCAAAGCCAACAACCCAGCCATTACCCAAAGTGATACGCGAAAGCCCAACACCTCCAACAACACACCACCCAGAAAGAAGCCAATGCCCTTCATGGCGTTTTTGCTGCCCGTGAAGAACGCCACCCATTTGAAAAGTTGCCCGGATGCCTCACCCGCCGTCAGTTTGATGGCGGACTTGCTGGCCGTTTTGGTCAGGTCCTTGGCCACTCCGCACACGCCTTGCGACAGCACGACCCAGGCGACCGACAGGGTGGCGGTCCAGTCGGGTGAAAGGGCAGAGAGCAGCAGGAAGCCAGTGATCTGTGTGGTGAGACCCACGGTCAACATGCGGGCAATGCCGTAGCGTGTGGCGAGCCAGCCGCCGATCAGGTTGGCCGCAATGCCGGCCGCTTCGTACAGCAAAAAGAGAAACGCCAGCGCAAACGGCGAATAACCCAGCTTGTAAAAGTGCAGCAGCACCAGCATGCGCAGCGCACCGTCGGTAAGCGTGAAGCCCCAGTAGGCGCTGGTGACGATGGCGTAGTTGCGCGCCCCGTGGTTGGGTGCGCGGGTGGCGATGGCGGTGTCGCCCATGTCAGATACCCACGGTTTCCATATGGCAGGCCAAGTCCACCATGCGGCAGGCGTAGCCCATTTCGTTGTCGTACCAGGCGTAGACCTTGAGCAGCGTGCCGTCGGTCACCATGGTGGACAGTGCATCCACGATGGAACTGCGTGTGTCGCGGGCGTAATCCGCGCTGACCAGTGGGCGTTCTTCGTAGCCCAGAATGCCGGCCAGGTGTCCTTTGGCAGCTATGGCGAACAGCGCATTGACTTCCTCTGCGGTGGTTACACGCTGCAGTTCAAACACGCAGTCGGTCAGCGATGCGTTCAGTACCGGCGCACGCACGGCATGCCCATTGAGCTTGCCTTTGAGTTCGGGGTAAATCAGTGCAATGGCGGTTGCACTACCGGTGGATGTGGGGGCCAGACTTTCCATGGCGCTGCGGGCACGGCGCAGGTCTTTGTGGGGCGCATCTACCACGAGGTTGGTGTTGGTCGGGTTATGGATGGTGGTGATCTGGCCATGTTTGATGCCCAGGCTTTCATGCACCACCTTGACAACCGGTGCCAGGCAATTGGTGGTGCAGGAGGCTGCGGTCACGATGAAGTCTTTGGCCGGGTCATACAGCGTGTGGTTCACTCCCACCACGATGTTCAGCACATTACCTACCTTCACGGGTGCCGCCACAATGACACGCTTTGCACCGCGGTCCAGGTGACCCTGGATGGTCTCGGGCGTCAAAAACTTGCCGGTGCATTCCAGAACCACATCTACCCCCAAGTCGCCCCAGGGAATGTTGGCGGGGCTCGCGTGCGCACTGAAGGAAAGCTGGGTGTCGCCGATGGCGACAGTGCCGTCGTCCACAGCGCGGATGTTTTCGCGCCATTTGCCTTGCACGGTGTCAAAGGCCAACAGGTGCGCGGTGGCGGCCGCACCACCTTTGAGTTCGTTCAGGTGCACCACCTCCAGTCGGTTGCCCGCACGGGGGTCGTCTGACTGCCGCTCTGCTGCGCCCATGGCCGCCCGCAAGGCCAAACGGCCAATGCGCCCCATTCCGTTGATACCAATCTTCATTTCGAAATCTCCATAATTCAATAATTATTGAAATATTCTAGCGTTTGTCGAAAACATTGAAGCAACCTCCACGATGTACTTCGTCTAAACCCTGATTCAGCTATCGCTTCATGCAGGAGTATTGATGGTTCATGTGACGTCTTGATGACTACCGAGGGCGGCTGACGGTGTTGGAGTAGCGGGGCGTCGCACGGCGGGTTTGTTCTGTCACAAAAACTTCATGCCGCTGCCATGTGAGGGTCACAGGGGCTCCCCACACTTCCCGGTCAGTGCAATCACGCTCAAGGAAGGGGACAAGAATGCCAACAACATCCGCCGCTGCCGTGCCAACACTGGCCGCACCCACACTGCACCCCATTGCGGTGCAAACCAGCAGCCCATTGCAGGCAGCGCCCGCGCGCAACGGCATTGACGTGTCGTGGGCCCGCCACCAGGACGAAGTGCGCGCTGCCCAACGTCTGCGCTTTGATGTGTTTGCCGGTGAAATGGGTGCACGCTTGAACACCCCGATTGCAGGCCACGACGTGGATCTGTTTGACAACTACTGCGAGCACCTGATCGTGCGCGACCAGGCGAGTGGCCAGGTTATTGGTACCTACCGTGTGCTCACGCCCACCCAGGCCAAACGCGTGGGCAGCTTCTACAGCGACACCGAATTCGACCTGACCCGCCTGCGCAGCATGCGCGAACGCATGGTGGAGCTGGGCCGCAGCTGCGTGCACCCGGACCACCGCCATGGCGGCGTCATCATGGCGCTGTGGGGCGCGCTGGCCGAGTTCATGGTGCGCAACCAGCTCGACACGATGATTGGTTGTGCCAGCATTCCCATGCTGCACAACGGTTTGGTCAGCGGCGATGCAGCAGCCAGCATCTGGCGCCAGGTGGAAGCCACGCATCTGGCCCCCATCGAATACCACGTGCGACCCCGCCTGCCGCTGCCCATTGAGCAGCTCGACAGCACCTTGGATGTGGAACCTCCGGCGCTCATCAAAGGCTACCTGCGCTTGGGTGCCAAGGTGCTGGGAGCGCCGGCCTGGGACCCGGACTTCAACTCGGCCGACTTGCCGATGCTGATGCGCATCGCCGATCTGCCTTCGCGTTACCGCAAGCACTTTCTGGGGGCCTGATGCGCACCGCCTTCGACGCTTTGGGAGCCAACTGGCAGGGTTTGGCGCCAGGCGCCGAAGCCGATGACGACGAGGTGGGCCACCGCCGTTACCGCGCGGTGTTTGTCTCCGACATTCACCTGGGCACCGCAGGCTGCCAGGCCAAGGCGCTACTGGACTTTTTGAAGCACCACCCCAGCGACCACCTGTACTTGGTGGGCGACATCGTGGACGGCTGGCAGCTGCGCCGCCGCTGGTTCTGGCCGCAGGCGCACAACGATGTGGTGCAAAAGCTGCTGCGCCGTGCGCGCAAGGGCTGCCGTGTGGTGTTCATCCCCGGCAACCACGACGAGTTTGCGCGTGCCTTTGTCGGCCACCAGTTTGGCGGCATCGAGGTGCACGAGGACACGGTGCACACCACCGCCGATGGCCGCACGCTGTGGGTTACGCATGGCGACTATTTTGATGGCGTGATCCAGTGCGCCAAGTGGCTGGCCTACCTGGGCGACAACGCCTACGAATTCACCCTCAAGCTCAACCGTTACCTCAACACCCTGCGTGCACGCATGGGCCTGCCGTACTGGTCGCTCTCGGCGTATCTGAAACACAAGGTCAAGAAGGCGCTGAACTACGTCACCGATTTCGAGAAAGCTGTAGCCCAGGAAGCACGCCAGCGCGGCCACGACGGCGTGGTGTGTGGCCATATCCACCGCGCCGAGATGCGCACCATCGACGGCACGCTGTACTGCAACGACGGCGACTGGGTGGAGAGCCGCACCGCGCTGGTGGAGCACCTGGACGGCCAACTCGAACTCATCTATTGGGCGGGCACGCCCACCCCACCGGCCACTGCGGTGGCTACCACCGCTCTGCAGGAAACCCACGCATGAAACTCGCCCTGATTACCGACGCATGGCAACCCCAGGTCAACGGCGTGGTGACCACCCTGGTGGAGCTGGTGCGCGAACTCGAAGGCTTGGGCCATGTGGTGGAGGTGATTCACCCCGGCCTGTTCAAGACCCGGCCTTGCCCCGGTTATGCGGGTATCGACCTGGCTGTGCGCCCCGGCAAGGCCTTGGCGCAGATGCTGGACGCCTGTGCGCCCGATGCCATTCACCTGGCTACCGAAGGCCCGCTGGGCTGGGCTGGGCGCAGCTACTGTCGCAAGCGCAAGCTGGCCTTTACCACGGCGTACCACACGCGTTTCCCCGAGATTCTGCAAGCGGCGCTCAAGATTCCACTGTGGATGGGGTACGCGCTGTTCCGCCACTTTCACAAGCCCTCGTCCGGCGTGATGGTGCCCACGCCCAGCGTGCTGCGCATGCTGGATGCACAAGGTTTTCGCAAGCTGCGCAGCTGGACCCATGGCGTGGACGTGCAGCTCTTCCCCTACCAAGAGGAGCCGCGCGTCTATGCGCCGCTGGGCCTGCTGGCGCGGCCGGTCTCGCTGTTCGTGGGCCGCGTGTCGTACGAGAAAAACATTGACGCCTTTTTGCAGATGGACGTACCCGGCACCAAGATCGTGTGCGGCGTGGGCCCTTTGGAAAAAGACCTGAAAGCCCGCTACCCGCATGTGCGCTGGCTGGGCGTGTTGCCGCGCGACGAGCTGGCCAAGGTGTATGCCGCAGCCGACGTGTTTGTCATGCCCAGCCGTTCCGAAACCTTTGGCCTGGTGATGCTGGAGGCCATGGCCTGCGGTACGCCCGTGGCAGCCTACCCAGTGGAAGGGCCCAACGAAGTGGTGGGTGCTCCGGCGCAAGGTGGGGTGCTACAAGCCGATTTGACACAGGCTTGGTACGGCGCGCTGTCCGTGCCACGCCACGAAGCACGAGCACGGGCGTTGCACTTTGGCTGGGCATATGCGGCATTGCTGTTTGCCGGGCATCTGGTACCAGCACGCAGCGCACAGACAGGGGCATTGGTGTTGGCGCAAGATGTCACACGAATGTCATCTTAAACGTCAACAATCCTTCACCGATGTGTCATAAATGGGTGGGTTTTCATGGTGTCCGTTGTCCGCAAGCGTCTTGTCAAACCTGTCTTGGCCGCACCCGATCTGCTGGACCGCGACCACAGCCTGCTGGCCTTTAACGAGCGGGTGCTGAACTGGGCTGAGCGCGACGACGTGCCGCTGCTGGAGCGCTTGCGTTATCTGTGCATCGTCTCCAGCAACCTGGATGAATTTTTTGAAGTGCGTGCCGAGCCCCACCTCTCGGCCAGTCAGGCGAACGACCACAAGGGCCAGTTCACCGTCGGCTCCTTTGAGCGCCTGGCGGATGCCCTGCACACCCTGGTGGCGCGCCAGTACACGCTCTTCAACGAGCGGCTCATGCCAGCATTCGAACGCGAGGGCCTGCACATCGTCTCGCATGGCGATCGCAACGCCGCCCAGCGCGCATGGGTGCGGCAGTATTTCGAGCGTGAAGTGCGCCCGCTTTTGATTCCGGTGGGGCTGGACCCGGCGCACCCGTTTCCGCAGGTGGCCAACAAGTCGCTCAATTTCATTGTCCGGCTCAGTGGCAAGGACGCTTTTGGGCGCGAGAACGAAATTGCGATTGTGAAAGTGCCGCGTGTACTGCCACGTCTGATTCGCATGCCCGACAAGGTATCTGGCAAGCGCACCCTGTTTGTGTCGCTCTCCAGCGTGATTCGCGCGCACCTGGACTCCTTGTTTCCGGGGCGCGTGGTGGGGCAGTTTTCGCAGTTCCGCGTTACCCGCCATTCGGACCTGGCGGTGGACGAGGACGATGTACAGAACCTGCGCACCGCCCTGCGCCAGGGCTTGGTGCACCGCCATTACGGCCAGGCCGTGCGGCTGGAGGTTTCTGCCGGGTGCTCCGAACATCTGGCGGACTTTTTGCTCAAGCAGTTTGCATTGCCATCCAGAGCGCTGTACCGCGTACACGGGCCCGTCAATTTGGGGCGTCTCACCCAGCTCATCGACTTGGTGAGCCGCCCCGAGCTGTGTTTCCCAACCTACCGTCCGTCTTACCCGGTGCAACTGCAGCAGGGCCAATCGCTGTTTGCACAGCTGCGCCAGGGCGACATTCTGATCCACCAGCCTTTTGAGAGTTTTGACGGTGTACTGACGTTTTTGCGCGAGGCCGTCAATGACCCACAGGTGCTGGCTATCAAGCAAACCATCTACCGCACGGGGGCCGATTCAGCGCTGATGGACTTGCTGCGCGAGGCCGTGCGCCGGGGCAAAGAAGTGACCGTGGTGGTAGAACTCAAGGCGCGTTTTGACGAAGAGGCCAACATCAACTGGGCCGAGATGCTGGAGTCCATCGGCGCGCAGGTGGTGTACGGCGTGGTGGGTCTCAAGACACACGCCAAGATGATGTTGATTACCCGACGCGAAGGCAAGGCACTCAAACGTTATGGGCACTTGTCAACCGGCAATTACAACCCGCGCACTGCCAAGCTTTACACCGACTTGAGCCACCTTACGGCTGATGCAGCCATCACCACCGACATGGAGCACGTGTTTGTGCATCTGGCCAGCCAGAGCAAGCTGCCACGCCTGTCCAAGATGTGGATGGCACCGTTTCATTTGCACCGCAACCTGGTGGCCAAGATCGACGCACTGGGTGACGCAGCGCGCCGCGGGGTGTCCACCCGCATTGTGGCGAAGATGAACTCACTGACCGACGAAGCCCTGATCCGCAGCCTGATGCGCGCGGGCGCGCAGGGTGTGCAGATTGACCTGATTGTGCGTGGCGCATGCATGCTGCCCGCCCGGGTGCCGGGCCGCACCGAGAACATCCGCGTGCGCTCGGTCATCGGCCGGTTTCTGGAGCACTCGCGGGTGTTCTATTTCCGCGAAGGGGAGGCCGAAGACCTCTACCTCTCGAGCGCCGACTGGATGAACCGCAACATGGTGCGCCGCGTGGAGTTGGCCTGGCCGGTGACTGAACCGGCATTGCGCCAGCGCATCGTGGACGAGTGCCTGGTGGCGTATTTGCATGATGGGGTGGACGCCTGGGACCTGGGGGCCGACGGCCACTACCAGCGCGTGCAGCACAGCCCCCATGCTCCGGCGCATGGGGCGCAGGCTGCATTGATGACGCGCTACGCCCGCAGTGACAGCAACTGAACAGGGAGGGGGAGCAATGGATTTGATTCTCTGGCGTCACGCCGAAGCCATTGACCTGGATCTGGTGGGCGACGACATGCTGCGCACTCTGACGAGCAAAGGTGACAAGCAGGCCACCCGTATGGCGGCCTGGCTAGACCGTCAGTTGCCTGATGGCACCAAGATTTGGGCCAGTCCGGCGGTGCGCACCGACCAGACTGCGCAGGCCCTCGGGAGAAAGTTCAAAAAGCATTCCGCCATTGCTCCGCTGGGCAGCGTGGAAGACTTGCTGGGTCTGGTGCAGTGGCCCCATGCCAAGGGCTGTGTGCTGGTAGTGGGCCACCAGCCCACCTTGGGACAAACCATTTCGCGTCTCTTGGGACTGAACGAGAGCGAATGCGCCATTAAAAAAGGCGCTGTGTGGTGGCTGCGCTACCGCGAACGCGAGGGAGTGGGCCAAACCGTGGTGGTCACAGTCCAATCCCCCGAGCTGCTGTAGCGCAGCCGCTTCAGGTTTTAAGCTTTCTTGGCCTTCGCAGGGCGACCGGTCTTCAGGCTGGGTACGGCCAGCAAGGCCTGTTTGAAGGCCGCATCGGAGAGCGCTGCAATGGCCTTCACGCCAGCGCGGATCAGCTCGGTTTTCTTGACGGGGTTACCCAGCTTGGCTGCGCGCAGCTTGAGCACGTCCAGCACATCGTATTCAGGCTTGGGGATGGTGAAGCTGTCGCGCACCATCTTGGGCTTCTTGGCCTTGGGGGGCTTGGGTGCCGCGGGTTTGGCAGCCGGTTTTGCAATGGCTTTGGCAACCGCTTTGGTCGCGGTGGTGGCCGCTTTCTTTGGTGCGCTGACCGTCGCCTTTTTGGCGGCTACGGGTTTGGCTTTGGGGGCCGGCTTGGGATCCACGGGCTTGGTAGCTTTGGCCACTGGTTTGGCTGCTGGTTTGTCCGCTGGCTTCTTGCTGGCAACCGGTTTGGTGGGAGCCACGGGAGCAGCAGTGGGTTGGGCGGCGGGCATTTTTTCTGTCGGTGTCATCTGCAAATTTCCTCAAAAAGTGAAACGGTTTATACCGTTTAATTCTAGGTCCAAATTGTGTGGTCAAGCACTGTCATAACACTGTCACCAAGACTTCATAAACTCACGGCCCCGAGTGTCTTGGAGAACGTGCCATGCAGCCACAGCCTTTGCGATTGGTATCCGGCATTGCACCCCTTGCCCCAGGCCAGGGGCCACTGCAACAGGTCTTGCAAAACGCCAGCCTGTACCCTGTATTTCAGCCCATCGTCAATCTTTCGGATGCCTCTATCCACGCCCACGAGGCACTGATCCGAGGGCCCTCGGGCACCGCACTGCACACCCCCGACAACCTCTTGCGCGCGGCTGCACAGGAAGACCTGGGGTACGAGTTTGAAAGTGCCTGTGTGGTGGCCACCCTGCGCCACTGGGGGCATATGCGCAGTGGTGGGCGCCTGTTTGTGAACATCAGCGCGAATGCCTTGGTGCGTGTATTCAATTTGCGCGGACGCGAGGGCTTATTGCGTTGGATCCTGGACTTGCGTGTGATGCCGCGTACCTTGGTGCTGGAGATCACCGAACACGAACGTGTGGATAGCATGGACCGCCTGGCCGAGGTGGTGCAGGAAATCCGCTCGGCCGGTGTGTCGCTCGCGCTGGACGACTTTGGCGACGGCCACTCCAGCTTGCGCCTGTGGTCCCAGCTCAAGCCCGAGATCGTGAAGATCGACAAGTACTTCACACGCAACATCAGCGCCCATGGGGACAAGCTCAAAACCATCCAGGCCTTGCAGCAGATTGCCACCATCTTTGGCAGCTCGCTGGTGGCAGAGGGCATAGAGACAGCTGAGGATTTGCGCGTGTTGCGTGACCTGGGCATCGAGTATGGACAGGGCTACTTTTTGGGCCACCCGGACCGCAAGCCGCTGAAGTACCTGGGGGTGGACCCGCAGCGGGTGCTTGGTGAGCGACAGGTCGCGGTGTTTCCCGAACTCGGACGCATGTCGCAAGGCGGACATTTGCGCAGCCTCTCTCTGTTGCGCGCCCCGACGGTGACACCGGATACGCATAACGACACGCTGGCCGAAATTTTTTTGGAGCACCCCACCTTGCATGCGGTGGCGATGTTGGAGGGCGAGCGGCCTGTGGGCATTATCAACCGCGCGCTGTTCATGAACGAATACAGCAAACTTTTTTACCGCGAAGTGTGGGGTCGCAAACCGTGTGTCGTGCACGCCAACCCGGAGCCGCGGTTGATTGAGCGCGAGCACAGCGTGGACGAGTTGGTGGGCATTCTCACATCACAAGACCAGCGCTATTTGAACGATGGCTTTATTGCCACCGAAAACGGCCGCTATGTGGGCCTCGGCACGGGTGACCAGTTGGTGCGCTCGGTGACTGAGACCCGCATTGAGGCAGCGCGCCATGCCAACCCACTGACCTTTTTGCCGGGAAATATTCCCATCAGCCAGCACATGGAACGACTGCTCAAAAAGCAGGTGCGGTTTGTGGCCTGTTATGCCGACCTGAACAATTTCAAGCCGTTTAACGACTACTACGGCTACTGGCGGGGTGACGAAATGATCCGCTTGCTGGCCCGCATCGCCATGGAGCAGTGCGATTCCCAGCGCGATTTTCTGGGCCACGTGGGGGGCGACGATTTCATCATCCTGTTTCAGAGCCCAGACTGGAGGGTGCGTTGCGAGCGCCTGGTGGCGGAGTTTGCGGAGCGTGCGCTTGCCATGTTTGACGAAGCAGCGCGTGAGCGCGGTGGTATTGAGGCCGAAGACCGGCACGGTGTGCAGCGCTTTTTCCCGTGCACCACGCTGTCCATTGGCGCGGCGGTGATTGATGGCAGCCAGTTTTCGCGGGCTGAAGATGTGGCGAATCTGGCGGCAATGGCCAAGCATGCGGCCAAGCAGGCGGGGGTGGGGTTGTGGGAGCGTGAGGCTGGGGTGCTTTGATGGTTTTTGTGGGGTTGCACCGCTTTTTTTGACACCCACTCCCCCAGCCCCTCGCCCCGTCGGCGAGGGGAGCTTTCAACAGCCGTATTTTGTGGGAGTGTTCCGGCTACGGCGCTACAAAAGTACCGCTGCCACTGGATGGGTGCGCCACGGCCAGTGCCAACGGTTGTAGTCACTGCCAATATGGTTGCGCGGAGCCGCTGGCGGGCGCAGCCGCCAGCCGTGCCGAACAAACATCTCCGAGGTATCCACAACCGCAGCCCAGGGCCGTGGCGCGAGCTAACGGTGGCAACCTCACGCGCGTAGCCCGCGTCCGGCGCGCAAAAGCAAGATATGGCTGTTGAAAGCTCCCCTCGCCGACGGGGCGAGGGGCTGGGGGAGTGGGTGTCAAAAAAAGCGGTGCAGGCGCACCAAGAAAGCGAAGGCCCAAGAGGAAGGGGGCTCAAGAAAAACCTAAACCCCAAGCAACTCCAAACTCCAAGGCGTCTTTTGCCAAAGCTGCACTTCCTCTTGCAAGAGGTGCGCACTCTGCGGGAAAGCCGTAGCCCACCCATTGCGGCAACGCAGCCGGAACGTATGGTCCTCACCACGCGCCAGCACCATGCCCTGCAGGTCAGGTGCACGGCGTGCGTGGCACAGGATCACGGCCAAACGCAGACACATCAGCTGCAGCACCAGGTCGTCCTGCTCCAGTGAGGCCTCCAGCTTGCGCAGTTTGCCGCGGTGCCCCAGTACCAGCAGGCTCAGGCGGTGCATCTCAGACAGCGAGAAACCCGCCGCGTCGGCGTTGTCCAGGATGTAGGCACCGTGTTTGTGGTAATCGCTGTGCGAAATGTGGCTGCCAATTTCATGCAGGCGGGCCGCCCATTGCAGCTTGCGGAAGGTGCGGCCATGTTCGGGGTGTTGCTCGTCCACCGGGACGTCCAGCACCTGTTGCAGCAGGTGGGTGGCCACAGTACTGACGCGCTCACCGTGGGTGGTGTCTACATTGAACTTGCTGGCCAAGCGCTGCACACTTTTGGCGCGCAGGTCGCCATAGGTGTTGGCGGTGCCCAGCAGGTCACAAATGAGGCCGTGGCGCAGGCCGCCAGCGGCGTGCTGCATTTCGGTGATGCCCAGCAAGCTGAAGACGGCGCGCATCACACTCACGCCTCCACCAATGATGGTTTTGCGGTCCTCGCGCATGCCGGGCAGGCGCAGGCGGTCGGCGCTTTGGGCGGCAATCAGGCGCTCCAGCAACCAGTCCAGTCCATCTTGCGAGACGACGCCGGCGGGCCAGCCCGCGGCCACCAGCACATCGCCAATGGCGCCCACCGTGCCGGCGGAGCCGTAGGCGGTGTCCCAGCGGTCGGGCGGATAGGCGTCCAGCGCTTCATCCAGCACGGCCTTGGCGGCAATCTCGGCCATCTCAAACGATTTTTTGCTGAATTGGCCGTCGGGGAAATAGCGCTTGGACCAGGCAATGCTGCCCACGCGGTAGGACTCCATCACCGTGGGCGTGAGCCCGGTGCCCAGAATCAACTCGGTTGAACGGCCGCCAATGTCCACCACCAGGCGGCGCTCGTCAGAGGCGGGCAGCATGTGGGCCACGCCTTGGTAGATCAGGCGAGCCTCTTCGCGGCCGGAGATGACGTCGATGGGAAAGCCCAGCACGGCATTGGCACGCTCCAGAAAGGCGTCGCGGTTGCGTGCCTCGCGCAGGGTCTGGGTGGCCACGGCCTTGACTTCACCGGGCTTGAAGCCGGCCAGTCGTTCGCCAAAGCGCGCCAGGCATTCCCACCCGGCTTGCATGGCCGCGGGGGTGAGGTTGCGGTCTTCGTCCAGACCGCCACCTTGGCGCACGGTCTCTTTGAGGTACTCGGTCCGTCGAAATTCACCGTGGTCTACACGCCCAATTTCCAGGCGGAAGCTGTTGGAGCCCAGGTCCACGGCGGCCAGGCGATTTCCGTTTTGCATCGACGTTGTGTCAGGTAAGGGTTAAAAGCTGCGAAGAGCATAGCACCGGCCTGCGGCCGGGCAGCGGGCGTTAGCCCACCAAGCGGCCATCAGCGGCCACCATGCTTTGGGTGACAAACGCCGGGGTTATTCGCCGCGGATCGGGGTTGATGCGAAAGCCCCCCAGGTCCACGGGCAGGCGGCGGGCGAAGGCTTGCAGGGTATTGGCGCGGTTCAGGGCACCGTCCAGGTTGCCCAGCACCTCTTGTGCGTAGCGGGCTGAAAGGTAGCCGGCCAGGCTTTGCGGCGTAGGGGGTTCGTCGTACAGGCGGTTCAGGGTTTCCCGGTAGTTGCGCACGATGGGCTGGTTGCCATTCACCGGCGGCACTGCCTGGGTAGCGATGACCGGCGTAAAGCGGGAGACCCCCAACTGTTGCAGAACCTGTAGGTTTACATCCGACATGGCGACGATGTAACGCTGCGCCGCCTGTTTTTCGATTCCCTGGGAAAACTGCAGCAGCTCGGGCGTGCCGCCCAAAAAAATTAGGATACGGGGGCTGTCGGGTCGCAGCTCGTTGGCCAGGGCTTGCAGGCCGTTGCTGGGCACATAGGTCCTGAGCTTGAGTTTCAGGCTGGCAGCAGCCTGCTCCAAGTCGGCTTGGTAACTGGTCCGCTCCGCGGCAGACGCAAACACAGCGCCCACTTCAGTTACGCCCATGATAGAGAGCGACTTCACGGCATGGCTGATCTGCTCTTGCCGCGTGGCGAAAATGCCAAAAGTGGTGTCTTGTCCCTCCGGGGGCTGGCTGTGCAACCAGGGCGCCACGTGGGCGACTTCGGCCACTTCACGCTGCAGCAGGGTTGCAAGCTGGGTGGCCGCCCGGTGACCGGTGCTCCCTACCACTGCCAGGCACTCTGGCATGGCCTTGAGGGCGTCCACAGCGGAGCGTAGGGACGGTGCGCTGCCATCCACTTCAAGCACCACATGTTTGATGGCTTTTCCACGCACGCCGCCGCGGCTGTTGAGGTCTTGCCATGCAGCGCGTGCCCCCACCAGGAAGTCTTTGGAAACATCGATTTGGCTGTCCGACATGTCCACAATCTGGAGAACACTGGGCGAGGCAGCGTTCGCACGGGGGCTTTGGGCCCAGCTGGATGTGCTGAGCAGACCTGCGCTGCAGGCCAAGGACCCTAAAAAGATGCGGCGCGAGGCCAGGCGGGGCGAAGTGTTAAACATAGGGTGTTCCAACGAGTTTTTGCTATGAAAACAGGAGCTATTTGCGCATATTCCATAAGGGCTAGGTGCCAATATGAATAAAAAATGGCCCGAAATCGGGCCATGGGCGCTGGCAGGGGTGGATTACTTGCCTGCGGGCGCTGGCAACACGGTGTCCACGATGTGCACCACGCCGTTGGTGGCTGCAATGTCTGCCTGGGTGACGGCGGCGGTTTCCACGGTGACGAATTCGCCGGCCTTGGACAGGGCCAGCATGCTGCCTTGAACCGACTTCACTTTGCTGTTTTTCACGTCAGCGGCCATCAGCTTGGCGGGTACCACGTGGTAGGCCAGCAATGCTTTGAGCTTTTCAGGGTTCTTGGCCAGCTCGTCCATGGTTTTGGCAGGCACAGCTTTGAAGGCATCGTTGCTGGGGGCAAACACCGTGAAGGGGCCACCCGTTTTCAGGGTTGCGGTCAATCCGGCTTGGGCCACCAGGGTGTTGAGGGTGCTCAGGGCGGGGGTGTTGGCCAGCGTTTGGGCCACGTCGACCGGAGTCGGACGGGTGGCACAGCCCACCATGCCGGTGAGCAGGGCGGCAGCCAACAAGGTGCGGCGGCCAAGGGTGAGATGGGTGCTGAATGTCATGGTGTGCTCCGAGTTGAAAGCGCGAAGCGTAGAAAGGTCGCATGACAAGAATATGACAAAAGCTTGAAAATTGCATGACGTGGACCGAACCGTCCGGGGCTCCCGAAAAACCATCCTATGTCATGCCTTTGTCACAAAAGGTTCTTAAATTCACATCGTTCGCCGTTTTATCAACCAACCGACTGAGGTTTTACTTATGATTATTTCCTTCCAACGCGCACTGCTGGTCTCTGCAATGACCGCAGCAGTGGGCTTTGCCGGTGCTGCTGGCGCCCAAGAAATTACCGGTGCGGGCGCTACTTTCCCCGCCCCCATCTACGCCAAGTGGGCCTCTGACTACAACAAGGCCACCGGCGTGAAAGTGAACTACCAGTCCATCGGTTCCGGTGGTGGTATCAAACAAATTGACTCCAAAACTGTCGATTTCGGCGCATCCGACATGCCACAGACAGACGAAGTGCTCAAGTCCAAAGGCCAGATGCAGTTCCCCACTGTGATGGGCGGCGTGGTGCCCGTGATCAACGTCAAGGGTATTGAGCCAGGCCAATTGAAGCTGACCGGCCAGCTGCTGGGCGACATTTTCCTGGGCAAGATTTCCAAGTGGAACGACCCCGCCATCAAGGCGTTGAACCCCACATTGCCCCTGCCTGACGCAGCGATCGCCCAAGTGCGCCGTGCGGACGGTTCTGGTACCACCTTCATCTTCACCAACTACCTGAGCAAAGTGAATGCGGAGTGGAAGTCCAAAGTGGGCGAGGGCACTGCCGTGAACTGGCCAGTGGGCGCTGGCGGCAAGGGCAATGAAGGCGTGGCCGCTTTTGTGGGACGCCTGCCTAACTCCATGGGATATGTGGAGTATTCCTACGTCAAGCAAAACAAGCTGAATTACGCTGTGATGCAAAACTCGGCCGGTAACTTTGTGAAGCCTGAAGACGACGCTTTCAAGGCCGCAGCGGCCGGGGCCGATTGGACCAAGACTTTCTACCACATCCTGACGAACCAGCCTGGCAAGGACGCTTGGCCTATTAGCGGTGCAACCTTCATCCTGATGCATGTGAAGCAGGACAAGCCCGCCAACGCCACTGAAGCGCTGAAGTTCTTCAACTGGGCCTATGCCAACGGTGACAAGGCCGCAGCCGATCTGGACTATGTGCCCATGCCCGATTCCGTGGTCGCTGCCATCCAGAAATCCTGGGGCGAGATCAAGGACGGTGCTGGCAAGCCTGTGGCCTTCAAGTAATCGACCACTACCACTGAACTGACGGAGAACAACCCCATGTCCTCTACACTCGTGCATGGGGATTCCCCGTCCAGCCTGTCTGCTACTTCGCCTACCCGTGCCATGACCCAACCTCCTCCCGTCAAACGTGCCCGTTCCGGTCCGCTGGTCGACCGTATTTTTGGCTGGTGTGCCAAGGGTTCTGCCCTGCTGACACTCGGTCTTCTGTTTGCCATCTTGGTGACGCTGACCATTAGCGCTTGGCCCGCCATCAGCAAATACGGCCTGTCTTTTCTCACCAACTCAACTTGGGATCCGGTGCAGGAAGAGTTTGGCGGTTTGGTGATGATTTATGGCACCTTGGCCACCTCGTTCATCGCGCTGCTGATTGCGGTTCCAGTGAGTTTTGGCATTGCCCTGTTCCTGACCGAGCTGTCTCCCGCCTGGCTCAAGCGCCCGCTGGGCACCGCCATCGAACTATTGGCCGCAGTGCCATCCATCGTGTACGGCATGTGGGGTCTGCTGGTGTTCGGCCCAGTGCTGGCCACCTATGTGCAACAGCCGCTGCAAGCGCTGACCAACGGTATCCCTTACCTCGGTGCATTTTTCTCCGGCCCGCCCGTAGGTATTGGTATTTTGTCGGCCGGCATCATCCTGGCCATCATGATCATCCCTTTCATTGCTTCGGTGATGCGTGATGTGTTTGAGGTGACTCCGCCACTGCTCAAAGAGTCGGCCTATGGCCTGGGTGCCACTACTTGGGAAGTCGTGTCCAAGGTGGTGTTGCCCTATACCAAGACCGGCGTGATCGGCGGCATCATGCTCGGCCTGGGGCGCGCCATTGGCGAGACCATGGCCGTGACCTTTGTCATCGGCAACTTCAACCAGCTCGATTCGCTGAGCCTGTTCCAGGCTGCCAACAGCATCACGTCTGCGCTGGCCAATGAATTTGCTGAAGCTGGCGAGGGGCTGCACCAAGCGGCCTTGATGTACCTGGGCTTGGTGCTGTTCTTCATCACATTCGTCATTCTGTCGCTGTCCAAGCTGCTGCTGTCTCAGCTGCGTAAAGCCGAAGGAACCAAAACATGAGCGCCACCCTGACGCAAGTCCGCGCTGCCCGCTTTGCCCAGCGCAAGCGTGTGAATTACATTGCCACGGGCCTGGCCCTGGCTGCCATGGCCTTTGGCTTGTTCTGGTTGTTCTGGATCTTGTGGGAAACGTTTCGCTTGGGTATTGGCGGCATGAACTGGGCTACCTTGTCCCAGATGACACCGCCGCCCAACGAGGAAGGCGGCTTGGCCAATGCGATCTACGGCTCTTTCCTGATGGTGTTTCTGGCCACTTGCGTGGGCACCCCGGTCGGCGTGATGGCAGGTATTTATTTGGCCGAGTTTGACTCCAAAAGCTGGCTGGCTTCGCTCACCCGGTTTGTGAACGATATTTTGCTGTCCGCGCCGTCCATCGTGATTGGCTTGTTTGTGTACGCCGTAGTGGTGTCGCGCTTTAAGACCTTCTCCGGTTACGCCGGCATTTTGGCCTTGTCGCTGATCGTAATTCCCGTGGTGATCCGCACCACCGAAAACATGCTGCAACTCGTGCCGGCTGGTTTGCGTGAAGCGGCCTACGCATTAGGTGCACCCAAGTGGAAGGTCATTTTGAGCATCACACTGAAGGCCGCCCGTGCGGGTGTGATCACCGGTGTCCTGCTGGCTGTGGCCCGCATTGCCGGCGAGACTGCGCCGTTGTTGTTCACCGCACTGAGCAATCAATTCTGGACCTCGTCGTTGGGTGAACCCATGGCCAGCCTGCCGGTCACGATCTTCAAGTTCGCCATGAGCCCCTATGAAAACTGGCAGCAGCTGGCTTGGGCGGGCGTCTTCCTCATCACCATTGCCGTGCTGGGTCTGAACATTCTCGCCCGGGTGCTGACCCGCAACAAATCCTGAGGCCTCACGGCTCACATTGAACGGAAATATCGTTATGTTGAACACCCCTAGCGCCCCGACCAAGTCCAAGATTTCGGTCAAAGACCTGAACTTCTACTACGGCAAATTCCACGCCCTCAAGGGCATCAACCTGGAAATCCCCGAGAAGCGCGTCACAGCCTTCATCGGTCCTTCGGGTTGCGGCAAGTCCACCTTGCTGCGCATCTTCAACCGCATGTTCGAGCTCTACCCTGAGCAACGCGCTGAAGGCCAGATCCTGCTGGACGGCGAGAATCTGCTGACCAGCAAAGAGGACGTGGCGCTGCTGCGCGCCAAGGTCGGCATGGTGTTCCAGAAGCCCACGCCATTCCCCATGTCGATTTACGACAACATCGCCTTCGGTGTGAAGCTGTTCGAAAATCTCAATGCAACCGACATGGAAGAGCGGGTGGAGTGGGCGCTGCGCAAATCGGCCCTGTGGACCGAGGTGAAAGACAAGCTGCACCAGAGCGGCTCCAGCCTGTCGGGCGGCCAACAGCAACGCCTGTGTATTGCACGCGGCATTGCCATCAAGCCCGAAGTGTTGTTGCTCGACGAGCCCTGCTCGGCGCTGGACCCGATTTCCACTGCCAAGGTGGAGGAGTTGATTGTGGAATTGAAGAACGACTACACCGTGGTCATCGTCACGCACAACATGCAACAGGCTGCGCGTTGCAGCGATTACACCGCTTACATGTACCTGGGTGACTTGGTGGAGTTTGGTCCTACCGAGCAAATGTTCTTCAAACCCACGCGTAAAGAAACCGAAGACTACATCACCGGCCGCTTCGGCTGATCGACACAGAGGCTCCCATGTCTGATAAACATCTCTCTACCCAATTCGACAGTGAACTCACATCGGTCTCCACCCAGGTTATGGAACTTGGCGGGCTGGTGGAGTCGCAAATTCGCCAAGCCATTTACGCGCTGTCCCAGTTCAGCGTCGAAGTGGCCAACGAGGTGACCTCGCGCGAGGCCCGCGTCAATGCCATGGAAATCGAGATCGACCGTGATCTGTCCTCCATCATTGCGCGCCGTCAGCCCACCGCGCGCGACCTGCGCCTCTTGATCGCCATCTCCAAAACCACCGCCAACCTGGAGCGTGTGGGTGATGAAGCCGAGAAGATTGCCCGCATGGTGCGCTCCATCATCCAGAGCGGTGCACCACGGTCGTTGCCATCGCTGGAGCTACGTGTGGCTGCCGATCTCGCTTCCGGTTTGTTGAACAAGGCACTTGACGCTTTTGCCCGCCTGGACGTGAACGCGGCTGTGGCCATCCTGAAAGAGGATGACTTGATTGACGCCGAGTTCGACGGCTTTGTGCGCAAGCTGGTGACCTACATGATGGAAGACCCCCGCATGATCTCCCCTAGCCTGGACTTGTTGTTCCTGGCCAAGGCGATTGAGCGCATCGGTGACCATGCCAAGAACATTGCCGAGTTCATCATTTACGTGGTCAAGGGTGAAGATGTTCGCCACTCCACCATGGAAAAAATCGAGTCCATCGTCAAATGAGAAATATGCCTGCCGTCCTGGTGGTTGAAGATGAGTCGGCCATTGCCGAACTTATTGCAGTCAACCTGCGGCACAACGGCTTTCGCCCCCGCTGGGCCATGGACAGCGATTCTGCCCAGCGAGAGATTGATGCGGCTGTGCCCGACCTGATTTTGCTGGACTGGATGTTGCCGGGTGAGAGTGGCTTGACGTTGGCCAAGCGCTGGCGCACTGATGCTCGTACCAAAGACACGCCCATCATCATGCTCACAGCGCGCGGTGACGAGGCGGACCGTGTTGCAGGGTTGGATGCCGGAGCCGATGACTACATTGCCAAGCCGTTCTCCACCAAAGAGTTGCTGGCGCGTGTCCGCGCTGTGTTGCGTCGCCGCGCGCCCGAAGAGGCGGGCGAGGTCATCACCATCGCTGGCCTGAGCCTGGATCCATCTACCCATCGGGTGACCTTCGAGGGGCAAGCCCTGAAGCTTGGTCCCACGGAGTTCAAGCTGCTGCATTACCTGATGGGGCATGCCGAGCGCGTGCATAGCCGGGCCCAACTGCTCGACAAGGTGTGGGGCGACCACGTCTACATAGAAGAGCGAACCGTGGACGTGCACGTGAAACGTTTGCGTGAGGCTCTGACCTTGGCAGGAACGATGGTGGAAACGGTTCGTGGCGCCGGTTACCGATTGACTGCCAAGCCCGCTGTTGCGGTGTCTGCTGATAAAGCTAGCGTGTGAACCAAGGCGGATCGGGCATGGTGTGGCGCGTGTTGTCCTTTGTGGGGCTGCAGGCTGCGGCTGCTGCATTGGCGTGGGTATTGGTTGAGCCGGGAGCGCGCGTATTGATGGCCTTGGTTGCTGCCATTGGCGCGGGGTACGTCTGGTTGCTGTTGGATGCAGTACGCGGGTTTCGTCTGTTGAACTGGCTGCGGCGTGGGGAGTCCACCGAAGTGGCTTTGGGGCAGGGTTTGTGGGGGGAAGCTGCAGACCGGATGCGTCGATTGTTGCGAGCCCGCGAGCGCCAAGTCGTTGAGGGCGAGGGCAAACTACAAGATTTCTTGGCCGCCCTGCAGGCATCTCCCAACGGGGTTGTCTTGCTGGATGCGCAGGGACGCATTGAGTGGTTTAACCAGATCGCGGGTGAACACTTCGGCTTCGACGCGCGTCGTGACCTGCTCCAGCATTTTGGCAACTTGGTGCGGGACCCCGAGTTTGCAGCCTATTTTTCTGAACGCAATTTCAGCCATGACGTGGTGATGCCCGGTCGTGACAGTACGAGTGCCAAACCCGTGCGTTTGTCCGTCCATCTGCACCCCTATGGCGAGGGGCGAAGCCTGCTTTTGTCGCGTGACATCACCGCGGTGGAGCAGGCCGAGGCGATGCGCAGGGATTTTGTCGCCAATGTGTCGCATGAAATTCGTACACCACTCACCGTGCTGGCGGGATTCGTGGAGACCCTGCAGGCATTGCCCTTGGGGGAAGAAGACCGGCAGCGATATCTGGGGCTGATGGCCCAGCAAGCGCAACGTATGCAAAGCTTGGTCAATGATCTGCTGACCTTGTCGCGTTTGGAGGGCAGCCCCTTGCCCTCCGTGCATGATTGGGTGTCCGTGCCTGCCGTGCTGCGAACATGTGAGGCGGAAGCCATGGAGCTCTCACGCCTGTTGTGGGGGAGGCCCCAGGACATCGTGTTTGAAGCGGGACCAGCGTGCGAACTTGCCGGCTCACAACCCGAGCTCTATAGCGCAGTGTTCAACCTCATTGGAAATGCTGTTCGTTACACCCCTGCGGACAAGAGCATCCATGTGCGTTGGCAGTCCCTGACAAGTGGCGCGTGTGTGCTGTCGGTCGAAGACACGGGGCCGGGAATTGCACCGGAGCACGTACCACGCCTGACAGAGCGTTTTTACCGTGTAGACCGCAGTCGCTCGCGCGATACGGGCGGAACAGGGCTGGGGCTGGCTATTGTCAAACATGTTGCCCAACGCCATGGCGCCGAGCTTCGTATTGACAGTACGCCGGGCAAGGGCTCGGTGTTTTCTCTGGTGTTTCCGGCAAGCCGGGTGCGTGCGATTGCCGAGCCAGCCTTGGTCACCACCGTGTAAATCTCTACCGCCTGCGCAGCAACCAGATGGCCTCTGCCTTGTCTACCGGGTGGCGTAGCAAGGTGTGGGGCATCCAGCGTGTGGTGTCCACGGATGGGCGCACTTCCAGGTTGTCGCCCGGTTCGCTCAGCAGCCATTCACATTGGCTTTCACCATTCGCCGCGACCAAGCGGACGTTGCTGTACCACTGAAACGCAGACACATGTACGGCTTGCAGCGTTCCTGTTTCCGCGCAGCCTTCCTGCCCCACCAAAGGGGAGGCCTGCTGCACCAGACTGCGGTAGCTTTGGGCGTAGTTGAGCAGTGGCATCCAAAGCGTCATGAGCAGCAACCAGCACAGGGCTGCGCCACCCGCTGGCAGTACGAGACTCTTCCAGATAGCGGCACGGTGCCGCCCCACACGCCACTTTACAAGCCATGCCCATGCCAGCGTGGCCATGACGGCCACGCTAAAGGCGATCACAGAGAAGCTGGCCTGAAAACCTGGTGCTAGCCGTGCCACGTTGGCTGCCGGTTGGCTGGGTACCCCCGTTTGCATGGCAATCCAGACCACCCAGATGGTGAATCCACAGCCGGAGAAAAACAGCAAGGTGAACCAGTCGATCAGCGCGGCAACCTGGCGCTTCAGGGTGGGCAAAGCAAATGCCGCCAAAGTTGCCAGAGCGGGCAACGCGAGCAAGAGTGTGCGGTCTGAGTTGCTCCCAAATGGTGTTGCCAGCACCGTGAGCGCAGCAAACCAGACCGGCCACGCCAGATGCCGGTGCAGACGCCAGCCCCATAGCTGCCAACGCCAGCGCCAGAGTGTCCATAGCGCGAGCGGCCAAGCGGGCCAAGTGAACCAAATCAGAAGTTGCGCGAATCCATCTACTGTGCGCCATGAGAATGGAGGGACCTCCAACTTCCATCGCCACAGGTCTAATTGGTAGCCAATAACACCTGCCACGCAGGCGTACGCCAGCAGTGCACCCAGGTCCTTGTTCTGCGTTGATTGGGGCGTATTCGAAGTTCTGCCGTTGTCGCGGTCTAGCCAGTGCACCAGCATGCCGCCAAGCAAGTACAGCATGGCCATGGTGGGTGCACCGGACAAACCCAGGCCCATCAGTCCCACGAAGGTTGCTATGTGGGGGCCGACAGGTCGGTAAGGCAAAGCTGCAATGCCATAAAAAAGCAAGGCACTGAATCCCAGTTGGGCCAATGCCGGCGTTGTTTCATGGGAGAGTTGTGCGAGTCCTAGGCATGCGATGAACGCCAGCACGCCCCCATCGGCCATGGCCCGGGCATAGTCGGTCGGTTGTGCTTCTCCGCCGAAGGCAAAGGCTACCGGTTGCGCGGCCGGGTTACGGGCTAGGTAATACGTGCCATACCAAGTGGCCAGCAATGCCAATCCCAGCAGCAGCCCAAACGGAATGCGTGCCACCAAGTCCGCGGGCCAAGCCACAGGCGCCAGTTGCAATGCCCAAGCACCAAGCCAGTAGGGAAGCACGGCAGGTGTTTCTGGTGACCAGCCCATCAGAGAAGGCGTCCACCAGGAGGACGCTCCACTTGCCAGGACACCCATGAAGCCCAGTGCGGTGATGTCGGCGCTGCGCCACGCGTCGCGGCCAAAAAAACCTGCGCATACATAACTCAAGCACAGCAATAGCAATGCCCAGCGGGGTAGGCGACGCACGGCCGATTGCGCAACGATGGCGGGATTGGGGTGTTTCACGGGCAAAAAATCAGATCAAAAAAAAAGCAGCTCGGAGGGCCGGGCTGCCTTTTTGCAGAGAACTCAGGCGCAAGCCTGATTCCACATTACTTGGCGGCAGTTTTGCCGAAGCGATTGCGGAAGCGCTCCACGCGTCCACCCATGTTGTCCACGGACTTCTGGGTACCTGTGTAGAAGGGGTGCGATTCGCTGGTTGTGTCGAGCTTGAAGAGGGGCAGCTTGCGGCCGTCTTCCATGTCGATCATTTCCTTGGTGTTAGCGCAAGAACGTGTCACGAATTTGAATCCATTGGACATGTCCTGGAAGCAAACTTCGCGGTAATTGGGGTGAATGCCTTCTTTCATATCTTCTCCATCAGTTGCGTCAGCCGCGTCAGCCTATCTGACGTACTTTTCGCGAAACCGCCGATTATAGCGTATTGGTATGTTTAGCCGCCCCGACGCATCATGTCGAAGAACTCGCTGTTGTTCTTGGTGGCGCGCATTTGTTTGAGCACCATTTCCATGGACTCAATTTCGTCCATGTTGTAGAGGAACTGGCGCAGGATGCGGGTTTTTTGCAGGATTTCCGGCTGGAGCAACAATTCTTCGCGGCGGGTGCCGCTGCGGTTGAGCTGAATGGATGGGAACACGCGCTTCTCGTACAGACGGCGGTCCAAGTGGATTTCGGAGTTGCCGGTGCCCTTGAATTCTTCAAAGATCACTTCGTCCATGCGGCTGCCGGTATCAACCAGGGCAGTGGCGATGATGGTCAAGCTACCGCCTTCTTCTACATTGCGGGCTGCGCCCAAGAAGCGCTTGGGCCGCTGCAGAGCGTTGGCGTCCACACCACCGGTCAGCACTTTGCCTGATGAAGGCACAACGTTGTTGTATGCGCGGGCCAAGCGGGTGATGGAGTCCAACAGGATTACCACGTCCTTCTTCAGCTCGACAAGGCGCTTGGCGCGCTCAATCACCATTTCTGCTACGTGCACGTGGCGGGCTGCGGGCTCGTCAAAGGTGGAGGCAATCACCTCACCCTTGACGGTGCGTTGCATTTCGGTCACTTCTTCGGGGCGCTCGTCAATCAGCAGCACCATGAGGTAACTGTCGGGGTAGTTGGCCGAGATTGCATGCGCGATGTGCTGCATCATCACGGTTTTGCCGCTCTTGGGCTGGGCCACGATCAGGGCGCGTTGGCCTTTGCCAATGGGGGCAATGATGTCAATCACGCGGCCGGTGATGTTCTCTTCACCCTTGGTGTCTTGCTCCAGCTTCATCTGCTCCTTGGGGAACAGCGGGGTCAAGTTTTCGAACATGACCTTGTGTTTGTTGCCTTCTGGAGGGCCACCGTTGACTTTGTCGAGCTTGTTCAGTGCAAAGTAGCGTTCACCGTCCTTGGGTGTGCGCACTTCACCTTCAATCATGTCACCGGTGTGCAGGTTGAAGCGGCGCACCTGGCTGGGGCTGATGTAGATGTCATCGGTGCTGGCGGTGTAGCTGGTGTCTGGGCTGCGCAGGAAGCCAAAGCCGTCGGGCAGAATTTCCAACACGCCATCGGCAATGATTTGCTCCCCAGTACGCGCGCGCTTCTTGATGATGGCGAACATCAGCTCCTGCTTGCGCATGCGGCCGGTGTTTTCAATCTCAAGTTCTTCGGCTTGCTTGAGGACTTCAGACACGTGCAGTGCCTTGAGTTCGTTTAAGTGCATGGAGTGAGTCCCGGTAAGGGCGTTGACCGATGTTCGGCGAATTACAAAAATCAGGGGGAATGGGGGAGAGGCAAAACTGGGTAAGCGCCTCTGCGTTCTGTGCCGGGAATCGGCGCCTGCCTTGGGGTGGGCGGGTGAACGGGATTTATTATGACAGGAAAACGGAGCAGTGCCGTTTTTTGCATTCAGCTAGCGCTTGAAGCTTTCGCGGCTGGCCGCCAAGTGGTTCGTGGTGTGAGCCAGCCCTCAGAAAAATCGCCCCGAGAACGGGGCGATGAGATGTCAAATCAGGCCAGCTGCTGATCGATAAAAGCTGTCAGTTGGGCCTTGCTCAAGGCGCCGACTTTGGTGGCAGCCAGTTGACCGTCCTTGAATAACATCAGGGTAGGGATGCCGCGGATGCCGAACTTGGCGGGGATATCGCGGTTTTCGTCCACATTCATCTTGGCGATCTGCAACTTGCCTTCGTAGGTGGCAGACACTTCGTCCAGGATGGGGGCGATCATCTTGCAGGGGCCGCACCACTCCGCCCAGTAGTCCACCAGAATGGGTTGTGCCGCACCCAGCACATCGGCTTCGAAAGTGGCGTCGGTGACATGTTTGATGAGTTCGCTGGCCATGGTGGCTCCTTTGGAAGATTGCTAATGCAGCTAAAGTTGCGGCATTGTGACAGAAACCAAGCCCATCACCCATGCTGCACTGCCTATGGCGAGCATAGCCAAAAACGATAGCAACACGGGGCTCAGGGCCTTCAGTTATCGGGCAGAACACCCCGCCATGGCCCTGTGGCTGGCCGACACCACGGGCCTGCTGCCGCGTATCCAAGCCCAGTTGCAGGCGCGCGAGGCCCATCCAGCGCGCACCCTGGTACTTTTGCCCTACGCCCAGTTGCTGCCATTGGCCAACCGGCTGTGGGCGCGGCTCTATCCCGACGGCTTTTCCCCGCGTTTTGAAACCACCCAGAATTGGGTAGCTTCTACCGTCGGGCGGGCGCTGGATGCGCAGGACATCAGCATGGACCCCGCAGTAGACGCACTGACCGCGCAGGCGCTGCTGGCCGGCAGTGGTGCACAGGGGCAGGACGGCTTGGCGCCGCTATTGGTGCAGGCCGCGTATCAGCTCGCACCTCTGGCTGCGGCGGCCGGGCCGGCGCAACGTGCGGGCTGGGCCCAGACCGCACGCCTGCACGCGGCCTTGGGCATGGACAGCCAGGCGCTGGCCTGGGAAGCCCGTGTAGCGCGCTTGGCGGTGGAGTGGGCGGCGGTGTCGTCGTACACCAGCGACGCGCTGTTCGACCCCCAATGGCCCGAGGCGCTGGAGTGTCTGGTGCTGGTACAGGGTGCCAACCAAGATGCCTTGCCGGCCGGCTTGGCCCCGGTCTGGGGCGACAAGCTGGTGAGCCTGCCTCTGGCGGAATCCCAGGGGGATGAAGCGCCCGCCCTCAGCGAGGCGCTGGCCTTGCACGCCTGCGAGGACGCCGAAGACGAAGCCCAGCGCACGGCGGCTTGCCTTTTACAGCACATTGCGGCCGAGCGTTACCCGGTGGCCCTGGTGAGTGCCGACCGTGCACTGACCCGCCGTGTGCGGGCCCTGTTGGACATGGCTGGTGTGGCGGTGCGTGACGAAAACGGCTGGAAACTGTCTACCAGCCAGGCCGGTGCCAGCGTGATGGCGCTGTTGCGCGCCGCGCAGTGGAACGCCAGCAGCGATGCGGTGCTGGCCGCCTTGAAACAGACACCGGCGTATCTGGACACGCTCGATGCGCTGGAGGCCGCGGTGCGGCGTGAGCAGGTGCGTGACTGGCGCCAGGTGGCAACGAGCCCCGCCGTGGCCAAAAGTCCGGCGCTGCAGGCGGCTTGTGCCGAGGTTGAGCAGCTGCGCGGCACGCTGGCGGGCCGCAAGCCCTTGGCGGGCTGGCTCGCCGCCTTGCAACAAGCCTTGCAACGCACGGGCCTGTGGGCGCGCCTGCAGGAAGACGGCGCCGGTGGCAAGCTGTTGGCGGTGTTGCGGCTCACGCCCGCCGACGCGGCTCAGTGGAGTCAGCTGCTGGACCAGGCGCTGTGGGCCGGGCAGCGGCTGGACCTGATGGAATTCACACGCTGGGTCAACCAGGCGCTGGAGGGCGCGAGCTTTCAGCCCGACTACCCGGACCAGGAGCAGGTGGTGATCCTGCCGCTGAGCCAGATGCTGGGACGTCCCTTTGCCGCGGTGGTGATGGCGGGTTGTGACGAGGTGCGGCTGAATCCGTCCCCCGAACCTGCAGGTGGCTGGACGCCTGCGCAGCGCGCGGCATTGGGTCTGCCTTCGCGTGACGCCTTGGAAAGCCAGCTGCGCCAGGTGTGGCGCCATGCGCTGGCCAGCCCGGCCTGTGACGTGCTCTGGCGCAGCAGTGATGACACGGGCGAAGCGCTGCAACCCAGCGCCTTGGTGCAGCAGTTGCGCTTGGCTGACGCAGGGTTCACCGACGGGCACGATCCGCGCGGCACCCGCTGGGTCACACCGCAGCCCTGCGTGCCGCCCCAGCCCACCGGCCCCGCGCTGGCGGTCCACACGCTGTCGGCCAGTGCCTACGAAGACTTGCGCCACTGCCCCTACCGTTTTTTTGCCCAGCGCATGCTGGGCCTGCGCGCGGTGGACGAGCTGGATGCCGAGGTGGACAAGCGCGACTTTGGCCTCTGGCTGCACGCAGTGCTGCAAGCCTTCCATGCGGCCTTGGCGGAGCAGCCGGTGGCGGAGTCGGCCGCACGCACGGCCTTGCTGGACCGATGCAGTGCCGAGGTCACCGCTGCCATGGCCTTGCCCGAAGGCGAGTTTTTGCCGTTTGCGGCCGCCTGGCCTGCGGTGCGCGACGGCTATCTGGAATGGCTCGCCCAACACGAGGCACAAGGCGCCGTGTTTGCCAGCGGTGAAATGCCGCAGCGCCAGCGCATCGGCCCTGTCACCCTGATCGGCCGCACCGACCGCACCGACGCTTTGCCCGACGGCACGGTCATGCTGCTGGACTACAAAACCGAACCCGTGGCCAAGACCCGCACGCGTATCCAGGACCCGCTGGAAGACACGCAGATGGCGTTCTACGCCGCACTCTTGCCACACGACACGTTGCGCGGGGCCTATGTGAATGTGGGTGAGCGCGAGGGCACCGATGCCTATGAGCAAAAGGACGTGGTGATGGCGCGCGATGCCCTGGTTGAAGGTGTGCTGAGCGATATGGCGCGCATTGCTGACGGTGCCGCCTTGCCGGCGTTGGGCGAGGGCACGGTGTGCGACTTCTGCCAGGTGCGTGGCCTGTGCCGCAAAGACTTTTGGGAGGCCGCATGAGCCCCACCCAATCTTTCTCGCAACACGCGGCCTACGAGCACAACGGTCGCCTGGTTGAAGCCCCGCGTTTTTACGAGATTGCCTGCGACCCGCGCCGTAGCGTGGCGGTAGAGGCCTGCGCCGGTGCGGGCAAGACCTGGATGCTGGTCTCGCGCATGCTGCGCGCGCTGTTGGAGGGCACGCAGCCGCACGAGATTTTGGCCATCACGTTTACCAAAAAAGCAGCGGGTGAAATGCGCCAGCGCTTGCAGGAATGGCTGCGTGAATTTGCCCATCTGGACGATGCGCGTTTGCAGCAGGAGCTGCAGATGCGCGGCGTGCGGCAGGCGGTGGATACAGCGCAGCTACAGACGCTACGCGGCCTGCATGCGCAGCTGCTGGCCGGTGGCCGGCCGGTGCAGATCCGCACCTTCCACAGCTGGTTTGCTGCGCTGTTGGGCAGTGCGCCGCTGGGCGTGCTGCATCAGCTGGGCCTGCCCACGCAGTACGAGCTGCTGGAGAACGATGCGGTGGCCGTGGCCCAGGTGTGGCGGCGCTTCCAGACCCGTGTTGCCAGTGATGTTGCGGCGCTGGCCGACTACCAGGACGCCGTGCGCCTCTATGGTCGCCACCAGACCCACAAGGCGCTAGAGGCCGCGCTCAACAAGCGCACTGAGTTTGACCTGGCCGATGCGCAGGGCGTGGTGGACGCCTCGGTGCAGCACTTCACCGCACAGTTTCCGGCTTTTGCCGGCTTGAACACACCACAGGAGCGCATGGCCCAGCCTTCTGTGCAAACCTTGCTGTGGGACAGCGCCCGCGCGCTGGGCCAGTGCAGCGGCAAGACCTGCCTGACGGCTGCCAGCACGCTGGAGCGCGCACTGACCGATGCGCATTGGCCCGGTGTGGAAGATGCCTTGTTCACCAAGACTGGTAGCCCGCGCAAACTCACGGACAAGCTGGTGGACCTGACGAGCGTGCAAGCCGCCCAGGCGCTGCTGCAAGAAGTGCAACAAGCCCAGCTGCAAGACCAGGCCTGGCAGCACCAGCAGCGCATGGCCCGGCTGGCGCGTGGCCTGGTGCAGGACTACGCTGCCCTCAAGCGCGAGCGTGGCTGGCTGGACATGGGCGATCTGGAGCGCACGGCGCTGGTGTTGCTGTCCGACCCCGAGCTCAGCGGTTGGGTGCAGGAGCGGCTGGATGCGCGCGTGCGGCACCTGCTGATTGACGAGTTTCAAGATACCAACCCGCTGCAGTGGCAGGCGCTGCACAGCTGGCTGTCGTCTTACGCCGGGGCTGGCAATGCGCCCAGCGTGTTCATCGTGGGCGACCCCAAGCAAAGCATTTACCGCTTCCGCCGGGCCGAGCCGCAGGTGTTCCGTGCGGCCAAAGCCTTTGTGGCGCAGGGCCTGGGCGGCGACCAGCTGAGCTGTGACCACACGCGGCGCAATGCGCCCGAAATCATTGCGCTGGTGAACCAGACCATGGGCCTGGCGCAGGACGAGGGCGCCTACCAGGACTTCCGCGCGCACAGCACCGCGTCGGACAAGACCGGCCAGGTGTTCAAGCTGCCACGTATTGAGCGCGAAGCCAAGGCCGACAAGGAGGCCCCGCCGCCCGAAGCCGTGTGGCGCGACTCGCTGACCATGCCCCGCCACGAGGCCGAGGACACGCGCAAGACACTGGAGTGCCGCCAGGCCGCACAGTGGTTGGCCGCGCAGATGGCCGCCGGACACACCCAGGCCAAAGACGTGATGGTGCTGGCGCGCAAGCGTGAGCGCTTGACCTTGATGGAACAGGAGCTGTCAGCGCTGGGCATTCCTGCGCAGCAGCCCGAGAAGGCCGAGCTGGGTGAGTTTGCCGAGGTGCAGGACCTGGTGGCGCTGCTCGATGTGCTGGTCTCGCCACGCCACGACCTGGCGCTGGCCCGGGTGCTCAAGTCGCCGGTGTTTGGTGCGTCTGACGACGACCTGGTCGCCCTGGTGCTGCGCCTGCGCGCGCTGCAGGCCGCCACGCGCGACGAGGCCGGCCAGACCGAGGCGGTGAGCTGGTGGCAGGCGCTGCATGCCAGCGCTGCGGACGCGCTACCCCCCGCTTTGTCCAAGGCCAACGCCACGCTGCTGCGCTGGAAACAATGGGTGGACACACTGCCCCCGCACGATGCACTGAGCGCGATTTACGACGACGGCGATGTGCTGGCCCGTTACGCGGCCGCCAGCCCGCCCGCGCAGCGCGAGCGGGTGCTGGCCAATGTGCGCGCCCTGCTGAACGCGGCGCTGCAGGTCGATGGCGGGCGCTACACCACCGCCTATGGCCTGGTGCGCGCGCTGCGGGCCGGGGGCAACCCCGCGCCCGTGCGTGCCAACGCCCAAGCGGTGCGCCTGCTCACTATCCACGGTGCCAAGGGGCTGGAGGCGCCGCTGGTGCTGATGCTGGACACCGACGGCGAGGCTGGCAAGACCGAAACCATGGGTGTGCTGGTGGACTGGCCCGGCGAAGACCCGCACCCCCGGCGTTTTGTGTTTCTGGCCAGCGAATCGCGCCCGCCCGCCTGTGTGGTGGATGCGCTGGCGCACGAGCAGGCCGAGCGCAGCCGTGAAGAGCTCAATGCGCTTTACGTGGCGCTGACACGCACGCAGCGCACCCTGGTGATCTCCAGCCTGGCGCCGCACCGCGAACATGCGGGCAGCTGGTGGCGCAGGCTGGAGGGGCAGGCACAGGATGCGCCCCGGGCTGCGGCCGCAGTGCCGACCGGCACTGGGGGCGACGGCGTGGCGGTGGATGCATTGGTGCCCTACGCCCTGAAAATAGTGCCAAAAGTGGCTCTAGGTGCCGTGGATATTGCGCAAGCAGCTCCTGAAAATATAGCGGTACTGGCAACCAGTAGCACTAGCGAATCGACCGAGAGCCTGGAGTCCCGCCTGGGCCAGGCCCTGCACCGGCTGTTGGAATGGGTGCCGCCCGTGCCCGGCGGCTACGCCAACAGGCCCTACACTTGGCCCCCCGCAGCCTTGGCCCGGCTTGCCAAAGAATTTGCACTCGACGTCGCGCAAGCCCAGGCTGCCACAGACAAGGCACAAGCAGTCTTGCAAGGCGAGGGCGCCTGGATTTGGGACCGTGCCCAACTGGCTTGGCATGCCAATGAAGTGCCCATCACCCAGCGTGGCCGCCTGCTGCGCATGGACCGATTGGTGCAGCAGCGCAGCGGTGCTTGGTGGGTGCTGGATTACAAGTCGAGCGCACAGCCGCAGCAGGATGCGGCCTTGTGTGCGCAGCTGCTGGGTTACCGCGATGCCGTTGCGCTGGCCAACCCCGGGCAACCGGTACGCGCTGCTTTTTTAACGCCGCAAGGCCAACTGATTGAATTGACCCCCGCATGAGTTCTGAATTTTCTCCGTCCGCCGCTTCTGTGCCTTCCCTCGGCGAGGTCCGCCGTGTGGACGTGGCCATCGTGGGCGGTGGCCCGGCCGGGCTCATGGCCGCCCAGCAGCTGGCCGAAGCGGGCGTGGCCGCACACCTGTTTGACGCGATGCCCAGCATTGGCCGCAAATTCCTGCTGGCGGGCAAGGGCGGGCTCAACCTCACCCACTCCGACTCTGCCGACCGGTTTGCCGAACGTTATGGCGCGCGCCGGGGTGCCGTCGAGGCGCTGCTGAAAGGACTGGACAGCACGGCCTTGCGCTCCTGGGCCCAGGGGCTGGGCATTGAGACCTTTGTGGGCTCGTCGGGCCGGGTGTTTCCCAAGGACATGAAGGCCGCGCCACTGCTGCGTGCCTGGCTGCAGCGCTTGCGCAACCCAGCCGCGCCCGGGGTGGGCGTGCAGTTCCATATGCGCCACCGCTGGACCGGTTGGGGCGAAGCTGCTGCGGGTAGTACCGGCATCGTCTTGAGCTTTGACACGCCCACCGGCCCCCAGCAAGTGCAGGCGCGCGCGGTGGTGCTGGCGCTGGGCGGTGGCAGTTGGGCACGGCTGGGGTCCAACGGGGCCTGGGTGCCGCTCTTAGCCCAGCGCGGCGTGGCGGTGGCGCCGTTGCTGCCGGCCAACTGTGGCTTTGATGTGCAGGGCGGCTGGAGCACGTTTTTTGCCGACAAGTTCGCCGGCCAACCTTTCAAGTCGGTGGCCATCGGCGTTCGCACGACGCAGGGCCAGACTTTTCAGCGCAAGGGCGAGTTTGTGGCCACGGCCACGGGCGTGGAGGGCAGCCTGGTCTACGCCGCGTCCAGCCTGCTGCGCGACGACATCATCCGCAACGGCAGCGCCACCTTCACGCTGGACCTGCTGCCCGATGTGCCGCTGGAGAAAGTGCTGGCCGAGGTGCGGCATCCGCGCGGCAGCCGTTCGCTGTCCAGCCACCTGAAGAGCCGCTTGCACCTGGAAGGCATCAAGTCCGCCATCCTGCATGAACGGCTAAGCAAAGATGCGATGAACGACCCCGCCCAGCTGGCTGCTGCCATCAAGGCCTTGCCCATCACGCTGCAAGCTGCGCGCCCCATCGACGAGGCCATCAGCACGGCCGGTGGTGTGTTGTTTGAGGTGCTGACGCCCCATCTGATGCTGGAGCAGTTGCCCGGCGTGTTTTGCGCGGGCGAGATGCTGGATTGGGAGGCCCCCACGGGTGGCTACTTGCTGCAGGCCTGCTTTGCCAGTGGTGTAGCGGCCGGGCAGGGCGCCTTGGCCTACCTGCGTACGCACTGATTTTTAAGCCTTTTAGTCCTCTAGGGCCCGTAGATGCTACGCAAGCAGCTCCTAAAAAAATAGCAATTTAACTGCTTTGCGGGGCGCTGATGCGCGGCGAAGCTGCGCGCACGCAGTTGCGGCCGTGGTGTTTGGCTTCGTACAGGGCTTTGTCCGCGTCGGCCACCAGTGTGGCGGCCGAGGTCATGCTGGCCGGAATGGCGCTGGCGACCCCAAAGCTGGCGGTGATGCGCAAGTGCCTGCCTTCGATGGGGATTTCCAGGGTGGCAATCTCGGCGCGCAAGTCTTCTGCCACGTCCAGCGCGTCGCCCAGCGTGCTGTTGATCAGTAGCACCACAAACTCCTCGCCCCCGTAGCGGGCCAGCACATCGCCGGCGCGCAGCACCTTGCTGCGCAGAAAGTCGGCCAGGTAGCGCAGGCAGGCATCGCCCGCCGGGTGGCCCCAGGTGTCATTGATGGACTTGAAGTGGTCGATGTCGAACAGCAGCAGCGCCAGCGGCTGTTTCAGGCGGCTGGCGCGTTTGTGTTCGGTCTGCAGCATTTCGTCAAAGTAGGCGCGGTTACCTACTTGGGTCAGGCTGTCGGTGTTGGAGAGGCGTTGCAGCTGCGCATTCACGGTCTGCAGCTTTTCCAGTGCCTCGTGCAGTTCGGTGGTGCGCTCTTGCACGCGGCTTTCCAGCTCGCGGTTGGCCTGTGCCGTGGACTCGATCAGCGCTTTTTGCGAGGCGCGGGCTTTTTGTGCATGGGCCAGGGCGACGGCCTGGGCATTGATGCGCAGACTGCGGTCGGTGTTGATGCGGTCTGCCAGGGTGAACGACAGTAGCAATACCAGTAAAAGCACACCGATTTGGGAGGCATTGTCCGTCCAGAAGTTGGACGGCAGCAGGCCAAACTTGCCAATCGTAAGCACACTGACGCCGACGAACACCGAAGTCCATGACAGGCAATAAAAGCGTGCGAAACGCGCGCCCGCCCACCAGCGCCAGTAGCCACATCCCAGTGCAACCACCGAGACGACCAGAATCATGGCCGACGTTGCGCGGATGATGAGGGGATAAGGCAAAACAAAGGCCCCCACCAGCAGCAAAGCGCTGATACCTGCGAGCCCCAGTACCCCAAAATGCGCGGTCCGTGAAAACCGCCGCAACTTGAGGAAACTGTCGGCAAACAGGGCAGCCGCCACGCAGGCTGAGGCAATGAAGACCGGCACCGCAATGCTGTTCCAGCGAATTTCGTTGGGCCACACATACGCAAAGGTATAGCCCCACAAGGTGCTCCAGAACAACAAGTAGCTGGCCACAAAAGCGATGTAGTAGAGGTAGTTGATATCGCGCGTGGAGGCGTAGATAAACAGGTTGTAGATGATCATCACGACCAACATGCCCAGCACCGCGCCGGCCAGCAAATGCTCTTGGGCTGCTGCCGCTTGAAAGGCAGCGGGCTCCCACAGGCGTAGCGGGGCCTCGATGGTGCCGCTGGAGGCCATGCGCAGATAAATCTGATGTATGCCCGGCGTCAGCGTGAGTGGCATCACAAGGTTCTGGTGCTGTACCACCCGTTGTGCAAAGGGTTGCTCATCGCCCAGCGCGTATTTGGTCACGAGCTGGCCATCCTGCAGCTGGAACAGGCGCACATCGTCGATGAAAGCACGGGGCAGCTCCAGCAGCCGTTGCATGGATTTGCCGCTGCGGTTGTCCAAGGCGAAACGGAACCAGTACGCCTTGTCGGTAAAGCCAAAATTCGGGCTGGTGCGATCAATGACTGCCCATGTTTGGAGCCTGCTGCTGGCTTGATCCAGCGAGAGTTTGCGGCCCGGGTCTTCCAGATAGGCCAGATGGTGGCCCAGTTCAACCCGGTGGGGTGTGGCGTCCGAAAGGCTAATCAGAGGGAAATCAGTGCCGTGGCTCGGTGTATCGGCCCACGCGGCGACCGCTGCTCCGCATGCCAGCAGCACTGCACCAACCCAACGGGACAACACGCTGAGAGTCATTCCCGGAAATCCTCAGGGGTGGCTAGGCATGGAATGGGGGTTGACGAGCCTGACCCCGGCACTGGCTCCACAGTTAGGGCTGCTTGGTTCCCCACCTGACCCGGTTGGCCGCTTCACCATGCGGGAAGGCCCGTCAGCGCGCATTGTACCCAAAGCGCAGGGGCCGTTTCCCAGCGGTCAGAGCAGGTTGGGCTGGGTATTGGCATCCGAGGTAAAACGGTAGCCGTTGCGGCCACCGGCCTTGGTGCGGTACATGGCCCGGTCGGCGTTGTTGATCACCTCTTCGGCGGTACTGCCATCGTCCGGGAACTGGCTGATGCCGATGCTGAATTCCACGCACAGCGTGTGGCCCTCAAATTCCATAGGGGCTTTCAGTGCCGCCAACAGTTTTTCGGTGAATGCACTGATGAGGTTGCGATCCGAAAATTTGTCGATCATCGCCACAAATTCGTCGCCGCCCAGGCGGGCCACCGTGTCGATTTTTCGGGTGTTGGCGGCCAGACGTTGGGCCACGGTTTTGAGAACGGCATCGCCAGCTGCATGGCCCAGCGTGTCATTGAAGCTTTTGAAGTTGTCTACGTCAATGAACAACAGCGCAAAGCCTTCTTCGGTGCGCTGGGCGCGGGCAATGGCTTGCTCCAGCCGGTCCATGAACATGCGCCGGTTGGGCAGCTCGGTCAGCATGTCGTGCTGAGCCAGATGCTCTAGCTCTTCATGGCTATCTTGCAGGTCATCCATTTGCTTGCGGATTTGGCTCTGCATGCGCGCAAAGCTGCGTGCCAGCATGCCGATCTCGTCACTGCGCTCAACCGGGAGGGGCAAGACCTTGTTGTCGTTGGAGAACCGGTGCACTGCGGCAATCATGCTGTTGATGGGGTGCGTGAGCGCACGCGCCACCAAAACAGCAAGAAAAGCACACGCCAGGCTCACCAAAATCACGATCTGCACAATCGTGCGACCCAACTGGTCAGTTTGTTTCAGTACACCTTCCAGGGGGCGAGCCAGTCCCAAGATAAGCCTGGTCTCTTCACTGCTGGCCAATACCGTGCGGCCGACAAATGCCGCTAACAAGGGAGCAAATGCGTGAGGCCCTTGGTCGGCCTGCAACAAGACGCTCTCTGCAGTTTGGTCTACCAAGGCTGCCGTTTGTGCAAATTCGTCTTGCACCAGCACGCGGCGGCCCCGGTCAAAGCCAAAGGTTTTGGTGTTGTCGGGGTGGATCAGGTAGTCACCCTGGTAATTGGCCAGGTACAAGGCAAAGTCTTCAGGCAGGTCCGCGGAAAGCAGGGCAAAGAGGCCGTCAAGGTCCAGGTTGATCACCAGCAGACCCAGGGCCTGGCCTTGTGCATCACTGACCGGTGTGGCGAGCTGCAGGGTAGGGCGATCCAAGCCTGCATGGGAACCTTGTTCGTGGTTGATGGCAATGGGCGAAAGGTAGGTTTCGCCGTAAGCGAGCTTGAGGGTTTCGGACACGTATGCAAAATGGCCTTTCTCCTGCAAGTCGTCGCCCGTCACCACTTGCAAGGTACCGCTGTCCCGGTCCACTCGCACGCGCTCCATGCCGTAATCTTTGGCGCTGATCAGGCGAATTTGCAGGTAGGCCGGGTTGGCCGACATCAGCACCTTGAACAGCGTGGCCAATTGGGTCTGCGCGCTGCCTGCATCGGCCTGCAGCGAGGCTTGGGATGCCGGGTGGGACGCCAGCACCATCAGGTTGCGTGACACTTCTTGGCGCGTTAGCGCAATGCGGCGTGCCAGTACTTGTGTGGATAACAGCAACTCGTCTTGGGAGGACTGCACCAGCAGGGTGCGGCTGACGTTGAACGCATAAAACCCGGTTAGGCCGGACACCAGCAGGCCCACCAGCGCCAACACCAGTGTCAAACGGGCGCTGATGCCAAACTTCATGGTGCCAGTACCTTGGTGGCGCGATCACCTGACAGAATGCGGCTCCAGAGCAGGTTTCTGCGCTCCACGTTCTCCACCGGCTCCAGCCAAATGAGTTTGTCTTCCGGCCTCAGGTAGGGTGAGGTGGCGGTGGTATTGGCCAGGCCTTGGCGTTCCAGCAGGACCCTGCCGGGGCCGTCTTCCAAGGTGTAGTTGATCCAGGCCTCAGCCAGTGCGGTGTCTTTGGCACCCCGGGTAACAACCCAGCAATCCAGCCAGGCCAGCGCGCCTTCTTTCGGTATGGCGTAGCCCACATCCAAACCGGCGGCCTGCAACTGCTTGAATTGTTGCGAACCGTAGTTGGCAAAGAGCAGGGCCGCTTTGCGGCTCCGGAACCATGCCACCGAATCGTCCAGCTGGCTGTAAAACGTCAAGGCATTGCGCCGCAGGCCAATCAGCTGCTGCACGGCACTCTCCCATTGGGCTGCCTGCAGCTCAAAGGGGTTGCGGTTGCCCAAGGCTTGTGCCGCCAGCGCAAAGTTGTGAGCCCCTCCGTTGTAGATCAATACTTTGCCTTGGTAGCGCGGGTCCCACAGCGCCTGAATGGAGGTAGGCGGAGTTTTGACTTGCCGGCGGTCATATATGAGGCCCATTTCCGAGTAGGTGTAAGGCACAGCGAACACCTTGTCTGCATGCACAACGCCCGGAATCTTTGCCAATGCCTGAAATCTGGGCAGCTGGCGCTTGGTGTTGGTAATGGTGCGCACATTGATGGGCACCACCAGCGCCTTTTGAATGTAACGCTGCAATTCCGCCGTGTTGACAGCGAATACATCAAAGTCGCCAGCTTGGTTCTTGGAGATGCGGGCCCAGAGGGCTTCGTCGGTGTCGATATAACTGACTTCGACTTTGGCCCCGGTGCGTTGTTCAAAAGTTTTGACGATATCCGGGTCGGCATAACCGGGCCAGGCCAGTACCCTCAAGGTGCCACCGGCCTGCACCGCGCCGCCCCAAAGGCATGCCGCAAGCACACAAGGCAGCCATACAAAGCGGCTTCTCAACAAAGTAGGCACATTCATGGAAGGGGTGGTCTTTGCGGGCTTCCAGTCTAACTGAGTGTGACTGGGTTGGCACACTAGAATCGGCGTATGTCTTACCTCGTGCTCGCCCGCAAGTACCGTCCGCGCAACTTCACCGAAATGGTGGGGCAGGACCACGTGGTGCAAGCCCTGACCAATGCGTTGACCACCCAGCGCCTGCACCACGCCTATCTGTTCACCGGTACGCGTGGCGTGGGCAAGACCACGGTGTCGCGTATTCTGGCCAAGTCGCTCAACTGCCAAGGTGTTGATGGCAATGGGGGAATCACTGCGACTCCCTGTGGCGTTTGCCAGGCTTGCTCCGATATTGATAGCGGACGTTTTGTGGACTACACCGAACTGGACGCAGCAAGCAACCGTGGTGTGGACGAAGTGCAGGCCCTGTTGGAACAGGCGGTCTACAAACCCGTGCAAGGGCGCTTCAAGGTCTTCATGATCGACGAGGTGCACATGCTGACCAACACGGCGTTCAATGCCATGTTGAAAACCCTGGAAGAGCCACCTGAGTATTTGAAATTTGTGCTGGCAACGACCGATCCGCAGAAAGTGCCGGTCACTGTGTTGAGCCGTTGTCTGCAGTTCAATTTGCGGCCCATGGCGCCTGAGACCATCCGTGAACACCTGACCAAGGTGTTAGAGGTGGAGCAGGTGCGCTCGGAGGTGCAAGCCCTGCGCCTGTTGGCGCGCGCTGCCCGCGGCTCCATGCGTGACGCGTTGAGCTTGACTGACCAGGCAATCGCATTTGGTTCTGGCCAGTTGCAGGAGGCCACGGTGCGCCAGATGCTCGGCAGTGTGGACCGCTCTTATGTGTTCCGCCTGATCGAAGCGCTGGCAAGCAGCGACGGCAAGACGGTGGTAGAAACTTCCGAAGCGCTCCGCCTCAACGGCTTGAGTGCAGCCTCCACGCTGGAAGAAATGTCTACAGTTCTGCAGCGTATGGCGGTACTGCAGGCTATGGGGGGGGGCGTAGCTGCTGACGACAGTGACCCCGAAGCTGCTGACACCGCGCGGCTGGCGGATTTGCTTCCCGCCGATGAAACCCAGTTGCTGTACAGCATTTGCTTGCATGGCCGTGCCGATTTGGGCCTGGCGCCCGACGAATACGCTGCACTGACCATGGTGCTGTTGCGCCTGCTGGCCTTCAAGCCTCAAAGCGGCGCAGCGCCGCTGGCTGAAAAAAAAACTCTAACTGACGCTGCACGGGCGCTGCCCGTAACACCACCAGCGGCAATCGCTGTGGCTACGCCGGTAGCGAGCCCTGCAACTGTCTCGGTTCCGGCTCCCGCTCCGGTGGCACCCGCTGCGCCCGTGATCGCGCGTCCTGGGGTGGTGCAGCCCTGGGAGGAGGCGCCAGAGCCTATGGCTGTAGCGCCCGAAACCGTCACCATCCCCCCAGGACAGGTGCTGACCGTACGCGACAGCGGCCCTGACCAGGATGACGAACCTGCCGATTTGTATGAGGATGAAAATCGGCCCTCAGAGCGCGTGGTATCTGCGCAAGCAGCTACTAAAGTTGTAGCGGTCCCGGTGCGCACCCAGCTGGAGGGGCGATCGGAAGCCATGGCGACCCAGGTGCCTCAGGTCCTCTTGCCCACCGAAGAGGGTGATTTCTGGCACGCCACGGTGCAGCAACTGGCTCAAGCCGAAGCGATCACTGCCATGGTGCGTGAGTTGGCCCTGCAGTCTCAGCTGATTGCACGGGACACTGACCAATGGCTGCTGCGTGTCGAGCGCGAGTCGCTCAACCAGCCTGGGACACGCGACCGCTTGACGGCCGCCCTGACAGCTGCCGGATTTCCCGTCAAGTTGGTGGTGGAAGTGGGACGTGTCACAGACAGTCCCAGTCGGCGCAATGCGGCGGCATCGGCCGAGAAGCAGCAGGCGGCAGAGAGGATAATTGCGGACCATCCATTCGTGCAAGCCATGGTGCGCGACTTTGGCGCGAAAATTGTGCCCGGCTCCATCCGGCCACTCTGACGCCTCCTTTCTATTTCTTTTTTCTCACTCAAGGACATCCATGTTCAACAAAGGACAACTCGCAGGCCTGATGAAACAAGCCCAGGCGATGCAGGACAACATGAAAAAGGCCCAAGACGAGCTGGGCAATATTGAGGTGACCGGGGAGTCCGGCGCCGGGCTGGTGAAGGTCACCATGACTTGCAAGCATGACGTCAAACGGGTGGTGATTGACCCAAGCCTGCTGGCTGATGACAAAGACATGTTGGAAGACCTGGTAGCGGCCGCCTTCAATGCGGCTGTACGCAAGGCCGAAGAAACATCGGCTGAGAAGATGGGCAAGCTCACAGCTGGCATGCCGGGGTTGCCAGGCGGCATGAAGTTCCCGTTCTAAGCGGTCTTATCCCGCGTGTCCGATACCAACGCACTGGATGCCCTGGTGCAGGCGCTCAAGCGCCTGCCGGGCGTGGGGGTGAAATCTGCCCAGCGCATGGCCTTTCATTTGCTGCAGCATGACCGCTCCGGTGCACAGCTGCTGGCACAGGCCTTGCTGCAAGCCAGCACCCAGGTACACCATTGCGAGCGCTGCCACACGTTTACTGAGCAACCGGTCTGTGCATCCTGCTTGGATTCGCGGCGTGACCACAGCCAACTGTGTGTGGTGGAAACCCCGGCTGATCAAGCCGCCATGGAACGCACGGGCGCTTACAAAGGCCTGTATTTCGTGCTGATGGGCAAACTCAGTCCGCTGGACGGTGTTGGCCCGCACGACTTGGGCCTGAAGAAGCTGTTTGAGCGAGCCTGTGATGGAATGGTGCAAGAAGTCATTCTGGCGACTAACTTCACTGCCGAAGGCGAGGCCACGGCCTATGTCATTGCCGAGGGGCTCAAGGCACGCGGAATCAAGCCCACGCGTTTAGCCCGTGGGGTGCCCGTGGGCAGTGAGTTGGAATACGTAGATCTGGGCACCATAGCCCATGCGCTGGTGGACAGGCGCTGAGGTGCGCCATGTCAGTCTGGTTTGATTTTTGAAAGTAATTTTTTCATGCAATACACCCATTTCACCGTTGCCTACTGGTGCGTGCTGATTGCCGCCTTGCTGCCTATTGTTTGTGCCGGATTGGCCAAGTCCGGGCGCATCAGTGTGCCGCGCCGTGAAGGTGGTTATGACAACGTGAACCCGCGTGAATGGCTTGCACGCCAGACCGACTGGCGTGCCCGCGCCAATGCGGCGCAGGCCAACAGTTTTGAGGCGCTGCCTTTTTTTATTGGTGCAGTCATCATCGCCCATCAGTTGGGCGCGCACCAAGCTCGCCTGGATATCTTGGCCTTTCTGTTTATCGTACTTCGCATGCTCTACATCATGATGTACGTGGCCGGACTGGGAACGGCCCGTTCCATCGTATGGAGCTTGGCATTGGCGAGCAATATCGCTATATTGCTGGTCGGCTATCGTTGACAGCCCGGCCGGCGCTGCCAGCAAGGCGTACCCAAGCAAGTCTCTTATTTGCGGGCAACTTTTGCTGAGGCAGCGCGCGGTTTGCTGGCCACAGACTTGCCCTTGGCAGGCGCTTTGGCAATTGCAGTTTTTCCCCTGGCCTTTGCGGTAGTGGTCTTGTTGCGTGCCTTAGCGGGCAAGTAGAGCACCACTTGCTGCCCAGCCTTGAAGCTGGCATTTGCGCCCACCTTGTTCCATTCGGCAACCGATGCCGCACTGACTTTGTACCTCCGTGCCACGCTGGCAACAGTTTCGCCTTTCGCGGCGCGTACACTGGCACGGCGCAGGGCAACTTCTGGCGCCAGAGTCAGCTGGCCGTTGTCTGCGACTCTTTCGGTCACATCTGCCATGTGCGCGCTGCGCGGTACCAGCAGCGTGGAGCCCGCCCGAATCACGACGCGGGCCGGGATGTTGTTGATGTTGCGCAGATCACTCTCGGACATGCCTACGCGTTTGGCCGCCTCGGCCGGACGCATGGTGGTGGGTGCCACCCATGCGGTCCAGCTTGCCAAACGGTTGCTGCCATAAGCCTCCAAATTGGACTGGAATACTTCGGCGTTGTCCCAAGGCAGCAAAATTTGCGGCGTGCCTGCCGCCAGTATCACCGGGCGGTTGATGGAAGGGTTCAGTGCCTTGAAGTCTGCCAGGTCAACCTCGGCTAGTTTGGCGGCCAATGTCAGGTCAATATCCCGCCGTATGGTGACTGTTTGGAAATAGGGGTGGTTTTCAATCAGCGGCAATTTGGAATTGAATTGGGCAGGGTTGGAAACGATGTTTTTAACCGCTTGTAGCTTGGGTACATAAAACCGGGTTTCCATGGGCATGCTCAGGTCTTGGTAGCTGGTCGCTTGTCCGGTACGCTTGTTTTTGGCGATGGCGCGTCCTACGCTGCCTTCGCCCCAGTTGTAGGCTGCCAAGGCCAGGTGCCAATCGCCAAACATGCCATGTAGCTTCTGCAGGTAGTCCAGTGCGGCGCGTGTAGATGCGAGTACGTCCCGGCGGTCGTCACGAAATGCGTTCTGCTTGAGTTCAAAGTACTTGCCTGTGGCAGGCATGAATTGCCACATGCCTGCAGCTTTGGCACTGGACACAGCCTGCGGGTTAAAAGCACTTTCAATAAAGGGCAGCAAAGCCAGTTCGGTGGGCATGCCACGCAACTCCAGTTCTTCAACAATGTGAAAGAGGTACTTCTTGGAGCGCTCCGTCATGCGAAAAATGTAGTCAGGACGGCTGCTGTACCACTGCTCGCGGTCCCGTACCAGTTCCGTATCCAAATCGGGCATGCCATAGCCGCGACGGATACGCTCCCACAGGTCTGCCGGCGGGGCCAGGGCCACAACGGTGCGCGAAGGCAGCGACTGGGCATCGATGTTGCTGAGTGGGCCCGCACTGGTGGCACGTTCGGTTGACGGGGCTGATCTGGTGGGGGCGGTGCGTTGCAGCTCCCTGCTGGTTTGCAGGTTCAAATTGTCTGGGGAAACGCCTGTCGCACCGCTGCTGCTGGTTGCCGCATTCGTGCCTGCTTCTGCAGAGTTGCTTGGCGGTGCGGTTGTGCTGGCACAAGCAGTCAGCAAGGTCACCGCCAGCAGGCTGCTAAATTTTAGAAAGTTCATCGGTATTCGTTCTTCCAACGCCGTAGCGTGGCAAAGGCACCATCGCGGGCCAGCCCTGCAGCGTCGAAGTGACCCAAGGCGGCAAGGATGGGCGGCGCAGATGCGCGCAGAAAAGGGTTGATGCGCCGCTCCAAGTCTATCGAAGAAGGCAAAGTGGGCAAATTTTGATCGCGCAACGCCAAGCATTGGTCTTGGTAGGCCAGTAGGTCTGTATTTTGTGGGTCCACCGCCAGCGCAAAGCGCAGGTTGCTCAAAGTGTATTCATGGGTGCAACACACCCGAGTATTCGCGGGCAGGTCGGCCAGCCGCTTCAGTGAGTCTTCCATTTGGGCTGGAGTGCCTTCAAAAAGTCGGCCACAGCCTGCGCTGAACAGGGTATCGCCACAAAACAGCAGTGGCGCACCATCTACATCAGGGTGATAAAAAGCAATGTGGCCTGCGGTATGACCAGGCACATCGATCACCTCGAAGGCCAAACCCAATGCGTGTACCTGTTGGCCTTGTACCAAAGGCAGATAGGGTTGAGGGATGCTCTCGTGCGCAGGGCCCCAAACCTGTGCGCCTGTTGTCAATCGCAAGCTGTCCACGCCGCCTGTGTGGTCGGCATGGTGATGGGTGACTAGAATGCTGCGCAGTTCCACCCCTTCTTGCTGCAGGGCCTGCACGACAGGCGCAGCGTCACCCGGGTCCACCACCAGTGCTTCTCGTCCATCGTGCAACATCCAGACATAGTTGTCTGAGAAAGCGGGTAGCGGTATTAACGTCATGAGCCGACAAATTATAGGTTTGCACGACTGGTTTCAGACACCTGCGGGTCAGTACTTGTTGCGTTGGGAGGATGCGCAGCTGCAGTCCTCAGTAGCCGACATTTTTGGCTACCATGCCCTGCAACTCGGGGTGCCCCAATTGGACGGTTTACGTGCCAATCGTATGCCACACCAGTGGCTGGGCATGCCCTCGTTGGAGCCTGCCCCCACTGTGCCGGAATTGCGTACAGCACTGGTAACTGACTATGCCGCTTTGCCATTTTCGGCTTGCAGCCTGGATTTGGTGGTGTTACCCCATACCCTGGAGCTGAGTGCAGATCCCCATACAACGCTGCGGGAAGTGGAGCGGGTACTGGTGCCTGAAGGCCGTGTCGTGATTTGTGGCCTGAATCCCGTCAGTTTGTGGGGGCTTAGGCAGCGCCGTGCCCATGCCCTCCGGCGACTGGGTGTGGGGGAGTTGTTTTTGCCGGACTGTGGTGAGTTCATTGGCTACTGGCGTTTGCGTGACTGGTTGCGCCTGCTGGGCTTTGAGGTGGAGGAAAGTCGACTCGGCTGTTACCGTCCCGCGGTGCGAAGCGAGAAGTGGCTGGAGCGATGGGCCTGGATGGACGCAGCCGGTTCGCGTTGGTGGCCCATATTGGGAGCTGCCTATTTTGTGGTGGCCGTCAAGCGTGTGCGTGGCATGCGTTTGTTGGGGCCAGCCTGGAAAACAGCCCAGGCACGCGTTGGAGCCCCCGTGCCCGCAGTGCAGCGCAACCAGAAAACTACACAAATACAGCAACGAAAGTAACAGGAAAGTGACACAAAGCATGAATTCCGTAGTGATCTACACCGATGGCGCTTGCAAAGGCAACCCCGGCCCCGGGGGCTGGGGTGTGCTACTGCGCTCACCTGACGGGAGCGAGAAAGAACTGTTTGGCGGTGAGTTGGGAACCACCAATAATCGCATGGAGATGATGGCGGTGATTCAGGCCCTAGCGGCTCTCAAGCGGCCCTGCGCGGTGGTGTTGCACCTGGACAGCCAATACGTGCTCAAAGGCATTACCGAATGGTTGGCAGGCTGGAAAGCCAAAGGATGGAAGACGGCAGCGAAGCAGCCGGTCAAAAATGTGGATTTGTGGCAACAGTTGGACCACCTAGTCAGTACCTCGGGCCACACCATTGATTGGCGATGGGTGAAAGGACATGCTGGTGACCCCGGCAACGAACGGGCAGATGCCCTGGCCAACCTGGGCGTGGACAAGGCCTTGGGGCGACACTGACGCGCAAAACTTGAATTCCTGTAGGCCGGCACGGGGCTTGCGTCGCGAGATGCGCCGTGTCATGCATCGACGCTACCATTGTGAACCCGTCTGATTGCAATTCCATCCACTCACTCATTCCCCATGGCATCAAAAGCTGTTTACTCTGCTATCGCATTTGTTGGTATCGCAGCTCTCTCCGGCGTGGCTTGGTGGTACCAATCCAAACCCCAGGGCCCCAAAGAAATTGTTGGCGGTAATGCCCAGGCAGCATCGGGCTCGGCAGCTGCCTCCGCTCCCCCACGGATTGCGGGCGTCGAAGTGGGTAAGGTTGCGCGAATCACTTTGCAAGACGATGCGCAGTCGGTGGGTTCCCTGCGCTCGCGCCAGAGTGTGATGGTGCGCCCAGAGGTGGCCGGACGTGTCAAAACCTTGGGCTTCAAGGATGGGGCCCAAGTGCGCAAGGGGCAGCTGCTAGTCCAACTGGACGACACTTTGCAACGTGCTGAACTGAGCCAAGCCCAGGCCCAGCTGTCCATCGCAGAGGCCAATTTCAAGCGCAACCAAGAGTTGGTGGCTCAGAACTTCGTAGCACAAAGGGTGTTGGACGAGAGTGCTGCCAACGTGCAGGTGGTGCAAGTACAACTTGCGCTGGCGCAAGCCCGCTTGGGGCGCATGGCCATCGTGGCGCCTTTCGACGGCACGGTAGGGCTGCGTGCAGTAAATGTGGGCGACTATGTCAAAGACGGTGCTGACCTGATCAACCTTGAGGATACCGGCAGCATGTTGTTGGACTTCCGTCTGCCTGAGCGTTACCAACGCAAATTGCGCCCCGGTCTTGTGGTGGAGTTGGCCTTGGACGCATTTCCGGGACGCGCCTATAAAGCCCGCATTGAGGCAGTAGATCCTTTGTTGGATGCAAACGGCCGATCCGTTGGCATTCGTGCGGTGCTGCCGAACAATGGCGGCGACCAGGCTGGTGTCGGTGCAGGAGCACCATTGCGCCCCGGCATGTTTGCGCGGGTAACAGCGATTTTTGGTGTCAATGATGCCGCGCTTGTCGTGCCCGAAGAATCTCTCGTGCCGCAGGGTGGAAAGCAGTTTGTCGTGCTGGTTGTGCCGCCATCGGAAGTGCCTTCGGCTGCCAATTTGCCCGCCAACACAGAATGGGTGTCCAAGCGGCAGGAAGTCAAGCTGGGTGTGCGTCGCCAAGGCAAGGTCGAAGTCACCGAGGGCGTCAGCGAAGGGCAGACGATCGTGGTTGCTGGTCAGCAGCGTTTGCAGCGCGATGGCACGCCGGTGCGTATTGTGGAACTGGGAAGAGGCCCCGCCGCGGCAGCGTCTGCACCGGCAAGTGCACCAGTGGCGCGTTCTTCCGGAGGCTGATGCACCATGCAATTGGCCGAAACATCCATACGCCGGCCGGTCTTCGCGACCGTGCTGTCTTTGCTCATCATGTTGATCGGTGCGGTGTCTTTCACCGGTCTGTCAGTCCGGGAGTATCCGAAGATTGATGAGCCTGTCGTCACGGTGACCACGCGGTTTGGCGGCGCGTCGAGCGAGGTGGTTGAAGCCCAGGTGACCAAGGTGCTTGAAGACTCCTTGGCGGGGATTGAGGGCGTGGACGTTATTACTTCTAGCAGCCGCCAGGAGCGCAGCCAGATTTCTATCCGCTTCGCGCTGTCGCGCGATGCGGATTCGGCCGCTGCCGATGTGCGTGACAAAGTCTCCCGCGTGCGCCAACGCTTGCCCCAGGGCATTGATGAACCTGTCATCGCCAAGGTCGAGGCAGATGCGTTCCCGGTAATTTTCTTGTCCTTGAGCTCCGACACCCACAACGCCTTGCAGTTGTCGGAGATGGCCAATACCCTGGTAAAACCCATCTTGCAGACGGCTCCTGGTGCTGCCGATGTCACGATTTCCGGAGAACGCAAGTTCTCCATGCAGATCTCTTTGGATCCCGCCAAGTTGGCGGCATTTCGCTTGACGATCCAGGATGTGGAGGACGCATTGCGTCGCTCGAACCTGGAGGTCCCGGCGGGGCGTATTGAAAGCAACCTGCGCGAGTTCAACGTGACCGCCGCGACCGACCTGAGCCGGCCCGGCGAGTTTTCACAGGTGATTGTTAAAACCGTCAACGGTTTTCCGGTGCGTATTGGTGATGTTGCCCGCGTGGCGCAGGGGCCGGCCGAGGAGCGCTCCAGTGTGCGACTCAATGGGAAGGATGCGATTGGTGTGGGTGTCATTCGGCAGGCAACCGCCAATCCGCTCGATTTGTCAGCCGGGGTACGGGCCTTGATGGACAAAATCCAAAAGGATTTGCCGCCGGGAGTGGTGGTGGAGGTTGCCAACGACAACTCGGTTTTTATTGATCGCTCCATCAAAGCTGTGTACCAAACCATCGTTGAAGCCTCCGTGTTGGTGGCCTTGGTCATTTTTGTGTTCTTGCGCACTTTGCGCGCAGCAATCATTCCGCTGGTCACCATTCCGGTGGCACTGATTGGTACTTTTGCCCTGATGGCCTTGGCGGGGTTCAGTATCAACACGCTGACGCTGTTGGCACTGGTGCTGGCGATTGGCCTGGTGGTGGACGATGCCATCGTGATGCTGGAAAACATCTACCGACACATTGAAGACGGCATGCCGCCGTTCCAAGCTGCCATCCAGGGTGCTCGGGAGGTCGGCTTCGCGATTGTTGCCATGACTCTCACTCTGGTGGCGGTTTACGTGCCGTTGGCATTTGCTCCGGGGCGCACAGGACGTCTCTTTACGGAGTTTGCTTTGGCACTGGCGGGTGCCGTGTTGGTGTCGGGATTGGTGGCGTTGACGTTGTCTCCGATGATGTCCTCCGTGTTGTTGCGTCATAACCCGCGCCCCAGCTGGTTTGACAGCACCATGGAACATGCGCTGGAGTCTTTCACCAGAGGCTACGGCACCATTCTGGCTTGGACATTGCGCCACCGCTGGCTGGTGGTGTTGGTGATGGTAGGTAGCGGGGCCGTGACTTGGGCCGTCATGGGCTCTATCAAACGCGAATTGTCACCGATGGAAGACCGGGGGGTAGTCCTTGCACAAATGAATGCACCTGACGGTGCCACGCTGGATTACACGAACCGCTACGCCCGTTCGATCGAAAAAGTGGGCGAAAATTTTCCAGAGTTCGACCGTATTTTTGCCAACATTGGTAGTCCCACGGTGGCACAGGGCAATGTGTTTTTTCGTGCAGTTCCCTGGGAGGAACGCAAACGCACCACCATGGAGATGGCCCGGGAGATGACCCCCCGGGTTTCCGGTATGCCGGGGGTCACTGCATTCCCGATCACGCCACCCTCATTGGGTCAAGGGTTTACCCAGCGGCCTGTCAACTTTGTCATCATCACCTCAGAGAGCTATCAGAACTTGTCGCAGGCGGTACGGGCATTTCAGGATGAATTGGCCAAGAACCCGGGGTTTCTGCAGGTGGATACCGATTTGCGCCTGAATAAGCCTGAGTTCCGCCTGGAAGTAGACCGGGAGCGGGCCGCTGACATGGGTGTGGGTGTGGATGTGATTGCGCGATCCATTGAGACGGTGTTGGGTGGACGCAATGTGACCCGCTATAAGCGTGATGGAGAGCAGTACGACGTGGTGGTGCGGACCGCTGCGACAGGGCGGGATACGCCCGATGACATTGAGAACATCTTTGTGCGCGCAAAGGGTGACACCATGGTGCCGCTTTCTGCCTTGGTCAAAGTCAAGGAGGTCGTGGTGCCGCGTGAGCTGAACCACTTCGGGCAGCGTCGCTCCGCGACGGTGACAGCGAACCTGTCCCCCGACTACTCCCTCGGAGAGGCGTTGGACTTTTTGGATGCCACGGCCAAGAAAGTGCTCAAGCCGGGATACGCCACCGATGTGAATGGTTCCAGTCGCGAGTTTCGCAAGTCCTCGGACTCCTTGTCCTTGGTATTTTTGCTGGCCTTGGTTTTCATTTTTTTGGTGCTTGCAGCCCAGTTCGAAAGCTTTGTGGATCCCTTGGTCATCATGCTCAGTGTTCCACTCTCCATGGCTGGCGCCTTGGTGGCTCTCAAGTGGTCTGGGGGAACGCTGAACGTGTTCAGCCAGATCGGCCTCATTACCTTGGTGGGCTTGATCACCAAGCATGGCATTTTGATGGTGGAGTTTGCGAACCAGTTGCGTGAGCAGGGCATGCAGACCTTGCAAGCTATTCAGCAGTCGGCATCTCAGCGTATTCGCCCCATCCTGATGACCACTGGCGCCATGGTGCTGGGGGCTATTCCGTTGGCGCTGGCATCCGGCGCCGGGGCGGAGAGTCGCCAGCAAATTGGCTGGGTGATTGTGGGAGGCATGTCGGTAGGCACCTTGCTAACGGTGTTTGTGGTTCCCACCATGTACACCTTGCTTGCCCGCAAACACGCACCTGGTGCTAAGAAAGACCCAGCCTGACTTAACCGGGTTCCGTGGCGGCCAAGTCCGCCAAGGTGTTGAAGTTATCGAACACATGGGCTGGGTAAGTGGGGGTATCAAAGTCCACCCACTGCACTTCGTTGGCCTCCAACCACGTTTGCACTTTGCGTTGACCGCTATCCAAGTAGCTATGCAGGTTGGTTGCCAGGCGGACAGACAACAGGCAGGCCAAAGGATGGGTGCGCCCGTTGGCACGGGCTGCTGCTGCTTTGTGCCGTGGGGAGCACAGAGCGCCTGAAAGGCGGGATGCGAGGTCCAGCGGTAGATGGGGCGTATCGCATGGCACGATCAGCACGTAGTCCAGTGACAGGGGCGACGATGTTGCGTATTGAAAGGACGACCAGATACCCTCCAAAGGTCCGCCATAGCCCGGGTGGTCATCGGCCCACACTGGGTAGCCCAGTGCCGCGTAGGTCTGCAAATGGCGATTGGCACTGATACCCAAGTGCTGCACCGGGCCCCAGTTTTGCGCTTGCAGACGCTGCAGGCCATGTGCGACCAGTGCCTGGCCCCGGTAGGCTTGGAGCCCTTTGTCAGCCCCACCCATACGCTGGCCTTGCCCACCCGCCAGCAATACACACAAGGTGTTGCTGGGTGTAGGCGCTGGCATGCGGGAATCAACCACCGATGTAACTCATCTCCACCCGGCGCACACCGGGCAGGTTGTCGGAGGGCAAAGCGCTGCGCAGGGCGGAATACTGATCGCTGCGCTGGTGCCAGACTTGGCGGATTGCGGTCCCCAGTTGGTCATCAAGGCTGCCGTCGCGTAGCAGGCTGCGCAAGTCGTAGCCCTGGCTGGCGAAGAGGCAGAGATAAAGTTGTCCCTCGGTGGAGAGGCGCGCCCGGTTGCAGTCGCCGCAAAAAGCCTGGGTAACGCTGCTGATCACCCCAACCTCACCCGCTGCGGTGTCATGCCGTCCCGCTGGGGTTGCATAGCCCCAGCGCTGTGCGGTTTCTCCGCGATTAGCGTGTTCCAGTGCTAGTAGCGGCCACTCCGTTTGCAAAAGGCGAACCACGTCAGCCGATGGCATCACTTCATCCATGCGCCAGCCATTGGTGGCGCCCACATCCATGTATTCAATAAATCGAAGCACGATGCCCGTGCCCTTGAAGTGCCGTGCCATGGGCAAAATTTCATGCTCATTGGTGCCGCGCTTGACCACCATATTCACTTTGATCGGCCCCAAGCCTACGGCCTGCGCGGCTTCGATGCCGCGCAGCACATCGGTGACCGGGAAATCCACATCGTTCATGCGGCGGAATACGGCATCGTCCAGCCCGTCCAAGCTGACGGTGACACGTTGCAGGCCCGCCTCCTTCAAGGCCCGGGCCTTTTTTGCCAGCAAGGATCCATTGGTTGTCAGGGTCAGGTCCAGCGGTTGGCCCTCGGGCGTGCGCAGAGCCGCTAGCTGTGCCACCAGAATTTCCAGGTTTTTGCGCAGCAGGGGCTCGCCACCGGTTAGCCGGATTTTTTGCACCCCTTGAGCCACAAACTGGCGTGTCAAGCGGGTGATTTCCTCAAAGTTCAGCAGCGCCGTTTGCGGCAGGTACTGGTAGTCCTTGTCGAACACGTCTTTTGGCATGCAGTAGCTGCAGCGGAAGTTGCAGCGGTCTGTCACGCTGATCCGCAAATCCCGCAAGGGGCGACCATGCCTATCGACCAAATTAGCCCCTCCGGTAGCAGACACATGCGGGGCTGGTGCCAAACTGCTGACGGGGATAGACCGCGCGCGTTGGTCCACCAAGGGTACGATGCGCAAATTGCCGGGTTCTGCCATGCGCTCTATTGTCCACGCTTCCGCAGCGCGGTATGAATCGCAGTGCAAAATCGAGGCAGTACAAGAAATACAAAACCTGTCGTTGGAGAAGAAGTCATGACCTCCAAACTCTTACCCCTATTGTTGTCAGTCGCTTGCGCGATGGCCCGAGCCCAAAGTGGTTCTCCGGCCAGCGCGGTGAGCGAGCGCGACTTTCTGGGCGAAGTGCCTGTTGTGTTGTCGGTGTCCCGCTTGGCTCAGCCGCTCGATGAAGCACCCGGGGCTGTGACGATTTTGGACCGGCAGTTCATTCGCATGTCAGGTGCGCGCGATGTAGCTGACCTTCTGCGCATGGTGCCGGGCTTTCAAACCACTACCTCTTTTGAAACCGATGCCCCACTGGCCTCTTACCATGGGCGCAGCGATGACTGGGCCAACCGTATCCAAGTGCTGGTAGATGGGCGCTCTGTGTACTCGGGCCACCTGCAGGGCTCTGCGGGGCTTGGGCTGCAGACCCTGGCGCTGAACGATATTGCGCGTATTGAAGTCTTGCGTGGCTCCAACTCTGCGGCCTATGGTGCCCGCGCCTTTCTGGGTGTGGTCAATATAGTGTCGCGCGATGTACGTGAAACCGTGGGCAGCAGTTTTTCTGTGGCCGCAGGCGATAACGGTGTTGCCGATGCTGGCGGCAGTCTGGGCTGGGGTGGGCCGGGAGCCGCCTACCGGATCAGCATGGACAGCCGGGGTGACTCCGGGCTGCGCGGCGCCTTTGGTCGTAACCGGGTGTCCCGTATGAATGCGTCCGCTGCCTTTGATTTGGAGGCAGGGTCCGAGCTGGATATCCGTCTGGGTGCCTTGGGCATTGAGGCGGGGCGTGGCACGCATGGCGACGCAGGCAATGCAGCGCGCATGCGGTTTCTGGGTTCCCAGTTTTTGCAAGCCGATTGGCACACACCTTTGGGCGAAGACCAGGACCTCTTGCTGAGTTACTCCCACACTGAGAACACGCACAGGGACAGTTTTCCCTACCTAAGTAATGCAGCAGGGGCGGGCTACTTTGGCATACCCATTGACTTAGGGGGCCAGGAAGTGAACGACGCTTTTACCCTGCAGCACACGGTGCGTGCCTCAGAGGCGCTACGGGCGGTTTGGGGCTTGGAGGCTCGCCAAGAGGTTGTGAGTTCGCCCTCCAGTTTCGATGTGGTTGGGCGAGTGGTCTCGCATTTCTCGCGCTTGTTTGGCAACCTGGAGTGGCGGGTAGACCCCAAATGGGTAATCAATGCAGGCGCTATGGGCGAGCACAGCAGTATGGCCGGTGGCTCCGTTTCGCCACGCCTCATGCTCAATTGGCACGCGCTGCCCGGTCATACCTTGCGGGCTGGTGTCAGCAGCGCCTTTCGCCCCCCTAGTGCCTACGAAAAGTATGCCGCGGTACGCTACTACGATGTGAACGGGCAGAACCCCATCACCACGGTGCAGAGCAACGGCGTGGTGGGCCCTGAAAAAATCTTCACACGCGAGCTGGGCTACAACCTCTCACTCGACCAGAACGTTTGGTCGGGTGACCTTCGTCTGTTCGAGGAGCGCATCACCGATGGTATTGAGCGCCCGGCGAATCTCAGTCCTGAGCAATACCAGAACATCGAAAATTTCACCATTACGGGAGCCGAGTACCAAATGCAGTGGCGCCCTGCCTTGGATACCCAGATTTTCCTCACTCAGACCTGGACCGACATCGCCAATGCCACGCGCTTTAAAACCTCGCACGGTGCAGCGCGTTATGCCACATCGCTCGCCTTGATGCATACCTTGCCGGGCGGGCTCATGGTGTCTCTCATGCACCAGCAGTCGGAGGACATCGGCCTCATGTCCGGCAATAGCCAGCGTTATGCCGTGGGCCGCACCGATGCGCGCGTTGCCAAAGCTTTGCGTATTGGTCTGCGCAAGGCCGAGTTAGCCCTTACTGTGCAAAACCTCGATCAAGCCCAGCGTGACGGCGATCGCAAGTTTTTCTTTGACCGTCGCGCCTTTGTGTCGTTGCGGATGGACTACTGAGACATGGGCTTGTTGCGCGCGCTGTACCGCCTCCTGGCAATCTGGGTGCTAGGGTGCGCGGGCGTGGCCTCCGCTGCAGAGATTCTGGTTCTCAGCAGTGAGCGCAGTCCCAGCTACCTCGATGCGAGCCAGGCGGCGGTCAGGGAGCTGGTGAGACTGGGGGTGCGTCGCGCTGACATTGCCGTGCTTTATCTCCCCGAATTGGCACCGCCGGACCTGGCTGCTGCACACAGCGCCAAGGTCTGGATTACCTTGGGATCGGATGCCCTTGCACGCGCTTTGTCGCGGGACGGCCGCCCCCCCGTAGTGTCTGCCCTGATTCCGCGTTTGGGTTTTGAGCGCATCCTGCGCGAGAGCCCCGGAAAGACCGGTGCCCCTGTCGTTGCGGTGTACCTGGATCAGCCCTTTGGCCGCCAGCTCGACCTGATGCAATTGGCCCTGCCAGAGGTCAAGCGTGTGGGTGTGCTGTGGGGCCAGGAGTCGCTGCTCCAGCAATCCAACCTGCAGGCCGCAGCGCAGGCCAAGGGCATTGACCTGGTCGCTGGGCAGGTGCCATCCTCGACCAGCCTGTTCACGGGATTGAAGATTGTGCTCGACGGTGCTGACGTGTTGTTCGCAGTGGCAGATCCACAGGTCTACAACAGCAGCACGATTGCGAATATTTTGTTGGCTACCTACCGTGCGCGCGTGCCAGTCATGGCATTTTCCCCCGCTTACGTCAAAGCGGGGGCTCTGCTGGCGGTTTACAGTACGCCGCGCCAGATCGGGGTTCAGGCGGGCATGATGGCGCGCACCGTGCTCCAGGGCGGAGCGGTGCCGACATCGCAATACCCCTTGGAGTTCAGTGTCGCGCTGAATGAACATGTTGCCCGCTCGCTGGGCATGTCGCTGGACGAGTCGGTTTTGAACGAACGGCTGCACCGCTTGGAGAAGCGCCCATGATGTTCCCGGGTATTCGCACCCGCATGTTGGCTGCCGCCCTGGTGCCGGTCACTTTGGTGGTGCTGGCGCTGGTGGCTGTGTTCTGGACCAGCCGTGTGTCCGACTTGGATGAGTCCCATGGCTTGCGCACGCGCCTGATGGCACGCCAAGTGGCGTTGGCCAGCGAGTACGGAATTTTCTCGGGCAACGTGTCGGCGCTGCAGGCTGTTCTGGCTGGTTTGCAGCGGGAGCGCGACGTTCGCTCTGTGGCGGTGTTTGGCGTGGATGGCCGCATGTTGGCGAGCTCCGGTGTGTTGCACTACAGCGGTTTCAAGGAAGCCAGCAATCCAGCCTATGCACAGTACCAGCGATCTGGCAATGTTGACGTGGTGGTGGAAGAGGTGACGTCGGGGAATGTGTCGATAGATGACTTGTTTTCCCCCTCACCGGGTGCACAGGGCACAGCACCCGAGATTTTTGGCTATGTTGTGCTTGAGGTATCTCGTGCGCGTTTGGTGGCACGCGAGAGTGAGTTGTTGATGCTCGCTTTGGGAATTGGCTTGGCTGGCCTGGTACTGGGTGGCATATTGGCCACCCGCATGGGAGAGGGGGTCGTACGCCCTGTGTTGCGGGTGTCGCGCATGATCGAGCGCATCGGCGAGGGGGATTTGACACCCAGCTCCGAGTCCCGCCCCAACGACCCGCTGTACGACCTCCAAACCCGACTGAACCAAATGGCCCAGCGCCTTGCCTGGGGGAGAGAGGAGATGGAGTTCCGGGTGGAGTCAGCCACGCGGGAGCTGCGGCTCAAGAAAGAAGAAGCCGAGACCGCAACCTTGGCCAAGTCCCGTTTTTTGGCTGCGGCCAGCCATGATCTGCGCCAGCCAACCCATGCCTTGGGTATGTTTGTGGCCCGGCTTGGCCAGTTGCCGCTGGATGCCCCGACGCGTCAGCTGGTGGCCAGTCTGGAGGCCTCAGTGCAGTCCATGCAGGATTTGCTAGACGGACTGCTTGATGTGTCCAGGCTCGATGCGGGCGCAGTTCAGGTGAAGATCGGCCCGGTCAATATGGGCGAGTTGTTTCACAGCCTGCGCAAGGCTCTGCAACCGCTGGCAGAGAGCAAGGGCTTGCGCCTGCGCATACGCCCCAGCCCCTACTGGGCAATGACGGACCCGGTGCTGTTGCAGCGCATGGTGATGAACCTGGCCAACAATGCGATTCGTTACACCGAGCGTGGCACAGTTTTGATTACTTGCCGGCGTGTGGAGGGCGGGCGCGCAGTGCGGCTAGACGTGGCAGACAGCGGCATAGGCATTTCGCCGACCCACCAAGAGGACATATTCCGGGAGTTTTACCAGGTGGGTAATTCGGGGCGTGACCGCGCCCAAGGCTTGGGCCTGGGCCTGAACATCGTGGAGCGCACTGCCCAGCTGCTGGGCCACAGCATCACTTTGCGCTCAGCGCTGGGCTGCGGCACGCGATTCTCTATCCACTTGCCTGTCGCGCAGGCGGTAGATGCCTCTGCAGCTCTGGTCTCGGTGGATCCCCAGGGGCTGGGGGGCGTGGAGGGCATGCGCGTGCTGGTGATTGAAGACGATGGCTTTGCCTTGGAAGCGATTCGGGATTTGCTGAGCTCTTGGGGCTGTGTGGTCAATGCGGCGGCCACGGTGGCGCAGGCGCTGGATTTTGTGAATGCCTATGCGGCGCCCGATGTGGTGCTCAGCGATTTCCGCCTTGGCGAGGCACGCAATGGTTTGGACGTGATCGCGATGGTGCGAGCCCATGCGCGGCGCGATATTCCAGCTTGCCTGATGAGTGGTGACACAGATGCCGGCCTGATCCAGGCCGCCAGGGATGCAGGGCTCACGCTGCTGCACAAGCCGGTGCGCCCGGCCAAGCTGCGCAGCTTTCTGCGTCGATCGGCCATGGCGGCCGAGGTGGAAGATCTGCCGGAAGCCTAGGCTGCTGAAGTGGGGCGATAGCCGCAGCGCGCTGCAGCTACGACGGCCTGAGTGCGGTTCTGCACATCAAAGTAGCGCAGGATGGATGCCACGTGGGTCTTGACCGTTTCTTCCGACACATTGAGTGAGCTGCCGATTTCCCGGTTGGAGCGTCCATCAAGCAGTTCGCGCAGCACCAGCTCCTGACGTTGGGTGAGCGGGGGCTTGGCGTTGGCACCATCAAAGGACAGAGCGCCAAAGTCACTGCCCAACTCGGAGGGCGAATAGACATCACCGTTCAGAACCAGGCGCACGGCGTGAAGCAGTTCGTCGCTGAGGCTGGACTTTGTGACGAAACCCGAGGCGCCGGACTGCAGAACCTGGCGCATGATTTGTACATTGGCGGAGCCCGACAGCATGACGATGGGCAGCTCCGGATGTTTTTTGCCAAACACATCCAGGGCCTGCAGGCCGGTCATGTCGGGCAGGTGGTAGTCTAAAAGCACCAGGTCAATGTCTACATGGTTTTCTGCCAATGCAAATGCCTGCTCGCAGGTCCCCGCCTGCAGCACAGAGACGTTTTCATCCAGACCTTTGAGCACCTGGTGCAGGCCTTCGCGCACCAGCGCATGGTCGTCAATCACAAGTATTTTCACGGGCGTGCTTTAGGAGAAGGGCGCAGAAAGCGCCAACGACACCATGGTAGCGCATCGCAGCGATTAACCTCTAGGAGAGTCAGAGCCAATAGCTTAGGGCCGGTGGCCTACGAGGGCGGCTCACGCAGTGTCAGGCTTTGGCACCTGGAGAACTGGCGCGTTTGCGCTGGGGCCTCTTCAAGCCCGCAATCAGATACTCGGCAAATCCTGTGGTGGCGGGTGACGATATTCGGTGTGCTGACTGGTAGAGGCAGACCTGCCGGACCACCTCAGGGTCCACAATGCGCCGCATTACCAAGCCCTGCCTTTTGGCCCAGGTCTGCACATAGGCCGGGGAGACGGTGACCGCCAGACCGGCTGCCGCAATGCCGAATGCGGTGGATATATGGTCTACCACCTCGCGAGGGCGGATTCGCTCAGCCTCCGGCAAGGCCACCCCCATTTGCGCCACGCTGATCTCGTGGTCGCGGCCCGCCGTCACGAGCGGGTGTGCACGCACATCCGCCCAGTGAACTTGGGCCTGTGTGGCCAAAGGATGATGAGGCGCACACCACAGCACCCACGGGCTGCTGAATAGCGGCGTGTGGTTAACCGCATCGCTGCCGGGGCGATCAGGTCCGATGGCCAGATCGGCCTCGCCACTGGCCACGACATCCGTAAGCTGTTCAACGGCGGCATCTCGGATGCGGACAACGATCTTGGGGCGCTCCAAGGTGTAGTCGCGGATCAGCGGCGGCAGGATGGTGCTGGCGATCACCATGGGGGCTGCAATGCGGATCAGGCCGGAGGCACGGTTGCGCAAATCAGTGGCCGCAACCTCTGCAAGGTGCAGGTGCTTGAGCACGGTTTGCGCGGAACCGTAGAACTCTTTGCCCTCTGCCGACAGGCTGACTTTGCGCGTACTGCGGACAAACAATTTAAAACCCAGGCTGGACTCCAACTCCACCACCAGCTGGCTAACCGCAGAGGGGCTTAGCGCAAGCCGGTCTGCTGCGCTGGTAAAGCTCAGCAGCTCGGCTGCAGTCACAAAAGCTTCGAGCTGTCGCAGGGTATAGCGGTGGGAAGACATGGGTCTATTGTGAAGCTTATCTAACAAATTGCCCAGAATTTATCGTTTGTCTTGCCACGCCGCACTATGCACACTCGGGCTCCAAATACAAGGTACGAGGAGACATTCACTTGCTGGCACCCGACATCCACGCAGCCCTGGCGCGCGAGCTTCATGAGGCAGAGAAGACCCGCGTTCAGCTTGAGCATTTCTCCAAGCGTTATCCCACCATGGAGATGGCAGACAGCTATGCCATCCAGCGCGCCTGGGTGCAAATCAAACTGGACGAAGGTCACAAAATTTTGGGGCACAAGATTGGTCTGACTTCGCGTGCGATGCAGATTTCGTCCCAAATTACAGAGCCGGACTACGGTGCGATGACAGACGACATGTTGTTCCCGGAGGGGGGAGACATCCGATGCAGCGCTTCATCCTGCCAAGGGTCGAGGTTGAGCTCGCCTTCATTCTTGGCAAGCCCCTGCGGGGCCCGAATGTGAGCATTTTTGATGTGCTGGCCGCCACCGACTATGTGGTCCCGGCGCTGGAAATCATTGACGCCCGCATAGAGCAGTTCGATCGGGTGACCAAGGCCCCGCGCAAGGTGCTGGACACCATTGCAGACAACGCGGCAAATGCCGGCATTGTGATGGGGGGGCGCCCCGTCAAACCCGATGCCGTGGATTTGCGCTGGTGCGGAGCCTTGCTCTACAAGAACGGCGTGATCGAAGAGTCGGGGCTCGCCGCAGCCGTGCTGAACCACCCTGCCCATGGTGTGGCCTGGCTGGCCAACAAGCTGGCCTCGTACAACGAGGGCTTGGCCGCCGGCGAGGTGGTGCTGGGAGGCTCGTTCACACGCCCCGTAGCCGGCGCTGCGGGTGACACTTTTCATGCGGACTATGGCCCGCTGGGGGCCATTGCTTTCCGTTTCATGTGACGGGTGGAGCCATGCAAACACCGATCAATCCATTCAAACAAGCGCTGGTCCGGGGGAACACGCAAATCGGCCTGTGGCAGGCGCTGGCCGACCCCTATGCCGCCGAGATTTGCGCCGGCAGCGGCTTTGACTGGCTGCTCCTGGATGGCGAACATGCACCCAACGACTTGCGCAGCTTGCTGGGCGCCCTCCAAAGTGTGGCGCCTTACCCTACACACCCGGTAGTGCGTGTTCCGCATGGAGACGCAGCCTTGATCAAACAGGTGCTCGATATCGGTGCCACAACGCTGCTGGTACCAATGGTCGAGTCGGCAGCGCAAGCCAGCGCGCTGGCCCGTGCCATGCGTTATCCGCCCCAAGGCATCCGGGGCGTGGGGAGTGCCATTGCGCGCTCGGCGCGTTGGTCCCGCTATCCGAACTATTTGCACGAGGCGAATGACCAGGTGTGTCTTTTGGTGCAAGTGGAGTCACAGGCCGCCTTGCAACAGATGGATTCCATTGCCGCGGTGGAAGGGGTAGATGGTGTGTTCATTGGGCCGGCGGACCTGTCCGCCTCCATGGGCTACCTCGGGCAGCCCACACACCCGGAAGTTCAGGCCGCGATAGCGGACGCCATCGAACGCATACGTCGCGCCGGAAAGGTCGCAGGCATTTTGTGCGCGGACGAGCGCCTGGCACGGCACTACCTCTCGTTGGGCGTAGGCTTTATCGCCGTGGGGGTGGACACCACCCTGCTGGTGCGCGCCACCACGGCTCTGGCCGCGCAGTACAAGGGCACTGTCACAGCGGCGCAGAGCACAGGAGATTACTGACGTGACCCTGGAATCTCTCCGCCAAGCCTTCAGCGGCAAACTGCTGAGTGGGGCCGATGCAGCCCCGTTTCTGACCGACTACCGTGGCAAATGGACCGGCCAAGCGCTGGCCGTGGTGCAACCCGACAGTGCCGACGACGTGGCCAAAGTCATCGCCTGGTGCCATTCCCATGGGACGCCCGTGGTGCCTCAGGGCGGCAACACAGGCCTATCGGGCGGCTCGGTGCCCGAGGCCACCCCGGGCAAGTTGCCGGTGGTGTTGTCCCTGCTGCGCCTGAACCGGGTGCGCGCTTTGGACCCCGTGAACAACACCTTGACGGTGGAAGCCGGTGTCACGCTCTTGCAAGTGCAGGAGGCCGCCAAAGCCGCAAACCGCCTGTTCCCACTGAGCCTGGCCGCCGAAGGCACTTGCACCATTGGCGGTAACTTGGCCAGCAATGCAGGGGGCGTGCAGGTGCTGCGCTACGGCAATGCGCGTGAGCTGTGCCTGGGCCTGGAAGTGGTGACTGCAGAAGGCCAGTTGTGGGATGGCTTGCGCACCCTGCGCAAAGACAACACCGGCTATGACTTGCGGGACCTGTACATCGGCTCCGAAGGGACGCTGGGCGTCATCACCGCGGCAGTGCTGAAACTGTTTCCTTTGCCTGCGGCACAGGTGGTTGCGTTGGTTGCCGTGCCGACACCGCAACAGGCGCTGGAACTGCTGTCCCTCGCGCAGGAGCGGCTGGGTGCGCAGTTGACCGCGTTTGAGCTGCTGAGCGACACCTGTGTGGATCTGGTACTGCGGCACATACCCGGCACGCGCCGGCCCTTGGGCGAAGCGTCAGCCTGGTATGTGCTGATGGAGCTTTCCGCCACCAGCGACGAGGCACAGGCAGCCCAAGCCATGGAAAGCCTGCTGGAAACCGCCATGGAAAACGGCTGGGTGACTGACGCCGCACTGGCCAGCACGCTGGCCCAGGCAGAGGCGTTGTGGGCCTTGCGGGAAAACATCTCAGAAGCCCAGGGCGCCGAGGGCAAGACCATCAAGCACGATATTTCGCTGCCGATCTCGCGCATCCCCGACTTCATTGCCAGCACCGATGCCTTGATTGCGGCCCATTTCCCCCAAGTCCGGCAGGTGACCTTCGGCCACTTGGGAGACGGCAACCTCCACTACAACGCCTCGCCGCTGCCGGGCAGCGGGCCCGACGACATGGCGGCGTTCCAGGCGCTGGAAGGCCCTCTCAACCAACTGGTGCACGACGCGGTGCACGCCCACCAGGGCTCGATATCAGCAGAGCACGGACTGGGTGTGCTGCGCCGCGACGAGTCGGCCCGGTACAAGACGCCGCTGGAACTGCAGCTGATGCAACGCATCAAGCGGGCGCTGGACCCGCAGGGATTAATGAATCCGCACAAGCTGCTGGATATGAGCCAAACCACCCTCTAGCGCAAACCCAATATGCGCGACTAGCTATGAATTCAGGAGCAACAGTGTCTCAAGAAACTCTATCCATCGCCGGCTTTGACGTATCGCCGCACCACTACATCGGCGGGCAACGGGTGGCATCCGGCGAGCTGTTTGAATTGCATTGCCCGATTGACCAAAGCCTGCTGGGCCGCATCAGCGAGGGCACACCAGCCCATGTGGATGCCGCCATCGTGGCTGCGCAAGCAGCCTACCCGGCCTGGAGTGCCCTGACCGCGGCAGAGCGCAAACCCTATCTGGATCGCTTTGCCGCAGAGATCGGCAAGCGCGCGGACGCCTTTTGCCAGCTCGAGTCGAATGACGCGGGCATTTTGCTGTCGCGCATGAAGCACGGCGTCATTCCGCGTGCCATGCTCAACATCACCTGGTTTGCCGAGCATGCGCTTACCCTGCAGGACCGCCCGCTGGAGACCGAGCAGGCCACGCACATCGTGCGCCACGACCCGGCCGGGGTGGTGGTCATCATCACGCCCTGGAACTCGCCGCTGATGCTGGCCACCTGGAAGCTCGGCCCCGCACTCGCCGCCGGCAACACCGTGATCATCAAACCGCCGGAGTGGGCGCCGCTCACCAGCAGCTTGCTGGCCGACTGCGCGCACGCGGCCGGCTTGCCCGCCGGGGTGCTGAACATTGTCCAGGGCAGCGGCGCGGGCACGGGCGCGCGCTTGGTCTCCGACCCGCGCCTCGCCCGCATTTCTTTCACGGGCTCGGTGCCTACCGCCAAGTGGATAGCGCAAGCCGCAGGTGCCAACCTGGTTCCCTGCAGCCTGGAGCTGGGGGGCAAGTCGCCCTTCATCGTGCTGAAGGACGCCGACATCGACAACGCCGCCGCCACGGGGGCACTGATGTACCGCAATGCAGGTCAGGTATGTCTGGCCGGCACCCGCTTTCTGGTGCACAGCAACATTCGCGACCGCTTTGTCGCCGCCATGCGCGCCTATGTGGAAAAGCTCAACATCGGCGATCCGAGGGACGAGGCCATCGAGATCGGGCCCATCATCCACCCGCGCCAGGTCGAGCGGGTCAAGGGCTTTGTGGCGCGCGCGCTGGCAGATGGTGCTGAACTCTTGTGGGGCGGTAAGCCGCACCCGTTCGGCGCCCAGTACTTCGAGCCGACCATGCTAACGAACCTGCGCCAGGACAGCGAAATTGTGCAAAACGAAGTGTTTGGCCCTGTGCTGACCTTGCAAACCTTTGACAGCGATGCCCAAGCCATCGCCATGGCCAATGGCACCGACTACGGCCTGGGCGGTGTGTGCTACGGCGAGACCACCCATGCCACCGCCATTGCCGAGCAGGTGCGCACCGGCTTTATCTGGGTGAACAGCTTTGGCATTCGCGATCTGGCGGCTCCGTTCGGCGGCATCAAGCGCTCAGGCATTGGCCGTGAAGGGGGCGACTGGAGCTTCGAATTCTTCTGCGATGTGAAGGACGTGGTGGTTCCCAAAAAACCGTTCCGCGCGAGCTTCAGCCACCGTTAATCCACTGACAAACAAAGGGAATCATTATGGGAAAAGTCGTAGGCGCAGCGTTGGTGTCGCATCACCCGGGGCTCATGCAATGCGAGGAGTTTCGCCGCCTCATGGGCAACGGTGAAGACTCTGACCTGATCGCCGGTTATGCGCGCTTGCGCAACAAAATCAACGCCGCCCGGCCGGATGTGGCCATCATCTTTGACAGCCACTGGTTCACCACGGGTTATCACCTGGTGGACGGCGCCGCGCGCTACGAGGGCCACTACATCTCCGACGAAATGCCGTGGTACCTGCATGGCGTGCCATACGCCTACCGCGGGCACCCGGAGCTGGCCATTGCCATTGAAGAAGCATCGCGCGCGCAGGGCGGCTACAACCGGGTCATCAACAACCCGCACTTGGGCAAGCAGTACGCCACGATCAACCTGGTCAAGCACTTGCGACTGGAACAAACGGATACGCCAGTGTTGACCGTCAGCTCCTGCCAGAACTGCGATTGGCCGCACTTTGTGCGTTCCGGCGAAGCGATTGCCCAGGCTATTCAGGCCAGCGGCCTGCGTGTGGTGCTGCTGGCCTCCGGCGCTTTGAGCCACAAGTTCAACGACATCACCTGGACGCCCAAGCACCCACGGATTTTTCACGAGAGCAATGTGTCGCGTCCGGAGAACATCGCCAGTGACAAGGCGGCCATCGCGCTGATGGAGCAAGGCCGCCACGACACGGTGCTAGAGCGCTGGGACGACGACTACCGCAAAAAACCATGGGAGGCCTTTGGTGCCCATTACCTGCAAATGCTGGGCGCCATGGGCGGCAAAGACTGCCGCGCCCGCGGCGAGGCATTGTCGGCCTACGAAAACGCACGGGGTACCGGAAACATCCACATGTGGTTCGCCACCGAGTCCGAGCTGGAGGTCGCATGAACTTTGAATTCCCGATCCAAGAATTGCCTGCGGTGATGCGCGGACCGCGTGTGGAGCGGCGGCGTGTACTGGTGGGTGGCAGCGCCTGCTGGGGCACCATCGAGGAATCCGGCAGTACCCAAGGCCAACTCCGGCTGGACGACGGGCGCTTGGTGCATCCGGACACGGTGCAGCACCTGCCCCCGGTGTCGCCCAGCAAGATCATTGCGGTGCATATCTCGTACAGCTCCCGCAGCTTTGAGACCCGCAACCAGCCCAAGCCCACCGAAACCCCGACCTACTTCACCAAACCGCCGACCTCCCTCAACGGCCACCAGTGTGAAATCCACAAACCGGCGGACAGCCTTTACCTCAACTACGAGGGGGAGTACGCTGTCGTCATCAGCAAGACCTGCCGCAATGTGCTGCCCGATGAGGCCTGGGACTACATCGAAGGCTTCTGCCCGGCACTGGATATGGGCCTGCAAAACTACCGTGACACTGATCAGGGCAGCATGCTGCGCGTCAAGGGTGCAGACACCTTGCTACCCATCGGGCCCGGCATCGTGCGCGGCGTCAATTTGTTCGAGCAGACCCTGCGCACCTACCGCAATGGGCTGGTAGTGCAAGAGGCCCATATCGGCGACGAAACAATTTGGGGGCCGCACTATGTGATTGCCGACATCGCGCGGCACATCACCTTGGTCCCCGGTGACGTCATCCTGATGGGCACCCCCTGCCATTCACGCTCGGTCGACCCCGGTGACCTGGTGGAGTGCGAGATCACCGGTCTGGGCCGCCTGGCCGGCACGGTGGTGGCCATTCCGGCGCCTCGCGCATCTGCACTGAGCGTCGGACATCAACCAACCGACAGCCCCGAGGTCCGTCGCGTGGCCTTCGGCTTTGACGAACGGGTTCCGGAGCACTTCAAGGCCAACTACCGCAACGCTGCCAAAGTCCCGAGCTAAACGAGTTTTTTCACCACAACAAGGAGACATTTCATGACAACCAATCGCCGCCAAATTTTGCAATTGGCCCTCACCGGTCTGGCCGCAGGCCTACCCCTGATCGGTCGAGCCCAAAGCATTGAAACCCTCAAAATCATCTCGGGCTTTGCCGCCGGCGGCACTGTAGACACTCTTGCCCGCCGCGTCGCGACGAACCTCGCAGGAAACTACGCCAAGTCCGCCATCGTGGACACCCGGGCCGGTGCTGGAGGCCAGATCGCCATTTCCGCACTCAAGACCTCCGCACCCGACGGCAGCAGCTTGTTGGTCACGCCCATGTCCATGCTGGGCATCTACCCGCACACCTACAAAAAACTACCCTATGACCCACTGACTGACCTCACCCCCGTGTCCTTGGGCGTGGTGTTCGACATGGGTTTCGGCGTCGGCCCCATGGTGCCTGCCAGCGTCAAAACCGTGCCTGAATTTCTCGAATGGTGCAAAGCCAACCCTACCAATGCCAACTTCGGTTCACCCGCCCCAGGATCGGTACCTCACTTCGTCGGCGAGCTGATCGGGCGGGCCGGCAAGGTCGATATGCGCCATGTGGGTTTCCGCGGGTCACAGCCCGCCATCCTGGATTTGATGGGTGGGCAGATTGCCGCAGTGTCGGCACCTGTGGGCGAGTTTCTGCAGCATCTGAGCAGCGGCAAGGTCCGCTTGCTTGCAACCTCAGGCGCGACTCGCAACAAGTTTGTTCCAGGTACCAGCACGATGGTGGAACAAGGCATGAAAGACATGGTGTTTGGCGAATGGTTCGGCTTCTACTTGCCCGGCAAGGCCAGCGCGGACATCGTCGAAAAGGCGAACGCAGCGGTTCGGGTCGCGCTTGCTGACAAGGAGGTGGTGAGTGGCTTGGCTACCATGGGCTTGGAAGCCAAGTCTTCCAGCCCGGCAGAACTCGCAGCCATACTCAAAGCGGATACTGAAAAGTGGGGGCCCATCGTGAAGGCCATCGGATTCACCGCCGAGTCCTGATTCCATGCGCATTTGCATTTTTGGCGCGGGTGCCATTGGCGGCTGGCTCGGTGCACACCTTGCCGGCCAGGGGCAGCACGTCAGTGTGATTGCGCGAGGTCAGACACTGGAAGCGCTACAAGCCCATGGCTTGCGCTTGCAGCAGGCATCGGGCCTGTTTCAAGTGTCGGTGCAAGTGGCAGAACAGGCTGCAGAGCTGGGGGTACAAGACTTGGTCATCGTCGCTGTCAAAGCACCTGCTATGGAGGCCGTAGCCCGCGGAATTGCCCCTCTTCTGGGGCCAGACACGATGGTGCTCACGGCGATGAACGGCGTTCCGTGGTGGTTTCTGCAAGGCTTGGGGGACGACTTTGCAGGAACCACGCTGAAGTCGGTCGACGCAACGGGACGCATCGCAGCGGCCATTCCTGCGCGGCACGTCATCGGCGGGGTGGTGCACGCTAGTTGCTCTTTGCTGTCGCCAGGCTTTGTGCAGCATCACTTCGGCAACCGGTTGATTCTGGGGGAGCCCTCTGGCGGGAGCAGCCAGCGGGTGCAGGAACTCGCAGCCCTGCTCAATAGCGCGGGGTTGGGTGCGGAGGTGTCCCCCCATATCCAGCGGGACACCTGGTTCAAGCTCTGGGGCAATATGACGGTTAATCCGATCAGTGCTATTACTGGAGCAACGACCGATCAGATTCTGGGGGACGCACTGGTGCGGGATTTCGTCTCACGCGTCATGCTGGAGGCCAAGGAAATCGGGGCGAGGCTGGGTCTTCCCATCGACCAGCAGCCGGAAGACCGACACGCGATGACGCTCAAGCTGGGGGCATTCAAGACCTCCATGTTGCAAGACGTTGAAGCGGGCAAGCCCCTGGAGCTTGACGCGCTGGTGACCGCCGTCCGGGAGTTGGGCATGCTGACCCAAGTGCCGACACCGTTCACAGACGGGCTTTTGGGCCTGTCGAGACTTCATGCCAGGGTGCACGGCTTGTATTGACGAGCTTCATTGCGCGGGGATTACTGGCAGGACCATCTCACTTGCTAGGTCCCGGTGGATACCCAAGAACAACCCAGAAAAAAGCCCGCAGAAGCGGGCCATGGCAAGGTCAGCGTAGCCTCAGCCGCCGTGGATTTTCATCATCAGCGGCACGATCAGCAGGGCCACGATGTTGATGATCTTGATCAACGGATTCACCGCCGGGCCAGCGGTGTCCTTGTAGGGGTCACCCACGGTGTCACCGGTCACCGCGGCCTTGTGGGTTTCGGAGCCCTTGCCGCCGTGGTGGCCGTCTTCGATGTACTTCTTGGCATTGTCCCAAGCGCCACCACCGGTGCACATCGAGATCGCCACAAACAGGCCGGTCACGATGGTGCCCATCAGCAAACCGCCCAGGGCGGCGGGGCCGAGAACCAGGCCGACCACGATGGGCACCACCACGGGCAGCAGCGATGGGATCATCATTTCCTTGATGGCAGCTGTCGTCAGCATGTCCACCGCGGTGTCGTACTCGGGCTTGCCCGTGCCATCCATGATGCCTTTGATTTCCTTGAACTGGCGGCGCACTTCGACCACCACCGAGCCCGCGGCGCGGCCCACGGCCTCCATCGCCATGGCGCCGAACAGGTAGGGTATCAGCCCACCAATGAACAGGCCGATGATGACCATGGGGTTGCTCAGGTCGAAAGTGATGACCTTTCCATAAGCCTCCAGCTTGTGCGTGTAGTCGGCAAACAGCACCAAGGCCGCCAAACCGGCGGAACCGATGGCATAACCCTTGGTCACAGCTTTGGTCGTGTTGCCCACGGCGTCCAGCGGGTCAGTGATGTCGCGCACGCTGGCGGGCAGCTCGCTCATTTCGGCAATGCCGCCCGCGTTGTCTGTGATGGGGCCGTAGGCGTCCAAGGCCACCACAATGCCGGCCATGCTGAGCATGGACGTAGCGGCAATGGCGATGCCATACAGGCCGCCGAGGCTAAAAGCGCTGTAGATCGCCACGCAGACAAAAATCACCGGCCAAGCGGTGGAGCGCATGGAAACGCCCAGGCCCGCAATGATGTTGGTGCCATGGCCCGTGGTAGATGCCTGGGCAATGTGTTGCACTGGGTCGTACTGCGTGCCGGTGTAGTACTCGGTGATCCAGACCAGGGCGCCGGTTAGTACCAGACCCACCGCACAGGCCCCAAACAGGCTACTGGCTGACAGGATGTGACCGTCACTGAGCGTGATGGCGGCGGGGAACATTGCCTGTGTAACAAAGTAAAAAGCAATCAGAGACAACACACCGGCTATTGCCAAGCCCTTGTACAGCGCAGGCATCACGTTTTTCATGCCTGGCGATGCCTTCACGAAGAAACAGCCAATGATGGACGCCACAATCGACACCGCACCGAGTGCCAGAGGATACAAAACGGCTGTAGCGCCCGCTGTACTCGCGAGAAGTGCTCCTAAAACCATAGTGGCGATGAGCGTTACGGCGTAGGTTTCAAACAGGTCGGCCGCCATGCCGGCGCAGTCCCCCACGTTGTCGCCCACGTTGTCCGCAATGACTGCGGGGTTGCGTGGGTCATCCTCGGGGATGCCGGCCTCCACCTTGCCCACCAGGTCGGCGCCCACGTCAGCGCCCTTGGTGAAAATGCCGCCGCCCAGCCGGGCGAAGATGGAAATCAGTGAAGAGCCAAACGCAAAGCCGATCAGCGGGTTGAGCTTGGCCGCAGTGACCATGCCGTCCGGCACCAGGTACCAGTAAAAACCGGTCACGCCCAGCAGGCCCAGGCCCACCACCAGCATGCCGGTGATGGCGCCACCACGGAAGGCCACGTCCAGCGCCGGGCCAATGCCCTTGGTGGCGGCTTGGGCAGTGCGCACATTGGCGCGTACCGACACGTTCATGCCGATAAAACCGCAGGCACCGGAGAGCACGGCACCGACCACAAAGCCCACGGCGCTCAGTGGGTCCAGAAACAGTCCAATCAGAATCGTCAGCACCACGCCCACGATGGCGATGGTCTTGTACTGGCGAGAAAGGTAGGCTGCTGCGCCGGTCTGGATGGCGGCTGCAATCTCTTGCATGCGCGCATTGCCGGCGTCTTGGGAAAGGATCCAGCTGCGTGCCCACACACCGTACACCACGGCAATGAGTCCACAGCCAAGCGCCAGAAACAGCGCTGTGTTGCCCGTCATAGAAATACTCCTCTATGGTTGTTTCGCAAAGATGGGAGCAACGCTAGCGAGGCTCCCGCTGCGTTGCTTCCTCAGTGCTCCAACCCCACAAAGCAAGGGGAGATGATTGGCCAACGGGCCGAATGTAGCGTGCTTTGATGACAGGACGTGGAAAACGAAAGTGTGTAGTCAGTAAAATCCGGGTTAATCCCTAGGTTTTCCCCTAGGGTTCCCGTTTCCTATTTTCAACATCAAGAGAACATCCATGTCCCTCGACAAAGTCACCCCTGGCAGCAAAGTGCCCGATGCGTTCAACGTCATCATCGAAATCCCCATGAACGCCGATCCCGTGAAGTACGAAGTGGACAAGGATTCGGGCGCCATTTTTGTGGACCGCTTCATGAGCACGGCCATGCACTACCCCACCAACTACGGCTATGTGCCCAAGACTATCTCGGGTGATGGCGACCCCGTGGACGTGCTGGTGATCACCCCCGTGCCCCTGATTCCCGGTGTGGTCGTACCCTGCCGCGCCATCGGCATCCTGAAGATGACCGACGAAGCTGGCGAAGACGGCAAGGTGCTGGCCGTGCCCGTGGACAAGATTTTGTCGCTGTACAGTCAGTGGAAGAAGCCCGAAGACCTGAACCCCTTCCGCCTCAAGACCATTGCCCACTTCTTTGAGCACTACAAAGATCTGGAAGAAGGCAAGTGGGTCAAGGTGCAAGGCTGGGAAGGCCCCGAGGCTGCCAAAAAAGAAATCATGGATGGCATCGCCAACTACAACAAGCAGCAGGCTTAACACAGCTTGTGGAGCGGTTTAGGAGGTAAATCGGCTTCTAGACCTTATGGAGGCTGCGCAAGCAGCTATCAAAAAAAGAGCGCTTACCCGGTAACGGGCGGCGCTCTTGGTGTTTCTGACCCTCTGATATCGGGCGCCTCACGACGCTCAGGGCCGTGTGGGGTCGGGAAAGACCCACTGCTGCAAGCGGCCTTCGCGTTCAAACGGTTTCCAGGCCCCATGCGTCTGGGCCAGTCGGTCCGCGACGACCCACCAGGCGCTGGGATTCAGTCCCAGGCCAATGTGGCTGGCAAACACCTCCACGTTTTCAGTGTGCGGGTTGTTTTTGCAGGGCGCTTGCAGGCTGGCGGGCCAGGCCACCACGCCGTCGGTGCGCGAGTAGATGGAGGTGGTGGGCACGGGCGGCGCTGTGGGCAGGTCGAAGTTCTCCACCTCCTGCGCAATACTGCGCCCGCTGGTGAGTTCGTACAGGCGCCAGGCATTGGTGCTTTTGTGAGAGCCTGAAAACGGCGTGCCCAGAGTGATGACGCTGCGTACATGCTGGGGCAGTTCCTTGGCCAGTTCGCGTGCGTATACGCCGCCAAGGCTCCAGCCCACCAAGCTCACGGCCTCACCGCTGGCCTCTGCGGTTTCTTGCACCTGGCGTTTGGCAGTTTCCAGCACACCTGCACGGGGTCCAAAGTTGTAGCCCTGGTTCCAGCCCGAGATGTCGTAACCCAGGTTATTGAGATAAGCCCGCAGGGGCAGGGTAGATCCGTCGCTGGCCGAGAGGCCGGGGAACACGATGACCGGGTGCCCGTCGCCCACCGGCGCCTTGGCCAGCGCGGGCCAACTCGGCAGTACCGACCACAGCTCCCAAGGGGCGCGCAACTCTAGTGCCATGAGCCAGGCATTTGGGGCTGGGTGGTGTTCCGGGGGGGCTTTCTTGGAGGCTTTGGCCATAGTCAGATCGGGTCTCAGGCGGTGCGGGCCGCCCGCTTGCGGGAAGGATGGGTTGTGACGGTAGCAGTTTTCGGGGCTTGGGCCCGGATGGCTTTAGTTGGGGCACTCTGTTTTTTTGTCGCGCTGGCGACTGGTGTGGCGACCGGCACGGTGCCCAGCAGCGCACGACCTTCCTCAAACGCGGCCACCAGCGCATTGGTCAAATCCTGCACCTGGGGTACGGCCTTGGCGTCGGCAATCACGCCAAAGTCCACGCTGCCGGCGTAGGTCTGCACCGTGATGTTGAGTGCAATGCCGTGGACCACGATGGACATGGGGTGGAAGGTACGCATGCGAGCACCAGCCAGGTAGAGCGGCACGCGCGGGCCCGGCACATTGCTGATCACCAGGTTGGCCAGCATAGGCAGGCGGTGCGAGAGGCCGGTGGCGCTGTAGGTCTTGAATGCGGCCTTGGCGAAGCCGCCCACAATCCAGGGCGCCAAGAGCGAGGGGTAGTCGGTGGGCAGCATGCTTTTGAGCTGGACCATGGCAGTCTTCACCTTGGTGGTGGAATTCATGATGGCCTGCAAGCGCTTGAGCGGCTGGGCCAGGTGTGTGCCCAACTCCACGACTGTCATCGAGGCTTGAGTGCTGTAGTCGGTATTGCCCTCTTCGCGCAGGCTGACCGGCATGGCGGCCAGCAGCGGCTTGCGCGGGATACTGCCGTGCTCGGACATATAGCTGCGCAGCGCGGTGGCGCAAATCCACAGCACGATGTCGTTGAACGAGCCGCCTGCGGCCTGTGCCATCGCGCGGCAGTCTTCAAACGGAATGCTGGCCGTGCCAAAACTGCGCGCCGTGCCCACTGCCACGTTGAAGTCGGTCATCGGTGCCAACGTGATGGGGGATGTGGGCCGCAAGCCGCTGCCTTGAACCTGCAGGCTTTGCCGCGCCACGGTGCTGCCCAAGGCCTGCGCAGCCTGGGGCAGGGCGCGGGCCAGCTTGGCGTACTGGGCCAGCGAGTTGGAAAACACCGCGCCCAGCATCTGGCCCACTTTCAGAGTTTGCGGCTTGCGCGTTGTCTCGTGGGGTGGTGGCACTGCACGGGGCGTGGGGCCCACATCCATCATGGCCTGGGTCAGGATGGTGCCGGCCTTGCCATCCAGCGTGGCATGGTGGATCTTGGAGTACATCGCACCGCACACGCTGCCGTCCGGGCACAGCACGCGGTCGAACACATGGAACTCCCACAGCGGGCGGCTGCGGTCAATCAGGCCACTATGCAATTCGGCTGCCGTTGCCTGGGCTTGCGCCAATGTCATTGCACGCCCCTTGACTTTGCGAATATGAAACCCCAGGTCCACGTCGTCAGCCTGCAGCCACACCGGGTGGCCCAGATCCAGCGGCATGAAACCCAGCTTGCGTGTCAGCACCGCAGCCAGATGCAGACGCTGGCCCATGTGGGCGCTCACGGTCTTGTGCAGGCTGAAACGCGGTAGCGCTGGCAGTTCGTAGAGGCAGAACGAGCCCACATGCATGGGCATCTCGGGTGTCTCCAGGTACAAAAAGGTAGCGTCCAAGCCGCTCAAGGTGTGCATGCAATATCTCCTGCGCACAGGGTAGCAGTGCCCACATTGGCTGCCAGCTAGGGTTTGCCAAGGGGGAAAAGCTGGCAGTCGGGACACAAATCAGCCATTGCAAATAGCGGGTTCACGCAGCGCAGATGCGCGTGTATGATGAATTGCAAAGCGTTGGAATCCCGCTTGCCGGGCCTGATCAGGAGCTCTTATGGACGTGCCACACAGTGCAGCAGTGCGGGGCCATGGCGATGCAGATGGCGCCTCGGCTCCGTCTGACTCCCGCCAGTTCCTGACCCTGCGTCTGGGGACCGAGGAATACGCCATTGACATCATGCAGGTGCAGGAGATTCGCTCTTACGAGCAGCCTATCAGCATGGTCAATTCTCCCAGTTTCGTCAAAGGCGTGATCAATCTGCGTGGCGTGATCGTGCCCATTGTGGATTTACGACTCAAGCTGCGGCTGCCTAGGGTCGAATACAACGACTTCACGGTGGTCATCGTTCTCAAATTGCTGGGCCATGTGGTGGGTGCTGTCGTGGATGGTGTGTCGGACGTGGTGAGCTTCAGTGCCCAGTCCGTCAAGCCAGCGCCCCAGTTCGAGTCCGCATTGGACGCCCGTTTCATTTTGGGGCTGGCCCATGTGGGCGAGCGCATGCTGATCGTGATGAACATGGAAGCATTGATGGGCAACGCCGAAATCGGCGTGGCAGTGACGGCTTGAAGCAACTGGAGCAAAAACAATGGCACTTGGGTTCTTGACCTCCCTGCGCGGGAAAATTGTGGCGACCGTGGGCTTGCTGGTAGCCGCGGGCTTGCTGGTTTTGTCTGCCACCAATGTGTATACGGCGCGCAGCCATGCATTGGAATCGTTGGACAGCCAGACCCGTGCCCTGTCGCGGTCACATGCGGCGGGGGTGGGCGATTGGGTTAGCGCGCGCAAACAGGTGGTGCGATCTTTTGCGGGTGCAGTACCTGAGGCCGATCCCATCAAATACCTGCAACAGGCCAAGATTGCTGGGGACGTGGACACCGCGTACATCGGCTTTGCTGACAAACGCACCGCGTTTTCCAGCCCGCAGGAGCTGCCGCCGGACTACGACCCCACTTCGCGCCCTTGGTACCAGCTAGCGGCCAAAGAGTCGGGGCCCGTGGTGACAGATCCCTACCTAGATGCAGGCACCAAGAAACTCGTGATTACCTTTGCCTCTGCGGTCAAAGACGGAGCGCAAGTCACGGCCGTCACGGCCTTGGACGTTTTCATGGACGGCGTGGTGCGCAATGTGGCGTCCATTCGGCCCACACCGGGCACTTATGGCCTCATCGTGGGCAAGGACGGCAAGATTGTGGTGCACGAGGACACGGCACTTGCCATGAAGCCCATCACCGATATTGCGCCCAGTTTGGGCGGCGGCGGATTGGATACCTTGGTAAGTGCCGCAGCTTTGCGAGATGTCACCATCAGCGGTGAAAGCCGCCTTGTGTATGCAGAACCGATTCCTGGCAGCAACTGGATTTTGTTGGTGGCCTTGAACCGTGCCGAGGCCATGCATGGTGTTACGGCGCTGGTCTGGTCAGCGGCCGCTTGGAGTGTGGCGATTGCCGTGATTGCCGTATTGGTCATCGGCGCTTTGTTGACCAAGCTCTTGGGTCGCTTGGTGGTCTTGCGCAACGCCATGCAAGACATCGGGTCGGGTGAGGGCGACCTGACCCAACGCATACCCACCGCCGGCAACGATGAGTTGGCGGCCATTGCCACCGGTTTTAACCAGTTTGTCGAGAAAACCCAGGGTGTGTTGCGCCAGGTCCGGTCCAGTGCCGACAGTGTGGCCAATGCAAGTTCGGAAATCGCCCAAGGCAACCACGACCTCAGCGCCCGCACCGAACAACAAGCCAGCGCCCTAGAAGAAACCGCCGCCAGCATGGAAGAACTGGGCTCGACCGTCAAACAAAATGCGGACTCTGCACGCGAAGCGAATCAGTTGGCCATGAACGCGTCCACCGTAGCGGTGCAAGGCGGAGAAGTGGTGGGCCAAGTCGTGGAAACCATGAAAGGCATCAACGAATCCAGCCGCAAGATCGCCGACATCATCAGCGTCATCGACGGCATCGCCTTCCAGACCAACATCCTGGCCCTGAACGCCGCCGTAGAAGCCGCCCGAGCCGGAGAACAGGGACGCGGCTTTGCCGTGGTCGCCAGCGAAGTTCGCAGCCTGGCCGGACGATCTGCCGAAGCCGCCAAAGAAATCAAAACCCTCATTGGCACCAGCGTAGAGCGGGTTGAACAAGGCACCGCCCTGGTGGACAAAGCTGGCACCACCATGACCGAAGTGGTCAGCAGCATCCGGCGGGTGACCGACATCATGGGGGAAATCTCAGCCGCCAGCAGCGAGCAAAGCAGTGGTGTGGCCCAAGTGGGAGAAGCCGTAACGCAGATGGACCAAGCCACACAGCAGAACGCGGCGCTGGTGGAAGAAATGGCGGCGGCGGCGAGCAGCCTGAAGAGCCAGGCCAATGATTTGGTGCAGGTGGTAGCAGTGTTCAAACTTGGCACGGAGCCTGTAGGCCAGCATGCAGTGGCCCATCTGCCTCAAGCCCAGGTGCGGTCTAGCGCCCCCAAGGTAACCGCATTCAAGGGGCCAGAGCGCCGCGGAGATACCAAACCGGCGGCCCCTGCCAAGCCCATTGCAAGCCACCCACTTAAGGCCAAAGCGCCTGCGGCCAAAGCCAAGGTGCAGCCCGCTGCTGCGGCCCATACCCCTACTACTGTCGTGCCCAAGACCAGTACCAAGGTTACCCCGGCGGGCGGGGACGATGATTGGGAAACTTTTTAAGACCTGCTAGGCCCGATGCTTGAACGGCGAGCGTTGGCTCAGGTCGTCCAGGTAGTTGCCGATGCCCTCGCCCTCGCGTTCCAGAAAGCGGGCTGCGGCGTCGGCAAATGCCGGGTGGGCCAGCCAATGCGTGCTGGTCGTTTTGACGGGCAACAGGGCGCGAGCCATTTTGTGTTCGCCCTGGGCGCCACCTTCAAAGCGCTGGTAGCCGTTGGCAATGCACCACTGCAGCGGCTGGTAGTAGCAGGCCTCAAAGTGCAGGCAGTCCACCGGCTCCACAGCACCCCAGTAGCGGCCATAGGCCACGCGGGTGATTTCAGTATCATTTATGCCTCTAGCCCCCGTGGAATATGCGCTAACAGCTATCAAACTGCTAGCAATCGGTTGACCGTTGCGCTCCGCAATGAACAGCAACCAGTTCTCCGGCATGGTGCGGGCCATGCGGGCGAAGAAGTCGCGGTTCAGGTAGGGCGGGTTGCCGTGTTCCAGGTAGGTGCGTTCGTAGCAGCGGTAGAAGAAATTCCAGTCGGCCTCTGAAATCCCGGTGCCCTGGGCGTGGCGGAAGGTCACGCCGGCCTCGGCCACCTTGCGCCGCTCCTGGCGGATCTTCTTGCGTTTGTCTTGCGCCAGGCTGGCGAGGAAGACGTCGAAGTCGGCGTAGCCGGCGCTGGTGTTTTTCCAGTGGAATTGCACCGTATGGCGCAGCATGAGGTCTTGGGCTTCGCTCGCCTGCACATCGTCATCACTGGCAAACAGCGTGTGCAGCGACGAAGCGCCCACGTCTTCGCACCAACCCACCACTGCCTGCAGCAGCGCCGCGCGTGCCTCCGCATTGCGGGCCAGCAAGCGCGCACCCGGCACCGGCGTGAACGGCACCGCGATCACAGCCTTGGGGTAGTAGGTTACGCCGTGCTGCTGGTAGGCGCTGGCCCAGGCCCAGTCAAACACGTATTCGCCGTAGGAGTGGCTTTTCAAATACACCATGCAGGCGGCTTGCAACGCATCACCCCTGTGCAGGGTGATGCAGTGCGCCGCCCAGCCGGTGTTGGGGCTGGCGCTGCCGCTGTCCTCCATGGCTGCCAGGTAGGCGTGGCGCATGAAGGGGCTGGGCTGGGCCTGCGCGGCCAGCAGGGCGTCCCAGGCGGCGGCGTCCACGCCATGCACAGAGGCGTGAACCCGAATGACATAATTGGCTTCACCCATGGAGCGCCTTCTTTTCAAGGGTTAGCGCGATGGCTGCGCCCGCGGCGCGGCTGTGAACAACGACTGGCTGGTTCATGACTCTTTCACTGTGCGTGGCACAACTCAATTTCATCGTCGGCGATCTGGATGGCAACGTCAAAAAGATCGTCGATGCGGCGAAGCAAGCGTACGCGGACGGCGCGCGCCTGTTGCTGACCCCCGAACTCTCCATCTGCGGCTATGCGGCCGAAGACTTGTTTTTACGGCCCGCTTTCATCCATGCCTGCGATGATGCCGTGAAAGCCGTCGCCCAGCAGCTCGCCGGGTTAAAAGGCCTGAGCGTCGTAGTCGGCCATCCCATGGGGGGCGACAGCCGCACGCGCTCCGTGGCAGTGCAGCAGCGCCACAACGCTGCCAGCGTGCTGCGCGAAGGCCAGGTGGTGGCTACCTATGCCAAGCGCGAACTGCCCAACTACCAGGTGTTCGACGAGCGCCGCTATTTCACGCCCGGCAACGGCGTGTGCGTGTTCACGGCAGGTGAGGGCGCGGATGCGGTCAAGGTCGGCCTGTTGATTTGCGAAGACGCTTGGTTCGAGGAGCCCGCACGCCTGGCAAAAGAAGCCGGCGCCGAGCTGCTGGCCGTCATCAACGCCTCGCCCTTCCATGTGGGCAAGGGCTACGAGCGCGAGGCCATGATGGCCCAGCGCTGCCAGGCCACGGGCCTGCCGCTGGTCTACGCACACCTGGTGGGCGGGCAGGATGAGGTGGTGTTTGAGGGCCACTCGTTCGCACTGAACGCCGATGGCTCTGTGGCTGGTCGCGCCCCCAGTTTTAAGGAGAATCTGTTTGTAGCCCTTGTGGAGCTTGCGCAAGCAGCTATCAAAATAGAAGCGAGAGTGGAGCCCGAGCGCAGCCCCGAGGCGGACCTGTGGGACGCGCTGGTGCTTGGCGTGCGTGATTACATCGGCAAAAACGGCTTCCCCGGTGCGTTGCTGGGCCTGTCCGGAGGCATTGACTCCGCGCTGGTATTGGCGGTGGCGGTGGACGCGATTGGCAAGGACAGGGTACGCGCAGTGATGATGCCCTCGCCCTACACGGCCGACATCAGCTGGATCGACGCACGCGACATGGCGGCCCGACTGGGCGTGCGTTACGACGAGATTTCCATCGTCCCCGAGTTCGAGGCCTTCAAGGCATCGCTCGCGCCACACTTTGTGGGCCGCGCCGAGGATACGACGGAAGAAAACATCCAGGCCCGCATCCGCGGCACGTTGCTGATGGCCTTGTCCAACAAGTTCGGCAGCATCGTGCTGACCACGGGCAACAAGAGCGAAATGGCTACAGGCTACTGCACGCTGTATGGCGATATGGCCGGTGGCTTTGCCGTCATCAAGGACCTGGCCAAGACCACCGTGTTCAAGCTCTGCCGCTGGCGCAATGCGCACGATCCGTATGGCACGGGCAGTGCGCCCATCCCGGAGCGCATCATCACGCGCCCACCCAGCGCCGAGCTGCGCCCCGACCAGAAGGACCAAGACAGCCTGCCGCCCTACGAGGTGCTGGACGCGATTCTGGAACGCTATATGGAGAACGATGAAAGCATCGAATCCATCATCGCCGCCGGTTTTGCCCCAGCCGATGTGGTAAAGGTGACCCGCCTCATCAAGATCAACGAGTACAAACGCCGCCAGGCACCCGTGGGCATTCGCGTCACCCACCGCAGCTTTGGCAAGGATTGGCGTTATCCTATTACCAGCAAGTTCCGGGCTTAACAGCCGATTCCCTTACCGCAAGAGACAAGACCATGAAACAAATCACCGCCGTCGTTAAACCGTTCAAACTCGAAGAAGTGCGTGAAGCCCTGGCCGAGTGCGGCGTGACCGGCCTGACCGTGACCGAGGTGAAGGGCTTTGGCCGCCAGAAGGGCCACACCGAGCTCTATCGCGGAGCCGAGTACGTGGTGGACTTTCTTCCCAAGGTGAAGGTGGAAGTGGTCGTGAAGACCGGAGACGTGGACCGTTGCGTGGACGCGATTGTCAAAGCTGCGCACACCGGCAAGATTGGTGACGGCAAGATTTTTGTCACCAGCGTGGAACGCGTGATCCGCATCCGCACGGGTGAGCAGGACGAGTCTGCAGTCTAAAAAAAGCCCCCACGCTCCACCGCTGCGCGGGTCGCTGCCCCCGAGGGGGCGTGTTCAGCTTGGGGCGACCCGGCGCTGAACGCCCCGCTTACAGAAAACGCTGGCACAGCGCGGCCAGCCAGATGCCTGCACACACCAGCAGGCTCAGCAGCACCGCTGCACTCCCCATGTCCTTGGCGCGCTTGGACAGGTCATGCCATTCCGGCCCCACACGGTCGATGGCGGTCTCGATCGCGGTATTCAGCAATTCAACCACCATCAACAGCAGCACGCTGCCGGCCAGTAGCGCAACCTCCACCCAGCTTTGTCCCAGCCAGAAGCTCAGCGGTACGAGCACAAAAGCGGCAATGCATTCCTGTCGAAAGGCAGTCTCCCCCCAGCCGGCCCGTAACCCGGCCAGTGAGTATCCGAAGGCATGCCATACCCGGTTGAGACCGGTGCGTTCTTTTTGCAGGTTTGCGGGCGCGCCCGCGTGTTGGCCAGATGGGGGCATGGAATACGGCCGCTTAGCGACTCAGGGGTAACGAGGTAATCAGGCGGGTACCGGCCCACGCGTCGTGCCAGAACTGGCGCTCAGGGTGAAAGCGGCTTAACAGAGCCCAAACGACAATCCAGCCCAGCACCAGGACCATGATTTCCGGCACACTGAGTTGAAACGGGGCAACCGCTGCCAGAGGTGGCAAAAACCAGACCCAGCTCAGCACATAACGGCCAAGTGCGCGCAACTGTGAAACGGCCCGCCCTTGGCGGTCAACCAAGCGGATGTTCCAGGTTTTCATGGCCAAGGTTTGGCCGTGTGCCCAGAACCACACAAAGTAAATGCCAAAGATGATGAAGACGAAGGCCTGCAAGGCGTTTCGATTGTCCAGTGCGTGACGGCTTTGGCTCAATGTACTGAACAGGTACCCGGCCAGGAACACCACCCCAAACAGCAAAATGCCTTCATAAAGCCAGCAGGCCATGCGCCTGCGCAGGCTGGGCGCGTTTTGAGGCAGGGAAGGGGCGACGACTTGCGGAGATTCGGTGGACGACATGTCCCCGATTGTAGAGAGGGGCGTACAGGCCCCTGCGGCTGGCGGTCTGTTACTTGGGCGGTGCCAAAGGTAGCAGGGTGTTGGGGTCGATCGCCTGTTGCGCCGTGAACTTGGCGCGGTCAGCTTCTGGTGAAAGGCGGGTCACAGGTACCGGGGTGAGCTTGCTGGGTGGCAGGGGCTTGGTGGATACGGCGGCGCCGGCGGGTTTGGCGGGCGTCTTCTTGGCCAGACGCTTTTTTTCTTCCGGGCTCAGGGCTTGGTAGGCTTCCCAGTTCGCCGCCCGCTCCGCGGGGGTCACTTTTTTGGTTTCCGCGAAGTTCAGGCGGGCCATTTCGCGAGCACGCGGTTTGAGTGCTGCCCATTCGGCCATGCGGCCGTGCATTTTGGCTTGTTCAGCCGGGGCCAGTTGGGGGTAGTTTTGAGCCAACGCAATCCATTTACGTTTGTGGCCGTCATTGAGAGTGTCCCACGTGCCCTCAAGGGGTTTGAGCGACTGCCGCTGCACGGCACTGAGGTCTTTCCACCCCAAAGCCATGAGTGGTGTACTCAAGGGCTTGGGGGGCGCTGCGGGAGTGGCTTGTGCCAACGCAGGCAGGGGCACGGCAACGGCCATAAGGCAAATGACTACCCACTTGGCCATCGGCTTTGCGGTCTTTGGTTGTGGTGCAGTCTTGCGCATGGATGGCAGTGGGTCTTGCAAGCAGAGAGGTTTAGCTACTATTCGGCGCGGTTCAGGCGCAAGTACTGGGCGAAACCAGGGTCGGTAAACGCATCTGGTGGCAGGTCGTCGGTGAGCAACTCGACATCCACATCGGCGATTTCCTGGGCGCGGAAGTCGTCTTGCACAAAATCAATGGCCACCAAACCAGCGACCAGAGCCAACAAAGGCAGCCAGGCGCCCAACAAGCGCCATTTGCCGCGCAAACCATCGCCAAGCTGCAAAGCGGCAGAGCCGCCCGATGCGACAACGGCCGACGCGAGCTTCACCTGTGCTTGGCGGCGTTTCTCCAGTGCCAGCATGCGGGCCGCTTTGAGGCGTTCGCTCACGTCGTGCGGGAGTTGTTGCGACGCATCATTCAGTCGCGAAGCAATGGCGTGCCCCAAATCGGTCTGGTTGGCAATGCGGTGTTTGGCGTGTTGTGTAGCTGTCATAGTCGTATTCCCTTCGCCTTCAGGGCGGCGCCCAAGGCATGTACCGCCCGAGAGCAGTGTGTTTTAACACTACCCTGGGAGCATCCCATGGCGGCGGCCGTCTCTGCGACGTCCATGTCCTCCCAGTAACGCATCAAAAAGGCTTCACGTTGACGCGCAGGGAGTTCCAGAATTTCGGTTTCTATAGCCCGCAAGGTTTGTGCCCGCTCGAGTTGGGTCTCAGAACTCTCGTTTTGTTCCGGAACGCTCTCAGAATGCAGGGTTTCCAGCAAGTCAAAGTCACCATCTTCACCCGAAGATTCGAAGTCGCCCATGGTGGAAAACAAGGCGTTGTAGGTTTTTTGGCGGCGGAACCAATCCAGAGTGCAGTTCGACAGAATGCGCTGGAAAAGCATGGGCAGCTCATTGATGGGTTTGTGCCCGTAGTGTTCTGCGAGTTTCATCATGCTGTCTTGCACGATGTCCAGCGCTGCCTGCTCATTACGCACGTGATAGACCGAACGTTTGAAGGCTCGCCCTTCAACACTCTTCAGAAAATCGGACAACTCTTGTTCGGTAGCCAAGCGGTGGGGCCTTTGCGTACGGGTTTGCCGCTGCCAACAGGGCTGAGCGCGGACGGATTATGGCATCGCACTGTGCTGATTTGACGTGGCTTTGGGGCAGGCTCAAAACCAATGCGATAATCCGCATGCAAATTAAAAGGCAAACGGGTCCTGGTCCGGCGCAATATTCGATGCGTCCATGGCTTGGATCTCAAGTCCCGACGCGACTCCACAAGAGTTTGTGAAGGGGCACCCAAGGTTTTTCGTTAGAGAAATTCACAAAGGTTCATCATGGAAATCACTAAAGCTGAAATCGCTTCAGCATCTTCTGCGTCCAAATCTTCTGCCGCCACTTCTGCTGTGCCCGAACTGCGTGGCGCTGAGGTGTTGGTCAAATCCCTGCAAGCCGAGAACGTCAAGTTCATCTGGGGCTATCCCGGTGGTGCGGTTTTGCACATTTACGACGCGTTTTACAAGCAAGACACTATTCAACACGTGCTGGTGCGCCACGAACAGGCGGCCGTACACGCAGCTGACGGCTATGCCCGTGCCACAGGTGATGTAGGTGTGGCATTGGTTACTTCTGGCCCTGGCCTGACCAATGCGGTGACCGGTATTGCTACAGCCTACATGGACAGCATCCCCATGGTGATCATCAGTGGGCAAGTCCCCACGCATGCCATTGGTCTGGATGCCTTCCAGGAATGTGACACCGTGGGCATTACCCGCCCCATCGTGAAGCACAACTTCCTGGTCAAGGACGCCAAGGACATGGCCGAGGTCATGAAGAAGGCCTTCCACATCGCGCGCAGCGGCCGCCCTGGCCCGGTGGTGGTGGACATCCCCAAGGACGTGTCTTTCAAGAAGGTGCCTTACCACGGCTACCCCGAGACCGTGGAAATGCGCTCTTACAACCCGGTGCGCAAGGGCCATGGTGGCCAGATCCGCAAGGCCTTGCAGCTTTTGTTGGCGGCCAAGCGCCCTTACATCTACACCGGCGGCGGCGTGTTGCTGAGCAACGCTTCGCAAGAGCTGCGCACGCTGGTGGACATGCTGGGCTACCCTTGTACCAATACGCTGATGGGCCTGGGCGCTTACCCCGCCAGTTCTTCCAAGTTCCTGGGCATGCTGGGCATGCACGGCACCGTGGAAGCCAACAACGCCATGCAACACTGCGATGTGCTGCTGGCCGTGGGTGCCCGTTTTGACGACCGCGTGATCGGCAACCCCAAGCACTTCGCGCAAAACGAACGCAAGATCATCCATATCGATATTGATCCCTCCAGCATTTCCAAGCGCGTGAAGGTCGACATCCCGATCGTGGGTGATGTGAAAGACGTGCTCAGCGAGATGATCGCCATGATCCGCGAAGGCAGCGTCAAACCGGACGCCAACGCCCTGGGCGCCTGGTGGGACACGATTGAAGGCTGGCGCAAGCGTGACTGCATGAAGTACAGCTTGGGCAATGGCGACGTCATCAAGCCCCAGTACGTGGTGGAAACGCTGTGGAACATGACCAAGGACGCGGACACCTACATCACGTCCGACGTGGGTCAGCACCAGATGTGGGCCGCGCAGTACTACAAGTTTGACGAGCCACGCCGCTGGATCAACTCCGGTGGCCTGGGCACCATGGGTGTGGGCATTCCCTATGCCATGGGCATCAAGCTGGCCAAGCCTGACAGCGAAGTGTTCTGCATCACCGGCGAAGGCTCGGTGCAGATGAACATCCAGGAGCTGTCCACCTGCCTGCAGTACAACACGCCGATCAAGATCTGCTCGCTGAACAACCGCTACCTGGGCATGGTGCGCCAGTGGCAAGAGGTGGAGTACGAGGGCCGGTACAGCCACAGCTACATGGATGCACTGCCCAACTTCGTGAAGTTGGCCGAGGCTTACGGGCACGTGGGCATGCTGATCGAGCGTCCAGAAGACGTCGAACCGGCATTGCGCGAAGCCCGCAAGCTCAAGGACCGCACGGTGTTCATGGACTTCCGCACCGACCCCACGGAGAACGTGTTCCCCATGGTGCAGGCCGGCAAGGGCATCACCGAGATGCTGCTTGGCGCGGAGGATCTGTAAGTCCTTTACAAGCCATTTGGCAGTCTAGCTCTCATGAAATATGCGCTGGCTGCTATCATTTTTGAAGAATCTATTGTCTGCCAAGCCGTGCGGTTACCGCCGCACGGGGAGGGCAACGAAAAGAGGAATCGGTACTTATGAAACACATCATTGCAGTTCTGCTGGAAAACGAGCCTGGCGCTCTTTCCCGCGTGGTGGGCCTGTTTTCGGCCCGTGGTTACAACATTGAATCGTTGACCGTGGCGCCCACGGAAGACCCCAGCCTCTCTCGCATGACCATCCAGACCACCGGCTCGGATGACGTGATCGAGCAGATCACCAAGCACCTGAACCGCCTCATCGAGGTGGTGAAGGTGGTAGACCTCACCGAAGGCGCCTACATCGAGCGCGAACTCATGATGGTCAAGGTGCGTGCGGTGGGCAAGGAACGTGAAGAGATGAAACGCATGGCGGACATCTTCCGCGGCCGCATCATCGACGTGACCGAGAAGAGCTACACCATTGAGCTCACGGGTGACCAGTCCAAGAATGACGCATTCCTCGAAGCCATTGAGCGTGCTGCCATTCTGGAGACGGTACGCACCGGCTCCAGCGGTATTGGCCGGGGTGAGAGAATCCTGCGGGTTTAGTTTGTCAGGTCCGAGCGCGCGTTTCGACAGGCTCAACGCGAACGGACCTTGCTCTGGCGATCAACGTACACCGTTCGCCCTGAGCCTGTCGAAGGGCATTTCGCCAAACCATTTTTAGGAGAGAAGTAATGAAAGTTTTTTACGACAAAGATTGCGACCTGAGCCTGATCAAAGGCAAGACTGTAGCCATCATCGGTTACGGCAGCCAAGGCCATGCCCACGCACAAAACTTGAACGACAGCGGCGTGAAGGTCGTGGTCGGTCTGCGCAAGGGCGGTGCTTCTTGGGACAAGGTTGGCAAGGCCGGCCTGAACGTGGCTGAAGTCAACGATGCTGTAGCTTCCGCTGACGTTGTGATGATTCTGTTGCCTGACGAAAACATCGCTGCCGTCTACCGCGAAATCGAACCTCACCTGAAGAAGGGCGCGTCCTTGGCTTTCGCCCACGGCTTCAACGTGCACTACAACCAAGTCGTGCCTCGCGCCGATTTGGACGTGTGGATGGTGGCTCCCAAGGCTCCAGGCCACACCGTGCGCAACACTTACACCCAAGGTGGCGGCGTGCCCCACCTCGTGGCGGTGCACCAAGACAAGTCCGGCAAGGCCCGTGACTTGGCCCTGAGCTACGCGATGGCCAACGGTGGCGGCAAGGCCGGCATCATCGAGACCAATTTCAAGGAAGAAACCGAGACCGACCTGTTCGGCGAACAGGCCGTGCTGTGCGGCGGCGCTGTCGAACTGATCAAGATGGGTTACGAAACCCTGGTCGAAGCTGGCTACGCCCCTGAAATGGCCTACTTCGAGTGCCTGCACGAGCTGAAGCTGATCGTCGATTTGATCTACGAAGGCGGCATTGCCAACATGAACTACTCCATCTCCAACAACGCGGAGTACGGCGAGTACGTGACCGGCCCTGAGGTGATCAACGCCGAATCCCGCGTCGCCATGCGCAACGCCCTGAAGCGCATCCAGAACGGTGAATACGCCAAGATGTTCATCTCGGAAGGCCGTTTGAACTATCCCAGCATGACTGCACGTCGTCGCAACACCGCCGAGCACAGCATCGAAGTGGTGGGTGCCCAGCTGCGCGCCATGATGCCTTGGATCGCCAAGAACAAGCTGGTGGATCAGACCCGCAACTGATTCTTGCGTGAGATGTGAAAAGGCCACTTCGGTGGCCTTTTCCTTTTGTGGGGCTTGTGCTTTTGCACGCTTGGGCTGGCTTACACTGGTATGTGTTGGTGGCGTGAGGTCTTCTTGGATCAATGGGATCTGGAATACTTGGCGTCGATCAAGGAGAAACTATGCATGATGGTTCTGATTTAAAAGACAACAGCCCAGAGGGTGTTGTGATTCCCAAGCGGCGCAAGGGCATTTATGTGCTGCCCAATTTGTTTACGCTTGCGGCTTTGTTTGGTGGCTTCTACGCCATTGTGATGGCCATTAACGGCCGTCTTGACCAAGCAGCCGTGGGCATTTTTTGTGCAATGGTGCTGGACAGTCTGGATGGCCGTGTGGCGCGCATGACCAACACGCAGAGTGCGTTTGGCGAGCAAATGGACTCCCTGTCTGACATGGTGTCCTTCGGTGCAGCGCCAGCCATCATCTCGTATGTGTGGGCTTTGCAAGGTCTGGGTCGCTGGGGTTGGATTGCCGCCTTTGTGTACTGCGCCTGCGCTGCACTGCGCCTGGCGCGTTTTAATGTGAATACGACTGTGGTGGATAAACGGTACTTTCAGGGCTTGCCCTCGCCAGCGGCGGCGGCGTTGGTTGCCGGGTTTATCTGGTTGCTCACTGAGAATGGCCTGAAGGGCACTGGTGTGCTGGAGTTGGGTGCTCTCGCCTTGTCCGTTCCATGGGTAATGTTTGCGCTGGCCTTGTACTCTGGCCTCACCATGGTGACCAATGTGCCTTTCTACAGTTTCAAGGATGTCAGCATGAAGAAGAGCGTGCCTTTCGCCGTGATCGTGCTGATTGCGCTGGGCATTGCGGTCATCAACATTGATCCGCCGACCGTGATGTTTGGCGTTTTCGTGGTGTACGGCCTGAGCGGGTACGTGGTGTATGCCGTTCGGCGTGCGCGTGGTGTTCGCACCAGTGTGATCAGCACCTCCACCGACGAGCCCGAAGAGCGCGGCTTGCACATGTGAATGGAAGAATGAGGAGAAGCGGTATGACAGACAAATTGATTATTTTTGACACCACCTTGCGCGATGGAGAGCAGTCGCCCGGTGCCTCCATGACACGCGACGAGAAGCTGCGCATTGCTCGCCAACTCGAACGATTGAAGGTGGATGTGATCGAGGCTGGTTTTGCCGCAAGCTCCAACGGTGACTTCGAGGCAGTCCAGCTGATTGCCAACACCATCAAAGATTCCACCATCTGCTCCCTGTCGCGTGCCAATGACAGAGACATCTCACGCGCTGCTGAAGCACTCAAAGGAGCCAACAGCGCACGTATTCACACCTTCATCGCAACTTCCCCTCTGCACATGGAAAAGAAGTTGCGCATGACCCCAGATCAGGTGTTTGAGCAAGCCAAGCAGTCGGTGCGTTTCGCGCGTAACCTTGTTCCGGATGTGGAGTTCAGTCCCGAAGATGGCTATCGCAGTGACGTAGACTTTTTGTGCCGTGTGCTGGAAGCCGTGATTGCTGAGGGTGCCACCACGATTAACGTTCCTGACACTGTGGGATATGCCATTCCCGAGTTGTATGGCCATTTCATCAAGACGCTGCGTGAGCGTATTCCTAACTCGGACAAGGCCATTTGGTCTGTACATTGTCACAACGACTTGGGCATGGCGGTCGCCAATTCGCTTGCGGGCGTCAAGATTGGCGGAGCACGTCAAGTGGAATGCACTATCAACGGTCTGGGTGAGCGTGCAGGTAACTGCAGCCTCGAAGAGATTGTCATGGCGGTCAAAACCCGCAAAGACTATTTCGGCCTTGAGCTGGGCATTGATGCCACGCATATCCTTGCCGCCAGCCGCATGGTGAGCCAGACCACCGGTTTTGTGGTGCAGCCCAACAAGGCGGTCGTTGGGGCCAATGCATTTGCGCATGCCTCAGGCATTCACCAAGATGGCGTACTCAAAGCGCGTGATACCTATGAAATCATGCGCGCTGAAGATGTGGGCTGGACCGCCAACAAAATTGTGCTGGGCAAACTCAGTGGCCGCAATGCGTTCAAGCAGCGCTTGCAAGAGCTCGGCGTGCAGTTGGAAAGCGAAGCAGAAATCAACGCTGCCTTTGCCCGATTCAAAGAGCTGGCTGACCGAAAGAGTGAGATCTTTGACGAAGATATTCTTGCCTTGGTCAGTGACGATAGCGTGACGCTGGAAAAAGAGCAGTTCGGCTTTGTTTCGCTGTCGCAGCACAGTGAAACGGGTGAGCGGCCCCATGCTTCGGTGGTGTTCACCGTCGCGGGCAAAGAGGTCAAAAGCGAATCGGATGGCAACGGCCCGGTGGATGCTTCGTTGAAAGCCATTGAAGCCCATGTGAAGAGCGGCGCAGAGATGGTGCTTTACTCGGTAAATGCCATCAGCGGATCCACAGAGAGCCAAGGGGAGGTGACGGTACGACTGCAAAACAGTGGCCGTGTTGTCAATGGCGTAGGTTCAGACCCCGACATCGTGGTGGCCTCCGCCAAAGCCTATTTGAGTGCTTTGAACAAGTTGCAAAGCAAATTGGATAGGGTTGCTGCCCAAGGATGAGGCCAAGATTCAAAATATTCTTGAGGTTTGCCCTGCAAGTTGTTGATCTAACATAAGTTTTCTGTTTAAACTGCGCCTATAACTGTTGGGTATGTGGGGGAATTCGGTTTCCCTGCCTCTGGAAGGACTTATGTTGAAACGCGGACTTGTGCAACTTTGTGTGGGTGGTTTGGTGGCTGCCCTCATGTTTTTGCCTCAAGATGGGTCAGCCGCCCAGCGCAAAAAATCGAGCTCCTCCCAATCCGTCGCCAAGAAGTCCTTGGTTAAAAAAGCAGCGGTTAAAAAGGCCGCTCGCCCTAAAGCCGTGCGGAAAGTGGTTGCAGTAGCGCCGCCCCGTCCTTCCTATGGGCAACTGGCGGGCTTGCATGGCATGCAGGACGAGTTGGATCTTCGATCGAGTGTCGCCCTGGTGGTAGACCAGGACACCAATGAAGTCTTGTTCAGCAAAAATGAATCCGCAGTGCTGCCGATTGCATCCATCACCAAACTGATGACTGGTGTGCTGATCAGTGAGGCACAGTTGCCAATGGATGAGTTGATCACCATCACCCAAGCCGACGTCGATACCGAGAAGGGAAGCTCATCACGTCTGCGTGTGGGGACCGAGTTGAGCCGCGGAGAACTGCTGCATTTGGCTTTAATGGCGAGTGAAAACCGTGCCGCACACGCATTGGGCCGTACGTTTCCCGGTGGTTTGCAATTGTTTGTCAACCAGATGAACATCAAAGCCAAACTGATGGGTATGCAAGACACCCGATATGTTGAGCCGACAGGGTTGTCCAGCAAAAACCAGTCCAGTGCCAAAGACTTGGCGACCCTGGTTAACTATGCGCACAGCGATCCTGTTTTGCGTGAGTTGTCCACTTCCACTGGCTACCAAGTCGCCGTTGGCAACCGCACTTTGCAGTACAACAATACCAACCGCTTGGTCAAGAATCCTTCGTGGGACATTGGGTTGCAAAAAACCGGTTACATCACCGAGGCCGGACAATGTTTGGTCATGCAAGCCAAGGTAGCAGGCCGCAAACTCATCATGGTGTTTTTGGATTCGGCAGGCAAACTCAGTCGCATCGGTGATGCAGAGCGCGTTCGCAAGTGGGTAGAGGCTAACCACACTCCTGTGGTGCGTCCGGCGCCCTTGGCAAGCCGGGAGCACGCTCGCCGCGGCTAAGTGGTACGAAGGTTGGCGCCGTGGGGCGCCAACCATTACTTTTTGTGGCCGCGGTAACCCAGAGTCTCTGATATCAAGCGGGCCGTGTCCTGCAATTTGGGCAGCCAGTCATCTTCCAAGCGGCCGGAAGGTGCCGAAATCGACAGGCCAGCAACCAGCTTGCTTTGATCGTCATAAATGCCTGCAGCCATGCAGCGCACACCCAGCTCCAACTCTTCGTTGTCGCTGGCTTGGCCATACTGGCGCACCTTGGAGAGTTCGCGTTCCAGGGTCTCCAAGTCTGTAATGCTGTTCTTGGTGTGCCCCTGCAGGCCCGTACGCGTAGCGTAAGCGCGTGTGCGCTGCGGGTCATCGGCCGCAAGAAACAGCTTGCCCACGGAGGTGAGGTGCAGGGGAGCCCGGCCACCAATGGCGCGTACCACTTGCATGCCTGATCGTTCACTGTAAGCACGTTCTACATAAATGATTTCGTCTCCCTGACGCATGCTCAGGTTGACCGGTTGCTGTGTCAATTTATGCAGCTCCCGCATGGGGATCAGTGCTGCGTCCCTTACGTTCAAGCGCGCTTTCACCAAATTGCCCAGCTCCAACAATCGCATGCCCAAGCGGTAACTGCCTGATTGCGGTCGATCTACGTATCGCCCGGCGACCAAATCATTCAGGATGCGGTGGGTCGTGGAGGGATGCAGGCCGGCCTTTTCGCTGATTTCCTTCAAGGGGATGGCGTCCTCACGCGACGCCAGCACATCAATCAGAGTGAACATGCGTTCAATCACTTGCACCGTAGGGGTGTTGGGCGGGTCGAGGTCTTTTTTGGTCATAGTCGGTTAGTCATCCGATGTTAACCCCCTGCTGGCCCTAAGGAGATTGGCGTGTGGTGTCCGGCAGACGTATTGGCGTTTGAGGTAGTCACCGGGCCGGGAGTCCACCGCCCGTTTTCCAAGAGCTCGTAGGGCTGGAACAGCGACTTGTAGCGCATCTTGGGGCTTTCTTCGATCCAGTACCCCAAGTACACGTACCGCAAACCCAAGCGTTTGGCCTGGTCCAATTGCCACAGGACATTGAAAGTGCCGTAACTGGCGTGTGGCTCGGGCGAGAAAAAGGTATAGACCGCGGAAATACCATCGTCAAGGACATCAAGGATGGAGACCATTTTGAGCTCACCGGGCTCTTCGGAGGTCGATGGTTCCCTGAACTCTACCAATCGCGAATTCACCCGGCTCTGCAGCAAAAACTGGACGTATTGGTCCACGCTGTCCTCGTCCATGCCTCCGCCCGCGTGGCGGCTCGTTTGGTAGCGCAAGTACAGTGCGTAATGTTCGGCCACATAACCAAGCTTGCGTACCCGGACCTCCAACTGCGCATGTTGGTTCCAGGCCCTGCGCTGGCTGCGGTTGGCTGCAAAACTCTCTGCATTCACGCGCAACGGCGTGCAAGCCTGGCAGCCGTCGCAATAGGGCCGGTAAGTGAACATGCCGCTGCGGCGAAAGCCTTTGGCCACCAGACCGGAGTAGGCGTTGTTGTCAATCAGGTGGCTGGGAGTGGCCACTTGCGAGCGTGCTTGCCGATGTGGCAGGTAGCTGCAGTCGTAGGGCGCAGTGGCATAAAACTGCAAGGCCTGTAGCGGTAGATCAGTCAGGTCCGTCATGGAGGCTGTGCATCAGGCAGACAAAAGTTCGCTCCAGTATAGAGGGCTGAAGGTCCATTCGGGGGCGTGGGCCTGCCGGGCTTGGCGGACATGTTGTACAAAATCAGCACGAGGCATCTCTCGTGCACCCAAGGAGGCCAGGTGCTGAGTGTTTTGTTGGCAGTCCACCATGCCAATGCCTGTGTGCCTGCAAAAGGCAATCAGGGCTGCCAATGCAATCTTGGACGCATCGGTTTGTCGCATGAACATGGACTCGCCAAACACTGCCTGCCCCAGGTTGACGCAATATAGGCCCCCTACCAACTCGTCTCCAGACCAAGTTTCCACGCTATGGGCCAAGCCCCCTGCATGCAAGCGGGTGTAGGCGTCCACCATTTCATCCACGATCCAGGTGCCAGCTTGCCCTCGACGCGAGGACTCGGCACAGGCCCGGATCACGTGCTCAAATGCAGTGTCCATACGCACTTCGCAGCCCGGCGTCCGCGTAAATGCCAGCAATGTCCTGCGCAAGGATCGATGCAGCTTGAAGTCTTGCACCCGCAGCACCATGCGCGGGTCGGGGCTCCACCACAGAATGGGCTGACCCTTACTGAACCAGGGGAAAACCGCTTGGCTGTACGCGGCCTGCAAGGTAGCCGTTGTCAGGTCTGCGCCAGCGGCCAGCAGCCCTGGCGCATCGGTGTCCACACCCCAGGCGTCGCGGGTGTCAGGAAAGGGCATGCCTGGGTCCAGCCATGGCAGTGGGGGGGGGTGACGGGGCACGGTGTAGAGAAAATGGTAATAAATTGGTGGGTGAGCGCCGGTGAGCGCCGCTTCACGGGTTAGAATACCAGCTGTCGGCGTGTAGCGCAGCCTGGTAGCGCACCTGCTTTGGGAGCAGGGGGTCCAAGGTTCGAATCCTTGTACGCCGACCACCATTCCAAAACAAAGGCCCCGTAGTGTCGTGACTGAGGGGCCTTTGTTCTTTCTGTCCGTAGCTCAGTTGGATAGAGCAACAGCCTTCTAAGCTGTGGGTCGGGGGTTCGATCCCCTCCGGACAGGCCATTTGGCTGCCGGCTTCTCCCGTCTTTTATTGTCCCTGCACCCATAAGCGTGCCGCTTCGGCACGCAATTGCTTCCGGATACGTGCGGCACGCATATGCTTCCAAAGCTCAACCGCGGAATATTCTGTGTTTCGTGCGTTAAATGAGCAAAAGCTTACGCAAGTATTCGTTCGGAGCGCGGATTCTTCTAAAAGCCAATTTCGAAACGGCACTCTTATGAAAACCGCGGCACGGAAATGCTTCTGTAGTTCAATCTCTTTCACATATTGAAATCAGTCGGAGTGATGTAGATGCAGATCCGAACTGCGCCATTGCATCATTCCTTATGCTGATTGCAGACATTCGGCTCAAATTCACCCGAATGGGGGATAGCCGGGGCCTGTAAACATTTGTAAAGTGCTTTTCATTTCAACCGGCCCTCATTAGCGAAGGGAGTCGTGATTTGAGGGAGCTTTGTGATCGAGACAGCCAGCCCAAGCGGGGCAGAAAACAACACAGCCGACGTTTCTGCATCGGCCACTACAGAAGTTGGAACCAAACCAGTGACTCCCTCATCCGGAGTCGCGGCCCTGTCCTCCCTCTGCGCCGTTGCCCGCTTCCACCAGATCGCCTCCGACCCCGCCACCCTGGCTCACCAGATGGGCATTGCCAGTACGGATGCTGTAACCACCGCTGACCTGCTGGGTGCTGCCAAACACCTGGGCTGTCGGCGCGCATCCAATATTCCTCAGCAGTGCGCGATGAACGAATACTCAGGGAATGCAGCCAGTCTTGAACGACTGACCTGTGGATAAGTTTATCCCAACGGTAGTTTTGTGATGAACTTTCTGTTCATTCAAAACCAGCGTGGGAAGCCGCGCAGGGCGTAGCCCGAAGCGGATTTCCACGCTGAGAACGTCTCAGAATGGCTCCTCTTTTTCAGTGGCTTTGGGCCGCTTGGTTTGTTCCCTTGCCTTGATCCTGGATTTGGCAGTTGCGCTGCTGTGGCGGAATCGGTATGACTCGTTTCCAGTCTCCACAATGTGGCAATGGTGCGTAAGCCGGTCCAACAGTGCCGTAGTCATTTTCGCGTCGCCAAACACGCTGGCCCATTCCGCGAACGTCAGGTTGGTGGTGATCATGACGCTGGTGTGCTCGTACAGCTTGGACAGTAGGTGAAACAGCAAGGCACCTCCAGCCTGGCTAAATGGCAGGTAGCCCAACTCATCCAGAATCACCAAGTCCATGCGCATCAGTGCAAAGGCCAGCTTGCCTGCCTTGCCCGCAGCCTTCTCTTGCTCCAGCAGGTTTACCAGATCCACTGTGGAGTAAAACCGCACCCGCTTGCTGTGCTGGGTAATCCCCGCCACGCCCAATGCTGTTGCCAGGTGTGTCTTGCCGGTTCCCGTGCCTCCGATGAAGACCACGTTGTGTGCAGCTTCTGTGAATGACAAGGTTGCGAGTTCTTTGATCAGACCTTGGTCCACCTTGGAATGATCGAACTCAAACCCTGCCAGATCACGGTGCACCGGGAACTTGGCACTGTGCAATTGGTAGCGGATGGACCGCATGGCACGGTCGGTGTGTTCCATATCCAGCAAGTGCTCTACCAGCCATCGTGCGGTTTGCAGACCCGCAGAATTGCCCTGTGCGACCAGGTCATCCCAGGCGCTGGACATACCGTACAGGCGCAAGTCCTTCAGCTCTGTGGCGACTTCACGCATGATTCACCTCCGCACGCAAGGTGTCATACCGACCAGCATCAGCAATGGGCTCTTCATTTACCTCCAAGTGGGTCTCTACGGATTCGGGGGGCGTCGCTGACTTCAGCCGGTTCAGCACGTTTTCAACATGCTCGGCGCTTGGGTTGCCCGACTCCAGGACCAGTTCCACGGCCACCAGCACCGCTTCCAGACCGGACCTGGGAACGGCCGCCAGTACCTTGGCCATGACCCGATCGCCCCCTTCATGTTTGAGCAGCAAAGCCCGCAACCGCATGAGCGGTTGCGGCATGTCTGCAAAGGGCGCGCCGTTGCGCAGGGCACCAGGCTTGCGTTCGATGATCGGGATGTAGTGCTGCCAGTCGTAGCGTGTTTGCTTGCGCTCAAAGCAGCGCACATGGCTGGCCACCAAGGCGTCGTGCGCGACGAAGTCAATGCGTTCCGGGTACACCCGCACACTCACAATCTGACCGACCAGTTCACAGGGTACGGAGTAACGGCTTCTGTCATAGATCACCAAGCTGGTGCTGCTGACCTTGCCCAGCGTTTCCACATACCCGTCAAATGGCGCCACCATGGGCATGAGGCTGCTTTGCTCATGCTCGAGTATCTCCGCGATGGTGTGCTCTGTGAATTCCGTATGCCGCAGTTCGTTCCACAGAGCCCGGCACCGTGCCAGTAGCCACAAGTTGAGCTCGGTGAAGGAGCCGAACCTCTCCTTGGCTGCGTCCTGCCAAATCCGCAACCGACTGTCCTGCACGTTCTTCTCCACCACGCCTTTCTCCCAGCCACTGGCGACATTGCAGAAGTCCGGATCAAACAGGTAGTGCGAGGCCATCGCTGCAAAGCGTGTATTGACGACGCGGCTCTTGCCCTTGTTGACCTTGTCCACCGCCGTGCGCATGTTGTCGTAAATGCCCCGTCTGGGGATCCCGCCCAGCGCCATGAACGAACGGGTGTGCGCATCGAACAGCATTTCGTGGCTCTGGGTGGGGTAGGCCTGCAGCACAAAGGCACGGCTTGCACACAACTTCAGGTGTGCGGCCAGAATCTTGCGCCACACCCCGCCCACGAGCAGCCGCTCCTCGCTCCAGTCAAACTGGAATGCTTCCCCGAGCTCAAACCGCAAAGGAACAAAGGCCTTGACCACGGATTGACCACCAGCCTCTCGCCACTTGCGAACAAACTCGGTGACGCGGCTGTAGTCTCCGTCAAATCCCTGCGCCTGGATGTCCTTGAATAGCCTCAGTGCAGTGCGCCGGTCACGCTTGGGGCGCCGACTATCCACCTCCAGGGCCTTGGTCAGTTGCGCCGCAAACGGCGCAATCTTGGTGTCATCTGCTACTCGCCGCGGGTACTTCGGTTCCGTGCGTTCAGCCGCATTGAGCCATTTGCTGATCGTCTTTCGGGTAAGCCCCGTGCGTCTTTCAATCTCCGATACCGACAACCCGTCACGGTAAAACAAGCGTCGAACAATGCCCAAATCTTTCATGGTGATCATCTCCTTCGGTCCTGCTTAAAAAAGAAGCAGGCAGGTTAATCACCCTGAGTAATTTTTAGCGCGCGCTACTCATGAATACTGGGGAAATTTGATCGCGCGCCAACACGCTATGCCCCTTGAAAGCGTGCGTAAGGGCGAAAAATGTCGGATTCGAACTTTGTGCTGAATGGATAGTACGTACTACTATCCATTCAGCACATGATGTTTTGGATTGTACGAACCAAAAAAAACCGCAGTCCAGAGGGATGCGGTTTTGGGGTTGACGAGTTGCAGCAGTAGATATGATCGAAGCCGTTCAAAACGGTTTGGGGCAGCAGCTCACTTTCCTCCAGTATATCCACGCGTATTTTCGATCATTGGAATTCGCAACATTACCCGGCAATGGAAGAGTTCCAGGAATGAACGCAGAGCTTACACCAGGCGCAGTTTGTTGAAACTTGCCACCACCGGTGTCAAGGGCGAAAGGAATGCGCCCCAGGTGGCTTTTAGCAGTGCTCATAGCCCGATATGCTGCCATTGCACTTGCAGCAGCGTCTGTTGCGCCAATACCGCGGGCTTGGCGTGGGATAAGCGAGCCCCAACGGCCAACGCAGGAAAGAGCTTCGAGGGCTTTGGCTTCAGATCCACCGATATTTAAGCTTAAAGGCAGACTTGCGGATTCACAACGCATATTTGCAGCTACAGCCTGGTCGACTCTGGCTTTGTCACGACAGCCTGTGAGCCAGCCATCATCCAAAGCGCTGTCGTAAGCACTGGTCATAAACCCCTGTAACGGCACTGCGTAACGAACCTCGTTTGTTTGCTGCTTCGCAGCTGACTGGGCAAGTGACTCGCAAGGGAAATTAGAGGAGGGCGCTTCAATAGGGCCGCCCTGATAGGAGTCAGAAATATCGCACACTTGTTGACCGTATGACTCAGCAATTGTCGATGTGCGCCATGCTGTGTTCGTGAACGCGAGAACACGCGCTGCGTAGTTCGTCTCATGGAGTGACTGGCGCAATGCGCCTGTGCTTGATTCAGAGGGCGAAATAGCCGTGATTTCTGAATAATTCCCTTTTGGCGATGTCTCTAACCACGCTACGGGCAAATAGTGAGAAATCCGTGGAACGAGTAGACAACTACCAATGATTTTCATCTCAACGGCTGATGGATTTGCCATTTCAATGGCCTGCGCCGGCGTTACGGCTGAAGCAGGCATAGCGGTGCAAATGAGGAGTAGTAGGGCTGCAATTTTTTTCATGTATCTTTCCTGGACGAATTAGCGTTCAAGTCTCTTGGGATCAGCAATTGCCGCCAATACAGTAGGTTCATGATTCTTAATCCCTGGAGTGTCAGCGTCTCCCAAAAGCATGACTGTCACTTTTTTCGAGGCAGACCACAGATGGGCCAATGAGTTTTCCCGTATTTCAATGTCCGTCTGACCTTGCTCGCACATTCGACTGACGACTTCGTGAAGCGCATCATTGACCTCGTAAAGTTCTAATTTAGTAAAGGACATAGTCTCTCCTTGATTAGATCGGGCGCGTCGAAACTTGCTGCTGGCCACCAAAGTCCATTAACACCTGCCATTGCTCCAATGTGTCAAAGCCGACTTGATGACGTAGGCCTGTATCCTTGAGCGCGCCTATTCTCAAGAGCTGCTCGCGGAGTTTTCCGTTTTCAGGAGCCATTTTCACGAGTACTTCGTCCTCTGGAAGGTCAATGCTCGGGACATTGATCGTCACTCTATCGTCGCGTCCACCAGACAGGTAAACCGCCAAACGGCCGTTGGGGTAGCAAGCGGCATATACGCTACCGTCATCCACCACGCCGATTTTTATGGGGCGTGTGATTCTCGGCCTCATGGTGGACAGCGTTGTGTGGTCCTTGACCAGGTTGCCGGACTTGGTGGCAGCATCTTGCAGAACATCTGCCACCAAAGAGCTGGGCACTGACAGGCCCAGGTCGTCGATCTTCGCTACAAAGTACTCAATCGACTCCGACATGCCAAAACTGGCCTGCAAAGCAGGATCGCGTGAACTCGCATAGACCGAAATCGTCTCAATCGGTCGGTTTTGGTAAATGGCCATGAAAAAACCATTCAGGGGGCGGTCGTATCCCAGAACGATCTGGGCGGGGAGGCCCTGGTATTGGGTTTGGTGGGAGTGGCGCGACATTTATTCAGATTTCCTATGGCTTGCTGCTGTATTTCGCTTTGTCGTTCCAGGCAGTCCATGCCTTCGTCAGAGACTCCGTGTCACTTTGTCCTGGACGCGGAGGTCTGACCTCGGGACCTCTGTGACCGCATGCGCCGCAGCAAATTAATGCCGTACCTGGATGACATTCAGAATAAATCTTCTCGCGCTCATTGCAGCTTGGGCATGGCTCTCGTTTGAAGCCGACATCAGATGGGGTTGGATGGGCTTGCATTGATTTCCTTCAAAACTTGAGTCGTGTAAAAGGCAGGCCCCGGTTGGATAAAACAGTTTCTAATGCCTGCCCATGCGTTTTCCAATCGGGAAATTCATCAACGCCGAAATAGATCAGCAGGCTACCAAAGTCTTGCGCCGCTTCTCTCTGAGCAGTGGTCATTGCGCGATCACTTGCGCAGGCCTTGACTATTCCATGGCGCAACGATCTCAAGGCTTTGTCTGTGTAGTCGCCGTAAACAGTCACCAACGATTTTTTGGCCATAGTCTTTCCGTTCATTCGTTAGGGTCGATCGGGTCAACGTGGTACGAGCCTTCTCGGCCTGCCACCGCAATAGGGCGCTCCCGCATTGCGTAAACAGCCGTACGAAAATCGATACGTCGTGTGTACCAGAGCTGCAACACATTGATGATGTACATGACCAGTCTCTTTTTATGCAGGTGTTGTCTGGTTGGGTGCTTTTGCTGCCAGCAACTTGGCAAACTTCGGATGGACTTCCAGCGTATCGACATCCGGGTCCAGTAATTCATTGCGCGGGTCGCAGACCACAGCCATCCCAAAGATGACGCGACTGATAGATCCCTTGTTCAGTATCTTACGCAGCTCTGCAACAACGCGACTGCATTGGCTGCCATCATCGGCATCCAGGCATGCTATTGAATCGCTTGCCTTGGCATCTTCACTCTGTGCTTGCGCTGGCAAGTAGCCACGGTCGAGGTCGTCCAGAAAGTTTGACAACTCCATAGCCATATCCAAATCTGCTGTAGAGGCCTTCGCCATTTTCATACCCATGGTGTGTTTTCCTTAGTTCAGCAGATTAGTTCGGCAATCTTGTCAATCAAACCAGTGAGGTCGTCGCTAAAGCAATCCAACTCACTCACTGCGTGCTCCATTGCTTCGCCTTTTTCGGACCCTTGCAGCGATTCGGGCATGTTGTCAAAAGCACCTTGTTTTTCATCTTTCACGGACTCCAACTCTTGCTGCAACTCCTCCAGCTTGGCGCTTATCTTGGCCAGTCGAGTGCGGCGATCCCGATTCATGTCTTTTCTACGTGCTTACTGTGGCGTCGAAGCACGACACAATTTTGCGTTATGAACCAGCAACTCTGCCAACTGTTCTGCCTCACCGGGCGTCAAATCGATGTATGGGATCGGAGACTTGCCATCCATGATCCCCGGAGGGTTCACGGCCATACCGACGGTCCCGCCACCAAAACCCACCATAAATTCTTCACCGGTTAGTATCAACATTTCTTTCCTCAGTTGTACACAGCGCAGTAGTCCAGCGAAAGATCATCGCCCATGGTCATGAGCAACTTGGCCGCTCTGTGATTCTTGGCCTGCGGCCGGGTGAGGCCGAAGGCGACATACACTGGAACTCCGAAACCAATGCGTCGCTGCGCCGACAGTTGCAATTCGTTAGCAACAGCCATGGTTGCGGAGTCCAGCGCTTCTGCGCGCGCTTCAGGCGTGGGCAACTCCCCCACGGCAGCAGCAAGTCGCACATAGGGTAGGCCGTTGCCATCCAGCGCTTCGTATTCAGGCCGATTCAGTAGTGTCCCAACGTTCTCACATCAGGACTTCGTAAGTTAATGATTTGCTTGCAGAATTCGACATTCCGGTCTGGTCTCGATTTGAACGTCGAGCGTCAGACTTGTGGCCTTTTGCGCGAGAGCGCGAAGGGCCGGTATGCACCAAGGCAAGCTCGTGTTTTCTCAGCTCATGGCCTATCTGCCCATGAGCACCTTTCGCAGGTGTGTGGCCAAGCATCGGGGCGACCACAAGGTCAAAGATTTCTCGTGCCTGGACCAGTTCTTCGCCATGGCCTTTGCGCAACTGACCTACCGGGAGTCCCTTCGCGATATCGAAGTCAACCTGCGGGCGCAAGCCAATCGGCTTTACCACATGGGCTTTCGCTGCTCTACGATTTCGCGCAACACACTGGCCAATGCGAATGCCACTCGTCCATGGCAGATTTACGCCGACTTTGCCCAACACCTGATTGGCATGGCCAGACCGCTGTATGCCAAGGAGCCACTGGGAATCGACCTGGATGCGGCCGTTTATGCGTTCGACGCCAGCACCATCGACTTGTGTCTGTCGTTGCATCCGTGGGCACCGTTTCGCTCCACCAAGGCCGCTATCAAGCTGCACACCTTGCTGGATCTGCATGGCTCCATCCCCAGCTTCATTCACATCACCGATGGCAAGACCCACGAGGTCAATGTGATGGACGACTTGGTGCTCGAAGCCGGGGCCTTCTACCTGCTGGATCGCGGGTATCTGGACTTCAAAAGGCTGTATGTCATTCATCAGGCCCAGGCCTTCTTCGTGACGCGTGCCAAGAGCAATACCCAGTTCAAGCGGCGCTACTCCAACCCCGTGGACCGCAACACCAGCAACGTCATCTGCGACCAGATCGGCGTGCTCACGGTTTTCTACTCCAGCAAGGATTACCCAGCCGCTTTGCGCAGGGTTGTCGTCAAAGACGAAACCGGCAAGCGCATCACGTTTCTGACCAACAACTTCGCCTTGAAACCCGAACTCATTGCCGACCTGTATCGCCAGCGTTGGAAGGTCGAGTTGTTCTTCAAATGGATCAAGCAGCACTTGCGCATCAAGGCTTTTCTGGGTACCAGCGAGAACGCCGTGAAGACGCAAATTTGGATCGCGGTGTGCACCTACGTGCTGATCGCCATAACAAAGAAACGTCTGCATCTTGAGCATCACAGCCTTTACGAAATCCTACAAATCCTGAGCCTGACCATGTTTGAACAAACCCCAATAAATCAACTACTTACACCACCCTCAGCGGATTCAGATCTGAGTTCCGAGCCTCAACAGCTCGTTCTCCTCTGAAAAACGTTGGGACACTACTGAGGCCGATTAGATTTTTTGATTCATCTTGAGTTTCAATAGACATAATGAACGAGATCTCCTTCAGGGAGTGCGCTCTGTATGGAGTCACATTCATTGGGTGGCTCGTGCTTGGCATCACCTTTCCTTCCCAATGTACCTCTGGGTAGCAAATCACCCGGCCAGCTTCTTCATGGAAGGCTTTGCCGACAACGATGCCTAGTTCATCAGGGCGATCAGCGGGGATGCAACTTTGCTCCCTGTAATGCTTAGAGCGCTTAACCAGGAGACCGAAATCAGAGTCTGTGAAGTCCAAAAAAGTCACCATGTTTTTTTCCTTGGTTAGCTAGACCAGCAAGGGCTGTGGAACTGACCCAATGTGGCCATATCGCCAATACGCCCGGCAACACGCCCCTTGGGCCACGTGATGACCGTGCGCTGGAAAGCCATGGCCACAAGGGCTTCGTTGACGATTCCCGCTAGTTCACTGGCTGTGAGTTGAGGCAGAAGCTTTCTGCCGTCCTCACGGCGACATTCGTGGGCCTTTAAGACTGCTTTCGCAGGTCTCAATTGCAACATGCGGGTTTCCTTGTTAGGCAGCGGCTGCAAGCTGGCCATGTTTTTTCAGAAAGTTTTTTATGGCCGACACGTTTCTCTGCGCCCACTTCTTCTGCACTGGGCCGTGTCTGCCACACCATTCTTCATGCTGCTCGAAACCTTGCGATCCTTCCACGAACTTTGACAGTACAAACTTCGCCTCGTGGACGATAGTGGCATCCGAGATATTCTCAATAGCGCATTTTCCATCGACTGCAATCACATCTTCCAGATGGTGAGCAAGCTCGTCGCTTTTGAAAGCGTCAACAAGAATTTTTTTCACTTAATTACCCCATTCTTTTTTGTGTCGCCTCTGTTGGCCACAAGAACAACTCTTCGCGCCCAGGCTGCCTAGATACTCTTTACATTCTTCAGGCGAAAGGGCGATTGACTTCGACCCAGTGGCGGTACTCCGCTTTGGTGATTTTTTCAATGTCACCGAAGGCAAACGATTGATTGAGATCCAGTTGGTGGTGGGACGACAACACGGGCTTGCCCAGGTCGTCCACCTCAGCCATGATTACGGGCGCCATGAATGCGATACGTGATCCATCTGGCATGGTGTAGACCCATGGAGCAGAGCAGGGCCCCAACGTGATGTAGAGCTCGCGGGTAGCGCAAACGCTGAAGAAAGTACGTTCCGCCGAGAGACTGGTGTACCCCTTGCGCATGACGATTTCGATGACTTGGGAGGCCATGGTACGGCCTGGGGCATTGAGCTTGGGATTCGGCACTCTTTCTTGCTTTGCCCACCGCGCAAATGATGCGATGCTAGTCTCGGCGTAGAGTAAGCCTGGCGCGATTCGTTTTACCGATCGCAACTCAGTTTCACGTGGCAGGGGGGCAAGTTGCTGGTAGTTCTTCAGGTAGTTTTCTGGATCCATCTTCCAAGGCATTGCTTGGAAGCGAACAACTTTGTTTCCACCTTCATCTTCAGTGATACTGAGAACGCGACGGTTTTCTGAGGTGACGTTGGTGTAGACCTTGCCGACTTCAATTTCTTCCGTTTTCATTGCAGTTTCCTTTCGTGGCGCCTTGGGGTTTGGCATAATGGATGTAATTATATACTTTTATTGTATAGAAATACATGCATTATGAAAAATATCTGCGCACCCTTTGATCTTGCGGGGCTTGGTGGGCGTCTGAAGGCGGTTCGTGAGCTGCATCGCTATAGCCAAGCGAGTGCTGGCGCTGCACTTGGTGTAACTCGGCTCACACAGTCAAAGTACGAGCGTGGTGATACTTTCCCAACATTGGCCTACCTGAACGCAGCAGCAGCCATGGGGTTTGATGTGATGTACATCCTGACTGGAACTGGGGCAGGGGAGCGGACAGACGAAAAAAAACCCGGCACCTGAAGCGAGCCGTTCAATTAAAGTGTTGACGGCACTCAGAGTCTGGTAAAACCCCGGTATTCCACCGGGGGTTTCTTTTTGGCGCGAAGCTACAAACGCAAGCAAGTTGGGGGTCAAGGGCGGATCCCGGTCGACTTTGAGGGGTTGCAGCTCAACTTTTGCCGTAATGTGGAGTGCGAAAACTTTGGAATACCTCCACTTTCCGTGAGCGGATCGGGCAAGGCTGCTGTTGATGGATATCGCTCTATTGGCGGGTCGACCATGCATTGCTCCCGCTGCAGTCAGAACTTTTCCCTCAAAAGCAACCGCGCCACCATCGAAGAGTTTGAGCGCCAGCGCGCTGCCTTCATGCAAGGCCATGGACCGGCTTGCAAGAACCCGGAATGTGACAACCACGCCGTGGCCAGTCCGGACCTATACCAATCATTTGGCAAGAGCCAGGGTGGATCAGCCAGATACCGCTGCAAGGCCTGTCGGCGTACCTTCACGGTTGCAATGCGATCAACGCTGCGCCAACGACACCCGGAGATCAATGCTCTGGTGTTGAACCTCCTAGTCAACAAAGTGCCGATGCGCAGAATCTGCGAAGTGGCAAATATTCAGCCAGCCGTCCTGTATTCACGCATTCAATTTTTCCACAAGCAGGCCATTCGATTTGTCATAGACCGCGAGTCAGTATTGAGGGATCGCCTTTGCTTTTCGAAGCTTCGCCTAGCAGTTGACAGGCAGGACCACGTATTCAATTGGGCATCAAGTGGGGACCGGAGAAATACCAAACTCTCTGCTGCTGGCAGTGCAGATTGCGAAAGTGGCTATGTGTTTGGAATCGAGCTTGACTTCGATCCCTCGATGAATCCCTTTGAGGTCGATTTGCATGCGAGGGAGATCGGCGACTACCAGCTATCGGGCCCATTTCGGCGCTATGCAAGGTTTTTCCTGCCTGGGGATGAGGAAGGGAGTCAATCCGTGCCAGACGGTGTGCCGATCGCTGAAGAGGGAACCAAGCTACCGTCAACCGGCCTGCGTATCCATCCCGAATACGTCTTAATGGGTCACTTTCAGTTCCTGCGCTGGTTGCTTCCCAACGTTGAATCGTTCGAGTTCTACCTTGATCAAGAACCAAGTATCCGCGGCGCGTTTCTCGCGGCATGCCTGGACCTTGTGGCCCAGCGAAAGGCGGACGCCTATTTTGTGCGCATTGGCAAAACACTGACCATAGATGAACGCAAGTTGGTCGTCGCACAGAGCGAAACCCATCTGGAGCGCTTGCAGAAGCAGTACCCGACATTGACTCGGTACCAGGTCGCACGGGAAGTCATGCGGCAGCGTTATCTGGAGATTCGCGAAAAGGAGCCCAATGCAGCCAATCGGTGGGTGGCCAGCGTGTTACCCCATATGGGCGAGCCACTCAAGGAGGTCAGTTGCCTCACCGACTGGGGTGGCGCGGATGCAAACCGCATTGCCAGCGGCATGCTCTCGGCGAGTCTTCATCCAATCGACCGCTTCTTTATGCAGCTACGCAGACGTGTCAGTCTGTTGGAGCGCCCGATCGCCTCAGCCAGTTCAGGTCACCGCACCTGGCACGGATACAGTGCCTACAACCCGGAGGTCGTCCAAAGGATCATGGGGGTGTTTCGCGTCATCTACAACTATTGCCTGGTTGGAAAAGACGGCAAAACCCCAGCCATGCGACTGGGTCTGGCCGACAAACCAATAGCGCACCACGAGATTCTGGAATTCGTTTAGTCGCTACCGAATCGGTACGCGGCAGCCAGTTCCGGATTTTTCAAGGCCAGGTATGGGTGCTGTCCCGGGATCTGCTGGCTCGCAGAGCCGCCGAGCTCAAGTCTGTGGCGATACAAGAAGTACCCAACCAGGCATTTTCGGATAGCAGCAGACCACACAAACGCGCCGTCGTCTACCTTCATCCCAAACTCCTTTGCGACGACTGTTTTTTGGCTGTCCGACAGGCGTCTGGCCGGGACTACATCGACTGTCTCAGTCTCATGCCATCTCGTATCTTCGGTGGCAGCCAAGGGTGCTGTCGATGAATGTATCTCGGCCCTGATACAACGGGCCAGCACGAAGTCCCTGAACGCCTGATGCCGATCATCAAACGCGCGTGCATGCCAACGGTCACCATTGAATACAAGCGTATGGGGCCACAGAATTCGAGGCACCGGATCAGATTCGTTGAGCGACTGGTATGCGAGAGAAAGTCCGCGCCCCTCCCGCAGAGCCAGCATCATCAAACGCAGGACGTCCGGATCAATGCTTCCCGTTGGTTGTGTGATGGATTCGGCCGTAGCGACTTGCCCCATGGCAGGAACCACCGCAGTCGATTTGCTGATGCTGTACGCCTGTAGCAGTGACAAGTACTCCTCTGCGGAGCCCGATGCGAGTAATGGTTTGAAATTGCGCCCGCGCGTGTAGGCTTTCTTCTCCACGTCATATTCCAGGCTATGGGCGTGGTGGTGGCGATAGCGCCTGAAGTCACGTGACAGGTGGTTGGGTGTGACGTCAAAGACTTCACAAACCTGACCGCGGCGCACCGAACCATCCCAAATCAGCCGCGCTTCAATGAACTGAAGGCGCTGTCTCTGGGCAAAGCTCAATTCTTCAAGCCAAGCGTCATCCATACCAATCAAGACGAGTAGGTCATTGCTGACGAGTGTAGCACTACTATTGATTTATACAATCATTAGGCTACACTAACGCCTATCGTTCAGAAAGGCTGGTTTCGTGGAAGGTTCACTCGGCAAGTGGCTAAAAGCTTGGGGCTATTCAGATGCCCCGGGGGCGCTGCACGTCCGCTCGGAACTTGTCCCCAATCAGCACGCCTACGGCACGGAAATCCGCAGTTTGCTGGATCCCAAGGGGCAGATTCGTGCCAAGGCGGTATTCGATGTTGAGGGCGTCCCCACCATCTGTTTTTTGGAGGGTGACGGAAGCGCCTTGGATGATCAAGGTCTGATGCGCAATGTGCGTGAGCGCGCGTGGAACCAGAATTTGGTATCTATCGTGCTGGTGGTGGATGGCACGCACGCGCTGGCGGCTCCGACGTCACTGCCGGATGCGTCTTTTGAGCAAATTGAGTTCAAACAGGCTCAACCTTTTGGCGCCTTCTCCCGCGCAGACGTTCAATCGGGCGAGGTGTTCGCCCGGCACGCCGACTGGTTTGCACCGGAGAACAGGGTCGACCGCAAGTTGCTGTCGAACCTGGAAATCATCGTGGGTGACTTGGTTGGAGAAGGGTTGAGCAAAGGCGCTGCTCAACTGCTGATGGCGCAAGTGATGTTTGTTGCCTACCTGGAGCACCGCGGAATTGTGGGTGATGAATATCGGAGGCAGCGCGAGGTGGGCAGCTTGTTTGAGCTGGTTGCCGTGGCCGAACGCGAGGGCCTGATTGCCTTGATGACAAGCGTCAAGAAGGACTTCAATGGTGACTTGCTGGAGCCCGATGGAGGCAAGCAGGTTTGGCGCAGATTCAGTGACGCGGCCTTCGGACACCTCAAAGACTTCCTAGACCATGTCGACATGGCCGATGGTCAGCATAGTTTCTGGCGCTATGACTTCCGATTTATTCCGGTGGAACTGATTTCGGGGATCTATGAATCCTTCCTCTCGGAAGACAAGCGTGACGTGGGGGCTTATTACACGCCGCGCCATCTTGCAACCCTGACGGTGGACCATGCCTTTGCCGGCTCGAAAGACATCCTCAGTGAGCGCGTGCTGGATGGTGCCTGTGGGTCTGGAATTCTATTGACCACGGCCTACCGACGCATGCTGGCCTACGGCGAGGCCAAAGCTGGCAAGCAATGGACGTTCGCACAGCGCATCCAGTTGCTGGAGGATCACATCTTTGGCGCAGACATCAATGAGTCTGCCTGCCGCGTTACCGCCTTCAGCCTCTACCTGTGCGTGTTGGAAAACCTGCAGCCGGCCGACTTGCTGAAGTTGACGGCGCAGGGAAAGTCAAAGCTGCCAACCCTGGATGGAAAGAACATCATCCGTGGGGCCAAGGGTGACTTCTTTTCTGATGCCAATCCGCTGGTCAAACGCGGCGATGCCACCCTGTTGATTTCCAATCCCCCCTGGCTGGAGCCCAAGGGCAAGGAGCTCCTGTCTTCCGATACCTGGGCCGCCGCCCATGGGCACAAGATTCCCCGCCGACAAGTCTGCCTCGCCTATATGCTGCGCGCTCTGGATGCGGTGGATCCGGTGCATGGTCGGTTCTGCTTCATCTTGCCTGTCAGCAGCTTCGGCGCACAAACCAGCCAGCCCTTCGTCCAGCAATGGCTTGGGCAATGCGAGCTGGATACGGCCGTCAATTTCGGGGACTTGCGCAAACTCCTGTTTGAGAACGCCAAGCAACCGACATTGGTCATTTCGGGGCGCCCCCGTCGACCCAGGGCGGAGATTCCATCGCCAGAAACGTTTGAATACTGGACACCCAAGGCCGACGTGAGTTTGGCCTTCGGTCGGCTGACACTGCATGGAACTGACCGGCACACGGTGCAGACCTCGGTGCTTGCCCATGACAATTCAGTTCTCACCACCCTGTACTGGGGTACGCCTCAGGACCAGGCAACCATCGCCGGCCTCGAAATGCTGGGCCAGATTGGCGATTTGCTTGATGAAGACGGATGGCAGATGACCAAGGGCTTCCATCTCAAGGACAGCTCGGTGGAAGAACCTGTGCCGGTCAAATCGATTTCTGGCGCACCCTATTTGGATGCCAACAAATTTGCGTTGCATGGTCCCTTGCTGGATGAGGGAGTACTGGTGAGTTTTCCAGCCAAGATCACCCATGTTGCCAAGTTGTCTGAAAAGATCGTGGGCGCCTTTCAAGGACCGCGCATCGTGTTCAAGGATGGCATGACGTCTGAACGCAGAATTTGCGCCGGATACAGCTCCCGGGCGTTCTCGTTCAACAGCAGTACGACAGCCATCGTCGCCCCAAAGACAGAGGCGGACTTGTTGCGCTTTCTGTCCGTTTACCTACATTCGGATCTGGTCCGCTATCTTCTGCTCCTGACCGCCTACCAGGTCAGTTTCGAGCGTGAACGGGTGAGCCTGCTCAACGTCAAGCGGCTGCCATTTGTGCACCCTCGGGACCATGCGAACCCCCAGCGTGCCGCAGCCATCGTGGCTGAGGTTGCGACCTTCGTGAACAAGATGGAGGACTCCCACACCATCGGACGTGAGGGAGCGTTCGACGCGTGGCGCCAGCACGCGGAAACCTTGATCAGCGAATACTTCGGCCTCAGCGATTCGCAGGTAGCGCGGATTCACGAAGTGGCCGAGCTTGTCTTGCCGGGTCTTCAGCCGTCATCCTACGCAAAGCTGTTGACGCCACTTCAGCAACGTACCACCGATCACGATTTGCAGAGATATGTGAAGACCTTGCTGTCAGAGCTCGAACAATGGCGTGACGCCATGGGGGGCTCCGGCGGATTCAGTGCCAACCTGACGGTGGGATCTGCACAGGCCCATGGTGCGCTGGCCATCTTGCGATTGGATGCCAGTGGAGAGGGCGCAACACAGGTCGCCGTGAGACCAGAGGTTGCCGACCAGGCGGTTGCGAAGCTGGTGAAAACGCTGCAGGACAAAGAACTGCTACCGGTGGCTGTTCGCGACAACCTGTACCTGGCCGCAGACATAGTGGTGCGGTACGGTAACTCACTCTATCTGGTCAAGCCCATGGTTCGAAGGCTCTGGCTGCAGGCCGAGGCTTTTCGTGACGCCGAGAGGGTGGTTCGCTTCGTACAGGAACAGGCGGTCCAGTGAACAAAGCTTCGGAACCACAGCTGACATCCCGCGACAAGTGGCTTGATGCCTTCCCCGTAGATGAGGCGCAACGCGCTGCCAAATTCGTGTTGGAAACGTGGAATGAGCTGTCTACCAAAGCGCCCAAAACCTTCAACTCAAGCCAACGCGAAAACCACATAACAGAACGTTTCGGGATGCATATGCCCAAGGTGTCCTTGGCCAAGGCGCGCTTGCTGGGTTGGTGGAGCTATGAGGAGCCGTCTGGCGAGACGGTGATCATTGACGGAGAGCTCAAGGCCCAAGGCAGAATCCGCAAAGACATTGTCTACAAGTCGAACGCCAAATCCAGCAAGAAAGCTGTTCGGATTGAGCTGATCTTCGAGTTCAAAAAGCTGGAGGACACGTCCAATAGTTGCAAAATTTACCGCGGCAAGGAAGGCATGCGGCGCTTTGTGGATGGCGACTATGCCAAGGGTCTGCCATTGGCTTTGATGGTCGGGATGGTGATTGGCGATCAGAACGCATGCATCCAGGGATTGCGCCGCTCACTATTGTCGACAGCTTCGAAGTCAGACCTGCGGATGGTGGGGGATGCGGCTGGCGCGCTCCTGCGTGATCCGTCCAAAGTGTTTCCCGGGGTGGCATATTTCGACACAGAGCACAACCGTCCGTCGGCCAGTGCCCCTTCGCATGGAACTTTGCTGCTGTCACATATGTTTGTGGCGCTACCCGCCCCTCCGGCACCATCCAAGTAAGCTTGGCGGCGTGACAAAGCTGCTATATAGCCTGATGTTTCCCGGTTGGTTGCCTCCATCACTAGTCCCTCATCTTGTTTCGGTTTTGCATTGCAAGGCAACTGCATTGCACGCAATGAAAAACGTGAGTACCAATTGGCTGCGCCCCAAAAAAAATTCTTGCAAATTCACCCGTTTGGGGGATAGCGGGAAAGTGTGAAGATGTGTAAAGTCGCCGCAGTGTCAATGTCCCTTCAATCAGAAGGATATGGATTTGAGGGGATTTTGTGTCCGAGATAGCAGGTCCAAGCGGGCCAGAGATCAGCGTAGCCAGCATTTCTGCAGTGGAAGACCAGCAAACGGGTGTTGCGGAATCCCGTGCGTCTTCTGCTCTATCAGCTCTCTGCGCCATCGCCCGCTTCCACCAAGTAGCCGCCGACCCCGCCACTCTGGCCCACCAGATGGGCATTGCCAGCACCGACGCTGTCACCACCGCCGACCTGCTGGGTGCTGCCAAACACCTGGGCCTCAAAGCCAAACTCAGTCGCTCCTCTATAGACCGACTTGGTTTGGTTCCGTTGCCAGCCCTGGCCGTGGTGAAAACCGACGATGGCTCTCTGCGTATCGTCATCCTGGCCCAAAGCGATGGCAAGCGTGTCCTGTTCCAAGACCCCGCCAAGTCTGCAGCCCCCGGTGCTTCTGCTGGTCCCACCATCGAATCGGCAGAAGTATTTGCCACCCAGTGGACCGGTGAACTCATCCTGATCACCAGCCGCGCCTCATTGGCAGGTGCTTTGGCCAAGTTTGACTTCACCTGGTTCATCCCCAGCATGGTGAAGTACCGAAAACTCTTGGGCGAAGTGCTCTTGATCAGCTTCATGCTGCAGCTCTTCGCCCTGGTCTCCCCCTTGTTCTTCCAGGTGGTGATGGACAAGGTCTTGGTTCACAAAGGCATGACCACCCTGGACGTGTTGGTCATTGGATTGGTCATAGTGGTGGTGTTTGAGTCAGTCCTCAATGCGCTACGCGCCTACGTCTTCAGCCACACCACCAGCCGCATCGACGTCGAACTCGGCGCCCGGCTCTTCCGCCATCTGATCCAACTCCCCCTCTCGTACTTCCAAGCCCGCCGTGTCGGCGACTCCATTGCCCGCGTGCGTGAGCTGGAAAACATCCGCAGCTTCCTCACCGGCAACGCCATGACCGTGTTGCTGGACGTGGTCTTCTCGGTGGTCTTCATCGCCGTCATGTTCTTCTACAGCGTGCCCTTGACCCTCATCGTGCTGGTCAGCCTGCCGTTGTACTTTGGCCTCTCCTTGGCCGTGGTCCCCATCCTGCGGGCCCGCCTGGACGTCAAGTTCGCCCGCGGTGCAGAAAACCAGTCCATGCTGGTGGAAACCGTCACCGGCATCCAGACCGTCAAAGCCACAGCGTTGGAGCCCAGCTTCGCCAAACGCTGGGACACCCAACTCGCGTCTTACGTCTCCGCCTCCTTCAAAACCCAGAACTTGGCCAGCGTGGCCCATGAGGGTGTGAACCTGATTGGCAAGCTGGTGAATGCCGCCACGCTGTGGTACGGCGCCCACTTGGTCATGGACAACCAACTCAGCGTGGGTCAGTTCGTCGCCTTCAACATGTTTGCAGGCCGTGTTTCGCAGCCCATCATGCGCATGGCCCAGCTATGGACAGATTTCCAACAGACCGGAATCTCAGTGGCCAGGCTGGGTGACATCCTGAACACCCGCACCGAAGTCCCCCCCAGCAGCACCGCCCAGCTCCCGGCACTCAAGGGCCGCATCACCTTGGACAAAGTCGTCTTCCGCTACCGCCCAGAAGCTGCCCCAGTACTGAACGGCATCAGCCTGGATGTGCGCCCCGGCGAAGTCATCGGCATCGTCGGCCGCTCCGGCTCCGGTAAAAGCACCCTGACCAAGTTGGTTCAGCGCCTCTACAGCCCCGAAGGCGGCAGATTGTTGGTCGACGGCATCGACATCAGCCTGATAGATGCCGCCCAACTACGCCGCCAAGTCGGCGTAGTCCTTCAAGAAAACCTGCTCTTCAACCGCTCCATCCGAGAAAACATCGCCATTGCCGACCCGGCCGCCCCCATCGAAGCGGTGATGCGCGTGGCCCAACTGGCCGGTGCGCACGACTTCATCAGCGAACTGCCCGAAGGCTACGACACCGTGGTGGGTGAGCAGGGCGGCAGTCTCTCGGGTGGCCAGCGCCAACGCGTGGCCATAGCCCGCGCCCTGTTCACCAACCCCCGCATCCTGATCCTGGACGAAGCCACCAGTGCCTTGGACTACGAGTCAGAGGCCATTATCCAGAAGAACATGCAGTACATCTGCCAGGGCAGAACCGTGCTCATCATTGCCCACCGCCTGTCTGCCGTCAGAAACGCCAACCGCATCATCGTGATGGAGAAGGGCAACATTGTGGAAGCTGGCCCCCATGAAGTCCTGATCCAGAAACCCAAGGGGCTGTACGCCCACCTGTGGGCGATGCAGGATGGGGTGAAGGTGGAGAGCGACGTCACGGATCCCACGTTGCAGGGAGTGCGGGTATGAACACCAGTGCCATGCCTCAAGCTATACCTCAAGCCACCCCCATCGCTGAAGAAGTAAAGCCCAGACACCCCACGCTGGAACTCATCTCCCGCTACAAGGCAATCTTCCGGGCCGCCTGGGCCCACCGCAAAGAGCTGGCTGGCCCGGCAAGACTGGCCGACGAAGTGGCCTTCCTGCCGGCAGCCCTGAGCCTGCAAGACACCCCGGTGCATCCGGCACCCCGCCGCCTGGCCTACCTCCTTATGGGACTTTTCATCCTGGCCCTGGTTTGGTCCCTGATCGGTGAGGTGGACATCGTCGCCACCGCCCCCGGCCGCATCATCGTCAGTGAGCGCACCAAGGTCATCCAACCCCTGGAAGCCAGTGTCGTCAAAGCCGTCCTCGTCAAAGACGGCGACAAGGTTCATGCAGGCCAAGTGCTGGTGGAACTAGACCCCACCATGGCCAGTGCCGACAAGGCCAGCGTGCAAGAGCAGTACAAAGCTGCCCTGAGCGAAGAACAGCGCACCAAAGCACTGCTGCAACTGCTATCAAAAGAGAAGCTGCTTGCGCAGGTGATAAGCGGGCTAGAGGGTGATTTGACTGTTAAAGATAGCCGTAAATCCGTTCACCCTGAGCATGTCGAAGGGCAAGCCATTCGGGCGCAGCTCATCTCCGAATGGCAAGACATCAGCGCCAAGCTCTCCAAGCTCGATGCCGAGAGCAACCGCCGCCAGGCCGAGATCGCTACCGTCAAAGCCAGCATCGCCAAACTGGAAGCCACCGTCCCCATGGCCCAAAGCCGGGAAGCGGACTTCACCCGGCTGGTCGACCAAGGCTTTATCTCCAGCCACGCCACCCAAGACAAGACACGGGAGCGGGTGGAGCTGGAACGCGACCTGGCCACCCAGAGAGCCAGACTCAGCGAAGCAATGGCTACCGCCGCAGAAACTGAACAAACCAAAGCCGCCTACAAAGCAGAAACCCAGCGCCAGCTCAACGACCGCTACGCCCAGGCCAGTACCAAACGCATCCAGCTCAGCGCGGACAGTTCCAAAGCCACCCAGAGAGAAAAGCAGACCCAGCTCGTCTCTCCGGTAGACGGCACGGTGCAGCAACTGGCTATTCACACCACGGGGGGCGTGGTCACCAGTGCCCAGCAGCTCATGGTGGTGGTTCCGGATGCCACGCAAGTGACTGCCGAGGTGGCCATTGCCAACCAGGACATCGGGTTTGTGAATGCGAGCCAAGCCGCGGAGATCAAGCTGGAGACCTTCAGCTTTACCAAGTACGGCACGGTCAAAGCCACCGTGGACAACGTGTCAGCCGATGCGGTGACGGATGAGAAGCGGGGGAGCTTTTACCCGGCCATCCTGACGCTCAACAAGAAGGACATGCTCGTTGACGGCAAGCAGATACCTATCAGTCCGGGGATGAACATTACTGCGGAGATCAAGACGGGGAAGCGGCGGATTATTGAGTTCCTGCTTAGTCCGGTGCAGAGGATGAGTGGTGAGTCACTTAGAGAGCGTTGAACCCTGCATGTATAAATATGCCGAGGAAGAGTTTTTGCATCAATATGCAACCTGCTTTACGCAGGAGAAATATGAGTTGCGAATAATTTATTTGAATTTCCGGAAAAGGAGTTGTTATGAAGTATGCGCAATCTGATTCTGAAAAAAAGTATGAATCGCTAATTTTGGGAAGAAATATTAGTTTCGGATTGGCTGCAGTTATGTTTTTCGATGCATATTTGAATTGGAATCCCTTGATAAAAGTTGATCATATTGATTCAAATATCTTTGCCAAGGGAATTTTTTCGTTGGTTGTCTATGTTTTTGGACCACAAAGTGAGGCAGCTTTTCCGCTTGCCTTGGGATGCGTATTCTTTATTAATGCAGTAGTAATTCAAGCCGTTATTCATTGTAAAAAGTAAATTTAACCTTGGAGGTTGTATGACAATGTTTGTAGCTATTCGCGGGACTACCAGCTATATTGTTTCGTCTGCTGGCAGTGCTGGAGTTGTAAATTTCGGGCAAGTTCAGGCCGCAAATTTAAATGTGGCCGTTTATTCGACTGCTAGGGGTAGCGTTGCGCAGGCAGGCCCTGCTATAGGTATTGCTGGGGCAGCAGTTGAAACTGGCATGTTTGCCAAAGATGTATATACAGCTGGAGTTAGCTACACGTACTTAGGTTTCACATTTAGTCCTGGAGCCATCAACGAGGCAGCAAAGAATACTTTTACTGGATTGTCTGGAATTGGTGTTGGAGTAGCTCTTGCACCTGCTGCACTAACTGGTTGGGGCGCAGTAGTTCCAGTTGGTGCAGGCATTTACACTGATCATAAGTTAAATGAAGCATGGGATAATTATGTAACACCGAGGGCAGTCCCTTTTTTGGCGAGTGTATTCGCCTCAACAGTTTCCAATTCTTCTACGAATTCGGACGACAAAGTAATTTCTGTGCGACGCCCTGCGATGGAGAATGATCCACGCCGTCTAGATGGTGGAACATTGACTTCCGCCATCAATGTTGGTCAAACCAGCTCAGCCTCTCAAGAATCAGCAAAAACTGCAGAAGCTGCTCGACAGGCAAAAGAGCAAGCGATTGCTGCAGAGCGTGCTCGCCAAGCAGCAGCCGCGGCAGAAGTAATTCAACAACAGCTCTATTCAAACTACGGCAACTACAGCCGTTGGTCCTCGACAGACTATAGCGGTGACAGCACCGGCAGTATGGGCCGCGAAATGACAAGCTTGACGAACCGGTATGGCTCGTCAACCGATTCTGGTATGCCCATCGTCATTGACCTGGATGGTGACGGTGTAACGTTGCAAAGCTTGGGCGATGGCGGAACAAACTTTGATTTTGACGATGACGGTTATCGTGAATCCACGGCATGGGCAGGCCCCAAAGATGGCGTCTTGGTCATTGACGAAGGCAACGACAACCAAGTCACGCAAAGCAAAGAAATTGCATTCTCCAAATGGACGACTGCCGAGGGTGACACCGATCTGCAGGCAGTAGCCGCCACCTTTGACAGCAACCACGACGGCGTACTGGACGCTCAAGACGATCGCTTTGGAGACTTTAAGGTCTGGAAAGATGCGAACGGCAATGGTGTCGCAGACGACGGGGAGATGCAAACGCTTACTCAAGCCGGCATCCAAAGCATGAACCTCACTGTCAAAGACGGCACGGGCCAAGTGCTGTCGGACGGCACTGAAGTGTTTGGTTTGACGGACGTGCAGCGCACAGATGGCACCATCATCCAGGCAGCTGACGTAGCTTTTGCATACAACACACTGGGCTACCGCACCCGTCTGGATGCTGATGGCAACACCGTCTACGAGTTCGAAAGCGGCTCCTCGCTGAACTACCGCAACATGGCTGCGGATGCAGCCAGCCCAGATTTCAACCTGGGGGCCGACAGTGATGCAACTGTCTGGATCGGGGCTACCGGCAATGCCAGTGCCAACGTTCTGGATGCGTCCTCTAAAACCACGCAGGTCCTGCTGGACGGTGGCGCAGGTGACGACACCCTCAAAGGTGGCGTAGGTAATGACCTGCTAGTTGGAGGTGAGGGAGCCGATCAAATTTTGGCAGGCGCCGGTCATGACCAGCTGTTTGTAGATGCGGCGGATACGGCTTCCTTGTCTACGCTGGTGGGTACCGCCAAGTCCAGCCGGATTAACGGTGGAGACGGTTACGACAGCTTGACGGTGGTGGACAACAGTCAACTGGTGCTGGTGGCGGATGACATTCAAGTAGAAGCAGTCGCTGCAGGGAGCGCGGATGACACCATCACCGGTACAAGCGACACCACTGACTTCAGCTTCGATGGCGGCGCAGGCAATGATGTCTTGCACACTGCGGGTGGGGCTGATTTCTTAATGGGCGGAGCTGGAAACGATAACCTGAAAGCCGGTTCCGGAGATGACATGCTGCTCGGTGGCACGGGCTCTGATCGTCTAGAGGGTGGTGCGGGTAACGACACGTATCTTTATGCACGCGGTGATGGCACCGACACCATTTCTGAATTCGTTGAGGGTTGGTCCAAAAAGAAGGAGGCCTACCAAGAGTCGGTGTCTTTCCAAGAGCAATACACCTACACCGAGCAGGTTTTGACCGGCGACGCCAAAAACGCTTGGTATGTCAGTGAGCTGCGTACTGGTTATCGAGCCGCTACCCGTGATGAGAACCGCACTCGTTTGGTCGATGTCTACGGCCAGATTGACGGTGGTATTGACACACTGCAGTTTGGCACAGGCATTAGCTTGTCCGATATTGTGCTGGAGCGTTCTAGTGCTGACATGGTGGTCAAGTTGCGTGATTCCAGCGCACCGGACGTTATTTCAACTTCTGACCAAATCACCGTTGAGAACTGGGCAGACCAGCGTCAGCGCGTAGAGAACTTCGCTTTCGGCGATGGCAGCAAGTTCGACTTTAGCCAAGTGATGTACGGCGCCTACGGCTTGGCCGCAGCTGACTCCTTGCAAGGTACAGCTGAGGGAGATTTCTTGTCCGGTGGTGGCGGCAACGACACCCTGGACGGTCTGGCGGGTACAGACTACCTGACTGGCGGAGCTGGTGAAGATACGCTTGACGGAGGTGATGGTAGAGACTTCCTATTCGGCGACACGGGGGCGGACACCCTCAAAGGTGGTGCTGGTGATGATTTCTTGATTGCTGGCAGTGGAGACGACCTGTTGCAAGGTGATGCAGGAGATGACGTTTTGATTGGAATGGACGGCATTGACACGTTGCGGGGCGGTGCAGGAAACGACATCCTTCTGGGTGGCGCAGGCAATGACTACCTACAAGGTGGTGCTGGTGACGACACCTACGTTTTCTTGCGTGGCGATGGCAAAGATGAAATCTTTGACAACGTTGACCACCAAGAGAACTACACCGAGCAGGAGTATGTCGGCCAGCACTTCGAGGGTGATGCAAAGTATGGCACCTGGGTCAACGACTACCGTACCGTGACCAAGACCCGCACCGTTCAGGACAACGGAGGCAATGACACGCTTCAGTTTGGGCAAGGTATTTCTCTGGAAGACCTGTTTTTCCAGACCCAAGGTAGCGACATGTTGATCGCACTCCAAGATTCGAACCAAACCGCTGCTACGGTAGATGCCATGGCGGACCAGGTGCTCATCAAGGGTTGGGGCAATGCCATGAATCGCATTGAGAGCATTGAACTGGCCGATGGTCGAAAACTGGACATGAGCAACGTCACGCAAGCGCAATCTGGTCTTTCTGCGGACGATACGCTAACGGGGGCTGCTGCAGGCGATTGGCTCTCCGGTGGAGCTGGAAATGACACTTTGCAAGGCTTGGCAGGCAATGACTACCTGGTCGGCGGTGCAGGCAATGATGCGCTGGATGGCGGCGAGGGGGAAGACGACCTTTTTGGTGGTGCAGGCAATGACACCTTGAACGGTGGCGCGGATGTCGACTACCTGATGGGGGGAGCTGGTGACGACACCATCCATGGCGGTGCTGGAAATGATGTTCTCAGCGGCGGCATCGGCAATGACTGGCTCAACGGCGGTTTGGGCGATGATGTGTATCACTTCAACCGTGGAGATGGTCAAGACATCGTTGACGAGACAGCCACGGAGGTGGTTCAACAGGCCTACCAATACGAGGAGTCTGTGCTGCAAACCTTTAGCGACAGCAAGATGGGAACTTGGCAAGCCTGGGTCAATGAAACCCGCACTGGCTATCGCGCAGTCACCCAAGCTGCAGAAGGTGGCAATGACACACTCCAGTTTGGCAGCAACATCTCGGTCAGTGACCTGCTCATGCAAAAAGTGGGCAATGACTGGCAAATCCAGCTGCAAGCGTTGCCCAATGCAAACGGCACCATGACTACAAGCGCAACACCGCTCGACCAGGTCACTATCACCAACTGGACGTCCCCCCAGTTCCGTGTAGAAACCTTGCAGTTCCTCAACGGCTTCCGCGCCAACATCGGTGCATTGAACGATGCGCAGAACGGCACGGCAGATAGCGATACTTTGACCGCTACGGCAGCGTCATCTTGGCTGGGTGGCAACGCCGGGGATGACACTCTGGTCGGATCTGACCACAACGACATGCTGATGGGTGGAGCAGGCGATGACCTAGTCAAGGGCGGTCTTGGCGACGATACCTATATTTTCAGTCGCGGCGACGGGCACGACACCGTCCTAGACACCGGTAGCTCCACCGTAGGAACCGACAAGACCAAACCTGGCGGTGACAAACTGCTCTTCGGCGCAGGCATCCTGGTGGACCACTTGGTGCTTAAGCGCGATGGGGCCGATATGGTCGTTTACATCCGTGACGCAGACAAACTGGACCAGCCATTGTCTGAAGTCGCTAACTCCGTGCGCATCCAGAACTGGGATGTTGCGGCCAACCGCGTTGAAGTGCTGCAATTCTTCGACGGCAAGGATGTTGACGTATCTCAGATTGTGAATACCCAGACTGGTACTGATGCTGCACCGGCAGCGGGTTCTGCGGGTGTGGACGATGCACTCACCGGAACTGCGGATGCAGACTGGATGGCAGGCCTCACCGGAAATGACGAGTTGCGCGGCGCGGCCGGAAACGACTTTATGTTCGGTGGCTTAGGCAATGACAAGCTATTTGGCGAAGATGGCGATGACATTCTGTCTGGCGAAGAGGGGAATGACGAGCTCCATGGCGGTGCTGGTGCGGACCTGATGACCGGTGGTGTGGGCAATGATGTGCTCAACGGAGATGCAGGTAACGATCTCTTAATGGGTGCTGAAGGTAACGACTCCATCAACGGAGGCGATGGCGATGACATCATCATTGGCTCCTACGGCAATGACACCTTTATCGCCAGCCAAGGCCGCGATGTGTACCGCTTCGGCTACGGTGATGGCCAGGACACCTACATCGGCAGTGACCAGGCGGGGATTGTGGGCACCGACATCATTGCGCTGGAGGACAATGTCAACAAGGAAGCTCTGTGGTTTGAACGAATCGACAATGACCTGGTCATGAAGATTCTGAACACCAACGACAGCATGACTTTCAAGGACTGGTACTACAGCACAGACGCCAAGAGATATGTCCAAGGTATCTACACGGCGGACGCCGCACTGTCCTATAACCAGGTTAACCAGTTGGTGGAGGCCATGGCCAGTTTCTCAGCCAATGATGGCACGACTGCCTATGGAGTCACAACCGGTACCTTGCCGCAGTCGGTACAAACCGCGATCAATCAGGTCTGGGCGGTGCAGGCGTGACGGCCCAACGCCAGCCACAACCTACCCATCCAGCTTCGGACACCGGCCCCGAGACCTCCAATATGGAGGTTCTGGGACAAGTGGCGTGGTTGATGAGCCAATCTCCACTGCATCACAAATGGGCCATGGCCAGTTTGTTGCAGTGGGTGGTTCCTGCGCTCATGCACAAGCAGTTTCGGGTCTACACACAGAATGGTAAGCCCGTGGCCTATGTGTCATGGGCTTGGTTGTCGCAAGAAAAGGAATCTGCGTATGTTCTCAATCCAAGAGGGCTACAGCCAGTAGATTGGAAGTCCGGAAAGCGCGGGTGGGTGATTGACTTCATTTCCCCGTTTGGAGCTACCAAAGAAGTCATCAAAGACCTGCGGCGCAATATCTTCAAAGACCAGGTTGGCCGAGCTTTGCGTGTCAAACCTGGCAGTGATGAGATGCGTATTTGGTACATCCATGGCGCCGAAGCGCTAGAAAAATCCAGGGACTTGGCTACAAGTCCAACGGTGCAGCTACGCACCGCTTAAATTGCGAAAGTAGAAACATGTTGCTCAAAATTCGAACAATTCTTCCCATGCTCGCCATTATTCTGGGCTTTGGTCAAGTCAAAGCCATGGATCTTCTTATTCAAGGAAATCAGGTGTTTGCATCTGGTCCTTTGGGCGAAGACATCCAGAAGTTTGAGGCGGCACTGGCCAAGCCAGAGGTAGACACCTTTGTGTTCTTGAATTCTCCGGGTGGCGATCTCTGGACTGGTCTGCGTGTTGGCCGGATGCTGGCTGAGAGGAAGATCAAAACCGTCATCGGTGGACGGTGCAACTCGGCATGTGCTTTGATGTTTCTGGGTGGTACTGAAAGAACTTTTGCAGACATCGCACCAGGTACCGCGACCAGCATCGGCATCCATGGCGCACACAATAGACATACCGGTGCGATTGATCCTGAAGTGCAGGCAAAAATCTTCGCGTTTATGAAGCTTCGCATTGGCGAAAACTTCAATTCCGAGATCATGAATCAAGCGCTTTATGACATGGAGGACCGGTCTGCCATGCTCCAAGTATTTGATAAAAAGCGAGCGCCCAATGCAAAAGCATTGCATTGCCGCAATGCCCAGTCGCCCTTGGACAAATGCACTGTGTACCCCAATGAAACTGCGATGAGCTTGGGACTGGTTACTTCTGATGCGACAACGCATATCGAATTGCCAGACAGTATGAAGAAGTCGGATCAGTTGATGGGCATTGCATTGACCCAAAAGATTGAAGATTTTGGAGGCTACGTGAGCGCTTTGGCTCCGAAGCATTGTGACTCCGAACGTTGCAAAGAGTTGTTGCTCGCGCATCCCACGAGGGGCAAGCACAAAGCCTTAGCGTTTCCTGTGACAGGGTTCGGGTTCGCGAATAACTGGGATGTCCAAAACGAGTTCAGTGCTATTGCGGCGGCCACTTATTCTTGTAACCACCGTAAAACCCGACCTGTTTCCTTGTGCCAAGTTTTTGCGCTGGATGAATATGACCTCGCGCCTTGGCATCAATCTGTAGCCCAAAGCCATCAGGAGGCTTTGCAAAGGCTAGAAATTCCAACGCAAACCCAATTTGCAGATGAAGTTACAGGTGGCGAGTACGTTCGGTTCAACGGCATTCGTTCCAAGTACCTTTTTGAAATGACGCCCAACACAATAGCTGGCATCAAAAACTACACTACGTCCGAGATTGCAATGGGTCTAAAGAAGCCAAGCCAAAGCCCCGTGCTCATTGATGTCGACGTGATGGACAAGACCATTCCAACAGCTGTTTCCCTTCTCAGTGCTGGAATGGCATACGAAGGCAGCGAGGATGTTGCGCTAGAAGCCCGCTACAAGGCTTTGATCCAGATTTTGGCCCCAGATATGGAGAGGCCTATCGTATTCTTCGCACGCTCAAAGGAGACTTGGACGGCCGCGAATGCGGCGTTGCGGGCATTGAAGATTGGGTACAAAAATGTTGGCTGGTACCGGGGCGGAATGAAGGCTTGGGAAGCAGCTGGCCTGCCAGTTGCAACGCCCATACTCGAAGCGGTCGTGAATTGATCTACTGCTAAGAACTAAAGTCCCCTTAGGGTGCCCTATGTTGAAAACCGCTTCAAAAATCGCTCGAACTTCACTATGAGAAGAACTAACGATTACCAAAGAAAGGCTCGCTTTGGATGGGCGTGTTTCCACCGTGTGCTAATGGGCCCGGTTCCCATTTGGGTTGATGGGACGGCTAGGCCCCCGCAACCCACAAATTGGGCTGCCGTTTAAGCTGTAACGGGGGCGCCAATCGCCTGCCGTATCTCGCGCACGTCGCGTGCAGGCGGTGCACCAAATTGCCGTAGATATTCGCGGCTGAATTGGGATGCGCTTTCATAGCCTACAGCGAACGCTACGTCAGACGCGCGATGTTCGCCGGCCAGCAAAAGTTGGCGAGCTTTCTGCAATCGAAGCTGCTTTTGGTACTGGATAGGACTGAAGCCTGTCATCGTCAAAAAATGGCGATGCAGGCTAGCGCGGCTCATACGGCTTGCGTCGCACAAGGCCTCGATGCGCAAACGGCTAGTCTGGTTGTCCCGAATCCATTCAACGGCTCGCCGGATGCTACCCAGTGCCCCTTCGGGTTGGGCAATCTGACGCAACAGTCGGCCTTGGGGGCCTTGCAAGAGACGATAGAGCAATTCCCGCTCAATCATGGGGCTGAGAATCGGAATATCGGCGGGCGTATCGAGCAAGGACAACAGGCGGAGCAAGGTTTCACGCAGCGCATCAGACATCGGGTGGATGGTGACGCCAACGCCTTTATGTTCATTCTCACGAACCGCTGGCATGGTCGCTGCCAATTCCGCGAGGATGGACGGATCCAGCACGAGGGACACCGCAACGTAGGGCCGCCCATCTTCGGCGTCAAGAATCTGTCCAATCAATGGCAATTCCAGGGCACTGATGAGATAGTGGTGACTGTCGTAGCTGAGAAGGTTGTCGTTAAGGGCAACGCGCTTCGAGCCCTGCAGGATGAAGCAAATCATCGATCGGTACAGGCATGGCGCCTTGTCCGTAGAGCCTTGCCCGACGCAAATGTCCACCCGTGGGATCTGTGTCACGGTCAGGCCCGGTGGCGCATGGCGCAAGGCGATATCCAGATGCGGTGCAAGATCGTTTTTCATGCGCCCATTATGCCGAGGGCACGAGCGCCGCTCATAGCGATTGAGACAATCAGGCAATGAACTGAGCGTATTGGCGTGGGCCAAAAGCAGGCCGTTGCCTACCATGGGCATCTCCAGAAAGCGCCGATTTTGGCGCCTAACTTAGCAGAGAAACCCATGACCCAAAAGATTGCACTCATCACTGGCGCCAGCCGCGGCCTTGGCCGCAACATGGCCTTACACCTCGCCAAGCGGGGTGTCCACATCATCGGCACCTACCGCAGCGGCGCTGCGGAAGCCGAGACGCTGAAGCAGGAAATAGAAGCACAGGGCGGCAAGGCCACCATGCTGCCACTCAACATTACCGATACCGCCAGTTACCAGGCTTTTTCAGGCGCAGTGGCGACTACCCTGAAGACTGATTTCGGCCGCGATCGCTTCGACTTCCTCATCAACAATGCCGGCAATGGCCTCTTTTCGAATTTTGTAGACGCGACGGAGGAGCAGTTTTCGTCCCTGGTCGAAACGCATCTTCGCGGTCCAATTTTTCTGACACAGAAGCTGCTGCCGCTCGTAGAGGACGGCGGTCGGATTCTGAATATGTCATCCGGTTTCGTGCGTTTTACGATGCCAGGGTACAGCGTCTATGCGGCAGTGAAGGCTGCGGTAGAAGTGCTGACCCGTTACTTAGCCGTAGAGCTTGGTTCCCGTCGAATTCGGGTGAATGCCATTTCTCCTGGTGCCATTGCAACCGATTTTGGCGGCGGTGCGGTGCGTGACAACCAGGATGTGAATGCCTATGTGGCGCAAGGCATCGCGCTGGGTCGGGTCGGCCTGCCTGACGATATCGGCGGCGCCGTCGCCGCGATTTTGTCGGACGACATGGGCTGGGCGAACGGCACGACCTTCGATATCTCGGGCGGCCAGTTGCTCTGACGCCGGCACGACAGCGCACACCTCCGTGTTGATACTTAGAAAGGCCACCATGCCAGATACCAGCCTGACGCTCATCAGCCATCCACTCTGCCCATTCGTTCAACGGGCGGCGATCGTCCTTCTGGAAAAGGGCGTGTCGTTCAGCAGGATCGACATCGATCTCGCGGCCAAGCCCGACTGGTTTCTGGCGCTTTCACTGACCGGCAAGGTGCCCTTGCTCAAGGTAAGCCAGGCGGATGGGCCGGACGCCGTCCTTTTTGAGAGCATGGTGATCTGCGAGTATCTCGAAGAATCTCAGGCCGGCGCAAGGCTGTACTCAGCCGATGCGCTGTCGCGTGCCCGGCAGCGGGGCTGGATCGAGTTCGGCACGGCGACCCTCGCCGAGGCCTGGCAGTTCCTCAACGCCAAGGATCGCCCGACCGCAGATGCAAAGCAGTCGGCGTTCCGGTACAGACTCCAGCAACTGGAGACAGTGCTTGTGGAACGGCCCTATTTCGGCGGTGCCGCCTTTGGCATGGTCGACGTGGTTTTCGCGCCCCTCTTCCGATACTTCGACATTCTGGACCCGACGGTGTCACAGCCGATCTTCGAAAACCTTCCGCGCGCGTCAGCGTGGCGGGCGGCGCTGGCGGCCCGGCAGAGCGTCATTGCCGCCGTGGGGGAAGACTATGACGAGCGGTTCCAGCTACACCTGCGTCAGCACCAGGCCATCCATGCGGCCTGAACCGAACGCGCTTTTTGATTAGGCGGTAAGCATATCGCGCTTGAGGAAGGTAAATAAATATGCCTTTGTCCCTTATATGGGGGATATCCAAAATTTAGGAAGCCCCCTACGATTCAATCTGTCACACACAAAGATGAAGAGAGTCGTTTGGAGGTGCCTGATGCCGATGTTGGCAAAGCACGTTCAAACAAGGTACCCCTATGTCAGGTTTGAACGCTACCGTGGATACATCAGATGCCAATCCGCCGAAGACCGGTGATGGTGTCCCTTCTGTGGGAGCGTCGATTCCAGCAACCACGTCGAACAGTACCGCTCTGGCATCGCTATGCACGATAGCCCGCTTCCACCAGATAGCCGCCGACCCCGCCACCCTAGCCCACCAGATGGGCATCGCCAGCACCGACGCAGTCACCACCTCTGACCTGCTGGGAGCCGCCCAACACCTGGGCCTC
>NZ_JAXHOL010000030.1:0-164391 GCF_034519335.1 Rhodoferax sp.
ATGCCGATACTCCAGCTCTGTTAGTCAGCACACGCACCCTCACAAACACCTCGAGCACCGTGATCGCCACCGGTGATGGGTTGACCCGCAGTTACTACACCGCCATCGCAAGTGTCTCCGCAGCCAACGCAGGAAACATTGCCACCGTAGAAGCAAATATTGAAGCGACAACACCATCTGCATCAACCATCGCAACTACAGTAGCACTGACTAGCACGACGACCACAACAAATGGCAGCAATGTAGGTGGAACGGCTGCAGCATTCGATACAGCCTACAGATACACAGGGTTTATCTATTTAGAAGCTGGACACACCTATACCTTAGGTGGCACTCGCGATGACACGCTGCTTGTTACGATTGGCGGGGTCGACATGTTTAGCTCTGGTCATAACAACTGGGGCGCCATTCCCACCACTAGCTCAGCAAATGCAACCGTTGCCCCGAAGGTAGTAACAACTAGTGGCTACTACAGCGTTGAAATTATTTACTACAACGGAGATGGCGCGGGAGAGCTTAACCTTACCTTGGGCGATCAAATCACAGGCTCAGCCACTGCAGCAACATTTTCAACATTAGGCACAAACAATTACAAGCTGTACTCCACGAGCAGCGTAATTACAAACAGCGGAGTGGATCTCAGCCCATTCACGGCCATTAACGACGGCGGGTTCTATGCCATCCCGTCCAACAGTGCATCAAGTATCACAATAGGAACTATCACAGCGGCCCTGACAGATTTGGATGGATCAGAATCCTTGGCGATTACAGTCGGCGCGATTCCTGTTGGAACCATATTGACAGATGGAAACAACTTTTTCTCGAGCAGCGTCGGATCAACAAGTGTGAATGTTACAAGCTGGGACACACACAACTTATTCGTTCTTTCTACCAGCGATGCAACAGTTACGGTTGCAAGCACCTCCTCAGAGATATCCAATAACGATAGCGCAAGCAACACAACAACAATGACTCTCACGGGAGCGTCCACATCTGCCTTTCAAGCAGGAACAAACTCCGCAAACTCACTCACAGGTACCAATACAAACGATGTTCTGGTTGGCGGTGGCGGAGGGGACACCCTGACCGGAGGTACAGGCAACGATGTCCTAGTTGGGGGGGCCGGTGCCGACACCTTGGTCGGAGGAAGCGGGGCAGACATTATTTGGGGCGGAACAGGCAACGATACGCTGACAGGAGGCAATACCGGCTCCACGACTGATCTGATATCCGATGTTTTTGTTTGGCGCCTAGGCGATCAAGGCAATGCGGGGACACCTGCGACAGACACCATCACAAACTTCAGTACAGCATCCCAAACATCCGGTGGCGATGTTCTGAATTTGCAGGACTTGCTTCAGAATGAAAACTCGGGGAATTTGCAAGACTACCTGCACTTCGAGGTTTCGGGAGGAAACACGATTGTTCATATCAGCCACACTGGAGGTTTCGCTGCTGACGCTCATACAGTAGGCGGCACTTACACAACGTCCGCCGAAACGCAACAAATCGTGCTTACTGGGGTTAATTTGTCTTCTCTATATGGCAGCACTTCCGACGCAGCGTTGATCGCCAACTTATTGGGTAACAACAAATTAGTCTCAGATTGAGACTACCCCCCAATTAGTCAACAACACTTGACTGAACACCCGGACCAGTTGCACCGTCAAATCCCAAGCCTACCAGCGCAGTTAACTCTGCACTGGTGGCAACCCCTTCCGCCAGTACCTGCAGGCCGATATTGTGGGCAATGCTGCATAGCCCCTTAAGGAAAGCCGCGTTCCCTGCATTGGCATCCACTCCGCGCACAAAACTTGCATCGACTTTAAGATAGTCCAAACCCAACTCATGCAGCAAGCCAATCTGGCTGAAATGGTGGCCATAATGTTCGAGGCCCGTACGGCACCCCCGGCTCTTGAGTTGATTACACAACACTTTAAATGCAGGCAGATGTTGCAGTGCTCCGGCCTCTGACACTTCTAACCACAAGCGCCTAGCCACATCTTTGTGGGTATCAATTAAAGACATCAATCGTGCCCCAAACTGCGAGTCCTGCATTGAGCTTGCCGACAGATTGATTGCCAACCCATTCAATTGCGGCTGGGCACGAAGCTCTTTCAAGCCCAACTGAACCGCCGCCAGATCCAAGGCGGGAGTCAGCTTCAAACGCTCAGCCACGGGTAAAAATCTGCCCGCTGGAAGCCACTCCCCCTTTTCATCAAACATCAACCGCAGGGGGCACTCACGGTGCGACAACCCACCCTCTGCATTGACAACGGGAAAGGAAATCAATCGAACCCAACCGTGCTCCAAGGCACGCAGAATCATCACAGACCACTGATCTGCCGTGCGTGGCATTTCATCCGTCGTGTCACGCAGCGCTTCAAGTACCCCATCCGCATGACCCGCCTCCACTGAGGCTAGCGCCAAGTCCACACGCGCCAAAAGCCCTCCCATGTCCTCACCTTGGTCAAACTGCCCAACACCCAGCCAAGCACTGGATTGTCCGTCGACGAAGGGGGCCGCCACCTGCACCAATTGCGCCAAGAGCTGCCGTGCCAAGGCAATTCCGGCTCGATCTCCAGGCAACAGCACGGCAAAATCGGCCCCATTAAGCCGCGCACCGACCCCGTTCGGCACACTGCGGGCACAGGCAGCGATCGCATTTCCAGCGGCTTTCAAAAAGTCGTCCGTCGCTTGGCGCCCAAGGCGCCGGTTGATCTCCGCAAGATTGGCCAAACGCACCAAGACCAATCCGCCACCCACAGAGTCCTCGGCGTCAATACATTGCCGCAAGCGCGCCATAAAATGCGAACGGTTAGCCAATCCCGTCAACGGATCGAAATTGGCTTCTTGCCGCACCACCTCCAAACGGGATGCTTCCTCCTCGAACATGCTCTTGAGGCGTCCCACCGTAGCATTCATGGCAATCGCCAACTGCTTGAGTTCGGGCACCTTGGGTTCATCAACTGTCACAAACCGGCGTTGGGTAATGGCCCGAGCCTGTTCAATTACCGTGTTTAAGGGCTTGCGGATGCGTCCTAACACCATAGACCCCAGCAAACCGCCCACCACACCTGCCACACACAGGGCGAGCACCATTTCGTATGCACTCTTCCACAATGCTCCATAGGCAAATCGGCTGTGGCTGACCAAAGTCACGGTACCAAACTGCTTCCAGCCGCTGGTAATTTGCGCTTGCCCTGGGCTGGCAGCGATGGGCAATAAATGAATGAACCAAGCAGGAGCCCCAGCTTCTTTGGCTTCGCTCACCCGCTCAGATATAGGCTTGCCCGCAGGATCAGTGATACGGATTAGCTCGTAATGGCCACTGTCGAACAAAGACGCCACCACCAGATCTGCAATCACCGCATCAGGATTTCCCTGGCTCAGGGACAACGCCAGTGCTGTTGCGTTGTCCGTATTTTTGATTGCCAACTGGGACTCCAAGTACCCACGGGCACTGAGCAAAGAAGCCAGCAAACTTCCACCCAAGGCCAGCAACATACTGGCCACAATGGCCAACCACAACTGACGGTACATCGACATAACTATCTCCTCAGGCCAACGACTTATTCAAAACCTTCTGCCCTGGCGCGCTGCAGCAAATCTTCCCAGCGCGACAACCGCCCTGTTCCTCCTGCGGCAGCTGACCCGCCACCCGCGATGCCAGCAAAGACGCCCGCGCTGTTAAAACTGAAAACCGGCACCAAATCCGGCCGACGGGAAGCGGGCCGGATATCAGGGATCAGGTTGTCCATGATCAGGGGTTCTGCGTCAGGCTGCGCGTAATAGGCCAACACCATGTGGGCCTGCGTCGGCGCACCTTCTGCGCCACCTGTTTTGGCACGAACATAAATCAGTCGCAGCTTGTCTGGCGCCAATCCAGTCTGTAACAAGGTGAAGTACTTTGCGATGGAAAAATCTTCGCAATCCCCAGCACCACGTCCTATCGACTCCATGGGAGTCGCCCAATAATCCGGCTGCGACCACACCACGCCATCCTCTGCAAACTGCAGTTGCTGATTAAAAAAACTGTTCATCCGCTTGATGCGCTCTGCATCAGAAGCGGCAATACTGGCCTGCACCACCGCCCGCCAAGCATTGAACTTGGCCGTAGGTGCATTACCCCAACGCTGGGTCAAACTGGACAACAGCTTGTCAAAGTCGGCAGCCCCAATAGCTGCATCAACCATTAGCCCCAGAGCGAGACAGCACACAAGGGCTGACAAGCCGCGCCATGAAGCCACGCGCATAAAGCGGCGGCAAGCGCTCCTACTCATGGGCGCCGGGGCCTTGCAAAAAAAGTGCGGATAACGTGAAATCCATCGCATTTAGGCCGGGTTTACCGCCTTGGAGTAGTAGCCAAAGGGTGTCCAAAAAAGATGGACTCCACGATAATCCTGCGGCAGGCGCTGGGCGAAAGATTAGCATAGCGTATCTCTCTACACACAAGCATGGCACGCTTGAACCCAAAGAAGTTTCTATCCATGACCCGACTGACAACTATCAGCCAAGCTATTGCGCTTATCACCCTCACGTGGGGGGTTCAGGCCCAAACGACAAATCTCACCGCCTCCCCGACCACGCTCAAAGACGCTGTGGAGCGCGCAGTTCTGCAGAACCCAGAAGTCAAGTACCGCTTCCACAATTTCGAAGCTTCCCAGCAAGAACGCAAGTCCGCAGAAGGCGCTTGGTTACCGCGGGTGGACCTGGAAGCTGGAACCTCGACCAACGAGACCGTCAAACCCTCACTGGCAGACGCCAAGTCCTACAACGCCAACCGTGCCAGCATCCAGTTGCGCCAAACCCTGTTTGACGGCTTCGCCACCCTGAACGAGGTGCGCCGGCTGAGTCATACCCAACAAGCCAGCTACTACGAACTCCAATCTGCCAGCAACCAGATTGGACTGGAAACGGCACGCGCCTATCTGGATGTGATCCGCTACCGCGAGCTGGTCGAAATGGCCGCAGACAACCTGCTTACCCATCGCGAAGTGTATGAACGCCTGAATCAGAAAGTACAGGCTGGGGTGGGACGGCGGGTGGACTTGGAACAAGCCTCAGGCCGCATGGCGCTCGCCGAGTCCAACTGGATCACCGAAGTCAGCAACCTGCATGACGTGTCGGCCCGCTACCAACGCTTGGTCGGTGACATTCCTGCCGCCACCCTTAACCCGCCCCAGCCGCTGGTGGGTGCCATGCCCCAAGGCATTGAGTTTTTAAGGGGGGCCGTCGCCCAAAACCCGGATTTTCTGGCGTCAGTCTCGACCCTACGCGCATTCCGCGCCGACATGAACCTGCGCAAGTCACCGCTCTACCCAACGCTGGAGTTCCGTGCACGCCAAAGCTTTGAAACCAACCAGAGCGGAGTCAACGGTGATTACCGCGACTCCGTGCTGGAACTGGTACTGAGCTACAACTTGTTCCGTGGCGGCTCGGACATCGCCAAGATCAAGCAATACGCCGCAAAACTCAATGTCGCCTTCGACCTGCGCGACAAAGCCTGTCGCGACACATGGCAGACTGGCCAGATTGCCTACAACGACTCTGTGCGCCTGGGCTCACAAATCAAGTTGCTGCAACAGCATGAGCTATCCACTTCCAAGGCCCGCGTGGCCTACCAGCAGCAGTTCGATATTGGCCAGCGCTCCCTGCTGGACTTGCTGGATACAGAAAACGAGTACTACCAAGCGCGCCGCGCGCTGGCCAATGCTGAGTACGACCTGCAACTAGCCCATGCACGGGTACTGGCCTCATCAGGCTCTCTACTCCAGGCGCTGCAATTACGTCCGCTGTCGACCGATCTGCCCAGCACGGCAGGCGGCACCGAGGACAAGGACGACCTGATGGAATGCAGCAGCCACACCCTGCCCTCCATTGAGAAAACTCCCGTGCCCATGGCAAGCCTCAAACCGGTACCGCCGGAGCCACCGCCCGCTCCCGTCGTGGTAGCGCCAGCCCCTGTGGTGCCCAAACCTGACCCCGTGGCACAGGCCTGCACCCAGATCCCCTCAGCAGTTCAAACCTGGCTGGCGGCTTGGAACTCCAAGGATGCAAACAGCTATTTAGGCCACTACGCCGCCAACTTTGTCCCAGCCATGGGCCTGAGCCGTAACGCCTGGGAAAACCTGCGCAAGAAACGCATCGGCAAACAAGGCGACATCCAAGCTGCCATCAGCGACATCAAGCAGCTGGCCTGCGATGCCCAAAGCGCAGAAGTTTCGTTCAAACAGGAATATGGCTCGGTGGACTACCGTGACAGCGTGGAGAAAACTCTGTCCCTGACCCGTGTGGGGGACAGCTGGAAAATCGTCCGCGAAACCGTGACCAAAGGCCGCACCTTCTAATCCAGCCATCCGCCCAAAGAAAAAGCGACCCTCGGGTCGCTTTTTCTTTGCCTGGCGTTGGGTCAGAACGGAATGTCGTCGTCCATGTCGTCAAAACCACTGGCTGGGCGTGGTGCAGGGGCCTGGCGAGGCGCCGGCGCAGGGGCCGCGGCACGGGGTGGCGGCGCGGCGCGGCGGGGAGCCTGCTGGTAACCACCGCCCTCATCGCCATCACCAGCAGGGCCACCCATGCCTTCACGGCCGCCCAGCAGTTGCAGCTCGGTGGCCACAATGTCGACAGTGTTTTTTTCGACGCCCGACTGGTCGGTGTACTTGCCGTACTTGAGGCGACCTTCCACGTAGATAGGACGGCCTTTTTTCACGTATTCACCGGCAATCTCGGCCAATCGGTCATAAAAGGTGACACGGTGCCACTGGGTGTCTTCAATGGATTCGCCGGTGTTCTTGTCCTTGCGGCGGCTGCTGGTGGCTACGCTGACGTTCGCCACCGCCTGACCGGAAGGCAGATAGCGGATTTCGGGATCGCGGCCGCAATTGCCGACCAGAATGACTTTGTTGACGGATGCCATGGGACTTTCTCCAGATTAATCGCAGATTATGCCGCTGCCCGGGCCGCCGGAGCCCGCATGGGCCAAGCCACCACCAGCCAAGCCAGCATCGCCAGCGCACAGGCGCCAAACAGGGCCTGCGGTCCAGTTGACTTCACGAGCCAGCCCCCCACAGCGCCTCCGGTGAAAAATCCCAGCGACTGCAAGGTGTTGTACACCCCCAGCGCTGCACCACGCGACGCGGCGGGTGCCACCCGCGACGCCAGGCTGGGCTGACTGGCTTCCAGCACATTGAAGCCGCAGAAGAACACCAGCAGCAGTAGCCCCAGCGTCCAAATGCCCGGCGTCGATCCACTCAGCACGAGTAGCACCAGCTGCACCAGACCGATCAATCCAATGGCCACCAAAAACACGGCCCGCAAATACCCACGTTTTTCCAGCGGGAACAGGACGGCACCCATCACCACAAACGAGGCCAGCACCGCTGGCAGGTACACCTGCCAGTGCAAATCACGCACCAGCCCGGCCTGCACCAGCAGGGCCGGCAACGCCACCCACATCGCCAGCTGCACGGCGTGCAGCACAAAAACACCCACGTTCAGGCGCAGCAGTGCGGGCTGGCGCAGCACGGCCAGCAAGCCCCCGCGCGCCTGGTCTACCTGCTGGGCCGGTTCAGGCGGCACCCACCACAGAACCACCGCAATCCCCCCCACGGCCAACAGGGATGTCAAGGCAAACAGGCCATGCAAACCCACATAGGCCGCCAGCAGAGGCGACAGCACCAGAGACACCGCAAACACCAGGCCAATACTGGCTCCCACCAGCGCCATGGCCTTGGTACGCACAGCGTCGCGGGTCTGGTCAGCCAAAAGGGCGGTCACCGCCGCAGAAATGGCACCAGCTCCTTGCAAAGCGCGCCCCGCCACCAACCAATGGAGTGTGGGCGCCCAGGCAGCAATGGCGCTGCCCGCTGCAAACACAAACAAGCCCAGCACCATGACAGGTTTGCGTCCAAAGCGATCTGAGGCGATGCCAAACGGGATTTGTAACAGCCCCTGGGTGAGGCCATAAATGCCCATGGCCATACCCACCAGTGCCGTGTCGTCGCCACCGGGGTATTTGCGCGCCTCCAGCGCAAACACCGGAAGCACCAAAAACAGCCCCAGCATGCGCAAGGCAAAAATCAGTGCCAGCGAGGCACTGGAGCGCCGCTCCAGCGGCGTCATGGTGGTATCGGGAACAGAGGGGGCAGACACGGCAGTCACTCTCGGGCAATAAAGGCGGCAGAAACCAGGGGGCGACACCGCAGCCCGACATTGTCTATCATGGCGGGTTACTCCTTTGGCGGCCACACCCTTGAACTCTCCCACTGACGACGGCAAGTACCTCGCCCGGGCCCTGCAGCAGCAGAACATCAGCGTGCGGGGCGCCCGCACCCACAACCTCAAGAACATCGACCTGGACATCCCGCGCAACCAGCTGGTGGTGATCACAGGGCTGTCGGGCTCAGGCAAGTCCAGCCTGGCGTTTGACACGCTGTACGCCGAAGGCCAGCGCCGCTATGTGGAGAGCCTGAGCACCTACGCGCGGCAGTTCCTGCAGCTCATGGACAAGCCTGATGTGGACATGATCGAGGGCCTGTCGCCCGCCATCAGCATCGAGCAAAAGGCCACCAGCCATAACCCGCGCTCCACCGTAGGCACGGTGACCGAAATCCACGACTACCTGCGCCTGCTGTTCGCCCGCGCGGGCACCCCGTTTTGCCCGGACCACAACTTGCCGCTGCAAAGCCAGACGGTCAGCCAGATGGTGGACGCAGTGCTGGCCCTGCCCGAAGAAACCAAACTGATGATCCTCGCTCCCGTAGCGCGCGAGAAAAAGGGCGAGTTTCTGGAGGTGTTTGCCGACATGCAGGCCCAAGGCTATGTGCGCTTTCGCATCAACGGCGAAGCCGTGGAAGCGGAAAACCTGCCCAAACTGAAGAAGACAGAAAAACACGACATTGACGTGGTGGTGGACCGCATCAAGGTGCGCGCCGACCTGAAGCAGCGCTTGGCCGAAAGCTTTGAAGCGGCCCTGCGCCTGGCCGGTGGCCGGGCGATTGCGCTGGAGATGGACACCGGGGCCGAGCACCTGTTTAACGCCAAATTCGCCTGCCCGATCTGCAACTACTCGATTGCCGAGCTGGAGCCCCGGCTGTTCTCCTTCAACTCGCCCGTGGGCGCCTGCCCCACCTGCGACGGCCTGGGCAACCACGAGTTCTTTGATCCCACGCGCGTGGTCGCCTTCCCCACGCTGAGCCTGGCCAGCGGCGCCATCAAGGGCTGGGACCGGCGCAACGGCTACTACTTCAGCATGCTGGAGAGCCTGGCCAAGCACTACCAGTTCGACATCGACGCGTCGTTCGAGAGCCTGCCAGAGCACGTGCGAAACGCCATCCTGTTTGGCTCGGGCGAGGAAGAGATCAAGTTCAGCTACGTGATGGACTCGGGTGCCCAGCAAGGCAAGAAGGTTACCAAGAAACACCCCTTCGAAGGCATCATCCCCAATATGCAGCGGCGCTACCGCGAGACCGATTCGGCCCTGGTGCGCGAAGACCTGGGCCGCCTGCGCAGCACCCAGCCCTGCCCCGACTGCGGGGGCTCGCGCCTGCGCAAGGAAGCGCGCCATGTGAAAGTGGGCGAAGGCGACCAGGCCCGCGCCATCTACGAGATCAGCCACGCCACGCTGCGCGAGAGCTTTGATTACTTCAACACGTTGCAGATGCCCGGTGCGCGTGGCGAAATCGCGTCCAAGGTGATCCGCGAGATTGGCCTGCGGCTCAAGTTTTTGAACGACGTGGGCCTGAACTACCTGAGCCTGGACCGCAGTGCCGAGACCCTGAGCGGTGGCGAGAGCCAACGCATCCGCCTGGCGTCACAAATCGGCTCGGGCCTGACCGGCGTGATGTATGTGCTGGACGAGCCCAGCATCGGCCTGCACCAGCGCGACAACGACCGCCTGATTGGCACGCTGCAGCATCTGCGCGACATTGGCAACAGCGTGCTGGTGGTGGAGCACGACGAGGACATGATGCGCGCGGCAGACCATGTCATTGATATGGGTCTGGGTGCGGGCGTGCACGGCGGGCGCGTCATTGCCCAGGGCACGTTTGACGAGGTCAAGGCCCACCCCGATTCGCTGACCGGCCAGTACCTGGCCAAAACGCTGCAGATTGAAGTGCCCAAGCGCCGCACGCCCTGGCTGCCCGTGGTGGCAGAAGCCAAGCCCGTCGCCAAAGCAGCCGGTGGCAAAGGCGCGCCCAGCAAGGCCGCTCTGGCGTGGGCCGAACGTCAAGCCCACCACATCGCCACCCAGGGCGACATGCAGGCCATCCGCATCAGCGGCGCCAGCGGCCACAACCTGAAGAACGTGAACGTCGATTTCCCGGTAGGCCTGCTCACCTGCGTGACCGGCGTGTCCGGCTCGGGCAAAAGCACGCTGGTGAACGACACGCTGTACGCCGCCGTGGCGCGCCAGCTCTACCGCGCGCACGACGAGCCCGCAGCGCACGAGAGCATTGACGGCATCCAGTACTTCGACAAGGTCATCAACGTCGACCAGTCGCCCGATTGGCCGCACGCCGCGAAGCAACCCGGCCACCTACACCGGCCTGTTCACCCCCATCCGCGAGCTGATGGCCGAGGTACCCACCGCGCGCGAACGCGGCTACGGCCCGGGGCGCTTCAGCTTCAACGTGGCCGGCGGCCGCTGCGAAGCCTGCCAGGGCGACGGCATGGTGAAGGTGGAGATGCACTTTCTGCCCGACGTGTACGTGCCCTGCGACGTGTGCGCCGGGCAGCGCTACAACCGCGAGACGCTGGAAGTGCTCTACAAGGGCAAGAACATCGCGCAGATTCTGGACATGACGGTGGAAGCCGCCTACGAGTTCCTGCACGCCGTGCCCACCATCGCGCGCAAGCTGCAAACCCTGCTGGACGTGGGCCTGTCCTACATCCGCCTGGGCCAGGCGGCCACCACGCTGTCGGGCGGCGAGGCGCAGCGCGTGAAGCTGGCGCTGGAACTCTCCAAGCGCGACACCGGCCGCACGCTCTACATCCTGGACGAGCCCACCACCGGCCTGCACTTTGCCGACATTGCACTGCTGCTCAAGGTGCTGCACCAGCTGCGCGACGCGGGCAACACCATCGTCATCATCGAGCACAACCTGGACGTGATCAAAACCGCGGACTGGCTGATCGACATCGGCCCCGAAGGCGGCGCCGGTGGGGGCACGGTGGTGGGCGTGGGCACGCCGGAAGACATTGCGGCCAACCCGGCCAGCCACACGGGGCGGTATTTAAAGCCGCTTCTAGAAGGCTGATTTTTGCTCATATCGACCTCCAGCCCTCGCCAAATATGCGCAAACAGCTATTGATTTAATAGCAAATTCATAGCACCAAGGTGCTCATGCTGCCGGGCGCAGCTTGCGGTACAGCGTCTGCCGGCTGATACCCAACTGGCGGGCGGCCAAGGACATGTTGCCGCGCGCAGCCTCCAGCGCCTGCTGGATGGCGGCGTGGCCCAGGGCCTGCAGGCTTTGCGGGGCTTGGGTCACGGCTGGCTCCACAACCACCGTCTTCGCGACATCACCCACTTGGAGTGCGTCCACCAGGTCGTCGGGCATGTGCGCCCAGTCCAGCGTGTCCTCCCCGTCCAGCAGCATGGCGCAGGCGGTGCGTAGCACGCTGGCGTACTGGCGCAGGTTGCCGGGCCAGGCGTGGGCGCTCAGGCGGGCCAGCAGCTCGGGGGCCAGTTGCACTTCGCGCTCCGGGCTCAGGTCGGCCAGCAGGCGCTCGGTCAGCGCGGCAAAGTCGCTGCGCTCGCGCAACGCTGGCAGCTGCACGGTGAGGCCGTTGATACGGTAGTACAGGTCGTGACGAAAGCGGCCCTGCTCGGCCGCCTCGGCCAGCTTGCTGTGCGTGGCGCACACGAGTGCAAAGTCCACCGCCACCGCCTTGCCCGCACCCACGGGCGTGACGGTGCGCTCCTGCAGCACGCGCAGCAGCCGGGTCTGCATGGGCAGGGGCATATCGCCAATCTCGTCCAAAAACAGCGTGCCGCCCTCGGCCTCGCGCAGGCGGCCCAGGCTACCCTCTTTGCGCGCGCCGGTGAAGGCACCGGCCACGTAGCCAAACAACTCCGACTCGATCAGGCTCTCAGGAATCGCGCCGCAGTTGATGGCCACAAACGGCGCCGCGCGGCGTGGGCCGCTGGCGTGCAGGGCACGGGCGAAGAGTTCTTTGCCCACGCCCGACTCGCCCTGGATCAGCACGGGAATCGGCTTGGCCACCACGCGGCGCGCCTTGTCGGCGGCGCTGCGCCAGCGGGCGTCACCCGTGTCCAGCGCGGCCAGCGCGTCGCAATGGCTGGCAGGGGCCGGGGCCAATACGGACAGGTTGGTAACTGGTAGCACCGCCGCATCCACCTGCACCTGGGCAAACAGCACGGCGCCGTTGTGCAGGCGCAGCTGCTGCACCTGCTGGGGGCGGCGTTTGTGGCGCGACAGCAAGTCGTCCAGCCGCACATCCAGCACACGCTCCAACAAGGTCGCGCCAATGTCGCCTACGCTGAGCCGCAGCAGGGCCAGCCCCACGCGGTTGGCGCCGACCACCCAGCCGTCGTCCGACAGCGCGACGATGCCCTCGGCCATGCTGCCAATGCCCTCGGGCTGGGTGTGCAGGTGCAGGCGGATGTTGCGTTTGCAGGTGGCCAGCATGAGCCGGTTCTCGATCATGCGGGCCGCCGTGCTGGCCAGGCCCAGCGTGTGGCCGTGGCCATGGCGGTGGTCGCCAGAAATGTCGAGCACGCCCATGAGCTCGCCCGTGGCCGACAGGATGGGCGAGGCTGCGCAGGTCAGAAACCCGTTGCGCTCCAGGAAATGTTCGCCGCCATGGATCTCTACCGCGCTGCGCTCCACCAGCGCGGTGCCAATGGCGTTGGTGCCCCGGTGCGCCTCGTGCCACGAGGCACCGCTGGTCAACGCCACACGCTCGGCTTTGCCGACAAAACTCACATCGCCCAGCGTGTGCATGAGCATGCCATGCGGGTCGGCCAGCACGACCACGCTCTGGCTGTGGCGCACTTGTTCAAACACGTATTCCATCACCGGGCGCGAGTGGGCCAGCAGGGCATGGCTGTTGGCCAGCGCCTGGCGCAGGCTGGCACTGCCGGCGTGGTCGGTGGCCGCACGGCCGGCAGGCGCCAGCCCTGCGGCCAGGCTGCGATGCCACGAGCGGACCAAACGTTCGTCCAACACGCCCACGGGGCATTGGCCGGTTTCCAGCAGCTGTTGGCGGGCCTGTCGCAAGGCCAGCACGGGGGAGGTTTGTCGCACGTTGTCTCCTGCGCGGGGTCGTGGTCGCCCCGCTTTGGCACAGTATGGGGGCGGTGGGTGGGCGAGGCAATGCCGCACACCACCCTGCAGGTCCAACTGTTCCATTTTGTGACACCTGTCACTGTTGCGAATCGTGACAGCCCTGGCTTGCGGACAGCTTGCACGAGGGTGCTGCGGCGCAACAAACCCAATGAAATCAAAGGCCTGCCAACAGCGCCCGCATGGCACGCGTCTTGAGATACCTATGCACCTGCCGGGCAGCCCGATGCAGGCACGCACAGCAACCACAAGAGGACGACAACCATGGCTATTTACGCAGCACCCGGCGCCGCAGGCGCCAAGATCACCTACAAAGCCCAGTACAACAACTTCATCGGCGGCAAGTGGGTGGCCCCGGTCAAGGGCCAGTACTTTGATGTGATCACGCCGGTCAGCGGCAAGGTCTACACCAAGGCCGCCCGGTCGACGGCAGAAGACATCGAGCTGGCACTGGACGCCGCCCACGCCGCCAGCGATGCCTGGGGCAAAACCGATGCCGCCACGCGCAGCAACATCCTGCTCAAGATCGCCGACCGCATTGAACAAAACCTGGAGCTACTGGCCTACGCCGAGACCGTGGACAACGGCAAGGCCATCCGCGAAACGCTGAACGCTGACATCCCGCTCACCGTGGACCACTTTCGCTACTTTGCAGGCTGCGTGCGGGCGCAAGAAGGCGCCTTGAGCAATATCGATGAGAACACGGTGGCGTACCACATCCAGGAACCCCTAGGCGTGGTGGGCCAGATCATTCCGTGGAACTTCCCCATCCTGATGGCCGCCTGGAAGCTGGCCCCCGCCATTGGCGCCGGCAACTGCGTGGTGCTCAAGCCTGCGGAGTCCACGCCCATTTCCATCCTGATCATGGCCGAGCTGATTGCGGATCTGCTGCCACCCGGCGTGCTCAACATCGTCAACGGCTACGGCCGAGAAGCCGGCATGCCATTGGCCACCAGCAAACGCATCGCCAAGATCGCCTTCACCGGCTCCACCACCACCGGCCGCGTGATCGCCCAGGCCGCCGCCAACAACCTGATTCCCGCCACGCTGGAACTGGGCGGCAAGAGCCCCAATGTGTTCTTTGCCGACATCATGGACAAGGACGATGCCTTCCTGGACAAGGCCATTGAGGGCTTGGTGCTGTTCGCCTTCAACCAGGGCGAGGTCTGCACCTGCCCTAGCCGTGCGCTGATTCAGGAATCGATCTATGACAAGTTCATGGAACGTGTGCTCAAGCGCATCGCCGCCATCCAGCACAAGAACCCGCTGGACACCGACAGCATGATGGGCGCGCAGGCCAGCAAAGAGCAGCTGACCAAGATCCTGAGCTACCTGGACCTGGGCAAACAAGAAGGTGCCGAAGTATTGGCCGGCGGCGGGCAGGCCCATCTGGGCGGTGACCTGGAAGGCGGCTACTACGTGCAACCCACGCTGTTCAAGGGCCACAACAAGATGCGCATCTTCCAGGAAGAAATCTTCGGCCCGGTGCTGGCCGTCACCACGTTCAAAGACGAAGCCGAAGCACTGGCCATTGCCAATGACACGCTCTACGGTTTGGGCGCCGGCGTATGGAGCCGCAACGGCAACGTGGCCTACCGCATGGGCCGCGCCATCAAGGCGGGCCGTGTGTGGACCAACTGCTACCACGCCTACCCTGCGCACGCAGCCTTTGGTGGCTACAAGGAATCCGGCATTGGCCGCGAAACCCACAAGATGATGCTGGACCACTACCAGCAGACCAAGAACCTGCTGGTGTCTTACTCTGAGAACAAGCTGGGCTTCTTCTAAGTCGTATCGGCTCGCGTCGCGTTACTTCGCGCCGAGCCGCGCAGCAGCGGGCTGGAACCTCCCCCCTCATACTGGGGTACCAGAAAACGAAGTTTCGAGGTACTCAAATCGGGGGGATGCCCCAGCCCGCTACTGCGCTAGCGCCGTGGAGGCACAGACAAAGCAGCCCTTTGGAACCCACGTGGCGCGCCAACGTCCAACGCGGTGACCCGACAGGGCGGCCGCCGATTTCTGGTACCCCAGTATGAGGTGGCCGCCCTGTCGGATTGCCGCGTTGCGAGCGCCAACCGAGCCGCTGCGCTGCGAGTGCCAACATCGCAACTTCAGCGGTCCTTCCACAAGGAGACAAAGCATGGTCGACAAAGTAGTAGCCACCCCCGCCGCCCTGGAACTGGCGGCTTTCCTGAAAACGAAACACGGCCCGGAATTGATGTTTCACCAAAGCGGAGGCTGCTGCGACAACAGCGCTGCCAACTGCTACCTGCCCGGCGAAATCACCATGGGGGCGGGCGACATGTACCTGGGCGACATCGGTGGCAGCCCGTTCTACATCGGCAAAGCCCAGTACGAATACTGGAAACACACGCAACTCATCATCGACGTGATCGAAGGCGTTGGGGGCACCTTCTCGCTCGAAGGGCCCGAAGGCAAAGCCTTCCACACCCGCTCCCGCGTGTTCACCGATGCAGAGCTGGCCGAACTGGGCATCGACAAGCCCGCAGCCTGAAAATCAAGCCATTCAGGGCCCTAGCCCTCGTGGAATATGCGCGAGCAGCTACCAAATCAATAGCGTTTATTGCATAAAACCAAGATCGGTCGGGTAGTCCGGCCGGCTGGCCGCCGTGCCGAAGTTCGCGATCTTGGGCAAGACGCCTGGCATCTCGGCGTCCGTCACACCAAACCACTTGGCCAGCGTCGCCGCGTACTGGTCGACCGAGGTGCGTGGCAGCAAGCGGCCCTGGCCCACATGCCAGGCGTTCTCGGGCAGGTAGTTGCCGCCCGCGTCCTTGGCATCGCTCACGCTGATGGGAGGGGCCACGCCGTAAAAGCGCTGGCCATTCACCGCACCGCCCACCACCAGGTGGTGACTACCCCAGCCGTGGTCCGAGCCATCGCCGTTGGAAGCCAGCGTGCGGCCAAAGTCGGATGCAGTGAACGCCGTCACCTGGTTAGCCACGCCCATCTCGTCGGTCGCTTCGTAAAACGCCGTCATGGCCGTGCTCAGCCGGCCCATCAGGGTGGCCTGCTGCGCGACCAGGTTGTCGTGCAGGTCAAAGCCGCCCATGGACACAAAAAACACCTGGCGCCGCGCGCCCAGCACATTGCGGCCCTTGATCAGTCGCGCCACCATTTGCAGTTGGGTCGACAAAGCATCCGTGCCAAAGGTGGCCTGGAAGGGGCGCAGATTGGGCGCGGTTCCGAAGGCTGGCGGGCTCAAGGCCAGCGCATTGGTCACCGAGGCCTCGGCGGACAGGGCGCGGGCCGTGACGATGTTGTACTCGTTCTCCAGCTTGTGGGTGCGGGCCTGGCGGATCAGGCTGTCGATGGTGCTGCGCACCGAGGACGAGCCGTAGACCGTGGTGTCGGTGGCCGGGCGAATCTTGATGGCGCCCGAGGTGCTGACCTGGTACTGCAGCGCCGTGTCGCCCGACAAGAACACCGCGTTGCCCGAGACCGACATACAGCTGAACAGCGAGTTGCTGTTGAGGCTGTTTTGCAGCACCACATCCCCCATGTTGCCGCCCCAGCCCACGGTGGAACCTTCGGGCGAGGACGACTGCCACAGCGACTGCTGGTCGTTGTGCGAAAACAGCTGCGGTGGACGCGGGTAGAGCGTGCGGTTGCTGTTGTTGTACTGGGCGCGCGTGAGTGGCACCACCAGCGGCCCCACATTGAGCTGCACCGCCGCCCTGCCGATATTGAACAGATTGGCCAGCCCGGTCATGGCCGGGTGCAGCGCGTACTCGCGGGTCGTGGCACCCAGCGTGTCCACCGGCGGCGTGAGAGGAACCAGGCGCGTGGGGGTGAGCGCCGCCTTGGCCAGCGCAATGCCGCCTGCAGTTTGCCCGGCGGCGCCACCGCGGATGGTGCTGTACTGGTTGTAGCTCGGGTCGTCGTAAGCCACGACGGTATTGGCGTAGTCATTGCCGCCAAACAAAAACACGCACACCAGGGCCTTGTAGTCCCCAGCCGGTGCGTTGAAGGCGGCGGCCTCGCCAATGGCGGCCAGGTTCAGCGCAAAGGGCAGCGCGGTGCCGCTCAGCGCGAGCTGGCCGCTGCGGCGCAGAAAGGCACGACGGCTCTGGAATTCGGGTGGCAGCATGGACATGGGGCCCTCTACTTCTGAATCAGGTATTCGGGGCAGGCCATCACCATCAGCACGGCCGCACAGACGCGCTGGCGCTTCAGCGTGGCGGAGCTGTTGGAGTTGACCGTCACGCCCAAGAGGGCATTGACGATGACGGTTTGGGTGCTGGCCGATAGCTGGCCCGCGCACAGCAGCAGGTTGAGGCGGCGCACCAGCGCGGCCAGGTCCAGCACCAGCGTGAGCTCGGTGGTGTAGGCCGCGTAGATGTCGCGGCTGTTGAAGCCGGTGTCAATGATGCCCATCATGTAGTTGAGGTAGCCGCCCACGCTGCTTTCGGTGACCAACTGAAACTCGGGCGCCACCACCCCATTGCTCAGCGCGGTACTGGGCGGCACATAACCAGGGCGAAAGAAGTTGAACACCGAAGGCGCACGCAGCGGGCTCTGACCAAGCTGGGTGCCCGCATTGCTCAGGTCCCCAATCTTCCAGGCACCGCTGGCAGAACCCACCCCAAAGGTGCGCCCCCACTGCACCAGACGCAACATCGGCTCGCGCAGCTTGCCGTACTCCAGCGCGCTCAGGCCGGTGGCATTGCGCGCCTCGTCGTCCAGCACGATGGCGGCAAACACATAGGCCAGATCCCCGCGCACGCCCTGGCCGTTGTCGGCAAACACGGCCGCCACACGCCCCACGTAGGCCGGGCTGGGGTTGCTGGTCACCAGGCGCTGGATCATTTGCTTGCAGAAGAAGGGCGCCGTGTTCTGGTGGTTGAACAACGTGTCCAGCGCTGTCTTGAGCGCCGCCGCCGCCGGAGTATTGGCCGGGATGGTGGTGCCCAGAAAAGTGGCCGCCAGGGTGGAGTGGTTGCTGGCCGTCAGCGCCATGGGCAGGCGGGCAAACGCGGTATTGCCCACGGTGTTGCCGTTCACCGTCACGTTCACGTTCTGGCTCATGTCCACGTCGTAGCCGGTGAACACCCGCGCCAGATTGCTGACGTCGCTGGCGGTGTAGGTGTCCTGGGGCTTGCCGTTTCCGTCAAGTTGCTGGGTGCCATCGGGGTTGAGCAGGTGCAGGCCCACGGTGAAGAGCTGCATCACCTCGCGGGCGTAATTCTCATCAGGCTGTCGACCGGAGTTGTTTTCCTTTTTGTTGCCCTTGGTATTGAGGTAGTAGCCCATGGCCACATGCAGGGTCACGGCCTCCAGCAGGCCTCTGAAGTTGCCAAATGCGTAGGCGCACAAGGTGTCCCAGTAGTGCGCCATGGCATGGCTGCGCCAGCGGAAGTCCAGGCCCGACAGCGACACCACAAAAAACTCGGAGAGCGCCAGCCCCATGCGCTTGCGCATGGGATCGCTGCTGGCCAACAACTGGTTCCACACCATGTAGTCGGCCGGGTAGCTTTGGTCGTAGTAATTGTTGGTGTTACTGGCGTCACCATAGCCTTGGCTGTTGAGCCAGTCCCAGCCGCGGGTGCCAAAGTTCAGGGCCACTTGCTGCTCAATCCAGCTCGCATAACCCAGGTTGCGCACCTGCGCGATGTCGGCGTCGCTGGCTGAAAACTGGGCCTGCTGCAGAAAGCGCGAGGCTTGCTCAGGACTGATGCTGGCCCCGCTGACAGCAATGGCAGCGGGCATGGCCCGCAGGGAGATGGTGCGCCCACCCACCGGCGCCACCGCTGACGGATCACCTCCCCCTTCACCACCGCCACAGGCAGCCAGCGCGGCTGCGGTGGCCAGCGCCATGGCCGTGAGTGCGCCAGACTCCAGAGGCGAATTGCTGGGAGCGGGTGCGGCGGCGAGGTCGACTTCGCCCGCGAAATCGCGCATGGTGGGCTCCAACGAGGAGTGGATAAGCAGCGAAGGTTATCGACCGCTGTCGGCGCTGAACAGCACGCTTACAAACAATTACCGCTGCTGGCGACAGCCGGTACCACGCCGCCTAGTGCGTGGCTGCTTGCAGCAGATCGCGCGTACGCAGGGCCTCCTGGCGGGCTGCGACGGCAAAGTCTGGCCCGGACGAAGCGTACAGAATAGCCCGCGAAGAATTCACCACAATCGGGCCGGTGGTCTGGCCATCGGCAGCCCGCCAACCGGCCTTGACGGTGGCCACCGCGTCCCCGCCCTGAGCACCCACACCGGGAATCAGCAACGGCAAAGTGGGGGCCAAGGCGCGTACGCGCGCAATCTCTTCCGGGTAGGTGGCCCCCACCACCAGGCCCAACTGGCCGTTCAGGTTCCAGGGGCCTTGCGCCAGCGAAGCGATGTGTTCGTACAGGCGCGGCTGGCCCGGCAAGTCGGCCAGGTGTTGCGGCTGAAAATCATCGCCGCCGGGGTTGGAGGTTCTGCACAACAGGAACGCGCCTTTGCCGTGGTATTTCAAATACGGCTGCACAGAGTCAAACCCCATGAAGGGCGACAGCGTGACGGCGTCGGCGCCGTAGCGCTCAAAGGCTTCTTTGGCGTATTGCTCGGCAGTGCTGCCAATGTCGCCACGCTTGGCGTCCAGAATGATGGGCACCTGGGGCGCGGTCCGGCGCATGTGCTCCATCAGCTTCTCCAGCTGATCCTCCGCGCGGTGCGCGGCAAAGTACGCGATCTGTGGCTTGAAGCTATTCACCAGGTCGGCCGTGGCATCGACGATGGCGGCGCAGAAGTCGTAGATCTTGGTGGCATCGCCCCGGAGATGGGTCGGGAACTTGGTTGGTTCTGGGTCCAGGCCCACGCACAACAAGGAACCGTTTTGGCGCTCGGCGGTGCGCAGCTGGTCTAGAAAAGTCATGGGGGCTATTTTACGGAGGCATCCCGCACGTCCATCGCCAGGCACAGGTCCGCCCAGGCCTTGGCTTTGTCGGCGCTATTGCGCAGCAGCAGCTTGGGGTGGTAGGTCACGATGACCGGGATGCCCTGGTACTGGTACACCGTGCCGCGCAGCTTGCCCAAAGGTTGGGTGGCCAACGCGCCGTGTTCGGCCAGCAGGGTCTGAATGGCAAAACGGCCCATGGCCAAAATGACTTTGGGCTGCACCAGCGCAATCTCGCGCTGCAGGTACTGGGCGCACTGCGCCAGGTCGGCCGCCTGCGGAATCTGCCCGTGGGGTGGGCGGCACTTCACTGCATTGGTGGCGTAGGCGCCCTGCGCACCTTCTGCCGTGCGGCTTGCGCCCACAGCCTTGAGCATGTTGTCCAGCAGCAGGCCCGGGCTTTCCACAAAGGCCTGGGCGCTGCGGTCTTCGTCTTCCTCGGGCGGGTCCCCCACCACCAGCCAGTCGCGCTGGCCGGGGGCCGGCTGCAGCGTGGCGTGTTTGCGCCCGGCGCACAGGCCACAGGCCTGGCAGCTGGCGGCGGTGTCGGCCAAGGCCTCCCAGTCCAGGCGCCCCAGGTCCAGCGGCGTGCCTGCTGCACGGGCAACCACGGCCGGCGTGCTTGGCACGGGCACGGCGCGGACCGGAGCTGGTGTGGGGGATGGGCTGGACGCAGGCACAGCAATGGGCACTACGGCGGGCGGTGGCGCGGCCGGTTTGGCCAGCCTGACTGCAGCCACCGTGGGCGGTTCGGTTTCAAACACCGTACCCGGCAGCCAGACGCGTACGCCCATCTCCAGCAGCATCGCGCGTTGGCGGTCGTCAAGGGTCAGGGCCATGGGTCGGGTGAGTCTCGTCAAGGGTACAGGGGCAGGCTCATGACCACCGCGTCTTCGCGCTGGCCGTTGCCGGCAGGGTAATAGGCTTTGCGCTGGCCCACACGGCGGTATCCATACCGTTCGTACACATGCAGGGCACGCAGATTGCTCACCCGGGCCTCCAGCCACAGCCACTGCACGCCCTGGCCACGCGCCCACAGGGCCAGCGCGTCCAGCATGACGCGGGCCCAGCCCTGGCCCTGGAATTCGGGCGCCACGGTGATGTTGAGCAGGTGCACCTCGTCCACGCCTTTCATGGCCACAAAGTAGCCCAGCACATAGCCATCTGCCACCAGCATCTGGGCCTGGTAACCACTGTGCAGCGCGTCCAGAAAATTGGCATGGCTCCAGGGGTGCGCGTAAGCGCGCTGCTCCACGCGCAAGACCTCGTCCAGCCGGTCGGCCAGCAGCGGTTCAAATGCAGCTTCGGATGCCTGTGAAAAAGACGCCATGGCAGGGGATTTCATACGAGCGGCGCAGCTGCTGCGGTAGCGGCTTTGTCTGCCAAACGCTCTGCAGTGGTTTTGGCCACTTTGTCGCGGATATAGCTGGGCATGGCGTTGGCAGCATCCACTGCCAGCCCGGCGTCCAGCAGGGCGGGTGCCAGGCGCAGCATGGCAGCGGCGGTGGGCAAGGCGGGCACCACGCTGCCGCCCTTCAGCACGGCAGGGTCCAGGCGCTCGGCATACACGGCAAACACATTGCCGGCCAGCAACAGTGGGCCCAGACTGGCGTCAAGCGCAGGCAGGCGCAGCGCTTCGGGGCGCACCAGCTGGTGCGGCTGCAGCACGCGCCACTGGCCCTGGGCATAGGCATAGTGCGCGGCGTACACCTCGTCCATGCGCGCGTCCAGCAGCGCCAGCACCTGCAGCGCGGGTGCATCGGGCGCTGCAGACTGGCGCGCGTCCTCGGCCACGGCCAGCAGCGAGTCCATGGGCAACACCGGCACACCAGCGCCAAACGCCAGCCCCTGCACCACCGAGCAGGCGGTACGCAAGCCGGTGAAGGAGCCTGGCCCGGCGCCAAAGGCCATCGCATCCAGCGATGCCATGGGCAGCTCGGCCTGGGCCAGCAGGTCCAGCACGCCGGCAATCAGGTCGGTGGAGGCGCGGGCACCGCCCGCCCCGGCGTACTGCCACACCGTCGCACCACGGCCGACCGCAATGGACAGGTGTTCGGTTCCAGAATCAATCGCCAGCAAGTTCATATTTCTAAGAAAAATTGGCCTCTAAAGCCCATAAATATTGCGCCACCAGCTCCTGATTCAGGAGCAAATTCCGTCCACGGCGTGCAGACCGGGTGCGCAATGAGGCCACAGAGGCGCCCTCCGATTATCGGGGCTGCCCGGATAATCTGGCGATGCAACTCTCCATCCGAATGCTCCTGTGCGGCCTGGCCGCTGGCCTGTGGGTCTCCCTGTCAGCCACCGCCCAACCCCTGCCTCCCGAGGTAGATGCCGCCCTGGCCCGCGCCAAGGTGCCACGCGATGCCGTCTCGTTTTTGGTGCTGGATGCCCAAAACCCTGGCGCCGCACCGCGCCTGGCGCACCGCGCGCAGACCCCCATGAACCCCGCCTCGGTGATGAAACTGGTGACCACCTATGCGGCGCTGGACCTGCTGGGCCCGGCCTACCTGTGGAATACACCGGTCTACACCGAAGGCGCCATCAGCAACGGCGTGCTCAATGGCAACCTCTACATCAAGGGCCAGGGCGACCCCAAGCTGGTGCTGGAGCGGCTGTGGCTGCTGCTGCGCCGCGTGCAGGGTCTGGGCATCAAGACGATTGCGGGTGACATCGTGCTGGACCGCAGCGCCTTCAACCTGCCCGAGGTGGATCCCGCCCAGTTTGACGGGGAGCCACTGCGCCCGTACAACGCCGCGCCCGATGCGTTGCTGGTCAACTTCAAGTCGGTGGTGATGACGTTTACGCCCGACCGTGCGGCGCAGGTGGCCCAAGTGCAGTACGACCCGCCGCTGGCTGGCGTGGCCCTGCCCGCCACCGTAGCGCTGGGCGCTGGTGACTGTGGTGACTACCGCGCAGCACTCAAGGCCGACTTTGCCGACCCGCTGCGCATCCGCTTTGCAGGCAACTACCCGGCCAGTTGTGGCGAGAAGGTGTGGCCGGTGGCCTATGTGGACCCCAAGACCTACGCCCAGCGTGCGGTGCTGGGCCTGTGGGACAGCCTGGGCGGCAAGGTACATGGCAGCGTGCGCCTGGGTACGGTACCCGCCGCCTTGGCGGCTGGCAAGCCGGCCTTGGTGGCCTCCTCGGTGCCCATGGCCGAAGTGATTCGGGACATCAACAAATTCAGCAACAACGTGATGGCGCAACAGATGTTTTTGACACTGGGGCGCGCTGCCTATGTTTCCCCGCCCACGGGAGCCACGGCTCCCGCGGAGTTGGCGCCCGGCAGCTTTGACGCCAGCCGCGCCGTGGTGCAACGCTGGTGGCGCGAGCGCCTGGGCAACGAAGAACTCCCGGTGCTGGACAACGGCTCGGGCCTGTCACGGCAGGAGCGCATCACCGCGCAGGCGCTGGGCCGCATGCTGCAGAGTGCCTATGTGTCACCAGTGATGTCGGAGCTGATGTCGTCCCTGCCCATCTCGGGCGTGGACGGCACGCTGCGCCGCGTCAAGGGCAGCACCAGCGCGCACCTGAAAACCGGCAGCCTGAGCAATGTGGTGGCACGCGCAGGCTACGTGCTGGCGGCCAGTGGCAAGCGCTATGTGCTGGTGGCCTTTGTCAACCACGCCAATGCCAATGAGGCCCGCCCCGCAGTCGACGCGCTGGTGGAGTGGGCCGGGCGCGACCAGTAAACCGGAGGGTCAGGCTGCTGCACGGGTGAGGCGGTCGCGCACGCCGTCCCACTCGGGCGCATCGGGCGGGGCCTCCACCCAGATGAGCTTGACGCCTTGGGCGTCCATCTCGCGCAGCTTGGCAAACAGCTCATGCGCTGCCGGCTGGGCGTGGCTGGGCATGCGGTGGGCCGCCACCAGGGGCGAGCGCACATGCAGCGGGCTGCGGTGGTAGAGCGCAATGGTGGGGCGCGCATCGGGCGCTTGGGCGGTGGCCAGCAGGTCCAGTGCGGCCTGCAGCGCCTTGGCGTCCATCAGGCGCACCGTGGCGCTGGGCGCGTAGTGCGATTCCAATGTTCCAGAGGCTCGGGGCCCCGGCTGGTTCTGCGCGTCCAGCTCGTCTTTCGATAGCAGCTGGCGGCCGCAGGCATCGGCCACCTGGGCTGCGGTGATGGCGCCGGGGCGCAACAGCACAGGCGCGCCACGCGTGCAGTCGATGATGGTGGACTCAATGCCGACCTCGCACGGGCCACCGTCCAGGATCAGCAATTCGTCGCCAAACTCGCTGTGCACATGCGCTGCCGTGGTCGGGCTCACGCGGCCAAACTTGTTGGCACTGGGGGCGGCAACGCCCCACACCACGGCCTCACCGTCGGCCGGCTTGCGCAGCGCCGCCAGCACGGCTTGGGCCACCGGATGTGCCGGGCAACGCAGGCCAATGCTGTCCTGCCCACCAGCCGCCGCCGCGCCCACACCCTCACGGCGCGGCAAGATCAGCGTGAGCGGCCCGGGCCAAAAGGCGGCCATGAGCTGCTGCGCAAAGGCCGGCACGCGCGCACAGTAGTGCGCCACCCCGCCCATGCCACCGTCAAACGCAGCCACATGCACGATGAGCGGGTGGTCGGCCGGGCGGCCCTTGGCCGTGAAGATTTTGCCCACTGCCGCCGGGTCGGAGGCATCCGCACCCAGGCCGTACACGGTCTCGGTTGGCAAGCCAATCAGCCCTCCAGCCCTCACCGTATCTGCGCAAGCAGCTATGGAATCAGGAGCAAGTTCGACACCATCAGCAAACTGGTAGGCGGACACAATCATGGGCAAGCCTGCTCAGAACGCGGCAATGCCGAGGATGCGCGCGGCTTCCAGCGCCGTGGCACGCACACCCTCCACCGTAGAACCGGTGATGTTGAGGTGGCCCATCTTGCGGCCCTTCTTGGCGTCCAGCTTGCCGTAGAGGTGCAGATGGGTGCCGGGCAAGGCCAGCACGGCGGCCCAGTCAGGCACACCGCCGTCACGCCCTTCGTTGGGCCAAATGTCGCCCAGCAGATTGAGCATGAGGGCCGGGCTGTGCTGGCGCGGCTGCACCAGCGGCAGGCCCGCCAGCGTGCGCACCTGCAGATGGAACTGCGAGACATCGCAGGCGTCCATGCTGTAGTGGCCGCTGTTGTGCGGGCGCGGCGCCATCTCGTTCACCACCAGGCCACCCAGGCCGGCAGCGGCGGGGTGGCTTTCGTCCAGCACAAAGAATTCGACGCACAGCACACCCACGTACTGCACGCCTTCTGCTATCGATTTCGCAGCTGCTACCGCACGTTCGGCGAGGGCTGGCGGCATATTTCCTTCATACACCTCGGTCACAGCCAGAATGCCGTCGCGGTGCAGGTTGCGCTGTACCGGCAGGTTCACACACGCACCGTCGGCCCCGCGCGCCACGATGACCGAGCATTCCAGCGCCAGCGGCAGCATCTTCTCCAGCACGCAGGGCACGCCGCCCAAGTCGGCCCAGGCTGCAGCCAGTTCGGCGGGCGTCTTCACGCGCACCTGACCCTTGCCGTCGTAACCCATGCGGGCCGTCTTGAGAATGCCAGGCAGCAGGTTCGCATCCACGGCAGCCAGCTGTTCCGCGGCCTCAATGACGGCGTACGGGGCGCAAGGCACGCCGCATTTCACAAAGTGCGCCTTCTCGGCCGCACGGTCCTGGGCGATGGCAACAGCCGCACCGCTGGGCGCCACGGGGCGGCTCCGCGCCAGCTGCGTCAGCGCCTGGGCGGGCACGTTCTCAAACTCGGTGGTGATGGCCGCCGACACCTCGGCCAGCCGGGCCAGGCCCGCTGGGTCGGTGTACGCGGTCTGGATATGGTGGTGGCTGATGCGCCCGGCCGGGCTGTTGGCGTCCGGGTCCAACACGGCGGTGAAAAAACCCATCTGCTGCGCGGCATGGGCAAACATGCGGCCCAGCTGGCCGCCGCCCATGACGCCCAGCGTCAATTCTTTTGACCCGCCCAAACCGGTTGCTGCGCGCTCAGAAGCCATTTAGACCGCGCTTCCGGTAATCGGCAACACCATCTTGCGCGCGGCCTCGGTCTGGTCGATGCGGAAGGCGTCCAGTTCCATGCGCAGGTCCGGGTTTTCGTTGGCCAACAGGGCCACGGCAAACAGGGCCGCGTTGGCAGCACCTGCCGGGCCAATGGCGAAGGTGGCCACGGGAATGCCCTTGGGCATTTGCACAATGCTGTGCAGCGAATCCACGCCCGACAGCGCCTTGCTCTGCACCGGTACCCCCAGCACCGGCAGCGTGGTTTTGGCGGCCAGCATGCCTGGCAAGTGGGCAGCACCACCGGCGCCGGCGATGATGGCCTTGAGGCCGCGTGCCACCGCGCTTTCAGCGTAGGCGAACATGTCGTCAGGCATGCGGTGGGCGGAAACCACCCGGGCTTCGAAGCGGATGCCAAACTGTTGGAGAATCTGGACTGCGTGTTGCATGGTGTCCCAGTCGGAACTGGAGCCCATGACAACGCCGATTTGAATGGTTTTCATAGTGCTGAAAGCGCTTTGCGGAGCGCCAGGTGGACTGGCGGCGCAGGGTTTGCGCACGTGGCCAGAATTGAATTTTACTTTTTCACCCCGAGCTACCCTAAATGATCAACGTCACCATCGAAAACTTTGACGCCGAAGTCGTCGCCGCCTCGCACCAGGTCCCGGTTCTGGTGGACTTCTGGGCGCCCTGGTGTGGCCCTTGCAAAGTGATTGGCCCGCTGCTCGAAAAGGTGGAGGAGGAATATGCCGGCCGCTTCAAGCTGGTGAAGATTGACTCCGACCAGGAGCAACAACTGGCCCAGGCCTTTGGCATCCGCAGCATTCCCACCTGCGTGCTGATGGTGGACGGCAAACCGGTGGACGGCTTCATGGGCGCGGTGCCGGAAAGCAAGATCAAGGAATTTCTGGACAAACACGTGCCCTCCGAGGCCGTGCGCGAAGCCGAGGCCGACGCCGAAGACGCCCAGGCCCTGGCCGCCGCTGGCGACCCGCAGGCCGCGCTGCAAAAGCTGCTGGAAGCGCTGAGCGTGGACCCCAGCAACGACGACGCCCGCTACGACTACGTGAAGCTGCTGATCGAGAACGACCTGCTCGAAGACGCAGAAGCCGCGCTGGCGCCCAAGCTCACCGAAATCCCGCGCCAGCTGCGCTTTGAGGCGCTGGGTCAGTTTCTGGACGCCATCAAGTTCGTGGTGACCGACGACCGCGGCATTTGGACACCCGACCAGTTTGACGCCCTGATTGCCAGCAACAAACGCGACTTCGACACCCGCCTGGCCAAGGCCCGCGTGCTGATGGTCGGCGGCGACTGGACCGGCGCCATGGACGAGCTGCTGGAAATCATCATGCGCGACAAGGCCTGGGGCGACGCCGTGCCGCGCAAGACCTTTGTGGCCATCCTGGAGCTGCTGACCCCGCCCAAGCCCAAAGCCAACCCGGCCGATGCCGGCAAGGCCGCTGGCGGCATTGAGGTGGTGGGCAAGGTGGTGGCCGAAACTGACCCGCAGGCCCAGCTGGTATCCGCCTACCGGCGCAAGCTCAGCATGGCGCTGAACTGATTTCGGCTACCGGGGAACTATTAAACCTGCAACCCAATCCAGACACCATGCGACGCCTTGTGCTCCTGCTGATCCTGATTGCCTTGGTGCCTTTGCGCGCCTGGTCGGGGGACGCCATGGCGATCCAGATGGCGGCGCAAACCCAAGCTACCGGCGCGGGGGCAGCTGCCAGCGACCCCGCCGCGCACACCAACTGCCATGAGATGCAGGCAGAGTCTGCGCCCACACCGCAAACCCACAAAGCACCAGACTCTTGCGCCACCTGTGCATCGTGCCAGGCCTGTTTCACGGTCGCTGTGGTGATGCCTGCCATGCAGGCTGCCACACAGGCCCTGCCACACGGTTTGCCACACGCCGCCAGCGCGGAATTCACCAGCGCCATCCTCGCGCTGGGGCACAAACCACCCATTTCCTGACCACCAGGCCCTAAGTCCGTCTGGACTTGGGCCTGTACCCGCCGTGGCGGGCTCCGCAGCCCAGTGCGGTGAGAGCTTCGCCCCCCATTGATGCCTTTGGTCAGGAAACTCTTATGCCTATCTCTTCGTGGTACGCCCGCTGGCGGCTGTACCGATCCCTCTCGGCGACCGTGCTTGCCAGCGCCGCCACATTTGCTGCCCAGGCCCAGGCCCAGGCGCCGGGCAGCGTGCGCCTGGATCCAACCCCCACGCTGCAGGCCAGCCAAGCCAGCACGCCGGTGCCCGCAGTGGTTTACCGCTCGGTGTTTGCAGACCTGCCCCAGGGCGTGGAGGACACCGTGTTGGACTGGAAAGCTGCCAACGCAGCGGTGGGCCAGTTCAAACGGGGCCACGCCGACCTGCTGAAGTGGGAGCAAGAACAGGCGCGTAGATCTGCCCCGCCGACACGGGGAGCCGCACCATGAAAGCCACCCTGCGCGCGCTCAGCGCTGCCTCGCTGCTGGTCTGCAGCGGCTGGGTGTGGGCCGCCCCACCCGACGGCGGCATCACCGACCTGCAAACAAGCGTGGCGGGCAAAGTCATCGGCACCGGGGGCGGCACCGTTCAGTTGCCGCACCCTGCTGCGGACCAGCGCAGCACCCTCGCCAGCCTGCTGGCCACACCGCTGACGGCCGACGCCGCGGTGCGTATTGCCCTGCTGAACAACCCTGAGTTGCAGGCCGCGATGGGACCTGAAGGGCTGTCCCTCAGCGACGCGACGGGCCGCGACACCCCGGCCAAACTGCGCGCCCAGCAAGCCATCACGGTGCTGTCGGCACAGGCCTTCAAGGCCTGGGTGAACGCGGTGGCAGCCACCCACAGTGCCAAGCTGCTCCGCGAGGCCAAGGCCACGGCCGAGACCAGCGGCGAACTGACCCGGCGCATGGTGCGCGCGGGCAATGTGAGCAAACTCACCCAGGCGCAAAGCCAGGCCGTGTTGTCCGACGCGGCACTGGCACTGGCGCGTGCCGAGCAAGCCGCCTTTGCCGCGCGAGAAACGCTGACGGTCACCCTGGGCCTGTGGGGGCAGGACACCCAGTTCACCTTGCCCACCGCCCTGCCGGCACTGCCTGCGCAAGCGATGGACCTGCCCGATGTGGAGGCTCGCGCCGTCAATGCGCGCACCGACCTGCAACTGGCCGCCCTGCAGTGGCAGCGCAAGCAGCAAAGCAGCGTGCCCGACAGCGCCGACGCGCTGTGGGATGCCATGGGCGATGCCGCCCGCGTGCGTGCCCAGGCCGTGCAACTGCGCAGTCAGGCGCGCATGGCCTACCACCAGTACCGCAGCAGCTGGGACATCGCCACCCACCTACAGGCCGAGGTGCTGCCAGTGCGCCAGTTCATCCACGACGAACTGGTGCTGCGCTACAACGGCATGCTGACCAGCCTATTTGACGTACTGGCGGACAGCCAGGCACTGACGATGGCCAAGAGCGCCCACGTGGCCGCTCAGCGCGACTTCTGGCTGGCCCATGCCAACCTGCAAGCCCTGCTGGCCGGTGCGCCGCTGGACGCCATAGGCGGCGATGCGAGCACCAACACCAGCGAGGCCCGCCCCGCCACCAGCCCAGGAGGCCACTGAATGGCCGCGCAACAAGGACACTCCATGAATCGACGCAATTTTTTCAACGGCGCTGCTGCCACCGCAGTGGGCGCAGTAGCCGCCGCCTCGTTGAGCCGCGTGGCGCTGGCCGCCTTGCCCGAGCCCGTGCTGCAAAGCTCGCCCGACACCCAGCCCCCGCTGGTACCCAACACCGGCCGCCCCTACAACCCCGTGGTCACCCTCAACGGCTGGACCCTGCCCTGGCGCATGAACAACGGTGTGAAGGAATTCCACCTGGTGGCCGAACCGGTGGTGCGCGAGATGGCGCCCGGCTTCAAGGCCCACATGTGGGGCTACAACGGCCAAAGCCCCGGCCCCACCATCGAGGTCGTGGAAGGCGACCGGGTGCGCGTGTTTGTGACCAACAAGCTGCCCGAACACACCAGCGTGCACTGGCACGGCCAGCGACTGCCCAACGGCATGGACGGGGTCTCCGGCCTGAACCAGCGCGCCATCGGGGTGGGCAAGACCTTTGTCTACGAGTTTGTCGCGCGCCGCCCCGGCACCTTCATGTACCACCCGCATGCGGACGAGATGACGCAGATGGCCATGGGCATGATGGGCTTCTGGGTCACGCACCCCAAAGCCAAGCACCCGCTGATCAGCGAAGTGGATCGGGACTTTTGCTTCCTGCTGAATGCCTACGACATTGACCCCGGCAGCATGACGCCCAAGATCATGACCATGCTGGACTTCAACCTGTGGAGCTGGAACAGCCGCGTCTTCCCCGGCATTGACACGCTCAATGTGCGGCATAACGACAAGGTGCGCATCCGGGTCGGCAACCTGACCATGACCAACCACCCCATCCACCTGCATGGCCACGAATTTCAGGTGACCGGCAGCGACGGTGGGCCCTGGCCGCTGGCGGCGCGGGTGCCCGAGATCACTACCGACATTGCGGTGGGCCAGATGCGGCAGCTGGAGTTTCTGGCCGATGAGGAGGGCGACTGGGCCTTCCACTGCCACAAGAGCCACCACACCATGAACGCCATGGGCCACAACGTGCCCACCATGATCGGCGTGGACCACCGCGGGCTGGTGGGCCAGCTGCAAAAGGCCGTGCCCGACTACATGGTGATGGGCGAGCGCGGCATGGCCGATATGGGTGAGATGGAAATGCCCCTGCCCGACAACACCGCGCCCATGATGACGGGCACCGGCCCCTACGGTGGCGTGGAAATGGGCGGCATGTTCAGCATCCTCAAGGTGCGCAAGGACCAGAAGCCTCGTGACTACAAGGATCCGGGGTGGTACCAGCAGCCCGCAGGCACGCAGGCCTATGAATGGACCGGCCCGCTGCCCGACCCTGCGCGCTTCAAGGCCGACAGCCCCAGTGCCGCCACCGCGCCGGCCACCGAAGTGCAGGTACGCAAACCGGCCACCCACAACCACCATTAATCCATTGGAGAAAACCCATGAAAAACACTATCAAATTGATAGCTGCTTGCGCAATATTGGCGGTTTCTAGTGGCACATTTGCCTCCGGAAACCACGCTGGCGGCCACGGCACGGACGCGATTGGAGAACCCGGCGTGGCGGCCAAGGTCACGCGCACCATTGCCATCGACATGACGGATGCCATGCGCTTCACTCCCAGCACGGTGCAGGTGCGCCGTGGTGAAACCATCCGTTTTGTAGTCACCAACTCCGGCCAGCTCAAGCACGAGTTCAACCTGGGCACCGAGGCCGACCTTAAAGCGCACTACGCGCAGATGCTGAAGTTCCCCGAAATGGAGCATGACGAGCCCAACCTGGTGAGTCTGGCACCCGGAAAAACGGGCGAGGTGATCTGGCAGTTCACCAAGGCGGGAACGGTCCACTTTGCCTGCCTGCACGCAGGCCATTACGAGGCGGGCATGAAGGGCACTGTGGCTGTGGGCAGCAAGCCATGAACGCGCAACCGATGTCGCGCCGTATGGCACTGGGCGCTGGGCTGGCCGTTCTAGCCCTGCCCGCATGGGCCGCCAAAGAGCGCACCACCGTCCAGGTCTGGAAAGACCCGAACTGCGGCTGCTGCAAAGACTGGGTGGCGCATCTGGAGCAGGCCGGTTTTAAGGTCACCGTACAGGACATCGGCAATGCGGCCACACGCAAGCGCCTGGGCATGCCTGAAGCCCTGGGCTCCTGCCATACCGCCGAAGTGGCAGGCTATGCCATTGAAGGGCATGTGCCGGCCAAGGAGATTCTGCGCCTGCTGCGCGAGAAGCCCAAAGCCCTGGGTCTGGCCGTGCCGGGCATGCCAATAGGCTCGCCCGGCATGGACGGCGCCATCTACCAAGGCCGCAAAGACGCCTATGACGTACTGCTGGTCGCCAAGGGCGGCGCTACGTCCATCTACCAAAGCTACCGATAAGGACACGCCATGAACCGTTTACACAACGCCCGTAACCTTGTTGCCACCTTGCTCATCAGCACCCTTGGCGCGAGCGGCGCGTGGGCGCAGGCCAGCGAGATGAGCAGCGGCGAGATCCGCAAAGTCGACAAGGCCGCCAGCAAAATCACCATCAAACACGGCGAAATCAAGAACCTGGACATGCCGCCGATGACGATGGTGTTCCAGGCACGCGACCCCGCCCTGCTGGAGAAGGCAAAGGCAGGCGACAAGGTGCGCTTCAGTGCGGAGTTGAAAGACGGCGCTTACATCGTCACAGCCGTCGAAGCTACGCCCTGAGCACGTCAGGTGTGTACCTCTCAGGCCGCGCGCACGTGCAGACCGGTGTGCAGCACGGCCTGGCGCTCGGTGGCCAGCACACGCTGGGCATTGAGGCTGGCAATCGGGATGCCGACGTCTTGTGGAATACCACCGCTGAGCTGCAGCGCCAGGTAGCGGCCGCAGCACACGCGCAGGAAGGACGCAAAGTTGTCCACCTCACCACGCTCTTCCACCAGCTCGTCGTAGAGCTTGGTGCAGAGTTGGGGTACGGTCATGCCGTCGCGTGTGGCAATTTCGTCGAGCACACGCCAGAACAGGTTCTCCAGCTTGATACTGGTGGCCACGCCGTGCAGCCGCACCGAGCGGGCGCGGCTCTCATAAAGGGTGGGGTCGGCGCTGATGAACACTTGGCACATGGGCGGTCTCCTCTGAGGGCTGCCCGCATGGTGCGGGCCCGCCCCCAGGGCGTCAATGGGAAATACGTGTACCCAGCAGCGCCAGGAACTGCGCAATCCAGGCTGGATGCGCGGGCCAGGCGGGGGCCGATACCAGATTGCCATCGGTGTGGGCCGCATCGATGGCAATGTCGGCATAGGTGCCGCCGGCAATCTCCACCTCCACCCGGCAGGCCGGGTAGGCCGAGCAGGTACGGCCCTTGAGCACACCGGCGCCAGCCAGCAGCTGTGCGCCGTGGCACACCGCGGCCACCGGCTTGTTGGCATCAAAGAAGTGCTTCACCGCCGCCACCACGGCGGGGTAGGTGCGCAGGTACTCGGGGCCGCGGCCGCCGGGAATCACCAGCGCGTCGTAGCTGCTGGCCTGCACCTCGGCAAAGGTGGCGTTCAGGGTGAAGTTGTGGCCGGGCTTTTCGCTGTAGGTCTGCGCGCCCTCAAAGTCGTGGATGGCGGTCTTGATGTGGTCGCCCGCCTTTTTGTCGGGGCACACGGCGTGCACCGTGTGGCCCACCGCCAGCAGCGCCTGGAACGGCACCATGGTTTCGTAGTCTTCGCAGTAGTCACCGCAAATCATCAGGATTTTCTTGCCCGCCATGTCAGTCTCCTCGTTGTAGATGGGAAACCGATTGTTGGGCGCCACGCGCTGGGCGTGGTGGTACCGGGTTGTTACACCCGGCATGCTGAGAAAACGCTACCAAATCGATAGCTGCTTGCGCAGTATCTGCGCGGGCCTAGAGCCCTAAAACCTTCTGAATCAGGCGGTCAGGCGCGTCAGGGCTTCCTGGTATTTGGCGGCGGTTTTCTCGATCACCTCGCGCGGCACGCGGGGTGCGGGTGGCGTCTTGTCCCAGGGCTTGCCGTCCACCAAGGCCGCTTCCAGCCAGTCGCGCACAAACTGCTTGTCGTAGCTGGGCGGGTTGGTGCCGACCTGGTAGCTTTCCTGCGGCCAGTAGCGGCTGGAGTCGGGCGTCAGCACCTCGTCCATGAGCACCAGCGTACCGTCCTTGTCCAGGCCGAATTCGAACTTGGTGTCGGCAATGATGATGCCCTTGGTCAGCGCAAACGCGGCGGCGGTCTTGTAGATCTGGATGCTGATGTCGCGGATGCGGGTGGCCAGGTCCAGGCCAATCATCTCCACGGTTTTTTCGAACGTAATGTTCTCATCGTGGTCGCCCACAGCGGCCTTGGCGGCGGGGGTGTAGATGGGCTCAGGCAGCTTGCTGGCGTTTTGCAAACCGGCGGGCAGCGGCACACCGCACACGGCGCCGTTCTCCTGGTATTCCTTCCAGCCGCTGCCGGCCAGGTAGCCACGCACCACGGCCTCAACCGGGATGGGCTTGAGGCGCTTGACCAGCATGGAGCGGCCGGTGACCTGGGCCACCTCGGAGGGCAGCACCACGCTTTCGGGCGCTTCGCCGGTCAGGTGGTTGGGGCATATGTTGGCGCCGTTCTTGCCCAGCTTCTCAAACCAGAACAAGGCCATTTTCGTCAGCAGCACGCCCTTGCCGGGGATGGGCTCGCCCATGATCACGTCAAACGCAGACAGGCGGTCACTTGCCACCATCAGGATGCGGTCGTCGCCCACGGCGTAGTTGTCACGCACCTTGCCACGGGCAAGCAGGGGAAGGGACAGAGCGGAGGTGTGCAAAGCTGAGGTCATGGCATCCAACAAGTAAAAGGGCTCTGCCTCCCACACAGGAAGCAGAGCCCTTGATTATCGCAAGTTCGGTGATCGCTGAGGTCGGAGGGCGATTCCCCGCCGGGCCGTCTCAAGGGGGATCAGCCCCCTCGGCGGGCAGCGACCCGCGCAGCGGCGGAGCGTGGGGGCACGATTTACTGAACGACCTGCGCCAGTTCACCACGGGCATATTGCCCTGCCACCACCTGCAGGCTGTGGCCCTTGATGCCGGCAGCCTGGCCTTCGCAGCCGAACTCGATGTAGCGCTGCTTGCAGAGCTGCTTGGCGGCTTCGCGGGCGGGCTTGAGCCATTCGCGGGCATCGAACTTCTCGGGGTTTTCAAACAGGAATTTGCGCACCGCAGCGGTCATGGCCATGCGGATGTCGGTGTCGATGTTGACCTTGCGCACACCAAACGGTATGGCGCGCTGCACTTCTTCCACCGGCACGCCCCAGGTCTGGGCCATCTTGCCGCCGTACTGGTTGATGGCGGCCAGCAGGTCTTGCGGCACCGCGCTGGAGCCGTGCATCACCAAGTGGGTGTTGGGGATGCGGGCGTGGATTTCTTTGATGCGCTCAATGGCCAGAATGTCGCCCGTGGGCTGGCGGGTGAACTTGTAGGCGCCGTGGCTGGTGCCGATGGCGATCGCCAGCGCGTCCACCTGCGTGCGCCGCACAAAGTCAGCCGCCTCTTCGGGGTCGGTCAGCAGCTGTTCACGGGTCATGGTGGCGTCGGTGCCGTGGCCGTCTTCCTTGTCGCCCTTCATGGTTTCCAGCGAGCCCAGGCAGCCCAGTTCGCCTTCGACCGATACACCCAGCTTGTGGGCCATATCCACCACCTTGCGAGTAACTTCCACGTTGTAGTCGTAACTGGCAATCGTCTTGCCATCGGTTTCCAATGAACCATCCATCATCACGGAGCTGAAGCCCAGGTCGATCGCGCCCTGGCACACGGAGGGGCTGGAACCGTGGTCCTGGTGCATGACCACGGGAATGGTGGGGTAGCTGTCGACCGCGGCCTGAATCAGGTGCTTGAGGAAGTATTCACCGGCGTATTTGCGGGCGCCGGCGCTGGCCTGCATGATCACGGGGGCGCCGGTCTCTTTGGCGGCCTCCATGATGGCCTGGACTTGCTCCAGGTTGTTGACGTTGAACGCCGGAATCGCGTAGTTGTGCGTTGCCGCGTGATCAAGAAGCTCACGCATCGAGACGAGTGCCATGGATATCCCCAGGAAGTTAAAAACTCGCAGCGCGGTTTTGGTAACCGCTTGGTAACTTTTTACCGTTGCGCGATTCTAACCGTCAGGGTTAACCCGCAACAGCCAGCAAAAAGGGGCCCGAAGCCCCCTTGCAGATTGCAGCAGTTGGCACCACCAGCGACCGGCTTAATTCACCGCGCAGATCTTGAGCATATTGGTGCCACCGGGGGCGCCCATGGGCTCGCCGCAGGTGATGGCGTAGATGTCGCCCTTTTGCACGATGCTGCGGGACTTCAGGTGCTTCTCGGCGTCCATCAGCGCGGTGTCACGGTCGGCACTGGTGCCCATCAGCAGCGGGCGCACATTGCGGTACAGCGTCATCTTGCGCTGGGTGCTGACCTTGGGCGTGAGCGCGTAGATCGGCACATGGATCAGGTGGCGGCTCATCCACAAGGCGGTGCTGCCGCTGTCGGTCATGGCCACGATGGCCTTGGCACCCAGGTGGTGGGCCGTGAACAGCGCGCCCATGGCAATGGACTGGTCGATGCGGGTGAAGGTTTTGCCGGTGAAATCGGCATCCAGCTTGACGTGCTCGCTGCCTTCGGCGGCCAAGCAGATCTTGGCCATTTCGATCACCGTTTCCAGCGGGTATTTACCGGCCGCAGTTTCGGCCGACAGCATCACGGCGTCGGTGCCGTCCAGCACGGCGTTGGCCACGTCGCTCACCTCGGCGCGCGTGGGCACGGGGTTGGTGATCATGGATTCCATCATCTGTGTGGCGGTGATCACCACCTTGTCGTGCTCACGGGCCAGCTTGATCATGTGCTTTTGCAGCGCCGGGACCGCAGCATTGCCCACTTCCACGGCCAGGTCACCGCGGGCCACCATGATGCCGTCGGAGGCCAGCAAAATCTCCAGCAGCTTGGGGATCGCCTCAGCGCGCTCGATCTTGGCGATCAGGCCGGGCTTGTGGTTGTATTCCGCAGCCGCCACATTGCAGAGCTGGCGCGCCATTTCCATGTCGGTGGCATTTTTGGGGAAGCTAACGGCCACGTAGTCGGCCTGGAAGCTCATCGCGGTGCGGATGTCTTCCATGTCCTTGCCGGTCAGCGCAGGGGCGGTCAGGCCACCGCCCTGCTTGTTGATGCCTTTGTTGTTGGACAACTCGCCACCGAGCTTGACCGTGGTGTGCACTTGCTCACCCTTGACAGCATCCACCGTGATGACGATCAGTCCGTCGTTGAGCAACAGCACATCACCGGCCTTGACTTCAGCAGGCAGGGCCTTGTAGTCCAGGCCCACGGCGTCGATGTCACCCAGCTCTACGCGGGCGGCGTCCAGAATAAATTTTTGGCCGGGCTCCAGGAAGACCTTGCCTTCGGCAAACTTGCCCACGCGGATCTTGGGGCCCTGCAGGTCGGCCATGATGGCCACTTCGCGACCGGCGCGTTGTGCAGCTTCGCGCACAAGGCGGGCACGGTCGATATGGTCCTGGGCTTTCCCGTGGCTGAAGTTCAGTCGCACCACGTTGACGCCGGCACGGATCATTTGCTCCAGCAGAGCGGGGTCGCTGGAGGCGGGTCCGAGGGTGGCAACGATTTTGGTGGCGCGACGGGGCATGAAACTGTCTCCTAGAGTGAGTTACCTATTTTCACACGCTTGTTTGTACCTTGGTTACATGGGAGGCACAAGAAAGGGACAAGCGGGGTAAGCCCGGGGGGCGCAAACCGGGGGGCTGTGGTTGAATGGTCGCCCGCCTGATTCACGTTCTCCGCCACCCCATGAAAGCCCCCGCCACCCATACTGCTGCGCTGCTGGACAGCACGCACGGCAAGCCCAAACTCTTGGTGGTGGACGACCAGCCGGACAACATCCAGTTGCTGGTGCAGGCTTTTGGCGGGGACTACCAGGTATTCATGGCCACCTCGGGTGAACAGGCGCTGGCGGTATGCCACAGCGACCCGCCCGACTTGGTGTTGCTCGATGTGCTGATGCCCGGCATGGACGGGTTTGCCGTCTGCCGCCAACTCAAAGGGCAGGAAGCTACGGCCCACATTCCCATCATCTTGGTCACGGCGCGGGCTGACGCCGGCCAGGAAACCCATGGCCTGGGTCTGGGTGCTGTGGACTTCATCGCCAAGCCCATCAATCCGGCCGTGGTGCGCGCCCGCGTGCACACCCACCTGACGCTGAAGTTCCAGGCCGATCTGCTCAAGAAGCTGGTGCTGCTGGATGGCCTGTCGGGCGTCTTCAACCGCCGCTACTTCGACCAGCAGCTGGCCACCGAATGGGCACGTTCCGCGCGCAGCGGCCTGTCCCTGTCACTGGTGCTGCTGGATGTAGACAACTTTGGCGCCTACAACGAGCGCCATGGCCACCAGGCGGGAGACGACTGCCTGCGCCTGATTGCGGTGACGCTGAAGTCCGTGCTGCGCCGCCCCGCCGATGTCGTTGCACGCTTTGGCGGGGAGGAGTTTGCCTGCCTGTTGCCCGATACCTCGCATGAGGACGCACGGGCCTTGGCGCAGGAGATGGAGCGCCGCGTGCGCCAGCTTGGCCTGCCACATGGCAGTGGCAGGATGGTGTCAGTCAGCGTGGGACTGGGAACCCGCGTGAGCCCCCACAACGGCCAGGCCCGCGATCTGCTGGACTTGGCCAGCGCACAGCTACAGCAGGCCAAAGACGCTGGCCGCGGCGTGGTGCGCCACGCCAGCCTGGACACCACGCCGGCGCCGCTTTAGCGCGTAGCCCATGCAAAAGGCACTTCCCGGCCTTGGTGCCAAAAAGTGCCTCTGAAGCTCACGGTTATTGCGCGAGCAGCTATGAATTAGATAGCAAATTAGCTGGCGGCGCGCTGGGTCAAAATCTCGAACGCGGGCAGGGTCTTGCCCTCCAGCACTTCCAAAAATGCACCGCCACCGGTGCTGATGTAACCCACTTGTTTCTCGATGCCGTACTTGGCAATCGCGGCCAGCGTGTCACCACCACCGGCGATGGAGAAGGCGCTGGATTCAGCGATGGCTTGGGCAATCACTTTGGTGCCGTTCTCGAACGCGGCGAACTCGAACACGCCCACAGGGCCGTTCCAGACGATGGTGCCAGCCTTCTTGAGCTGGTCGGCCAGGGCCTGCGCGGTCTGTGGGCCGATGTCCAGAATCAAGTCGTCATCGGCCACATCGGTCGCGGCCTTGATGGTGGCGGGAGCGTCAGCAGCAAAGGTCTTGGCAGTCACCACGTCGGTGGGAATGGGCACGGCCGCGCCACGCGCCTTCATGGCCTCAATCACGGCCTTGGCTTGGTCCAGCAGGTCGGGCTCAGCCAGGCTCTTTCCGATCTTCAGGCCGGCGGCCAGCATAAAGGTGTTGGCAATGCCACCGCCCACGATCAGCTGGTCCACGTTTTCGGCCAGGCTCTTCAGAATGGTGAGCTTGGTCGAGACCTTGGAGCCAGCGACGATGGCTACCAGCGGACGCTTGGGCGCCAGCAAAGCTTTGGAAATGGCGTCCATTTCTGCGGCCAGCAGTGGGCCGGCGCAGGCAATAGGCGCGAACTGGGCGATGCCGTAGGTACTGGCTTCGGCGCGGTGGGCGGTGCCAAAGGCGTCGTGCACAAAGATGTCGCACAGCGCCGCCATTTTCTTGGCCAGTTCTTCGTTGTTCTTTTTCTCACCCTTGTTGACGCGGCAGTTTTCCAGCATGACCAGTTGGCCGGGTTTGACGTCCACGCCGTCGGTCCAGTGGGCGACCACGGTGATCTCGCGGCCCATGAGTTCGCCCATGCGCTTGGCTACTGGGGCCAACGAATCTTCAGGCTTGAATTCACCTTCGGTAGGGCGGCCCAGGTGGCTGGTGACCATGACGGCGGCTCCGGCGTCCAGCGCCATCTGGATGCAGGGCACGCTGGCGCGCACACGCGTGTCTTCGGTGATGTTGCCGGCATCGTCTTGCGGCACGTTCAGGTCGGCACGGATGAAGACACGTTTGCCAGCCACTTTGCCTTGGGCGCACAGATCAGAAAAACGGATGACATTCATGGAGCAGCCTTGTTGAAAATTTGCCCGAATTGTAGGGGTGTGGACTGCGGGTTTGGTACGTACCAGCGTCAGCGAGGAATTTCCCCCTGCTTCCCCAAACCCCCCCCCCGGGGTGGACGCGCGATACGACAACATTCCGCAGGAGTGGTTGGGCTATGCGTTTTGCGGAGGTCAAGGAGGAGCCTGCAGGCGATGAGCCGTAGGGCGGGGGACACGGAGCAAAACGCATAGCCCAACCGCTCCGGCACCAGCAGACTACTGACAGCCTACCAGCCTAGGCCAATATGCAAAGGCAAGTAGACCGCCATGCCCGAGGCGATGGTGCCCAGCACCGCCTGCCCGGCGCCACGGCGCCAGACAAAAAAGGCCAGTCCCGCCGCCACAGCGTAGAGCCGCGCGTCCTTGAGCGTTTGGATGATCTGGCCCTGCGACATCACGATCTCGGGCACGATCACTGCCGACAGGGCCGCAATCGGCGCGTACTGCAGGCCACGCTGGGCCCAGACGGGCAGCGACCAGTCTTTGTCGGTGATAAAGAAGAAGGAGCGCGCAATCACGGTCACGCAAGCCAAGCCAGCCGTGGTCAGCAGGGTCCAGCCGTCGGTGCTGCCGACAAAGAAACTGTCCAGGCTCATGCAGGCTCCTTGGGCGGTTGCGGCGTGGGGTGGTGGGGCGGGTGCGAGGTATCTGGGCGCTTGTCCAGCAACAGGCACACAGCCACCGCCACGGCAATCGCCACCAGGATGTTGAGCTTGAGCGGCAGCGCAAAGGCGGCGACGCCTGCCGCCCCGGCCACACCGGCCGAGACCCAACGCAGGCGGCTGGTGGCCAGCGAAGCCATCATGCCCACCAGGGCCAGAATGCCAGCAAAGCCCAAGCCCCAGGACGTGGGCACAAAGTTCGCCAGCACCACGCCCAGCACGCTGCTGCTGGTCCAGCTGAACCAGTTGATGCCGCCGTTGCCGGCGAGGTAGGCCATTTGTGCGTTGCGCCCGGCCTCGTCGGTGGCCGGTTGGGCGAACTGCTTCACAAACAGCACATAGGTCAGGTCGGCCGACAGATAGCCCGTGATGAGGCGCTGCCAGCGCGGCAGGTGCATGAGGTAGGGGCGCATGTGCGCGCTGAACACGACAAAGCGCAGGTTGACGCAAAACCCGGTCACCAGCACCACCCAGGCGGGCGCGCCCGCCATCAGCAGCGGAATGGCAGCCAGTTGCGAACTGCCAGCAAACACGGTGAGTGCCATGAACAGCGCCTCCACCGTGCTCATGCCGGACTTGACCATGGCCACGCCCGTCATCAGCCCCCAGGCCGCAATGCCGGGCGCCACGCCCAGCATGTCCTGAAAACCGCGGCGAAATTCGGGGTGCGTGTAGTTGCTGCGCAGGAAAAACATCAGGTCGCCTCAAGCGGCGCAGGCAGCTCAAAACGCTGGCCCACTTGCAGCGGGCAACCGCGCAGGAACTCTGCCGCTGGCAGGCGCTTGCCGCCGGGGCGTTGGAGCTCCGTCAAAATTGCTATGGAATTCATAGCTGCCACCGCAATACCTTCGGAGGCTACAGCCACAATTTGACCAAAATCAGCGGCTTGGATGCCCTGCGCCACCTGCGCCCCCCAGACCTTGATGAGCTCCCCATTCAGCACCGTGCTGGCGCCCGGAAAGGGATTGAAGGCACGCACCCGGCGCACGATAGTAGCTGCGTCCAACCGCCAGTCGATGGGCGCTTCGTGCTTCTCGATCTTGTGGGCGTAGGTCACGCCGGCGTCGGGCTGTTTCACCGGCCGCAGTGCGCCTTGGGCAGCCAGGTCCAACGCCTGCACCACCATGTCGGCGCCCAAGTCGGCCACCTTGTCATGCAGCGTGGCCGTGGTGTCCGTGTCCAGAATGGGCAGGGCCTGCTTGAGCAGCATGTCGCCGGTATCCAGCCCCACATCCATCTGCATGATGGTGACGCCAGTCTCGGCATCGCCCACTTCAATGGCCCGGTGGATAGGCGCCGCACCGCGCCAGCGGGGCAGCAACGAGCCGTGAATATTCAGACAGCCCAATTTCCCTTCGGCCGCCATGTCATCCAGCACCCACTGCGGCAGGATCAGGCCATAGGCGGCCACCACCATCACGTCGGCCTGCGCATCGGCAATGGCTTGGCGTGCCGCAGCAGCGTCTTCGGGGTATTTGCCGTCCAGACGCAGGCTACGCGGCTGGGCCACAGGCACGGCGTGGTCCAGCGCAAATTGCTTAACGGCGGAGGCCTGCAGCTTCATGCCACGCCCGGCTGGGCGATCGGGCTGGCTCAGCACCAGGGCGATGGTGTGGCCAGCGGCATGCAGCCGCTCCAGCGCCACACGTGCAAATTCCGGCGTACCGGCAAAGATGACGCGCAGGGGCCGCGCGGCCTGGCCGGCTGCGGCGACCACCTAGCGCGATTCCTCGCGCTGCGCCTTGATCATCTTGGTCTTGATGCGATTGCGCTTGAGCGGTGAGAGGTATTCGACAAACACCTTGCCCATCAGGTGGTCCATCTCGTGCTGCACACAGACAGCCAGCAGACCATCGGCTTCGATCACGCGGCTATTACCTTTCTCATCCAGTGCCTTCACATGCACCGCATCAAAGCGGGTCACACCATCGTAAATGCCAGGAACCGAGAGACAGCCCTCCTCATTCAGGTGGGTGGTGGGGCTGGTCCAGACCAGCTCAGGATTGATCAGCACCATGGGCTGGTCACGCTCTTCCGAGACGTCGATGACGATCAGCCGCTCGTGCACATTGATTTGTGTGGCCGCCAGGCCAATGCCTTTGGCGTCATACATGGTCTCCAGCATGTCCGCAGCCAGCTGCTGGATGCGTGCGTCCACCGCAGCAATAGGTTTGGCCACGGTATGGAGTTTGGGATCGGGGTAACAAAGAATCGGGAGTAAAGCCATGGGAACTGCCTAAAAGATGTGGCTATTTTCGCCACTTTTACGATTGCTTGCACTGCCAACAGGCCAAAAACGTTGCCGAATCAAGGGCTTGAGCGCAAAATCGCGCGTAAATTATCAAGTTCTTTCACCGATTCGCACCTTATGACGACACACCTGATGGCGAAATCCCGCGTGGCGATTGCCGCTATGGCCGTATTGGCCGGCACCTTGGCAGGCTCCGGCGCTTGGGCGCAGAACTTCCCAATCTCCGCAGCCCAAAAACAAACCGCCAACGACGTCGCCCAGAAAGGCGTGCCGCTGAGCGAACTGGCGCCCAACGCCCCGGACAGATACACCGTCAAAAGTGGCGACACCCTGTGGGACATCTCGAAATTGTTCCTGAAGAGCCCCTGGCGCTGGCCCGAGCTGTGGGGCATGAACCTCAACGACATCAAAAACCCACACCGCATCTACCCTGGTCAAGTACTGCTACTGGAGCGCCTGGGTGACAAGGCCACCCTGCGTGTAGCGGGCAGCAGTGGTGATGGCGCCACCCCTGACACCATTCGGGTGACACCGCGCACCCGTTATGAAGCGCTGGCTGATCTGGCCCTGCCCGCCTTGAAAAGCCGAGTCATCGAGGCCTTTTTGGCAGAGCCCTTGATTGTGGATGCCAACGAACTGCAAGCCGCGCCCCGCATCGTAGCCACCCAGGAAGAACGCGTGCTGCTCACCCGCGGTGACCGGGCCTATGCACGCGGCTCTAACGGTGCACCGCTCATGGACGACCAGGCCAAGCAGCAGCTGTTTCGGCTCTTCCGCAATGCGACCCCGCTCAAGGACCCCGGCACCGGCGAAATACTGGGTTACGAGGCGCAGTACATCGGCAAGGCCCAGTTGATTCGCAGCGAGACCACCGGTGAGGTGCTGGGTGCAAAAGGTCAACCCGAGAGCGCAGTGGTCCCTGCGACCATCGACATCGTGTCAGCCAAAGAGGAAATCCGGGTCGGCGACCGCATGTTGCCCGAACCCGCTCGCGATTTGGCAACCTACACACCCCACGCCCCCACGCAAACTGTCGAGGCACGCATCGTGTCGGTGTACGGTAGTGCCGTGATTAACGCAGGACAAAGCCAGGTGGTCGCCATCAACCGGGGCACCCAAGATGGCATGGAAGCAGGGCATGTGCTGGCCATTCTGAAAGACGGCCAGCGCATCATGGACAAGACTGACCCGACCCGACCACTCATGAAACTGCCCAACGAGCGCAACGGCCTGCTCATGGTGTTTCGCACGTTTGATCGCGTGTCTTACGCGCTGATTCTGGAAATCACCGACAGCGTGCGTGTGGGCGACCGCTTGGTCAACCCACGCTGAGGCAAACGCCCGGTAACCCGACTGCGCCTTCGTCCGTGGAGCGCGACGAACTTTCTGCTTGGCTGCGTTTGCTGCTCACCCCGGGGGTGGGCAGCAGCAGTGGCCGCAGACTGCTCGCCCGCTTCGGCTTGCCCCAAGAGATTTTTGCGCAAAGTGCATCGCAACTGGAGGTTTGTGTCAGCGCCAAACAGGCCGACAGCTTGCGCCAGACTCCTGCCGAGTTGACCGTTCAGTTCAACACCACTTGGGAATGGCTGTCGCAAAACCCGCAACAGCGCCATGTGCTGACATTGGGCGACCCCTGCTACCCCGCAGCACTGCTGGATACAGAGGATCCTCCCCTCCTGCTGTATGCCATGGGGGATGCCGATCACCTGCAGCAGGGTTGGGGGCAGAGCGCCCCCAGCAGCATCGCCGTGGTTGGAAGCCGTAACCCCACCGCCCAAGGCGTGGCTAACGCGCGTCAGTTCTCCCAAACATTGGCGCAGGCAGGACTGACCGTTGTGTCCGGCTTGGCCTTGGGTATTGACGGGGCCGCGCACGAAGGGGCTCTTGAGGGTGCCGCGCCGGACCAATTGGCCACGATTGCCGTTGTTGGTACTGGCCTGGACCGTGTCTACCCCAAAGCCCATTTCCAGCTGGCGCACAAGATCGCCCAGCAAGGGCTACTGATCAGCGAATACCCGTTGGGCACCCCACCGCTGTCGGCTAATTTCCCCAAACGCAACCGCATCATCTCTGGCCTTTCCCATGCCACGCTGGTCGTTGAAGCCGCCTTGCAGTCCGGCTCGCTTATCACCGCCCGGCTGGCAGTTGAACAGGGCAAAGATGTGTTTGCCATTCCTGGCTCCATCCATGCAACACAGGCACGCGGATGCCATGCGCTGATCAAGCAAGGGGCCAAGCTGGTGGAAAGTGCCCAAGACATATTGGAAGAATTTGCACTCCCGATTGGTGCTGAAATCGCTATGAATTCAGTAGCTGCTGGCGCCGATACTGCGGCCTCCAACAGCATTTCTGGCCTTGAACGCTCCCTGCTGGATGCACTGGCGTTTGAACCGGCGGGTCTGGACGCCTTGCAAGCCCGCACCGGGCTGGACACCCCCACACTGCAGGCCTTGCTGATGGGCTTGGAATTGCAGGGGCATGTGGCGCGCCTGCCTGGCAGCCTGTTCCAGCGCCTGGCGCAGAGCTAAACGCCGGAAAAGCAGGGCAGTTTGCATTGCAAACGTGCAGGGCATTTTTCTGCGTTATATTGGCCCACATGTTTGAAGTGCTCGCTTTCGTTTACGAAAACTACTACGCGGACGAGGGCTGCCCCGAACCCGCCCACCTGCAACGCAAGCTCAGTGCTGTTGGCTTTGAGTCGGACGAAATCGAGGATGCGCTGGCTTGGCTCCAGGGCCTGAACAGTGCCGCCCGCAGCGCGCGCCCCCGCGTCCCCGAAACCCTGGAAGCAGCCGCTAACGTCGCGGCGGAGCCGTGGTTGCGCCAGCCATTGGCTACCAGTGTGCGCATTTACCCTTCCTATGAGCAAAACCACCTGGGCACCCAGTGCCTGGGTTTCATACGCTTCCTAGAGTGGGCAGGGGTGCTGCCTGCCCACTTGCGCGAAGTGGTGCTGGACCGCGCCATGGCGGCGCCGGGAGCGCCGGTCGCACTGGATGACCTCAAGGTCATCATCCTCATGGTGTTCTGGAGCTTTGGTTTGGAGCCCGATGCGTTGGTGCTGGACGAGCTATGTGACGATGCCAACGAACGGGTGGCCCACTAGGGCGGCCTGCCTTTCGGGCCCTGCCAAGGCCGACGTTGTGGCAAGCCGTCAGGCCAGCAAACGCTCGGGGTTGGCTTCCAGTTTGGCCAGCGCGTCGCGTGTAGCGCGCACAGTCAGAGCCTCTTCCTCTTGTGGCAACAACAAGCCTGCCTGGAGATAGGCCGCCAACCGGCCACCCTGGATCAAGTAACTTTTACCGGCACTGGATGCAAACAGGTTCAGGTGCTTGCGGTCACTGCGCCAAGCGAACTGCACCTGCGTGATCTGGTTGTTGTGGTCCAGCGTGAACCAGGACCCAAGCTGCAACTCCTGTGCCCACGCCAGCATGGCCGCTGTCGGCTTGGATCCGCCATTGGCCACCACCTCGATGGCCGAGGCGTCAATGCCAAGCATCATCTCAATACTCTCAGCATCGAGTGGCAAATCACCCATGCCATCTTCGGAGACAAAGTCTTCCAGATTGCCCAAGCGCTGCGCCATGGCATCGATTTGGGCCTGCGGAATCGCCTGGGTTTTCGACATGAAAGCGTCGGCCAAGGTATCACTGATGCGCTTGACCTGACTCTCCTGTTCGCTGGGGGCCATGGCCAGCAGCGTCATCCCTGAGCGCAGGCGCAACAACAAGTTGGGCAAATCCTGGATGACTTTGGCCCGGTCCGCACGGTTAGGCTTGGCACTGGCCGCCCAGATCAAATCGGTGGCGGACTTTTTGAGCACCAAGGTGTCTGCGTGCTGCGGGCCTTTGCGCACCGCCGCTACAGCCAATACTTCGGCCCAAACCTTGAACAGAAAGTCCCGGATTTCGTCGCGCACCGGCATGTCTTTCAACATGTTGCGCATCTCAATGGTGTACTGGATGGCCAAGGTTTCTTTTTGCTCCACCTGCTGGGCCACACTGACGACTTTTTGGTTCGCGCCTTTTTCGGTCAGGAACTTGGAGAGGAATTTCTGGAACTCCTCAAACACGATCTGATAAACCTTTTTGCCAGTCTCGGGGTATTGCTCGATAACTTGGACGATGCGCTTGATTTCGGTTTCCATCGCACCGCCCTGCACGCCCGAAGCATCAAACCCCATGACGCATGACCCCATACGGTCAATCAACTGGCGCGCGGGGTGGTCGGCTGTGCCAAAAAAATCGGGGTCTTCGAGGGCCACACGCAGCACCGGCATTTGCAGGCGCGCAAACCAGACGCGGATGCCTGGCGGAATACGCTCCTCGGCCAGGATCGCCTGAAACATCAGCGCCACAATCTCAATCGTGGCTTTCTCGCCTTTGGTCTCTGCCTTCTTTTTGAGCTCGCTCGACTTTTCGCGCAAGTCGCCCGCCACCCGGGCAACACCGGCTGGGCTGTAGTCTTCGTACATGGTGCCACCGGGGGCATACACCATGTTGGCTGCGCCGGGAGCAATCGCCGCAGCCAGTGCAGGGGACGGCGCATGGTGGGCCGTCCCGCTGAAATCACCACCGCCGTGGCTCACAAACAAGCGCCGAATTTGACCGATTACCCCCTGGGCGCGGCTGCGGGCCCGCGCAATAGGCGTGGTGGCTGTGAGCATTCGAGTCTCTTCCCCAGCACCATAGGCATTGCCCGGCACGCTATTGGAGCCTGATGACTGGCGCCAAAAAGGTGTGGGTGATGAAGATGAAACTGCCTGCGGCCCAGACGGGCCTGGTCCCGCTGCCGGGGCAGACGTACCGCCTCCCCAGCCCAAACGCCCACCAAAGAAACCGCCCCCTGAACGCGGGCCAGCTGCGGCAGCACCGCCGCCACCAGCGTCCGTGCCCGCTTGTTGCGTAGCGCCGTAGCCCTGGGCATACCCACCGCCAGCAGGGCCAGACTGGCCACCATTTTCCATGCTTGCGCCACCATACGAACCGGCATGAGGCGCGCCACCGCCCAGACCGGCATGGCCGGTCGGCGCGTAGGCCTGTGCGTAGTTGCCGCCGGGGTTGGTGCCGTAACCCACATCGCCATACCCGCTGGGTGAAATCTCCGCAGGTGGCTGCCCCATGCCGGGGGCTCCGGGCGGTGGACGTGGACGCTGCGGCGCACGCACCGGCGCTTTCACACGGTCTTTCAACTCAATGGTGGGCATCACGCCCTTGCTGATCAGCAGCTCATTGGCATTCTTATAGGCCACGATCAAGCGTTCAATCAGCAGCTTCTGCACCACCTCGTTCACCATGGGCCAGGATTCCGCAGGCATGCCTGACTGGGCCCACTGCTCCACCATCAGCAGCACCAACACCTCGGGCCGCAGCAAATCATTGCCTTCGAGGTCTTCCAGATTCTCCAGGAAGCGGATGCGCACCCTCAAGTCGTCCAGCTGAGGCAGTACCTTCTCATTCACAGCCAGCACCAAGCGTGAGGCCAAAATCTTGTTTTCTACGACCTCTGTACCGACTAGCTCAAGACCTGCGGCCTCGAGCCCGGTGGCCTTCTTTTGCTTGGGTGGATCCAGGCATTCGCGCCATACTTTCATGGTGCCGTCAACCCACAGGGGGCGACAACGCTTGTAGGCCATCCACGTATCACGCCGCGTTTGGGACTCGCGCGCATTGACCAACTCATCCATCAGGGTGGTCAGCCGCTCCTGTACCGCTGCGCTGATCTCCACTGCCGCTTTGCCGGCTTCCGCCAGAAAACGCTCGCGCAAGGCGCGAGCAAGCTGCAAACGGGGAGTCAAAGCGGGTGAAGTGGCCATGGCTACAGCTTAAACCGTCGCGCCAGCGTTGGGGTCATTGGGGTCGGTTTCTTTCTTCGGCCCACCTTTGACCAAATCCTCCCGCTGAATACCCAGCCACATGGCGATCGATGCAGCCACAAAAACCGAGGAGTAGATGCCGAACAAAATGCCAATCGTGAGCGCCAAGGCAAAGTAGTGCAGGGTAGCGCCACCAAACAGCAGCATGGACAGCACCATCATCTGGGTAGAGGCGTGGGTGATGATGGTTCGGCTGATCGTGGAGGTAATCGCGTTATTGATGATTTCTTCGGAATTCATCTTGCGAAAGCGGCGAAAGTTTTCCCGAATCCGGTCAAAAATCACGACCGATTCGTTCACTGAGTAGCCGAGCACGGCCAACACAGCAGCCAGCACCGGCAGCGAGAACTCCCACTGGAAGAAAGCGAAAAACCCCAGGATGATGACCACGTCGTGCAGGTTGGCAATGATGGCCGCTACGGCAAACTTCCACTCGAACCGGATAGCCAAGTAAACCATGATGCCCACCACCACGAACGCCAGGGCCTTGAGCCCGTCCGCCGCCAGTTCGTCGCCCACCTGAGGGCCGACGAACTCCGTGCGTCGCATCGTGGCAGAAGCATCCGCGACCTTGAGGGCAACCATCACGGCATCACTTTGTTGGCCCGAGGTCGTGCCTTTTTGAACCGGCATGCGGATCAGCACATCTTGGGCCGTGCCAAAGTTCTGAACCTGGACGTCCTTGATCCCCAGTTGGTCGAGCGTGCTGCGCACACTGTTCAGATCTGCTGGCTGGGAATAGCTCACCTCCATCAGCGTGCCACCGGTGAATTCCACCGAGAGATGCAGGCCACGCGAAAAGAGGAAGAAAACAGCAGCGATAAACGTCACCAGCGACACCAGATTCAGCACCAGTGCATGGCGCATGAATGGAATGTCGCGGCGGATTTTGAAGAATTCCATGCTCTTTACCTTTAGTTGGTCGTGACCTGATGGCCTGCATCAGGACGCCACACGGTGCCAATGGACACGCTCTTGAGCTTCTTTTGACGACCGTACCACAAATTCACCACTCCCCGGGAGAAGAAGACGCCCGAGAACATGCTAGTCAAAATACCCAAGCAGTGCACCACGGCAAAGCCACGCACCGGGCCGGAGCCAAAGGCCAGCAGGGCCAAACCGGCGATCAGTGTCGTGACATTGGAGTCGATGATGGTGGCCCACGCGCGGTCATATCCGGCATGAATCGCCGCTTGCGGGGACGCCCCATTGCGCAGCTCTTCACGCACGCGTTCGTTGATGAGCACGTTGGCATCAATCGCCATACCCAAAACCAGGGCCATCGCCGCCATGCCGGGCAGGGTCAGCGTTGCTTGCAGCATCGACAACACAGCCACCAGTAGCAGCAAGTTGAACGCCAGCGCCACGCTGGAGATCACGCCAAACAACATGTAATAGAAACACATGAAAACTGCCACAGCGACAAAGCCCCAAGTCACGCTGTTAAAGCCTTTGGCAATATTTTCAGCCCCCAGGCTCGGGCCTATGGTGCGCTCTTCGATGATTTCCATGGGTGCGGCCAGTGAACCTGCACGCAACAACAAGGCGGTATCGGCGGCTTCGGTCGTCGTCATGCGACCCGAGATTTGCACACGCCCACCGCCGATTTCAGAGCGAATTACCGGCGCAGTCACCACCTCACCCTTGCCCTTTTCAAACAAGATGATGGCCATGCGTTTGTTGATGTTTTCCCGCGTTACGTCACGAAAAATCCGGGCGCCCTTGGCATCCAGCGACAGATTGACCGTGGGTTCCTGGGTTTGGCTGTCAAAACCGGGTTGGGCGTCGGTCAAGTTTTCACCCGTCAGGATGACCTGCTTTTTAACAATCACGCCCTGGCCGCTCCGCTCCAGGTACCGCTCAGATCCAAAAGGCACAGTCCCCGCACCCGACTCGGCGGCACGCGCTTCCGACCCTTCGTCCACCAAGCGGATTTCCAGCGTGGCGGTACGACCCAGAATGTCTTTTGCCTTGGCAGTGTCTTGTACGCCAGGCAGCTGCACCACGATACGGTCCAAGCCTTGCTGCTGGATCACTGGTTCGGCCACCCCCAACTCATTGATGCGGTTGTGCAGGGTGGTGATGTTTTGCTTGAGCGCTTGTTCTTGCACTGTGCGCGCGGCCACGGGCTTGATGGTCGCGACCATCTTGACGTCGGTGCCTTCAGCACTTTCAACCGTATCCAGATCTGCAAACTGGTCCTGGATGATGCGCTTGGCGGCTTGGGCCGTTGCTGCATCGCGGAAACGGATTTCAATACTCTGGCCATTGCGGGCAATGCCGCTGTGACGCACATTCTTTTCACGCAAGGTGCTACGAATATCACCCGACAGAGACTCGGCCTTCTTGGTGAGCGCCGCTTGCATGTCCACCTGCAGCATGAAGTGCACACCACCGCGCAAATCCAGCCCCAAATACATGGGCGACGCACGCATGGAAGTGAGCCATGCCGGGGAGCGGGACAGCAGGTTAAGTGCCACCACATAGACGGGGTCTGTTGCGTCGGGATTCAGGGCTTTTTGCAAAGCATCCTTGGCTTTGAGCTGGGCGTCGGTGTCGGAAAAACGGGCTTTAATGGAGCCATTTTCCAGGCTGATGGCATCAGGACTGAGGCCGGCCCCCTTGAGCACTTCTTCTACCCTGGCCAGGGAGGCCGCGTCCAGCTTCAAGATCGCTTTGGCAGGAGAAACCTGTACCGCAGGTGCTTCACCAAACAGGTTAGGCAGGGCATACAGCCCAGCCACCACGAGCGCGATCAAGATGATCGCGTACTTCCATACCGGATAACGGTTCATGATCGCGCGTCGCTTTGAGAGAAATTACTTGATGGAACCCTTGGGCAACACTTGCACCACGGCACTGCGCTGGATCTGAACTTCCACACCGCTGGCCACTTCCAGGCCGACGTAACTGTCACCCAGCTTGGCTACCTTGCCCAGCACGCCACCAGCAGTCACCACCTCGTCACCCTTGGCAAGGGCATCCAGCATGGCGCGGTGCTCTTTCTGCTTCTTCATCTGGGGGCGGATCATCACGAAGTACAACACCACAAACATCAGCACCAGGGGCAGCATGCTCATCAGGGTGGATTGCATGTCGCCACCAGCAGCAGCGGGGGCAGTTTGGGCAAAGGCAGAAGAAATGAACACAGGCTAACTCCACAAAATGGGTCAAATTACAAAGGCGCTTCGCCCCAGGGGACAGCCGCGCACGGCCATGCCGCCCCAAGGCGAGCAACCGGCCATTGTAAGCGGGGGTGAAGGCCCGCCCGGGCTGGGCGGGCAAGGCCCTAGGCAGCCTGGGCTTGATTGACAGTCGGCGTTTGCTGGTATTGCTCCAGCAGCACGGTCCATTGCAGACGTACTGCCTTCAGATGCCGGGCCTTAACGTGGCCATAACCGCGAATCTGCTCGGGCACTCGGGCAAAAGCGGCGGCGGCATCGCGGTTGCCTTCGCCCAGGGTGGGCAACAGGGATTCGATGACCTGGCGGTACTCGCCAATCAGGGCCCTCTCCTCGCGGCGCTCGGCGGTGTAGCCAAACACGTCGAGCGCCGTGCCGCGCAAGCCCTTGAGCGAGGCCAGCACGCCAAACACGGGGCGCATCCAGCCGCCCAGGCGCATCTTCTGCAGCTCGCCCTTGTCGTTTTTGCGTGCCAGCAGTGGCGGTGCGAGGTGGTAGGCCAGCTTGAAGTCGCCCTCAAACATGCCCTCCAGCTTGGCGCGGAAGGCCGTGTCGGTGTGCAGGCGGGCTACCTCGTACTCATCCTTGTAGGCCATGAGCTTGAACAGGTAACGGGCCACGGCCTCTGTCAGAGGCTGCTTTTCACCACCCACTGCGGATGCCTCGGCGGCACGCACCTTGGCCACAAAATCGGCATAACTCTGGGCGTAAGCCGCGTTTTGGTAGCCGGTCAGAAACTCCACCCGCTTGCTCACCATGGCATCCAGCGACTGGTGCTGACGCGGCGTAAATGCAACCACCTGACCGGGGTTGATAGCCCGCTGGACAGCCGGCCAGTCCACGGCGGCGCGGCGGCCCCACTCGAACGCCGCCTTGTTATTCGCCACGGCCACGGCGTTGAGTTCGATAGCGCGCATCAGCGACGCCAAGCCCAGCGGGATCCAGCCCTTTTGCCAAGCGTAGCCCAGCATCATGGGGTTAGTGTAGATGCTGTCACCCAGCAGCTGGGTGGCGGCTGCGTCGGCATCAAAGACACCCAAATTGGATTCGCCCACAGTCTTGGCGATGTCGGCCACGCACTGCTCGCCCGGGTTGGTCCAGTTGGCGTTCTTCACAAACGCGGCCGTGGGCGCGCTGTTGGTGTTGAGTGCCACATGGGTGCGGCCGGGGCGCATACGCACCAGGGTTTCCTTGCCCGCCACGACGATGGGGTCGCAGCCCAGCACCAAGTCGGCCGAGGCCATGCCCACGCGGGTGGTACGGATGGCATCCTGGCTGACGCCAATGAGCACGTGGCTCCAGGTGGCACCGCCCTTCTGGGCCAAGCCGCCCGCATCCTGCGTGACGATGCCCTTGCCCTCCAAGTGCGCAGCCACACCCAGCAGCTGGCCGATGGTGATGACGCCCGTGCCGCCCACGCCGGCGACGATGGTGCCCCAGACGCCGCCGATGGCCGTGGCTAGCTCGGGCAACACCGGGTCGGGCAGAGACGGCCAGGCGTTATTGCTATCGCCAGCCTTGGGCTTGGCGGCTTTCTTGAGGCTGCCGCCCTCCACCGTCACAAAGCTGGGGCAAAAGCCCTTGACGCAGGAAATGTCTTTGTTGCAGGTGCTCTGGTTGATCTGGCGCTTGCGGCCAAACTCGGTCTCCAGCGGCTCCACGCTCATGCAGTTGCTCTGCACGCCGCAGTCGCCGCAGCCCTCGCACACCAGCTCGTTGATGACCACGCGCTTGGCCGGGTCCACCAGGCTGCCGCGCTTGCGGCGGCGGCGTTTTTCGGTGGCGCAAGTTTGGTCGTAAATGATGACCGTGGTGCCCTTGATCTCGCGGAACTCGCGCTGCACCGCGTCCAGTGTGTCGCGATGCTGGATGGCAATACCTGAAGGCAGGCCCTGCACGTCGTCGTACTTGTCCGGCTCATCGGTCACGATGATGATCTTGACCGCACCTTCCGCGCGCATGCTCTGGGCGATCTGCACCACGGAGTGCCCTTCGGGCCGTTCGCCCACCTGCTGGCCGCCCGTCATGGCGACGGCGTCGTTGTAGAGAATCTTGTAGGTGATGTTCACACCTGCGGCAATGCTCTGGCGCACCGCCAGCAGGCCGCTGTGGAAGTAGGTGCCGTCGCCCAGGTTGGCGAAGATGTGCTTCTCATTGGTGAAGGGCTGCTGGCCCACCCAGGGCACGCCCTCGCCGCCCATTTGCGTAAAGCCGTCGGTGCTGCGGTCCATCCAGATGGTCATGAAGTGGCAGCCAATGCCGGCCATGGCGCGCGAGCCTTCGGGCACCTTGGTGCTGGTGTTGTGCGGGCAGCCCGAGCAGAACCAGGGCTGGCGGTCTGCACCCTTGCTGCCGGACAGCTCGATCACATGCATGGCACGCTCTTTGGCTTCCAGGATCGCCATCTGCGCGTCGATGCGGGCGCTGGTGTCGGCGTCCAGCCCCAGCTTCTTGATGCGCTGGGCGATGGCGCGTGCGATGAGCGCAGGCGACAGGTCGGCATTGGCGCGCAAGAGCGTGTTGGCCATGGGGTTGGGCATGGACCATTCGCCGCCCGCACCGTAGTGGTCGGGCGTTTCCACTTCGTTGAACTTGCCCAGCACCGTGGGGCGCACATCGGCGCGCCAGTTGTAGAGCTCTTCCTTCAGTTGGTATTCGATGACCTGGCGCTTTTCCTCCACCACCAAAATCTCTTGCAGACCGGTGGCGAACTCGCGCGTGAGCTGTGCCTCCAGCGGCCAGACCACACCCACCTTGTGCAGGCGGATGCCGATGCGTTGGCAGGTCGCGTCGTCCAGCCCCAGATCGGCCAGGGCCTGACGCGTGTCGTTGTAGGCCTTGCCGCTGGCGATGATGCCGAAGCGGTCGTTTTTGCCTTCGATGACGTTGTAGTTCAGCCGGTTGGCGCGGATGTAGGCCAGCGCCGCGTACCACTTGTAGTCCATCAGCCGGGCTTCCTGCTCCAGCGCATGGTCGGGCCAGCGGATGTGCAGGCCGCCGGGCGGCAGCACAAAGTCGGCGGGCAGGCGCGTCACCACGCGGTCGGGGTCGATCATCACCGTGGAGCTGGATTCGACGATTTCCTGGATCGTCTTCATACCGGCCCAGACGCCGGAGAAACGGCTCATGGCAAAGGCGTGCAGGCCCAGGTCCAGGATTTCCTGCACATTGGCCGGGAAGAACACCGGCGTGCCGCAGGCCTTGAAGATGTGGTCGCTCTGGTGCGCGGCGGTGCTGCTCTTGGAGATGTGGTCATCCCCCGCCACCGCAATCACGCCGCCCCAGGGCGTGGTGCCCGCCATGTTGGCGTGCTTGAAGACGTCGGAGCAGCGGTCCACGCCCGGGCCCTTGCCGTACCAGATGCCAAACACGCCGTCATATTTGTTGCTGCCGGGCGGGGCAAAGCCCAGCTGCTGTGTGCCCCACAGCGCGGTGGCCGCCAGCTCTTCGTTGACGCCGGGCTGGAAGTGGATGTGGTGGGCCTGCAGGTATTTCTCGGCCTTGACCAGCGACTGGTCGTAGGTGCCCAGCGGGGAGCCGCGGTAGCCGCTGATGAAGCCGGCCGTGTTTTTGCCCAGGCGCTGGTCGCGCACGCGCTGCAGCATGGGGAGTTTGACCAGGGCCTGCACCCCGCTCATGAAGGCGCGACCGTAGTCCAGTGCGTATTTGTCGTCGAGGGTGACCGTGTCCAGCGCCGTGCGGATGTGCTCGGGCAGGTCCCGGTTGAGGGGTGCATTCATGGTGCGTGTCTCCGTGTTTTTGTTGGGCAAAGTGTAGGCCTGTGCCGCGGATATGTCTTTGCGTTCTTTGCCCTGAATACAGCTTTCAAAGAATGAATCTTTCTCCATAATGACGTTTATGGAAACACTTGACCGATTTGATCTGGCCATCTTGAACGAACTGCAGAATGATGGCCGCCTGAGCAACGCTGAGCTGGCCAACCGCGTCGGCCTGAGTGCTGCGCCCTGCTGGCGCCGTGTGAAGGCGCTGGAGGAAAGCGGCTTCATCACTGGCTACCGCGCCGAGATCAATCGCCACAAGATGGGCCTGGGTGTGCTGGCGTTTGTGCGGCTGGACGCCAACCGCAACAGTGGCGACGTGCTGCACGAACTGGAAGAGGCCATCCGCCAGATTCCCGAGGTCATCAGCTGCCACTACATCAGCGGCACCGGCACCTTTGAGCTACAGGTGGTGAGCCGGGACCTGAACAGCTTCAGCCAGTTTGCGCGCGAGGTGTTGATCAACCTGCCGAATGTGAAAGACCTGCACACCAGCTTCTCGCTGGGCGAGGTGAAGGCCAGCAGCGCGTTGCCGCTGGGCCATTTGCAGCCCCAGCCCACTACCGCAACACCAAGCCGGAGCCGCCCATGAACCGCCGCCACGCCCTCATTTGCACATTATTTTGGCCTCTAGCCCTTATGGAATATGCGCAAGCAGCTCCTGATTTGATAGCAATTCAGGCGCCTCTTCCGATGCGCAACCTGCTCATTGAGGTGCGCCAGGTGCAGTCGGACGACAGCCAGCGCACGGGTGTGGAACTGGGCAACCGGGGAGGCGTGCAAATGAACCAGTCGCGCAACAGCGGTACGGCCACACAGCAGGCGCTGGTGCTCAATGGCCGGCCTGTGCGCCTGGGGCTGCAGACCACCACACCCATCCGCCTGCTGCAGGGCTTTGTGCGCAATGGCCGCGTGGTAACCACCGTGGGCACGGTGTTGCTGGAGGCCGGCACGGGGTTCAGCGCCACACCGCGCTGGGACGGCGGCACGCTGGTGGAGCTGGAGCTGGCGGCGCAGCAAGCGCTGCGCTCTGGCAATGCCGTGCCGGTCGCGCAGGCTTCATCCGCCACCAGCAGCGTGCTGGCGCTGCCGCTGGATGAATGGACCACGGTGGGCGAATCGGAGCAGAGCAGTCAGTCCAGCAACAGCGGCCTGACCGGCGCGCAGCAGCAGAGCGGCCAAACCCGCACCGAGGTGCAGGTGCGCGTTACGCTGCGCTAGCCATCCACTGGGCGTGGTAGGCCGGCAAGCCACGCACTGGCGCAGCGTCTACCGGCGCCAGGGCCGAGGTGGTGACTGCCGCCGGGTCACCCCAGCGCGCCAGCAGCCAGGCGCCGCGCGCAGTGCCCTCCATCTCATCATGGCTGGCGAGGCAGCGTGCCTGCGGCAGCAGGGCTTGCAACAGCGCCAGGTACAAGGCGTTATGGGCCAGCGGCCCTTCCAGCAGCACCGTGCGCGGCAGGGCCACACCGTCCCAGAGCCGCTCCACCAGCCAGGCGGTGGTCTGGGCGCAGTACAGCGCAGCCAAGGCCGCGCGCTGGCCAGGCGGCAGAGCGACTGGCAAGGGCTTGCCATCGCGCACGATCTTCCCCTGTCGCCCCATGAATGGGCCGCCATGTTCGGCAAACGAGGGCATGGCCAACGTGGCGGAGTCCACCAGCGCCTGCACATCGTCCAGCGTACCGGCGTCCGGCGGTGCGCCGTCCAGTAGCGCCGCAAACTCGCGCCCGCCCATGAAGCGGGCCGTGGGCGTGGCGCGGCCCAGCACGTCCACATTGGCCAGCATGTCGCGCTCGGCCTGCAGGCTGGCCGTGGGGGCACCGGGCGCCATCAGCACGGTCCAGGTGCCCGAAGACACTACGGTCAGCGCCGAGGTATCCACCGCCGACGCGTCCAGGTAGCGCGCCAGGCAGGCATTGCTGTCGTGCACGCCGACATGGACCTGGCAGTGCGCGGGCAGGCCCCAAGCCTCGGCAATGTCGGAACTCACAGGGCCCAGCACCTCCCAGGCAGAGCGCAGCGGTGCAAACAGCGCGGCCCAGCCTTGTGCCTGCGCCAGCGCCGAGAAGCCGCCCTCTTGCGGGCACCACAAATGGGTGTGACAGCCGAGGGAAGACACCTCACTGGCCGCCACGCCGCTCAGAAGCCAGGCCCAGTACTGCGCGTAGGGCAGCAGGCAGCGTGTGCGCCGCCAGGCTTCAGGGTGCAGGTGTTGCACCTGGAACAGCTGGCGCGCCGCATTCAGGCCGGCTGGCAGGTCCGGAGACAAGGTGTGGGCAAAGCCGTCCGCCGCCGCCTCAAACGCCTGGGCCAACAGCGGGTGCTGCGCCAGTCCTTCAAATTCGTAATCCACCGGGTCCCATGCCAGACCCTCGTCCCCCAGCGCTACCAATGCAGCGCCGTGGGTGGAGGTGATGACACGGCCGCAATGCGCAGTGTGCGCGCTGCTGCGCAGGGTCTGCGCCATCCAGTCTTCCAAGCCCTGCACGTCGAGCGCGGGGTAGCCCAAGGGCGAAGGCACACTGGCGTTGGCACGCCCATGGCGCTCCACCACCGCACCCTGAGCGTCCACCATCAACAGCTTGGCGTGGCTTTTGCCGATGTCAATCACCAGCGTCAGTTCGTCATTCACCGCCACGCCCTCAGTCCATGTGAAACATGCACGGCAACGGCTCGGCCACGGGCGAACCATCGGGGTTGGCACGCATGATGTCGGCCATATAGGCCCACCAGCGCTGCATCACCGGGTGCTGCGGCAGTGCGTCCATGGTGTGGCCCGCCTTGCGACGCAGCACGGCGAAGAGCACATGGTGCTCCTCGTCGAGGTAGATGCTGTAGTCGCGCACGCCGGACTCGGTCAACAGGGTGCTGAGTTCCGGCCAGATCTCGTCATGGCGCTTTTTGTACTCCGCCACGCAGCCCGGATTCAGGAACATGCGGAAGGCGTATTTTTCGGTGTGTTCAACAGCGCTCATGCACGGGCTCCCTGGCGGCGGAAGAATCGGGGCAAGACCATGGACACGATGAGCAGCGCGCCGATCACCATACTCATGACGATGCCGGTGACATTGGCCATGCCCATGGCGAAGGTGAACAGGCCCAGCAACAACACGGCCAGCATGGTGCCGACGATGCTGCCACGCCCGCCTTCAATCGCCACGCCACCCAGGATCACCATGGTGATGGCATCCAGCTCCCAGCCCATCGCAATGTTGGGGCGGGTGCTGCCGATGCGGCCGGTCAGCATGAGCGCTGCGAGCGCGGCCATGAGGCCAGCAAACACGAACAGTGCCATGCGGTAACGGTCTACCTCGATGCCCGAGAAGCGCGCCGCGACGGGGTTGGCGCCAATGGCATACAGGCGTCGGCCAGCCACCGTGCGGTGCAGCACCACGCCCACCGCAATGGCAGCCACCAGCAAGATGGCGAACTCGATGGGCACCGTGAGCCAGCGCACGCCAATCACTTCACCCACGTAGCTGTTGCCCAGCGTCGAGAACACCTCGGGGTAGCCCGAGATGGCTTGGTCACCCAGCGCCACCAGCGCCAGGCCGCGGTACAGCGACAGAGTGCCGATGGTGACCACGATGGACGGCAGCTTGTAGCGCGTGACCAGAATGCCGTTGATGGCGCCAGCCACACCACCGGTGGCAAAGGCTGCCAAGGTCATCCCCAGGGGACCAGCACCCGCCTTCATCGCATAGCCCATGGCCAGCGAGCACAGAGCCAGGATGGCCGCAATCGACAGATCAATCTCGCCCGTGATGATGAGCAACGCCAAGGCCAGCGCGAGGATGCCTTTTTCGCTGAAGTTGAAGGTGCTGTCTGCCAGCGCGTCGGGCGTCATGAAGCCCGGCTGCGCAATGCCAAACACCACCAGCAGTAAAACCAGCAGGGCCAGCAGCACCCGCTCCCATGTGTTCCAGGCCTTCATGCTGCCGCTCCTTGTGCAGCGCCCGACGGCGCTGCCTTGTGTTCCAGAATCTGGCGCCCTGCGCGCCGCTCGGCACGGGCGTTCACCGTCACCGAAATCAATATCACGGCACCGGCAATCGCCTGCTGCCAGAACGGTGACACCTGGATCACCGGCAGTGCGCCGTTGACCACGCCGATGAAGAGCACGCCCAGTGCTGCGCCCAGCACGCTGCCCACACCGCCACCAATGCTCACCCCGCCAATCACGCAGGCGGCCACCACGGTGAGTTCATAGCCCGCGGCCAGCTCGGTGTAGGCAATGGAGTAGCGCCCCACCCACAGCAGACCGGCGAGGCCCGCCAGCATGCCGGAAAGGGTGTAGACCATCATGAGGCGCTTGTTGGCGGAGATGCCCACATAGGCTGCTGCATGCGGGTTGCCGCCCAGCGCATAAATTTCGCGGCCTTCCCGGCGCAGCTTCAAAAACACCGCCGTCAAGGCCAGCACGGCCAGTGCAAACCACACCAGCGCGGGCAAGCCCAGCCACTCCTGGCGCGGCAGGCCCTTGATCACTTCATGGATGTCTTGGTCCGACACCCAGGCGCCCTTACTCGCCACAAAGATGGCACCGCGGTAGGCCGACAGCGTGCCCAGCGTCACCACAATGGGCGGCAGCTCGAAGCGCGTGATGAGCCAGCCGTTCACCGCGCCCAGCAGGGCGCCCACCCCCAGGGCCAGCACCAGCAGCACAGGCACCGAAGCACCGGGCCAGGCCTTGCCGATGAGCGCACACACCATGCCGGTCAGCGCCAGGTTGGAGGCTACGGACAGGTCAATGCCGCGCGTGAGCAGCACCAGCATCTGGCCCATCACCAGAATGGCGAGGATGGCCGAGTCGTTGGCGATGTCCAGGCCGTTGCGCCAGGTCAAGAACACGGGCGCGCGAGCACCCACGGCCAGCGCAATGGCCACGATGATGGCCAAGAGCAGCCACTCCCGGCGTATGGATTTCAAAGCGTTCATGCTGCCAACTCCTCCTGCGCGGGCGCTGGTTCGGCCGCACGGGGCGCGGGCACGGTGACCAGGCCCGAGGCCGCGGCCACGATCTGTTCTGCGTGCGCATTCGCACGGTCAAATTCCGCCACCTGCACGCCGCGGCGCATCACGATGGTGCGGTGCGCGAGGTGCATCACCTCGGGCAATTCGCTGGACACGAGGATCACGGCCAAGCCCTGCTCCACCATCTCGGCAATCAGCTGGTAAACCGCCTGCTTGGCACCTACGTCGATGCCCTTGGTGGGTTCGTCCAGAATCACAATGCGCGGATCCAGCCCCAGCCACTTGGCGATCACCACCTTCTGCTGGTTGCCGCCCGACAGGCCCGACAACAGCGTGTCGCTTGAGTGGGTCTTGATGCGCAGGCGCTCAATCATGCGCTGGCACAGCGCGGACTCCCGCACCTTGGACAGCCACACACCGCGCGCAAAGCGCGAGAGGCCGGCCAGGCTGATGTTGTGCTCCACCGAGAAGCCCAGAATGCCGCCTTGGCGCTGGCGCTCTTCGGGCACATAGGCAATACCGGCCGCAATCGCGTCACCGGGACGGCGCGCATGCAGCGTCTGGCCACACACCACGAACTCGCCCTGAGCGGCAGGGTTCAGGCCCATGATGGCCAGCATGGCCTCGCTGCGGCCCGAGCCCACCAGGCCGTAGAAGCCCAGGATCTCGCCACGGCGCAGCTCAAAGGCCACGTTGTTGAATTCGGTGGGGTGCGACAGGTTCTTCACCGTCATCACCACCTCGCCGGGTGTGGAGGCAATGTGCGGGTAGATCTGATCAATGGCACGCCCGGCCATGAGCTTGACCAGCTCCTGTTCGGTGGCGTCGGCAATCGCACCGTTGCCCACCGCAGCGCCGTCGCGCAGCACCACATAGCGGTCGGCCACGGCAAAGATCTCATCGAACTTGTGGGTAATGAAGATGACACCCACGCCTTGGTCGCGCAGCTGGCGCACGATGCCATAGAAGTCGCGGATCTCGGCCTGCGACAGCGCGGCCGTGGGTTCATCCAGGATGACCACCAGCGCTTTTTGTGACAACGCGCGTGCAATCTCCACCAGGTGGCGCTCGGCCAGGCTCAGGTCCTTGACCAGCGTGGTGGCCTTGAAGCGCGCGCCGATCTGGTCCAGCACGGCCTGGGCCTGCGTGTTCATCGCTTTCCAGTCGATGAAGGGGCCGCGCATGAGGTGGCGACCCACGTAAATGTTTTCGGCCACGCTGAGTTCTTCGAACATCACCGTTTCCTGGTGCACGGCCAGGATGCCTGCGGCCTGCGAGGCCTGTGCATTGGCGAAGGTCTGCACCTTGCCATTGAGCGTGATCACGCCCTCGTCCACCGGCACCACGCCGGTGAGCATCTTGACCAGCGTGGACTTGCCCGCGCCGTTTTCGCCCACCAGGGCCAGCACTTCCCCGGCCCGCAAATCCAGATCCACCCCGCGCAGCGCGTGGGTTGCGCCATAGCGCTTGTGGATGGTCCGCAGACTCAGCAATACATCAGACATGATGAGAATCCAACATTCCAAAAAAGAGGGGCATCTACCCGAGAGCGATGCCCCACGAACTTACCCACTGAAGGAGCTGTCAGCTGGAGCGCACCCTCACCAGAAACACCGCAGAGCCGGCTATGCCGGGCTGCTGGTGTTGCCCCCTGCAAGGGGGAAGGCGAAAGTGCGCAGCACTACAGCCACGGGGGTGTTAGAAAAACTTGGCGAACTTCTCGACGTTGGAGGCATCGTACGTGAAAGGCTCGGCCATGGCGGCTTCGCCATTGGCGTCCAGGGTCACAGTGCCCACGCGGCCCAAGGAGACCTTGTCACCGGCCTTGCCGGTTACCTTGCCGGAGATGAATTGGCTGGCTGCCATGATGGAGGAGTAGCCCAGGTCGATGGGGTTCCAGATGGCGAAGGACTTGACGGCACCGCTCTTGACGTGACCGGCCATCTCAGAGGGTAGACCCAAACCGGTCACGAAGATTTTCCCGACCTTCTTTTCATCCTGCACGGCCTTAGCCGCTGCGGCCACACCCACGGTGGTGGGAGCGATGATGGCCTTCAGGTTGGGGTAGCTCTTGAACAGGCCTTGGGCTTCGCGGTAGCTCTTGTCGGTCTGGTCGTCACCGTAGACCACGCTCACCAGCTTCAGGCCCTTGTAGGCGGGCTGTGCCAGCACCTTCTTGGCTTCCTCGATCCAGATGTTCTGGTTGGTCGCTTGTGCGGTCGCGGACAGCACGGCCACTTCGCCGGTGGCGCCAATGGCGTCCGCCGTCATCTTCACCAGCTTCTCGCCGATCAAGGGGTTGCTGGAGGGGTTCAGGTGCATCATGCGGCCATCTTTGCGCACGCCGGAGTCAAACGACAGCACCTTGATGCCGCGGTCCATGGCGCGCTTGAGCACAGGGGCCAGGGCGTCCGGGTCGTTGGCAGAGATGACGATGGCGGAGACCTTTTGCGCGATCAGGGAGTTGACGATTTCGATCTGGCCTTCGGCAGTCGCCTTGGCGGGGCCGGTGTAGATGATTTCGACGTTCTTGAGCTCCTTGGCGGCTTCCTGGGCGCCTTGGTTGGCAGCGTCAAAGAAGCCGTTACCCAGGCTCTTCACCACAAGGGCGATCTTGTCGGCCGCAAAGGCGGGGCTGACCAACGCTGCGCTCAAGGCCACAGTGAGCAGGGTTTTGAGGTGTTTTTTCATGCGTGTCTCCTGGAATTGTTAGTAGGGAAAATTGGCCCTAAGGCCGGTCTCGATACCGAATGCACACACCAAGGCTTGGTGGCGTGAACCGGGGTCGAAGGGGAGTGCGACATTGCTGATGCAAGTTCGCTCAAACAATGCCGCTGCTTGGGCCGCTGGCCGGGCGGATCGCCGCCATCTGCTTGCGGTAGCCGCTGGCGCGGTAGGCCTGCACCGGGTCGGCAGCGCCGCCCGCGTCCATGCGGATCTTTTGCAGCAGGGGCGTCACATCGGTGTGGAAGGCCTGCTTCAGGGTTTGCGCAGCCATCAGCACATCGTTACTGTCCTGGTAGGCGGTGAGCGCCTTGCGGTCCACCAGCAGGGCCTGGGCATAACAGCGCTGCACGGTCACGGCGCTGGTCATCAGGCTCTCGATGGGGTCGGTCACGTTGTGCGATTGGTCCAGCATGTAGGCGGGATCAAAATTGGCGGCTTGGCTTTGCGCAGCGTCCACCAGTTCGTTGAACACCAGAAACAGCTGGTAGGGGTTGATGCTGCCGCTGTCCAGATCGTCGTCACCGTACTTGCTGTCGTTGAAGTGGAAGCCAGCCAACTTTTGCGCATGCACCAGGCGCGCCACGATCAATTCGATGTTGGTGTTGGGCGCATGGTGGCCCAGGTCCACCAGGCAGCGCGCCTTGGGACCCAGGGTTTGCGCGGCCAGCAGGCTGCTGCCCCAGTCCTGGATGACGGTGGCGTAAAACGCGGGCTCGAACATCTTGTGTTCCAGGAACATGCGCCAGTCGGCCGGCAGCGCGGCGTAGATCTGGCGGTTGCTGTCCAGATAGCGTTCGAACTGGCGGCGGAAGTGGCTTTGGCCGGGGAAGTTGGAGCCGTCGCCAATCCACACGGTCAGCGCCTTGCTGCCCAGCTGCTTGCCAATTTCAATGCACTCCAGGTTGTGCGCCACGGCTTGGGCACGCACGCTGGCGTCGGCATGGGTCAGGCTGCCGAACTTGTAGGACAGCGGCTGGTCTTTCTGGTCGGAGAAGGTGTTGGAATTGACTGCGTCAAAAGCCACGCCATTGGCTTCGGCGTGCTGGCGCAGCTCCTTGTAGTCGCTCACCTTGTCCCAGGGGAAATGGGGGGACACGGTGGGCGTGCAGCGCACCAGTTGCTGGATCACGCCGCAGTCCTGGATCTTGTCGAACACATGGCGCGGCTCACCCAGACCGGGGAAGCGCGCAAAGCGGGTGCCGCCGGTGCCCACACCCCAGCTGGGCACGGCCACAGCAAACTTGGCCACCTGCGCCTGTAGCACGGCAATGTCCACACCGCGGCGGGCCAGTTGCTCGCCCAGGTTTTCGTAGTCCAGGTTGACGCGCGCAGCGGCTTGGGCGTTATGTTCCGCAATCAGGGCGGCGTTGATCAGTTGTGTCATGGTGTGTCTCGGATGCGTGTTGTCTTAGCGCGGGAAGGCGGCCAAGTTGCCCGCATCCACGTTGAGGATGTTGCCGGTGGACTTGGCGGCCAGCTCGCTGGCGAGGAAGTAGGTCGCCTCGGCAATGTCTTCGGGGAAGACGCTGCGCTTGAGCATGGAGCGGTCGCGGTAAAAGGCTTCGAGTTCTTGCTCGCTCACCTTGTTGGCCGCAGCGCGCTCCTGGCTCCAGGTGCCCGTCCAGATTTTGCTTCCACGGATCACGGCGTCAGGGTTGACCACGTTGCAGCGGATGCCCAGCGGTGCGCCTTCCAGCGCAAAGCTGCGGGACAGCTGAATCTCGGCCGCCTTGGCCGCGCAGTAGGCCACCGCCTGGTTGCTGGCCACCATCCCGTTTTTGCTGGCGATGAAGACCATGGAGCCGCCCACGGCCTGCGCCTTCATGAGGCGGAAGGCTTCGCGGCCCACCAAGAAGTAGCCCGTAGCCAGAATGCTCTGGTTGCGGTTCCACAGCGCCAGCGTGGTGTCCTCCAGCGGCGAGGCGGACGCAATGCCAGCATTGGAGACCAGAATGTCCACACCCCCGTACTCGATGGCGGCACGGGCATAGGCGGCGATGACGGACTCTTCGCTGGTCACGTCGCACACCACACCACGCACCACGTCCTTGCCGTATTTCTTGGACAGTTCGGCCACGGTCGTGTTCAGGGCTTCGGCGTCGATGTCCAGCAGCACGGCGCACACGCCCTCCTGCAGCTGGCGCTCCACAATCGCGCGGCCAATGCCGCCGGCGCCGCCGGTGACCAGGGCCACCTTGCCCACCAAAGGCTTGGCCTTGGGCATGCGCTGCAGCTTGGCTTCTTCGAGCAACCAGTACTCGATGTCAAACGCCTCCTGCTCGGGCAGGCCCACATAGGTGTCGATGGCGTTGGCATCGCGCATCACGTTGATGGCGTTCACATAAAACTCGCCGGCAATGCGGGCCGTGGCCTTGTCCTTGGCAATGGACACCATGCCAATGCGCGGCAGCAGGATGATGACGGGGTTGGGGTCGCGCAGCGCCGGGCTGTTGGCGCGCTTGCAGCGCTCGTAGTAGGCGGTGTAGTCAGCGCGGTAGTCGGCCAGTTTGGTGGCAATGGCCTTGGACAGCTCGGCACCGCCCAGGTTGTAGACCGATTCGTCCAGGATCAGCGGCTTGATCTTGGTACGCAGGAAGTGGTCGGGGCAGGAGGTCCCCAAGGCCGCCAAGGCTTCGAGCTGTTGGCTGTTCACAAATTCCATCACCACGGCTTGGCGGTCCACATGCAAGAGCTTGTGCCCGCTTTGCGAGGCCTGACCGCGAAGTACGGGCAGCACGCGGGCCAACACCTCGTCTTGAGCGGCTGCATCCAACACGTTGACTTTGGCGCCACCAAACGGCACGGCCTTGCGGGCCAGTGCTTGTGCGGCCAACCAGGTTTGGGCTTGTTCAATCACGGCCACGGTGTTCTCGTAGCAGCTGCGGGAATCGTCACCCCAGGTGAACAGGCCATGGCCGCCCAGCACCAAGCCTTTGAGGCCGGGGTGCGCTGCCACATAGCGTTGCAGTTGCAGGCCCAGTTCGTAGCCGGGACGGCGCCAGGGCAGCCAGCCGATGGTGCCGCCGAAAGCTTCCTTGGTAATCGCTTCGCTGTTGGCCATGGCCGCGATGGCGATGACCGAGTCGGGGTGCATATGGTCCACATGCGCAAACGGCAGGTAGGCATGCAGGGGGGTGTCGATGCTGGCAGCGCGCGGATTCAGGTTGAAGGTGCAGTGCGGCAGATAGCCCACCATGTCGTCTTCATGCTCGGGGCCGCGGTAGATGCCTTGCAGGGCGTTGAGCTTGTCCATGTAGAGGGTGGAGAAGCCATCGAGCTTCATGGAGCCCACATCACCGCCCGAGCCTTTGACCCACAGCACCTGCACATCCTGACCGGTGAGCGGATCCTTCTGGGTAATCTTGGCAGAGGTGTTGCCACCGCCGTAGTTGGTGATGCGCAGGTCGGAACCCAGCAGGTTGGAGCGGTACAGCAAGAGGTTGGGCTGGTCCAGCTTGGCGGCGTGGTCCTGGTTCCAGACAGGGAACGGGACGGGTTGGGAGCGAGTAGTCATGGGCAATGCAGTTACGAAGAATTGGTGTCACTGTAGACAGGCAGAGCTATAGGCACAACGCAGACTTTTTTATGAAATTGATCAGAAATTCTGATAGATCACTAGAATGCGATCCACACGCCGCGTAAGCGCCCAGCCCACCTCGCAGCGCCCGGCTGCGGCATGCTGAATCCCTAGGGAAAACACCGATGAAACGCCGCATCACTGCCCCGACGCACACACACCAAGCCCTAGGGAAATCCCGCAGATCCCCAGCAGCAAGCCCCGAGCTGCAAAGCGGCAAACGCGAGCTTCGACTCAAAAACCTCACGCTGCGCCAGCTGCGCCTGTTCGAGGCCGTGGCCACGCAGCTGAGCTACTCGCGCGCGGCCGAACAGATGAACGTGACACAGCCCGCCGTGTCCATGCAGGTGCAACAACTGGAGGCCGAGTTGGGCCTGCAGCTGCTGGTGAAAGCGGGCAAGAAGGTGAGCCTGAGCCAGGCCGGCGAAGAGATGTTGCGCCAGGCGCGGCGCATCCTCAACCAGGTGACGATCGCGGAGGAAGCGATTGGTGCCTTCCACGATGCCGCCGGCGGCCACGGGGGCCTGCTCCACCTGGGGGTGGTGTCCTCCGCCCACTACTTTGCGCCCGCCCTCTTGATGGCCTTTGCCGAACATTGGCCGGGCGTGAAGTTCAAGCTCACGGTAGACCGGCGCGAGACCATTTTGGCCATGCTGCAGGACCACCAATTGGATGTGGCGATTGCAGGCTACCCGCCGTCCGAGGCCGATGTGGAGGCCGAGACCTTTGCGCAGAACCCGCACTGCGTAGTGGCCGCCGCCAACCACCCGTTGGCCAAAAAGCGCCGTATCCACTGGGATGCATTGCGCGACGAGCCCTTCATCTTCCGCGAACCCGGCTCGGCCACGCGGCAATTCTTCGACCACCTGCTGCAGGCCCAATCGCTGCCGGTGCGGGTGACCATGGAACTGTCGGGTAACGAAACGATCAAGCAGGCGGTGATGGCGGGCATGGGCATCAGCTTTTTGTCGGCCCACACCTTCCAGGTGGAGATTGAGGCCGGCAAGCTGGCGGTGCTGCACATGGAAGACATGCCCAAGATGCTGGACTGGTGCCTGCTGCACCGGCGGGACTCAGCCCTGAGCGGGGTGAATGGCGCCTTCCGCGAATTTGTACTGGAACACGGCTCCAAGCTCGTGAAATGCCGAATGTAAAAAGGGGCCCCATAAGGCCCCCACGCTCCGCCGCGACGCAGATCGCCACCCGCCGCGCACAGCGCTAGCGGTGCAGCACGTCGCGTATCGTCGCAGCCAGTTCTTCTTCCACAAACTTGGCGATATAGGCATCAGCCCCCACGCTCTTCACGTGGCCCTCGTTGGTCGACCCCGTGAGTGAGGAGTGGATGATGACCGGGATCTGGTTGAAGCGGCCATCCTGCTTGATGTTGCGCGTCAGCGTGAAGCCATCCATCTCGGGCATTTCCAGATCGGTCAGCACCAAGGCCACCTTGTCTTTGATGGACTTGCCCTCTGCCGTCGCCGTGGCATGCATGGCCTGCAGGCGCTCCCAAGCTTCTTTGCCGGTTTTGGTCATGACATAGGGCACGTCCATGGACTTGAAGCCCTTTTCAATCATCATGCGGGCCACGGCAGAATCGTCGGCAGCCAGGATGATCTGACCCGGCTCCAGCCGCAGCTTGGGGATGCCCTTGGACTCCTCGGACTTCACTTCCTGCGGCATCACATTGCGCAGGATCTGCTCCACGTCCAGCACTTGGGCCAGACGAGTGTCTTCGGCAGCGCCATCCAGGCGCGCAATGCTTGTGACCAGCCCGCCACCCGAATTTTCGGCCGACAAGACATGCTTCCATTCCAGGCGGACGATCTCGTTCACCTCTTCCACGGCAAAAGCCTGTGTGGTGCGGGCAAACTCGGTGACCAGCAAGATACCCAGCCCCTTGGTGGGCTTGCAGCCCACCACCATGGGCAGATTGATCACGGTGATCATCTGGCCGCGGATATTGGCCACGCCCATCACTTCAGGGGGGGAGTTCACCATGGCCGTGATTTCGGGCATCACCAAAATTTCACGCACCTTGAAGACATTGATACCGAAAAGTTCACGGCGGTCTGCACTGTTGGCAGCCTCCCCCAATCGAAACAGCAGCAGTTCAAACATGCTGTTGGCGGCCAGGTTGGTCCGCTCATCAATCTCGCGCATCTCTTTGCTCATGGGGTCCGTCCTTTAGAAGGCTTCAAGGTTGCTGTGCTGCCATGGTAACGCTATCTAGGCTATTTCGGCCAGATCGCCCACATCTGCAGTGGTTGGCGCAGGCGGCCTGCCAAGTCACCGGCCTCGGCGCCCCAGCCAGCAAAATAGTCTGCGCGCACGGCGCCCGTGATGGCACTCCCCGTGTCTTGCGCCAGCACCAGCTTTTGCAGGCTGGTTTGGGGCCCGGGAGATACCAGCCACACCGGCGTGCCATAGGGAACACTGCCGGGGTCCACCGCAATCGAGCGGCCCGGTGTCAACGCCACACCCTGCGCGCCGCGCGGGCCAAACGCGGACTCCAGCTCGGACAGGGTTTCCTCTTTGAAGAACACCACGCGCGGGTTGGCCCACAACAGCTCCTGCTGGCGGCCCGGGTTTTGCGCCAGCCAGGCCTTGATACCGGGCCACGACGCATCTTTCACCAAACCTTGGTCCAGCAGCCAGCGGCCCACACTGCGGTAGGGTTGGTCGTTGGTACCGGCGTAGGCTAGGCGCACCCAGCGCTGGCTGCCATCAGCCTGCGCCATGCGCACCCGGCCCGAGCCCTGGATTTGGAGAATCAACGCATCCACGGGATCCGCCATGTAGGCAATGGCGCGACCTTTGAGCACGGCCTGTGCTTCGGGCAAGGTGTCCATTTCCTGCCGTGTGTACCAAGGCTTGCGCTGGGCCATACCAGGGGGCGGGCCATAGAGGGGGACGGTGAACCCAGGCGCAGGCACCCGACTGGCCTCGATCACGGGCTCGAAATAACTGGTGAGCAGGCCGATGGACTCACCAGGCGCCGCTTCGATGCGGTAGGCCTGCAAACGCGACTGCATCCAGGCCAACTGCTCTTGGGCGTTGCCAATGCTCAGGCGCCGCACCTCGGGGCACAAGGCGGCCCACGGTGGCGCAACTTTTTCACAGCTTTTGAGCCAAGCATTCCAGGCTTCGAACAGGTTGTCAGTGCCCCAGCCTGGCAGTTCGGACCAAGGTACGGGTACCCAGGTACTACGAGCCTGAGACAGGCTCCCCTCTGGGGGAGCAGCGGGTGCGGGGCGGGAAGGTACAGCAACCGGGCTGGCCACGGGGGCAAGCACGGGCACACTCCCGCAACCGGCCAGCGTTCCTACAATCAGCAGCGTTGCCACCACTGCCCCATAACGCCCCATGACACTGCTGCTGCTCGAAGCCCTCGGGGCCGGACTGATTTTTGTTGCCATCATTTGGTGGACCATGTTTGCCGGCCGCAAGGGGGGGGAGCTGCCGTCACAGGACGCCACCAACGACACGCCGCAAAAAGAAGATTGAGATTTAAGGCATTAGTAGCCAGAAAGCCCATGGATATTGCGCCAATAGCTACTTTTTTCATAGCAAGTTAAGCCAGCACACGGTGTTGTAGAGATGGCAACTGACTGCGCAATTGCAGCAGACGGGCTGCATCGCAGTCGGCCAGCACCACACCCGCGCCTTGCGCCTGCTGGGCCAGCACCTGGCCCCAGGGGTCCACCACCAGCGACTGGCCCCAGGTGCGCCGCCCGCTGGGATGCACCCCGCCTTGGGCCGCAGCGGCCACAAACGACAGGTTTTCGATCGCGCGGGCGCGCAGCAGCACCTCCCAGTGCGCCTGGCCCGTGATGTGGGTGAAGGCGCTTGGCGCCAGAATCAGATCCACCCCTTGCTCGGCATAGGCGCGGTAAAGCTCGGGAAAGCGCATGTCGTAGCAAATGCTCATGCCCACATGCCAGGTGTGGCCGTCGCGCGAGGGCAGCGCAAACACGGTGGGCGTGTGGCCGCGCTCCAGCACACGCGATTCGTCGTAGCTCTCGCTGCCATTGTCAAAGCGGAACAGGTGGATCTTGTCGTACCGCGCCACACATTCACCCTGCGGGTTGTACGCCAGCGAGCTGTTGAAGACGCGGTCTTTCTGGTCAGCGGTGATCGGCAAGGTACCGGCCACGATCCACAGACCCAAGCGACGCGCGGTAGCAGCCAGAAAATCCTGCATGGGCCCGCTGCCAAAGGGCTCCTGAATGGCCAGTTTGTCTGCGTCGCGTTGGCCAATGAGGCAAAAGTACTCGGGCAGCACGGCCAGCTCAGCGCCGGCCTGGGCCGCTTGTTCCAGCAGGGTCTGGGCTTGTTGGAGGTTGTCCGACAGTTGGTCGGTGGACACCATCTGGAGGGCGGCAACACGCATGGCGATAACTCCTGAAGAATGATTAACGGCGCTCGACTTTGGTGACCTTGGGGTCCACCCAGGTACCGTCGATCGTAAATTCCTGCGTGGCGGCGTTGACCAGCGGCCCCCGCAAGATCAACTGGGCCAAGAAGGTGCTCAAGCCCACCACCGGGTTGATGGCCGCCGCGATCAGCGAGGCGCTACCGGCATTGATTTCGGGCACCACTACCACGCGCAGGTTTTGCGTCTCCTTGGCAATGTCGGCTTGGCCATCCATCAGCACTGCCGCGTTCACACCTTTCATTTGCAAGTTGCTGGTTTTGGCAATCCCTTGCTCCACCGCAATGTCGCCACGGAAATAGTCAAAGGCAAACCCTTCGCTGAACACATCGCGAAAATCGAGCGTGAGACGGCGCGGCAGCGACTGCAGGCTCAGCACCCCCAGCAATTTGGCAATGCCCGGGTCGGCCTTGAGAAACTGCCCGGTCTCCACATTCACATTGAAGTTGCCGCCCATGCTGGCGTAGTCCACTGTGATGGGAGAACCCAGCCAGGCGACTTGGCCTTCGACCTTGCCCTTGCCATTGCGCACGACGCCGGGCATACCAAACCGCGTCAGCAATTCACCCGAGTTATTGATATCGAGCTTGAAGTTGAGCACCGTGCGGCGCCGCTCCTTGAGGCTGCGGCCTGCCGTTGCACCGCCCAGATTGGCCCAGTTGCCACTGGCCGTGAGGGTTGCCTCGGGGGTTTGAATGTTGAAGCGGTTGAGCCGCCATTCGCGTGCACCGGTCGGCCCGAGGTTCACCGCCTCCAAATCCACCCGCCCCAGCTTTTTGCCACGCAGCTCAAAGTCTTCTACTTCGATATCCAGCGCAGGGATGGTGCTGGGCTGGTCGTCCAGCAAGCTCTCCACATCTTGCGCCGTGCTTTGTCCCACCGCAAGACGAGCCAAGCGGGCGTACACACGCCCAGCATTCGGCCCCGAAGGCTGGCGGTATTCGAGGTAGCCACTGAGCTCGGTCGCATCCAGGTTGGCACGCCAGACCATGCCATCACGTCCACCACCCACCACCATGTTGTGCAACTTGCGTCCGCCTACGGTGAGCTCCTTGGTGCGGACAGCCAACACCGTAGGCAAATACCCCATGGTGGCCGAGGTCCCGGAAGTCGGCACGTTGCCCACCGGCACGCCTTCACCGGCCACGCGCTCCAACACCTTGCTCCACGCATCAGCGTCCAGCACCGCCACGCTGACGTTGGCCACCACGCCTTCGTCTGGCAGCGGTGCCGACTCGTCATCGGCCAGCCCCAGGGCTATGGCTCCGCGCACCACACGCGCCTGCGTACCAGACAGATCCCGCACATACACGGCCGAGGCCAAACGTCCCAGTTCCAAGCGCAGCTGCTCCAAGGGCTGCGGACTCGCCATCCCTGGGGCGGGGCGCACCGCTGTGTTGTCCAGCCGCAAAGGCAGGGGCTGCTCGGCTGGTTTGGCAAATGGGGCTGGCAAGGCCAGTGCCATGCCCACCAGGCTGGAGTTGAGCTGCCATTCCAGAGTGCCGGAGCGCAAGCCCAGCACCAAGTTGTAGGCAGCTGTGCCCCGCATATCGCCAGCCAGGCGGGCCAGTGGGCCGAGCTCCTTGGCTTGGCGGAGGCCTTCGGCGGTCGCGGTACCCTGGACACGCAAAGTGGCCGGCACCACGGTGCGGTTGGCCGGCGTAGCGGCTTGCAAGCTCAATCCGCCATCTATACGTACATCGCCGCCCACGGCACGCGCGGCAACACCGGCAACGGTAAAGCTGGACTCGTTGAAGGCCACCGTACCCCTGGCCCGCTGCAATCGGGGGGTATCCGAGGTAATTTGCAGGTCATTGCCGGAAAGTGCGATGGATCCCGACACCGTGGCGCGGTCCACATCGGCAATGGGGAAGCCCAGCTTGAGCTTGTACTCTGCGCCCCCCGTAGCACTGGCGGTCGCCAGCACGTTGTCCAGCAGCCCCCCCAGCGGGGAACGGTTGACCACAGCCAGCACATCGGCCAGCGGGCCTTTGGCATCGGCCGCGACCTGTAGTTGCGCACCGTCGTAAATATTTGTGATCAAGCCTTCGGCCTTGCCTAGCTGGATGGCTGTGCCGGCGAGTAGGCCCCGGTCCACCCTGGCCTGCAAAGTGGCGTGGTCAATGATGAGCTCGCCGTTGAGTTGTTCCAGCGCCGGCCAAGGCAAGCTGTTTTTCGGCAGCAAGGACGGCGGCACATACGCGAGGCTGGCATTCTGCACATTCGCAGAAATGCGGAAATCGCCTTGCTTCGCATCCGTAAACGGGAAGCGTGCCAAGTCGCCCTTGAGCTTGAACTTGACTCCCGTCGCGGTGCCCGCCAGCACCGCTCCCCGCACATAGTCACGCACCTCTTTGTCCAACTCCAACGGCAGATAGCGGTGTACACGCGTGCCTTCGGCCCGCGCCAAACTGCCCTGCAAATCGAGTACGCCAGGGCCATTGGCTGCAGACTGCCACTTGAACAACAACTCACCTTGGGCGTCGGCATTTGCAAAGCGCACGTTGCTGCCGGACACCGTCAAGGCCTCGCCCTGACGCTGCCATGCCACATCGGCTCGCAGTTGCTCAAAGAACACGGGGCCGTCTTCGAGAATGCCGAGTGCGTCGAACACGCCTTTGTCCAACACCAGCTGGACCTTGCCGCCGGCCTGGTTCAGGTCAAAGTCGGCGTCCAGTCCCTGAAAGCCTGGGCGCAACACCTTGTTGTGGTTTTGCGCCGGGATCGTGAGTTGGCTGACACGCCCTTTGAGCGCATAGTTTTCAGGTTGTTCCAGGGGGCCGCGCCAACTTCCATCAAGTTGCTCCACCAGCCCGCGCGCACCCAACTGTTTCAGTTCGGCGTGCAGCGCATCGCCCAAGGGGAGGCGCTGGGCAATGTCGCCGATCGCGGCCAAGTCCAGCCGGTCAGCCACTACTTCGCCACGGGCGGGAGTGTTCCCCGCAGCGTCCCAGCGGCGCAGCAGCACATTGCCGCCGGGCCAACGCACGCCGTCCTCCGTTTCAAACTGCAGGGCCTGGGTGAATACTTCCGAACCACCCTCCAAGCGCTGTGCGCCCACGCGGCCCGACACCGTGCGCAAGCTCAATGCGGGAAGCTTCGCTCCAGCGGTGAGCTGCACACTTGCCATCTGGACATCAGCCGTGGCACCAATGACCTGACCCTTCTTCACATCCACCCAGGCCCGCAAAGCGCCTTGACCTTGCACCAGGTCCACTCCAAGGTCTACGTAACGGCGCAGGTGTGACAGATCTACCTGCGGAAAACTCGCGTACACCTGACCGTCCCAGGTTTGCCACTGGCCCGAACGGCGCGCGAGCAAGGGCTCCCGAAAAACGCCAGACACGCTAAACCGGTCACCCCACGCAACCGGGGCTTGGGCATCAAGTCGCACCGCGTGCGAGAGAAGGCGGTTGCGCAACACGAGATTGACTTCCTGCAGAAGCAACGCCGGCGCGCCGCGCAGCTCGTCCGTCCACTGCACGGTGCCACCCACAATGGCCAGCTCCGACTGCGCAAACAACCAGTCGAGTGCGGGGCTGTCGTCGCCACCGCCTTCAGGCAATGGCATGCCGGCAATCCAGAAGCGCCCATCCGGCGTGCGACGGATATCGAGAACCGGCTTGGCGATGTAGAGCTGCTCCACGCCCATACGCAAGAGCGAGTGGGGGGAAAGTGCCGCTTGGACGGAAGGCAGCACCAGGGCATCTCGACCTTGAGGGTCCAGCAGGCGCACCTGGGTCAACTCAACAGAGGGGATCAGCCCGTTGGAAATGGCGGCGATGCCACCGATCTGGACGGGGGTTCCCAGCGCCGCGGAGGCCCGTTGCTCCAGCCACGGGCGAAGTTCGCCGATTCGGGGCACAATCCAAAAATGCAGTCCCGCCCACGCCAAACCCAGCACCAGCCAAGCCACTAACAACAAACGAAGGGCCCACTTTGCGCTCACAGCAGACGCTTTGAGCCAGATCGAGGGGGCGGGAGTCAAATCATTCATCGTGCTATCGGGACTATGTCAGGAATTATGACCCGCAATGAGCAGCCACCTCGCTCCGAGGGTTCACGCTTTGGCCAGCGTATCCGCCGCCGTTATGCCGAGCAGCTACCCCTGTGCCACAACAGCGCGCTGACGCGTACCCAATTGCAGGGCTTGCTACAGGGCCTGCTGACCCAGGGATTTGACATCGGTGCGGCGCTGCGGATGACCCGCCAACTGGCCATGGAGCGACTGCTTCGCCTGGACTGCGATGAGCAGGGCTCGCTTGGCGAGGTGACCCGGGTGATGACCGAACTGGCCGAACTGGCGCTGGACCAGGCCTACCAACACAGCTATGCAGTGCTGGAGCAGCAGCACGGGAGCCCCTGCACGCCGCAGGGGGATTTGTGCCAACTGTGCATCATCGGCATGGGCAAACTGGGGGCGCGTGAGCTCAATGTGTCCAGCGACATTGACCTGATCTACGTCTACGACCAGGACGGCGAAACCAGCGGTAACGCAGAAGGCCGTGGCCGCATTTCCAACCAGGAGTTTTTTGCCAAGATGGTCAAGGCCATCTATGCGCTGGTGGGCGACACCACGGAGCACGGCATGGTGTTCCGCGTGGACTTGGCCTTGCGGCCCAACGGCAACTCGGGTCCACCGGCCGTTTCGCTGGGTGCGCTGGAAGAGTATTTCCATGTGCAAGGGCGGGAGTGGGAGCGTTTTGCCTGGCTCAAGAGCCGGGTGGTCGCGCCGGCACAGGCCATTGGCTCTGCGTGTGCGCAGCAGCTGCGCAGCGTGGTGGTGCCGTTTGTTTTCCGTCGCTACCTGGACTACAACGTGTTCGACTCCCTGCGCGGCCTGCACCGCCAGATCCGCGACCATGCGGCCAAGCGCAGCGCCGGGCGGCCCGAACGCAGCAACGATGTGAAGCTGTCGCGCGGCGGCATCCGCGAAATTGAATTCACCGTGCAGCTGCTGCAGGTGGTGCGTGGCGGCCAGTACCCCGAGCTGCGCACCCGCCCTACCGTGAGCGCACTCCAGCGCCTGGTGCGCGCCGGTCTCATGCCCCAGGACACGGCCGATGCGCTGACCCGGGCCTACATCTTTCTGCGCCAGGTGGAGCACCGCATCCAGTACCTGGACGACCAGCAAACCCATGTACTGCCCACCGACGAGGCCGATCTGCACTGGATCGCCCGGACCCTGGACTTGCCCGACAGCACCGCCTTGCTGCAAGAGCTGGACAAACACCGCGAGCTGGTGGCACAGGAGTTTGACGCGCTGCTGGGCGGCGCCCAACCCGAATGCCGCGGCTGCACCAAAGGCGGCAGCAAGCACCACGAGCTCCGATCTGGACGGTGTGCTGGAGCATCTGGACGGCCGCTTCAAAGAGCGCATCACGTTATGGCGTGAGCACCCACGGGTGCAGGCGCTCAAAGACGAATCACGCGCGCGGTTGGGCCGGCTGGTGCAGCGCACGGCGCTGTGGCTGCGCGAAGGCCGGGTGAACGAAGAGGCCTGCGTGCGCCTGGCCGACTGGATGGAGCCGCTGCTGCGCCGCGAAAGCTACCTGGCCATGCTGCTGGAGCGCCCCAAGGTGCACGAGCGCCTGTTGCGCATGCTGGGCACCGCCCGCTGGCCCGCACGTTACCTGCTCAAGCACCCCGGCGTCATTGACGAGCTGGCCAGCAACGCCATTCTGGAAGAACGCTTTGACCCGGTAGCGTTCGAGGATGACTTGGAGCGCCGCCTGCGTGCCCTGCAAGGCAGCGCCGAAGACGACGACGAAGCGCTGCTGAACCTGCTGCGCCGCGCCCACCATGCCGAGGTGTTCCGCATCCTCACGCGCGATGTGGAAGGCCGACTCACCGTCGAGCAAGTGGCCGATGACCTGAGCGCGCTGGCCGAAGCCGTGCTGCGCACCACCACGCGCTGGTGCTGGAGCCGCCTGAAAACCCGCCACCGCGAGGACCCGCAATTCGCCATCATTGCCTACGGCAAGCTGGGCGGCAAAGAGCTGGGCTATGGCTCCGACCTGGACATCGTGTTCCTCTACGACGATGAGGACGAACGCGCCGGCGAAATCTACGCCGCCTTGGTGCGCAAGCTCATCAACTGGCTGACCGTGAAGACCGGCGAAGGCGACTTGTACGAGATCGACACCGCGCTGCGCCCCAATGGCAATTCGGGCCTGCTGGTGACCAGCTTCACCGCCTATGCCAATTACCAGGAGCAGCGCGGCAGCAACACCGCCTGGACCTGGGAGCACCAGGCCATGACGCGCGCACGCTGTGTGCTGGGCCCGGCCAGCCTGCAGCAGCGCTTTGACACCGTGCGCGACAACGTGATCCGCACCCCACGCGACGCGAATGCCCTGCGACTAGAGATTGAAACCATGCGCGCCAAGGTGCGCAGCGCCCATCCCGACAAGGGTGGGCAGTTTGACGTCAAGCACAGCCTGGGCGGTATGGTGGACATCGAGTTTGCCGTGCAGTACCTGTTGCTGGCACATGGCCAGCACCATGCCGAGCTGCTGCCCAATGTGGGCAATATTGCGCTGCTGCAACGCGCGCAAGCCTGCGGCCTGCTGCCCGCACCGGTGGGAGACGACGCGGCCCAGGCCTACCGCCAGTTGCGCCAGCTGCAACACCGGGCCCGGCTCAATGAGGAGCCCACCGAGGTGGAGCCGGACACCGTGGCTCGCGAACGCAGCGCGGGACAGGCGCTCTGGCACGCAGTATTTGGCGCAAGCTAGATTTTGGGTGTTTTAGGCCTCAAGCCCTCGTGCAATCTGCGCGAGCAGCTATACATTTAATAGCGAATTTACCCGGAGCAGTCCGCAAGGGTTGCATTCAGGCGGCGCGGTAAACGTCTGTTCGCGTGGGTTTAGCTGGCCCGAATCCGCTGCACCAGTTTGGTGGTGGAGTAGCCGGCCACAAAAGGCAGCGCCAGCGCGCGGCCGCCCCAAGACTCGACCAGTGCGGTCTCGGGCAGCTTGGCCATGTCGTAGTCCCCGCCTTTCACGAGTATGTCGGGGCGGATGCGCGCGATGATCTCCACCGGCGTGTCCTCGCCAAACCAGGTCACCAGGCTCACAGCCTCTTGGCTGGCCATGACGATGGCGCGATCGGCCTCGGCGTTCAGGGGGCGATCATCGCCCTTGCCCAAGCGCTTGACCGAGGCATCTGTATTGAGTGCCACGATCAGGCTGCCGCCCAGCGCGCGTGCTTGGGCCAGGTACATCACATGGCCCCGGTGCAGCACGTCAAACACCCCGTTGGTGAACACCCAAGGACGCGGCAAACTGGCAAGGCCAGCCTCCAGCGTGCTGGAATCCACAATTTTCTGAAGAAATGCCGGAGCTTGGTCGATAGAAGACATGCGGGCAATGCTAGCAGCATGGCGCTGCGTCTTTCGGCGGGCATTGCATAATCCGCCGACTTCTATGCACCTTGTTCCCGTCAACGTTGAGTCCATCCGCATTGGCCAGCCTTTGCCCTTCCCCTTGGTGGACAAGGACGGCACCCTGCTGGCCAAAAAATCGTTTGTCATCCCCTCACGCCGGGAGTTGGACGAAATTTCCCAACGTGGCGGAGGTCTGTTCATTGACGTGGCTGACTCGGAGGCTCACCACCGAGCCTATGTCGAACGTCTGTATGACCTGGTGCGTGAAGACAAACCGCTGGGGGAAATTGCCGGCGCCAAAATTTCGGGCGACTCTGCCAGCGACCGGATTGCCGAGCAGGACGACCGCATGGACTGGCTGGACCTGCAGGAAACAGCCAACACCTTGCTGCGTGATACCCACGCCATCTCGTTTGCGGACCGCTTGACGCGGCTTCTGCGGCAGCTGCAACGCCACAGCCAGCGCAACCCCGATGGCACCCTGTTTGCCCTGATTTACCTCTCCGCCACCGACACCCACATGTACAGCGCAACCCACGCCATGCTGGTCAGTGTGATGTGTGGACTTGCGGCCAAGGATGTACTGAACTGGTCAACCGAGGACCAAGCGCTGGTGGTGCGCGCCGCCCTGACCATGAATGTGGCCATGACTGAACTGCAAGACCGACTGGCGTTGCAAGTCGAGCCGCCCAACGCGCCCCAACGGGCAGCCATCGATAGCCATGCCCAGCGCTCAGCCGAACAGTTGCGCGGCATGGGCATTGGAGACCACGACTGGCTGGAGGCTGTGCGCGGCCACCATATCCAGGCACCGGGGCCACTGGCCGCGCGCGACCGGCCCCAACGGATCGCCCGCTTGATCCAGCGCGCCGACATGTTTGCCGCGCGCTTGGCCCCGCGCGCAGCGCGCGCGCCCATCTCACCGGCAGCGGCCATGCAAGCGTGTTATTTTGATGAGAAAAAGGCGATTGACGAAGCCGGTGCAGCCCTGATCAAAGCCGTCGGAATCTACCAGCCGGGATCATTTGTGCGTTTGGCCACCGCCGAAGTGGCTGTGGTGATCAAGCGCGGCGCCAATACGACCACACCACGGGTCGCTGTCCTGATCAACCGCGCGGGCCTTCCCACCGTAGAACCCACCATCCGTGACACCAGCGTGCGCGAACACCGGATCGTGGCCAGCGTACCGCACCGTGATGTGAAGGTGCAAATCAATTTGGAGCGGCTGCTGCCGCTCACTGCAGCACCCGCCTCAGACCGCCCGTGGTGAGGCGCTGTCGAGGTTGGTACCGAGGTCGCGGGCCAGCTCTTTGCGGAACTTGTTGAGCTCTTGCACCGTGGTGAAGCTGCGCTCCATGAGCAAGCTCATGTTGTGCAGGATGCGCTCGACCACTTTGGTCTCCCACACGGCATCAAAATTGATCTGCTTGTCCAGCCAGTGCTCCAGCCACTCCGGGTTGGGCAAGCGGCTCTGGATCGTATCGCGCGGGAACAAGGCTTTGTTCACGTGCAGGTTGGTTGGGTGCAGGGCTTGTGCAGTGCGGCGGGCCGATGCCATCAGCACCCCGACCTTGGCAAACGCACTCTTGGCTTCCAAACCGAAGTTGCTGATCGCACGCTTCATATAGCGCAGATAGGCACCGCCGTGGCGGGCCTCGTCCTGGCTGAGCTTGGTGTAGATGGCCTTGATGACGGGTTCGGTATGCCATTCGCTGGCGCGGCGGTACCAGTGGTTCAGGCGAATCTCCCCGCAGAAGTGCAGCATGAGAGTCTCCAGCACAGGTGCCGGGTCGAACTCGAAGCGCACCGCGTGCAGCTCTTCCTCGGTAGGCGCCATGTCGGGGCGGAAACGGCGCAAGTACTCCATCAGCACCAGCGAGTGCTTCTGCTCTTCAAAAAACCAGATGGACATAAAGGCGGAGAAGTCGCTGTCACCCCGGTTGTCGCGCAGGAACATCTCGGTGGCCGGCAGGGCCGCCCACTCGGTGATGGCATTCATCTTGATGGTGGCGGCCTGCTCGTCGGAGAGCTTGTCTCCCTCAAATGCAGCCCAGGGAATGTCTTTGTCCATGTCCCAGCGGACGGATTCCAGCTGTTTGAAGAGTTCAGGGTAAAGCATGGCGACCTTTCAGTTCCAATTTCGCGGGATTCTAGACGGGCTGTGTGTCAGGACGTTGACAGAGCCGTGACGCTTCCCCGCAAGCAGCAAGGTTTTTCATGCAGCTCCGCAGCGCAAAACCCATTCTATTAAAAAATTACCAAGCAGTCACAAAAATACCTTATAGTTCATTCATCGTTTGTTCCGAAGCCCTCCCCGGCCCCCCGCTGTCATGAAAATCGCCATCGTTGGTTCCGGCATCTCCGGCCTTGCCGTCGCCCATACCTTGCGCGGCCAGGCCGACATCACGCTGTTCGAGGCCGGCAGCTACTTTGGTGGTCACACCCACACGGTGGATGTCACCCTGCCGGGCCCGCGCGGAGAAACCGTCACCCATGGCGTCGACACGGGCTTTCTGGTTTTCAACGAACGTACGTACCCGCATTTGATTGCGCTGCTGGCCGAACTGGGCGTGGACACTGCCAAATCGGACATGTCCTTCTCGGTCCAAGTCCCCGGTGCAAAAGGCGGTGGCCCTTTGGAGTGGAACGGTTCTACCCTGAGCACGGTGTTTGCCCAGCGCAGCAATCTGGTGAACCCGCGCTTTTTGCGCATGTTGCGCGATGTGCTGCGCTTCAACCAACTTGCCACCGACATTGCGGTGCGCAACGCCGAGACGGAGTTGATGCAGCCGCTGTCAGAGTTTTTGCAACAGCACCGCCTGAGTGCTGAATTCCGCGACTGGTATTTCCTGCCCATGCTGGGCTGCATCTGGAGCTGCCCGACCGACCAGATGCTGCAGTTTCCCGTGGCCACCATGATCCGTTTCTGCCACAACCACGGCCTGATCCAGGTCAGCAACCGGCCCCAGTGGTGGACCGTGACCGGCGGCGCCAAGCACTATGTAGAAAAGATCGTGGCGCAGGTGGCGGACAAACGCTTGAACACCCCGGTACAACAGGTTAAGCGCACACCAGACGGTGTCCTCATCACCTCCAAGGGGCAGACGGAGCGTTTTGACAAAGTGGTGTTGGCCAGCCACTCCGACCAGTCGCTTGCCTTGCTGGCCGACGCCACAGCCCAGGAGCGGGCGACGCTGGGAGCCATCCGCTACCAGGCCAACCGGGCGGTGCTGCACACCGACACATCGGTGCTGCCGCAGTCGCGGCGCGCGTGGGCGGCCTGGAACTACGAACGCAGCGCCGATGGTGCACAGGACGCGACGCGGGTGTGCCTGCACTACCTGCTCAATATGTTGCAGCCGCTGCCGTTTACCCAAAGCGTGGTGGTGTCACTGAACCCGGTGCGCGAGATCGCGCCCGAACATGTGCATGGCAGCTATGACTACGCCCACCCCGTGTTTGACTTGGCGGCCATTCGTGCGCAAGGCGAAGTGGGCGGCTTGCAAGGCCAGCACCACACCTATTTTTGCGGCGCCTGGACCGGTTATGGGTTTCATGAAGATGGCCTGAAATCGGGCTTGAACGTGGCCAAACGCCTGCAAGCTGTGCTGGCGGCGGAGTCCTGAAGCCATGAACGGCAGCGCGCACCCCACACCGTCCCCCACGGCGGCGCTGCTGGGCTTTGGCCAGGTGCGCCACACGCGCTTGCGCCCGGTGCGCAATGCGTTTGCCTACGGCACCTATTTTCTGATGCTGCCCATGCGCAGCCTGCAGGCGCAGGGCCCGGGCCATCTGGCGCGCAACCGCTGGTCGCCCCTGAGCTTTTACGACCGCGACCATGGCGACGGGCGCGGGCCCGAACAGGGCGGCGCCTTGGCGTGGCTCGATGCACTCTTGTTGGCGGAAGGTATTGCAGACGCCGATGGCGAAGTCTGGCTGCACTGCTACCCGCGCGTGCTGGGCTTCACCTTCAAACCCGTGAGCTTCTGGTACTGCCACCGCGCGGATGGCAGCTTGCGCGCCATTGTGGTGGAAGTGAACAACACCTTTGGCGAGCGCCATTGCTACCTGCTGGACCAGCCGCGTTATGGCGCCGAACTGCGCGCGGACAAGGTGTTCCATGTGTCGCCGTTCTGCCCGGTCGAGGGTGGCTACCGCTTCCGCTTCATGCTGACACCCGACCTGCAGCGCACCGTGGCGCGCATTGACTACGACGACACCCATGGCCCGCTGATCGAGACCAGCGTGAGCGGCACCTTGGAACCCCTGAGCCCACAGAGTGCGCGCCGCGCACTGTGGACCTACCCGGCCATGACGCTGGGCGTGGTGGCACGTATCCACTGGCAAGCGCTGAAACTCTGGCTCAAAAAAGTCCGGTTCTTCCACAAACCAGCGCCACCTGCCCACCTAACCAGCCGCTAACCCTTTTTTTGCATGACCGCGTGAGACGCCCCATGAACACCAACAGCATTACCTCTGGCGCACCCGCGTTTGCGCTACCGCGCGGCACGCCAGCTGCCGCACGCACTGTCTTGAAACTGCTGCAAGGCTTGCGCCACGGCAGTCTGACCGTGCAACTGCCCGATGGCAGCACCCAACGTTTTGGCGGCGAGGCCTTGCCCCACGCCAGCATCCAGCTGCACAACTGGAATGTGTGCAGGGCCGCCATCAAGTCGGGCGACATCGGTTTTGCCGAGAGTTTTATTGCCGGCGACTGGAGCACCCCCAACCTGACCGAACTGCTGCGCGTGTTGGTGAAAAACCGCGCCGAGGTGGAGGGCGTGATCTACGGCACCTGGGTCGGGCGGCTGTTCTACCGCATCAAACACCTGCTCAACCGCAACACCAAGGCCAACAGCCAAAAGAACATCCACGCCCACTACGACCTGGGCAATGCCTTCTACACCCTGTGGCTGGACGAGACCATGAACTACTCGTCTGCCATCTTCGCTGGCAACACAGAGCAGCCCATGGCTGAGGCACAAAAGGCCAAGGTGCGGCGGGCGCTCTCCATGGCCGGCGTACAGGCCGGGGATCGCGTGCTGGAGATTGGCTGCGGCTGGGGTGCGCTGGCCGAGATGGCCACCACGGAGTTCAATGCGTCCATTACTGGCGTCACCCTGAGCACCGAGCAGCTGGCCTTTGCGCGGGAGCGCATGCAGCGCTTTGGCGTACAAGAGAAGGCGGACCTTCGCTTGCAGGACTACCGCGACATTGCGGACGAACCCTTCGATGCCATCTGCTCCATCGAGATGGTGGAAGCCGTGGGCCGTGAATACTGGCCCACCTACTTCGCCAGTGTGTCCAAACTGCTCAAGCCAGGCGGCCGGGCCTGTGTGCAAAGCATCGTGATTGACGACGCTTTGTTCGAGCGTTATGTGGCATCGACTGACTTCATCCAGCAGTACATCTTCCCCGGCGGCTGCCTGCCCTGCCCGCGCGAGTTCCGCGCCCAGGCCCATGCGGCGGGCCTGGAGGTGGTGGACGAGTACGCCTTTGGCCCCGACTACGCCGAAACCCTGCGCCGCTGGCGCGATGCTTTCCTGGCGGAGCGCGAGCGCGTCATGGCCGCCGGCTTCGACCAACGCTTTATGTTGATCTGGGAGTTCTACCTGGCCTACTGCGAAGCTGCTTTTGACGAACGCAACATCGACGTGGTGCAGTACACGCTGCAAAAACGCGCGGCGTAAGCCACACGCACGGCAACCACTCCTGCGCCCTGCCATGCAGCACCCGCCCACCCGCCGCCACCTCTTGCGCAGCAGCTTGCAGCTCGGCGCGGGTGTGGCTGCCTTGGCCCACATGGGCCGCGCCTTCGCGCAGAACAATGCCCCGCCCGAGGTGCAGGCCCAGCTGCCGCAGGCAGGGCGCGCGGGCGGTACACGCATGCGGTTTTTGGGCCTGTCCATTTACGACGCCAGCCTGTGGGTGGCACCCGGCTTTGAGGCTGCGCAGTACGCGGCCCACCCCATCGCGCTGGAGCTGCGTTACCTGCGCTCGCTCAGCGGCAAGTCCATCGCAGAACGCTCGCTGCAAGAGATGCGCCGCGGCGGTCCGCTGGATGCCGTTACCGAACAAGCCTGGCTGCAGGCCATGGTGGAGGCCTTCCCCGATGTGAAAGACGGCGACCGCATCACAGGCCTGCACATGCCAGGCGCGGGCACCCGCTTTGTCTACAACGGCGCACTGCGCGCCACCGTGGCCGACCCGGCCTTTGGGCCCCGCTTCTTTGGCATCTGGCTGGCTCCCTGGACCAGCGAACCACGCCTGCGCAGCGAATTACTTGCGGGGCTGAGCCCATGAGCCAGCGCCCGGCCCCCACTGCAGCCTTCGACTGGCATGCCGGTTGGCGCTACGGCCTCATGGGCCTGCCGCTGGCGTTTGTGGCGCTGCCGCTGTATGTGACGCTGCCCAACCACTACGCCACCGCCTTTGGCGTGCCCCTGGCCACGCTGGGCGCGGTGCTGCTGGCTGCGCGCCTGTTTGACGCACTGATCGATCCGCTGCTGGGCCGCTGGAGCGACCGCTTGTTCGCCCAGTCGCTGCGCGCGGTGCTGGCCTGGGCCGCGCTCGCCTGTGGGGTGCTGGGTGCGGGCTTTGCCTTGCTGTTTTTCCCGCCGGTGCGGGGGCCGGGCGCCTTGGTAGCGTGGGCCACGGCTTGCCTGGTAGTGACCTACGCCGCTTACAGCGCGCTGAGCATCCTGCACCAGTCGTGGGGCGCGCGGCTAGGGGGTGACGAGGCCCAGCGCAGCCGCGTGGTGGCCTGGCGTGAAGGGCTGGGGCTGCTGGGCGTCGTTTTGGCATCGATTGCGCCGCTAGCCCTCGGTCTGCCTGCGACAGCAGCTCTGTTTTTGATAGCACTCTGCGCAGGCTGGGTGGCTTGGCGGGTGGCGCGCCAGCCCCCAGCAGGCGCTGCGGCGGCCCGCGAGGCGGGCTTCTCGGCAGGCCAGCCCGCGTCGGTGTGGCTGCCCTTCACGCGGCCTGCGTTTCGCGCGCTGCTGGCGGTGTTTGTGGTCAACGGCATTGCCAGCGCTGTACCTGCCACGCTGATTCTGTTTTTCGTGCAAGACCGGCTGCAGGCGCCACCGGGCATGGAAGCGGTCTTCCTGGGCAGCTACTTTGTGTGCGCGGCCCTGGCTCTGCCGCTGTGGCTGCGCGTGGTGCCGCGCCTGGGCCTGGCGCGCACCTGGCTGGTGGGCATGCTGCTATCCATGGCGGTGTTTATCTTCGCCACCCAGTTGGGCGCGGGGGACACGGTGGGTTTTGTGGCGGTGTGTGTGCTGTCAGGCATTGCGTTGGGCACCGACCTGGCCCTGCCGGGCGCCCTGCTGGCTGGCACCATTGCCGCCGCTGGCGACCGAGGGCGAACCGAGGGCGCCTACTTTGGATGGTGGAACTTCGCCACCAAGCTCAATTTGGCACTGGCAGCCGGTGTAGCGCTGCCGCTACTGGGCCTGCTAGGCTACACACCCGGCACCCGCGCTCCCGAAGCGTTGCAGGTCCTCACCATCGCCTACTGCCTGTTGCCCTGCGTGCTCAAAGCCGCGGCGGCCGCGTTGCTTTATTTCCTTGTCATCCGAAAGACCCCATCATGAAACGACGCCTGCTCCTCAGCGCCGCCACCGCAGCCAGCGCCCTCGCACTGGGCGGCTGCGGCACCCAACGGATTGACCAATACAGCCAAGAAAAACCGGTGCTGGATTTGCCGCAGTATTTCAATGGCGTGCTGGATGCCTACGGCGTTTTCACCGACCGGTCAGGCGCCGTGGTCAAACGCTTCACGGTAGTGATGCGCTGCAGCTGGCAAGGCGACGAGGGTGTGCTGGACGAAGACTTCACCTACTCCGATGGCACGAAGCAAAAACGCATCTGGCGCCTGAAGAAGCTGCCTGATGGCCGCTACACCGGCACCGCCGACGACGTGGTGGGCACTGCCCAAGGCCAAGCGCGTGGCAATGCGTTCTACTGGACCTACACGCTCAGCCTGCCAGTGGACGGCACGGTGTATGACGTGCGGTTTGATGACTGGATGTACCTGATGACCGACACCGTGATGCTGAACAAGGCCACGATGAGCAAGCTGGGCGTGCGCTTGGGAGAAGTCACGCTGTCGTTCACCAAACGCCCATAAATTCGAGCCAAATTGGCACCTAGCACCCGTGGATATTGCGCGAGCAGCTATCAAAAATAGAGCATAGAAGGTTGTTCCCATGCCCCTCTTTCAGCCCCTTAACCCTCCGCTGCGCGATTGGCGCGGCAAAACGGTGTGGATTGTTGGTGCCTCCAGTGGCATTGGCGAGGCCACCGCATCAGCCCTGCATGCGCAGGGCGCGCAGGTCGTCGTGTCCGCACGCAAGGCGGCCGATCTGGAGGCCTTTGCGTCGGCCCACCCGGGCAGCACAGCGCTACCGCTGGATGCCACCGATGCCGCAGCGGTGCATGCTGCGGCCGACGGATTGTTGGCGCAGGGGCCGCTGGACTGTGTGCTGTATTGCGCAGGGCACTACACCGCCATGCGCGCCACGACGCTGGACCTGAGCGACATGCAACGCCATACCGCCGTAAATTACACCGGCGCCTTGTACGTGCTCAGTGCAGTGCTGCCCGCTTTGCTGGCGCGCGGCGAGGGCCATATCGGTTTGGTGGGCAGTGTGGCGGGCTACCGGGGCTTGCCCAACAGCTTGGCCTACGGGCCGACCAAGGCCGCGTTGATCAACCTGGCGGAGACTTTGTACCTGGACTTGCATGACAAAGGCATTGGCGTGTCGCTGATCAACCCCGGCTTTGTGCAGACTCCGCTGACGGCGCAAAACGACTTTGCCATGCCCGCGCTCTTGACTCCCGCGCAGGCCGCACAGGCCATCCTGAAAGGCTGGGCAAAGGGGCGCTTTGAGATCCACTTCCCCAAACGATTCACACTGTGGCTCAAAGCCCTGCGCATGGCGCCGAACCGGGCCTACTTCTACCTTGTCAGCCGCGCTACCTTATGACTTCGCCGCATTCCTTGACCGATAACGCGGTGACCCGCGTGGTGACATTTTTTGAAACCCTCACGCCCACATCATTGGCAAGCCTGCCTGCGCTGTACGCGCGGGATGCGCGTTTCAAAGACCCGTTCAACGACGTCACCGGACTGCCCGCGATCACCCAGATTTTTGGGCATATGTTCGAAGCGCTGGAATCCCCCCGTTTTGTGGTGCGCGAGCGCATCGTGCAGGGCTCGCAGTGTTTTCTGACCTGGGAGTTTCGCTTTCGCTTCCGGCGCTTCAAGCGGGACGAGGAGCAGGTCATTTTGGGCGGCTCGCACCTGGTGTTTGACGAAGCGGGGCTGGTGACGCTGCACCGCGACTACTGGGATGCGGCGGAAGAGCTGTACGAGAAATTACCCGTAGTGGGCGGTGTGATGCGCTGGCTCAAACGCAGAGCCAACAGCTAGGCGGCAATCAGCGCCCGGCGGCGTTGGCTTGGCTGCCAAATTTGCTGCCTTGGAAGTCCTGAAAATCGACCGAACGGCGTGGCTCCCACCAAGCGCGCAAGCTGGCAAACACATTGCGGCATCCCGTGCATTTGTATTCGCCGGTGGGTTTGAGCGCTCCATTGGCGGCGCGGTCAATCACCGGCTGGTAGCTGGTGGCACCGCATTCGCGGCACTTGTAAACGGTCTTGTAAGTCGCCATGGTGGGCAGACTGTAAGCACTGGCGCGGCTTTTGGCCAGTGTTTTTATGTAATGCCGTGTAAAAACAGGCCTTCCAGCCACTTTTGGCTCGGCAGGCCGCGCCAAATCTAGGCTGGCAGGGTGTCAGAAAAGCTGGGCCGTTGTGCCAGTTTTTCGGCCAGTTTGGCCAAATTGGGGTGGTCGGTCCGCCAATCGATCTGGGGAAAACGGAAGTCCAAGTAGCCCAGCGCACAGCCCACGGCAATATCGGCCAAACTCAAATGGATGCCGGCACAAAAGGGTTTGTCGCCCAGGCCGCGGGCCATGGCTTTCACCGCATCATTGACCTTGACCATTTGGCGGTCGATCCAGGCTTGGCTGCGTTGCGCCTTGGTACGCCCGGTCCAGGTGGCCTCCAGGCGCGCCAGGATGGCTGCGTCCATCAGACCATCGGCCAAGGCCTCCCAAGTTTTAATTTCAGCACGCTCGCGGCCCACCGACGGAATCAACTTGCCCACGGGCGAGAGCGTGTCCAAGTACTCGACGATGACGCGGGAGTCAAACAAGGCCTCTGCGCCTTCCATGATCAGGCAGGGCACTTTGCCCAGCGGGTTCGACTCTGCAATCGTCGTGTCAGCGCTCCAGACGTCTTCCGTGACGAAGGCGTAATCGAGTTTCTTCTCGGCCATCACGACGCGGACTTTGCGAACATAGGGGCTGGAAGTGGATCCGAGTAATTTCATGGAGTCTCAACAGTTGCTTGGGGACCAATTCTATCCAGCGGGGTTTGCCTGAACGGGCCATGGGGTCGGGCGTGGCGCACAACCTACAATTCGGGCATGACTTTCTCCGCCATTTCCGCCCTTTCCCCGCTCGACGGCCGCTACGCCCCCAAGCTCGCCACCCTGCGCCCTCTCACCAGCGAACTGGGCTACATGCATCGGCGCGTGCAAGTGGAGGTGGCCTGGTTCATCTCGCTGAGCGACGCGGGCTTTGCCGAGTTCAAACCGCTGACACCCGGAGCGCGTACTTACTTGCTCGGGCTGGTCAAAAACTTCTCGGAAGCCGATGGCGAAGCCATCAAGACGATTGAAAAAACCACCAACCATGATGTCAAGGCGGTGGAGTACTGGATCAAGTCCAAGTTCGAGGCGCGCCCAGAACTGGAAAAGGCCGGCGAGTTTGTCCACTTTGCCTGCACCAGCGAAGACATCAACAACACCAGCCACGGCTTGCAACTGCGTTCGGCCCGCGACGTGGTGGTGCTGCCGGCGCTGGACAAGATTGTGCTCAAACTGCGCGACATGGCCCATGCCTACGCCGACGTACCCATGCTGAGTCGCACCCACGGCCAAACTGCCAGCCCCACCACCGTGGGCAAAGAAATGGCCAACGTGGTGGTTCGCCTGCAAGCTGCCTGCGACCGCATTGCGAGCGTCAAAATTCTAGCCAAGATGAATGGCGCCGTGGGCAACTACAACGCCCACCTCTCTGCCTGGCCCGAGTTCGACTGGGAAGCCTTTAGCCGCAAGGTCATCGAAACACCAGAGCCTCTGGGCCTGGGCCTGACCTTCCAGCCCTACAGCATCCAGATCGAGCCACACGACTACATGGCCGAGCTGTTTGACGCCGTGGCGCGCACCAACACCATCCTGATCGACCTGAGCCGCGACATTTGGGGTTATGTGAGCCTGGGCTACTTCAAGCAACGCCTGAAGGACGGCGAAGTGGGTTCCAGCACCATGCCGCACAAGGTCAATCCGATTGACTTTGAAAACGCCGAAGGCAACCTGGGCCTGGCCAACGCCGTGCTGCGCCACCTGAGCGAAAAACTGCCCATCAGCCGCTGGCAGCGCGACCTGACCGACAGCACCGTATTGCGCAATATGGGCGTGGCCCTGGGCTACGCCGTGCTGGCCTACAGCTCGCTGATGACAGGACTGAACAAGCTGGAAATCAACGAGGCCGCCATTGCCGACGACCTGGACGCGTCGTGGGAAGTGCTGGCCGAGCCCATCCAGACCGTGATGCGCCGCTTTGGCCTGCCCCAGCCTTACGAACAACTCAAAAAGTTCACGCGAGGTGAGGCTATGACACGCGAACTGATGCAAGGCTTTATTGCCGGGCTGGCGATTCCGGAAGAAGAAAAGGCGCGCCTGCTGGCGATGACACCGGGCAGCTATACGGGCAAGGCCTCGGAACTCGCGAAACGCGTCTGATGGCACTCAAATCCACCATCTACAAAGCCAATCTGCAGATTGCCGACATTGAGAACAGCTACTACGCCGACCACGCGCTGACGCTGGCGCGCCACCCCAGCGAGACCGATGAACGCATGATGGTGCGGCTGGCCGCGCTGGCCTTCAACGCCTACAAGCTGCACAGCGTGTGCAATGGCGACGGCACGCTGGCGTTTGGCGCGGGCTTGTCGGATGTGGAAGACCCCGACGTGTCGCTGACCGACTTCACGGGCCACAAGCGCCTGTGGATTGAGGTGGGCCAGCCCGAAGACAAACCCATCTCCAAGGCCTGCAACAAGGCCGACGCGGTGCTGCTCTACCCCTTTGCCCACTCCGCCGACATCTGGTGGAAGGGCATGGAAAGCAAGCTCAGTCGGCTGGACAGGCTGCAGGTGTGGCGCATTCCGTCGGTCACCTCGCAGGCCCTGGCCAAGCTGGCACAGCGCAGCATGCAGCTGCAGGCAACGGTGCAGGAAGGTGTGTTGATGCTGGGCGACGGCGTGAACACCGTGGACATCGAACCGATTCGCTGGAAGTAACGACAGGCGGCGTCAGCCCGCAATTTCAAGAAAAATCGGCCTCTAGCCCGCGTCAACATTGCGCAAGCAGCTACTATTTTGGTAGCGAATCGGCAGCAGAGGTGTTGCGACCCTCGGCCGCACGCTCGGAATATTTGTTGAAGCGCCAGGAGGTTGCGTCCAGCGTGATGCGCCGCCAGGTGGCGCGTTTGGCGGCCGGGCCCATCTCGGGCCAACGCTGCACCTCTTTAAAGGTGCGGCCACAGCCCTTGCACAGGTCGTCACCCTGGCTGGTGGAACAAATGGCGATACAGGGCGTATCGGGCGTGCTCTCGTACCAGGCCAGCCAGGCGGCCCGCGCCTTGGGCGGCATGCTGGCCTCGTCCGCTTCCGTCTCGTGGTAGTAGACCAGCAGGGCATACACCTCGGCCAAGGCGCGCGTAGGCGCTGGCAGGGCCACCCCATCGGGCGACGGTTCGCGCGCACGCCAATAGTTGATGGCCGACTCGATGTCGGTGATGTGAATGCCTGCCATAGATTCCCGTAGAAGGGGGCGGATCATATACCGGGCATCAACAACGCCCCACGGCTCACGCGTAATCCGTAAAAACCCCGGACACTTGCGGGTTATTGGCGCCCAGCGCGTACACTGCGCGGCCGAAGGGGAGTAGCTCCCTGGCGTTGCCCCGCAGCGCTTATCAGCAAGTCGTCAATACGAAGCGTCGCTTCCGGCTTGTTGGGCCAGGTGCATCACCTGGCCGAGCAAGACCTTCGATTACAGCCCACCGCGGCTGGATCGAAGTGCGTTGGTGGCCCCTCCATCCTTGCTCCCCCGTCCAGTCTGCGATGTGCCCCCATCGACTTGAACCTGGATTTGACATGGAATTTCTCTCTGCCCCTTGGTGGTCCGCGCTGCTGGCCATTGTGCTCATCGACCTCGTCCTGGCTGGTGACAACGCCATCGTGATCGCGCTGGCCGCGCGCAACCTGCCGCCACAACTCAAACGCAAAGCCATTCTGTGGGGAACCGTGGGCGCCATCGTCGTGCGTTCGATCATGACCTTGTGTGTGGTCTGGCTGCTCAAGGTTCCAGGACTGATGCTGGTGGGTGGCCTGGGGCTGCTGTGGATCGCCTACCAGTTGCTGGCGGACCAAAGTGATGGGGAACACGATGGCCCTTCGGCCAGCACCTTCTGGGGCGCCATGAAAACCATTGTGGTGGCCGATGCGCTCATGGGCATCGACAACGTCTTGGGCGTTGCCGGTGCTGCCCACGGCGCCATGGACCTGGTGGTGATCGGCCTGCTGATCAGCGTGCCGATTGTGGTGTTTGGCAGCAGCGTGGTGCTGAAGCTGGTGGAGCGCTTTCCCATCATCATTCAGTTTGGCGCCGCCGTACTGGCTTTTACTGCCGCAAAAATGGTGGTCGGTGAAGGCTTGTTGCGCGGGGTGTTTGGCGACGCCGGCACCACCGACAGCATGCAGCTGGCTGCACGCTGGACGGTGTATGCGGTAGCGATATTGGGCGTGCTGACTGCTGGCTGGTGGGGCCAAAAGCGCTCTCAAGCTGCCCTGGCCCAAAAGGCCTGATCACTCCGCCAGGCCCCGTTCGGTGGCCCAACCTGTGGGCTGCGGCTGAGGCCGGTGCTATGCTGGCGCATCATGAAGCTACTCATCAAATGGATTCTGAGCGCAACCGCCTTGCTGGCCGTTGCGCATCTTTACAGCGGCGTGGAAGTGAAGAGCTTTACCGCCGCGTTAATCGCCGCATTTGTAATTGGTTTGCTCAACACGGTGGTGCGCCCCCTGCTGGTGGTGCTGACATTGCCCTTCACGGTGCTGACACTGGGCCTGTTTCTGTTTGTCATTAACGCACTGATGTTCTGGTCTGCCGCCGGCGTGCTGGACGGCTTCCATGTGCAGGGGTTTACAGCGGCACTGATAGGCTCACTGATCTACACCCTGCTGGGCATGGTGATTGAATCAGCGCTCGAGCGCCTGTTCTCGAAGTAACTGCTCCACTTGGCGCGCCCGGGTGTCCACAATGGACGCTTCAAAGTGGTCGCCTGCTTGGGAGTCATTGCGGGCCATGTCTTGCGCGGCTTTGAGACGGGCCAACGCAGCGGCGTAATCCAATTGCGCGATATTCACTTCGGCCTCAGCCCTGATGGAGGCGACAGTGCGACCTTGTGCGGCGGCGCTGCGGGCCAGCCATTGCCAAGCTTGGGCATCGCCCACGTTATCCGCGAGCCAGGTTTGCAAATTTTGGGATGCGGTGTCTGCGCGTCCCAGCGCCAGCTGCGCCTGTACCTTCAAAAACAATTCAGCACGGCTGTTGCTTGTTGATTGCGGCCCCAACTCCTCCAAGGCCTGCGCGGCATTGCCTCGGGCCAAGGCTACTTCTGCCAACAAGAGGCGAACTTGGCGAGCCGCCAGTCGCATCATTGCCAACGGCCTGACGCAGGCGCTGGTCCAAAACTTCCGCTTGATCGAAAGATCGCAAACGGGAAGCAGCAAGGGTGGCGGCATACAAAACGGCAGCCCGCTGGGCAACTCCGCTGGCGTTCCAGTCGGGCTGGCGCCGCCTCCTGCAATCCAGTAGCGCAAAGCATCGACCGCGGGATTGGACAGCACACGCGCCCGGGCAGCAATCAAGGCGTGTTCAGCCATCGAGGGAGCTGCGGAAGTTGCAACTGATTGGGCTGGGGATGCGGGCTTGCATGTCCGCCATGCGCTCCGTGCTCAAGGGGTGACTGCGCAGATAGGGAAAACCACCAGAATCGTTCAAGCGGGTGGACTGCTGCAGTTTTTCGAACATCGACACAAATCCCTGCGGCGCAAACCCGGCCTGGCCCGCAATGCCAAAGCCGACCCGATCCGCCTCACGCTCCATGTCGCGCGAAAAATTAAGCTGGGTTTGTGCCGCCACTGCTTGCCCCCCCACAATCACCGCATTCGCTCCACCAGGGTTCTTGCTGGCGGCCATTGCCCCCAGAATCATGGCGCCAATCAACCAAGGCGTCTGCTCATTCTGGCGGGTGATCAATCGGGCAATGTGACGCTGTGTCACGTGGCTCAGCTCATGGGCCAGCACAGCGGCCAGCTCGTCTTTGCTGGAGACGACGCCCACCAGCCCAAGATGGACCCCGAAGTAGGCGCCAGGCAAAGCGAATGCGTTGACGGAACGGTCTCGTCCCAGCAGCACCTTCCACGCGTACTGCGCATCCAACTCAGGCGGCAACTCACCTCGCGCTCGCGCAGCGGCCATCAATGGCAACCAGATGCCCTGCACATACTCGCCGATCACTGCATCGTCGAGGTAATCCGGGTCACGGTACAGCTCGCGGGCAATACGGTCACCCAGGCGGCGCTCGGCGGCGGGGGTGATGGAGGCGGTGTCGCCGAGGTTGGGGAGGGAACTTGCACTCAGAGCAGATACCTGTTGCGCCAAGGCATTGGGAACAAGCAAAGCTCCTAAGCAAAGTAATACGACGTGAGAATATTTCACTTGAAAAATGGTGATTTTCCTGCCGTATGGGACTAAAAGGAGTCAAGCGGCATGGTCGTCAGGACCTGAGCTGTCACAGGATCCAAAAATACGGTCCAGAATGATTTTCTCCCCACCAAAGGCAAGTAAACAACATTGCTGGGTTTCCGACCAACTTTTTCTAAGACCAATTCAATCTCTGCAACGTTCGCCGGAAATCGCGTCAGTAAATGAATCGCAGGCTTTGCCTCTTTCAGAACGTCGGCAGTCGCCTCTTCATAAGGTCGCCAGAGATCTGGACGAGATGCTAAGGACACTCCTTGCAACGCGGCGAGGGTAGCTTCCATACGCTCTTTATCGTCTTTGAAATGGCGTACAGCAAGCAACGTCGGACCCGCAACTGGAAGGGCTTGGACCGACTTTGGCGTTTGCGACAACAAGGTTTCATCCACATCAATCGCCTGCACCACTCGAAATCGATCGATTTCAAACACCATATGCACAGGGCGGGCGACAGCGACGGTCCACAGACCATAGCCCAACGCGGCCAACTGAAGGAGACCAGTCACGGTCAAATCTCGCCTAAGTTCGATAGGCGATTTCCGGCGATTGAACACAGCCAAAGTTATTAACGGCCCAAGGAATATGTCGACAGTTACTACAAGCACGAACAACTCACGCCCGCCAGAAATCTCGCGATAAGGGTACGGATACCAAAAATGCCAAACACTAGTAATGCAGCCATTGCAGCAATACAAAAGCTCAAGCCCAGATGGATCGCGCTAGCAATGCATCGATCACGCCAATATTCTGGCGAATCAGAAAAAAAAGACATTGGGCTCATAAGGATATTTCAAACAAAACGACGCGAAGAGGCAGTAGGACGACACACTTTACAACTTCAAGGAATTGATACACTCACGAGTTCCGGATATTTATCGTCTCGTAACTGTTTGAAGTTCTCACTAGCCTCCGCATATATATCGTCATGAAAAAGGCTTTTAATTACTTGCAACCGTTCATTTGCCTCAATTGGCCTACCGTTGAGTCCAAGCGCCAATGCAGCACGAAATTGAACAGGCGCCCATGTATACCGTTCGGCCATTCTGAGTAACAAGTCCACATCTCCGTTCGACATTCCAGGCTCCGCACGTAAGCGCATAACGCGCAGAATTCCATCCAACTGTGTTAGCAAATAAAGCCGTGGAACTTCATACTCTACTGGAGTCACTCCTATTCTTCGATTTTCAAATCGGTTAATACGAAAATCCTCCTCTGCCTTCGAGTACTCGTACCCCATAGCAAGCAAAAATGGAATCCACGAACATAAAAATGCCGGAATCGCCCAGTTAGAAATTTTGATTGCCAGTATTGACTTATCGACATTGGCTTCGGCTTCGGCATCAATAGCACCAAACAATACTGCAGCGACAACTAAAAAATAAGCGTAAGTGTGAGGAAGCTCCAATTGCGCATGTGTGGCAAGTGGAATCAATAGAAATAATCCACATTTCGCCGTTACCTTACCATTGCTCTGCTGGGCCCTATTCCATACCCACCAGCCAGTAAGCGCAAGCATCACAACTCCGATCGGCATCCCGACAAACAACATTAGATCAAGCACGATATTGTGCGCATAATTCGTTTGCTCAGCTCCCGGAAACGCCAGCGCTCCGAATTGCAAGGCAGCCGCCACCTGCAGCCAGCCCCAACCTACCCAAGGGTGTTGAATCAAGGCTGTTGTCAGTTGCCTCCAAATCAACGGCCGAGTGCCTGCACTGACCATCCGATCATGACCTATTGCGCTAACACTCTGGCTCTCAGCCCAATATGGAAATGACCATGCTGTAATTAGCAGTAAAATCAACCAGCGCCACACGACGCGACGATTCAAGCCGTTATTTTGCGGAGGACCGCTTAACAAGTGATAAGCAATCGTCAAAAAAAGAGCAGCCAGCAAAGCAGTTCGCGATTGGGTCAAGGTTATGCCTAAGCCCAATACCGCCAAGATACTCCATGCCACGCACCCTCCAACTCTTGCGCGTTGCAACAATACACCTACCCCCACTGACCCCATGAGGAGCAATGTTGCAGCTTGATTGGGTTGACCGACATTCGCTCGCGGACGGCTCGGGTGGGTAGCCCCTCCAATACCCAGTCATTCATCGCAGACTCTACTTGGAGCCATTGCGACAATATCTGAAAAGTACTGATCAACCCGGCAAAAATCAACAGCAAACACAGCGACTCCAAGACCTCAGCACGCGAGTTTTTTTTTCTGCCATTGAAAGCCCCACAACCAAGCGCAAGCCATAGTACCCAGGTACGCAATCACAACAAGCACATCACCCAGAAAAACCGATTGAAAGGTTACACCTTGCACGACTGCTGTTAATGCAAGAAGAAGAAGCACACCAACGCCTGCTGGCAAGGTGTCAGCTAATGGCTTCTTGCGCCAGTTGCCCATTACTCCAATTACAGCGGCAGCAAAGGCCGGCACCTCCGTATGGAATGAGGTCCATGGCGGAAAATGATCCGGGATGACCCAAGACAAAAACAATATGAAGAGGGCCAATGCATTTGCAACCAAATCGAACTCCCAAAGTAAAAGGGGCTCGAAGAGCCCCTTGGTTACATTCAGCCGATGCGCTTACGGAGCAAATGTACCACCACCATACGTGCCTGCAACCGTCGTATCGCGGCAAGAACCTGGCAGGTACTTCGGGTTGATGCCGGCGGAGCCAGTCGCATTTACAGCAGTTGCAACAGTCGCGGAAGCAGGACCACAAATCCAAGCTGGCACAGTACCAACAGCGTTGAGCGGCGTGGCCGGGGCAAGAATTAAGGCGCCCGGACCCGACGCAAGGTTACTATTCACCCGAATGGCGCCAGTGGCACTGGTCTGAATACGTGCAACGTTACCGGCAGCTTGAGATGTCTCACAACCCCAGTTGCCAGCAACAAACTGCGAAGTGGGATTAGTAGCCGTCTGCGCAATTTCAGAGATGCTGGTTCGGCATTGCGACGCAGCCAAGATAACCTCGGAAATCTTAGCGCGCACTGTGTAGTCTTGGTATGCAGGCAAAGCAACAGCTGCCAAAATACCAATGATTGCAACGACAATCATCAGTTCGATTAGGGTAAAACCCTTCTGCAAAGCACGTTTCATGTTGAACTCCAGTAATAAGAACAGGCTTGCAAAGCAAGCACACTTCATGCCAACCTTAAAGGCGACAAAAGCAGGCAAAAAAGAACAATATTGTCAATCAACGGCATAACAAAAGGCGCACGAAGTCATCCATGTCTTTTTCGCTACATTTTGGTCGTTCTTAGCGTATCAATTACTTGATACACACCTGCCTGACCATCTTGAGATCCGTCAGCCCCATCATGACCTTCTCCATGCCATCCATCTTCAGGGTGCGCATACCGCCCTCCACGGCAGCGGAAAACAGCTCCGCCACGCGCGCGCGCTCCTGAATAAGCTTCTTTACAGCGTCGTCCGCCACCATCAGCTCGTGCAAGCCAACCCGGCCTTTGTAGCCCGTCTTGTTGCACTTGTCGCAGCCCACTGCTTTGTACAACTTGAGCTGGCCGCCTTCTCCATAGGTTTGCAGCCATTTGTCCATCATCTTTTGGGATTCGCCAGCGTAGTCTGCTTTCCATGCTTGGGAGTGGCGTAAGTTCTTCGGCGTATTCGGCCGCGAACAACCGTAATTCCTCGGCATCTGGAACATACGCTTGTTTGCAGTCACACAACTTCTTTGCAAGTCGCTGTGCCAAGATACCCAGCAATGCATCGGCGAAGTTGAAGGGGTCCATGCCCATGTCCAGCAAGCGGGTGATGGATTCTGGGGCGGAGTTGGTGTGCAACGTAGAAAACACCATATGGCCGGTCAAAGATGCCTCCACCCCCATGGACACCGTTTCTTTGTCCCGGGACTCACCCACCATGATGATGTCCGGGTCAGCGCGCAAGAAGGCTCGCATCACCAGGGCAAAGTCAATTCCCGCCTTTTTGTTGATTTGCACCTGCCGCAACCCTTTTTGGGTAATTTCGACCGGGTCTTCTGCGGTCCATATTTTGGTGTCTGGCGTATTCAAAAACTTGAGGATCGAGTGCAGCGTGGTTGTTTTGCCTGAGCCTGTGGGGCCGCATACATAAAACAAGCCATAGGGTTTGCTGACTGTGGCCTCTAGCCGCGCTTTGTTGTGCGCCGTGAGGCCAAGTTTTTCCAGCGGAATGGGCTCTCCCGCCGCCAAGATCCGCATCACCACATCTTCCACACCACCGGCAGACGGGATAGTTGCGACACGCAACTCAATATCCAGCGGGCCATATTTCTTGAACTTGATTTTTCCGTCTTGGGGTTTGCGACGCTCCGAAATGTCCAGGTCACACATGATCTTGAGGCGCGTGACCATGGCCTGACGGAAAGTGTGCGGGCACTTCTACATAGGGCACAAGAGTTCCATCAATGCGAAACCGTATTCCGGTTTTGAGTTTGCCAGGCATGGGCTCAATGTGAATATCAGAAACCTTCTGGTTATAGGCGTCGATGATCACTTTGTTGACAAACTTAACTAGCTCATTGTCGGCCGCTGCAGACTCCAGTGAGTCATCATTGGAACCATCATCAATCGGCGCGCCATCCATATCGGCCAAAAGCTGGTCAATGGTGCTGCTGTCTACCGAGGCACCAAACAATTGGGCTAAGGTGTCTTTGAATTCTGTTTGTGTCGTGACCCGATAAGCAAATTTGCTTGATCGAGGAAAGACCTGAGGGACCACCCGAGAGCCTCTTACGGCCTCGGGATCCAGACACATAATTACCAGCCCCTCGGGCGACTCCTCCAACGGAATCCACCCTTGCTCGACAATGAACTCTCGCTTGAGCGCGCCGTGCAACATTTCAGACCGGATACGGCCCGCATTAAAAGGCTCGTAAGCGACGCCAAAGAATTTGGCGAGCGCAGCGCCCAGCAGCGCGGGACTGAGCCCGAAGCCAGATATCAGCGCCGCTTCAATGGACAAACCCTCGGCTCGCGCCTCTTCAATCGTGGTGCGCAACTCTGGTTCGGTCAACAACCCATCTGCGACAAGTCCGTCAAACTTGCTTGCCTTCTTGACACCACCACTATCGGAAGCCTTTTTGAGGCGTTGGCGAATCGCGGTGGCCAGCGTCTTGCATAGCTCAGTGACTCCGTCAACCTCCAGATCCCCAAATGGTTCGTCATTCTTGTTATTGATGACCTGCAACACCCCATGCAAATTGGGGCCATCCATGATGGGTGCAACCAGCATTTGCTTGGTCCGGTAGCCGGAGCGTTTGTCTACTTCTTTCAGAAACGACAACGAAGGGTGAATGCGCCGCAAGGCTTCTTCGTCGTATACATCATTCAAATTGAGCGCAGCTTTGCTATACGCAGCGTAACCAGCCAAGCTTTGAGGTGAGATAGGCAGTTTTAAGTCTCTGCTGCTGTTCAAGCCTGTTTTTATCTTGGACACGATAGAGGTCTGATCCTCGCTCACGGCGTACAAGGTCAGCCGATCTGCATTCAAGAGCTTGCATATCTCCTGGCTGGTTTCGAGCATGATTTGCTCGACATTTTCTGTTTCATGAATCCGCGCGGTCACTTGATGGAGTTGACGGTAGAACAACGCCTCAAATGTCATGCCTCTCTTTTTGGAAGGTAGCTTTTGCGATTCAAAAAAGGCTAGCTCTGCCCCAGCGGGCTGTATGACTGAACTCATATGTCGAACTCCTGCCCTGCACGCAGCCAACGAATGTCATGGGTGACATCGGGGCCGAAAGGTTGTGTTTGATCAAAGCGCTGTATCTCGGCCATGATCAACTCCGTTTCAGCAGGTTTGGTGTGGGTAATAAAAATAGGAAAACGCACACCCTTGGCAATGCAATCCAGCTCTTGTGACAAGGAATGTGGCGAAAGGTGCAAACTTTTTTTCGCCAGCTCTTTTTCACGGTTACTGAAAGCGGTCTCGATAACCAGCATAGACACAGGCAATTGGTTAATACGTGCCCACAACGCTGGATTGCGCTCGGTATCGCCCGTAAATATCCAGTTGCCCGCTCCAGCATTCACCGCGAATCCTGCTGCGGGCACAGTATGGGTTGCAGGTAACACCTCGACGGTCTTTCCAAACAAGCGTACGCGTTCGCCCACAGAAACCTCAACAAACCGAATAAATGGGGCAGACAAGCTGGGAATGCGCGAAAAATCTGGCCAGATTACATCATTGAAAATATGTGCTTTGAGCGCCGCGATAGTCCCAGCCAGAGCGTAAATATTGAGTGGGCGGGTCCGCTGGGACGCGACTGCGTCCACCATCAACGGCAGCGCGGCCACGTGGTCTAAATGGGAGTGTGACAAAAAGACTCCGTCAATAGCCACCATTTCTTGCAGCGTCAGGTCTCCCACCCCAGTTCCTGCATCGACAAGAATTTGACCGTCGATCAAAAAGGACGTGGTCTTGCAGTCTCTGGCAATGGCTCCGGAACATCCCAGCACTCGGACTTTCACAGGTGACGCCTTATTTGGTTTCGAAGTTGGTTGCACCATCCCACTCGGGATCGAATGGCAGCAATCGCATAGAGGCTACTCTTTCAGAATACAGTTGGTAAAGGTATTTTTTGGCATTCATGCGCATTAAGTTGATCAGTAGCACGTCGGCGTGATCCCAGCTCTGCGCTCTGTAAGCACGCAAAAACGCAGTCCACGTTTTGACTTCGTCAGCGACCTCCGGAGTGATGCGTGCCAAGGGCGCCAAAGGCCAATAGATCGACACAGCCTGCTCCTTGCCTTTCACGCGCACCTTGTCCAGTTCTTGCCAGGCAAAGTCGGGGGCCATTTTTTTAGCACCCTCACTCACTACGATGTCCACACCGTAGACCTTGGAGAGCCCTTCAAGCCTGGAGCCCAGGTTTACAGCATCACCAATGACGGTATAGCTACGCCGAATATTCGAGCCCATGTCGCCTACACACATCGTGCCCGTATTCAAGCCAATGCCAATACCAATCTCTGGCAGTCCATTCGCCCGGTGCTCGGCGTTGATTTCCCGGACTGCATTTGCCATTTCCATTGCTGACTTCACCGCCAAATGGGCGTGCTCAGCCGTTTCCACTGGCGCCCCCCAAAAAGCCATGACGCAGTCCCCCATGTACTTGTCGATAGTCCCTCGATTGGCGCGGATCAAGGTAGTTAAACGACTGAACACACCGGTTAACAAAGCCTGTAACTGCGTAGGCTCCATTTGCTCGGACATTTTGGTGAAGCCGCGCATATCGCAAAACATTACTGTCATCTCGCGGTTGGTCGCCTGCATGCTGTAACTGTCTGGGTCCTTCACCATCTCGTCCACCAGCTCCGGAGGCACATAGGTCCCAAACAAATTAGCCAATTCTCGCTTGGAGCGGCTTTCAACAAAGTAGCCGTAACTCATGTTCAAGCCAAATGCAGTGATTGCCATTACCAAAACCGACGCCAAGGGCAGAACCAGCCCATACCCCAAATAAAGCCACAGATTCATCGCCACCAGCACGGTGAGGACGGTCACGCTGAGCAGCACAGCCCGGGGCGCTGACAAGAGGGGCAGCCCAATGGCCAGCAACAAGCCGGACAGCAAAACCATAACGACCTCATAACCCACCGCATAGTCTGGTTTCACCAACACACTGCCGTCCAGCAGCGCCGAAATAATGTTGGCGTGCGTCTCAACCCCAGGATAAGTCTCCCCGACAGGAGTAACTCGCAGATCGAGTAGGCCGGGCGCTGTTGTACCTAGCAGCACAACTTTCCCCCGGAGAGAGGACGTTGGCAATCGCTTATTGACGATATCTGCCGCAGATATGTAACGAAAAGATCCACCGGCCACGCCACCGTATCCGCGATATGGCACCAACGTGGCAACACGTTCATCCACGGGAATTGCAAGCGCTTTCTCCCCCTGTTTCAGCAGTACCCGATCCATCCCCTGGTAAGTTTTTGCCAGAAATCGCTCGTTGGAAAAACCGGGAGTTACCGTTGGCAAGCCAGTGATGACGCGAAACATGGCCAATGCTATGGACTCGTAGTACTCGCCCCTGTATTCGGCCAACAGAGGCAAAGACCGAACAACCCCATCCCCGTCCGTGATGGAATTGAAAAAGCCTGCCATGGGTGCCGCGCGTGCCAATTGCTCGATGTTGGCGCCATAACCTGTCCAAGAAGTCGCCTTGATGGAGCGACCTTGCAAAGCAGCTTGCGGCAATGCTGGCGCGGGAAGTACGCCACTTGAACGCCCTTCCTTATCACTGGTCAGGTAGTACCCCATAACGACAGGACGATTGGCAATGGACCTTGCAAACGCTGCATCAAAGTCCAAATCCGGCTGCAGCTGCTTGAGACGTTCGGAGAACCCGGGGTAATCCTTCAATTCCTGGTTGGCCAGCTGGTTTAGCCGTGCCAAGCCTGAACTTTCATCGGATTCTGCAAACACTACATCGAAGCCAAGAATGGCGACCTGTTGATCCAGAAACAGGGTGTCGACAAGCTCCGCCAACTTATTGCGCCCCCAAGGCCATCGGCCAAGTTCCGCCAAACTTTTCTCGTCAATATCTACGATGACAATGCGATCGTCCAAGGTCCGGGGCATGGTGGCTTGGAGGCGCGTATCGTAGATGATGTCGTCCAAACGTTGCAGTACCCCCACTCGGGCAACACCAATGGCATGCAACAACGCGAACAGGACCGGTATAAGCGTGACCGCAATACGCCGCCAGTGTTTTGCGATGGATTTCATAAAAGGCCAGCCGATATCAGAGTTGGAAAGCTGTCTGGCCGACTGCTGGCCAGTCAATCAGGATTGCACAAACTGCATTTGTGTGCCGGCAAGCTCTACCAAATCACCGTTTTTCAAAGAAATAGGATCGGAGCCAATAGGCGCGCCATTCAAGGTTGGGTTGCCTGCACCCTCAACATGATGAACAACGTAGCCATGCTGCCGACGGGTGATCGCAGCGACAGCCACCCCCGGCTTGCCTATTGTCGTCACCACCTTGGTCAGAGGAACCTCACGCCCAGACGCAGCACCCGACAGAACTTTGATCGCAGCATGAAATGCGCCCAAACCCATGGAATCGCCAGCAGCTGTTGGGTAACCAGATGCCGGAGCGCTCTGGGGTGTTACTGCGGGACGGGCCCGTACCACCATGGTTTTATCAAAGTTTTCAGCAGCTCCATCACCAACAAACTTGATTTTGTACTTGCCGATTTCAATGCCGTCGCCATTTTGCAACTGCTGCTTTTTCACGGCCTTACCGTTGATGTACGTCCCATTGGTGCTATTGAGGTCTTCCAAAAACACCTCACCACCGGTCATCAACAGTACGGCATGCTCACCGCTCACCGCCAAGTTATCAATGACAATGTCGTTGTAAGGACGGCGCCCTAGCGTTGTGCGGTCCTTGGTGAGCTGAACTTCCTTGATCACGACCTCATCGATCGAAACGATCATTTTCGGCATGATCGACTCCTTTTCCTGTAATTGGTTTGTGGAAAATCTCAGTACTCTACTTCCCTAGCAGCCTGGCAAATAAACCGCGCCGCTCTGTTGCCTCGCTCACCAAGACCATCAACACCGAAATATTGTCTCTCCCACCATTCTCATTGGCGGCAGAAATCAGTAGGTTTGCTTTTTGGTCCAAGCCCGCGTCCTCATTCACGATTCTAGCGATTAGTTCATCTGTGACCATATCCGAGAGACCGTCTGAGCACATAAGATACAAGTCGCCCGGTTCAACCACATGTTCGTTGACATCAAGCGCAACCACATCCTCTACACCCAATGCGCGGGTTACCAAGTTTTTGATGGAGGAGGTCGCAGCCTGCTCCGTAGTGATCAGGCCCGCATCAATTTGCTCCTGCAACAAAGAATGGTCCTTCGTAATTTGGCTCAGCGAACCGCCGCGCAACCGATAGCACCGGGAGTCACCAATATGCCCGAGCAGTAATCGGTCGTCCCGAAAAACGCCGACTACCAAGGTAGTGCCCATTCCCGCGTAGGCTGCATTGGAGTTGGCAGAGTTGAAAATCGCTAAATTTGCGTTGTCAACGCAGATCTCCATCGCACGGCGTACCTCTTTGGCCTGTGCTGTGGGCCCCGCTTCCACCAGCCAGCGACTGAGTTCAGACTTTATAAACGCGGTTGCCATTCCACTGGCGATTTCACCCGCGTTATATCCCCCCATGCCATCGGCTAACACGGCCACCCTAGCGCCTTCTTCAAAAGCAACGGAGTCTTCATTGTTATCTCTGGCACGACCCGGGTCCGTTTGGGCACAAAACTGGTACATCATTGGCGCAATCAAATTTCTATATCGGTAGACCCAGAAAGGGAAGAGCCATCAGCCCGCGCCGCTGTTTGTGTCACGGTGCGGTCAAATACTGCCGTTGAATTGGGATTGGTTGCGGCAAAGTCAGATTGTTTTGTTGTCATAGTATCTGGCTCCGGATTGGCTTGCGCGGACGAAAGCAGGGCTCCGCCAGGCATCGCGCTGCGCAGATCAATAGCCACGTGCGCTCCATCTTGGTACCGCAGCTCGGGCCGCTTGTTCAACATCAAAGCAACGATGCGAGCCAACTCTGCAGATAACTCTGGCCGAATAACACGCACATCTGGCGCCTCTTCATTGGCAATCTTGAACATCAACTCGGCCATGGAATCCCCTCGGAAAGGGAGCACTCCAGTCAACATCTGAAAAAGCATCACCCCCAAGGAATAGAGATCCGAACGCCCATCGACCTTCTTACCAGCCAGCTGCTCGGGAGACATGAAGCTTGGCGTGCCCAAAACCAAACCAGTTTTGGTCTTGCTGGAATCTGTAATACGGGCGATACCGAAGTCGGTTACCTTGACAGTGTCACTGTCCCGTTCGTACATGATGTTGGCTGGCTTGATGTCTCGGTGCACCACCATCTGTTTATGCGCGTAATCCAGCGCCTCAGCCACCCTTGCCACAATGCTGGCAACCAGAGGCACTGGCAGCAGACTGCCCGCCTTGCAGTAGTCAACCAAGTCGCGGCCCTTGAGAAACTCCATGGCAATGTAGGCCAGATCATGTTCCTCACCCGCATCAAAGATAGTGACGATATTTTGGTGCTGCAGACGCCCTGCGGTTTCCGCCTCACGGAAAAAACGCTCGCGCGCATCTGTGAGCTCCTCCCCGGCGAACTCCTGACTCAAGGCCATGGTCTTGATGGCAACGACCCGCCCAATCTTGGGATCTTTGCCCAAATAGACCACCCCCATCGCCCCCTTGCCAAGTTCTTTCTCTACTTGGTAGCGGCCCAGCATCGGCTTTTCAACGGCGCCTCCATCCAGAAGCATGGTTCCACCCGGATGACCGCCACTGCCCAGTATGACTGTTTCCGACAAGTTTTTGGCACGACTCAATTTGGTCTTGATGTCTTTGTAGGATGGGTCAAATGCCGCCATGTGTTCATAAACCGACTCCGCTTTGTTGAATTGCCGCTTGCGTTCAAAATCCAGCGCCAAGCTGTACAAATTCCCCATCACGGCATCGCCCATGGGCACACGGCGAAAGCGATCAAATGCCATATCGAGTTGACCCTGGCCCTGCAGGGCCAAGCCCATCATCCGGTTGGTTTCTGCCGACTCTTCATCCGCCTTTACCTTACCCGCTTCGGTTATCAGGAACCGTTTTGTGGTCAAGGCCAAGTGCCCCAGTACCAGCACTGCAGCGGGAAAAACCAGCTTGATCCAAGTGGCCGCACCAGACAGCAACCCGAACTCCAGTACGAGCAAGCCGACAAAAACACCAAGCGTCAGCGCAGCTGCAGTACCAGCCGTAATTTTGGGCAATACCCACACGATATAGGCAGCAACCAATAAAAAAGCTCCCAAACTGGCCCACACCCCCCAGCTCGGCTGAACAATAAAGTGCTCGCTCAAAATACTTGAAGTGATGTGCGCAATGGTCTCTGCGGGAGAGAGTGATGCATACCCGGGCACAGGGAACTGCACGCCAACCCCTGCAGCAGTCGCCCCAATAATCACAATCTTGTCCGTGTATTTACTGGCTGGAATTTTCCCGGTCAAAACGTCATAAAAAGAATCCACAGCAAACGCTGGTTTGCCGTCAACGCCCTTGTAGAACTGTGGAAGCATCAAGGCAGCTTCGTCTGTCTTGACCCGCAAACGGCCGATCTGAACGGATTCACCCAGATTGAGACGAACATCTTCCGTCTTTAAGTTCAAGCTGTTAACGGCGGCCAACAGCGCCATGGACGGAATCGCTTTCCCATAAAAATTCACCAGCAGGGGTTCTAGGCGCACTGCACCATCCACATCGGGAAATTGGTTCAAGTGTCCAACCCCTGCCGCGGCCTTGCCCAAAGCCTCCAGTGGTTGCTGGCCACGCTGCGCAAAGATGGAGTACCCACTGTTTTCATCCAATGCACTTTTCGCGGAATATGGCGGCAAAGGCTCATCGGGTCGCCCCTGCGGCTCCCCCAAAACGTATACCGAGGGCAAAAGGACATTGCCCGCAGCTTGCACACTGGCTGCCAACTTGGCATCTGTATCCAATGCCTGCTCAGCCTCAGAGATGAGTTGCACCAGTTGGGGGTTGGGAGCGCTGCCATCCGCAGGCGAATCAACCGCCATCTTCATTTTTCGGATGAACTGCAAACCCGGATCCACTTGCGGCTCAATAAAAAACGCAGTGTGTGCAATGGTTTTTGCCTTCGCAGCTGCCAACTGGTCAATCAGCTTGGCATGCACGTCTCTAGGCCAAGGCCAGCGACCAATGTTTGCGATGCTTTGGTCATCGATCGCAATGACGGCGATACGGTCCGATGGCTGACGCGAAGTGCTTGTACTGGCAAAGTCGTAAAAACGGCGCTCCAGGGTTCCAACAAAGTCGGTTGCCATATGCAGAACCACCGCGGCGAGCACCGCGGCGATGCCGGCAAACCAGTCGGAACGCCAAAACACCTGCGACTTTGAAGAACGTTTCGCCACTCGCCACCCCTCACCCTGTGTGAGGCCGATATTCATCGGCCACGTAAGCGTCGCGCATCCCCTGAACCGAGGTACCGCAAAGTTGTAACAGTATCAGACAGAACGCCCTTTCACAAGGCGATCAATCCGTTCGCAACTCGCTTTTTGACGAGAGGAAAACCAGCGCGATGAAAGGTGCGCTTGTTACGCAGCACCGGCTGCCGCACGCTTGCGGCTGAGATAGCCCAAGGAATACACGAGCAAAGCCCCAGCCACGCCCAAACCGTAGCTCCAGACCGCTGACTGCGGCAGAACATCCTTCATGGCCGGATCGCCATGGGCCATGGTGCCTGCAATCCAGCCCAAAAGCATGCCGCCCACGGTGATGATGAGGGGAAAGCGGTCCATCAATTTGAGGACCAACTGGCTACCCCAAATGATGATGGGAATACTCACCAACAAACCAAAGATCACCAATGGCAACTGATGATCACTACCAGCCCCTGTAGCAGCTCCTGCGATGGCAATCACGTTGTCCACACTCATCACCAAATCTGCCACGATGACCGTTTTAACCGCCGCCCAGAGCTTGTCACTCCCCTGGATATTGGAGTGCTCGTCTTCATCATGGGGTGCCAACAACTTGACGCCGATCCACAACAAAAGTGCTGCGCCAACCAGCTTCAGGAATGGGATTTGCAACAGGGTCAGGGCAAAGGCGATCAAAACGACGCGCAGCACGATGGCGCCAGCAGTTCCCCACAAAATACCCTTGAGTCGCTGGTGTGCAGGCAACTTGCGACACGCCAGAGCAATCACCACAGCGTTGTCACCACCCAACAAAATGTCAATCATGATGATTTGACCGACGGCAATCCAGAAATGTGCTGTGAGAAATTCTTCCACGGTAATCCTTGTACAGGGAGATGCAATCCAAAATACGAAAGCCGGATTGTCCCTCAGGACATCCGGCTTGTGTGAAGGTCAGCACGCCGACCTTGTCCATCGCACCACGCTTACAGCATGGCCTTCAGCAGCTTGGCCATTTCGGATGGGTTGCGTGTGACCTTGAAGCCACACTCTTCCATCACAGCCAGCTTGGCATCTGCAGTATCTGCACCACCAGAGATCAAGGCACCGGCATGGCCCATGCGCTTACCGGGAGGCGCAGTCACACCAGCGATAAAGCCCACGATGGGTTTCTTCATGTTCAGCTTGCACCAGCGGGCTGCTTCGGCTTCGTCCGGACCACCGATTTCACCAATCATGATGACGGCGTCGGTATCGGGATCGTCGTTGAACGCCTTCATCACGTCGATGTGCTTCAGGCCGTTGATGGGGTCACCACCAATGCCGACAGCAGACGATTGGCCCAGACCGATTTCGGTCAGTTGCGCCACGGCTTCATAGGTCAGCGTACCAGAGCGGGACACCACGCCAATGCGACCCTTGCGGTGGATGTGACCGGGCATGATGCCGATCTTGATTTCGTCAGGGGTGATGAGGCCAGGGCAGTTGGGGCCCAGCAGCAGAGTCTTCTTGCCGCCGGCGGCTTCTTTGGCCTTCATCTTGTTGCGCACTTCCAGCATGTCGCGCACAGGAATGCCTTCTGTAATGCAGATCGCCAGATCCAGATCGGCTTCCACGGCTTCCCAGATGGCAGCAGCAGCGCCTGCGGGTGGCACGTAGATCACGGACACCGTAGCACCGGTGTCGCTGGCGGCTTCCTTGACGGAGGCGTAAATCGGGATGTTGAAGATGGACTCACCCGCCTTCTTGGGGTTCACGCCGGCAACAAAGCAGTTCTTGCCGTTTGCGTATTCCTGGCACTTTTCAGTGTGGAACTGGCCCGTCTTGCCGGTAATGCCTTGGGTGATGACCTTGGTGTCTTTATTGATAAAGATCGACATGATGTTTCCTTAGCCTTTCACTGCTGCGACAACTTTTTGAGCCGCTTCAGCCATGCTGTCGGCGCTGATGATGGGCAGGCCGGATTCGGCCAGCATTTTCTTGCCCAGCTCTTCGTTCGTACCCTTCATGCGCACCACCAATGGCACGGACAGGTTCACCGCCTTGCAAGCTGTGATCACGCCGGTGGCGATGGTGTCGCACTTCATGATGCCGCCAAAGATGTTGACCAGAATGGCCTTGACCTTGTCGTTCTTCAACATGATCTTGAAAGCTTCGGTCACCTTCTCGGGGGTGGCACCGCCGCCCACGTCCAAGAAGTTGGCAGGCTCAGCGCCGAACAGCTTGATGGTGTCCATGGTAGCCATGGCCAGACCAGCACCGTTCACCAAGCAGCCGATATTGCCGTCCAGCGAGATGTAGGCCAGGTCGAACTTGGAAGCTTCCACTTCGGCCGCGTCTTCTTCGTCCAGATCGCGGTAAGCCACGATTTCGGGGTGGCGGAACAGCGCATTGGAGTCAAAGTTGAACTTGGCGTCCAAGGCCATCAAATTGCCCTTGGAGTCGCAGTTCAGCGGATTGATTTCCACCAGCGACGCGTCGGTGTCCATGTAGCACTTGTAGATCTTGGCGAAGATGTCTACGGCCTGGTCGATGGAAGCGCCGGTCAGACCAATGGCTGCGGCCACTTTTTTGCTCTGCTCGGTAGTGATGCCGGTCAGAGGATCGATCATTTCGGTCACGATCTTTTCGGGCGTGGAGTGGGCCACTTCCTCAATGTCCATGCCGCCTTCGCTCGACGCGATCAGGGCCACCTTCTGGGTCGCACGGTCGGTCACCAGCGACACATACAGTTCGTTCTTGATGTCAGCGCCGTCTTCAATGTAGAGGCGGCGGACCTTCTGGCCTTCAGGGCCGGTCTGGTGCGTCTTGAGCTGCATGCCCAAGATGTCGCCAGCGAGGCGTTTGACGTCGTCGATGGACTTGGCCACCTTCACGCCACCACCCTTGCCACGGCCACCGGCGTGGATTTGTGCCTTGACAACCCAGACTGGGCCACCAAGCTTTTGAGCGGCTTCCACCGCTTCTTGCACTGTGAAAGCGGGGATGCCGCGGGGCACCGGCACACCGAACTGGCGCAAGATTTCCTTGCCTTGGTACTCGTGAATCTTCATGACGTCTCTCTCTGGACTGGACAATTTTCACCATGCCGCAACATGAAATTGCGAGCGCATGGCACTGGACACATCAGCCTGCGACTGTATCATGGTGCGATGCACAATACTTGTGCGAGGCTTACAGCCTGTGGGTTTGCGAGGCACTGCCTATCTTGACTGCCCATCATCTTCCCCTAATTGACGAATGACAAATCGGATGAAAAAGATCTTTATTGATGGCGAAGCTGGCACCACCGGGCTGCAGATTCGGGAACGCCTGCAGGCCATGCCGCAGATCGAACTGCTCAGCATTGACCCCGCACTGCGCAAAGACCCGCAAGCCAAACGCGCCTTGGTGGCTCAGGCCGACCTCGTGGTTTTGTGCCTGCACGATGACGCCGCACTGGAAACCGTGGCCATGGTGGACGGACTGGAGAACGAGACCGGACGCCCCGGCCCGCGCATCATCGACGCATCCACCGCGCACCGCACGGCTGCCGGCTGGGTCTATGGCTTCCCCGAACTGGCCGCCGGTCAGCGCGATGCCGTGGTGAACGCCCGCCGCGTCAGCAACCCTGGCTGCTACGCCACCGGCGCCATTGCGTTGATTCGCCCGCTGGTGGATGCGGGCCTCTTGCCCGCCGACTTTCCCGTATGCCTGCCCTCAGTGAGCGGCTACTCGGGCGGGGGACGCACCATGATCGAAGCGTACGAACAAGGCACTGCCGCTCCCTACGAGCTGTATGCGCTGGGACTCAAGCACAAGCACATCCCCGAAATCATGAAATTCACGGGCCTGACACGGCGCCCGCTGTTTGTGCCCTCGGTGGGAAATTTCAAGCAGGGCATGCTGGTGCAGCTGCCACTGCACCTGGACACGCTGCCCGGCCAACCCACGGCACAGGACCTGCATACCGCGCTGGCCCAACACTACGCAGGCAGCACCTGGGTCACCGTGGAGCCTGTTACACCGGACCTGAAGCTGGACGCAGCAGCCCTGGCCGACACCAACAAGCTGGAACTGCGAGTATTTGCGAATGACGCCGCCAAAGACGGCTTTGCCCATGCCGTACTTGTGGCACGCCTGGACAACCTGGGCAAGGGAGCGAGTGGCGCCGCAGTGCAAAACCTGCAACTGATGCTCGGCTTGTAAACTTAGCCCCCACGCTCCGCCGCTGCGCGGGTCGCTGCCCCCTAAGGGGGCGCGTTTCAGCTTGGGGCGGCCCAGCGCTGAAACCGGGCCCTAGATTGCACGGCGTTAATCTTCTTCCGCGCCCGACACCACCTTGTGGATGATGTCGCCGCCAAAGCCGCGGCTGGCCAAAAACCGCATGTGCTTGCCACGCTCCGCCGCATCGGCGGGCGGCTTGCCGAACTTCTTGCGCCAGACCTCGCGGGCCCGCTCCAGCTCCGTGGCACGCAGGGCCTGCACCGCCTCGGCCACAGCCTCGGGCTCCAGCCCCTTGGCCTGCAGCTCCTGCTTGATGCGCGACGCTCCCAGCTTGCCCGCCCGCCGGTGCACCACCGACTCCAGCACCCGGGTCTCGTTGATGAAACCCTTGGCTTGCAAAGCATCCAGCACCTTGGCCACGGCGCCCTCTTCCTCTGCGTGCGGCGCCAGCTTGCGCTCCAGCTCAGCCCGGGAATGCTCCCGGGTGCTGAGCAGGCGCAAGGCCCGTCCGGTCAGAGACAGCGCAGGCTTTGCTCCTAAATTCATAGCTTTTTGCGCACTATTGGCGAGGGCCAGAGGCCAATTTATTCAGATTTATCGGCCTTATCGGCCTTTTTGCCCTTGGCCTTGACCTCGGGCTCAGCCAACGGCAGCAAGGGGATGCCCAGGCCTTCGCGCACCTTGTTCTCGATCTCCACCGACAGCGCAGGGTTCTCGCGCAGGAATTCACGGGCGTTGTCACGGCCTTGGCCGATCTTTTCGCCCTGGTAGGCGTACCAAGCGCCCGACTTTTCCAGGATGCCGGCGGTCACACCCATGTCGATGATTTCGCCATGGCGGCTGATGCCTTCGCCGAACAGGATGTCGAACTCCGCCGTCTTGAACGGGGGCGAGACCTTGTTCTTGACCACTTTGACCTTGGTTTCGTTGCCGATCGCGTCCTCGCCCTTCTTGATGGTGCCAGTGCGGCGGATGTCCAGGCGCACCGAGGCGTAGAACTTCAGCGCGTTGCCACCCGTGGTGGTTTCGGGTGAGCCGAACATCACACCAATCTTCATACGGATCTGGTTGATGAAGATGACCATGCAGTTAGTCTTCTTGATGTGGGCGGTGAGCTTGCGCAGCGCCTGGCTCATCAGGCGGGCCTGCAGGCCGGGCAGGCTGTCGCCCATCTCGCCTTCAAGCTCAGCCTTGGGGGTCAGCGCGGCGACCGAGTCGACGATGATCAGGTCGACCGCACCGGAGCGCACCAGGCTGTCCACAATTTCCAGCGCCTGCTCGCCGGTGTCGGGCTGGCTGATCAGCAGGTCTTGCAGGTTCACACCCAGCTTTTGGGCGTATTGAACGTCCAGCGCGTGTTCGGCGTCCACAAAGGCGCACTGGCCGCCCTGCTTTTGCATCTCGGCAATCACCTGCAGCGTCAGCGTGGTCTTGCCCGACGATTCCGGACCGTAGATTTCAACGACGCGACCACGGGGCAGGCCGCCCACGCCCAGTGCAATGTCCAGCCCCAAGGAGCCCGTGGAGACGACCTGGATGTCTTCGATCACCTCGCCTTCGCCCAGGCGCATGATGGTGCCCTTGCCGAATTGCTTTTCGATCTGGGCCAGGGCCACTTGCAGGGCCTTGGCTTTTTCGGCGTTGGCACCATTGGTGTTGTTGGGGTTCTTGACGGCTGCGTCCATGAGACATCTCCTTGAAAATCAACGGGTTGGTTCGGCACAGCCATCTGGATTTAACAACAGGCTGGATGCTTGAACAGTAGTTTAAGCGCGCTTGTTGCACGGCGTAAATACATTTATTGGTCAGTTTGTATTACTATATTTAGGCATGCCTGATTTGCCCTCCGTCCATACCGACACGTGGCGCCACAACCACCTGGGCCACTGGCTGCGCCTGGCACTGGAGCGCTTTGACGCACGGGTGCTGGAGCTCATGGCGCGCCACCCCGGTGTGCCGCTGGGCCTGTCGAACCTGGCTGAACGCGGACAAGTGGGGGCCGCCCACATTCACATCACGCGGCATTTGGCGGTGGAAGGCGCACGCTTGACCGACCTGGCCCAGCGCGCCGGCATGACCAAGCAGGCCATGGGCACGCTGGTCAGCCAGTGCGAAGCCTGGGGCATGGTGACACGGGAAGACGACCCGGCCGATGCGCGCGCGCGCCGCGTGCAGTTCACGGCCACGGGCCTGGCCTGGCTGGGCGCCTACCAAGAAGCGGTGGCGCAGGCCGAAGACGAGTTGCGCCACGCCATCAGCCCCGAAGTCGCCACGGTAGTGGCCTTGGGTCTGGAAGCGTACAGCGCCTGAGCATGCCCCCACGCTCCGCCGCTACGCAGGTCGCTGCCCCCAAGGGGGCCAACTTGCCTTGGGGCGGCCCTGCGGCAAACTGGCATGCCCCACGCGCCTCCTTTGGCGGGCAAGTCGGGCGCAAGGGCGCGCGCCTAGAATGGCAAAAACATTGCAGCAACGCGCCGCCCGAGCGAGGAGACACCCATGCGAATACTCATAGCCGAAGACGATCAGGTGCTGGCCGATGGCCTGCTGCGCGCCCTGCGCAGCGCCGGTGCAGCGGTCGACCACGTGGCCAGCGGCACCGAAGCCGATGCGGCCCTGATGACCAACACCGAGTTTGACCTGCTGATCCTGGACCTGGGCTTGCCCAAGATGCATGGCCTGGAGGTGCTCAAAAAACTGCGCGCGCGCGGCTCTTCGCTCCCCGTGCTCATCCTCACCGCGGCCGACAGCGTGGACGAACGCGTCAAGGGCCTGGACTACGGCGCTGACGACTACATGGCCAAGCCCTTCAGCCTGCAAGAGCTGGAAGCCCGCGTGCGCGCCCTGGTGCGCCGCGGCATGGGCGCCACCAGCGCCAGCATCAAGCACGGCCCACTGACCTACGACCAGGCCGGCCGCGTAGCGACGATTGACGGCAAGATGGTGGAACTGTCGGCGCGCGAACTGGGCCTGCTGGAAGTGCTGCTGCAGCGCGCCGGCCGCTTGGTGAGCAAAGACCAACTGGTGGAACGCCTGTGCGAATGGGGCGAAGAGGTGAGCAATAACGCCATCGAGGTCTACATCCACCGCCTGCGCAAGAAGATCGAGAAGGGGCCCATCCGCATCGCCACCGTGCGCGGCCTGGGCTACTGCCTGGAAAAGATTGCGCCCTGAATCTATCGCTATGCTTTTCATAGCTACTCGCGCACACTTTCCGGGGGCTAAGGCCCTGTTTGGCTTGAAAATCAGCCGCCCCCGATGAAGCTCTTTCAGCGCGAGCAACGCAGCCTGTTCGGGGAAATCCTGGACTGGATGCTCACGCCGCTGCTGCTGCTGTGGCCGGTGAGCCTGGTGCTGACCTGGCTGGTGGCCCAGGGCATTGCGGGCAAGCCCTTTGACCGCTCGCTCGAATACAACGTGGGCGCACTGGCCCAGCTCATCACCATCCAAAGGAACCAGGCCCAGTTTGTGCTGCCGCTGCCCGCCCGAGAGCTCCTGCGTGCCGACGACGCCGACACCGTGTACTACCAGGTGCTGGGCAGCCAAGGCGAGTACCTGAGCGGCGAAAAAGAGCTGCCCCTCCCCCCTGAAGACGAACGCCTGCCCCCCGGCGAGGTGCGCATGCGGGACGTGGATTTCAAGGGCGTGGACCTCAAGGTGGCCTACATGTGGGTCAAGCTGGACCTGCCGCACGGCAAACCTGCCCTGGTGCAGGTGGCCGAAACCATGGACAAGCGCTCGGTGCTGGCCACTGAGATCGTCAAGGGCGTGATGCTCCCGCAGTTCGTCATCCTGCCCCTGGCCGTGCTGCTGGTCTGGCTGGCGCTGGTGCAGGCCATCAAGCCACTCAACAGCCTGGAAGAACGCATCCGCGCGCGCAGCCCGGACGACCTGAGCCCGCTGGACGTGGAGGCCGTGCCGCTGGAGGTGGTGCCCCTTGTGTCCTCGGTGAACGACCTGCTGATGCGCCTGAAGGACTCGATCGCCACGCAAAAACGCTTCCTGGCCGACGCCGCCCACCAGCTCAAGACCCCGCTGGCCGGGTTGCGCATGCAGGCCGACCTGGCGCAGCGCCAGGGCGCCAGCGCGGAAGACCTCAAACAATCCTTGCGCCAGATTGGCCGTTCCAGCATTCGGGCCACGCACACGGTGAACCAGCTGCTGGCGCTGGCCCGCGCCGAGAGCAGCGGCGCGGTGCTGAGCCACCAGCCCTGCGATCTGGCGCGGCTGACCATGGAAGTGGTGCGCGACTGCGTACCGCGCGCCATGGACAAGCACATTGACCTGGGGTTCGAGGGCGTGCAACCCGGCACCGAGGGCGTCAGCATCGCCGGCAACCCGACCCTGCTCAAGGAGATGGTGCGCAACCTGGTGGACAACGCCATCAACTACACGCCCAGCAGTGCCGACAAGCCCGGCGTGATCACCGCGCGTGTACTGCTGGATCCATTTAGCAAGGCACTGGTGCTGCAGGTGGAAGATTCAGGCCCAGGCATCCCCCTGGCGGAGCGGGAGCTGGTATTCCAACCGTTTTACCGCGCACTAGGGAATGAAGCCGATGGCTCAGGCCTGGGCCTGCCCATCGTGCTGGAAATTGCCCGCCAGCACCACGCCACCATTTCGGTCGAAGATGCCAAACCGAATGCAGCCATGCCTGGCGCCAGTTTCACGCTGCGCTTTCACCAGCCACCCGATGGGGGCTGAACGGCCCGCAGTGACGATCAAGAACAGTTTTTGAAAGATCTACCGGCCAAGGCGGGTTTCAGGTCGGTCAGCTTGGCACGCAACATTTCAGTCAAGGCTGGCAGTTTGAGTACGCTGGCAGTTCCCTCTTCGCGCTCCTGCACCACCTTGGCAGTGCGGATTCCCTTGGGGCCCAGCCGCGACAACTCAGCCTTGGCCGCAGCCTCGGTCTCGAAACCGCCCAGGGAGAGGCCCATTTCAAGCGCAGGGTTGCTCACGCTTTCGGACTTGATACCCATGCCATTGAGCTCCGTCCGTTTTTTGGCCAACAACTCAGCCGTAGCGTACTTGCCCATATAAACAATCCAACGGGCAGGCAGCTTGCCCTCCTCCATTTGCCAGGACCCCGAGGGCAGCGCAGATTCAAGCGCCTTGCGCAAGGCAACTGCCTGCACCTCGTCAAATGGCCCCGCCTGCAAACACTCCTTGGGCGCCAGATCAGCCTGCACCTGGGCCTCGACCCGCTTGATCTCACTGGCACTGAGCAGCTTGATGCTGTCGGGCTTGATTTGCTGCGCCATGCGTTGGGGCTCGCTCACAGGCGCCGGGGCAAAACCATAGGCCCGCAGCATGCCATGGCTCCAAGCGAAAAACAGACCATTGGCGAGCAGTAAAACCAGGACAAGCAAACGCAACATAAAGTCAGGGCACCGTGGCAGGGGGCGCAGGCCGCACACTGACCTCCGCGCTGTTAATTTTGAGCAATCCCTGGTCAGTATGCACCAGCAAGGCGCCGCTGGCATCCACACCACGGCCGGTACCGGTCACACCATCGCTGCACACCACTGTTTGCCCGTAGAGCAGGTCGCGTGCATGGAAGGCCTGGCGCAAGGGCGCAAAACCCTGCACCACAAATTGCTGGACCGCCTGCGCCAAAGGCAAGGCCACACGTGCCAGCACCGCCGGGGCCGTGGCTTCGGGCCACAGCTCCTGCAGCGCAGCAGGCGGGGTGCGCAGGTCGGTGGCGTCGCGCGGCGCGATGTTGATGCCAATACCGATCACGGCATAACGCGTATCGCCCACACTGGCGGTTTCAATCAGGATGCCGGCCAGCTTGCGCTGCCCCAGCCAAACGTCATTGGGCCACTTCAGACGCAGGTCCGGGTGCAGGCTCTCCACCACGGCCAGCCCCACCGCCAGGGACAAACCCGACCAATCAGCCGGCACCAAGGGCACGCCCAGCGAGAAGGTCAAGGTACCGCCATCGCCCTGGAGGTCGCTTTTCCAGTCACGCCCCAAACGCCCGCGGCCGGCCGTCTGGCGCTCGGCCACCAGCAGCACCGGGTCGTGCTGGCCGGCGCGGGCACGGCGCATGAGTTCGCTGTTGGTGGAATCAATCTCCGGCAGGATCTCTACGGAGAAGCTGGGCCACTGCGGGCTCACAGCCTCCCAAATGGCCTCGGCTTGCCATTGGATTGTCATGACGAGCACGCCTCCGACGCGCAGTGCCTGAACCCAGAAACGCGATGGATCCGGCTCTGCCGGTCCATAGGCGTTGCCCCCTTGAGGGGGAGGCGGCAGGAGCCGCCACGGGGGGGAGTCATTTCTTTGGGGAGAGCAGGGTGCCGCGGCAGTTCTTGCTGCCGCACCAGCAGGGGTACTCGGCCTTGAGCTTCTTGGTGTAGCGCTCATCGATGATGAGGCCGTAGTCGTAGTTCAGCTCTTCACCGGCCTTGATGTTGCGCAGCGCCTTGATGAAGACGCGGCCCTCCACCTCGTCGGCTTCGCAGTTGCCATCGCAGGAATGGTTGATCCAGCGCGAGGAGTTGCCGCCATACAGCGCGTCGATCACGTCGCCGTTTTCCAGGGAGAAGTAGAAGGTGTGGTTGGGGTCTTTGGGGTCGTGGGGGTGGCGGTCTTGCGCCTCCTGCCAGCTGATGACCTCGCCCACGTACTCGATGATGGTTTCACCCTCGGCAATGTCCTGCACCGCGAACACCCCCTTGCCATGCACCCCGGAGCGGCGGGCCTGGATACGCCGGCTGTTGGCAGGGGTGGAGGAAATCACTGGGTTTTTTGCCACGGGTCGAAAATTTGGTATGGTGAATCGTATGGGCGCGCATGTGTGCGTGCCTGCGTGTGCAAGTGCGCGCCTGCGCGCACGCGAGAACTGGATTGTAGTCAGATGAAAACATTAGTTATTGCGGAAAAGCCGTCGGTCGCCCAAGACATCGTGCGGGCACTCACGCCCACAGCAGGCAAGTTCGAGAAGCATGACGAATACTTCGAGAGCGACAGCTACGTCGTCTCCAGCGCGGTCGGCCACCTGGTAGAGATCCAGGCGCCCGAACAGTACGACGTGAAGCGCGGCAAGTGGAGCTTCGCCCACCTGCCTGTCATTCCGCCGCACTTTGACCTCAAGCCCGTGGACAAGACCAAGACGCGCCTGAACGCCGTGGTCAAACTCGCCAAGCGCAAAGACGTGGACAAGCTGGTGAACGCCTGTGACGCGGGCCGCGAGGGTGAACTCATCTTCCGCCTGATCGAGCAGTACGCCGGTGGCGCCAAACCACTGGGCAAGCCGGTGAGCCGCCTATGGCTGCAGTCCATGACGCCGCAGGCCATCCGCGACGGCTTTGAGCACCTGCGCACCAATGCACAAATGCAGCCGCTGGCCGACGCCGCGCGCTGCCGCTCCGAGGCTGACTGGCTGGTCGGCATCAACGGCACCCGTGCCATGACGGCGTTTAACAGCCGCGACGGTGGCTTCTTCCTGACCACGGTAGGCCGGGTGCAGACGCCCACACTGTCGGTGGTGGTGGAGCGTGAAGAACTGATCCGCAAGTTCGTGAGCCGCGACTACTGGGAAATTCATGCGGCATTCCATGCCGAGGCCGGCGAGTATCCCGCCAAGTGGTTCAACCCGGCACACAAGAAGGATGCGGACGACGCCGAGAAAAAGGCCGACCGCGTCTGGAGCCTGGCCGAGGCGCAGGCCATTGCCAACGCCGTGCGCGGCCAGCCCGCCACCGTGACCGAAGAGAGCAAGCCCACGACCCAGGCTTCTCCCCTGTTGTTTGACCTGACCAGCCTGCAGCGCGAAGCCAACGGCAAGTTCGGTTTTTCTGCCAAGACCACCTTGCAGATTGCCCAGAGCCTGTACGAACGTCACAAGGCCCTGACCTACCCGCGTACCGATTCGCGCGCCCTGCCCGAAGACTATGTGCCCGTGGTCAAGCAGACCTTCGAGATGCTGGCCGACAGTGGCATGCGCCACCTGGCGCCGCACGCGCTCACCGCGCTGAACAACAACTACATCAAGCCCACCAAACGCGTGTTTGACAACGCCAAGGTGTCGGATCACTTTGCCATCATCCCCACCCTGCAAGCCCCCAGCGGCTTGAGCGAGGCCGAGCAAAAGCTGTATGACCTGGTGGTGCGCCGCTTTATGGCGGTGTTCTTCCCCAGCGCGGAATACCAAGTCACCACCCGCATCACGACGGCTGCCCAGCATGCCTTCAAGACCGAAGGCAAGGTGCTGGTCAAACCGGGCTGGCTGGCCATTTATGGCAAAGAGGCTGCTGCGGAAGTGGAGGACGCCAAGGAAGGCGACAAAGGCCAGAACCTGGTGCCCGTGGCGCCCGGCGAAAAGGTCAAGGGTGACCCGGTAGACCCCAAGGGCCTCAAGACCAAGCCGCCCGCACGTTACTCCGAAGCGACCTTGCTCGGCGCCATGGAAAACGCCGGAAAGACCGTCGATGACGACGAGTTGCGCGAGGCCATGGGCGAGAAAGGGCTGGGCACCCCAGCCACCCGCTCCAGCATCATCGAAGGCTTGATCGCCGAGAAATACATGCTGCGCGAAGGCCGCGAGCTGATTCCCACCGCCAAGTCCTTCCAGCTCATGACGCTCTTGCGGGGCTTGGACGTGCAAGAGTTGACCAAGGCAGAGCTCACCGGTGAATGGGAATACAAGCTGGCCCAGATGGAACAGGGCAAGCTCAGCCGCGAGAACTTCATGGCCGAAATTGCCGCCATGACCGAGCGCATGGTCAAGAAGGCCAAGGAATACGACCGCGACACCATCCCCGGCGACTACGCCACGCTGCAAGCGCGCTGCCCCAACTGCGGCGGCATCGTCAAGGAAAACTACCGCCGCTTCACCTGCACGGGCCAGAGTGGCACCGAGGACGGCTGCGGCTTCTCGTTTGGCAAATCGCCCGCCGGACGCACGTTTGAAACCGCGGAAGTGGAGCAATTCCTGCGCGACAAAAAGATTGGCCCGCTGGACGGCTTCCGCTCCAAGGCCGGTTGGCCGTTCACGGCCGAGATGGTGATCAAGTTCGACGAGGAAACCAAGAACTACAAGCTGGAGTTTGACTTTGGCGACGACAAGGCGGGCGAGGACGATGGCGAGATCATCGACTTCAGCGCCCAAACTGCGCTGGGCGCATGCCCCAAGTGCGGCGGCAACGTCTTCGAGCATGGCAAGAACTATGTGTGCGAAAAATCGGTACCCACCGATGCCCAGCCCACGCCCAGCTGCGACTTCAAGAGCGGCCAGATCATCTTGCAGCAACCCATCGAGCGCGAGCAGATGCAAAAGCTGCTGGCCACCGGCAAGACCGACCTGCTGGACAAGTTTGTCTCCATGCGCACGCGCCGTGCCTTCAAAGCCATGCTGGCCTGGGACGCCGAGGCCGGCAAGGTGAACTTCGAGTTCGCCCCCAGCAAGTTCCCGCCACGCAAAACCGCGTACAAGGCTGCCGCCAAAACCACAGGCGCTACCAAAACAGGAGCTGTCCGCGCAGCATCCACGGGGGCTACGGCCAAAAAGGCACCAGCGAAGAAGGCTGCAGCGGCCAAGGAGGCCAAACCCAAAGCCCCGCGCAAAACCACGGCAGCCAGCGGCAAACAGCCCAGCGCCGCACTGGCCGCTGTGATTGGCGCGGAGCCGATTGCCCGCCCGCAAGTGATGAAAAAGCTGTGGGACTACATCAAGGCCAACGGCCTGCAAGACGCCAAGGACAAGCGCAGCATCAACGCCGATGCCAAGCTGCTGGAAGTGTTTGGCAAGCCCCAGGTCACCATGTTCGAGTTGGCCGGTATCGCCGGCAAGCACCTGAGCTAAGCAAGCCTTAAGGCGGGGACTGCAGACTCGGCGATCTTTACAGGCACAGCCCCATGAACTTCGCCGAAACTGACGACCCCGAACACAGCCTCCACAGCGCGGCCCAGCGCACGGCAGCCGCCACCCGCAGCACCTGGGTCAGCGTGGCGGTCAACCTGGTGCTCAGCACCTTGCAAATTGTGGTGGGTGTGCTGGCCAAGTCCCAGGCGCTGATCGCTGATGGCATCCACTCGCTGTCCGATCTGGTGGCCGACGGCGTGGTGCTGCTGGCCAACCACCACAGCCAGAAAGACGCCGACGACGACCACCCCTACGGTCATCAACGGTTTGAGACCGCAGCTTCGCTGGTGCTGGGCCTGCTGCTGCTGGCCGTGGGCGTGGGCATGGTCTGGTCGGCGGTCAGCAAGCTCGAAGACACCAGCACCATCGCCGTGGTGCACCCCGTCGCCCTGTGGGTCGCCGGTGCCGCACTGGTGTCCAAAGAGCTGCTGTTTCGTTACATGCTGCGTGTGGCCAAAGCCGTCAAGTCCAGCATGTTGGTGGCCAATGCCTGGCATGCGCGCTCGGATGCGGCATCGTCATTGGTGGTGGGCCTGGGCCTGGCGGGCAATCTGCTGGGTTACCCACTGCTGGACCCGATTGCCGCGCTCATCGTAGGCCTGATGGTGGGCAAGATGGGTTGGAGCTTTGGCTGGGACGCCTTGCATGACCTGATGGACCGGGGCCTGGACGAAGCCGAGGTGCAGGCCATCCGCACCACCCTGCTGGCCACGCCCGGCGTGGCCGGTGTGCACGATGTGCGCACGCGCAAGATGGGGGATATGGTGGTGGCCGACGCCCACATTGAAGTGGACGCCACGCTCACCGTGGAGGCGGGCCACAACATCGCCGTGGCGGCCCGCGCTGCGGTGCTGCAACGCCATCGCGTGCTCAACCTCATGACCCATGTGGACCCGGCGCGCCGGCTGGATGCCGACCACCTGCCGCCGGGTTGAGTTCCAGGCTCAGTGCTTGTCGGGGTGGGTGCTGGTCAGCAGCTTGTCGGTGTAGGCAATGGCCAGTGCGCTGAACAGGAACACCACGTGGATGATGGTCTGCCACATCAGCACCTTCACGTCGTAGTTGGCGGCGTTGATGAAGGTCTTGAGCAGGTGGATGGAGCTGATGCCGATGATGGCGGTGGCCAGCTTCACCTTCAGCACGGAGGCATTCACATGGCTCAGCCACTCGGGCTGGTCAGGGTGCCCATCCAGGTCCATGCGGCTCACAAAGGTCTCGTAGCCGCCCACGATCACCATGATCAGCAGGTTGGAGATCATCACCACGTCGATCAGTGCCAGCACCACCAGCATGATGATGGTCTCGTTCAGGGACGTAATCTGCACATCGGACTTGTAGCCAATGCTGGAGATCAGCGCCTGCAACGCGGTCTGGCTACCAAAGGCGGCTTCCAGCAGGTGCACCAGCTCCACCCAGAAGTGGAAGACATACACGCCCTGGGCAGCGATCAGGCCGATATAGAGCGGCAGTTGCAGCCAGCGGCTGGCAAAAATGAAATTGGGAATGGGGCGCAGCGAAGTGCGCGCAGAAGGCTTGTTGGCGGCCATGGAGAGCTCAGTTAGGTTATCGGTCCGGGGTGGACAGGTCGCGATTGTAGGAAATCACGGTGACACCTTCCCAGCCCGTACCAGGAGCCAAGGCGACCGGCTGCGCCACGGCGGCCGGTTCCACACACACGAAGTCGCGCCAACCGCCGGCTGGCAAGTCCCCCAGCACCGCATCAGGGCCGGGATTCCACACCACCACGTCGCGGAAGCCCTTGTGCGTCAAGTGCAGGGCACCGCGCGGGCTTCGCAGCTGCAAGGGGCCGGCCACGGTTTCAAACACCTGGTCGATCGGGTCCTGCAAAGTCAACGCAGCCCCGTGAGGCAGCACACCGCCCAACACGGTCTGCGTGACGTCACCCACCGCAAAGTAGGTGTGCAAGGCCGCATGGAAGGTCAACGCGGTGCTACCGGTGTTCTGCACGGCCAGCGCCAAACGCAGCCCTTCGGGCAGCAAGCTGACAGTGAGCGTGCAAACGCAGGCATGGGGCCACAACGGATCAGCCTCCACGGCGTTGTGCAACTGCAGAGACATGCGGGGCTCCGGTGCGGCGGCCTCCATGGGCAGCAAGGTCCAGTCGCGCATGCGGGCCCAACCGTGGCGCATCAAGGGACCGCGCTCCGAGAACTGTGGAAAGATCACCGGCACCCCACCGCGCACGGCCTGCGGCCCCTTGAGTGGTGACTTGGGGCTGCAGTACAGCCGCTCTGTGCCACTGGCATCGACCCACGAGATCACTTGCGCGCCGCGCAGCAGCACGGTCACGGTATCGCCCGCCGGGCCTTGCAGGCGCACAGCGGGGGCTTCATCGATCAACAGCGTCTGGCAGTTCATGCCGCGCAGTTTATCGGGTGGTGCTGGGCTTGGAGAGGTAGCACCTGCTTCCTACGCTGCCCACTGCTGCACATAGGCCGGTGCGGGCACTGTGCACCGCGGGTCCGCCACGGGCACACCGCGCTGCTGCACCAGCGGCAGCACACCGGCCCAGGCGGCCACGACCATGTCGTCCTCGTCGTCGTTAGGGCCGCCGGTGCGCACCTTGCAGGCCGCCTCAGCCAGGCTGATGCGCATCACCGTGGTAGCGGCAAGCTCCTTGTCGTTGCCGGGGCGGGCCTCGTGTTCGCGGCCAGGGGCCAGGTGGCGCATGAAGGTGTCCAGCGCCGCCGCCTTGTCGTCCACCTTCTCAAACTGGCCATAGACCATGGCCGAGCGGTAGTTCATCGAATGGTTGAAGGCCGAGCGCGCCAGCACCAGGCCGTCGATGTGGGTCACCGTCACGCAGGCCTGCGTGCCCTGGGCCAGCAGTTTGATCAGGCGCCCGCCGTTGGATCCGTGGATGTAGAGGTGCTCCCCCTCGCGCCAGCAGGCGGTGGGAATGCAGTGCGTGCCTTTGTCGTCCACAAAGGCCACGTGGCACACATAGGCCGCGTCCAGAATGGCGTGCAGCGTGGTGGCGTCGTAGTGCGCGTTTTCGGCAATGCGGCGGACGCGGGTGCGGTCACTGGGGGCGGTGGGCTTGGTCGTGGTGGTCATGGCAAGGCAAGTGAAGTAAGGGCCACACTGTAGAACGCATATGGTTCCAAATTAAGATCCACTCTTGCTCTATTTTCTAGAGCCACGATTTTCTGGGTCACCCTGTGGACTACCAACTGCTCTTCTCCCGCTACACCGCCACTCCGGCGCACGCCCGCTGGTCGCGCCAGCGCCAGCTGCACGAATGCCTGCGCAGCGCCATTCGCAGCGGCCTGCTGGGCAGCGGCGTGCGCCTGCCCGCTACGCGCACGCTGGCCCACGACCTGGGCGTGTCGCGCAACACCGTGCTCTACGCCTACGACCAGCTCGCCACCGAAGGCTTTGTGCTGCCGGACCGGCGTGGCACCGTAGTGGCGCAGGCCGCCGCACCCCAAGCCGCGCGCCAGGCAGCGCCGTTGCGCGTGGGTTTGTCCAAGCGCGCGCTAGCCGTGCCCACGCGCGACACACCCGAGACCCCGGCCGCGTTTGCGCCCGGGGTGCCCGCGCTCAAGGAGTTTCCCGTCACGCTATGGCGCCGCCTGCTGGACCGCGCCTGGCGCGACCTGCGCACCGCCCAGCTCAACTACGCCGAGCCCACCGGCGAGCCCGCGCTGCGCGAGGCCATAGCCAACCACCTGCGCGTGGCGCGCGGCGCGCTGCTGGACGCCAGCCAGGTCATCATCACCGACGGCACCCAGAGCAGCCTGGACCTGTGCGCCCGCGCCTTTGCCGACGCAGGCGACAAGGTGTGGGTTGAGAGCCCCGGCTACCAGGGCGCGCTGGCCGCGTTCAAGGCCGCACAGCTCCAGCCCATGGGCATGGTGGTGGACCAGGAGGGCATCGCCCCCACTGCGGCCGACTGGCAACGCCACCCACCGAAGCTCATCTACGTCACCCCCTCGCACCAGTACCCCACGGGCAGCGTGCTGAGCCTGGAGCGGCGCCTGGCCCTCATTGCCAACACGCGTGCAGCGTCCGCCCTCATCATTGAAGACGACTACGACAGCGAGTTCCGCCACGACGGGCCACCACTGTCCTGCATGCAAGGGCTGGCGCCAGACGCCCCTGTGCTCTACCTGGGCACCTTCAGCAAGACCATGTTTCCTGCGCTGCGCATTGGCTTTGTGGTGGTGCCCGCAGCGCTGGTAGCGCCACTGAGCGCCATGCTGGCGCGCACCGCACCGCGCGGGCGCGCGGCCGACCAGCTGGCGCTGGCCGAGTTCATGCACAGCGGGCATTTCAGCCTGCATCTGCGGCGCATGCGCCGCCTCTACCGCCAGCGCCGCGATGCGTTGGTGGCGGCGCTAGAAGCACAGCTGGGCGATGTGGCCGATGTGTACGGCGGCTCCGCTGGCATGCACCTGGCGCTGCGCCTGCGCAACCCGCGTGCGGACGATGCCGCCATGAGCCGCGCCCTGCTGGCCCAGGGCGTGGTGGCCCCGGCGCTCAGTGCACAAGCCGTGGGCCAGCGCGTGCAGCCGTGGCGTGGCTTCTTGCTGGGCTATGCGCAGGTGCCGGTGGAGCAGATGCCCGGCCTGGTGAAGCAGTTAGCCAATGCAGTGCATCAGGCCCGTTAAATACCTTGGATATGATGGCCACGGACGGCCTTCGCGCGGGGTTGTCTGACTTACCAAAGGGAGCAATAAATATGAGATTCATGCGATACGCGGCGCTGGCCGCGGCATTGGGCATTTCGGCTTATCAAGGCGTATGGGCCCAAGACGCGGCCAACGACAAAGCACCGGTTGTGTCCAAGAAGTGGCACCTTCAGTACGACCTGGCTGCGGATGGTCGCTCCACCCAAACTTTTGAGTCGCTGAACGAAATCCTGCAATCGCGGGCTCTGGAGGGCATGAAGTCCTATTCGTTTTCCTTCAGCACCAGCATTCAAACCGGAGAGATTCTGGAGGCCTACACCCTGAAGAAGGACGGCCGCAAGATCGAAGTGCCCACCACCAACTTTCAAAAAACCACCAACCAAGGGCGCAGCGGGGCATCGCCCATGTTCTCGGACCGCACCAGTCTCTCGGTGGTGTTCCCCGATCTGGCAGTTGGCGACTCAGTGGGCATTCGGTATTCCATCGCTGACAAGGAACCCATCTTCCCCGGCCACTTCTCCATGACGCAAGGGTTTTCGGCCTACAGCGAGTACCAAGACGCACAAATCACCTTGCGCGCACCCAAAGGGCTGAAGCTCGGCATCGAATCCCACCAGGTGCAGCAATTGCCTGTGGTGGAAGACGGCGACATGCGCACCTGGCAGTGGCGCTACACCAATGCAGTACCACTACGCTGGGATGAAAGCGACGACGGCATTTGGCGCATCGACGAAAGCCCGTCCGTCGTGGTGTCCACCTTTGACAGCTACGAAGCGATTGCCAAAGCCTATGGCGACCGCGCCCTGCCCAAAGCGCTGCCGACTCCGCGCATTCGCGAGCTGATGTCGTCCATCGTGGGCGAGGAGAAAAAACCCGCCGAGCGGGCCCGCCTGCTGTACGAATGGGTCTCTCGCAACATCACCTATGGTGGCAATTGCATTGGCGTGGGTGCGGTGGTGCCGCGCGATCTGGATGTGGTGCTGGACAACAAGATGGGCGACTGCAAAGACCATGCAACCTTGCTGCAGGCCCTGCTGGCCGCTGCCGATATTCGAAGCGAGCAAGTGTTGATCAACTCTGGCGGCCTGTATGACCTGACCAAGATTCCCGTGGTGTCCCTGGTCAACCACGTGATGAACTTTTTGCCCGACCTCAACCTTTACGTGGACGCCACGGCCAAAGAAGTGCCCTTTGGCTATTTGCCCTGGGGCAGCTATGCCAAGCCTGTCCTTCATGTGGGCCGGGCCAACGCGATTGCCAAAACACCAGACCAGCAGTACGAAAAATCCGAACAACGCGTGAGCATCAAGCAGCGCATTGAGAAAGACGGCAGTGCCACAGGTGAACTGCAAGTGGCGCTGCTCGGCTTGTCCGCAGCAGACGCCCGCGCCTACATGCGCGACCTGGACAAGGATGCCGAGCGAGACTTTGTAAAACGCGCTCTGAGCGCCTATGGGTTCAAAGGCAAAGGCACTCTGTACAAGGGCAATACCGATGGTTTGTCGGACCAATACAGCTTCCGCCTGAGCTACGAGGTGTCCAATTACCTGGAGGGCGGTGCGTCGGGTGCCATGGTGTTGTCCCCGGTCATTTCCACGCCCTTGCCGGTCATGGGGTTTGCCAATGTCAAAGGCCGCATTGAACCGAACCGCCGCCACTCCTGCCACGGGTTTTCCAGCTACGAGACCTATGACATCACACTCGCCCCCGGCATCAAATTTGTGTCGCTGCCACCCGCCAGCAAGGTGCGGTCTGCCTTGTTTGACTACACCGCCAAATTCCAGCGCACCAAAACTGGGGTTCAGGTTGAGCGCTCGGTACAAGACAAAACACCGGTAAGCATTTGTTCGGCACAGATGGCCGCTGAACAGCACAAACAAGCGCTGCTCGCCGCCGAGAACCTGCGCACCCAAATCCTGTACCAACGGCAAACCCGCTGAAACCCACCATGGCCTCTTTCGAAACCGAATTCCTCGACAACTACCTGAAGTTCGGCCTGGGGGCCATGCCCAAGGCGGACATTGATGCGCTGGTGATGCACCTGCTGGACCAGCATGGCTTTGGCGGCTCCGGGCCCATGGCGCGGCTGAACAACCAGACCGTGAGCGAGCGGCTCAAGACCCCGGTAGTCAAGGTAAAAAAGCTGCGCTACGAAGCCGCGCTCAAGTTTGGTGGCCGGGTGGAAGACCAGGCCGCCGGGCGCCTGCTGGCGGCACTGGCCAACGCCTCGCTGGAGCCGCAGGGCGACAAGATCTGCCTGATCATCGAAGACACCCTGGCCAAAAACTGGCTGCAAGGCCAGCTCAAAATCCACCAGCACATCTTCGACCACCCCTTCAGCACCGAGATCATCCGCGTCTCGGCAGACGGCTTGTTTCAGGTGCTGGAGTCTTTGTTTGCCAAGAAGGAGCTGGCGGCTTTTCGCGCGGGCTACAACAAGGCCAAGGATGTGAAGGACGCGGCCGAGCGCAAGAAGCTGTTCAAGGGCATTGCCATGGACTTTGCCAAAGACGCCGCCAAGGCTGCCGGTGGCACGGTGCTGGCGGTGGTGAAGGGGCAGCTGGGGCTGTAAGCAGCACGCGGTCCTAGCCTGCCAGCGGCAGGTAGATGTCGGTCAGCAAATCCGCCGGTGCCGTGTTGCCGGGGTGGTTCAGATAGTCCTCAAACACAGGCAGGTTGGCGGCCTCGTGGCCGGACTGGACCAGCCACTGGCCATAGAGCCACTGGTAGGCCGCGCGGATGCTGGCGTAAGGCCCCCGGTAGCGCAGCACGGCGCACAGGCCGCCGCCCAGGGTGAAAGGCTGCAGCGGCGTGGCCAAGGCGCTGGTGTGGTCTGGCGGCAGGCTCAGGCCTGCGCGGCTGTGCAGCTGCGCTTCGGGCACGGCGTAGGGGTCGTCGTAGTACACGGCCATCCAGCGCGTGTCGGGCCGCATCAGGCCCTGCGCCGCCATGGACGCATGCGTCTGCCCAAAGGCCTTGCCCATGCGCATGTACGAGCCCACATGCGCCACACCCGCAAGCTGCACCGCAGGCACGTGGCGCACCTGCACCGTGTGACCCGCAGCCTGGGCCTGCGCCAGCCCCTGGCGGAACACGGAGTGGCCGCCCTCGGCCCGGTAGCGCGATGGGCTAGTGCCATACAAGCCGCTGAAGGCGCGCGTAAACGACTGCACATTGGGGTAGCCGCACTTGCGCGCCACCTGTTCAATGGGCAACGCCGTGTTGGCCAGATAACCCGTAGCGCGGTGCAGCCGCAGGCGGCGCACGGTGGCGGCAATGGTCTCGCCATACAGCGCGTTGTAGACACGGTGCCAGTGGTAGGGCGAAAGGTGCGCCACCTCGGCCAGGCGGGCCAGATCCAGCGGCTGGTCCAGGTGGTCGTGAATGTAGGCCTGCACCCGGCTCAGGCGCTCCGCGTAGTCCGTCCAGCTATGGGCTTTGTTCATGCCCTAGTGTCGCTCCAGCCCGATGGAGATGCTGATGTCGCCATGGGCGGCGTAGCGCTCGTATTCGGCCACAAAGGTCTTGGGCAGCGTGGTCTGCGCCCACACGGCGCCCCAGGCTGGGCCCACTTGGTCAAAGCTGGCGGGCACCACCGGAAAAATGGCGCGGCGCGAAGCCGGCACCACCACCCGCACCATGCCCGCAGGCACCGGCGCATCGGGCGCCACCTGCGCGCCAATCACCAGCGAATACAGGCCCGTGTTGTCGCGCCCGGCGTTGGCAAAGTGGGTGTAAACGGCCAACACATCGCCATCAAGCCGGCCGCTGATGCGGTCCAGCACACCCTCTTGCCCAAAACGCTGCCAGTGCGGTGGGATGGTCTGCATGGCCTCTTGGTTGGTGGTGCGCAGCTCGATGCCGACCACGGTAATGGCCTCGGGCTGGGCTGCAAGGTGGTGGGGAAACTCGGACGGGGCTTGGAGCGTGGACATGGTGCGATGGCCTGTGGGGATGAAGACAGGCTGCAGTCTACGAAAGCGGGCCTGACATTTCTTGCGGAGTTGCAGCTGCCGCCATTGCTATGTTTTTGGTAGCTGCTTGCGCAATATCCATGGGCCTTAGGTGCCAATTTGGCTTAATAACCCGCCAGCACCGCCTGGTTGCGCCCCCGGGCTTTGGCCTGGTACAAGGCGGCGTCGGCCTGGCGCAGCAGGTCTTGGGGCGTGACGCCAACGCCGGGCACCACGCTGGCGACGCCGCAGCTCACCGTCACCACGCCAAAAGGCGACTGGGCATGCGCAGCACCCAGCGCTTGCACGGCGTGGCAAGCGCGCTGCGCCAACAGCAGGGCGCTGGGCCCGTCGGAGGCCGGAGCCACCATCACAAACTCCTCGCCGCCGTAGCGGGCCAGCACATCGGTGGTGCGGCCCACGCTGGCCATGGCCTGCGCCACTTTGCGCAAGCACTCGTCGCCCGCTTGGTGGCCGTAGTGGTCGTTGTAGCGCTTGAACAGGTCCACATCCAGCATCACCAGCGCCAGCGGCTGGCCCAGGCGCTCCAGGCGCGCCCAGGCCTTGCGCAGCTCCTGGTCAAACTGGCGGCGGTTGGCAATGCCGGTCAGGCCGTCCACCATGCTGAGCGCCTCCAACTTTTCGTTCAGCGTTTGCAGTTCGCGCGTGCGGTCGTCCACCCGCTGGGCCAGCTCGCGCTCCGAGGCCTGCAGCGTCTCCACCAGCTTTTGTTTGGCCAGCACCAGGTCGCTTTGGGCCTTGAGCTTCTCGCGGCGCATTTGGTTAAAGCGGTCGGCCAGCGCAAAGGCCAGCAGCAGCATCTCCAGGGTGGAGCCCGCCTGCAAGCCGTCCACCGTGAGCACATTGGTGGGCAAGATGCCCAGCGCGCGCAGCAGCGTCATCAGCGAGCCCGCCATCAGCATCGCAAACGCGCCGCCAAAAAAGTACGCCGCACGCATGCGCCGAACCATGCACCAGCCCACCACGCCCAGCAGCAGCACACACGACACCACAAACAACCAAATGGTGAAGCGCGCCACCGACTGCACCGCCGTCCAATACAAAAGCGGCATGAGCGTGTGCAACACCATGCCCGCGCGCAAGCCCACATCGATGCGCGGCAGGTGCTGCGCTGTGCCCAGCATGCTGCGCATAAACGCCATAAAACACACCAGCCCCCACGAGGTGGCCATGTAGTAGTTGGGGTTGGTCCAGGTCAGGTGCTGTGGCCACAAAAACTCGGAGGCCATGCCCGTCTTTTGCCCCAGCGCCAGCACCGAGAACACCACAAAACACACATACAAGGCATAGGCCCGGTCGCGCAGCGCCACAAACAACATCAGGTTGAACAAGGCCATGGCCAGCGCCACCCCAAAGTACAAGGCCTGCACCATGTAGTCTTGCCGCTCGTGGTGCGCAAAGTCGGGCTCGGCCCACACGCGCACCGGCACGATCAGGCCAATGGTGGACTGCACCCGCAGATACAAGGTGAGCGAGCTCTGGGCCGGCACTTGCAGCGGAAACACAAAGTTGCGGTTCTCGTGCGCGCGGGTGGCAAACGGCATGTCGCCGCCGGTGGCGGTCTCTACATAGCGCCCATCGGGGCCGGGGGCGTACAGCGTCACATACGAAATGCGCGCATTCACCACATCCAGCATCTGGCGCGCAGCCTCGGGCGCGGCGTTGGCCAGCTCCAGGCGCAGCCAAAACGCAGAGCGCGTAAACCCCAGCGCCAGTGCGTCTTTGCTATCAGCGGTCCCGGTGAACTTGCCCTGGGCAAAGGCCTGCTGCGCTTGGGCCAGGGTGAGCGTGGCGCTCGGGTCTTCCAGCAGCTGCAGGTGTGTGGTGGCGTCTTGCGCACTGGTGCCCGGCGGTACCACTGGCATTGCCAGTGCCGCGCAGGCCATTGGCCACACCAGCACCAGCGCCACGCGCGCGAGCCGGTTTGCAAGCCAAAGCACCCAGTTCACTGCCATTACTCCCCTGTTTGATGTTTTTAACCGCCGGGCCAAGAGCTTACGCCCTTTCAGAAAAGCCCTGTGTGGCGGCCTGGCCGCGGGCCCGCACCGCTGGCTAATGCTGGGGCGGTGCGTACTTGCGCATCAGCTCTGGCATCTTGTCGTGCCGCAGCTTGCCCAGCCTGGCCCACAGGCGCTCGGCGCGCTCGGGGTCTTGGGCCACAAACTGGTGGCTCAACATCAGGTAATAGGCCTTGGTTTCCAGCGGAATGGCGATCTTCTCCACGTCGTGCATGGGGCGGGCCGCCAAGTAGCTGTCGCCCACTTGCTCTTGCATCGCGTAGGCCATGATGCGGCCCATCGAGAGCTTCTGAAAATTTTGCTCCGTGGTCTTGGCGTCTTCGGTCTTCAGGCCCCAGCGGCTGAGTTCGGCGCCAATGGAAAACGTAGAGTTGAACCCAATGCTGCCCTCCCCCAGACCCGATACCGTGCGCCCATCCCAGCCAAACGGTGAGCCCTTGAGCCGGTAAAACATATAGGACTGGCTGAACACCCGTGCCGATTCGTCGGGCTTGCCGTCCCGCATCGGGTAGCGGCCGTAGGGCAAGCGGTCTGGCGAATACGAGTAGGCAAAGGCCGCGTCAATCTCGCCGCTCTGCAGGCGCCTGAAACCGCGCAGCTGCGGCGCGCGCTCAAACACCACCTCCAGCCCCATCTCTTGGGCCGCCATGCGCACCAGCTCCACGATGGCACCGGGCGGGTTGGCCACGCCGGGTCCGTGGCCCATCTGGTAGGGCGCCACCTCAATGTCGGAATACGCCACGCGCAAGGTCTGCGCCCACACTGGCGCCCCAGCCCACAACATAGCCGCAGCAAACACAAGGGGAACACCGCGTTTCATGGCTGGCACCAACGTCTGATCACAAGGCCCCCAGTATTGCCCATGCCGGGCGGCTGTCAAGCACTATTAATTTGATAGCTGCTCGCGCAACATGCACGGCCCCTACAGCCTGTTTTTATTGCAAAATCCCCACACCCCCTGCAGCCGCTACTAGCCCAAACGGAGCTTTGTTGGCATCATGCTTACATAACGATACAACTCACTCAGGGAGGGTGACCCCGGAATGGCAACGCTGATTCCTTCATTAGGCGCGTGCGTCTCACGCATGACGACCGGCGAACGCCGACTGGCCGAGCGGCTGGAGCAAAAGCTGGACGACGACTACCGGCTTTGGTATGACGTGCCCATGGGCCCGCGCAACACGCACCCCGACTTTTGTGTGCTGCACCCGCGCCGCGGCATCCTGGTGCTGGAGGTGAAAGACTGGAAGGTGGGCAGCACCATCTTGCGGGCCAACAAGCAAGACTGGGAGATCATGGGCGACAGCGGGCCCAAGACGGTGATCAACCCGCTGGAGCAAGCCCGCCAATACGCCCACGCCGTGACCAACGCCCTGCAGCGCGACGCGCAGCTGGTGCAGCCCGACGGCCCGCACGCGGGCAAGCTGGTGTGCCCCTGGAGCTACGGCGTGGTGTTCCCCTTCATCACCCGCAAACAGTTTGAAGCCGCCGAGCTGCAGCACGCCATAGAGCCCCACCGCGTCATCTGCCAAGACGAAATGACGGAGGCCGTGGAGGCCGAAGACCTGCAAAGCCGGCTGTGGGACATGTTCCCCTTTGGCATGCGCGGCGCCTTGAGCCTGCCCCAGATCGACCGCGTGCGCTGGATCATGTTCCCCGAAGTGCGCGTGCAACAGGGCGCGCTGTTTGACGACCACGACCACTACAACGATGAAGGCGCCACCCTGCCCGACATCATGCGTGTGATGGACCTGCAGCAAGAACAACTGGCCCGCAGCCTGGGCGACGGGCACCGCGTCATTCACGGCGTGGCAGGCTCGGGCAAAACCATGATCTTGGGATACCGCGCGGAGTACCTGGCCAAGGCCAGCACGCAAGCCAGCAAACCCATCCTCATCCTCTGCTTTAACGAACCGCTGGGCGTGAAGCTGCACAGCGTCATGCAGGCCAAGGGCTTGGGCAGCCGGGTGCATGTGCGGCATTTTCATAAATGGTGCCGCGAGCAGCTGGTGGCCTATGGGCAAACGCTGCCGGGTCAATCTAGCAGCGAGCGGTATGCCGAAGAACTGGTGCAACGAGTCATAGCGGGCGTGGACCGCAAGCAAATCCCCAGCGGCCAATACCAAGCGGTGATGATCGACGAAGGCCACGACTTCGCACCCGAATGGCTCAAGCTGGTGACGCAGATGGTGGACCCCACCACCAACAGCCTGCTGGTGCTGTACGACGACGCGCAAAGCATTTACGAACGTGCGCGGTCTAAACAGTTCAGCTTCAAAAGCGTGGGCATACAGGCGCAGGGGCGCACCACCATCCTGAAGATCAACTACCGCAACACCCGCCAGATACTGCACACCGCCAGCCTCGTCGCCGCCGACCTATTGACTGCGGATGACAAAGACGACGACGGCATCCCATTGCTGAAGCCCGTGAGCTGCGGGCGCGAGGGGCAAGAGCCCCTCATCATCAAACTGCCCACCCTGCAGGCAGAAGCAGAAGCCATTGCCGACCACCTGGCCCAAGCCCACCAAGAGGGCTTTGCGTGGGGCGACATGGCCGTGCTGTGCGCAGACACCAAGACGCGCGACCTGTGCGCCCGCACCTTGGCGCTACGCAAGCTGCCGGTAGAGAACCGGCTGGGCTCAGGGGACTTTGACCCCACCAGCAACAAGATCAAGGTGATGACCATGAAGGTCAGCAAGGGCTTGGAGTTCCCCGTGGTGGCGCTACCCGGCGTGGGGCATATGCCTGCGGCGGGGGAAGACGAGAAGGAAGCGGCGCGGGTGTTTTATGTGGCGGCTACGAGGGCTACGCAGAGGTTGCAAGTTACAGTCAGTGGCGACAGCGGGTTTGGGGCAAGGCTAGGAACATGAAAAGGCTACAAGCATGATTACGAGCAACACGGTGCTGGCGCCACGCATTGAGAGCCGTATCCAGGTGATGCGCGGCCTGCGGGTCATGCTTGATGTGGACTTGGCTGCGCTGTATGGGGTGCAGACCAAGCGGCTCAATGAGCAGGTAAAGCGCAACCGGGACCGTTTCCCCAGTGACTTCCTATTTCAACTCACGGTTGATGAGAAAGCCGAGGTGGTCGCAAATTGCGACCACCTCCAAAATCTGAGCACGGAGCCGGGCAAGCGACCCATTGGGTTTCTGACGCATGAGGATAAAAATACACCCAAGGCCAGCAGGTTGACCAAAGGAAGGAAGGCCCCGTGAGCGCACTACTGAAAGGCGTAGACGCCATTCAGGTGATGACGATGAAGGTCAGCAAAGGCCTAGAGTTCCCTGTTGTGGCGCTACCCGGTGCGGGGCACATGCCTGCGGCGGGCGAGGGCGAGGACGAGGAGGACGCGGCGCAGGTTTTTTATGTGGCGGCTACGCGGTCTACGCAGAGGTTGGTGATGGGGGTGGGTGGGAATGGATGGTTTGTACGGAAGTTGGTGTATTTACAGCTTGGTAAATTTCGAATTACTCCACTGGCAGATGTTCGGCATCTTGCATGGTCGATAAATCGACATCAAGTAGTTTACGGATCCGCTGCGCCTGGCGATCAGTAAGATTCCCCTGATAGGTTCTAAACAGGTTCCTTGCTTCAGGCGTTTTGTCTAGTTTTCGCAATGCCTTCACCCCGTATGAAAGCGTGGGAGCGAGTAATTCGTCTCTAGCCCTACTGTGCGACTTCTTGAGTTCCGTCGATACTTGACTCACCACGTCATCTAAGCCCTCAGAAAATCCAAGTAGAAGTTGAAGATGCCAAACGGAAAATTTATCCTCAAGCCGCTCTGACTGCGCAGCCTCTTTGGCAAGAGATAGTGCGTCCTCAAGTTCACCGTCCAATTCGTGACTTAGGCTGGCGATTGCGGCATACATCGTCTTTCCCTGGGGACTCTTCTTAATTTGGTCTTCAATGACCAAATACTTATCCCAAAGCCTATCCTTCTGCGTCTCAGACAAAGTGGATTCGCTGTGAATACGTCGAAGGCATACTTCTGCGTAGGATCGCAGCGCGAATAGGGTCGGGTTGCGGTCAACTGTAGCTTTTGCCAACGTCTCTGCGAAATTGAAGTTTGGGAATTTAGATTTCAAAATGCAAGAAATCAATGGGCGCGTGACCATCTCCCTTCGTCGATCAGCTCTGCCATTCAAGGCGTTGTTGTAGGCCTCAGTGTAGTGATTTACTGCCTCCGAAAAGTCTCCATTCAACTGGGAACGAAAGCCTTCAATGTAGGCAACTAAACCCTCAGAATCTTTGTTCTCCTTGAGCCCATTGATTGCGCTCTCTACATCATCGTGCTTGTGAAGTCTGCACGCAGCAAGTCCGTAATAGCGGGTTGCCTCTGCCTTTCCAACGGCATCAAACTTTGCACGATTGACAAACGCCTCTCTCAAAAGAGGAAATGCGTTGCGAGTGTCTTTCGCGTTGTATAACCGAATGCCCGCTTCAAACTGGTGTGCAGCAGACACGTACTCAGCCATGATCTCCGGGGCTTTTCCTGTAATTCGCAAACCTGCAGAAATTGCGGCCTCAATTCGCAAATAGGTATGTGCTCCATTTGGAATCGTTCTTGGCTTGGATGCAAATTGCCGCAATGCTTCCTCTACATTCTGTATCAGTGATCGTTCGTTCAGTGAGATATTCATGCGTCGTTTTAGTAGGGGTGCAATGCGGTAAAGACCATCACCCCACTGATCGACAAGTCCACTTTCAACCAGCTTGTTTAGCGAACTAGACAACACTGCATCCGCGAAGAACTCCTGCAGCAAATCGAATGTGATGGGACTAACCATTGAAAGAGTACGCAAAATTTTGCGCTCCAATCCGTCTGGTGAAAACTGCGCCAAGTGCCAGGCAATCAGCTGGGACAATGACTCACTGAATCGGGAGCCTTTTGCTGCGGCGATATTCTCGAATGCCTCCATAGATGAGTTGGTTGCACAGGCACGTGCAATATCAACCAGTAGTTTGGGGTTTCCGCTCGCGATCTTAATTACAGCTTGATGCTGCGCAATGGTCCAAGCAGGCAAGCTAGATGGGACAAAGAATGCGCTCAATCGCTCCAGAAACCGCTCACTTTGATCCTGATCAAACCAAGGGACACGTGCAACGCCGACCGCATCATGTCGCCCACCGAAGGCATCTGCTGGGGCTGGTAGTGGGCTTACGCAGTAAACAAGAGGCTTTCGCCCGATGGGCAAGAGTTTGATCATGTCGACCAACCATTGCGGAACGTGTGATTGCATTTCGACGGCAATGTCATGAAAAACAATCAAGTACATGTTCTTCTCAGACGCAGCGACAACAAGCTCAGCCAATCCCGCTGGTGTGTCGTATTTCAAATCCCTGTTGACCTCTCGAAGAGCATCATCCGAATACTCAAGCGCCTCGCTTGCAACCCTTAGGGCAAATTGCTTCGCAAGGTTTGTGTCCACTACTGAAATTTCTATGGATACTGCGTTTTGTGCGTAACCCCGGTAAGTCTCCTTGATCATTGTTCGCCGCCCATTGCCGTTCATGCCTTGGATCCAAACGGCCGGCCGTATGTGCTGATGATCGATGCGCGCAGCAGATCTAAGTAATTCAACGCACTCAGGTCGTTCAAAAAACGGCGGTTGGCTTATTGGGTCAGCTTTTCTCAATAGATCGTCAACCCGCGCGGTCATAGCCCTATGAGAAAGCCCTGCATCGGAGAAGCGTGTAGGTTTAAACGACTGCAGATGTTCATAAACAATGCGGACCTCATCTGTCGCATCGTTCGGACAAGAAATTGGTGTGTCATCAAGTCTCAATATGACGGCATTTGCGAGCCTGGAGTGCTGTCCAAACAGCTTGGCCGCCATATCAACTTCTCGTCGTGTTCCGCTCTTTCGAATGTAATTCTTAGACCAGAAGATGACAAACCCGGTAGCGGCTTTGAGTTCTTGCTCTATTTCGTCCCACATCCACACGCCGTCTCGCCCGGTTTTGGAGTACAGGTAAATCGAATCCGCAGCAAATTCTCCCCAAATGGCCTCGGCAATGCTTCGATCTTCCTCAGTGACAGAAAAGAACACGGGATACATAGAGATCTCCTTACCTTGCTTGTAACTTCCAAGTGATTGTTGCGTTTCGCTTGGGAATTTGAATGTAATCTATTCAAACGCTGTGTCCGACGAACATTTACCAATCGCTGCCCACTTGGCAATCACTATGCTTACCCTCCATGCCGTCCAGCACGCGGTTCAGCGCCATTGCCTACCGGGGTTCATGGGCAGCCCGCCACACGGTTGCTGCCCCATGAGCGGTCCCTAGGTCCGAACAAGGGCCGCTTTGCTTTTGAGCAGACACCCGTCCAACCACCAAGAATAATCCCACTCCCCATGCACGAAATCATCTGCCCCCACTGCAGCAAAGCCTTCAAGATCGACGAGGCGGGGTATGCCGACATCCTCAAGCAGGTGCGCGATGGCGCGTTTGAGCAAGCTTTGCACGAGCGCCTCGAATTGGCCGAGCGGGAAAAGCGCGACGCGATTGCCCTGGCCAAGGCTGAGGTGACCAACACGCTGCAAAAAACTGCGTCTGCCAAAGACACCGAGATTCAAGCGCTCAAAGCCCAGCTGGACGCGGGCGAGGTGGCGCGCAAGCTGGCGGTGGCCGAGGCCTTGGGCACGGTAAGCCAGGAGCGCGATGCGCTGGCGAACCAGCTGAAGAATGAGCTGGCCCAAGCGCGCAACAGCAGCCAAGCCGCAGCCCAGTTGGCCGAGGCCAAGCTGGCCCATGCGCTGCAGGCCGAGGCCGCCAAAAAGGATGCCGAGATTCAGGCGCTGCACGCCAAGCTGCAGGCCAGCGACGTGGCGCGCCAGCTGGCCGTGAATGAAGCCGTGGGGGTGGTCGCGCAAGAGCGGGATGCGTTGAAGAATGACCTGAGCCTCATCACCGTCAAAAACCAGCTGGAAGAGAAAGCCACCAAGGAGCAATACGCCTTGCAGCTGCGCGACCGTGATGGCGAGATTGAGCGCTTGCGCGACATGAAGGCGCGGCTATCGACCAAGATGGTGGGCGAGACGCTGGAGCAGCACTGCGAGATTGAGTTCAACCGCATCCGTGCGGCGGCGTTTCAAAGGGCGCATTTTGAGAAGGACAACGACGCCCGCACCGGCAGCAAGGGCGACTATATTTTTCGCGACATGGATGAGGCGGGCACCGAGATCGTTTCCATCATGTTTGAGATGAAAAACGAAAGCGATGAAACAGCGACCAAGAAAAGGAACGAAGACTTCTTGAAAGAGCTGGACAAGGACCGCACGGAGAAGGCCTGCGAATACGCGGTGCTGGTGTCCCTGCTGGAGCCGGAGAGTGAGCTGTACAACAGCGGCATCGTTGATGTGTCGCACCGCTACCCCAAGATGTATGTGGTGCGGCCGCAGTTCTTTGTGCCGCTGATTACGCTCTTGCGCAATGCGGCGTTGAACTCGATGAAATACAAGTCCGAGCTGGCGCTGGTGCGCTCGCAGAACGTGGACATCACCAAGTTCGAAACCCAGCTGGACGAGTTCAAAACAGCGTTTGGCCGCAACTGGCGCCTGGCGTCAGAGGGCTTTGAAGAGGCCGTGAAGCGCATTGACGAAGCCATCAAGGACCTGGAAAAGACCAAGGAAGCGCTGCACAAGTCCGCCAACAACCTGCGCCTGGCCAACGACAAGGCCGACGACCTGACGATCAAGAAGCTCACACGGGGCAACCCGACGATGGCGGCAAAGTTTGCGGAGTTGCAGGGGCCGGGCGCTGACTGAGGCGGGGCTGGCGCAATTTACTCGTCAGCCACCGCCCATTCCGCCAGCTTCTGTTGCAACTCTTCTTTGCTGGGCAGATAGAGCTGGTATTCGCGGGCGTGGATGTTGGCGTCTTTAGGTAGGGTAATTTCTACCAGCGCTTCGTGCTTTTTCTTGCACAGCACGATGCCAACGGTGGCCGCCTCTGCATCGGTTTTGACGTAGCGGTCAAAGTAGTTGACGTACATCTGCATCTGGCCCAAGTCTTGGTGCGTGAGCTTGCCGAGCTTGAGGTCGATCAGCACATAGCAGCGCAGCAGGCGGTTGTAGAACACCAGGTCCACAAAGAAGTGCTCGTCGTCAAAGGTGAAACGCCTTTGACGCGCCTCAAACAGAAAGCCCTTGCCCAGTTCCAGCAAGAAGTGTTCGATCTTGTGGATGATGGCCGCCTCCAGCTCCGACTCCGAAAACCGGGCCTGCTCTGACAGGCCCAAAAACTCCAGTACCAACGGCTCTTTGAGCAGGTCACTGGCTTGGCTGACGATGTGGCCTTGCTGGGCCAGTTGGCGAATGCCGTCTGGGTCGCGACTCAGGGCCAGTCGCTCGTACAAACCACTTTGAAACTGACGGCGCAATTCTCGCAGCGTCCAATTTTGCTGTGTGGATTCGATTTCGTAGAAGCTGCGCTCATCCGTATTTTTGATGCCTAGCAAGAAAACGTAGTGGGACCAGCTGAGGGTGAAGGGGCGTTTCACATCACTCGCAATCAATAGGTCAGACAGTGTCTGGCTTATTTCGCGTGGTGCCTGCCCTTCAAAAAAGCCAGACGCTGTCTGACCAATTCGTGGGGCGTACTGCACATAGAACTGCCGCATGAGCTTGAGGTTGCTGAGCGAGAAGCCACTCCCGAACTCAGCCGTCAGGCGCTCGGACATCTGTTTGAGCATTTGCTGGCCGTATTCCGCACGTTGAGCGCCCCGCTGCTCAAACTCCACGATATGCCGCCCGATGTCGAAGTTGGTATGCACCTGCACCAGATCGACACCACGGGCAATGGTGCTGCGGGCCGATTGGATGAGTGCGCGAACACTGGCGTAGAGCGTGGACTCTGCGTCCTTGGGCGCCGAGCCCCGAGGCGTCTTGTTCATGGGAGCTCTTCAAAATGCGGCTGAGCGTTGAATGCTGTATTTTTACACAGTGTTTTCGTGCTTGGCTAGGTTTCGTTGCGCTCTGCTGCTGATGGCTGCACGCAAGGGGATTTGCGGTAGGACCATTCACCGCAATTTGTGCGGCGAATATTGAGGCTATTCACCGCAGTGAATGCGGCGTATTTTTGAAAATACGCCTCACTTTTTGAGCCGCAACGCTCAGCCGAAGGTCAAAGACTCTCGCCCTGCCCCAGCTTTGCCAGTATCTCCACCATCCGCTTCTCCCGCGTCTCCGCCCGCTTGGCGCTGGTGAGGCGGTAGTAGATGGTGAACAGCTGCTGGCGCTTCAGGGTGGCGTAGAAGGCCTGGGCGGCGGGGTCTTGCTGCAGCGCGGCCAAGAAGTCTTCGGGCATTTCCATGGTGGCGCTACCCGCGTAGGCGTTGGCCCAGCGGCCGTCGGCGCGGGCGGCCTCGACCTGCGCCAAGCCGGGGGCTTGCATTAGCCCCTCTGCAATCAGGCGCTCGGCGTGCTGCACGTTTTTCTGCGACCAGTTGGAGCGCGCGCGGCGCGGGGTCAGGCGTTGCAGAAACGCGGTGTCGTCCAAACTCTTGCGCTGCCCGTCGATCCAGCCCCAGGCGATGCAAGCCAGCACGCAGTCGTCCCACGTCACCGTGGCTTGGCCGGTGCCTTTTTTGAAGATGCGCACCCATAGCTCAGTCTCGCTAGCGTGGTGCGACTGCAGCCAGGCGTGCAGCTGCGCGGATGACTCGAACGTGTGGTGCGTTGTATCGCTCATCTATTGATAGCTGCTCGCGCATATTCCATAAGGGCTAGCGGCCAATATGGCTTAAATTCTCCGCCGCAATCTGCCGGAATCCTGCGGATATACGCGCATCCGCACTGGCCGCCACCCAGAAGCTGCGGGCCAGCGCCAAGGCTTGCGGCCACTCCGGCAGGGTGGCGGCGGTGGGTTGCAGGGGGCGGGCGGCAAAGTTGCGCGGCACGAGCTCGCCGCCGACGGGGGCGTAGAGCATGGGCAACATGTCGTAGGCGGGGGCCAGGGCCCAGTCGTCACCGTCCAGCAAGAGCGAGATGTTGCCGTAGTGCCGGTCGGTGTTGGCAATCAGCTCGCCATAGGCTTCCAGCAGGCGCAGGGTGCGCGCGTCGGCAGGGCGCAGCAGGCCGCGCTCTTGCATGCGGTTGGCGGTGGCGGCCCAGTTGTCCATGGCGCCCACGTATTCGGCGTCGTACACCATGAGCGACACCATGCCGATGCGCCCCAGGCCCTGCGGGTTGGTGGCGTTGATGGGCGCGCGGTCAAAGCGCTCCACCTCCAGAAACACGCGGCCCGCGCCGGTGTGGATGCGGCTGGCGGCGGCGGCTATGCCTGCGCCGGCCAAGGTTTGCAGGGCCAGGTGTTCGCAGACCAGCAGGTCGCGGGTGCGCTGGTCGGTGGGGGCGTCGCCCGCAGGCGAGAACTTGACCAGCACATGGCGGGCGGCTTCGCCTGAAGCGTCACCCGCTGCGCTGCCGGCCACTACCGTGCAGAACTTGGGCTGCTCGCCCCCGGCGGACGAGCCGCCCATGCTGCCTTGCATGGCGGCGTTGGCCAAGGCCGGGTAGTCGGCAGGCGATGCCACGCGGCTGGCGCGCTGCGGCAGGCTGTGAAAGCGCGCAAACGCGGCCTCGCCCACCACCAGGTTGCCGGGCAGGTCGTCGCCGCACAGGGCCAGGGCGCGCAGCACGTCGTCGTCGCTCCAGAAGCGGGGGTCGTTGCCCAGCTGCAGCTCGGGGTGGGTGCTGGCAAACGTGCGGCCCATGAAGCCCTGGGGGCGCATGTCGTCCAGAAACCAGGGCAGGCCGTCAAAGCGCTTGGAGAGGCCGTCTTCTTCGTCCACCCACACGGCCCCACTGGCCAGCGGCACCATGCGCCCGAACGGGCTGGGCTGGCCTTGCGCGTTGATGCGCATGATGGGCACGCTGCGGCCCACGTCGCGCACGGTGCGTGGCAGCACATAGCGCTGCTTGCGGGCGGCGCCCACCTTTTGCACCTCGCCCGCCTGGATCAGCGGGGCCAGCGCGCGCGACACGGTGGGCTGGCTCACCCCCAGTGCGGTTTGCAACTCGGTGCTGCTGAGCGCCCCGCCCTGGCGGCGCAGGGCTTGCAAGATGCTGGCGGAGAGGTCTGGGGCGGCGGGCATGAATGATTATATGAATAGATTTATTTTTACATAATCCATTACAAATCAATCATTTATACCGCTTCATGAATAGATATTGATGGCTATTACTTCACCGGAATCGGCAGCTCTGCGGGCACCGGCACGGCGGTGACGCTGTTTTTGGGGCTGCCGTCGATGATCTTGTCGGAGTACGACAGGTAGACCAGGGTGTTGCGCTTGACGTCCACCATGCGCACCACGCGCACATGCTTGAACAGGAAGGAGGCGCTGGCCTTGAAGACTTCGTCTTGCGTGTCGATCTTGTTTTTGAAGCTGATGGGGCCGACCTGGCGGCAGGCGACCGATGCGTCGGACGTGTCTTCGGCCAGGCCCAGCGCGCCTTTGTAGCCGCCGGTTTTGGCGTGCGACAGGTAGCAGGCCACGCCGCCGACCTCGGGGTCGTCAAACACATCGACCACCACTTTGTCGTTGGGGCTGAGCAGCTTGAAGGTGGTGCTGACGCTGCCCACGGTTTCGGCGCTGGCGGCCAGGGCGGTGCAGGTCAGCAGCAATGCGGCAAGGCGAGTTTTCATGGCAGGCTCTCGGGGTAGATGTACAAAGAGGGGAAAACGGGGTCGCCCATTGTGGCCCCAGTCGCCCATGCCCCTGGGCTGCCCAGGGGGTAGGGCATATCCATTGAACCCAGCACACCCAGGAACCCAACCATGCAACTCGGTTACACCATTCTTTATGTGCCAGACGTGCGCGCCACGCTCGCGTTTTACGAGGCGGCCTTTGGCCTGGCCACGCGCTTTTTGCACGACAGCGGCGACTACGGCGAGCTGGAGACCGGCAGCACGGCGCTGGCGTTTTCAGCCCACAGCCTGATGCAGCAACTGGGCAAGAACCCGCAGCCCGCCAACGCGCACGCGCCCAGCTTTGAAATTGCGCTGTGCACCCCCGATGTAGCCGCCGCGCTGGAGCGCGCGGTGGCCGCCGGGGCCACACCCATGCGCCCCGTGGAGGTGATGCCCTGGGGCCAGACCATTGCCTATGTGGCCGACATCAATGGCTTTTTGGTGGAGCTGTGCACGCCCATGGGCTGAGCACACCGCCAGTTCGGCACAAATTCGCTCTTCTTTTAGGAGCTGCTCGCGCAGATTCCACGGGCACTAGCTGCCATTTTTGCCCAATTGTGCAAAGAGCACCGCGCGCGTCGCCGCGTCCGCCGGGAACACATGCTCTACGCGCAGAGACGCCAGCGTGATGTCTTGCGGTGTGCCGAAGGTGGAAAACATGCTGAAGAAAGCCAGCTCGCCGTACTGGGTGGCAAACCGGGTGGTGAGCACCGGCGCCATTTGGCGCGGCCAGGCCGCCAGCACCCGCTTGCCAAGGCGCTGCTGCATGTGCTGCGCCAGCTGCTCCACGCGGGGCAGGATGTCGGGCACCACGCTGGCGTCGTCGCGCATGTGGGCCAGCAGGGCGGGGGCCACTTCGTCGAGGTTGGTGATGTGCTTGGTCATGCCCTCGGGGTGCAGCATGGCGTCGATCATGTTGATGGGCGCACCGGGTGGCAGGTCAGCCACCCAGGGCATGAGCGTGGTGGCCAGCCAGTGGGCGCCGCGGTTCATGTGCAGCACGTTCCAGGCGGCGTCCATCACCATGGCGGGCAAGGGGTCGTGCGCTTGCAGCAGCTGGGCCAGCGCCTCGCGCACCGGGGCCAGCACGGCATCGGCCAGCTCGCTGCCGCGGTAGACCGGCGCAAAGCCGGCCTGCTGCAGGGCCACGTTGCGCAAGGCAAGCGGGGCTTGCAACTCGTGCAGCCAGTTCAGCAGCAGCTCGCGGCTGGGTTGGGCGCGGCCGCTTTCCACAAAGCTCACATGCCGCTGGCTCACGCCCATGCGCAGGGCCAGTTCCAGCTGGCTCAGGCGCTTGGATTTGCGCGCGGTCTGCAGGGTGGTTTGCAGGCTGTCGGGCTGGGCGTGATGCGGATGGGTAGTGCTGGTTGGCATGCGGGCATTGAATCACAGCACTGCGCTTTCGCAATTACCTGCGACGTAATTGCGCGCATGCAGTGCCCTGCGCAAACTTCGCCCCGTCAGCGTTTGTTGCTGGCGCCACTTCTCACAAGGAACTCTCATGAACAAGGCTGTGTTGATCTTCGTACTCGTTGTTTTTGGTGCCCTGACCGGCTACACGCTGCTGCACTACGGCGGGCTGTTTGCGTGGCTGGCGTTTTACACCCGCGACCCGGCGAGCTGGCAAATTTATGCCGACTTGGTGATCGCCATGTGTTTGCTGCTGGTATTCATCAGGCGCGATGCACAGGCCAACGGCCGGCCGTTTGTGCCGTGGGCAGTGTTCTGCCTGGTGGTGGGTTCGTTCGGGCCGCTGCTGTACTTCATCACCGCCAAGAAGCGGGTAGCGGGCTGAAGCATTCCGGGGGATGGCGGCGGGGCAGTCCCGCAGGTGCAGTGTGGCGCGGGGGTTCTCTGGTAGAACCCTGTCAGGCCATGACACACAACAAAGGAGCCCCCATGTTCAGTCACGTCATCCTCGGTGTTAACGACATCGAAGCGTCCAAGCGGTTTTACGATGCCGTGTTGGGCGCCTTGGGCATCAAGCCCGGCATCCACAACCACAACGGTGTGGTGGACCGCTACTTCTACCGCACGCCCACCGGCAGCTTTGGCATTACCCAGCCGCTGAACGGCGAACCCGCCACCCACGCCAATGGCGGCACGGTGGGGTTCAACATGACGTCGCCCGAGCAGGCGGATGCATTCCATGCTGCAGGCATTGCCTTTGGCGGCACCACCTGTGAAGACCCGCCCGGCTGGCGCGAGGGCTCGGTCGGCAGGCTCTACCTGGCCTACCTGCGCGACCCGGACGGCAACAAGCTGTGCGCCCTGTACCGCCCACCCAAGGTTTGACGCTATACTTTTAGTAGCTTCTTGCGCAATATCCATGGGCGATAGCGGCTAGTTTTGCTCTTAAAGCGCTCTGCCCAGCCCTCCCGAAATGCCCCTGCCATGCAAACCCAGTTGTTGTTGCGCCGCCTTGGCGCTGGTGTGATGTTGTCTGTGTTGTCCACCCTGATTCACGGCAAGCCGCCCACCGACTACCCGCACCTGCGCGAGAACCGGGCCGCATCGGCCACGCTGGAGGTGCGCAAGGTGTTGCACGGGCAGGTGGATGGCATGTTTGTGGTGCCGCGCACGCAGCAGGTGGTGGCTGCGGCGGGCGGATATTTGTGGAAGTTCAGCCCGCAGGGCGAGCTGCTGGACACGCTGCGCGAGCCAGATGGTTTGTTTACGTCCGGCATGGCGTTCACGCCTGCGCACTACATCGACTGGGTGTTTACCGGCCAAGCGCAGCCCAAGGCGTATGGCCCTGCGGTGGACGGCAACACGCTGAGCCGCGCGGAGGTGCTGGCCGCGCTGCAGAAGGCCGATGTGGTGGAGTTTGGCAAGGATGACAACGCGGCCTGGGCCTACCTGTGGACGGCGGGCCGGGCCTGGAAGATGGACCTGGCGCGCCACCGCGCGGCGGTGGACACCTGGTGCAAGCAGCGCACGCATTCGGCCGAGGCTCTGGGTTGGAATGCCACCTGTTTTGAGGGGCTGGACCGCAGACCGCGTGCCTGGAGCGAGGTAGAACCCGGTAGCTTTGCGAAAACGGGCAAAGGCGAGCACAGCCCTCGCCGCGTGGAAGTGGCCGGTTTTGAGCGGCACAAGTACCACCTCGAAGGGGGTATAGCTGAACAGGTGTATGGCTTTACGGTGGACGCCGCGTTGAGGGCCGTCTTCGGCCTGTCAGGATCTCTGCCCCAGAGCTACTGGGTAGGCGATGCGCTCACGCGGCTGCGGGTGGGTGACGAGGTGGTGCAATTGAAGGTGTTTGTTCCGCATGACCAGGGGGATGACTACTATTGGTCCCATATGCGCTGGTGGGAGCCCGCGCAGCAGATGCCGGGGGCCAGCCCTTGGTTCAGCGTGCACAAGGAATCAGAAGAGTTACTCAAGTACTACGAAAAAGACATTGGCCTGTATGTAGTGCGCCCGCGCGGCCAGGGCGTGGTGGTCGCCAGCCAGGGCAGCGCAGTGCCCGCATGGCGCCCGGTGTTTTCCGGCCCGGCCACCGGCCGTGTGGCTGTGAGCGGCACGGTGGAATTTGCCACCGCGCCCCCCACCCATGTGTGGCTGCGCAGCCCGGCCGAGCTCAAGCGCATGCCCGACATGCCGCCCGTGGTGCCGGTGGAGGCGCTGTGGCCCACACTGCGCCAGCTGCCCCAAGCCCTGACCGTGCAATGGCGCGCGCCTGCGGCCGATGACAGCGAGCCGCTGGCCGTGCTGCGCATCACGCTGGACCCGGCCGAGATGAAGGCCGCGTTTGAACGCCTGCCCGCCGCCAAAACACCGCTGGAGCTGGTGGTGCAAGTGCCCACGCTGCACAGCCCTGCGCATGACGTGCAGGTGCTGCTGCGCAGCGGTACGACCCAAACCATACTGGCCCAAGCCCGCGCGGGCCAGGCCATACCCGCACCTTTGGGCAAAACACGCGTGGCCTACACCGTGGCGCCCCCCACGCCCCCAACACCCAAGCCCGCGCGCAGCAACGAACCCTACGTGCCGCCCGCCCACTTGCCACTGCTGCAAAGCCTGCAAACCCAGGCTGAAAAAGCCCAGCGCGACCCGGCCAAGCAACTGCAGCCGCTGCTGGCCCAAGCCACCACGCTGGCGCAGCACCCGCAACATGCACAGGCGCTGGCACCAGGCGTGACGGCCGTGGTGGCGGACCTGCTCAACCGCTTCAACGTGGGGGGCAAGTTGGATGCCTCGGCCACGCTGGTGCGGCACTACCTGGCGCAAGTGCACCCGCACACCAGCCGGTGGACGGGCGACAGCAGCCTGGCCTACAACCAGGGCGCAATTGCCAGCCAGACGTTGGCCTTTGCCATCCACTCCGCGCCCAACCGCGATTTGGTAGACGGCGTGCTGACCACGCTGATTGGCCCCAACTTTGACCCCGCCAAGCAGACCAACGGCACGCTCATGTACAACCTGGCCTGCTACTACGCGGTGCAGGGCGACACCCCGCGCCTGCTGCAAAGCGCCAGCGCCGCCCGCCGCCTGGGCAAGCCCGCCAGCCAGTTCCTCACCGACACGGACTTTGAGAAATACTGGAAGGACCTAGAGTTCTTGGCGACACTGAATGCCCAGCCTTGAACCCGACTGCCTCGCCATGCAATGCCTGCGCCACGCAGGACTGAGCCCACCCGACGGGTCTGTCGCGTTATTCATAGATATATTGTTTTTGCGAATATTCAAAAGTTTATAAATTTACGGCACGATTAAATTTATAGATTTATATTTATCGGCATTCTTGCTAATATCTATGAATGCCCTTGCAAACCACCAAACCCTCTGACTACCCGCAAGCCGTGGTGCAGCAAATTGCCCTGCTGGCGCAGAACATCGTCATTGCGCGCAAGCGGCGCAAGGAGACGCAGGCGCAGTGGGCCAAGCGGCTCGGGGTCTCGCAGCCCACCATGGCGCGCATCGAGCGGGGCGACCCATCGGTGGCCATGGCCTCGTATGTGATGTGCATGTGGCTGATCAACCCATCGGCCACGCTGGCCGACCTGATAGCCCCGCAGCAAGACCATGCGGCGCTGGAGCGCGAAATTCTGCGGGTGCAGCCTCAACGCACCGTGCCCCACACCTACGCTACCGGCCCTGCAGCCCCCCCGCCGCGGGTGGCCGAAGAAGGGCGCGCGAATGTGGCCGCCGGGCTTGCCGCCCTGATTGCGCCCCATGGCCGCGACCCCGCTGCATAGGCACCGCCGCATGAGCACGATCACGATTCAACCCGGCAGCTACCAGCCGCAAGACCAGCTCTACGTGTGGGCGCTGGTGAACCCGGCCAGCCCCGTGCTGGTGGGCACACTGCGGCTCTCGCCCCTGGTGCCGGATTGCGCGGTGTTTGGCTACGCGCCCGGGTGGTGGCACTTTCCGCTGAGCGAAGACTTGCCGCTGGTTGCGGGCCAAGACTTCAGTGTGGGCGAACGCAGCAGCGTGCCCGGCGCACTGGACGACGCACGGCCCGACCGCTGGGGCGAACGCATCATTCGGCACATGGACCGGCCGGCTCGGCTCTCGGTGCTGGAGATGCTGCTGTTTGCGGGGGATGACCGCTTTGGCGCGCTGGGGATTTCCGTGTCGGCGGAGCAGTACATTCCGCGCCGCATCGGCCCCTACCCCCAGCTGGGCGACCTGGCGCAACTGGCCCAGGCGGTGGAGGATGTGCAGCAGCAAGCGCCCATCACGCCGATGATGCGGCACTTGGTGCAGCCCGGCGTCACCCTGGGTGGCGCGCGACCCAAAGCGCTGCTGCAAACACCCGATGGCCCCTGCGTGGTGAAGTTCAGCGAGCTGGACGACCCGGTGGACACCCCGTGCATCGAACACGCCACCATGACGCTGGCCGCTGCGGCAGGCATTCGCATGGCGGCCACGGGCCTGCTGCCGCTTGCACCGCGCCATGGCAAGGCGCGCCACGCGCTCACCATCCAGCGCTTTGACCGGCAGGATGGGCTGCGGCTGCATTGCCAATCGGCCCACACGGTGTTGCGTGCGGCACGCTTGCCACTGAGCTACAGCGCGCTGGCCACCGTATTGCTGCGCCTTGGCCACCCGGACCGTCAAGCCGGCCTGCGTGAGGAGCTGTTCAGGCGCATGGTGTTCAACATCCTGATGGACAACACCGACGACCACGAACGCAACCACTGCCTGCGCCTGGGGCTGGATGGGTACTATGACCTCTCGCCCGCCTATGACGTGGTGCCCAGCCTGCAAAACCTGGGCTACCAGGCCCTGCAGGTGGGCACGCGGGGCGCCGAGTCCACACTGGACAACGCGCTGACCGAGCGGCGCGAGTTTGGCTTGTCGGCCGAGCGCGCCCACACGCTGGTGACCGAGGTGGCGCGCGTGGTGGACGGCTGGGCCCGCCACTTTGAACACCACGGCGTCTGCGCTGCCGACATGGCGCTGCTGCGCGCCAGCATAGACCGCGACGCACTGCGCCTGCAACGAAAGAGTTTTTGCTAAACATGCTCCCCACCCCTGCCACGCACCCCAGCCCCCACGCGGTACACCGCCTGCGCACCGCCCGGCTGGCGTGCAGTGCCAAGCCTTTTCTGGCGCGTGGCGGCATGAAGGCCGAGCGCTGCCCGAACTGCAGGGTGGCGCCGGTGCACTGCATCTGCGCGCTGCGCCCGCAGCTGCCCACTAGCGTGGGCGTGTGCCTGCTGATGGCCGACATTGAGCCCATCAAGCCCAGCAACACGGGCTGGCTGATTGCCGATGTGGTGGCCGACACCTGGGCCTTTGGCTGGGCGCGTACCGAGGTAGACCCGGGGTTGCTGAAACTGCTGGCGGACCCGCAGTGGCAGCCGTATGTGGTGTTTCCGGGCGAGTTTGTGGCGGAGGGGCGGGTGGTGAACACGCTGCCCGCCGCTACAGAAATGCCCTCCGGAAAAAGACCTCTGTTCATCTTGCTGGACGCCACCTGGCCCGAGGCACGCAAGATGTTCCGCAAGAGCCCGTACCTGGACCGCTTTCCGGTGCTGAGCCTGCAGTCCGAGCAGATCTCACGTTACAGCCTGCGCCGCAGCCGACGCGACGACCACTTTTGCACCAGCGAGGTGGGCGCGCTGTGCCTGGAGCTGGCCGGTGAACCCCGGGCCGCGCAGGCGCTGGAAGCGTGGCTGGATGTGTTCAGCCTGCACTACCTGCGCGCCAAAAACCAATTGCCCCCGCTGTGGGACAGCGAGGCGCACGCACGGCTGCAGGCCCTGGCCGGACCCGATACGCCGAAGCCGCAGACGCCCTGAAACGCTCCTGTTTTAGGAGCTGCTTGCGCATACTCCATATGCTCTAGAGGCCGATTAGGCTTAAAAACCGGGCTTTAGCCGACCTTGCGAAAGGTGAGGTTGATGCGGCGCCGGCCCAGCAGCGGGTGGTGGCCATCGGCCACGGGCAGCACGCCATGGAAGGCCAGGCGCGACGGGCCACCCCACACCACCACGTCCCCATGCGCCAGGCGGTAGCGTTGGGTTTTGCCGGTGCGCTGCAGGCCGCCGAACAAAAAGGTGGCGGGCAAGCCCAGCGAGAGCGACACCACCGGCGCACGCAGGTCGCGTTCATCGCGGTCCTGGTGCAGGCCGAGTTTGTTGCCGGGCAGGTACTGGTTGATGAGGCAGGAGTCGGGCACAAAGCCGGCGTAGCCGGCTTGCGCAGCGGCGCGCACCGCAAAGTCCACCAGGCCCGGCGGAATGGCAGGCCAAGGCTGGCGCGTCTGGGGGTTGCTGGCGGCGTATCGGTAGCCGCCCGGCTCGGACACCCAACCCATGCTGCCGCAGCGGCTGGTCTGGATGGACATGGTGTGGCCACCCGGCGTTTGCATGTGGCGCAGCGGTGCTTGGGCAATCACGGTCTCCGCAGCGGCCAGCATGGCCAGGTCGTCCGCCCGGCCCAGGCCGCGCAGCAGCACCGCGCCCGGTGCCATGGCGGTGCGCAGCTGGTCAGCGGCTAAAGGCAGGTCATCAAACAGGTCCACGAGGTAGGCGGGGGCAGATCTTGAATACTGTATTTTTACACAGCATCGCCTGAGCCGTCAGCCGCATGGGCCCTACAGACGGCCTTGCTGGCGCAGCACTTGGGCGCGTTCACGGATGCCGGCCTGGCCGCGCTGCAGCGCAGCCTCGCTGGTGTGCACCGAGTACGGCCCGGTGAACAGATCGTGCGGGTGCAACACCCCCGAGCCGAGTACGAAGTCGGTGTCGGCCTGCGTCTCAAATTCAATCGCGCCACCAGCGTCTTCAAACACGGCCAGGTCGCCGGTGCGCAGCGCAGCGGGCGCGGTGAGTTCGCCTTCGCCCACGGCAGCCCAGGCCACGCTGTGGCCGGCGGGTGGTTCAAAACGCCAGGTCTCCCCGGCTTTGAGGTGCACTCCCAGGTAGCTGATGTTGGACGGCGCGGCAATGGGACTGGTGTGGCCGCCATAACTGCCCAACAACACACGAGCCGGGCCCGCCTGCGGCACATCTGCAGGGTCCAGGTAGAGGCTGTGCGCCTCGGCCAATTCGAGCGCGGGCGGCATGGCCACCCAGAGCTGGAAGCCCAGCACGCGCGCGTGGTTGTCCAGCGTGCCGGTGTGCCACACACCTCCGCCCGCCATCATCCATTCCACCCCGCCCTGGGGCAACACGCCGCGGGCGCCGTGTTCACCGGTGGTGTCTTCGTAAGCGGTCTGGCCGCTGATCAGGTAGGTGAGCGTGGCAATGCCCGAATGCGGGTGCATGCCAAACCGCGGCGGTGGGCTGCCTGCGGCCACCTCAAAACGGTCCAGAAAGATAAAGGGCTTGAGCAGCTGGCCCATATCGCCGGGGCTGACCAGGCGCGTGATGGGGCCGTGGCTGCTGCCACGGGTGCGGTGAACGATGGGACGGGCCTGGGTGGGCGCGAGGGTTTGCATGCGGAAACTCCTGATGCAGAGGGGGCCGCCGTATGCGAGCCGATGCACCAAGGGTAAGGGTGGCCCGAGCACTTTGCTAGAGCACGCGCTTGGCTTTCACTGTCCCATTTTTGGGTCGAATCGGGCGGGGAGCTGCGGCTACAGACCTTGCTCCACCATGGTGAGAAGGCGCTGGCTAAACATCTCGTAGTGCGGGCCCACGGGCGTGGCCAAGGGGCCGTCGATCACCAGCATGGCCAGGCCGTGCACAGCCGACCAGGCCAGCACCTCGGCCCCCGGGCGGCGGGCGGCGGGCATGGCACCGGCTTGCACCAGCAAGTCCAGCGCATCACACAGCAGCTCGTGCGGGTTGCGGCCGCTGTCGCCAGCGGTGGGCCACTCGGGCGTGGCCTGAATGAGATTGTCGGACAGCGCAAAGGCGGTGCGAAACAGGCCCGGCTCGGCCTTGGCGTAGCGCAAGTAACCAGTGCCAACAGCGCGCACGCTGGCGCGGGCATGGTCTGCCGGTGACAGACCCGGGGGCAGGGCGGCCAGCGCGGCCTCCATGGCGCGCGCCACCCCCGACAAGGCATGGGCGCGCACGCCCAGCAGCAGGTCCTGCTGGTTGGCAAAGTGGCGGTAGGCGGCGTTGGGGGCCACCCCCACGCGGCGGGTGGCCTCGCGCAGCGTGACAGCGGCCGGACCACCCGCCCGGGCCAGCGCAATACCGGCTTCGAGCAGGGCACGGCGCAGGTCGCCATGGCGGTAGGTTTGACGGGCGGGAGGGGAGGACGCAGCGGGCATGGCACTCGAATGTGGACAGCGTCCATTATGTTTGCTATTCTTTTGTGGACAGCGTACACAAGCGACACCATCACGCTACCGATGGCCCCGCTGTCCACCAATGAGGTCCCCATGAAAGTTGAGCCTTACCTGTTTTTTAACGGCCGCTGTGACGAGGCAATCGCCTTCTACCAGGAGGCGCTGGGTGCGGAGGTGACGTTTTTGATGCGCATGAACGACGCCCCGGACCCACCACCGCCCGGCGCCATTCCGGCGAGGTTTGAGCACAAGGTGATGCACGCCAACCTGCGCATTGGCGAGCTGGCGCTGATGGTGTCGGACGGCAACAGCGATACGCAGCCCAGCTTCAAGGGCTTTTGCCTGTCGCTGAGTGTGGCCAACCCCGACGAAGCGGCACAGCGTTTTGCCGCACTACTGCCCGGCGGCAAGGTGACCATGCCGCTGGGGCCCACCTTTTGGTCCCCGGCCTTTGGCATGCTGGAAGACCGCTTTGGCGTGGGCTGGATGGTGATCGCGCCCTGAAAGGAAACCCCATGAACCAGACCTACCAGGGAAGCTGCCACTGCGGGCAGATCGCGTTTGAGGTGGAGGGCGAATTGACGGGCGCCGTCGATTGCAACTGCTCCATCTGCCAGCGCAAGGGCACGCTGATGTGGTTTGTGCCGCGCGCGCAGTTGCGGCTGACGACGCCACCCGAGGCCATGCGCAGCTACACCTTCCACAAACACGTGATCCGACACCACTTTTGTCCGACCTGCGGCATGCATCCGTTTGGCGAAGGCGTCGGGCCGGATGGCGCAGCGATGGCGGCGGTGAACATCCGCTGCCTGGAAGGTGTCGATGTTTACAACATTCCGGTACACCACCACGACGGGCGTGCACTCTGAGCCGCAGGGCGGCGACAATCGGGGCTCATCCAACCGACGGCGCTGCCAAAGACTCCCCAATGACCGATAGATACAAAGCCGAGGCGGAAGCCCGCGAAGCCGCCCTGTGCGAACCCTGCCGTGGCATCCAGCGCAACTGGCGCCGCGCCCCCGGCCATGCCGAGCTGGTGCAGGGAGAGAACCGCGAGGAAGAACGGGCCGGCCGTTTTGTGACCGTGACGCGCTACCGCTGCGACCGCTGTGGCTCCATCTGGGACTACGAAAACAACCCGGCCAACCAGAAGGCCGGCTGGTCGCTGCCGCGCCGCTGAGCACGGCAGGCCATGAAAGCGCCCCCCAGACTGCAGTCCCTCGTTGAAGAGGGCCTGATCGACACCGTGGTACGGCAACTGATGAGTGGCAAGGAGGCCATGGTGTTTGTGGTGCGCGCGGGCGATCAAACGTTGTGCGCCAAGATCTACAAAGAAGCCACGCACCGCAGCTTCCGCCAGGCAGTGGACTACACCGAGAACCGCAAGGTCAAAAACTCGCGCTCGGCCCGTGCCATGGCCAAGGGCAGCAAGTTTGGCCGACAGGAACAAGAAGCCGCCTGGCAAAGCGCCGAGGTCGACGCGTTGTACCGCCTGGCCGCAGCGGGCGTGCGTGTGCCGCAACCGATCAATTTTCACGATGGTGTGCTGCTGATGGAGCTGGTGACCGATGCGAACGGCGACGCCGCCCCGCGCCTGAACGATGTGGCGTTTACCGAAGCCCAAGCGCTGCAACACCACGCCACGCTGGTGGCCGAGGTGGTGCGCATGCTGTGTGCGGGTGTGGTGCATGGGGACTTGTCGGAGTTCAACATCCTGCTGGCCAGTGCGGACGATGTGGACTTTCCGGTGATCATCGACCTGCCCCAAGCGGTGGACGCTGCAGGCAACAACCACGCCCAGCGCATGCTGATGCGTGACGTGGCCAACCTGCGCGACTTCTTTGGGCAGTTTGCGCCCGCGCTCTTGGCCACCGACTACGGCCCCGAGATATGGAGCCTGTACCAAGGTGGCCTGCTGAGTAACGAGACACCACTGACGGGCCACTACGAGCGTGCCAACGCCGATGTGGACATGGCGGGCGTGCTGCGCGAGATTGACGACGCACGCGCCGAAGATGCCGCACGGCGTTTGCGCATGGCAGCGGGCTGAGCGAGCTCGAATGCTATGAAAGCCATAGCTGCTTGCGCATATACAACAGGGGCTAGCGGCCTTTTTCTTGTATAAACGAAAGTTCTACAGGAAACCCTCCATGCCCCATCTGGTCATTCTCTACACCGCCAACCTGGACCGCGAGACCGACATGTCGGCCCTGTGCCGCAGCATGGCCGACACCATGCTGGCGCAGCGCGATGAGAGCGGCAAGCAGGTGTTTCCCACCGGCGGTGTGCGGGTGCTGGCCTACCCGGCAGCCCACAGCGCAGTGGCCGACGGCAAGGGCGACTATGGCTTTGTGTACCTGAACCTGCGCATTGCGCGCGGGCGCAGCGCGGCACTGCAAAAGCAGATGGGCGATGCGCTCACGGCGGCGGTGGGCGCGCACTTTGCCACGCTGCTGGCGCAGAAGCCGCTGGGCATCACCCTGCAGATTGACGAAGGGCACGAGGTGTTTGACGGCAAACACAGCACGCTGCACCCGCTGTTCAACAAGGCACTGTGAGTCGCCGAATGCGCGGAGGCGAGCTGCAGGTCAAGATTGCCGACACCGGGGACGAGTTTGACGGGATCGCACGGCTGAACTACGCCACCTTCGTAGAAGAAATCCCCCAACACCAGAGCAACCCCGACCGGGCCCTGGTGGACAAGTTCCACCAGGAGAACACCTACTTCATTGCCAAGGACGGCGCGGCTATTGTGGGCATGCTGGCCTTGCGCAATCAACGGCCTTTTTCACTGGATGCCAAACTGCCGGACCTGGATGCGCACGTGCTGCCGGGGGAGTCGCTGTGCGAAATTCGGCTGCTGGCCATTGAACCCAGCCACCGGCACAGCCGGGTGCTGCGCGAGCTGTTCCGGGCCTTGTTTGCACACTGCGTGGCACAAGGGTTTGACCGCGCGCTGATCTCCGGGCGACTGGAGAACATTCCCCTGTACACCAAGCTGGGCTTTGAGCCCTTTGCCGAGCCGGTAGGCAGCGAAGGAGCGCGTTACCAACCCATGTTCATGACGCGGGCTACCGCCAACCGCCAGCTGCGCGCACTGCCGGTGCGTGCCGCCATGGAAGCCGCGCCTGTGGGGGCGCGCCATTGCTTTTTGCCCGGCCCGGTAGCCATGCACCCGGAAGTGGAAGCGGCCACACGCCTGCCGGTGTATTCGCACCGCAGCCAGCGGTATGCCTCGCTGCTGGACGAGACCAAGGAACGGCTGCGCACCCTGACCCACACGCAGGCTGTGGAGGTGCTCATGGGCACGGGGACGCTGGCCAACGATGTGGTGGCTGCGCACATTGCCCAGTTGGGGAGCAAGGGCCTGATCGTGTCGAACGGCGAGTTTGGGGAGCGGCTGCTGGCCCATGCGCAAGGCTTTGGCATTGCCCACGTGGCGCACCAGCTGCCCTGGGGCCAGGCCATCGACCCCGACGCCATTGCGCAGCGCCTGGACGATGACCGCGACATCCGTTGGCTGTGGTGTGTGCACTGCGAAACGTCGACCGGTCAGGTGAATCCGGTGAAGGAGATACAGGCGGTGTGTGATGCGCGGCAGGTGCTCACGCACTGGGACGGCATCAGCGCACTGGGGGTGCTGCCCTGCGACTGGGGCGGGGTCCGCATGGCCAGCGCCGTCAGCGGCAAGGGCCTGGGCGCACTGACCGGGCTGGCACTGGTGTTTTACAACCCGGCGCTGCTTCAGTCGCAGCCCACGGCCACAACCCGCCCCCTGCCAGCCTATCTGGACCTGCGGACCTATGCCAAGCAGCAGGGGCAACCCTACAGCGGCTCGTCACTGCTACTGGAAGCCCTGGCCAGCGCTTTGCGCCGCCCGCAGGCGCCACGCGCGGCCACCCGCGCCCTGCTGGGCGATTGGCTGGAGCCGCGCTTGCAGCAGCTGGGCTTGCCCCAGGTGGTGCAGGGTGCAGCACGTTCGCCGGGGGTGTTTACCCTGGCGCTACCAAAAGGGGTTTCGTCGCAAGCGCTGGGGGATGCCCTCTTGGAGGCAGGCCTGGAATGCAGCTACGCCAGCGGCTACCTGCTGCAACGCAATTGGCTGCAAATATGCCTGATGGGCGAGGCCAGCCAAGCCGGGCTGGCCCTGCTGTGCGAACAGCTCGCGCAGCATCTCGAATAACAGAAGAAAGCAGGCACTATGTCTCGTTTGCGCGGTTGGGGTTTGCTGTTGGCGGTGGCATTGCCATTGCTGATCTTTTTCAGCTGGTCGCGACTGGGGAGCGAGACGGCGCGTATCAATCTGGAGCGCTACGAGGATTGGGCAGTCAGTGGTACCGCAGCGCTGATGCAGCCCCTGCACGCGCACTACCTGAAGCAACGGCAACCCGCAGTCCATGGGGATCTGGAGTTGCCTGCAGTGCCGCCTAAAAGCGGCGTGAAGAGCTGGGCGCTGCAGGCCGACAGCACTTTGCTGGTGACACTGGACGCCAAGGTCGATGGGCGCGTGGTGCAGCTGCGGTATGTGCCGATTGTGCGCAGTGCCACCGGGATTTTTTACGATTGTGTGAGTGACACGTCGCCCGTACAGGTGGGGCGGATTTGCCGGGGCGAAGTGCTGAAGGCGATGACCGATGTGGCGGCCCAACTGGACGCGAATGCCCAGGTGCTGGCCACGCTGCCGCCAGTACAAACGGCATCGGGCACCACGCTGGCGGCAGGCACCCCCACGGGCAGTGTGGTGGTGGTTCCTGCGGCAGCAAAAGACCTGAATAACTGCGGCTTTCAGTGTGTGCAGCCACAAAGCTGTGTGACGCCACGCCCGCTGGCCTGCGCCAAGCTGGTAACCGAAGCCAGCAGTGGCTACCAGGATGTGCGTGCCACCCCCGACGATGTGCGCGGCAGCCAGTTCGACACCCGCAGCGCGGCCGATGCGGCCTGTGCGCAGGCGTTGGGCGCGGGGTACGGCGTAGCCCGGGCGGGTGGTCTGGGTGGCGTGTTCACGCTCACTGGCGGCAACGAATATTGGGTGCACAACGACGTACGCACCGAGCAGAACTGCTGGACACCGTGACAGTGTCGCGTTACTCCACGCCCGTACTGCGGGCGCAGAGCTTGGCCCTGTGGACCGCTGTGACCGTGTTGGCCATGGTGGCGCCCTGGCTCAGTCCGGTGACCTGGGGCCCCACCCCCGAGATGGTGCAGCGCCTGCTGTCGGTGGGCTGTGGCGCGGTGCTGCTGGTGGCGTGGGTGGGTTATGGGCCGCGAGTGAGTGCCCGCGCTTTGGCGCACACGCTGGCCTGGGGCTGGCTGCTGGCTGCGCTGCTGAGTGCGGGCGCTGGCGTGTTGCAGTACTTTGGTGCCGAGGGTCTGGTGTTTCATGGCTGGATCAGCGCCTCCACCCCGGGGCAGGCCTATGCCAACTTGCGCCAGCGCAACCAGTTTGCGTCACTTACCTCGCTCGGGCTGGTGGCCCTGCTGTACCTGGCCGCAGAGCACCTGCACCAGCCATCCCGACAACCGGCCGTGCGCCGAGTTTGCCTGTTCATGGCGCTGGTAGTGCTGGCGTTGGGCAACGCTGCCAGCAGCTCCCGCACGGGGGTGCTGCAGTGGCTGGGCCTGGTGGTGCTGGCCTGGTTGTGGGGGCGCCACGGGCGGCGCAGCGTGCTGGGGTGGGCCCTGCTGGCAGCGGGCTTGTACGTGCTGGCGACCTGGGCGCTCCCCCTGGAGCTGGAGGCTGCGACCGGACAGGTGGGCAAAGGCGCATTGCAGCGGTTTCAGGAAAGCTCGGATTGCGGCAGCCGCACCATTCTGTGGAGCAATGTGCTGGAGCTGACGGCCCACAAACCCTGGCTGGGCTGGGGCTGGGATGAACTCAAGTTTGCGCACTTCATCACGCCTTATCAGGGCGAGCGTTTTTGCGAGCTGCTGGACAACGCCCACAACCTGCCCCTGCATTTGGCCGTGGAGCTGGGTGTGCCAGCTGCGCTGCTGCTGTGCGGCGGGGCACTGGCAGCGGTGCTGTGGGCCACGCCCTGGCGCGACACCACACCGGCCCGACAAATGGCCTGGGCGGGCCTGGCCACCATGGTGCTGCACAGCCTGCTGGAGTACCCGCTGTGGTACGGGCCGTTTCAGATCGCCACGTTGTTGTGTGGGTGGCTGCTGTGGCGCACGCGGCATGGCGCGCCTGCGGCGCCCCGTGAAGCGGGCCACTTGCCACTGAGCCTGTTGGCGGCCACCGGCTTGCTGGCTGCGGCGGCCTACGTGGGCTGGGACTACTGGCGCGTGGGCCAGCTGTTCATGCCGCCAGCGCACCGGGCACAGGCCTACCGCGAACACACGCTGGCCAAGGTCAGCAACTCCTGGCTGTTCCGCGACATGGTGCGTTTTGCCCGCGTGACCACCACCAGCCCCACGCCCGAGAATGCCGCCGCGCTGTATGCCGACGCCCTGCAGACGCTGCACTACTCACCCGAGCCCCGGGTGATTGGCGCACTGCTGGAAAGCGCGCGCCTGCTGGGGCAGGAAACAGCAACTACCGAACACATCCGCCGCCAGTGGCAGACCGTGTACGGCAAGCTCCCTGCAACGGCACCTTGATTTGCTATTTATTTAGTAGCTACTTGCGCAATATCCACGCGCCTTAGAGGCTAATTTGACACTCAAGTGCGGCGGCTATTCCACCAGCCTTCCAGGCTATAGACCACCAGTGCCGCCCAGATCAGGCCAAAGCCCACGGCGCGCACCGGTTCAAACGGCTCGCCGTAGAGCCACACCCCGATCAGCAGCTGCAGCGTGGGAGAGATGTACTGCAAGATGCCCATGGTGGACATGCTGACGCGGCGCGCACCCGCCGCAAACAGCAACAGCGGAATGGCCGTGAGCGGCCCGCCCAGCAGCAGCCAGCCCACGGTGGCGGTGTCGGCCTGCACCAGGGCGCCCTGCCCATGCCAGCCCCACCACAGCAGGCAGCCCGCGGCCAAGGGGCTGAGCACCAGGGTTTCCAGCGTCAGGCCTTCGAGTGCACCCAAGGCGCCCACTTTGCGCAGCAGACCGTAGAAGCCAAAGGTGATGGCCAGCACCAGCGCCACCCAGGGCAGGCGCCCGGCCTGCACCGTGAGCCAGAGCACCCCAGCTGCCGCCACGGCCACCGCCAGCCACTGGCCGGGGCGCGGGCGCTCGTGCAGGAACACAAAGCCCAGCGCCACATTCACCAGCGGCAGGATGAAGTAGCCCAGGCTGGCGTCGAGCACATGGGCGTTTTGCACGGCCCACACATAGGTGCACCAGTTGGCGGCCAGCAGCACGGCCGAGAGCACAAAGGCGCCCAGCACCCGCGGGGCGCGCAACGCCGTACCCAGCCAGGCCCAGTGCTTGCGCACCGCCAGCACCCCCAGCAAAAACACCAGCGACCAGACGGTGCGGTGCATCACCACCTCAAAGGCGTTGACCGAGGCCAACTGTTTGAAAAAAATGGGGAACAGGCCCCAGGCCGTGTAGGCCAGGGCCGCGTAAATCACTCCGGAATGCATGCAGGTTGCTCAAGCGCTGCGCTCTTGGCGCGGGACGTTGAGCTTAACCCGCCCGCACAGGCCTTATTTGCCGCCCAGCAGTGCTGTTTTGAGACTGGCGTCTGCAGGGCGGTCGCCAAAGTAGTTGTGCATCAGGCAGGTGAAGAACTCAGGTTCGGAGATTTCAGCTGCAAGCTTGCCGTTGATGCTGATGACGGTGCCTTTGCCGGGCAATTCGTCGACGGTGAACATCTCACCAGCAATCATTTTTTTCTTGTCAGCAAAGAGCTCACCCAACTTCACAATGCCCGGAATGCACTTGCCAAACTGCTCGCGTGGCAGGTTGTCACTCATCACCTGGGACATGGTTTTGCCCAAGGTGGTGGAGTCGATTTCACGCAAGAAGCTCACTTTGAGGCGCTTGGGGCCTTTGGACATGTACACGTCGGTCGACGTGGCGGAAGGCACCGGCATGTACAGGGCCGCTGCGTAGACCTTGAACACAAACCGGGTCCGCACGCCCGCGCCATTGAGCTTCAGGGTGGAGCCACCCAACTGGATTTCACGCTCGAATGGAACACCCTCCACCGTAACGTTGGGGCCGGCGGCTGCAGCCTGGGGTGCTGCCTGCACGGTGCCTTGGGCAGTGTTTTGTGCCAAGGTGGATAGCGGCGACAGCAGCGCCCCGGCCAGCAGCAGGGCCACGGATTTATGAACCGTCAAAGTTGTCATGGCAAGACTTTCTAGGAAGAGCGGCGCAGCACCAGAAACCCGAACGCCGTGGCGGTAAGGTACATGCTGACCGAGTAAATGGCCGCCGGCAACGCCAGCTGGAAGTTGCCCAGCACCGACAGCGCCACAAAGATGGCCAGGGTGGAGTTGTGGATGCCGATCTCGAAACTCACGGCGGTGGCCACGGGTTTGTCCAGACCCGCCCAGCGCGAGAGGTAATACCCCGAGAGCAGGCTAAGCAGGTTGAAGGCCAGCACCACCGGCCCCAGGCTGGAGAAAGATTCGGTGAGCGCCGTCCACTCCTTGGCAATGGCGATGATGGAGAAGGAGGCCAGCACAATGGCGCTGAAGGCCTTCATGGGCTGGCCCATGCGCTGGGCAAAGGCTGGGCGCTGGCTGCTGACCACCATGCCAATGGCCACCGGCACCAAAATCACCCCCACCACCTCAAACACCTTGCCAAACTGCAGTGGCACGACCTGACCGGTCTGCACAAAGCTGGCAATCGCCCAGTTGGCAATCAGCGGCAGGCTGACGATGGAGAGCACGGTGTTGATGGCCGTGAGCGAGATGTTCATAGCCACGTTGCCGCCAAACAAATGGCTGAACAGGTTGGCCGACACCCCGCCGGGCGAGGCTGCCAGCAGCATCAGACCCACGGCATACACTGGCTCCACGCGCATCACCACAATCAGCAGGTAGGCCACACCGGGCAGCACCAGCATCTGGATGGCCAGCGCCAGCAGCACGGGCTTGGGGTTCTCGCGCAGGCGGCCAAAGTCACCCAGCGACAGGGACAAGCCCAGGCCAAACATGACCAGGGCCAGCGCAATCAGCAACAGCGTGGGCAGCGCCGCAGTAAAGCTCATGCCGCCACACCGGTGGGGGCCGACACGGAGCCCAGACGGCGGCGGATTTCTTCACGCACGTCGGTGCGCATATTGAAGTGAAAGGCAGTCTCGGCCACCAGGAACAAGGGGCCCACCAGCAGGCCTACCAGGTCGTCCACAAAGGCGGGCTTTTTGCCTTCGTAGTAATGGCCCAAGAACTGGATGGCCCAGCCCAGCACAAACAGGCCCACGCCCCAGCCCAGCCAGACGCTGGTGCTTTGGGCGGCAAACCACTGACTGGCCGCCAGGGAGACGGCCAACAGCATGGCCATGACGATGCCAAAGCGCGCATCCAGGCGGGCATAAAACCAGCTGGAGGCCAGCGCCACCAGCACCGCGGGGCTCAGCATCAGCGCACCCATCTGCCACTGCGGGCGCGACAGGAGGATGGTGACCGCCAGCACAATCATGGGAATGCCCACAAAGTGGGTGACCACGTTGCGGTGGTCCTGGTGGTAGGCGGCGTACTGCGTGAGGTGGTCGGTCAGGGTTTTCATGGCGGTCTCCTGCGTGCTTCTGGGTTGACGTAGCGCAATCATGGGCTTAGCCTCGGCACCACGTCTGTCGGGTAGCCGACACAAAACGCGTCATCCGTACAAACCACTAGACCCAGGCCCTGCCCGTCATGCCCGACCTGTCCCGCTACCTGCCCGTGCTGAATTCCGGGCGCTGGTTCGCCCAACTTCCGGGCGCGTTTTCGCAGGCTCTGCTGCAGATGGCCAAGCTGCGCACACTGCAAACGGGCGATGCGCTATTCCTGCGTGACAGTGCGCCTTGCGGGCTGTATGCGCTGGTAAGCGGCGCCATCCGCATTTCGGGCCAGAGCGGCCAGCGCAACGATGCACGCGAGGCCCTGCTGGTGGTGCTGACGCCGCCGCAATGGTTTGGGGAAATCTCGGTGTTTGATGGCTCCGCCCGCACCCACCACGCCCATGCGGCGGAGCCTAGCACCCTGCTGCAGGTGCCGCACGAGGAGCTACTGGCCTGGCTGCAGGCCCACCCGCAGCACTGGCGCGACCTGGCCGTGCTGATGGCCGACAAGCTGCGCATGGCCTTTGTGAGCATGGAAGAACAAACCGTGCTGAGCGCCCCGCTGCGCCTAGCGCGCCGCCTGGTGGGCATGGCCCAGGGTTATGGCCAGCGCACCGAAGACGGCAGCACCCGGCGCGTACTGGCCATCACGCAGGAAGAACTGGCGCTGATGATTGGTGTCTCGCGCCAAACTACCAACCAGATCCTCAACACCCTCAAGGCGCAACACATCGTACGCATCCAGCGCGGTGAACTTGAAATCCTGGACCTGCCGGCGCTTCGGGCGTTGTGCCAATAAATAAGCCCGCAACTTCACAGGAAGGAGCGGGCTTGTTCAGGGCTACCGCAGAACCGGCTCTGCCGGGCTGCTGGTAGCGCCCCCTGCAAGGGGGAGGGCGGCAAAGCCGCCACGGGGGTGCGCTTTA
>NZ_JAXHOL010000013.1:0-67131 GCF_034519335.1 Rhodoferax sp.
GCTTGTCGCACATCCTAAAAAAGCGCACATGTCACGCTGCGTGAATGGCTTCGCCGTTGCTTGTCATGCTGGCCAATATGCAAGGGTTGCGTTCGGCCCCGAGTCGACCAAGTCCACACCGCGGTCGATCAGGACTTCCAGAATGTTCAGTAAATGCAGTCAAATGCACTCACAACTATATTGTTACAGTCATCCAAAACGGAGCTTCGCATTGCTCACCTGGAAATTGAAGCTATATGAAACCACAGATCCGCCGCCATATGCCGTTACGCCATTGCCTGGTGCTCATACTTTTGTGGAGCGCTATCAGCAGCGCCTTGGCAGCCGACTTTATATATACCGTGCAGCCGGGCGACCATCTTTGGAATCTGGCCCAGCGTTACCTGAAAGCCCCGGCACTGGCAATCGCGCTTCGCGAGCGCAACCATATCCCCGACGATCGCCGTATCGCGCCCGGCACCCGGTTGCGCATACCGAACGAATGGCTGAAGTTGGAGACTGCCCGGGTGCGAGTGGCAGCCGTGGTAGGCGACACGCGGCTGGTCGGCGGCCAGACCCAGTCCCGCAGCCCGGATGTCGGCGAGCTGCTGCAGGCCCCGGTCGAACTGCAGACGGGCGCCACCGGTAGCGTCAGCCTGGAGTTTGCCGACGGCTCACGTGTGCTGGTGCGTCGCGACACCCGCTTGCAACTGCGCAGCGCGCAGCAGCGTGTGCTCGGCAAGGTGCACATGGTGGAGCTGGTGCTGCTGCAGGGCAGCCTGGAGAACCAGGTGAAGTCCATGACCGACACCGGCGGCCGCTTTGAGATCCGCGCGCCGGCGGCCGTGGCGGCGGTGCGTGGCACCCAGTTCCGGGTCTACGCTCAGCCGGACAGCCTGCGTACCGAAGTCCTGGAAGGCGCCGTCAATGTCAGCAACACGGCAGGCCAAGTAAACGCCTCGGCAGCCCAGGGCAGCCTCGCACAAGTTGGCCAGGTGCCTAGCCAGCCGGTAGCGCTGCTGGCCGCACCCGTACTCACGAGCCTACCTGAACGCGTAGAACGCCTGCCCATAGACTTGCCGCTGCCGGCGGTTGCGGGTGCCAGTGGATACCGCACCCAGTTGGCGCCGGGCACGCAGTTCCTAGTGGCCGAGTCGGACGAGACCTCTCCCGCCGCCCGCATCCGTGCGCGCAATGTGGAAGACGGCAACTATGTGTTGCGCGTGCGTGCCATAGACGCCCAAGGCCTGGAAGGTCTGAGCAGCGAGCGCAGCCTGGTCGTGCACGCCCGCCCCGAACCCCCACTGTTGATCGAACCCGCCGCCGATAGCGCCACCACCGCCCCGCAACCCAGCTTCCGTTGGACCCAGGCCGACCCCAGCTGGCGTTATCGCCTGCAAATCAGTAAAGCCGGGCAGAACCAGCCGCTGGAAGAGCAGGAACTGGCCCACACGACCGGCGCAACTGCCCAGCAGGCGCTGCCTCCCGGCCAGTACCAATGGCGCATGGCCGCCATTCACCCGCAAAAAGGCCTGGGGCCCTGGGGTGATGTGCAAAGCTTCAGGCGTGTGCTGCCAGGCCCGGGTGTGGACATACCGACTCCTAAGGACGGCAATCTGCCCTTGCGCTGGTCAGCCCAGCCCCAGGCCGCCCAATACCGGCTACAGGTCGATATGGACAAAACCTTTGTCAACCCGCAAACCGATGCACAAACCGAAACCGCTCAGTACGCCCTCCAAGGCCTGCCCCCCGGCACCCACTATGTGCGCGTGCGGGCGATCGGTGACGATGGCTACACCGGTCCCTGGGGCAGCACCCAGTCCTTCGTAGTGCCCGAGCCCGAGCCCGAACCCAGCCACTGGCGTGCGCTGCTTGTGTTGCTGCCCCTGCTAGGTCTGCTCTGAGCACCTCTTTGCCCCCTTTCTCGCCGCCCAGCAACGTAAAGCAGGGCTGGAGGCGAAGCTTGCTGCGCCACAGCTGGTGGTTGGTAGGCGTGTTCGTGGTTCTGCTGCTGGCATGGGTGCAACCGCGCAGCTTGCAACGTCTGGACCTCATGGCCTACGACCTGCTGCTACCGAGGCAGGAGCTGCTGGCCCATCCACCCGTTGTGGTGGCGATTGACGATGCCAGTCTGGCCGCGCTGGGCCGCTGGCCCTGGCCACGCGCTGTGCATGCCGACATGATCAACCGCCTGCGTGAGGCTGGTGCCAGCGCCATAGCTATGGGCATTTTGTTTTCCGAGCCTGATACCGAGCACCCCGACAGCGACGCCGCTCTGGCCGAAGCCATAAAGCGTCACGGCCACGTAGTGTTGGCGCTGGCACCGTCACAGCTGGCCGGTGGCGGTATTGGTCCGCAGCCCCTGCTGCCTGCATTGGGTGCGGGCCCGACCACCTCGAGTCTGGGTCATGTGGATGTGGAAATAGACGCAGACGGCGCTTCGCGCAGCCTGTTTCTACACGCCGGCAATGGAGATGCAGTCTGGCCCGCACTAGCCCTGGCAGTCCAGCAGGCTTCGGCTATCAGTGCGCCGGCTGCGGCTACCAATGCGCCGACCACCTGGGTGCGCTCCCAGGAAGCCCTACTGCCGCGTGTGCCTGACCTGACCACCATCTCTTTTGTCGCTGCACTGCGCAACCCCCACCTACTGGCACAGGTGCGCGACCGCGTCGTCTTCATTGGCCTGACCGCCAGCGGTTTGGGCGGCGAGTTGGTCACGCCGCTTGCCGGCGCGCAAAGCACCATGCCCTCAGTGGTGTTCCACGCCAAGGCCTATGCTGCGCTGGAGAGTCATGCGCTGATACAGCGGGCCTCGCTGGCAGCCAGCATCGCGTTTGCCTTGCTGATGCTCATAAGCCTCGCAGCCTGGCCGCGGCAGCACGGTCGTTACAACCTGCTGGCCTGCAGTCTGCTGTTGTTGCCCCTGCTGGCCAGCGCCATCACGCTGCGGGCGGCCCAGCTCTGGCTGCCGCCTGCCGTGGCACTGTGCGCCCTGGCGGCTGGGCTGGCAGTGTGGATCGCCGGCCTCTTGCGGTCAGCCAACCGGCGCCAGCAACGCGCGCGCCAGCATGCCCAGGCCACGCTGCAAGCGTTGGACGAAGCCGTGCTCATCATCGATGCGCGCGACGGAAGCGTGCGCTTTTCCAACCCCGCGGCACTGCTGCTGGCCGGTGGACAGCCGCTGCAGGGCCAGCCCTTGCTCAGCAGTTACCCGCTTACCCAGGACAGCCAGTCCCATTTGCAGCAGGCCTTGCTGGCCTGCCTGGAAACCCGGCAGCGCGTGCACGTCCCCCAGCTACTCAGCCTGCATGCCGCGGACGGCATGCGGACGCTGCGCGCCAGGGCCATTCCCTTGTCCAGCCCGGATGGCCAGCTGGACGGTGCGGTGCTAGTGTTTTCTGACGTCACCGAGGCGGTTGCCTCTGCCCGTGAGCTGGACTATGCAGCCAGCCACGATGTACTGACCGGCCTGCCCAACCGCAGTGCTCTGCACGAACGCCTGGCGCAGGCCCTGTCGCGGGCCCAACGGAGCGGAGCCAATACAGCCCTTCTGTTTCTGGACTTGGACCGCTTCAAGCACGTCAACGACAGCTTGGGTCACAGTACCGGCGACCAAGTGCTGAAAATTTTGGCCCAGCGGCTGCTGGCCGTGTGCCGCGACACCGACACCGTGGCCCGCTGGGGCGGCGATGAGTTCGTCATATTGCTGGAAGACGTGGATGGCCACGAAGGTGCGGCCAGCGCTGCCGCCAAGGTGCTGGCCGCACTCACGCGCGATATCGAGCTGGGAGCCGACTTCAACGATATCCGACTGCCCAGTTCCGGTAGCGTAGGAGTGGTGCTAGCGCCGCAAGACGGCAGCGACCCGGACGACCTGCTGTCCAAGGCCGACATGGCCATGTACCGCGCCAAGGAGCAGCCACGGGCAAGCTTCCAGTTCTGGTCTAACGACATGAATAGCCGCATGCACAACCGGCTGGCGCTGGAAATCGATCTGCGCCGTGGCCTGCGCGATGGTCTGTTCGTGCTGCACTACCAGCCCCAGTTTGCACTGGACAACCGGCAGCTGGTCGGCATGGAGGCGCTGATGCGCTGGCAGCGCACGCCGGAACAGCTGGTCATGCCAAGTGACTTCATTGGTGTGGCCGAGGAGTCTGACCTGATCGTCGACCTGGGTGCCTGGGCTATCTTGCAGGCAGCACGCCAGGTGGCGCAGTGGCTGCGTGCCGGCCTGCCAGCGGTGCCCGTGGCGGTGAACCTATCGGCCCGCCAGTGCATGAACCGCGACATCGTGCAAGTCGTCCGCTTGGCCTTGGTGGAGACTGGCATCCCACCGCATTTGTTGCGCCTGGAGATCACCGAAACCACGGCCATGGCCAATGTAGACCAGGTCATTAGCCTGCTCCAAGAAATCCATGCCCTGGGCGTGAGTATGGCGGTAGATGACTTCGGCACCGGCTACTCATCGCTCTCCCACCTGAAGCGCTTCCCTATCGACGAGCTGAAGATAGACAGCAGCTTTGTGATGGACCTTGCCACTGATAAAGGCGATGCCGCTATCGTGCGCGCCACCATCGCCTTGGCACACGGCCTAGGCATGAAGGTTGTGGCGGAGGGCGTTGAAACCGAAGAGCAAAGCCGGTTGCTGACCGCCGTACGATGCGACATCGCCCAAGGCTACTGGTTCGGCCATCCACAGCCACCGCAGATAGCCACCGATTTACTAGCGAACAAATAGCACTCAACGCCAAGTCTTGGACCAGTTCACAGGCGAAATTTATTTTACAAACGGGCACATAGCGCTCGTTAAATATGTGCGAGCAGCTACTAAAAACGTAGCAATTACATCTCTAACAGCTCGAGCTTTGGCATTGGGCCGCGTAGTACGGTGCCTTAAAACACAAGGAGAAAGACTATGGCTACCAACACCAACCAAAAACTGGCCGTGCTCATTGATGCGGACAATGCGCAGGCATCCGTCATCCAGGAGCTGCTGGCCGAAGTGTCGCGCTACGGTACCGCCACGATCAAGCGCGCCTATGGCGACTGGACGACCACCAACCTTAAGGGGTGGAAAGAGGTACTGCACAAAATGGCCATCCAGCCGATACAGCAGTTCAGCTACACCAGCGGCAAAAACTCCACCGATGCGTCTTTGATCATCGACGCCATGGATGTGCTGCATGACGACACGGTTGATGGCTTCTGCTTGGTCAGTAGCGACAGCGATTTCACCCGCCTGGCTACCCGCATCCGCGAGGAAGGCAAAGTGGTTTACGGTTTTGGCGAACGCAAAACGCCTGAGCCCTTTGTGGCGGCGTGCGATAAATTCATTTATACAGAAATTTTGCGTAACGAGCCTGAGGAGGTTAAGCCGGGTGCGGAACCAGTGGCTGAGTTGCCCAAGCTCAAACCTATTTTGTTGAATGCACTCAACGCAACCGTCCGCGAAGACGGTTGGACCACCCTGTCCGCACTAGGAAGTCAGATTAGCCGCAGCCACCCTTCATTTGACCCACGCAACTATGGCGTGGCCAAGCTGGGTGAACTTATTCGTCAACAGGCGTCCTATCTGGATGTCAAAGAGGTGAGAAGTGGCGAGGGTGATGCGGTTCAAACGCATTTGCATGTGCGGCGTAAAGTAAGTTCGCCATCAAAGGGTTAGCAGCGATGGGATTCAAACAGTTTTTGGATCGACTCTTGAATCATCCGCCACAAGCGGCTGTGCCAAGTAAACCTGAATCTTTGGCTCATTTCGAAGATCCAACGGGCTACTACACCGTCCGCGGGGAAAAGTTTGACGACGCTTATAGCCATTGGCTGAAAACCAAGGTGCTAGATGCCGCAAAACTTCATGCTCTTGGGGTTCAAGCAATACTCGCCAACTTGGACAACCGAAGTGGCTATGTCCGTGAGTTTTGCTTGAGGGCGCTTGAGGTGCTGGCGGAGCCCAACACCTTTGGGCCCGTGATCGGTAGGCTGAATGACTATGTGCCAAGCAACCGAGCAAGGGCCATGCGCTTGGTTCTGGCTTGGCTGGCAGACCTACCACTGCCTTTGATTGTTGACATTCTTCCAGACATCGAATCTTTGTCTGGACAAAGTCGCGTAAGTCATGAAGAGATTTTCGGGGCGCTGAATTCGCGTTTGGACAGTGCAGAGGGGCGTGAAGCACTTGTCGCAGGGCTACAGCACCATCGGGCCAAAGTACGCAGAGCTTGCTGGTTACGCACTTCGCAGGCCTTAACCTGGTCAGCCCAAGAGCGCATTTTTTATGCAATGCAAAGTGGTGACCCCGCTATCGCCAGAAGCGTGGAGCGGGATGTCTTCGAGCTTCCTGACAGCGATTTGTTGGAGTGGATGAACAAGATCACACAAGTGCGTGCCATGCCATTGCGCAGAGCCATTCTGGTTGCCATGCACCGCAGAGCTTTGGCGCACCCCCAGACGCTCATTGGGTTGGCGCTGTGGGATGACTCCTTCTCTATTCGATGGCTCGCGTGGCATTGGTCAAAGGCTGAGCCCCAGACTTTGTTTTCCCTCTGCAGGGATGCAATTCAGGGGAGTGGCAGTTCACGCCGCAAGCGATACGCACTCGAGGGACTGGTGGAGCTGAAGTCTGCCGAGGCCTTGGCAATAGTCAGAGCGACTCTTGGATCAGAAAGTGCCGTGCTACGCCGGTTCGCATTGGTGGCGGTTTGTGCAATGGATAAAGAAAACAGTGCCGAGTACGTTGCTGCAGCCATTGAGGACAGCGACTTCGACGTAGTGCGCGCTGCCTTCAAGCAATTGGTAGTGCTGGGGCTTCCGGTCCCGGTGGACGTGATTGCGGCTACGGCACACAAACGAAATAGCGACCTGGCCTTCTTTGAACTACTGCTAACAACAGCAAGCCTCATGTATGTCTGGCCGGCATTGCATCTGGCAAGCTTCACTTCGCTCTGCATGCCCGCGCTGCAAATAAAGCTCGCCCCCAAAGTAGGAGTTTTCTTCAGTAAGCTGCAATTAGCGGAGGTTTACTTGCCACCCACCAAACAGCAGTGGGCGGCCATTTGCAGCTGGATGCCCATCGATACCTTGCCACCTGGTTCTTCGCTTCGCTACGTGATGGACATCTATGCCAAGCGCATGAGCACATAGCTGGGCGGGAAGACCCCCGGTCAGCCAAAGTTGCATAGGCCCTAAGCCTGCCATACCCCAAACCCGGCAGACCTCAGGTCGATGCCCACCTCGATCTCCTTGTCCACCGCGTCTTGGTAGTGCATGGGGTTAAAGCCTTCGTACAGGTCGGGCAACAGGCGCAGGCCGTATTGCTGGGCAAAGCGGTTGGCCTGAATGCCGGCCTTGTGCTTGTCAAAGCGCACATCCGGGTCCAGCCCGGTCATGCCCACATACGCACAGGGCTTGCCGTCCACATAACCCGGGTTATTTTTGCGAAAGCGCGGCTCCAGCAGCACGTCTTTGTGCAGCTCTATCACATAGACGTGGTGGTGTTTACGGCGCGCCATGCTGCGAGTTGTCTTGGCTTTGGTTACACCGCCAGCTGCGTTTGCAGCATCTGTGCGGGCGTGCTGGGCTCGTCCGGGTCGGTTACCAGGGTGATTTGCCAGCCACCCTCTGTGGCTTGTGCGGCAATACCTTCTACCTTGGGGGCGCCGGCCAGAAGGTGCAGATGGCTTATCTGGCCCTGGGGGGTGACGATGCCAATGGCTGAGCCCACGCAAGCGCCGTCGTGGTAGCTGTCGTTCGTGCTCTCGGCCACGGCGCAAAAGGCCCAGGCGCGGCCGTGCAGGGGCGTGCCGTCGGTCAGGCTCAGGGGCACGCCGTTCACCTCGCCCAAGTCCATGGCCTGCACCTCGCGGGGGCTGGGTGGCTCGGGCTGCTGGCCCGCCAGCCAAGGGGCCATGTGGCTCCACGCGTAGCGAATGCAGGCGCTCAGTGCGTTGCCCTTGTTGCCCCGCTGCAGCAAGAGCAAGTCGTCGCCCAGCATGAAAGCGCCTTCGATGTTCAGGTCTGCAAAGTGAGCGCGCAGCGGCGCGTACAGCGGCGCCAGATCAACAATGCGCGGCTCCCCACTGGGGGAGCCTTGCGCGTCCAGCGCCAGCAGCACGCCAGTTTGGCGCTGTGGCTTGGAGCCAGAGCCCAATGTCAACAAGGCCCCGTGGGGGCAGCCCGGCAAGGGCGGCAGCAGGGCCAGGGTTTCGAAGTCGGGCTTGGCTTTTTTGCGCTCGCCCTTGTCATGCGGCAAGTCGCCCTGCAGCAGCCGCAGCAGTGTGCCGGGCGCATCCACTGCGCTGCTGTCAAACACCGCCATGTGCAGCTCGTCGTCGGCCACCACAAACAGCCGCTCCCCCACGCGCACCAAGCCGCTGGCCGCACTCCAGTGCGCCACCCCCCGCGGGTGGTCTGCCGGGTTGAGCGTCAGCGCGCGCACGAGGTTCGGGGTGAGGGTGGTGCGGGAGCTGGGACTGGCTGGAGGCATGCGGCAGTATAGAGCGCGCGCTTACCGAATTGGAGTGAAAGTTGGGCCTGGAGCTTATGGAATATGCGCAAGCAGCTACTAAAAGCGTAGCAATTCTACCGTTGCAGACTCGACGCAATGCCCGGCAGTTTGCGCCTTCATCGCTTCGCGGCGACTATCTCTTGCCACGCTTTGTCGGCCTGCTGGCGATAGGCTTTCCAGTCGCCAGTGAGCCAGCGCTGGCGGCCGCGCTCGGCGTAAAACAAATGCAGCTTGTTGTCAAAAAACTCCCACACTGCGCCGCTGGTGGGAATCAAGCCCTCGCCCAGCGACAGCCCGTTGGAGCAATGCCCGTTGTATTGCGGCGCATAAGCCGCAGGGTTGGCGGCAAACTTGTCGGCGCTGGCCTTGGACGCAAACCGCCAAGGCACCCCCAGGTACTGCACGGTAAACGTGCTGTTGCCGTCCACCACCTGGTGGCTGGCTTTGGCCTCGGGTGAGTAGTACGACACTGCATCTTTGCCACCAATGGCGGCACCATTCATCCAGCCGGTGCTCACCGGCTCGGCGGCATGGGCCAAGGTGGCGAGGGCGGCCAGCAGCAACGCGGCGCAGCGGATAAGTAAGGTTTTCATGGTGAGCTGGCAATACGGTTGAAAGATGTTTGTCTGCTCACGCCGCACATTCTTACAAGCTGCGGTGCAGCACCGCGCACCGCTTAGGCCTTATTCCAGATCACCAGGCCAATGCCACCCAAGATCGCGCAGCCCGACAGCGCCATATGCCAGGTAGCGGCCTCGCCCAACAGCACCACGCCGCCCACCGCCGCAATCACCGGCACACTAAGCTGCACCGTGGCGGCGTGGGTGGCTTGCAGCGTGGGCAACACCCGGTACCACACCGCGTAGCCCACGCCCGAAGTCAACGCGCCTGAGGCCACCGCATACAGCAGGCCGCTACTGGTAATGTGCAGCTGCGGCAGCGCCACCGCACTGAGCGCCAGCGCCATTGGCACGGTGCGAATGAAGTTGCCCGCGGTGACCGCCGTAGGGTCCGCGCTAGCGGGGCCAGATGGGCGCCGGCCGCGCAGCGAATAAGCGCCCCAAGCCACCCCGGCACCCAACATGGCCGCCGAGCCCGCCAAGCCTGGTGCCGCCACACCCGGCAGCATCAGCACCACCAACCCCGCCACTGCCAGCGCAAAACCCGCCAGCTGCCGCAGGCTCAGGCGTTCGCCGCAGTACAAGCCCCAGGCAATCATGGTGGCCTGCACCGCACCAAACAGCAGTAGCGCCCCCGTGGCCGCCGACATGCTGAGGTAGGCAAACGAGAACCCAGCGGCGTACACAAACAAAGCTACTGCGGACCAGCCATCGCCCGGCAGCAGGGCCGTGCGCGCCGCCTGTGGGCCAGGCTTGCGCTGCAGCCACACCAAGGCGGCTAGCGTGATGGCGCCAGACACCAAACGCACGGTGGTGAAGCTGGCTGCATCCATGGCGCCGCCCTTGAGCGCCACACGGCACAACAGCGAGTTGCCCGCAAAGGCGAGCATGGCGAGGGCGAGTAGAGAAATGTTGAATGGGGAGCCCATGGCGGAGCAGTGTAGGTGTGAGGCGCTTTATGTATGAGAAGTGCTTCCAGAGCCCGTGAAATATGCGCAAGCAGCTCCTAAAAAAGTAGCGTTCCATAGGTAATTGGCTAGAACGACGCACCCGATTCGCTCAAAAGCGCCAGCTCCTCTGGCTTGGTGGGCAGCAAACAGCACCTCTAGAATGCTCCCAACTAAATCAAACAGCACGGCGTCCAAGCGTTAGTGCAACGGGAGCGAACAATGAACCAGCCACGCTACAGCGGCAAGCTCAAGAAGTGGAACGGTGAACGCGGGTTTGGATTCATCGTGGCAGATGATGGCGGGCAAGATATCTTCGTCCATATCAGTGCCTTCGCACGCAATGGCTGCCTGCCCACCGAGGGCGAGGTGCTGACCTTTGAGGTGGAGCCCGACAGAAACGGCAAGCGCAGTGCTGTGCGTGTTCGCAGGCCAGGCGAAATTCATAGCGCCCCAGCGCCGCGGCGGCCAGTACGTCTCAGCAAATCTGGCGAAGGCGAATCGCCCGGCTTTTTTGGCAAGGCCATCAGTGGCTTGCTGGTGTGTGCATTGCTGTGGTTTGGCTACAGCCACTATGCAAATCGCGCGGCCCGTTTTGATTCGGCTTTGCCAGCTCCCCCCGCGAGCTTGTCGCCAGCCAAGTTGTCGCTACCAAACGGCTTCAGGTGTGATGGACGCAGCATGTGCAGCCAGATGACGTCGTGCCAAGAGGCCACACTGTTCCTGCAAAACTGCCCGGGTATGCAATTGGATGGCAACGGCGACGGCATACCGTGCGAGCAGCAATGGTGTGCCAAATAGGCATCTAGCCCGCGTGGAATATGCGTAAGCAGCTACTTAAAGCGTAGCAAATCAGCTGCCACAAACTTAGAACGAAGACCCCGGTTCGCTCAAAAACGCAAGCTCATCGGGCGTGGAGGCGCGGCCCAGGATGGCGTTGCGGTGGGGGGGGGGCAGCGATCGCTTTCTGGCGCAGCTCAAAGCGCGTGGTGCAGCGTCGCACTTTGATAATTGATTGAGTGCCTCGCCGATGACTTCAAATTTGCGCTCCACTGCAGCCTGGGCCATCGCGTTGTTGGCGTATGCGGCAGCATCCATGCCATTCGTGAACGACTGAATCACCAAGGCGGACTCGCGCACTTCCCACAAAAAAGCCCGTGGGTCACGCTGCATAAACGGCTTCGCGGCTGCGATTGATACTGGCCAGCACGTAGGGATTGCGCACCGCATCGGGTTCTACGAGGTCCACGCTGCGCCCGAGCAATATTTCCAGCTCTTTTTTGGCTCCGAATAGCATTTGCAAGTTCGGTTGAACGCCGGGCGCAAATTCCACCAGAAAATCTGCATCGCTGCTGGCAGGATCAAAGTCTACTGACCGCGCTGCTGAGCCAAACACCTCCAAGCGCTGAATGCGGTAGCGCTGGCAAATGGCAGAGATGCCGGGGCGGTGTTGTGCAATGATGGGGTGCATGGCTGGAGTTTACCGGAGCAAGCCTTTTATGTGCCAAATTGGCCTCTAGCGCATGTGAAGTCTACGCGAGCAGCTACTAAAAGCGTAGCAAATAGAGTGCCGCAAACCTAGAACGACGCCCCCGGCTCGCTCAAGAATGCCAGCTCCTCGGGCGTGGAGGTGCTGCCCGGAATCGTGTCGCGGTGGGGGTAGCGGCCCAAGCGTTCGATGATGGCCTGCTAAGAAAAGAAGCTGTCTTGAATGGCGCCGACAAACACTGCGGCCTGTTCCACGACCCAGAGCGCATCGACAGTGTCCAGCGGGTCACCTTTGTAGTCGGCAATGAGCCGCAAGTCTTCCGCTTTGTTGAAAGACTTGCCTAACTCCACGGGGAACTTGCCAAGTTTGACCAGGTGCAATGAAAAGGCACTGATAAGACCGCTATGGGTTTTGGCAACTTCGGGTGAGACAGGAGCCTTGCTGGCCAACAGCGCACCGCGGGCTGCGTCAAACATCGCGTAGTACGCTCGGTTGCAGGCGCCGTCGTTGTCACCATCCGCCAATAACGTGCGAGCACTGGCTAGTGCGCGCTGGGCCTTGACCATCAAATCGTGTTCGTTCATGACAGCGCAATACCGTCACGCGCAATGTTGTGCAGCAGATGGGGGTTGGAATAACTCTCGGGGTGTGCCCACTCAGACTCCCAAACGGGCAGTGGCTGGATGCGAATACCCGTGTCCAGCAGGACGTCATAGGCAATGTCGTTCATTGCCATCTTGGTGTGCACAAAATGCCCCGGCGCACCTTTCAGCACTACGGCCACATCGGCATCGCTCTCTGCATGTGCCGTGCCACGCGCACGGCTACCAAACAGCAGGATGCTTTGCGTTGGGTATGCACTGGCAATCCGCGCCGCGAAGGCGCGGGTGGCCGTTAGGGTGTCGGTTGGGAGGTTCTCGCGCAGCATGGGTTGGAGTTTACCGTGGGCTGCAGTTTATGTGTCAAATTGGCCTCTAGCCACCGTAAAATATGCGCAAGCAGCTACCAAAAATGTAGCAAAACCAAGGTGCCACACTAGAACGAAGACCCCGGTTCGCTCAGGAAGGCCAGCTCCTCAGGCGTGGAGGTGCGGCCCAGGATGGCGTTGCGGTGGGGGTAGCGGCCAAAGCGGTCGATGATGGCCTTGTGGCGCAGCTCAAAGTTCAGGTTGTTCTCCAGGCCAGGCTGCGCAAACAGCCGCACCGCCTCAGCGTGCACCACGGCGGACTCGCTGTGCATGTAGGGCATGTAGGCAAAGGCTCGCTGCTTGGGGCTCAGGTGCTGCTCGTGCCCACCGGCCACCATCTCCTGCGCCAGCACAAGCGCCAGCGCATCCTGCGCAAACGCGCGCGGTGTGTCGCGGAAAATGTTGCGCGAGAACTGGTCCAACACCAATATCTCCGCCAGCCGCCCCTCAGCCGTGGCGCGCCAGGCAAACAACTCGCAGCGGGCTGCGGCTTCCAGCGTGAGACAGAAGCGGCTGCGCATCGCTTCGTCCAGCGCGGTGTCTTTGGCGAAGAGCTGCTTGGGGGATAGCTCGGTGAACCAGAAGTGGAGGATGGGTTGGGTGCATGGGAGCAGGCGCCAATAAGATCATTTGAATGACGAGCTTTTTGCCGCAGGCCTGCGCGTACTTGCGCAGGGTCGCAAAAGATGGGGAGTGCTTTTCGCTACGCAATGACGCCTCCAGCCGAGAAACGGCAGACACGGTGGTGCCCATGCGGCTTGCCACATCGACTTGAGTGAGGCCCGCAGCTTGGCGCGCCTCCAGCATGGTGTGCAGCGCGGTGTATTCCTCTTCCAGCGCGTCGAATGCCTTCTTCACGCCGGGTTTGGCCAGCAGTGCTTTGCGGAATGCCGCGTCATGCGGCACAGGTTTGTAGCCGGTATCAGCCATGTTGTACCTCTTTCAGTCGTCTACGGGCCAGGCGCAATTCAAAAAGCCCGGCGCCCATGGCTCTGGAATGCGGCATACGCAGATCAGCACCATGCAAAGCCATGGCATCGGTGAGGCGAACATAGTCAGCAACAATGCCTGCTGGCATGGTCAGAACCTCTTTACGAACACGCTCGTTGTAGTAGGTGATGCGCCAAGTCATTGAATTTAGATCGAAGACTCAAACAGAAAGGCCAGTTCTTCGGGCGTGTGGCCCAAGAGAGCGTTGCAGTGGGCATGTAGCAAAATCCGCCTATGCTGTATTTGAAATGCACAGGCATCGTGCAAAAAGCATTGGGCCTGTCGAAAAATTCTTTGATCAATTCCATGCCCAGCGCGGCTCCGCTGGGCAACTGGTACATCCATCGTTTTGACATCGGGCGGCGCAAGGCCTATATCTTCATGAGCGAGGTGACCTTACTCTCGTTCATCTTGTTTCAAGGGAAAAAGCCCGTAACGGTCGAATCGCTGCCCAACATGCTGCTCGCCGGTCTGCAGCAACTGCTCCAAATGCGCGGCATCAGCGACGATGCCATTGACCGGGCATTGGTGCCGTACTACGAAGGCAGCTTTGCCAAAACTGATAGCTGCACTGACCTGGGTTCACTCAACGACTTGGTGCAGCGTTACCAATGGATCATTGAAGACAATGGCGGCTTGGATCGGTGCGACCTCACACAGATCATTATGGGCACTAACGCCATGCCACAGCGCCGGTTGGGTTGGTGTACTTCGTGGGAGATAACGGAAAGCAAAATTCAGTTGCTTAGCTGAGCGCACCGCGTCGTCGGAGCGGAGGTTTTCATACTGAAAATGCCTCTAGCCTCCATGAAATATGCGTGTGCAGCTACCAAAAGCGTAGCAAACCAGCTGTGGCAACCTAAAACGAAGACCCCGGCTCGCTCAGGAAGGTCAGTTCTTCAGGCGTGGAGGTGCGGCCCAGGATGGCGTTGCGGTGGGGGTAGCGGCCGAAGCGTTCGATGATGGCTTTGTGGCGCAGCGCAAAGTCGTAGTTGCTATCCAGCCCCGGCTGCGCAAACAGCCGCACCGCCTCGGCATGCACCACGGCGGACTCGCTGTGCATATAGGGCATGTAGGCAAAGGCGCGCTGCGCGGCGTCAGCTGCTGGTCGTGCCCACCGGCCACCATCTCCTGCCCCAACACCAGCGCCAGCGCGTCTTGCGCAAACGCGCGGGGCGTGTCGCGGAAGATGTTGCGCGAGAACTGGTCCAACACCAATATCTCCGCCAGCCGCCCCTCGGGCGTCGCGCGCCAGGCAAACAGCTCGCAGCGCGCCGCAGCTTCCAGCGTGGTGCCAAAGCGGCCGCGCATCGCTTCGTCCAGCGCGGTGTCTTTGATGAAGTGCTGCTTGTCGGTTAGCTCTTCGAACCAGAAGTGGAGGATGGGTTGGGGTTGCATGGGGTGCGATTACACAGCCGTAGGCTGGGCAGAACCGGGTGACTAACCGGCTCTGCGGGAACTGTGTGGCGCTTTGGGTTTGATGCTTGGCACTTTGATGCCAAAGGCATCCGCCAGGCGCTGCGCTTGCTGGGCGGATTGCACCAGCGCCTTCTGCAGCGCTTTGGGAGAAGGTGTCAGGCGGCTTGGCTGAGTTTTTGCGGTGGTGGTGCGGCCCATAAACCCGTTAATTCAACGAAGCGCCAGTATCTGCCGCAAGAGTGGCGGTAGATCGTTCTGAATGGTCTGTCACACGATCGCGAGGTAATCAGCGGCGCGCAGCGGGTCTGCCCGGCTCATACGGCCACTGCTTCACGCAATACCTGTTCCCTGAAACTCGCGGGCAATCCATTGGGCGTCAGCACATCTACATCCATGCCCAGCAGTTGCTTCAACTCAAACCGGATAGCGCCGATGTCCATCAGCGTGGTTTGTGCGGTGGGTTCCACCAGCAAGTCCAGATCGCTGTCCGCCGTGTCGTCACCATGCAGCGCAGAGCCAAACACCCGCACACCGCTCACGCGGTGGCGCAACGCAATCTCGCGGATTTGCGTGCGGTGCAGCGAAAGGGCTTCGGAGGGGCGCATGGGCTTGAGTTTAACGGAGTGACCTGTTTATGTGTCAAATCGGCCGCTAGCCAGCGCAGACTGTGCGCAAGCAGCTACTAAAAACGTAGCAAATACAGCCCTGCTTGAAGTCGCACATTGCGACTTCAAGTCTGCCAAGTCTGCGTGGGATGCTTCTCGGAACGGGACTGCGCAAGCGTCAGCCCGGCGGCAGTGCGTCAAGTTGATTTTTCAATGCGGGTAGTGCTGTTTGAACGGTGTCCCAGACCACTTCCAGGTTGATGTCAAAGTAGCCATGGGCAATACGGTTGCGCATGCCACGCATGCTGCGCCAAGGGATTTGACCGTGCTGTTCGGCAAAGGCGGGGTATTGATCCATCACCTTGGTTGCCGCTTCGCCCAAGACGATCAGGCTCATCACCACCGCTTGCTGGGTCCGCTTGTCTTGTACGAAGTCCGCTTGGGCCATGCCTTCTGTGAAAGACTGCGCGTCTGCAATCGCTTGTCGCATGTGGTCCAGATAGTCCGGCAACCTGTTCAGGGTCATACAGGGCGGGCTTCCTGGGCGACAACGTCGCGGAACTTGATGGGCAGGTCTTTGAGGGTCAGCACATCGACGGATACGCCCAGCAACTCTTGCAGTTCATCCTGCAGGCCACCCAGATCGAACAGTGTGGTGCCAGGCAGTGTGTCCACTAACAAATCCAGGTCGCTGCCCTCTTGGTCATTCCCATGCAGGGCTGAACCAAATACCCTGGGATTGGCCACGCCATAACGTGCCGCTGCACGGCAGACAGCTTCACGGTGTTGGCTCAGGGCTTGGGAGGGGCTCATGGGTTGGAGTTTAACGGAGTATGCCGTTTATGTGTCAAATCGGCCTCTAGCCCCCGTGAATATTGCGCAAGCAGCTACTAAAAGCGTAGCAAATACAAGGCAAAGCCTAGAACGAAGAGCCCGGCTCGCTCAGGAAGGCCAGCTCCTCTAACGTGGAGGTGCGGCCCAAGATGGCGTTGCGGTGGGGGTAACGACCGAAGCGGTCGATGATGGCCCTGTGGCGGCGTTCAAAGTCCAGGTTGTATTCCAGGCCAGGCTGCGCAAACAGCCGCACCGCTTCTTCGTGCACCACCGGCGACTCGCTGTGCATATAGGGCATGTAGGCAAAGGCGCGCTGCGCGGGCGTGAGCTGCTGGTCATGCCCACCGGCCACCATCTCTTGCGCCAACACCAGCGCCAGCGCGTCCTGCGCAAACGCGCGAGGAGTGTCGCGGAAGATGTTGCGCGAGAACTGGTCCAACACCAATATCTCCGCCAGCCGCCCCTCTGGCGTTGCGCGCCAGGCAAACAACTCGCAGCGGGCTGCGGCTTCCAGCGTGGCGCCAAAGCGGCTGCGCATCGCTTCGTCCAGCGCGGTGTCTTTGACGAAGTGCTGCTTGGGGTTTAGCTCGGTGAACCAGAAGTGGAGGATTGACTGGGGTTGCACGGGCCCCAGTTTACCCAGGCGGTTGTTTATGTGCCAAATTGGCATCAAGCCCGCATTGAATGTGCGCAGCAGCTAAGAAAAGCGTTGCGACTGCGGGGCTTTTTAAGTGGCTTCGAGTGCCTCATGTTGGGCTGCCGGTCCTCATCCCGTCAGCAGTAGCAAAACCAGTTTCGGCAGGCCGCTTGGATCAAAATCCGATCAAGAAACCACGACCACGGTGGCTTGGGTGTCAATTCGAAAACCATACTTGGAAAATCGAAGTTTGAGTTCCGGCTCAAGCTCCACAAAGCCTGGCCGCTTGCTGTTGCAAGCTTGCGCCTTTTTGCGCGTGAACTGCACCAATTGTTTTGTGTGATGCTCTATCAAGAAGCAGATTGTGGACTCCAACTGGTCGCAAGCCACCTTTCGCCAGTCGCCCTTGCCCTTGCGCTCTTTCAACTCCAGCAAGAACAGTGACTTGGTCGTGGTCAGCATGGCATCGCAGCGACCACGACCTGGCTCTGCGCTAGCTCGAATCACGCACCCGTCAACCGCCGTGAAGGTCACGGGGATTTGCTTTTCATTCTTCACCGTCGCCGTCCACTTCTCCTTGGCATTTGCTAGGTCGGTGTCGACGTAAGCCACTTGACTATTTTGGTCATCGCAGACGCCAAAGGCTTCTTGCGTGTAGGGCCCGCTTTGGCAATGGGGGTTGAAGAAATCCATAGCTCAAACGGCCTCTTCCAAGTCCAGCAACTGGTCGAACAAATCGTTGCCCATGCGGAGGTAGGCATTGAGTGCATTGCCGTCCGAAGGTATGCCTTCAAAGCTAGACAGCTCGGTCACTGTGCCTCTCTCTTCGCTCATCTCGTAAATGGCCAAATCTTGCGGCGCCACCATGGCGTGTGCCGGCACTATTGCAGCAAGTGCATTCATCAAATCTGCACGATCCATCGCTTGAAACTTGGTGTGCAGTTGATGTGCCTGTACCGCTAGACTGAGATAACTCACGATATACGGGCTGTGGGTGGTCATGACCAGCCGGTTGTGTGGCCCTTGGGTATTGAACTCCAACAGGCTTTTGAGGATTTCCCACTGCGAAGCCGGGAAAAGGTTTTGTTCGGGCTCCTCCACGATGTTCCAAAAAGCTTTTTTGTTGAACCGGGCCGACAGGGTGGACAGTGCCGCTCGCTGTTGTTCTTCTGTCAAGCTTTCGTTAGCAAAGATCTCTGCCGCCCATTTCTTGAAGCGATCTAGCTCCTGCGTGCTCATAGGGGCTTGATCTTTTGATTCCACCGTTCCCGCAAGATAGCGGCTCACCAGATAAACGGGCACCAGCGACTGAAAGCCGCTGGAGGCATCGGTCAGCCGCAGCTTGTGGTTGGTGCCTTTAAGGTGGAGCAAGTCGTTGAGCTTGTCGTATTCCAGCTCGGTATCGTTGATGGGCAGGCGCACCGCACCGCTCATGTGTGCCTTGGCCTTGTCATACTCTGCCAAAAATTCCTTCAGGGCATCTGAAGAAAGCTTCAATTCCCTGGGGTGCCGCACATAGGCAATGAAATTGCGCTCGGCCGGCACATACATCACCTGTGGCAACTGGTAGTTGGTGTCGGCTCGTTTATTGATCAACAAGCGTGAGTCTTCCGACCGAAATTCGTATGCGTCGCCTTGGAACTCAATGTGGCTGCCCTCCGTCTGAAGGTAATGCTCAAGACGGTGGTATGGCAGCAACTGATTTTTAAGCCTGTCTTTGCGCTCAAACCAGCGCTGTTCATAGTCGCCGCGCACCAAGGCCTTTTCCATCCATGCAAAGGTAGAGAAGAGCTTGGCCAGCGTGCTTTTGCCCGAGCCTTGGTTGCCAATGAAGACCGTCACTCGCTTGAAGTCGATCCACCCATCGTTACCCTGCATGCCCTGCTCGATGGGGCCAAAGTTTCTGATTTTTAGTCGCGTCATTTGTTGCTTTCTTGTGCGAAGGGCATTTTTGGGTTGCTACTGGCCGTTGAAGGCATTGTGCTGCAGGGACTTTTTGAGGTCGTCGAGGGCGCTTATTTATCTTTCTCCCAGGCTTCCACTTTTGAGCGGTACGGCTATAGATGGCAGCTCAAACTCTGTGTAACCGCCTTCTTAGACCCAAAACCGATCGCATAAAGCTATTGGGCGTCTGCTATTTCCCCCAACTATCCTTCAACCCCACCGCCAAGTTAAACACAGGCTTGGAACCAGTGACGTGATCCACCCGATCCGCCACAAAGTACCCATGCCGTTCAAACTGAAACTTCTGGTCCGGCAAAGCGTTGGCCAATGACGGCTCAACAATCGCGGTGACGACCTTCAGGCTGTTCGGGTTCAGGCTCTCAATAAAGTCTTTGCCGCCCGCGTCGGGTTGCGCGTCGCTGAACAGGCGGTCGTACATGCGCACTTCGGCTTGCACGCCGTCGGCCACGCCCACCCAGGTGATGGCGGCTTTCACCTTCACGGTGTCGGCGCCGGGGGTGCCGCTCTTGGTGTCGGGCACCACGGTGGCCAGCACTTCGGTGATGACGCCGTTCGCATCCTTGTTGCACCCGGTGCACTCGATCACGTAGCCGCCCTTCAGGCGCACCTTGTTGCCGGGGAACAGCCGCTTGTAGCCCTTGGGCGGCACTTCTTCAAAGTCTTCGCGCTCGATCCACACCTCTTTGCCGATGGTGAAGTGGCGCGTTGGGCTCTCTACACCTTCGGGCGGGTGGGGCAGGGCGGGCAGGGTGCAGGCTTCCAGGTGGCCGGCGCCCATCACCTCGTCCCAGTTGGTCATCACCAGTTTGACGGGGTTGATGACGGCCATGCCGCGGTGGGCCTTGGCTTCCAGGTCTTCGCGCAGGCAGCCTTCCAGTGTGCTGTAGTCAATCCAGCTATCACTCTTGGTCACGCCAATGCGGTCGGCAAACATCTGAATCGCCTCGTGCGTGAAGCCGCGGCGGCGCAGGCCGACGATGGTGGGCATGCGCGGGTCGTCCCAGCCGCTCACCTTGTGGTCGTACACCAGCTGTGCCAGCTTGCGCTTGCTGGTGATCACATAGGTGAGGTTCAGGCGGGCAAACTCATATTGGCGCGGGGGGGGTGTGTCCAACAACTTGCCTTCGGCCAGGCGCTCCAGCAGCCAGTCGTAAAACGGGCGCTGGTCTTCAAATTCCAGCGTGCACAGGCTGTGGGTGATTTGCTCCAGCGCGTCTTCGATCGGGTGCGCGTAGGTGTACATCGGGTAGATGCACCAGGTGTCGCCGGTGTTGTGGTGCGTGGCGCGGCGGATACGGTAGATGGCCGGGTCGCGCATGTTGATGTTGGGGCTGGCCATGTCGATCTTGGCGCGCAGCACCATCGATCCATCTTCGTGCTTGCCGTCGCGCATTTCGCGAAAGCGCACTAGGTTCTCTGCGGGCGTGCGTGTGCGGAAGGGGCTGTCGACACCGGGCTTGCCAAAGTCACCGCGGTTGACGCGCATTTGCTCGGCGGTTTGCTCGTCCACATAGGCGTGGCCGGCTTCAATCAAATACTCTGCCGCGCGGTACATGAAGCCGAAGTAGTCGCTGGCTTGGTAGGCTGCGGCATCAGGCGCGCCGTTCCAGTCAAAGCCCAGCCACTTCACCGCGTCAATGATGCTGTTGACGTATTCGGTGTCTTCCTTCTCGGGGTTGGTGTCGTCAAAGCGCAGGTGGCAGACGCCGCCGTAGTCGCGCGCCAGGCCGAAGTTGATGCAGATGCTCTTGGCGTGGCCGATGTGCAGGTAGCCATTGGGCTCGGGCGGAAAGCGGGTGCGGATCTTGGCGGGGTCAGGCTGACCCGCGGCATGGTGCGCAGCGTCGCCCGGGGTGCCGGCCCATTTGCGGCTGGCGTAGGTGCCTTTGTCCAGATCGGATTCGATGATCTGTCGCAGGAAGTTGCTGATCTTGGGGGATTCGGGGGTGTTGGCGGCGTTAGCGGCGGAAGAAGGGGTGTTGGCGCTCATGCGCTGGATTTTAGACGGCGCTTTGCTTTGTGCAGGGCCGCCCGTACACTGGGGCACAGCAGTTTCCACACTATTTGAACAAGCAGCTGTTTATGGTCTTGCCCCCCACGGTGCCCAACGCCCATGCGCTCCATATGGCGCGGCTGTACGAGCAGTCGCCGCTGTTTGTGTCGCTGTTTGATGCGACGGACACCATGCGGTATGCCAATCCGGCGTTTCGCACGGCGTTTGACGTGGCCCCGGGGGCGGAGCCGACCTGGACCGACCTGATGCGCTGCAGCCACACATCGGGTGTGGGCGCGGCCATCAAAACGGATGACTTTGAGGCCTGGCTCACGTCCACCCGCTCGCGCCGGGGCAAGCTGCCGTTTCGCACCTTCGAGGCCGACCTGACCGATGGCCGCTGGATCTACATGACCGAGACGGTGGACGAGCAGGGCTGGATGCTGTGTGTGGCGTTTGATATTTCGTCCATGCGGGTGGGGGAGCGCTCGCTGCGCATGGCGCGCGACGGGGCGCTACGCGCGGCGCAGGTGGATGCGCTCACCGGCATCAGCAACCGCGCTCACGTGCTGCAGCAGCTGGACAAGCGCCTGGACCAGCTGCGCGAGCGCCAGCAGCCCTGCGGCCTGGTGATGCTGGACCTGGACCATTTCAAGCGGGTGAACGACACCTATGGCCACCACGCGGGCGATGGGGTTCTGGTGCACTTTGCCCGGCTGGTAGAGGCCACGCTGCGCCGGGAGGATGGCTTTGGCCGCCTGGGGGGCGAGGAGTTCATGCTGTTGGTGCCCAACATTAGCCACGCAGCGCTGGAGCAGATGGTGGGGCGGGTACTGGAAAAAGCGCGCAGCGCCCGCCCGTTGCCCGAGGTGCCGGACTTTGCCTACACCTGCTCGGCCGGGCTCACCATGTTGGACCCGAGCCAGGACGCCGCCCACAACATGCGCCGGGCGGACTACGCGCTTTACGCGGCCAAGGGGCAGGGGCGGGACCGCCTGGTCTGGGCCGAGGCGTAAGTCGGGCGTTTAATTGGGCAGCTTGTTGACGTCCAGCCACAGCGCCTTGCGCGACAGGGGCGTGGCGGCGGGCAGCAGGGGGTTGGTCAGCGCAATGGCCACGCGGCCGCGCAGGTTGGCGCGTTTGATGACGTCGCCAAAGCGTTGGTAAAACAGCGTATCAAAGCTGCCATCGGCCATGGCTTTGTGCAGGCCGGTTTCAATTGCCTTGGCTAGCGCTGTGTCTTTCTTGTTCACAAAAAAGTAGATGGCCGCCGGGTAGTGCAGCAGCACCTTGTCTTCCACCACCAGCTGCTGTTTGCTGGCCAGCCCGGTTTCGTCCCATATCTCCAGAATGGAGCGCGGAAAGTAGTCAAACCGGCCAGCCTGCAACATGGCAAACAGGCCTTCGTAAGCAGTGCTGGTGGTCACCCGCAGGCCGTTGCCTTGCAGGATGTCGGTGTCGGGCCAGTCGTGGCCCTGGCCGGCCGAGAAGGCGCGCAGATCTGCCAGCCCTTTGACGCTGGAAATGATGCCCTTGTTTTGCTCCCGCACAAATGCAATACGGTAACCAAACAGGCCTTTGTCGATGGGGATGCGGATGGGTAGCAGCTGCGCTTCGCGGTCTTTGGAGGTCATGCTCCACGCCAAGTTGATTCCGGCGCCTGTGGCCAGCCGACCGAGTGCCGCACCCTGCGGCATGGGGCGGGGGTAGGCGCGTATGTCGTAGTTGGTGCCGGATTTCTTCAGGGCCAGCTCCAGCAGCCGCACGGGGTATTCGAGCCGACTGTCGGTCTCGGGGATTTCGCGGGCATACACAACGGAAAGCTTTTCCGCTTGCACGGGCCACGTTGCCAGTGCCAGCAGACACGCTAGGCTGGTACGCAGCGTTTTGAGCCAAATGGGCATGGCGCCCTTTCCACGTTCTGCAGTGGCTCCCTGATGTTTTTATTATGGGGTGTGGTTCCAGGCGGTCAGTTGCACCAGCCTTTCCAGGGCAAACGCGCCGAGCACCGAGTTGCCTTTGGCGTCCAGCTCCGGGCGCCCACACGGCAATAGTACCCACGCCCGGCGCAATTGCAACAATGCCGCCGCCCACCCCGGTCTTGACGGGCAGGCCGATGCGGTACGCAAAGTCGCCCGCCGCGTCGTAGGCGCCGCAGGTGAGCATGAGGGCGTTGACGCGGCGCGCATCGTCGGCGGCCAGAAACTGCTCATCGGGTTGGCCATCGCGGCCCAGGTCGCGCCCGCTGTTGGCCAAAAACATGGTGGCTTGGGCCAGCTGGGCGCAGCTCATCTCGGTGGCGCACTGGCGGCAGTAGTTGTCCAGCACCAGCTCGGGGTCGTTCATGAAGTTGCCGTAGCTCTTCATGAAATACGCCAGCGCCATGTTGCGGTGGGCGGTCTCGCGTTCTGATCTGGCAATGCGCACGTTCCAGCTCAGCTCAGGGTCATCGGTCAGGCGGCGCAGGGCGCCCAGGAGCGCGTAGTCCAGGTGGGCGTAGCGGGTGGTCAGGATGTCGGTGATGACCAGGGCCCCTGCGTTGATGAAGGGGTTGCGCGGGATGCCTTTTTCAGTCTCCAGCTGCACCATGGAGTTGAAGGCTGCGCCAGACGGCTCGCGGCCCACGCGCTGCCAGAGGGCATTGCCCACAGCTTTGAGCGCCAGCACAAAGGTGAAGAGTTTGGTGATGCTTTGCAGCGAGAACGGCGTGTGTGCGTCCCCCACGTTGTACGTGCTGCCATCCACCAGCGCCACGGCCATGCCGAACTGGCGCGGCGGCACTTCGGCCAGCGCCGGGATGTAGCTGGCCACCCGGCCTTGACCAAACAGGGCCTGGGCTTCGGTGTGGATCTGCTCCAAGATGGCAGGCAGGTCTGCAGCCTGGGTGGTGGGCGTGGGGGTGTGCATGGGCGGATTCTAGGAGCCTGCCTGTGGTACATATGCGGCAAAACCACAGCAGGTATGCACCATGCACATCAAAGACTTTACGGACACTGCCAATCTGGTGGTGGAGCTGCGTTTGCAGGATTTGAAGGAGGCCGCGCGTGATGGCGTGGTGACCGAAGCGCAGGCCCAGAGCCTGTGGCAACGCTGGAGCCATAGCGCCCCGGCACACACCGAGCCGCACGTGCAGGTGCATGCTGCACCAGCCTTTGGTTTTGTGAATGTGTTGTATTACTTTGGCGGGCTGGTGGCCATTGGGGCCATGAGCCTGTTCATGACGCTGGGCTTTGAGTCGCTGGGTGCCGGGGCACTGTTGGCGATTGCGCTGGGTTACATGGTGGCGTGCCTGCTGGTGGCAGACCGTTTCAAAACGCGTGGGCTGCGTGTGCCTGCGGGCTTGCTGGCTACGCTGGCGGTGTTTCTGGTGCCGCTGGCAGTCTGGAGCGCACAGAGCCTGGCTGGGCTGTGGCCGCCCGGTGGGCCTGAGGCGTTTTCGAGCTACCACACGCGCATTGACTGGCGCTGGATCACGCTTGAATTTGCCACGCTGGCCGCAGGCGTGGTGATGCTGTGGCGCTACCGCTTGCCCTTCATGGTGATGCCACTGGCGCTGACGCTTTGGTACATGAGCATGGATGTGGCCAATGCGCTGCTCAACGACCATGGCTGGGAGTGGACGTTTATGCGCGATATGTCGCTGGTGTTTGGCATTGGCACGGTGGTGGTGGCGCTGTGGGTGGATGTGCGCAGCCGCCTGTCCAAGACGGCAGAGTGGCGGCAGGACTTTGCGTTTTGGCTGTACATCTTTGGCACGCTGATGTTCTGGTGCGGGCTGAGTCTGCGCGAGTCGGATTCGGAGCTGGGCAAATTCATGTACGCGTTGATCAACCTGGCGCTGGTGATGGCGGGCGCGGCCATTGGGCGGCGCGTGTTTACGGTGTTTGGCGCATTGGGTGTTGCGCTGTACCTGGGCCATTTGTCGCACGAGGTGTTTCAGGACAGCCTGCTGTTCCCGCTGGCGCTCACGCTGCTGGGCCTGGGGGTGGTGGCACTGGGCGTGTGGTGGCAGCGGCACGAGGTGGCCATTGCGGCGCGGCTGGCGCGTTATGTACCGGTGGGGCTGCAGCCAAGGGCCTGACTGGGGTTGGATAAGCAGTGATGCGGGGGAATCAATGTGTGCCCATAGGGCCACTCAATCTGTAGCGACTTTCCATCCTCGCGCAGCCATGCAGCCACCCAACAGGCTTCTGCGCTGTTCGGTGAGTTCGGTGCACATGACGTAGTCGCGGGCCAGTACCTGCGCACCTCTGTCGCCATACAAGTCTTGCCAGCCCAACTCTGCAATTTGGGCGGGCAATTGCGCACACGCGGTCAAGCCCAACCATGCACACCAGGCGAAGACGGAGAGCGTAAAACGTAGACGTGTCATTGCGAGCCTATCAAGAAAAAAGGGACTCTCTTGCGAGAGTCCCTATCAAGTTAACTCACTTACTAAAAAACAATTTAGCGAATGACGGCCAGAGTTTCCAGCTTGCCACCACGCACCGTCTTGAGCGTCAAGGCGCCATTCTTGATGTCACCCTTTTCGTCAAACATGATAGGACCGGTCACACCCTTGTAGTCGGTCTTTGCCAGCTCAGGCAGGTACTTGGCTGGGTCCGACGAATTGGCCTTGACCATGGCAGCCACCATCAGCTTGACGGAGTCGTACACGTAGGGGGCGTAGACCTGCACGTCGGCGTTGAACTTGGCCTTGAACTTGGTCTTGAATTCCTCCATGCCAGCCTTGGCTTCGCCTTCGACGCCACCAGCTTCGGCACAGAACACTTGGTCGTCAGACACTGCGTCGCCAGCCAGCTTGACCAGTTCGGTGGAGCAGATGCCGTCGCCGCCCATGAACTTGGCCTTGATGCCCAGGGATTTCATTTGCTTCAACATGGGGCCGGCTACAGCGTCCATACCGCCGAAGAACACGACGTCAGGTTTCTTGCCCTTGATGGTGGTCAGGATGGCGTTGAAGTCGGTGGCTTTGTCGGTGGTGAATTCCTTGGCCACGACTTTACCGCCAGCAGCTTCCACGGCCTTGGCAAATTCTTCTGCCACGCCTTGGCCGTAGGCAGTACGGTCGTCGATCACTGCGATGGACTTGCCCTTCAGGGTGCCGACAGCGTATTTGCCCAGGGTGCCGCCCAGTTGGGTGTCATCGGCCACCACGCGGAAGGTGGTCTTGAAACCTTGGCGGGTGTACTTGGGGTTGGTAGCAGATGGAGAGACTTGGGGAATGCCCGCGTCGCTGTAGATCTTGGAGGCAGGGATGGTGGTGCCGGAGTTCAAGTGTCCGACCACGCCAGCCACTTTGGAGTCAACCAGCTTCTGTGCCACGGCAGTACCCTGCTTTGGATCTGCAGCGTCATCTTCGGCGATCAGTTCCAGGGTCACTTTCTTGCCGTCGATCATCACGCCAGCGGCGTTGAGCTCTTCGATCGCCAGACGGGCGCCGTTTTCGTTGTCCTTGCCCAAGTGGGCGATAGCGCCACTGGTGGGGCCAACGTGGCCGATCTTGACGACCGCACCAGCGTCAGCTACGGGAGCCGCTTCTTCTTTTTTGCCGCAGGCAACCAACAGGGTTGCAGCAGCCAATACCGTCAAAGTACTCTTAACTTTGAATTGCATAAAAACTCCAAAAAATAAACACAAAGAAAAAACAGCGGGAATTAATTTCCACAACGCGGACGTTAGCGCAAGTCACAGGCACTGGACATGAGGCTTGTACTTAGGTCCTTGTTGTATTCAAAGATCTAATGATGCATGAATTTCATTACTCCCAAAACCGGGATTCGTAGGTGAAAACCCGTATTCATTTGGTGCTTGGATGGCTTCTGTGCACTGCACTAGTGCACGCTCAGTCGAGCAGGGTTTTGGCAAAGGCGTTGATGGATTCCACATCGGGCTTCAGTGCGGTGTAATGCAGCCCCTCGCGGACCAGCGTGGCGCGCAGACCGCGGTCCACATTGCGGGCTTGGTCCTCGTCCTGAAAGCGGCCGGTGTGCACGTATTTCTTGTCGCCACGTTCCACAAACACATTGATGTTGTTGTGCTGGCGGTACCACTCCAAAATTTGCGCGCGGGTTTTGGCTACGTCACAAATGTTTTCGGGGTAGTTCTCGTTGTAGTACAGCACCTGGGGCAGCGAGCACTCGGTGATGAGGAACTGCACTTGGCCGTCGAGCAGGTTGAGCATCTCGTATTGGCGCTGGGCAATGAAGTACTGGTTCTTGAGCACTTCAAAGTTTTGCTGCCAGACCAGGGATTTGGCGTAGTCGGGGATGGTTTCTACCGTGCGGCTATGCAGGTGCAGGTAGAGGATGATGGCCGAGGAGATGAGCGATTTGTCACACCCCGGCCCGCCGATGACGTTGATGACCTTGGTTGGGTACAGGCGCATCTTGCTCTCTGGCAGGGTGTTGGGCACTGTGGTGTAACGCAAGGTCATGATGAGCTCCTGCTGGTGGTGTTTACCAGTTGTCTGAACGCATCTGTGATTCCCACAGACCGCCGTTGGCACTGTACACCCCAATCACGCCGTAACGCTGTTCGCCCTGCGCGTCCCATTTCATGGAGCCGGTGACCGGGGCATAGCCGTCAATCTTGCGCAGCATGGCCACGATGTCTTTGGGTTTTGCGGATTCTGCGCGGCGGATGGCGGCGGCTAGGACATACATGGCGTCGTAGGTGTAGTGGCCAGCGTATGCGGGTTCGATCTTGTACTTGGCGCGGTATTTGTCGAGGAAGGCGCCTCCGGCAGTGAACTCCCGGGCCTCCAAGCTGGGGGATGTGGCATAGATGCCACTGATGATGCCTTGTCCTTTGAGCATCAGTGTGGTCTTGATGGTGTCACCGCCGAGCAATTTCACATCGGTGTAATTGATGGCCTTGAGTGCGTCTAGCAGGGCCAGAATCTGGAAGTCGTTGAGGGTGGATACGATGACTTCCACTCCTGCGTCTTTGATCTTGGCTGCCACTTCATCGAACTTTGTGGTTTTGTCATCAAATGACTGCTGTACCACTATTTCCTTTTTGCCCGCTTTGAGCTCTACCCCCGCGCCTGCAGCCAAGTCTTTGCCGTAGGGAGTGCCGTCGTCCAAGAGTGCAACCTTTACGCCCTTGAACTGCGAAGCCGAATAGCTGCCAATGGCCTTGGCCTGGAGGTTGTCGTTACCCACCAAGCGGAAGGTCGTATCGAACCCAAGTTGCGTGAATTTCGGGTTGGTGCAAATGCAGAGTTCGGCAATGCTTTTTTCTGCATAGATGGGGGCCGCAGCAATGCTCACCCCGGAGTTCAGGTGCCCAATGACGGCCACCACACCGGCGTCCACCAACTGTTTGGCCACTTCTTTGCCCGTCTCGGCGTTGGCGCGGTCATCTACGGCCACCACTTCAAAGGTCACAGGCTTGCCCTTGACCTTGAAGCCCTCCTTGTTCAGTTCTTCCACTGCCAGGTTCACACCGTTGAGCAAGTCTTGGCCCAATGCCGAGAGGTTGCCCGTGAGGGGCTGGGCAACGCCGATTTTGATGACGGAGGGGACGGAATCGCAACCCTGGAGCAGGGCGCTGGAGAGGACAGCAGACAGGGCCAGCAGGCGCACAGCGCCGCGGCGCGAGAGATTCAGTTGCATCTTGGGGTTCCTTGTAGGAGAAGGGGCACATTGTAGGGAGGGAGCCTGCTCACGCAACCACCGTGCCACGCCGTTTTTCCTGTGGTAAACCCCTAGGGTGCAGTCAGTCGCACTGCGTGCGGTACTCCTTGAGCGCCTGCGCCTGTACTTTCTTGATGGTGCCGTCAGCCGCCATGCGCCGCAGCACGGCGGTGACTTTGGGAATCAGGGCTGCGTGGCGCATGTGCAGGAAGTGAAAACCCGGCGCTGTTTCCAGCGATGGCTGTAGCAGCTGCACCTTGCGCAGGCCAAGGGTTTTGATGAGGCAGCTGTTGAAGCGTGAGTCCACCACCACATCGGTTCGCCCCAGCTCCAGCTTGCGGAACAGGCTCTCCACACTGGTGGCGGTGTCGGTGCGCATGCCCTGCAGCCGGGCTTCCAGATACCCGATGCCTGCGATGTGCCCAATCACATAGGGCTGCAGTGAGGCGTAACCGTTTGGAGTGATGTCTGCGCGCGTGGCGTACACCGCGGCTTCTTCGTAGGAGATGGGCACTTCGATGCGCATTTGGGTGAGCCCGATGTCGTGGGTGACTCCCAGACCTATGCCGTCCACCTCGTCGGCCTGCGCGTAACCCCGGCGCACTGGCAGCTTGGTGTACTGCACCTCCACCCCAAGCTCCTGGTACACCAACGCCAAGACCCGCTGTGCCATGGTGACACTGAGCCGGTCTTCGGGCGGGATGGCAATGACCAGCTGCGTTGCAGCTTGCAGGCTGAGGCTGCAGCAGGTGGTTAGAGCCAGGCACCACCGTGGCCAGCGAAAGGTTTGCCCTTTATCGGGTGTCATGTGTCTCCTCCGTGAGGCGGCGCCTACATCGCCTTGAAGCGATGGGCATACAGCCGACTGACGGGGAGTTTTTCACTTCTGTGGTGCAAGGTCAAGCTCAAGCGGCCCGCTTCGTCGCGGCTCACGCTGCGCACGGCCTGGGCACGCACCACGGTGCCGCGGTGGATTTGCCAGAATACCTGGGTGTCGAGTTGGGGTAGCAGTTCCTTGAGCGGCGTGCGCAGCAGGTACTCCTGCGTGCCGGTGAGCACGCGCAGGTATTTGTCGGCGGCCTCCAGGTAAACCACATCGGCTACCGGAATGATGTGGATGCTGCTGCCCACGCTGGCTTGCAGCACTTGCAAGGGGGCCGCGGTTGGCGCGCCCGCTGCGGGCCCGAGCAGGCTGCGCAACTGGGCCAATGTGGCTTCCAGCTTGGCCTCGTTTGCTCCTGTTTCAGGAGCTGCTTGCGCAGTACTGGCAAGGGCTAGCTGTAGTTTTGATGCCGTTTTTTGCAGGCGTGCACTTTGCACGGGCTTCAGGACATAGTCCACCGCTTCGGCCTCGAAGGCCTGCACGGCGTATTGGTCGTAGGCCGTGACAAACACCAGTGCCGGAAAGGGCTTGGCATCCGGCCCCTCGGTGGGCCAGGCGTCGGCCAGTTCGGCGGCGGCTTCCAGGCCGCTTTGCCCCGGCATGCGGATGTCAAAAAACAGCACGTCGGGTTGCAGAGCCAGTGCGGCCTCCACGGCAGATACGCCGTCCCCCACGCTACGCAGCACTTGCAGCGCGGGCCAGGCCTGGGCCAGTTCGGCCTGCAGGGCCTGCGCCAACAGCGGCTCGTCTTCGGCGATCAGGGCGGTGGGGCGTGTCATGGATTTAAAGGAAAAGTAATGGAAACCAGCGTACCACCTGCGCGAGCAGCTCCTGTTTTGATAGTGCCAAGCGTACCAAAGGCGGTGCTGAGCCGTTCATGCACTTGCTGCAAGCCAAAGCCTGTGCGCCGTGTGTCGGGTGGTGGCAATCCAAGGCCGGTGTCTTCCACTTCCAGGCACAGCAGCTCGTCCGACAGGTTCGCGCTCACGCGGATGCTGCCGCCTTCCACTTTGGGCTCCAGCCCATGCTGGATGCTGTTTTCTACCAAGGGTTGCAGCAGCAGGGGCGGCACGGCGTGGTGGCGCAGGGCGTCGGGCAAGTCCAGCGTGAACTGCAGGCGTGGCCCCATGCGGATGGCCATCAGCTCCAGGTAGTCTTGCAGACGGGCGAATTCGTCGTGCAGGGTGTGGGGGCGGCTGGGGTCGGTCCGTGACGCACTGAGCGTGGCGCGCAGGTAGGCAATCATGTGGTCCAGCATGGTCTGCGCGCGCGTGGGGTCCACTGCAATGAGTGCGCGCAGATTGGCCAGCGTGTTGAACAGCATGTGGGGTTCGAGCTGCGTTTCCAGCAGGCGCAGCTGGGCTTCGCTGGCCTGGCGGCGCGCGGCCTCGGCCTTTTCGCGTTCGACCGCCAATAGCTCGCGGCTGACGAACACGTGCGTGAGCACGGTGCCCGCCACCAGGCTCAAAAACAGCATGCCCCAGGCTTTGTTCGGTGAGGTCAACCAATAGTGAAACGCGCTGCCGCCCAACAGCATGTCGGCGACGAAGTTGCCAACGAAGAAACCCAGAACTACGCCCACGGGAACGATGCCCACCAAGCGGCGCAACTGGTTACGCCAGTCCTGAATGAAAAAATGTCGACCTATGTCAATGGCTGCGCCAATGCTGAGGCCAATGCATTGGGAATAGACCAGGTTGCTCCAGAACCCATGGTCACCAAACAGCGTGATGCCGATGGCAATCACGGTGTTGAGGGTGAGCGTTTTCCACAGGCCGTGGCCCAGGGTGGTGAAGTGTCTGCCGTTCATGCGGGCAAGTATGCCGCCAGCCACTGCCCCCACACCAACTGACCCAGGTAGCGGCCCGGTAGCAGGGTGAAGGCACCAGCCACCACGCAGGCCCCGAAGTACAGCTGCTGCATGGTCTTGCGGTGGCCGACAATATTTTTGCGCGACAAATACCAGAACGCGCCACACAGCGAAAACAAGGTGAAAGGCACCAGCAGGTGGATGGGGGTGTAGCCCCCGATGTTGGGCAGCTGGTAGTCGCGGATGAACAGTGCGGAGATGGCAGTCACGACCATCAACACAACCCACAGGTAGCCCGCTGCGCGGTGCAAGCGTGGGCGCTGGACGGCACCTTTGCGCGCCCACAGGGCAATCGGGCCAATGGCGAGTGCAGCGAGTGCGGTGCCCATGTGCAGGGCGATGACAGGGGTGAGTTGCATGGGGTCTCCTGCGGGGTCAGGCGGTGGTGTTGCGGTGCAGGCGGCGAATCAGCCATTCGGCCAGCAGCAAATTGGGCACCCAGCACAGCCAGGCAATGGCGCGGTAGGCGTCCTCAAATGAGAGGCCGGCTATCAGGCTTGATGGAAGGTAGATGCGCAATGTGATGGCCGCCATGGTGAGTGCGTAGCTGCGCAGCATCCAGTCGCGGTGTGCTGTTTGATCGCCCCGGCGCATGGCCACGAAGCCCGTGCCTGTGGTGAGTAGCCACAGCACGGCCAGCAGCCCGAAGCCCCACGCGGAGGTGGGCCCGCCTTGAGCCCCAAAGGCCATGGATAAGCCACTGGTGCCGCCCAGCACAACCGCCAGCACATACAGGCGCCCCAACCAGCGGTGCAACAGGAGGTGGCGGGTTCGAATGGCGCGGTTGACCTGCAGTGCACCCGCCACCAGCGCCACCGGGCTGCACACCATGTGCAGCAGCGCGCCCACCGGGTGGCGGGCAAACAGGCCGGCTGCAAAGTCTGGCCGGTCGCTGGTCAGCACCAGCCACAAGGCATAACCAGCCACGCCCAGAGCCAGCAGCATCAGGGTGGACCATCTGGCCCATTGCGCCGGGCCATAGGGCGTTGGGAAGATATGGTTTGCGGTCGACACGGTGTGGGGCCTGGTGGATCGGGGTCAGAAAGCGTATGTCAGCGCCAGCACGGCAGCATTGGCATTGCTGCTGCGTGTGACCGGACTGTTTTTGGCTGCATCGCCCAGTACACCGCCCGACACAACGGCGGTAACAAAGGTGCGCGGGTTGATGGCGTAGGTGAGTGACACCCCCAGCCGGGTGTCGCGCAGGCCGGCGTCGGGGGTGTAGACGGCATAGCCACTGCGGGCGGCTTGTTGGGCGTCCACTCCAAAGTAGCTTTGCATGTGCTGGCGGTCGGCCAGGGTCGCGCTGAGTTTGGTGCCCAAGCGCCACTGCGGCGCCAGGGCCACCGAGTAAGCCACCCCAAGGTCCACCACCGCGCCGTTGCCGCTTTGGCCCGAACCCCAACGCACCGAGCTGGTGAGCGCCAGGCCTTGGGCTGTGGTGTAGCTCACAAAGCCGCCGAGTTCGGGTTTTGCATCCACATCACCCATGCCGCGAAGGGCTGCGTTGTCGCCACTTTGGCGGCCCAGGTCGGCTGTCAGGCGCAGACCATAGTGCAGGGCGGGGTTGTGGGAGAAGTTGTAACCCACGCCATTGTCCAGCCCGGCAAACCAGCCGTTGGCCCATTGGTAGCTCAAGCCCGGAAACACCAACGTCTTGCGCTGGTCACTGCCCAGGTATTCGGGTGCCGATACGGCAGCCAAGCCCATCGTGCCACCATCGGCGCCGGGTGGGGCGTTGCGCAGTTGGACGGAATCAAAGGTTTGTGCGGTAGCGGGAAGCACGGCACCAAGCAGGCTGATGGAAAGCGCGACACGAGGCAGGGGTGTGTGCATGGCGGTGTCCTTAGGCTGTGGCACGGGAGGATGTGGCGCTATGGTGCCACTGGGCGTCCGTTTTTGCAGCCAGTTGCCACAGGCGCAGGCTGCGGCCCAGCAGCACACCGCTGCACAGGCCATACATGCCTGCCACGGCGTTGATGGCCGCGTGAGATTGCAGCAGGGCGGGGGCAAGCGCCTGGGTGGCGCCCACGGCGTATTTGGTGACGAAGATGCCCATCATCAGCGCCAGCGGCACGGCGCTGCCCGGCACGGTGAAGCGCTGGCGGGCGAGGTCGTAGCGGGCGCTGGCGGGCAGGGGGCGACGCAGTACCAGAGTGGCAGCGCTGATGGCGAATGCGGCCCACAGCACCATGGCGGGCGGATAGACAAGTGCGACGGACAGCGTGCCGTAGACCGAAAGCCCCACCAGTGCCAGCGGCAATGCAGTTACGCGCATCCAGCCCATCTGCTGGGGCAAGGTTTGGCGCAGCCCCAGCACCAGCAGGCCTAGCAACAGCGGCCACACCCAAACTGGGGTGTTGGATACCAACATAGTGAACATGACGAAACTCCCAGGAAGGTTCAAGAGCGATGGGCCGACTGTGCCGTTTGCCCGCCACTGGCGCGAGCGGCGTGCGACGAAATGCGGCTTTGGCGCCGTGAAATGCAAAAAAACGGGGGCTTTTGGCAACTGCCACGGCGCCGCCATCGTGCCTTTCTAGAATCGGGGCATGAACAGAACATGGATAGGTGGCGCCGCGGTGCTGGTCGCCGTACTGGGCGGTGGTGTGTGGTGGTGGATGCAGGCAGGCGCAGGCGACAAGGTGGAGTACCGCACGGCGGCCATCAGCCGGGGCAACCTGCAGGCCACTGTGGCCGCCAGCGGTGCGGTGAGCCCGGTGGCGCAGGTGAGCGTGGGCACGCAGGTGAGCGGGCAGATCCGCGAGGTGCTGGTGGACTTCAACAGCGAGGTGAAGGCCGGCCAGCTGATTGCCCAGATTGACCCCGAGACCTTTGAGTACCGCGTGCGCAGCGCCCAAGCCGATGTGGATGCCGCGCGTGCGGCGGTGCTGACCGCGCAGGCCAATGTGGCGGCCGTGCAGACCCAGGTGTCGCGTGCGCAGGTGGACCTGAACGAAGCACAGCGCGATTTCGAGCGCAAACAAAGCCTGGTGGAAAAACAGTTCATTGCCCAGAGCGAGGCCGACAAAGCGCGTGCACTGGTGAACACCAGCACCGAAGCCATGAAGGCGGTACAGGCCCAGGTGGGCGTGGCGCAGGCACAAGTAAAGACCGCACAGGCCAACGTCGCGCAGCGCGAGGCCGCACTGGCCCAGGCCCGCATTGACCTGGCGCGCACGCGCATTACGTCGCCAGTCAACGGCATTGTGATCAAACGCACCATTGAGCGCGGCCAGACGGTGGCCAGCAGCCTGCAGTCGCCCGAGTTGTTTGTGATTGCGCAAAACCTCTCCGACATGCAGGTGGAGGCCGCCATTGATGAGAGCGATGTGGGCCGCCTGCAGCCGGGACAAAAAGCCAGCTTCAATGTGGATGCCTTTCCGGGCCAGACCTTTGAGGGAGAGATTCGCCAGGTGCGCAAGGCCGCTACCAATGTGGCCAATGTGGTGACGTATGTGGCCATCGTGCGTTTTGCCAATGTGCAGGGCAAGCTGCTGCCTGGCATGACGGCCAATGTGCGGGTGGTGACCGAGCAGCGCGAGGGCGTGCTCAAGGTGCCCAACGCGGCCTTGCGCCTGCGGATTGAGGGTGTGGAGCCTGCAGCACCTGCCTCGGCTGCTTCGGCACCCGGTGCACGTGCGCCAGGCCCGCGCCCCGAGGGCGGCGCGGCGCGTGGCGCAAACCGCAGCCGGGTGTATGTGATGGGCAGCGATGGAAAGCCGCAAGCCTATGCCGTGCGTGTGGGGGTATCAGATGGCAGCAACACCGAGCTGATCTTGCCGCCGGATTCGCCGGCAGCTACGGCCTTGCGCGAGGGTGTGGAGGTGTTGGTGGGCACCAAGCCGCAAGGCAGCGCCACGGCGCCGCGTAGCAATGGCCCGCGACCTCCGTTTTGAGGCGGCCGCGATGTCACCCACGACCCAAGCGCACGCCCTGATCCAGGCGCGTGACCTGACCAAAACCTACGCCATGGGCGACCAGACCGTGCACGCGCTGCGGGGGGTGTCGCTGGACATTGCCGAGGGCGAGATGGTGGCCATCATGGGGGCGTCGGGCTCGGGCAAGTCCACGCTGATGAACATCTTGGGCTGCTTGGACCAACCCAGTGCTGGCAGCTATGTGCTGGCCGGTGAGGCTGTGCAAGACATGGCGCCCGACGCGCTGGCCAGCATTCGCAACCGGCGCATTGGTTTTGTGTTTCAGCAGTTCAACCTGCTGCCGCGCACCAGCGCCCTGGAGAACGTGGAGCTGCCCATGGTCTATGCCGGTGTGCCGGCCGCCCAGCGCCACCAGCGTGCACGCACTGCCCTGGAGCGGGTGGGCCTGGGCCAGCGCACCGGGCACACGCCGGCCGAGCTGTCGGGTGGGCAGCAGCAGCGCGTGGCGATAGCGCGCGCACTGGTCAACCACCCCCAACTCATCCTGGCCGATGAGCCCACCGGCGCGCTGGACTCGCAAACCAGCGAGGACATCATGCAACTGCTGACCGAGCTCAATCGCCAGGGCATGACGGTGGTGCTGGTGACGCACGAGGCCGACATTGCAGCCTGGGCGCGGCGCACGCTGGTGTTCAAGGACGGGCATATCGTGGAGGACACGGTGCGATGAATACCTTTGCGGCGTTGCGCAGCGCGCTGCGGTCCTTGGCGGCCAACACCTTGCGCAGCATCTTGACGATGCTGGGCATCATCATTGGGGTGGCTGCCGTTATCACCATGGTGGCGGTGGGGCAGGGCGCCACCAACCGCGTGCAGGAGCAAATGAAGGGGCTGGGCTCCAACATCATGCTGGTGCTGCCGGGTGGTGTGTCGCAGGCCGGGGTGCGTCTCGGCGCACAAACCCGCCAGCGCCTGACCGAAGAAGATGCACTGGCGATTGCACTGGAGATTCCCGAAGTGCAGGTGGCCGCCCCTACCTCCCGCACCAGCGGGCAGCTGGTGTTTGGCAATACCAACTGGGGCAGCAGCATCATTGGGGTGAACAACGACTACCTGGAGGCGCGCGATTGGCCGCTGGCCAGTGGGCGGGTGTTTGATGCGGCGGAATTGTCGGGCTCGGCCAAGGTGGCCTGGATTGGCAGCACTGTGGCGCGCGAGTTGTTTGGCGAGCAGGACCCGGTGGACCAGGTGATTCGGGTGCGCAACATTCCCATCACGGTGGTTGGCGTGCTGGCGCCCAAGGGGCAGAACTCCATGGGCCAGGACCAGGACGATGTGGTGATGATTCCGCTGGGCACGCTGCGCAACCGCATCTGGGGCGGTGACGCCACCAGCCGCCTGAAGCGCGTGGGCGCCATCAGCGTGAAAGTGCGGGATGGCCAGGACATGAAAGCGGTGGAGGACAACATCAAGGACCTGCTGCGCCAGCGCTTCAAGGTGCAAGAGGGGGCAGACGATCCGTTTGTGGTGCGCAACCTCACCGAAATTTTGCAGGCCCAGGAAGAGTCCAGCCACGTGATGACGCTGTTGCTGGCGGCGGTGGCCGGCATCAGCCTGGTGATTGGCGGCATTGGCATCATGAACATCATGCTGGTGAGCGTGACCGAGCGCACACGCGAGATTGGCTTGCGCATGGCCGTGGGTGCGCGCGGGCGTGACATCCTGGCGCAATTCTTGATTGAAGCGGTGACGCTGAGTGTGCTGGGCGGCGCCATTGGCGTGGCCCTGGGCGCACTGGCCACCTGGGGCGTGGGCCACTTTGCCGGGTGGCAGGTGTCGTTGAGTGTGGGGGCGGTGTTGCTGGCGGTGGGCTTCTCGGGTGTGGTGGGCGTGTTTTTTGGCTTCTACCCGGCCCGGCGCGCTTCCAAACTGTTACCGATTCAAGCACTTCGCTATGAATAAGTGAGCTGCTCGCGCAGATAATATGCGCCTTCTGGCTATTTTTTATCTATAAAAGGGAGTGTGTTTTGGACATTACATTGCTGATCAAAGCGGCCATCATGGGTGTGGTGGAAGGGTTGACCGAGTTTTTGCCTATTTCCAGCACCGGCCATTTGATTCTGGCGGGGGCACTGCTGGACTTTCTGGACCACGACAAGCGCCAGGTGTTTGAAATCGCTATCCAGACCGGTGCCATCTTTGCCGTCATCCTGGTCTACTGGCAAAAAATCCGCGACACGCTGGTGGCCCTGCCCACCGAAAAGCAGGCGCAGCGGTTTGCCGTGAATGTGGCGATTGGTTTTGTGCCTGCGGTATTGCTGGGCTTGTTGTTTGGCAAGTTCATCAAGGCCCACTTGTTCACCCCCACCATCGTCGCCACCACGTTCATCGTGGGCGGCTTCATCATCCTCTGGGCCGAGCGCCGCCAGGCCAACAATCCCAAGACCGTGCGTGTGGCCGATGTGGATGCCATGACGCCGCTGGACGCCCTCAAGGTGGGCCTGGTGCAGTGCCTGGCCATGGTGCCCGGCACCAGCCGCAGCGGCGCCACCATCATCGGCGGCATGCTGCTTGGGCCTGTCGCGCAAGGCGGCTACCGATTTCTCTTTCTTCCTTGCCATTCCGACCTTGATTGGGGCGGGGGTGTACAGCCTGTACAAAGAGCGGGCGTTGTTGTCGATGGCGGATGTGCCGCTGTTTGGTGTGGGGCTGGTGTTTTCTTTTGTCAGCGCGTGGTTGTGTGTGCGCTGGTTGTTGCGCTTTATTTCTACCCACAGCTTTGTGGGGTTTGCGTATTACCGCATTGTGTTTGGCGTCGTTGTGTTGGTGACGGCTTGGACTGGGGTGGTGACTTGGGCGGCTTGATTTTTCAATACGGACTTCCTTGGTCCTATGGTGGTGGGTGATTGGGCGGGCTGCACCGCTTTTTTAACACCCACTCCCCCAGCCCCTCGCCCCGTCGGCGAGGGGAGCTTTTAACAGCCATATTTTTGGGGAATGCTCCGGTTATGGGGCCGCAGCAGTCGCGTTGCCACTGGGTGGGTACGCTACGGCCCGCGCCAACGGTTGTAGTAAACACCAATAAGCTGGCGCGGAGCCGCTGGCGGGCGCAGCCGCCAGCCGTGCCGAACAGACATCTCCGAAGTCCCACAACCGCAGGCGCTGGCCGTGGCGCGCGCTCACGGTAGCAACCTCACCCCCGTAGCACCTTAGTCGGCGCGAGACAACAAGATATGGCTGTTAAAAGCTCCCCTCGCCGACGGGGCGAGGGGCTGGGGGAGTGGGTGTTAAAAAAGCGGTGCAGCCCCACCAAGCCCCCATCACCGTAGCACCAGGGGAGTAGGTACTAAAAACCCAAGAAGACAAGCTACCCCCGATACCCCGCAAAACACTTCACCGCCTCGTCAGCAGGCACCGGCTTGCTAAACAGGTAGCCCTGGAACTCCTCGCACTGCAGCCCGCGCAAAAACTCCAGCTGCTCGGCCGTCTCCACACCCTCCGCCACCACCGTCATGCCAAAGCTGTGCGCCATCGCCACAATCGCCTTGGTGATAGCGGCGTCCCCCGCGTCCTGGGTGATGTTGCGGGTGAAGGCCTGGTCGATCTTCAGGGCGTCCAGTGGGTACTGCTTGAGATAGGCCAGGCTGGAGTAGCCGGTGCCAAAGTCGTCCATCGCCAGCTTCACGCCCAGCGCCTTGCAGGCATGCAGCGTGGCTAGCGTGGAGGCCACGCTTTGCAGGGCCATGCTCTCAGTCACTTCCAGCTCCAGCATGTGCGGGGGCAGGCCGGTGCTTTGCAACACCTGGGCCACCAGGGCGGGCAGTTCCTTGCCGGCAAACTGGCGCACCGACAGGTTCACCGCCATGCGGAAGCGGCTGTGGCCTTGGGCCAGCCACTGCGCTGCCTGCGTGGCGGCGGTGTGCATGACCCACTGGCCGAGTTGCACGATCACACCACTTTGCTCGGCAATCGGGATGAATTCGGAGGGAGGAATCCAGCCCAGCGAGGCGTGGTGCCAGCGCAGCAGGGCCTCAAAACCCACGACTGCCCCCGTCTTGATACGAACCTGCGGCTGGTAATACACCTGCAGGTCCCCCTGGGCCATGGCGTGGTGCAGCTCATTGTGGATTTGCAGGGAGCGCGCCACTTGGCGGTTCATGGCCGCGTCGAAGTACACATAGGTGCCGGGGCCGGCGGGCTTGGCGTGGTGCAGGGCCGACTCGGCATTGAGCAGCAGCGCATGCGCACTGTCGGCCTGCGCGGGGAATAGGCTGGCGCCGGCGCTGGCGGTCAGAAAGAGCGTGTGGCCGCTCACCTGGTAAGGCTGGGCCAGGCGGCGCAGCAGCTCGGTGGCGCGTTCGCCCAGGCGGTCTTCGTGATCCAGACCTGCCATGCACACGGCGAACTGGTCGCCGCCGATGCGGCCCACCACATCGTGCGCGGTGGGGTGTTCCCACTGCGCGGAATAGAGGTTCAGGCGTTTGCCTACTTCGCGCAGCACCAGGTCGCCCACGCCGGTACCCAGCGATTCGTTGATTTTGGCAAACCCGTCCAAGCCCAGGCACAGCAGGGCTACGCCGCTGTGGTGCTCTAGGGCAGCTTCGAGCTGCTGCTCGAACAGGTCACGCCCGGGGAGGGCGGTGAGCGTGTCGATCTGCATGGCGTAGCGGGTTTCGTTCTGCAGCCGTTGGGCGGCTTGTTCGAGGCTGCTGCTGCGCTGCAGGCGGGCCTGCACGGCCTCCAGCAGTTCGTCGCGGCGGCAGGGTTTGGTGAGGTAGTCGTCAGCGCCCAGGTTCATGCCGGCGCGCACATCGGCGCGGTCGGCCTTGGCGGTGAGCATGATGATGGGCACGGTGGCCGTGCGGGCGTCTTCGCGCAGCGCGCGCACCAGGCCGTAGCCGTCCAGTGTGGGCATCATCACATCGGTCAGCACCAGGTCGGGCCGCAAGGCTTGCGCCTGCGTATAGGCGTCCGCACCGTCGCACGCAGCCATCACCTCGTACCCTTCGAGCTCCAGCATCCACTGCAGGTTCTCGCGCAGCGAGGGTTCGTCTTCGGCAATCAGGATGCGCATGGCCTCAGTCCTCTGGGGTGCAAGCATGGGTGGGGAGGGTGACGGTGAAGGTACTGCCTTGGCCCAGCGTACTGTCGACGCGGATATCGCCGAGGTGGCAGGTGACCGCTTCTTTCACGATCGACAGACCCAGGCCAGTGCCCGCAATCGGGCCGACATTGCTGGCGCGGTGGAAGCTCACAAACAGCTGGGCCTGGTCGGCCTCGGGGATGCCAATGCCTTGGTCGGAGACCGTGAACACCAGAGCGTCGCCGCGGTCCCGTACGGCAAAGTGCACGTCACCCCCCTGCGGGGAGTATTTGATGGCGTTGGACAACAGGTTGCCCACGATGTTGCGAATCAACGTGTCGTCCAGCCAGAACAGCTGTGTGGCCGGGGGCAACTCCAGCTGCAGGTGCACGCGCGCCAGTTGGCGTGCCATGGCGCTGCGCACTTCGTCTACCAAGCCGTTGCAAAAGGTGGTGATGCTCAGGGCGCGGGGCTTGAACTCCAGCCGTCCGGCATCGGTGCGGCCAATCACCAGCACGTTCTCCAGCATGTGGGTCATGCGCTCCACCGCATCGTCAATTTTCTGCAGGGTCTGCTGCTTTTTGTTGGCCGGCATGCGTTCTTCGTAGTGCAGCAGCAGTTCCACCGAACCATGGATGGTGGCCAGTGGTGTGCGGAACTCGTGGGACGCCATGGTGATGAAACGTGCCTTCATGTCGTTGAGGGCAATTTGCTGCTGCAGCGCCAGGCGTTGGCTCTCCTCGGCTTGCATGCGTGCCGTGGCATCCACCACAAACAGGAGCGTGGCATCCCGTTGGCTCCACTCAATGATTACGGCCGACAGCTCAAGTGTGCGCAGCTGTCCATCTGCGGTGATGATGCGAAAGGTGTAGTTGATCTCTACGGTTTCCCCGCGCAAGCGGCGTTGGTGCCGGCCCAGCACAGCGGGCACATCGTCCGGGTGGATCGTGGCTGTAAAGGGATGGGTCTGCAAATACTCCAGCGAATGGCCGACGATGCGCACCATGCTGGGGTTGGCAAACACGATGCGTCCGTCCTGCACCACCATCACGCCAACGCCCACGTTTTCGATGACCGAGCGGTAACGCGCCTCGGAGTTGCGCACCTCTTCCAGGGCCTGTTGCCGCTCCAGCGCGGCCCCCACATGGTTGGCGACAAAGCCCAGAATGTCGGCATCATCCTCGGAATAGTGCACATCGGGTTCGTAGCCCTGCACCACCAGTACGCCGCGCACACGTCCCTGCATTTGCATGGGCACTCCGAGCCAACTGGTGAAGCTCAAGTCTCCCGTGGCCTGGGTGATCTCGCCACTGTCTTGCAGGGCCCGGAACCGATCAGCATCGATGAGTTGGGGCTGTGCACTGTGCAATACAAACTCAGTCATGCCGCGCTTGCGCGGAATGCCGTAGCGCTGCATGGTGTTACCGTCTTTTTCGTCTTCGTAGTACGGGAAATCCAAGGTATTTTTAGAGGGGTGGCTCAGGCACACATAGAAGTTCTTGGCATACAGCAGCTCGCCCAGCAGTTGGTGCACGGCCTTCAAAAAGTCGTAGATCGACAGTCCGGCCGTGGCGCGTTCTGCAATACGGTAGAAGACGTTCTGTAGCGCTTGGGCCTTCTTTTGTTCCAGCGCCTCGGCTTGCAGCTCGCGCGTGCGGCGCGCCACCCACTCGCTGGCCAGGGTCTGTTGCTCGTCCAGTGCCGCTTGCAGTTGGCGGTTTTTGGATTGCAAGGCCTGAACTTGCTCTTGCAGTCGGTCCAGTTGCGCTTGCAGGTGGGGGCTCATGGGTCGTCAGTGCGCCATGTTGCGCAGGGCGGCTTCAATCGCGGCAGCGGTTGCCAAGGGCTTCTCCATCGGGAAAAGGTGGCTTCCGTCCAGCATCATGATGCGGCCCTTGGTGACCTTGTCGGTCATGGCCATGCCGACCTGTTTCATCTCGGCGGACTGGTCGCCACCAATGAAGGTCACCGGGCATTTGACCGGGTGACGCGCCAGCAGGCGGTCCAGGTTGTCGGGCAGGGTGTTGTAGAAAGCGGTTTCAATGGCACGGTCAAAGGCCAGCACACGTTTGCCCTCGGCGTCTTCGTCAAAAGCATCCACATAGTCTTGCAGCACCTGCGCATCCCATTTGGCAAACGCCTTCTTGTGCTGGAAATGTTCGAACGCTGCTTGGGCAGTGGGCCAGCTGTTGCGGCGTTGGCGGCTCACGGCGCCGGGCGAGATGGCACCAACCAATTGGGTCGTCTTGGCCAAGCCGACCATGCGCGAACGCCAGCCGCCCACCAACGGAGAGTCCACCAGCACCACGCCTTTCGCCAGCTCGGGGTGCAGCGCAGCCGCCATCAGGCTCAAAAAACCGCCCAGCGAGTGGCCCACCAGCCAGACCGGTTCCTCCGTCTTCTCCACCACCTTGGTGGCGTAGTCCACCAGCTGCTGGACCACATGGGGCCAGTTGTCCGTGACGGGGTAGCGTGGGTCGTGGCCGTACTTGTCAACAGCTTTGACGGAGTAGCCGCGGGCCTTGAGACTCTTGAACAGCACCTTGTAGGTGCTGGCGGGGAAGCTGTTGGCGTGGGAGAAAACGATGGTAGACATCAAGAACCGATTCAGATCAGCTTTTCGTCTGGGGTCGTGATTTTCTTCAGCGGCAGGCTGCGTGCCGATGGCACCAGCAGCGGCACCGAGGTTTGGCCACCGTTCCACATGGGGTCTTCAATGCTGTCAAACACTTCGCGCAGCTTCTGCCCCCAGCTGTTGTGCAGCATGGCGAAGTAGGGGTTGTTCTCATCGATGCAAACCACTTTGTCCGTCTGGAAGGTGTTGGCCTCGTAGACCACCATGTCCAGCGGCAGACCCACTGACAGGTTGGACTTGAGCGTGGAGTCCATGGACACCAGTGCACACTTGGCGGCTTCGTCCAGAGGGGTATGGGGTGTGATGACGCGGTCCAGCACAGGCTTGCCATATTTGGATTCGCCGACCTGGAAGTAAGGCGTCTCCGGCGTGGCTTCAATGAAGTTGCCAGCGGAATAGACCTGGAATAGTCGCATGCCTTCGCCTTGGATCTGACCGCCGAAGATCAGCGACACATTGAAATCTACGCCGGCGTTCTTGAGCGCCGCTCCATCGCGCTCCTGCACCTTGCGGATGGCCGAGCCCAGCACGCGGGCCGCATCAAACATGCTCTTGGCGTTCCAGATGGTGATGCCTTCGTCGTCCTCGTGGTCCTTGAGCTTTTCGATCTGCAAGATTTCCCGTACGGATTGCGAGATGCTGAGATTGCCGGCCGAGAGCAGGGCCATGAAGCGGTCTTGCGGCTTCTCGTACACGATCATCTTGCGGAAGGTGCTGATCTGGTCGAGTCCTGCGTTGGTGCGCGAGTCGGAGAGGAACACCAATCCGGCATTGAGTTTGATGGCGACGCAGTAGGTCATTGTTCTTGTGGTTTGAGGCTAAACCTAGAGTGTATCGGGGGCAGGCCTAGGCCTTGTTTGCCAAGGCCTTCAAGTGGTACAGCGCATCCATCGCTTCCCGCGGACTCATGGCGTCGGGGTTGATGCCCGCCAGTGCGGACTCCACCGCGCTGACCGGGGCTGCCTCGGGTGTTGGCGGTGCGGCAAACAGGTCCACCTGGGTTTGCTGCTCGGTCGCATGGGCCTCCAGCGCATCCAGCGTGTGGCGAGCGTGGTTGAGCACGGCGGCGGGCATGCCGGCCAGGCGGGCCACCTGTACGCCGTAGCTCTTGCTGGCAGGGCCGGGTTCGATGGCGTGCAGGAACACGATGTCGCGGCCGGCCTCGGCCGCGCTCACGTGCACATTCATGGCCGCGTGATGCGTAGCTGGAAACTCGGTGAGTTCGAAATAGTGCGTGGCAAACAGCGTGAAGGCTTGGGTCTTGTCGTGCAGCTGGGTAGCAATCGCACTGGCCAGGGCCAGGCCATCAAAGGTGCTCGTTCCCCGGCCAATCTCGTCCATCAGCACCAGGCTGTGCGGGGTGGCGCAGTGCAATATCTGCGCGGCTTCGGTCATCTCCAGCATGAAGGTGGACTGGGCGTTGGCCAAATCATCGGCTGCGCCAATGCGGGTGTGGATGGCGTCGATAGGACCCAGGCGGCAGGCGCGCGCGGGCACGTAGCTGCCCATGCTGGCCAAGAGCACGATGAGGGCGACTTGGCGCATGTAGGTGGATTTACCGCCCATGTTGGGGCCGGTGATGATCTGCATGCGCTGCTTCACACCCAAGCGCGCGTCGTTGGCAATGAAATTGCCACTGGAGAGTTCTGCCAGCCGCGCCTGCACCACGGGGTGGCGGCCGGCTTCAATGTCGATGCAGGGTTCTGCTACAAACTGCGGCGCGCACCAATCGAGCGTCAGCGCGCGCTCGGTCAGGGCGCACAGCGCGTCCAGTGCGGCCAGGGCGCGTGCCACGCGGGTGAGCTGGGGGATGTGGTGTTGCAGCTGGTCCAGCACTTGCTCGAACAGGTACTTCTCGCGCGCCAAGGCGCGCTCCTGCGCGCTCAGGGCCTTGTCTTCAAAGGCCTTGAGTTCGGGCGTGATGAATCGCTCGGCGTTCTTCAGGGTCTGGCGGCGGCGGTAGTCGTCGGGCACCTTGTCGACCTGGCCGGTGGTGACTTCGATGTAGAAGCCGTGCACCTTGTTGAACTGCACGCGCAGGTTGGCAATGCCGGTGCGTGCTTTTTCGCGCACCTCCAGGTCCAGCAAAAAGGCATCGCAGTTCGTTTGGATGGCGCGCAGCTCGTCCAGGTCGGCGTCAAAGCCGCTGGCGATCACGCCACCGTCGCGCACCAGCGCGGCAGGCTCGGGTGCTATGGCGCGGGCCAACAGAGCGGTGGCGTCGCCCGGTGGCTGCAATTGCTCTGAAATGTGAGCCAAATAGCCCTCTAGCCCACGTAGATGTTGCGCGAGAAGCTCTGTTTTTTGTAGCGTTACCACCAGGGCCACGAGTTCACGCGGACGCACTTGGCGCAGCGCGGTGCGGGCGGTGATGCGCTCCACATCGGCGCAGCCCTTGAGCGGGCCGCGCAGGGTTTGCCACAGGTTGTTGCGCAAAACTCCAATGGCCTGCAGGCGGTGCTGGGCCTCGGTGCGGTCGCGCGCCGGTTCCAGCAGCCAGCTCTTGAGCATGCGGCTGCCCATGCCTGTCATGCAGGTGTCGATGAGGCTGAACAGTGTGGGGCTGTCTTCACCACGCAGGGTTTGCACCAGCTCCAGGTTGCGGCGCGTGGTGACGGGCAGGTCGATCAGCGCATCGTTGCGCTGCACCTGCACGCTGTGGATGTGGGTGAGTGCGCGGCCCTGGGTGTGCTCGGCATAGCCCAGCAAGGCGGCGCTGGCGGCGTGGGCCAGCGGCAGATCCTGCGCGTTCCAACTGGAGAGGCTGGCGGCCTGCAGCGCGTCCAACAGCTTGCGCTGGCCCAATGCGCCGTCAAACTGCCATTCGGGGCGGGCCGTCAGGTACAACGCGTTACTGGTGGAGCGCAGGCGTTTCAGGCGGTCTTCAAAGGTGGTGGTGCAGCCGGCGCTGTAGGCCAGCTCGCTGGGGGCCACGCGGGTGATCCAGCCGTTCACCTCGTCGGGCGCGCACTCGGCCAGGAACACCACGCCCTGGGTGACGGACAGCCAGGCCAGGCCGCAGCGGTTGCGCGGGCCCTGGTGCACGGCCATCAAAATGGATTCGGACTTTTCGCTCAGCAGCTCGGCATCGGTCAGCGTACCGGGGGTCACCACGCGCACCACCTTGCGTTCCACCGGGCCCTTGTTCACCCCCACTTCACCCGTTTGCTCGCAGATGGCGACCGACTCGCCGTGGCGGATCAGCTTGGCCAGGTAGCCCTCCATGGCATGGAAGGGCACGCCGGCCATCACCACCGGCTGCCCGGCGGACTGGCCGCGTTGGGTCAGCGTGATGTCCAGCAGCCGCGCAGCCTTCTCGGCATCCTCGTAAAACATCTCGTAAAAATCCCCCATGCGGTAGAACAGCAGGGTTCCGGGGTACTGGGCTTTGAGGCCCAGGTACTGCTGCATCATGGGGGTATGGGGAGGGGCCGTTTCTGTCATCCCAAGAAGTCTATCAATTTCGCTGGTAGGAGCGGCCTTTCCTAGGGGTTGGCCAGCGTGGCGGGCACCGGACTCAGGCTCTATGATGGGCGCACTCCCACTCAGGCCACCCTTTTTGCCCGTGTCGCCCCAACCCCAACAACCCATGCCGGCTTCGTCCGTCGCACAGCCTGAGGCGCCAGTGCCTGCATGGGGGGTGACGGAGGGGATGTTCAAGACGATTTTTGACTACAGCCCGGAAGCCATCGCACTGACCCGGGTGCGTGACGGCGTGTTGGTCGAAGTCAATACCGAGTGGTTGCACCTGACCGGGTATTCCCGGGAAGAAGCGCTGGGCCGCACGGCTGTGGGACTGGGCCATTGGCTGGACCCACAGGAGCGCAAACGTGTATTCACACCGCTCTACGAAGGCAGCAGGGTGGTGGACGCTGATGTCACGCTGGTCATGAAGGATCGCAACCCCCGCGTGGTGCGTATGAACGCCACGCTGGTGCGCGAGGGGGACGAGGCCTACATCCTGCTTTACTTGCGCGACGTAACGGCGGAACGACTGGCCCATGAGGCGCTGCGTGCAGGGGAGCAGGCGCTGGAGCAGGCCAACGACAAGCTCAACCGCCAGGTCAAGCTGCATGAGCTGACCGAGTCCCTGGCCAAGGTGGGGCACTGGGTGGCCTATCCGGGTACGACGGATTTGCAAATTTCCCGTGGGGCCGCCCATATTGGCGGCGTGGTCGAGCAGACCCTGCTCAAACGTGGAGAATTGATTGAAGGCGTGCAGGCTGAAGACCGGCCGCAGGTCGAGCAAGCCTTGCAGCGCATGGATGGTGAGGTGGTGGAGTACCGCTGGCGCCGCCCTGATGGACAGCTGATTTGGGTGCGCGCCAGGTTTTACCGCCAGTTGAAAGACGGTGTGAGTCAGGCCGAAATGGGCGTGATTCAAGAGGTCACCGACGAGCACCGCGTGCGGCAAAGCTTGGAAAACCAGCTCGCCTTCATCCACAAAATTACCAGCCGGGCACCGGGCTTGGTGTACGAGTACCAAATGTGGCCTGACGGGAGGTACATCTTCCCCTTTGTGAGTGCCGGGGTTCAGCAGATTTATGGCGTGACGCCGGAGCAGGTGTACGAAGACCCAACCCGGGTGTTTCATGGCATTCATCCCGATGACATGGCTTTGGTGCAGAAATCCACTTGGCAGGCGATGACCCAAGTGCAACCTTGGCGCTGTGAATTCCGGGTGGGGGGCGAGGGTGAGCCGGTTCGATGGATGCTGGGCAATTCATTGCCGGAAATGCAGGCCGGCGGTTCGGTTCTTTTTTGCGGGTCCATCACCGACATCACGGCCCAAAAAGAAGCACTGGAGCGGCTGCAGGCCAGCGAAGAGCGGTTTCGCAGCCTGTCGGCGCTATCGTCAGATTGGTACTGGGAGCAGGACGCGGAATTCCGCTTTGTGCGGATCGATGGCAATGGGTTGGGCAGTTCGAAACTGGCGTCAGACGCTGCGATTGGCAAGACGCGTTGGGATTCAGGCGGTCAGGGCGTAAGCCCGGCGCAGTGGGCGCAACACAAGGCCCAACTGCTGGCGCATGAGACCTTCCATGATTTCGAGATGCAACGTCCCTTGAAGGATGGGGGTTACATGTGGGCCTCGATCAGTGGCGCGCCCATTTTTAATGCGGAGGGCGAGTTTTGTGGCTACCGTGGTACCGGGCGTGACATTTCCTCACGCAAGCTCGCCGAGGCTGAGATCGAACGCCTGGCCTTCTTTGATGCGTTGACCGGGCTGCCGAACCGGCGGATGTTGATTGACCGCCTGGAGCATGCCGTGGCCGGCAGCGCGCGCCATGGACATCACGGCGCTTTGTTGTTCATTGACCTGGACAACTTCAAGATCCTGAACGACACCCTGGGGCACCACATGGGGGACATGCTGCTCAAGCAAGTGGCCAGCCGCCTGCAAGAATGTGTGCGGGATGTGGACACCGTGGCCCGGCTGGGGGGGGATGAGTTTGTGGTGATGCTGGAAGAGCTGGGTGCCGTGTCCGCCGATGCCGCAAGCCAGGCCGAGATGGTGGCCAAGAAAATTCTGCAGATGCTCAACCAGCAGTTTGCGCTGGGCAGTCACCAGCTGCACAGTTCACCCAGCATTGGCGTGACGCTGTTTTACCAGCACACCCACACGGTGGACGAGCTGCTCAAGCGCGCGGATCTGGCCATGTACCAGGCCAAGGCGGCTGGCCGCAACACCCTGCGCTTTTTTGACCCCGAGATGCAGGCTGCCGCCTCGGCACGCGCAACCCTGGAGGCCGATTTGCGTCAGGGCCTTTTGCGCAACGAGTTCTTGTTGTACTACCAGCAGGTGGTGGACGACCAAGGCAACATCACCGGGGTGGAAGCGTTATTGCGTTGGCGCCACCCCGAGCGCGGGCTGGTGTCGCCAGGCGAGTTCATTCCTGTGGCAGAGCAAACGGGCTTGATACTGCCGCTGGGCCAGTGGGTGCTGGAAGCCGCGTGTGCCCAGCTGGTGGCCTGGAGCGCCAAGCCCCATACCCAGCGCCTGACCATTGCCGTGAACGTGAGCGCACGCCAGTTCAAACACCCCGAGTTTTCCAACCATATCCTTAACCTGCTGCGCCTCTCGGGAGCGAATCCGTACCGGCTGAAGCTGGAACTGACCGAGAGCCTGTTGTTGTCAGACTTTGACGAGGTGATCGTGAAGATGAGCGAGTTGCGCTCCATCGGCGTGGGCTTTTCGCTGGACGACTTTGGCACGGGCTATTCATCGTTGGCCTACCTCAAGCGTTTGCCGCTGGACCAACTCAAGATTGACCAGTCCTTTGTCCGCGATGTATTGACCGACCCCAACGACGCAGCCATTGCCCGCACTATTCTCAACTTGGCGCGCAGCCTGGACTTGGGCGTGGTGGCGGAGGGTGTGGAGACCGCGGGTCAGCGCGACTTTTTGTTGCGCAATGGCTGCAAGGCGTTTCAGGGCTATTTCTTTGGTCGTCCTGTCCCGGTGGAGCAATTGGAGCTTCCTGTCTTATGAGCACTGAATTGCCGTGGGCGCAACGCTCGCTCGCCGAGTGTGCGCGAGAAATTGCAAGGCTGGAGCAGGCGCTGGCGTCTGTGGAGTCTGGTGCTCGCCGCCAGTACGACATGCTGGATGCCTTGTTCGTGCGTAGCCCGGCGGCCATCTCTTTGACCCGCCTGAGTGATGGGTGCTTTGTGGATGTGAACGCACATTGGGAGCGGGTTACTGGCTACACCTGGGCGCAGGCGGTGGGAAAAACCGCGCTGGAGCTGGGTTTTTGGCCCAACGCTGCGGCAAGGGATGCTGCTTTTGCCCGTGCCGCAGAACTGGAAGGCAAGCATCGGGTGGAGGTGCCGTACACCACACCCGATGGCCGTGAGGTGTTGTTCCAAATGGAAGGTACCCGCTTGAGTTTGGCCGGAGAGCTGCATGTGGTGGTCTATCTGCATGACATCACGCTGCAACGCCAGGCGCAGGAAGCGGTACAGGTCAGTGAGCAGGCTTTGCAGCAGGCCAATCAGGAACTGCGAGGCCAGCTGGAGCTGTTTGAGCTGACTGAACGGCTGGCCCGGGTAGGGCACTGGACGGTGCCACAGGGCGCGAACCGTCCGGTCTGGTCCAAAGGGCTCTATGCACTGGCTGAGATGCCGTGGCAGCCGGGCATGACATTTGATACGGCGCGCCAGCACATTCATCCTGACGACCGAGCAGCTTTCTTGCAGGCGCGCGAACGCATGGATGGCAGTGAGCTGGAATACCGTTGGCTGAACCGGGTGGGCGCGGTGCAGTGGTTGCGCACGCGGATGCGTCGCCAGCACCGGGACGATGGGTCGTATGTGGACTTTGGCGTGGTGCAGGACTTTTCGGAGGAAATGCGGGCCAAGGACGCCTTGCAGGAACGTCTGGAGATGATTCAGCGTTTGACCAGCCGCCTGCCCGAGATGGTGTTCCAGTTTGTGCGGCACAGCGCCAAGCGTGGCGAGTTCACCTTTGTGAGCGACGCCTGCGAGGATCTGTTTGGGGTCAGCACCCAGGATGCCCGCACCGATCCCAACACGGTGTTCCGCTGCGTGCACCCGGATGATTTACCCGCCATGGTGGCGTCCATGAATGACACGGCCGAGCACGGCGCCACCTGGGCCCACGAGTTTCGCGTGCGCCGCAAAGATGGGTCGGTGCGCGACCTGTTTGGCAGGGCGATCACCATTTGGGAGCCATCGGGGCACCACATCGCTTACGGGTCGGTGACGGACATCACTGCGATCAAGGCGTCGCAGGCTACGCTGATGGAAAGTGAAGCGCGCTTTCGCGCACTTACCGAGCTTTCTTCGGATTGGTACTGGGAGCAGGATGCGCAATGCCGTTTTGTGCGATTTGATGGCACCTTGACGGGAAAGTCGCGCGAGGCCCGCATGGGCAAGACGCGCTGGGAAATCGGTGCCTTGAATATGAGCGAGGCGGATTGGGAGGCGCACCGCCAAGTGGTGATGGCCCGCCAAGAGTTTCGCGAGCTTGAGTTGTGCGACGTGAATTCGCAAGGTCAAACGTACTGGATATCCATCAGTGGTGCGCCATTTTTTGATGCCCAAGGCCAGTTTCGCGGTTACCGGGGCGTGGGCCGCGAAATTACGGCACGCAAGCTGGCCGAAGAAAAAATTGAGCGTCTGGCGTTTTATGACGTGCTCACCGGTTTGCCCAACCGTCGCCTGCTGATTGACCGTCTGCAACACGCCCTGGCTTTGGCAGCACGCGACGGCCACCACGGGGCTTTGCTGTTCATTGACCTGGACAACTTCAAGGACCTGAACGATACGCGGGGTCACGATGTGGGAGATCTGTTGTTGCAACAGGTGGCTCAGCGTCTGCTGGCCTGCGTGCGCGGTGCTGATACCGTGGCCCGCCTGGGCGGGGACGAATTTGTGGTGATGTTGCACAGCCTGGACACTGACCCGGCCCTGGCCAGTGCGCATGTGGAGCTGGTGGGTAAAAAAGTCATCAGCAGCTTGAACCAAACGTATATGTTGGGGGCTGCCGAGCACCACAGCACTCCCAGCATCGGCATCACCTTGTTTGCCCAGCAGCACCAGACCGTGGACGAACTCCTCAAGCAGGCAGATTTGGCACTGTACGAGTCCAAGGCGGCAGGCCGCAACACCATGCGCTTTTTTGACCCCGCCATGCAGGCGCTGGTGGCGCAGCGTACTGCGCTGGAGCTGGATTTGCGCCACGGTTTGCAGCGCCAGGAGTTGGTGGTGTATTACCAGCCTGTGGTGGATGCGTCGCGGCGCGTGGTGGGCGCTGAGGCCCTGGTGCGTTGGCAGCATCCACAGCGTGGCCTGGTGGCACCCATGGAGTTCATTCCGGTGGCAGAACAGACCGGACTCATCATTCCCTTGGGGGCTTGGGTGCTGGAAAAAGCCTGCCGGCAATTGGCCCTTTGGGCCACGCAGGCGGACACGGAGGCATTGACGGTGGCTGTCAACGTGAGCGCGCGGCAGTTTCGCCACCCGGATTTCGCCCAGCAGGTGTTGGACCTGCTGCACAAGACTGGCGCCAATCCCTCGCGCTTGAAACTGGAGCTCACCGAGAGCCTGTTGCTCAGCGATACGCAAGACGCGATTCACAAAATGACCGCCTTGCAGACGGTGGGGGTGGGTTTCGCGCTGGACGATTTCGGCACAGGGTATTCGTCGCTGTCCTACCTCAAGCTCTTGCCTTTGCAGCAACTCAAGATTGACCAGTCTTTTGTGCGCGATGTTCTGACCGACCCCAATGACGCTGCGATTGCCCGCACCGTGTTGGCACTGGGCAAAAGTTTGGGATTCAGCGTGGTGGCTGAAGGCGTGGAGACCGAGGGGCAGCGCGACTTTCTTTTGGAAAATGGCTGCACCCTGTTCCAGGGGTATTTGTTTGGGCGTCCTGCGCCCATCCAACACTTGCTGCCATAACCCGGAGGGGCACCCCTGCTGCCCTGCCAGAAAACCTGACTACAGCAGGGCGTCGCCCACAGAACCTTCGCCATCTGCTGCAGCTTCGGTCTGCGCGGCCGCAGCTTGGCGCAAGGCCGCTTTTTCACCGGCAGGGGCAAACTTGCTGTACTTGCCCAAAATGCTGACCATTTGTCCGTACACGCGCGGTGTGCCGGCCAGGATTTCCTGTTGGTCCAGAAATTCGGCTTCACCCGTGAAGTTGCCCACCAAACCGCCGGCTTCGGTTACCAACAACGAGCCCGCAGCCACATCCCAGGGCTGCAGGCCCAGTTCGAAGAAACCTTCGGTGTAACCGGCGGCCACGTAGGCCAGGTCCAAAGCGGCGGAGCCCGGGCGGCGCAGGCCGGCGGTGCGTTGCATCACATCGCCCATCATCTGCAGGTACTGGTTGAAGTTGTCGCCCTGGCGGAAGGGGAAGCCGGTGGAGATCAGCGATTCCTTGAGCTGGGTGCGCTTGGAGACGCGGATACGACGGTCGTTCAGGAAGGCACCACGGCCTTTGGTAGCGGTGAACAGGTCGTTGCGGGTAGGGTCGTAAACCACCGCTTGCTCGACTTTGCCGCGCACGGCCAAGGCGATGCTCACGCAGTACACGGGCAGGCCGTGGATGAAGTTGGTGGTGCCGTCCAGCGGGTCGATGATCCAGACGAATTCGGAGTCTTTGGCCCCGTGTTCATTGCCGGATTCTTCTGCCAGGATGCCGTGGCCGGGGTAGGCCGTCAGCAGGGTTTCAATGATCGCTTGTTCTGCAGCATGGTCCACTTCGGTGACGAAGTCATTGGCCTTTTTTTGCGAAACACGTACGGATTCGATGTCCAGCGCAGCGCGATTGATGATGGAACCGGCGGTGCGGGCGGCCTTGATGGCCACATTGACCATGGGGTGCAGATTGAGCGTCATAGATTGTTGGGGGAAGAACTGGAAGGGCCGGCTGGCGATGCAGGCGGCGACAATAGGCATATTTTAACGGCAGGGCTTGGGTTGCGCACCCTAAGCCCCCAAAACAGCCCGCTCGCCTCGATTCTGAACGTATGCACACCCGTTTTATCCTGATCAACACCAGCCATGCCGGCAATGTGGGAGCCGCCGCCCGCGCCATGAAAACCATGGGTTTTGACGACCTGGTGCTGGTGGCGCCGCGTTGGGCCAATGTGCTGCGTCGCGAAGAAACCATTCAGCGCGCCAGCGGGGCACTGGACGTGCTGGCCAAGTGCCGTATCGTGGACACACTGGACGAAGCATTGGACGGTATCAGCCACCTCTGCGCCACCGCCATGACACCACGCGACTTTGGCCCTCCCACCACCACGCCACGCGAACATTTTGCAGTGCTATCAAAAGGTGAGCTGCCCGCGCATATTCCGCAAGGGCAAGGCATCGATTTGGCACAAAAAATCGGAGTGGGCGAGCCACAGCAGGGGGTGGGTTTTCTCTTCGGGTCTGAGCGCTTTGGAATGCGAAATGAAGATGTATACCGCTGCCACGTCTGCCTCAGTATTCCCAGCAATCCGCAGTTCGGTTCGCTGAACATTGGTGCCGCGTTGCAGGTCATCGCCTATGAGTGGCGGCTGGCGCTGGGAGGCTTTGGCGTGCAAGCCGCAGCGGTGCAAAGTGTGCTGGCCGACGCTGCGCAAGTGAGCGGCATGCTCACCCACCTGGAGCAGTCGCTGGTGGCGTTGGGCTTTCTGGACCCCGCAGCACCCAAGAAGCTGATGCCGCGCCTGAACGCGCTGTTCAACCGTGCCGAGGTCACGCAAGAGGAAATCCACATCCTGCGCGGCATTGCCAAAGCCATCCTCCAGCACAGTGGGCAAGCACCTGCCAAGGGTGCGGGTTTGGTGGCGGTGGGCGGCAAGGCAGACTTGAACGGGTAGACTCTTTCGCATGTTTTCCCGCATCCGCTCCGACATCCAATGCATCCTCGACCGGGACCCTGCTGCGCGCAGTACATGGGAGGTGGTCACTTGTTATCCGGGGCTGCATGCGGTGGTGTTGCACCGTCCGGCGCACTGGTTTTGGAACCACGGCTTCAAATGGTTGGGGCGATTTATCTCGCACCTGTCCCGTTTCTTGACTGGCATCGAGATTCACCCGGGTGCCAAGCTCGGGGAGCGGGTATTTTTCGACCACGCCATGGGCACGGTAGTGGGTGAAACCGCCGAGATTGGTGACGGTTGCACGATTTACCAAGGTGTGACTCTGGGCGGTACCAGCCTGTACAAGGGCTCCAAGCGCCACCCCACCCTGGGCAAAGACGTGGTGGTCAGTGCGGGCGCCAAGGTGCTGGGCGGCTTCGAGGTCGGCGACGGTGCCAAGATCGGCAGCAATGCCGTGGTCGTCAAGCCAGTGCCCGCTGGAGCCACCGCTGTGGGCATTCCGGCGCGCATTCTCCCCAGCAAAGCCGGGGTGAGTGCCGATGTGACCACGCCTGACCGCAAATTCACCGCCTATGGCATTACCCAGGAAGACGATCCGGTGAGCCAGGCTCTGCGCGGGCTGGTGGACAGTGCTTCTGGGCAAGACCATCAAATTGCCATGTTGTGGAAGGCCGTGGAACAGCTGTCGGCCCGTCTTGCCGACAGCGATTGCGTCCCCTTGGATGCGGCGCGCAAAGAGTGTTTCGAGGCCGAGAAATTGAACCAACTCATCGGGAAGTAAAGCTCACCCCGGTGGCGGCTGCGCCGCCTCCCCCTTGCAGGGGCAACACCAGTGGCCCGGCAAAGCCGGTTCCACGGTGTTTTTGGGTTAGGTCACGCGCACCGGCCGCACTGCGCTCTTGGGGCGAAACGACTTGCACACCGCGTCCACGGTTTCCATGTAAGGCCCGCCAATCAGGTCCACGCAGTAAGGCACAGCGGCAAAGATGCCGGGCACAATCTGGTTTCCGTCGGCATCTTTCAAACCTTCCAGCGTCTCGGCAATCGCTTTCGGTTGGCCCGGCAGATTGATGATCAGCGTTTGGCCACGAATGACGGCCACTTGGCGCGAAAGGATGGCAGTGGGCACAAAGTGCAGGCTAATGGCCCGCATCTGCTCACCAAAGCCCGGCATTTCCTTGTCGGCAACCGCCAGTGTGGCTTCGGGTGTCACATCGCGCAGGGCTGGGCCGGTGCCGCCGGTAGTTAGTACCAGTGCGCACTTGGCATCCGCGAGCGCAATCAGTGTTTCTTCGATGCTTGTTTGCTCATCGGCAATCAGCCGCGCTTCGAACTGGATCGGGTTGCGCAGTGCACGGCTTAGCCACTCTTGCAGTGCGGGCAGGCCCTTGTCTTCGTAGACTCCGCTGGAGGCGCGGTCGCTGATGGAGACAATGCCAACCCTGACCGACTCAAACCGCGACACGCTCACGCCTCGTCACCGTCGTAGTCAGCCCCATCGTCGGCGTCGTCAGAGCTGCGGCCATCCTGATGGGCCTGCAAGGCCTCGCGCACCAGTTGGAAAATATCTCGGTAGGCACGGCCATGGCGCAGCGCTTCGCCGGGCTTCTCCGGCTTGGCGTCCTTGCGGGCCTGGCGCACCAGCGCGCGCAGATTCTGGCTGTCGGTGCTGGGGCTCAATGTGATCCACTGGCCGACCGCGTCATCGTCAGCAATCAGGCGGTCGCGCCATTGCTCGGCTTGGTGCAGCACCAGTGTTTCTTTGGCCGATGGCATGTGCTGTTCTTCCAACGCGGCACGGATCTCGTCCCATTTGGAAGGCTCCAGCTTGCGCATGAGCTTGCCGATGAACTGCATCTGGCGGCGTTTGCCTTCGAAGTTGGTGATGCGTTTGGCTTCCGCCACGCCTTCCACCAGTTTGTCGGGCAGGTCCAACTTGGTCATGAGTTCGGCGCGCAGCGTCAGCAGGTCTTCACCCAGCTTTTGCAGCTCAGTGCTTTCCTTTTTGAGGTCGGTGCGGGTCGGCTCATCCGTGCCCTTGAGTTCGCGCTTGTACTCCAAGTCCAGTGCGCTGCCTTCGGCGACGAACTGACCCTTGACGTAATAGCCCTTTTTTAGTTTGCGTGACATAGCCAAGTATCATAGCCGTCGCCATGAAGAAACCCACCTCCGCCTCTGGGCGCACCTCCCCATTACCCATTCCCAAGGCCAAACCTGCCGATAGCGGCTTTGCCTACACCCGAGATTTTTTCGAGTCGCGCGTAGACACCGCCTTGGCCCATGCCAAGAAATTGGGGGCCACGGACGCCGGTGCCGAGGTGTCCGAGGGGTGTGGGCTGAGCGTGTCGGTGCGCAATGGCGAGCTTGAAAATGTGGAGCGCAACCGCGACAAGTCGCTGGGTGTGACTGTCTACGTGGGCAATCGCCGCGGCAACGCTAGCACCTCTGACTTTTCAGATGCTGCGATCGAGCAAACGGTGCGCGCCGCCTACGACATTGCCCGCTTTACGGCGGAAGATCCGTTTGCCAGCCTGCCCGACGCCGATGACATCGTGCCCGTGGCCGAGCGCGGCCGCGACTTGGATTTGTTCCATCCTTGGGCCGTCACCAGCGAAGAGGCTGCCAAGCTGGCTCTGGAGTGCGAAGCAGCAGCCTTGGGTGTGAGCAAACGCATTACCAACAGCGAAGGCGCTGCGGTGTCAGCCCAGCAGTCGCACTTCTTCAGTGCCCATACGCGTGGTTTTCGCGGTGGATATGCCTCGTCACGCCATTCGCTGTCCGTGTCGCCGATTGCGGGCAAGGGCCGTGACATGCAGCGCGATGCCTGGTACAGCTCCATGCGTTCTGCGGACGAGCTGGCTTCGCCCCAAGCCGTAGGCCGCTATGCTGCCGAGCGCGCGCTCAGCCGCCTCAAGGCCCGCAAGATTGCCACCGTGGAATGCCCGGTATTGTTTGAATCTCCGTTGGCGGCCGGTTTGGTGGGCGCCTTTGTGCAAGCCGTGAGTGGTGGTGCGCTATACCGAAAAAGTACGTTTTTGCTGGACTCGCTGGGCAAACAGGTTTTGCCCAAACACATTGACATCCAGGAAGACCCGTTTGTGCTGCGCGGCAAGGGCAGTTCGCCATTCGACGACGAAGGCGTGCGGGTGCAAGCGCGCAAGGTGGTGGATGCTGGTCGCGTACAAGGTTACTTTTTGAGCAGCTATTCGGCCCGCAAACTGGGCATGCGCACCACCGGCAATTCGGGCGGCTCGCACAACCTGACTTTCACCTCGCGCCTGACCAAGGCTAGTGACGACCTGGACGCCATGCTGCAAAAACTCGGCACTGGCTTGCTGGTGACCGAACTGATGGGGCAGGGCGTGAATTACGTCACGGGTGACTACTCACGCGGCGCCAGCGGCTTCTGGGTCGAGAAGGGGCGCATTGCCTACCCGGTGCATGAGATCACCATCGCCGGCAATATGAAGGACATGCTCAAGGGCATTGAAGCCGTGGGTGCCGACACTTACAACTATGGTGCCAAAACTGTAGGCTCGGTGTTGATCAACCGGATGAAGCTTGCTGGCAGCTGAAGGTCTACTATGTATCGCAATGTCTCTGGAATCATTTGTCTTGTGGTGGGGTCTGCCTGTGCGCTGGCACAGGCTCCCGCGCCAGCTGTACCTGCGCGCGTGTTGCATCCTTGGCAGGCGCCCACCCCTGCAGGCACTGCAGAGGCCTACTTCACCAATCTGAAGTCGGGCGAGAGCATCGAGACCCCGTTTTTGTTGAAATTTGGCCTCTCGGGTGGCTGGGGCTTGGCTCCCATCACCAAGCCATTGGGCGGTAAAAGTGGTCACCACCATCTGCTGGTAAACCGCGATCTGCCGCTGGATTTCAAGGCGGCCTTGCCTTTTAACGAGCAGTACATCCACTTCGGCAAGGGCCAGATGGAGACCGTGCTCACATTGGCCCCTGGCACTTACACCTTGCGCATGCTGTTGGCGGACGACAAGCACCTGCCGCACTTTGTCTACAGCAAGCCGCTAAAGGTCACGGTCACCAAAAAGAACAGCACGGACCCCAAGACGCTGGTGAAGAAGGGCATTTCGCTGATGGTGTCTGAGCCAGAGCAAAAGCCTCCGTTTCGGGTGCAATTCCACGCCTCAGGCCTGAACGTGGCCCATGCCGTGCAGCAGGAAAAAGACACCGGCCACTTCAAGCTGACGGTGGCCAGCAAGGCCGGTGCTGTGGCGGAAATGGACTTTGTGGAAGGCCAGACCGAAACCTGGCTGGCTCCACCCGCGGGCGACTACACGCTCAAACTGGAGTTTGTGGACAATTTGAACCCCAAGCAGGCCTTGGTGGGTGCCGTGACTACCGCGGTGCGTGTGTTGCCTTAACCTGCCAGTGCAGCCTTCACGGCCGCAGACACGGTTCCCATCTCGGCTTTGCCGGCCAAGCGGGTTTTGACCACGCCCATCACCTTGCCCATGTCGCCGGGGCCAGCGGCACCCAGTTCGGCCACGATAGCCTTTACCTCAGCCAGTACTTCGTCGGCCGACATGCGCTGGGGCAGGTAGGTCTGCAGTACCTTCATTTCAGCTTCTTCCTTGTCGGCCAGCTCCTGGCGCTCAGCCTTGATAAAGGCTTCAATCGAATCCTTGCGCTGCTTGATCAGCTTGTCCACGATAGCCACCACTGCGGCATCGTCCAGCACTACGCGCTCGTCCACTTCTTTTTGTTTGCAGGCTGCCAGCAGCAGGCGGATCGTGCCCAGTCGCTCACTGTCCTTGGCGCGCATGGCGGTTTTCATGTCTTCGGTGATCTGGTCTTTGAGGGACATAGCAGTGCTTTCTGAAAGTAGGACAAAAAGGGGCTGGAGAATGAAAAAAGCCCGCCGGAGCGTCCCCAGGCGAGCTTTGTTGGGCAGGGAAACGCCATGCGTTTCCTGACCGGGAAGCTTAGTACAGCTTCTTAGGGAGTTGCATGCTGCGGATGCGCTTGTAGTTACGCTTCACGGCAGCTGCCTTCTTGCGCTTGCGCTCGGCAGTGGGCTTTTCGTAAAACTCGCGGGCACGCAAGTCGGTCAGCAAACCCAATTTTTCGATAGTGCGCTTGAAGCGACGCAGGGCGACGTCAAAGGGCTCGTTTTCTTTTACACGGATCGTTGTCATTACGTAATGAATTCCAAAATGTGCTGTCGCCAGTCATGGGGGAAGATCGCGCCCCACACGCCACGTTCAGCGGTATTTCCTCATCTATAACTAGTATTTGGCCGATGAGGAGACTGCCAGATTAGCCCACAATTATAGCCTTTTATGGCGCACTGCCAAGCCGTGGGCGCAGGCGTAAGCGCTGGACCATGCCCACTGGAAGTTGTAACCCCCCAGCCAGCCCGTCACATCGACCACTTCTCCAATGAAAAACAGGCCCGGTTGACGGCTTTCCAGGGTCTGGCTGGACAGCACCTTGGTATCCACGCCGCCTGCCGTCACCTCGGCCTTGCGGTAGCCCTCCGTACCCGTGGGGGTGAGTTCCCAGCGGCTCAGGTGCTCGGCCAGGGCGTTCAGGGCCTTGTCGCTGGCCTCGTTGACCGGGCGCTGCCAATCGTGGCCCCAAGTTTTGCCGTGTTCCACCCAGGTGTCGGCCAGCCGGCTGGGCACCAGGCCCGCCAGTTCGTTGGCAATACGCTTGCGTGAGCTGGCTTTGGCCTCCATGAGGTGCCGCGCCAGGTCGGTACCGGGGGCCAGGTTCAGGCGGATGGGCGTGCCTTCGGCCCAGTAGCTCGATATTTGCAGCACGCCGGGGCCGCTCAAGCCCCGGTGGGTGAACAGCAGGTCCTCCCGGAACGCCATGCTGGTTTTTTTGGTGCCGGTGGCAATGTCTACGGGCAGCGAGAGCCCCGAGAGTTGGGAAAACGGCGACCAGGCCGTCTCATCAAAGGTCAGCGGAACCAGGGCGGGGCGGGGCGTCACCAGAGGCAGATCGAACTGCTTGGCCACGCGGTAGCCGAAATCCGTGGCGCCAATCTTCGGAATCGACAGGCCGCCGGTGGCGATGACGACAGCGCCGCAGTGGATGGCGCCACGATCGCTCTCAATTTCATAGCTGCTCGCGCAATGTCCATGGGGGCTAGAGGCCAAAAACCGTATGTTTTTAACGCTGCAGGGCTGCCAGCGCTCCACGCCGCCCGCGGCGCATTCCGCCAGCAGCATGGCAATCAGGTCTTCGGCTGAGCGGTCGCAAAACAGCTGGCCCTTGTGTTTCTCGTGGAAGGCGATGCCGTGTTTCTTTACCAGTGCAATGAAGTCGGCCGACGTGTAGCGCGACAGGGCAGACTTGGCAAAACGCGGGTTCTCGCTGAGGAAGTTGGCCGCGGTGACATCCATGTTGGTGAAGTTGCTGCGTCCACCACCCGAGATGCGGATTTTTTCTGCCACCTTCTCGCTGTGGTCGATGACCAGCACCTTCAGGCCCAACTGGCCTGCCACTCCGGCGCAAAACAAACCGGCAGCCCCGGCACCCACGATCACCACGTCAAAACTGTGCATGGCGGCAGTGTAGAGGACGGGGCGTCGGCAAGCTCGGTACGCGGCGGCGTGCAGATGCCCGCAGCCCGGCGCTCATGGCGCCCTGCTGGTCGCAAAATCGCGCCAAACTGCGGGCATCCACACGCCGAACCTGGGTGGGCGTGCTGTCTCTGGGGATGGGTCAGGCTTGCTGCCGGTTCCTGTCCGCCAGATCAATCGCCTTGCGCGACAGTCCGTCGATTTCGGTGCTGATGCCCGAGAGCACATTGGCCACCACGGCAAACTCGCGCCCCTGCTGGCCTGCGCGGGCGGCCATCACCTGCGCGTTGAAGCTCACCACCTTGGCCTCGCGGGCGATGGTGTGGATGTCGGAGACGATGCCGGTGAGTTCCTTGAACAGCAGATCGGCTTTGGCCTTGGTGACCGCGTCGAATGCGTTGGTGGCTGCGTTCAAGGCCTCCAAGACGGCGTCTGTACTTTCCACAATGGACTCGAGCACTTTCTGCGTTTGGGGCGAGCGTTGGGTGATCAGGTTCAGCGCCTCGGCCATCTGCGCGATGAAGGCTTGGATGGTGTCATTCACACCGTGCGGGCCCTCGTAGACCGCATGCAGTGTGGCAGCGCTGGGTGCGTCGTAATGGGACACGGTGCCGAGCAGACGCACATGGCTGTCGCGGAACAGCTGGAAGGTGCTGCGGGCTGCGTTCAACTGGTGCGCGTCGCCGCCGGCCGCCAACAAGGTTTGCATGACCATGCGCTGGGACAACATGCGCTGGCGCGCTGCGAGGTTCAGGTCCGACATGGTGCCAGCCCCCGACGGCAAAACGGGCTTGGCAGAAGGCTGCACTTGCAATGCTGCGCGGGGTGTGGAAGGGTTCTGGGCAAGGGCGGGCATGAACATGGTGAACTCCTTTCGCGTTGGAGAACACCATGCAAAAACAATGCCGTTATGCCACCCTCGTAACCGATTGTGTGTGCGGTGCTTGCACCGCAGCTTGCAAACCCAGCACCACATCGCCCACCACGATCACGCTGGGGCTGGCGAGGTGTTCGTGGCGAATGGTGGCTTGCAACGATTGCAGCGTGCACACCGCATGGCGTTGTGTGGGCAGGCTGGCGTTCTGGATGATGGCCACCGGTGTGTCGGCGCCCAAGCCTTGCAGCAGTCCGGCTTCAATCTCAGCTGCACCACTCACACCCATGTAGATCACCAGCGTGAGCTTGGCCTGCGCAGCGGCGGTGGCCAGCGCGGGCCAGTCGGTGCCTCGGTCGCCGGGTTTGGCGTGGCCAGTGACAAACACCACGCCATGCGCGTGTTCGCGATGGGTCAGGGGCACATTCAGCGATGTGACGGCGGCCAAGCCGGCAGTGATGCCATTGATGACCGACACACGGATGCCTGCAGTCTGCAGGTGCTCCACCTCTTCACCACCACGGCCGAAGATGAATGGGTCACCGCCCTTGAGGCGCACGACGTTTTCGCCCTCTTGGGCGGCGGTGATCATGAGGCGCTCGATGAAGGACTGCGGTGTGGACTTGCAACCGCCACGCTTGCCCACATGCACCACGCGTGCACCGGGCTTGGCGTGCGCCACGATGGCCTCGTTCACCAGGTCATCCACCAACAGCACCGTGGCCTGCTGGATGGCTTTGAGGGCCTTCAGCGTGAGCAGCTCCGGGTCGCCCGGACCGGCGCCGACCAGCGTGACGTGGCCGCTGGAGGGGGTGCTGGAAAGATCGTGTGTCATGGGCGGAGTCCGGTGCGTTAGAGGCTGCGGTGCAATTGCAAGATGTGCGCCACTTGCTGGGCAATCGGGGGCGGCAGAGGCTGCTTGCCGGCCAGTACATCGCCAATATAGGCGGCGGTGCTGGCGGCATCAATGGCGGTGGGCAATGCGGGTAACTCTGTGAGCGGACCGCTCTGGTGGGTCTGCAGTTCGGTAGCCTGGCCACGTACAAAGGCTTGCATTTTGGGGGTGCGGCGTGGGTCGGCGACCGATTCGCCCTCGGTGCCGCGCAGCAGCAACGCGTTGGCTTGTACCAGCGCAAAGGTGTCAGCCATGGAGATGGCGTACTCGGGGTGGGTGTAGCTGCTCACGATGAGCGCGGGGCCGTCCACGGGGTTCATGAGTTTGACCAGGCTGTGCGCCGGGTTGCGCAGGTTGACCACCCGGCGCACGTCCAGCAGGCGCTGCAGGCCGGGGCTGAGCAGCGCGGTGGGTACAAAAGCCACGTTGCCGGGCGCTATTGTTTTTATAGCTACTTGCGCATTTACATCAAGGGCTTCTAGCACTTTTGACACACAAACCCGGCGGTCCTCGGTGGCTGTGCCATGGATCAGCACGGGCAGTCCTTCGCGCGCCAGCAGCAGCGCCAGCAGCGGGGTTAGCAAAGGCAGCTTGCGCGCACCGTTGTAGCTGGGGATCACCACCGTGGGCTGGGTGCTGGCGGGCAATAGGGCCATGCGGCGGCGCGTGGCGTCCAGAAAACCGGCCATCTCTTCTGCTGTCTCGCCCTTGATGCGCATGGCCAGGCAGAAGGCGCCCACCTCCAGGTCGGTCACGCTGCCGTCCAGCACCTGACCGAACAGATCGTCCGCCTGTTCGCGGGTGAGCGCACGGGCGCCGTCCTTGCCGCGACCGATTTCCTTGATGTAGTTGCCAATAGCCATTGGGCGATTGTCTTTGATGCCAGATAACTTTCAGCTATGTGCTTATGCACCTGCTGACGCGGGGGTCATGCTGGCACGCACCATGCGCTGCAGCTGTGGCACACAGGAGCCGCAGTTGGTGCCGCACTTGAGCGTGCTTTGCAGCGTGGCCAGGCGGTCGGCGGCAAAGCCGGTGCATTCGGCCAGCGTGGCGTCGATGGCGCTGTCGGTCACGTTGAAGCAGGTGCACACCGTCTTGCCGCGGGACTGCACCGGAACGGGCGGCGTGGCGCCGGGGGCCAGCAGGGCGCGGCCATAGCTTTGCGCGGGCTGCTCGTCTTGCAGCAAGGTGGTCATCCAGCTCTGGGCGCGTGTGTCGCCAGCCAGCATAAAACCCTCCAGTGTGGCGTTGGCTGCGGAGCGTTGCAGGCGCACGGCACGGCGCTGGCCGCGCGTTTTGTCGGCATAACGCACGACATCGGGCTTGTCGAGGTGTAGCAGGGTTTCAATCTCTTGCAGCAGCACGTCAGGCGCTGGCTGCTCGGCGGCAGCCCGGAACAACACGCCGCTGCGGCCATGGTCGTCGGTCGTGGCGTTGCCAAACGGTACACAACTGGCATAGGCAAAACGCTCCATCAGCGCCTGCAGCTTGCTGCGCACAGCCAGCACCGTGTCGTCAGGCAGCCAGGCAATGGCCAGCAGGGTCCAGGGCATGTCGGCCTTGAGCACCTTGACCGCGGCGTGTTTGAACTCGGGTTGTTTGGAGTCCGGGCAGTAGGCTGAGGTGGTGAGGGCATTGACGCCGGCCAGGCGGGTGCCGCTGGTGCTCACGCCACTCAAGAACTCTTCGCCCCAGTGCATGGCCATGAAGACCTGGCTCAGGCCCACCTCGGGGCTGGCCTGCACGGGCACCAGGATGGAGCCCCGCTTGCTGGTCACGTGCACCAGGTCGTTCTCGGCAAGCAGGCGGCGCGCCATGTCATGCGGGTGCATCTGGATCACGGGTTCGCGCACATGGCCAAACAGGCGGCCCAGCGTGCCGGTGCGGCTCATGCCGTGCCACTGGTCGCGCAGGCGGCCGGTGGTCAGCGAGAAGGGGTAGCGCGCCTCACGAGCCTCGGCCACGGGCTTGTAGGTCACGTTGGCAAAACGGGCGCGGCCGTCCGGGTGTGGGGAACACGCCGTCTTCGTACAGGCGCACCTTGCCGGTGCTGGCGCCTTCGGGCAGAGGCCATTGCTGGGGCTGGGCTTCCAGCATGGCGTAGTCCATGCCGGTGATGTCGAGGTCGCGGCCGCGGGTGGATTCGCGGTGCTCGTTCCACACCGATTCGGCGGTGGGGTAGGGGAATAACGTGTCGGTCTTGCGGCCCAGCGCGCGCTCCAGGCGCTGCGCAAAGTCGGTGGCTATGGCCCAGTCGTGGCGTGGGGCGGTGTCGGGTGCACCCGGTGGGGCCACTGCAGCGCGCACGCGGGAAATTCGACGTTCGCTATTGGTGACAGTGCCTTCTTTTTCTCCCCAGGTGGTGGCGGGCAGCAGCAGGTCGGCATAGCGGGCGGTGGCGGTGGTGGCGAAGGCTTCTTGCACCACCACAAACTCGGCACGCTCCAGCGCACGGCGTACGGTGGCCTGGTCGGGCATGCTTTGCGCAGGGTTGGTGCAGGCAATCCACAGCGCCTTGATCTCGCCGTCGGCGGCGGCTTGGAACATTTCTACCGCGGTCTTGCCAGGTGTCTCGGGCACGCTGCGTCCAAGTTTGTCTAGGCCCCAAAGCGCGGCCACTTCGGCGCGGTGTGCGGGGTTGGCCAGGTCGCGGTGGGCGCTCAGTAGATTGGCCAGGCCACCCACTTCGCGTCCGCCCATGGCGTTGGGCTGGCCGGTCAGCGAGAAGGGGCCTGCGCCGGGTTTGCCGATCTGGCCGGTGGCCAGGTGCAGGTTGATGAGGGCGGTGTTTTTGGCGGTGCCGGCACTCGACTGGTTCAAGCCCTGGCAGTACAGGCTCAGCGTGGCCGGGCTCTGGGCAAAGAGGCGTGCGGCTTCCAGCAGGTCGGCCTTGGTAATGCCGCAGGTCTGCGCCACGGCATCGGGCGTGTAGTCGCGCACCGTGGCTTTCAGGTCGTCAAAGCCGCTGGTGTGTTCGGCGATGAAGGCGGCGTCGGTCCAGCCTTCCCACAGCATCAGGTGCAGCATGCCGTGGAACAGCATCACGTCGGTGCCGGGCTGGATCTGCAAAAACAGATCGGCCAGTTCCACCGTGTCGGTGCGGCGTACATCACACACCACAATTTTCATGCCAGGATTCTTGCGTTTGGCGTCTTCAATGCGGCGAAACAGGATGGGGTGGGCAAACGCGGTGTTGGAGCCGACGATGAAGATCGTCTGCGCGTGGTTCACGTCGTCGTAGCAGGTGGGCGGGGCATCGGCGCCCAGCGTCTTCTTGTAGCCGGCCACCGCGCTGCTCATGCACAGGCGCGAATTGGTGTCGATGTTGTTGGTGCCAATCAGGCCCTTGGCTAGCTTGTTGAAGACGTAGTAATCCTCGGTCAGCAGCTGGCCGCTCACATAAAAGCCCACGGCGTCGGGGCCGTGGTCCTGGATGATGCGGGCAAACTGGTCGGTGGCCAGCGACAGGGCGCTGTCCCAGGACACGGGTTGGAGCGTGGCACTACGCTGCAGGCGTTGCAGCGGTTGCAGCAGACGCGTTTGCAGGGTGACCGCGGCGCTGGCCGTGTGGTGCAGCGTGGCGCCTTTGGAGCACAGGCGGCCGAAGTTGGCCGGGTGGTGCGGGTCGCCGCGCACACCGGTGATTTGTGTGCCCTGCGACTCGATGATGACGCCGCAGCCCACACCACAGTAGGGGCAGGTGGAGCGAGTTTCTTTCAGCATGCAAAGCCCTTATGGAGGTGTTTCATCTTGTCCGCGCAGCGATCCGCAGCCCTGGCTGCGAGATCGCAATACGGGCAGGTGAAGCGCGTTTCAGTCATGCTGTAGGGTCCTTTAGGTCAGGCGGCAGCGTTGCGGCGGGCAGGTCCCGCAATGGGGCGCACCAGGTCGGTGGCGTGGCTTTGCAGTTCGGCCGACTTGAGGAATACTTGGCCGCCGTCGACCTTCACTTCGAACTTGGGCGTGCAGCCTTCGTCGGGCGCGCTGGCCTGGCCGTCGCAGAGGCCGATGGTCCAGTTGTGCAGCGGGCAGGCCACGCTGGTGCCAAACACAATGCCCTGGGACAGCGGGCCGCCCTTGTGGGGGCAGCGGTCCAGCAGCGCAAACACTTCGTCCTGCGTGTTGCGGAACACGGCCACATCCAGGCCCTGGGCGCGCTCCACGCGGCGCGAGCCCAGCACGGGGATGTCATCAATCTTGCAGATCAGGGTCCATTCGGTCATTTTGTTCTTCCTAATGCTATTGTTTTGGTAGCTGCTTGCGCATATTCTGCGGGGGGCTAGAGGCCTATTTGGCTTGTGTTTATGCCTTCAGGGCCGAGTACAGGCCGGTCACCCGGTCCATCACGGCGAGCAGGTTTTCGCTGCTCACAAAGATGTCGGCCATGGGCCTGGGGCGCTGTGCACCCTCTTGCAGCTGTTTGAGCGCCATGTCAAAAAACACCCACTGCGCATCCGCCAACAGCAGCTCATCCTTGATGCGCAGCGTGGCCTCGGGCGCGTTGCGCAGCAGCTCCATGG
>NZ_JAXHOL010000042.1:0-10926 GCF_034519335.1 Rhodoferax sp.
AAGACTTTGTGGGATGTAGCGGTGCCACATGCCGAAAATAGGGGGTAGTGGAGATCTGCGCCTTAAGCAAAGGCGCACCAGCAAGCACTGGCCTTGGACAGCCTGCACTGCGCGACGTCGTTGTGCGCAGAACCATGGCGGCTGTCATCTCGTTGGGACGCGTCGTTGCGCCCGCGATGACTTACGCAAAAGCTGTGCCATATGATGGCGCCCGTCCGTCTGGGCCGTGCACCTTGGTGCGCGAATTGCTGCCGATGGGCCCATGAACCCGCCCCAAAGGCCCCTTTGTCACTCTGAACCTCGCACGCCATGACCACTGCCTTGTTATGCCAAACCCGTCCTGCAACAGCGCCGACCTTGGCCGTGGACCTGGTGGCCGCGGGTTTGGCGCTGGAGGCCACCGTGGAGGATTGCAACAAGTTGGTGCAGTCCGTGGTGCTTCATGCACCAGATGTGGTGATCTGCGATGTACCCCGGGTAAGCGTGGTTTGGTTGCAGGTGCTCAGGCGTTTGGAGCTGGCCCTGCCCTGTCCGCTCATTGTTTTTACCCACGACACAGACGCCAGCCGGATGCAAAAGGCCGTGGAGTGCGGGGTGCATGTCTATGTGGTGGATGGGTATGGAGCCCATCGCCTGCGCCCTTTGGTGCACCTCGCCCAAGCCCGCTTCAGGCATTCGGAGCAACAGCGGGAATCCTACGAGGCCATTGCTACCCGCCTGGAGGAGCGCAAATCGGTGGACCGGGCCAAAGGCATCCTGATGCATGCCCAGCGCTTGTCCGACGATGATGCGTTCAGTGCACTGAGATCCGCCGCCATGCGCTCCAAACAACGACTTGGTCAGCTGTCGCAGCACATCATCCAGTCGGCAAACTTGGCCGAGGCGGTCAACCGGTCCGGCCAATTGCGAATGTTGTCGCAACGGGTGGTCAAGCTGCATCTGCTGCAGGCCGCCGGGGTGCAAGTGGGGCAGCACAACACCTTGCTCGACGAGTCGCTGGAGCGCGTGGAGGCCAATTTCGCCTTCCTGCGTAAAAGCGTATCCCAGGCCACCTATGGCGATTTGTTGGAGCAAGTGGCTGGCACTTGGGGGCAACTGAAAGCAGCCTTGGCGCTGGCTGATGTGGCTGCCATGGAGCAGCAGGCCGAGGCCCTGTTGTCGGGCGCCGAGCGACTGACCTCAAGCTTGGAGCGGTCTGGCGCCGGTGCGCCTTTGCATTTGTTGAATATGGCAGGTCGCCAACGCATGTTGTCGCAACGGTTCAGCAAATACGCGCTGCTGTGTGTGGTGGCTGAGGCAGACCAAGCGGAATCCGCCTTGGTGCTCATGGGGGCTGCACAGCGCGAGTTTGAGGACGCGCTGACATTTCTCAATGGCATCCCCCTGAGTACGCCGGATATCCATGGCACCTTGGCCGCCGCTGGTGTGGCCTGGATGGAGATGGTGGCAGCTGCCCGGGCCTTGCAGCCATTGGGTCCTCTCAAGGGCGCCGCACATGTGCAATCTCTGGCAGAGCGGAGTGAAATCCTGCTCGGTTTGTTTGAACAACTGTCCACCCATTACGGGCACAGCATGCAGATGTTGTTGGATTAGGCCGGCTTACGCTGACTGCAGCTACCTTTGTACAGAGGCGCTGCGTGTAGCGAGCACCAGCCGCCGCTTGGTCCGGCCGAGCGGACTTTTTGCGGCGGCTGGGTAGCGCAAGTTGGGTGTTACGCGATGTCGAAGCGGTCGAGGTTCATGACTTTGGTCCACGCCGCCACAAAGTCCTGCACGAAGACCGTATTTGCATCGCTGCTGGCATAGACCTCGGCTAATGCCCGCAGCTGGGAATTGGAGCCAAAAACCAGGTCAGCCACGGTTCCCGTCCATTGGAGGGTGCCGCTGGCTCGGTCACGCCCCTCCAGCACTCCGGGCGTGGTGGCAGATGGTTGCCATTGGGTGCCCATGTCCAGCAGGTTCACAAAGAAGTCATTGCTCAGCGTACCGGGGCGCTTGGTAAACACACCGTGTGTGGCCTGACCGACATTGGCGTTCAGTGCGCGCAGGCCGCCAATCAGCACGGTCATTTCTGGCGCACTCAGGGTCAGCAATTGGGCTTTGTCTACCAGCAATTCTGCAGCCGAGGCTTCTGAGCCTTTGCGCACGTAGTTGCGGAATCCATCTGCCAACGGCTCCAGCACCGCAAACGACTCCACATCGGTCTGGTCCTGCGAGGCGTCCATGCGGCCTGGTGTAAAGGGGACCTGCACGCTTTGCCCCGCTTTCTTGGCGGCAGCCTCAATCGCCGCGCCACCCGCCAAAACAATCAGGTCGGCCAACGAGATTTGTTTGCCGCCAGATTGCGCGGCGTTGAAGTCCTTTTGGATGGCTTCCAGTACAGACAAGACCTTGGACAGTTCTGCGGGCTGGTTGGCCTCCCAGTCCTTTTGCGGTGCGAGGCGAATCCGCGCACCGCTGGCACCGCCACGCTTGTCGCTACCGCGGAAGGTGGAGGCTGAGGCCCACGCTGTGCTGACCAGCTGTGCGACGGACAGGCCCGATGCCATGATCTTGGTCTTCAGTACCTCCACGTCCTGGGCGTTCACCAACGGGTGGTTCGCAACCGGTATGGGGTCTTGCCAGATCAGGGTTTCCTTGGGCACCAGGGGGCCCAGGTAGCGGGTGACGGGACCCATGTCCCGGTGGGTAAGCTTGAACCAGGCGCGTGCAAAAGCATCGGCAAATTCGGCCGGATTTTGGTGGAAACGACGCGAAATTTTTTCGTAGGCTGGGTCAAAACGCAGTGACAAATCCGCCGTAGTCATCATGGGTGCATGTTTCTTGGATGGATCGTGTGCATCGGGAATCATGTGTTCGGGCTTCACATTTTTGGCGACCCACTGGTGGGCGCCTGCGGGGCTTTTGGTTAGCTCCCACTCGTAGCCCAGCAGCATGTCGAAGTAGCCGTTGTCCCAGGTGGTGGGGTTGGGCTTCCAGGCACCTTCAATGCCGCTGGTGGTGGTGTGCACGCCTTTGCCAGATCCCAGTTTGTTGATCCAGCCCAGGCCCTGGGCTTCGATGCCCGCACCTTCAGGCTCGGGGCCTACCAGCGCGGGGTCGCCCGCGCCGTGTGCCTTGCCAAAAGTGTGGCCACCGGCCACCAGGGCTACCGTTTCTTCATCATTCATGGCCATGCGGGCGAATGTTTCGCGCACATCGCGGCCAGACGCCACAGGGTCAGGTTTGCCGTCCGGGCCTTCCGGGTTCACGTAGATCAGGCCCATCTGCACGGCAGCCAGCGGGTTGTCCAGCTTGCGGTCGCCAGAGTAGCGGCTGCCGGGTTTGTCGCTGGTGGCCAGCCAGGTTTTTTCGGCGCCCCAGTAGATGTCTTCTTCGGGTTCCCAGATATCCGGGCGTCCACCGGCAAAACCAAAGGTTTTGAAGCCCATGGATTCGAGGGCCACGTTGCCTGCAAGAATCATCAGGTCCGCCCAAGAAATCTTGCGGCCATACTTTTGTTTGATGGGCCAGAGCAGACGGCGTGCCTTGTCGAGGTTGCCGTTGTCCGGCCAGCTGTTGAGTGGGGCGAAGCGCTGGCTGCCGCTGCCTGCGCCGCCGCGTCCGTCAAAGGTGCGGTAGGTGCCGGCTGAGTGCCAGGCCATGCGGATCATCAGTCCGCCGTAGTGGCCCCAGTCGGCGGGCCACCAATCTTGTGAATCCGTCATCAGCGCATGCAGGTCCTTGACCACGGCATGCAGGTCCAAACTCTCGAATTCTTTGGCGTAATCAAAACCTGCCCCCATGGGGTTGGATGCAGGTGCATGCTGGTGCAACACGGTGAGCTTGAGCTGGTTGGGCCACCAGCTGGTGTTGGACGGTGCGGCAACGGTGGTGTTGGTGCGTGCGGCATGGGGAAACGGGCATTTGGCTTCTGTCGACATGGTGGTCTCCTGGTGCAGTTGAAATGGGGTGTGCTGGTCAGTTTAGGGTTTGTGGGTGAATCACTCAAATAGGTTTTTCAAATGCGCGCCATAGCGCCGGAGCCGCACGGTTGGCATTGGCCTGACTCTCTTTTGTGTTAACCGGGCGGGTACGTCTGGGAGCGTTGCATGGGTATTTGCTGCGGGTGTGGAGAGAACCCCACAGTTCTGCGGCTTTACAAAAAAGTGCGGCTTGCAAAGCGTTGTGTGTCATCCCGAGCCGCTAGGATGGACACACCACCTGAGGGAAATTCCCATGAGAAAAGTTCGGCAGCCTGGTAAAGCGTTGACACCTCCGATGCAGCAGCGTCAGCCACGGCTGACCTCATTCCAGCGCGGGTTGCAGCGGCACATGAAATGCAGCGCCCAGCATGCGGCGTGGTTTGATGCCCTTATCAGCAGGGAGAGCCCTTCCAAGCTGGACCACTGAGTTTTCGGGGTTTTCACCCCGCGGGCCTGGGAATCGTCTGGCATGCGCTAAAGTGCTTTCACGCACTTTGGAGTTCCCGCATGCACCCTGAAACCCTGAAACACAAAGCGAGTCTCTGGTTTGGAGAGTTTGGCACTTCGGTGCACATCACCGATGTGTATTGGGAAGGTGATATCAGCCAAGCGGAGCTGATGGCCGTGGCGGACCAGATTTCCCCCGATTGGAAAACCATTGACCTGGAACTCGATCCCCAGCACCCTTGCCACGGCCAGACCTACCGTTTGACGAAATCAAGCCCCACGTCGGAAGACGAGGAAGAGGCGCTGCGTGCCCTTGAGATGGAAGATGCCTTGGAAGGCCACTACGTCTGGGTGCATTGCTGCCAGGTTGTGATGGACCCTGCCGGTGAACTGATTGACGAAGCCGGGCGCACCTATCGCCAAGATTTCAGCACCGTGATGTTCTGCACCGAGTTCACTTCGTTTGACGATATTGCCCAGCAGTGCGACGAGAATTTTGGCAAGGGTGAATGGGATGAATACGAGCTGTACTTGGACGATGCGCTCCCCACACCCGTTGCTTCGTTCGGCTGACATGCGGATTCGATAGCCATGAAGCGGTTGATGCGCTGGAGTGTTGTGGGGGCCTGGTTGGGGCTGGTTTTGGTCGTACAAAATGGCCACGCACAGCAAAGCAGCGGGCGCAATTGGGCGACTGCAGCCCGACATTCTTCGGGATTGGCCCCGGACCCGGTGCGGCATGCAGACCAGGCCATCGTTCAGGTCTATGCCGCGCCCACTTACGGCTGGCGCGGCAATTTTGCGGTGCACCCCTGGATCATTTACAAACGCCAAGGTGAGACCGCCTACACGCGGTATGACGTGGTGGGTTGGCGTGCGCCGCAGGTGGTGCAGCGCAACTATGCAGTGCCTGACGGACTGTGGTACGGATCAGCTCCGGACCTTTTGGTGGATCACCGGGGTGGCGAAGTCGAGGCCATGATTGACCGCATCGAAGCTGCTGTGGCCAGTTACCCGTATGCCGAGCACTACCGCAGTTACCCGGGCCCCAACAGCAACACTTTTTTGGCTCATATTGGGCGCGAGGTGCAGGCATTGCAACTCGATTTGCCGCCCAATGCCATCGGCAAGGACTACCGGCCACTGAGCAACCCGGTGGGTGTGTCTCCCTCCGGCTCAGGTGTGCAGTTTTCTTTGCTGGGATTGCTGGGCGTGAGTGTAGGCCTCCAGGAGGGTTTGGAGCTGAACGTGCTGGGCCTGAACTTTGGCCTTGACCTCAATGCCCCGGCATTGCGGCTGCCCTTTGTGGGGCGGGTGGGCATGCGCGATACGCCATTGCCGCAAGCCACTCCCCACACACAAGCCACCGGCGGCTAGCAGCGCCATTTGACAGGCGGGCGGGGGGAAGCGCCACGCAGGCGCCCGAATGCCGGCGCCGGGGAGGGGGGGAGGGGGGGTGGGGCACCTTGCGGGTGGAGGGGGGGGGGCGGGGGGGGCCGGGGGGGAGTGCCCGGGGGGGGGTGGCTCGAGGGGCAGGCCCGGGGCGGCGGGGGGGGGGGGGAGGGGTGCCCGAGGAAGGGGGGGGAACGGGGTCTCGAAGGGGCAACTGGGGGTGTTTTGAGGGTGAAGGATTTGGATGCCTGAAATGGTGCGGCGCACAATTTGTGTGCACCGCAGCCGAATGAATACGCCCGACCTGGGGCCATGGACCCAGGCAGGGCGGCGGCTCAGGCCACCTTCTCTACGTGGGCTTGGCGCGTGTACAAAAAGTCGATCACGGCCTTGCGGTACTGCAGGTATTGCGGGCTATCTGCCAGCGCTACGCGGTTGCGCGGGCGGGGCAAGTCCACACTGAGCACTTCGCCAATGGTGGCCGCAGGGCCGTTGGTCATCATCACGATCTTGTCGGACAAGAGCACCGCCTCGTCTACATCGTGTGTCACCATGACCACGGTGCTTTGCGTGCGGGCCACGATCTCGAGCAGCTCGTCTTGCAGCTTGGCGCGGGTCAGGGCGTCCAGTGCGCCAAAGGGCTCGTCCATCAGCAGCACTTTGGGCTCCATGGCCAGGGCGCGGGCAATGCCCACGCGCTGCTTCATGCCACCGGATATTTCACCGGGGCGCTTTTGTGCGGCGGCGGTCAGGCCGACCAAGGCCAAGGCTGCATCCGTGCGGGCCATCAGCTGGGCTTTGTTCTCGGAAGCTGCTCCGGCGCTCTTGGAGCCCGCGCCAAACACCCGTTCCACGCCCAGGTAGACGTTTTCAAAGCAGGTGAGCCAGGGCAACAGCGAATGGTTTTGAAACACCACGGCACGCTCGGGGCCAGGGCCGGCGATTTCGCGGTTGGCGCACAGCAAGTTGCCCGCAGTGGGCGTGGTCAGGCCTGCAATTAGGTTCAGCAGCGTGGACTTGCCGCAGCCGCTGTGGCCGATCAGTGCCACAAACTCGCCCTTGGCGACGTTGAGGTTGATGTTGCGCAGCGCAGGGAACAGGCCCTTCTTGGTTTTGAAGGTTTGCTCTACGCCCTGAATTTCGATGTACTTGCTGTTGCTCATGACTTCACCTCTTCGAATGTGAATGCGGTTGCCAGTTTGATCAGGGCGTACTCCAGCAGCAGGCCTACGATGCCGATCACGAAGATGGCAATGATGATGTTCTTGACGTTGAGGTTGTTCCACTCGTCCCACACCCAGAAGCCAATGCCCACGCCACCGGTCAGCATCTCGGCCGCCACGATTACCAGCCACGCGGTGCCGACTGCCAGGCGAACGCCGGTCAGCATGTAAGGCAGCACCGAGGGGAACAGAATCTTGGTCACGATCTTCCACTCAGAGAGGTTGAGCACGCGGGCTACGTTCATGTAGTCCTGTGGCACACGCTGCACGCCTACTGCGGTGTTGATGATCATGGGCCAGATGGAGCAGATGAAGATGGTCCAGATGGCGGCAGGGTTGGCGCCCTTGAACACCAGCAGGCCAATTGGCAGCCAGGCCAGGGGAGACACCGGGCGCAGCAGGCTGATCAGCGGGTTGAACATGCGGCTCAAAAATTCAAAGCGGCCGATCATGAAACCCGCAGGAATGCCGACCGCAGCGGCCAGACCAAAGCCCAGCGCCACACGTTCCAGCGAGAACAACACGTTCCAGCCTACGCCCTGGTCGTTGGGGCCCTTGCTGTAAAAAGGATCACTAAACAGCACGACCGCCTGTTTCCAGGTTTCCAGCGGACCGGGAATGCTGGCGGCGGTGCCCACACTCACCAGGGCCCAGATGCCGATCAGCAGCGCCAGCCCCAGCAGTGGTGGCAACACCTGCAGCAGCAGCCCGCGCCAGTCATAGCCAGGCTTGGTCTGTGGAGGCACGGCTGGTGCCGCGGTTTCAGTGCTTTTTTGCATGCTGGACCCCGTGGATACTGCGCTAGCAGCTTCTTTTTTGATAGCAGACCCCTCGGCTGCAGCAGCCAGGGGCGAGTGAAATACGGCGCTCACCATGGTGACCTCCTATTGGGTGGATGGAAATCAGGCCTTGACCTTGAAGCTGTCGGCGTACTTCTTGGGATCCTTGCCGTCCCAGACCACGCCGTCAAAGAGTTTGCTTGAGCGCAAAACATCTTTAGGGACTGGAATGTTCATCGCCGAAGCTACGGACTTGTAGAGATCAATTTGGTTTACTTCCTTTGCCACTTTCAGATAGTCAGGGTGGTCTTTCAGCAGGCCCCAACGCTTGTGCTGCGTCAGGAACCACATGCCGTCTGACAGGTAAGGGAAGTTGACTGCACCGTCGTTGAAAAACTTCATGTGGTTGGGGTCATCCCAGGTCTTGCCCATGCCGTTTTGGTAGCGGCCCAAAATGCGCTGGTTGATAGCGTCCACGCTGGTGTTGATGTAGGCTTTTTGGGCGACTACTTCTGCCATCTTGAGTTTGTTTTGCAAGCCGGCATCAATCCACTTGCCAGCCTCCAATATCGCCATCATCACGGCGCGGGTTGTGTTGGGGTATTTCTTGGTGAACTCTGCGGTGGTGCCTAGCACTTTTTCGGGATGGTCTTTCCAGATGTCCTGGGTGGTGTTGGCGGTGATGCCAATGCCATCCATGATGGCACGGTGGTTCCAGGGTTCACCCACGCAGAAGCCATCCATATTGCCAACGCGCATGTTCGCCACCATCTGAGGTGGAGGTACGGTGATCAGTTTGGCGCCGCTCAGCGGGTTAATCCCAGCAGCGGCCAACCAGTAGTGCATCCACATGGCGTGGGTGCCGGTGGGGAATGTGCCGGCGAATGTGTATTCGCGTGGGTTGGCCGCCATGTGCTTGGCGAGTGAAGGGCCGTCCACTGCTCCCTTGTCTGCGAGGGCTTTGGACAGGGTGATGGCCTGACCGTTGTTGTTCAGAGCCATGAGAACTGCCATGTCCTTTTTTGGGCCGGCAGTGCCCAAGTGCACTCCATATATCAAGCCGTACAGCACATGAGCCATATCCAGTTCGCTGTTGACCAGCTTGTCGCGTACACCTGCCCAAGAGGCCTCCTTGGTAGGAATGATCTTTACACCGTATTTTTTATCAAGCCCCAGCTCTGCGGCCATCACCACACTGGCGCAGTCGGTCAACGGGATGAAGCCGATCTTGACTTCTGTCTTCTCTGGCGCATCCGAGCCTGCGGCGTACACCGCCGCGCGCAGCGCGGGATCAATGCCAAAGGCGCCAACCGCGGCAGTTTGCAGAACAGCGCGACGGCTGAGTTTGGCTTTCAAAAGGTCTGTCATGGCACAAGCTCCAGAAGTGAAAAACACAAAACGAAAAACAAAAAAGGCGTCCGCACTGGGTTCGCTGCGCGGTGCGCAAGTGAACCTGTGGGGACGCCTTTGTCCTGTTGCATGGAACTCTGCCCGCCGTTAGGTGGAGCCCAGTGCATGACCGTTGCCGGTTTCGCAGGAACTTATGCAATGTCTGTGCCAGCTATTCCTGGCTTCCAAGTGCTATGAATAGAGGAGCTGTTCGCGCAATGTATGCGGGGTCTGGAGGCCTATTTCATCTAAAAATGAGCAAGACGCACTGATTTTGTGCGCTGCACCAAAGCAGGAGATGGCTCTGCGCTCGGTCGTCTATGCCGTGGTTTGGGGCATGTGCGGGTGGGTGGCGCCCGGCGTGATTAGCCGCGGTGCTCGGTGCGGCGATCTGCGTGGCTGCGCTGCACCAGGATATGGACCAGCAAGGCTGCAGCGGCGGAGCTGGCCAGCACTGGCGAGGCCATCACAAGCTGGGCCAGTCCGTCCAGCACATGCAGGCTCACCTGTTGCGCATAGTGCGTGAGTGCCACCACGTCCTGAGGGGCCACGTTCTTCACATCCTCGGGCAGCACCTGCACATCAGGCCAGTCACTGCGAAAGCGGATTTTTGCGAAGATGCCGTCAGCCACCGCCACCAGGGACAGCACACCCAGGGGTTTCATCAGGTGCAAGATCAGCTTGCTGCGCACCGTGACCGGCGCGGTTTCGTAAATTTTTCCCACCAGTTGCGACACCATGCGCTCCTGCACCGCGGCGGGGGCTGCGTCATAGACCTCTGGGGCCAGTGGTTCCAAGGGAGTTTCGTGTGACATGGGTGCCAGCTTAGCCCGAGAAAGTCCCTGGAGTGTGAACGGGAGGTAAGCAGTTGTGAACGGGTTTCAAGACAGCAAGTCGGCCACGTCCAGCATGCGCTGGGCAACTTCCACCATCTTGAGGTTTTTGTCCATGGCTGTTTTGCGGAGCTTGCCGTAGGCGGCTTCTTCGCTGAGTTGCTGCCGTTGCATCAGCAAGGCCTTCGCGCGGTCAATTACCTTGCGGTCTTGCAGGGCCGCTGAGAGTTCGTGCAGTTCGCTGCGGGTGTTGGCCAGTTCCGCGCGCAATGCCTGCTCATGCTGGAAGCGGGCCATGGCCACCTCCAGAATCGGACGGATGCGTTCTGCTTGCAGCCCCGCCACGATGTAAGCGGATACACCGGCCGCCACCGCTGCGCGGGCGTTGCCACTGTCGTTGTCGTTGGTGAACATGACAATGGGGCGGCGTTCGTCGCGCGTGGCCATCACGACATGTTCCAGCGCGTCGCGTGCGTCACTCTCGGCGTCCACAATGATCATGTCGGGCTGTAACTGGGCCAGCCGCTCCGTCAAGTAGACATCGGCAGGCAGCGAGGCGATCAGGTTGAAGCCGTTTTCCAGCAGACCAATGCGCAGGCTGCGTGAGCGTTCAGCTTGGTCCAACGCATGCGTGTCCTGCGGGTCATCGACCTGCAAGTCTGAGTTGATCACGACGATGCGAAGCGGCTCGGTCATACACCAATCATGGCACGCAAAAGTCGCGCCAAGCGGGTCAGGTTGACAGAGGGCCTGCGTTTATGCGTAGGGATGCGCACGGCATTCCAAGCCCATCCTCTAAACTCGGCGGCTCTGAAGGAAACAAGCATGCTGGTGTTGGGAATCGAGTCTTCGTGTGACGAAACAGGCGTGGCCATGGTGGAGTCGCACGGCAGTGCGG
>NZ_JAXHOL010000028.1:0-154438 GCF_034519335.1 Rhodoferax sp.
TCATCGATGCGTCATTGCGCCAGCAGTACGTGCAAAGGCTGGACGCGGTGTTTGAGACATTCAGGTAACGACCTGGGCATTTACGTCGGGGTCTCCAGCAAAGTGGTCACGATCTGCCCCAAGCGGCGCAGGCCTTGTTCCACGTCCTGCTGGTGCGGCCAGCCGCAGTTGATACGCAGGTAGGAGTCGAACCGCAACGAGTTGGAAAACATCTGCCCCGGTGTGACCAAAATCTGCTGCGCCAGGGCCGCATCAAACACGCGTCGACTCGATAGCTTGTGCGGCAACTCCACCCACAGCGACAGCCCGCCATCGGGCACATTCAGGCGGGTGCCTTCCGGAAAATAGCTGGCAATGGCCTGCGCCGTTTTTTCGCGCTGCACATGCAGCGTGCTGCGCAGGCGGCGCAAGTGGCGGTCATAGGCGGGCGACGCCATGTAGTCCGCCAGTGCCAGTTGTGACAGCTCTTCGTTGCTGCGGGTCTGGCTGAACTTGAGCATTTCCACGCGCGCCTGCCAGCGGCCTGCCGTCATCCAGCCCACGCGTGCGCCGGGTGCCAGGATCTTGTGCAGCGAGGCGCAATAAATCACATTCCCCGTGGTGTCCCAGGATTTCATGGCACGCAGCGGTACATCGCCTCGCGTGCTTTCGTTGACAAGCTCGCTGTAGGTGTCGTCTTCAATGAGCGGGGTGCCATAGCGTTCGCAGAGCTGCACCAGACCTTGTTTGTGGGCGTCCGGCATGATGCTGCCCAAGGGGTTTTGCAGATGCGGCACCACCACCACCGCCTTGATGTTGTCGTAGGTCTGCATCGCCATTTCCAGTGCGTCCAGCGAGATGCCAGTTTGGGGGCTGGTCGGTATCTCCAGCGCGCGCAGGCCCAGTGCTTCCAGCACCTGCAGCAGGCCATAAAAGGTGGGCGATTCCACGGCAATGGTGTCGCCGGGCTGCGCCACAGCTCGCAGGGCCAGGTTCAGCGCTTCAATGCAGCCGTTGGTGATCTGCACTTCGTCGGGCGACAGCCTCACACCCAGGCTTAGGGCGCGCTTGGCCAGCACCGCGCGAAAGGCCGGGTTGCCCCGTGGCGACGAGGCCGACACCAGCAGTTGGGGGTGCGTGCGCAGCACCCGCATGGCGGCGAGTTTCAAGGCCTCGCCGGGGTAGAGCTCGGGCGCGCAGCGCGCCACGGCCAGATTGGTCTTGACCATGTGCATCCGGCCACGGGCGATGAAGTCGGATACCCGGGCATGGATGCCGACGTACTGCGCCGGGTCGGGTGTGACGTCCATGCGCGGCTCGCTCACCGTGGCCAGCGTGTTGCGCAGGGGCCTGCGAACAAAGTAGCCCGAACGTGGACGCGCCTCCAGCCAGCCTTCACTCTCCAACTGCCGACTCAGTTGCATGGCGGTGGACAGGCTGACCTCGTGCTGGCGCATCAGGGCGCGGAGCGAGGGCATGCGGTCCCCCACGACCAGCGACCCCGCCTGGATCGCGCTGCGGTAGTGCGTGGCAAGGCGCTGGTAGATAGGTTCTGTCGCAGGCTGTGGCGCGCGTCCTGGGGCGATCAATGCGGTGTCCATGGCCGATAGTCCTTGATCTGGGGCGGGGAAAACAGATACAGATTTATCAAAAGCGTACCGTAACAGATGCCCAGCACTGCATCTGTTCTGGCCAAGACAGTGCGCCGCTGTGCCTGTTGCCAACATGCGGTCCGCCCTACGATTTCCCCAGTGCCAGACCCCGTGCGGCGAGGCTTTTTTCTTCCAACACAGCAACCCGGAGGTGATCTATGCCCAGCGGATCCGCATCGTGTCCTATCGGTCAGCATCTGCTGGCCCAGGGGCAGTCCCTGTTTGAACACATGCCGCGTGGCGCGGTGATTCGGGTCGCCAGTGGCTCCGTCGTGCTGGTGCAGCGCACGTTGCTGGACGACGGCCTGCTGGTCCATCGCATGCCGCTGTCACGCGGCGCCGTGCACTGTGTGCAGGTATCGGGCTGGCTGGAAATCAGGGCGCAGTCAGAGGTCGCACTGGAGTTGCGGGTGCCTCAGCCCGTGTCTTTGCTGCGCATGCTGGCGTGGCTTGTGAAGGTGCTACCGCGCTGGACAGTGCAAGCAGCATCTGCTGCCCCACGGCCTGGAAGGCCGGGTGGGGCGACTGCAGCAGTTGCTCGCCCACCAGTCGTTTGTAGCCAGGGGTAGCGGTCAGCGGTACCTTGCGCAACCAGACTAGCGCCTCGTCCATCTGGCCGCGTGCTGCCAGCATGCTGGCGTAGTTGTACTGGCCGCGAAAGTCGCCACCGCGCGCGCCGCCCTCGAACCACGTAAACGCCGCTGCGCTGTCTTGCGCCACTACGCGGCCGTCTTCGTAGAAAAAACCGATCTTGGTCATGGACTTGGCATGGCCCTGGTCCGCAGCCTTGCGGTACCACTGCAAGGCCTCTGCCGGGTTTTGCTTCACCCCCTGGCCGGTGGCCAGCAAGTTAGCGTAGTTGTACATGCCGGCGTCGAGCCCCTTGGCTGCGGCCTGGCGGTACCAGTTGGCTGCTGCCACAAAGTCGGCATTCGCGCCCCAGCCGTTTTCATAGCAGCGGCCCGCCATGTTGATGCCCATGGGGTGGCCCTGCGCGGCCGCTTTGAGAAACCAGGCCAGTGCGCCTACGGGGTCACGGTCCAGCCCATGGCCGTTCAGCAGCCATTGGCCCAGGACGGTTTGTGCATCGGCATGGCCCAGTCGGGCACTGTGCAGCATCCACTGTGCAGAGGAGGCGGCCTCACCAGTGATGATGGCTTGCCAGTCGGCGGGCGTCCAGCTGGCCAGATCGTGGGCGGATTCGGGAAAAGACACATGGGACGGGGGCATGGCAGAACAAGTGCATTAAACAAGAATTATTCTCAATTATGCCGCTTGGCGTAAAATACCCGCCCGGCGCCGCTGCCCTGAAGCGCTGGATTCGATGTATCAGGGCCATGTAGAGGACTACCATGTATAAAAACCTCGCAGCCACGTTCGTGGCCGCTTGTTGTTTTCTTTGCGCGCCCCACAGCGCCATTTCCCAAACCACAGACCCTGCCAAAGACCAGCCGCTCAAGCTTGGTTTTCTGTACGTCGCCCCTCTGGGTGATGCCGGCTGGGTGCGCCAGCACGAGGAAGGCCGCCAGGCTGTGGCCGCCGCGCTGGAGGCCAAGGTGCAGACCACCTACGTAGAAAACGTGGCCGAGGGCCCGGACGCCGAGCGCGTGATCCGTGACTTGGCGCGCCAGGGCTACCAGCTCATCTTCACGCCCAGCTTTGGCTACATGGAGCCCACGCTCAAGGTGGCGCAGGAGTTTCCGGACGTGAAGTTCGAGTCCATCACCGGCTACAAGACGGCGCCCAACGTGGCCACGGCGAACGCGCGCTACTACGAGGGCCGCTACCTGGCCGGTGTGGCTGCGGGCCGCATGACGAAGAGCAAGCTGGCTGGCTACGTGGCGGGCTTTCCCATCCCCGAGGTGCTGCAAGGCATCAACGCCTTCACGCTGGGCATGCGCTCGGTCAACCCGCAGGCGCAGGTCAAGGTGGTGTTGCTGGGTGAGTGGTTCAACCCGCCGCGCGAGCGCGATGCCGCCATGACGCTGTTTAACCAGGGTGTGGACGTGATCGCCTTCCACACGGGATCGACCGCCGTGATGGCTGCCGCCCAGGAGCGCGGCAAGTTCGCCGTGGCCTACCACTCCGACATGCGCAAGGTGGCACCGGACGCGCAGATCGTGGCGGTGACCCACCAGTGGGGCGCCTACTACACGGCGCGCACCCAGGCCGTGCTGAACGGCAGCTGGAAAAGCGGCAACGTGTGGGGCGGCGTGAAGGACGGGATGATTCGTGTGGGCGACTTTGGCAGCAAGGTGCCCAAGGCCGTGCAGGCGGAAGTGCTGCAGCGCCAGAAGGACATTGCTGCGGGCAAGCTGCACCCCTTCAAGGCCCAAGCCGACGTGCTGGACAACGAAGGCAAGCTCGTGATTGCCAAGGGCAAGACCCTGAGTGATGCCGACATCCTGGGCATGAACTGGCTGGTGGCTGGCGTGTTGGGCAAGCTCAGCTACTGAGGCCGCGATGACCTACCAAGTCAAAGAAATCTTCTACACGCTGCAGGGCGAGGGCTCCAACGCGGGCCGCCCTGCGGTCTTTTGCCGCTTTGCCGGCTGCAACCTCTGGACCGGCCGCGAACAAGACCGCGCCAGCGCCGTCTGCCAGTTTTGCGACACCGACTTTGTGGGCACCGACGGCACGCTGGGCGGCAAGTTCAAGACGGCGGCCGAGCTGGCTGACCGCATTGCGGCGCAGTGGCCGGACACCGATGCGGCTAACCGCTTTGTGGTGCTGACCGGCGGCGAGCCACTGCTGCAGGTGGACGCGGAGCTGATTGACGCGCTGCATGCATGTGGCTTCCAGATTGCCGTGGAAACCAACGGCACAGTGCTGGCGCCCGAGGGCATCGACTGGATCTGCGTGAGCCCCAAGGCGGGCTCCACCTGGGTGCAGCGCAGCGGGCATGAGCTCAAGCTGGTCTGGCCGCAGCCCGGCATCACGCTGGCCGAGTGCGAGGCGGCGGATTTCGAGCACCGCTATCTGCAGCCCATGGACAACATCCTGCGCACCGACAACACCCGGGCCTGCATTGCGCAATGCCTGGAGCGCCCGCAGTGGCGCCTGTCCCTGCAAACCCACAAGATCACAGGCATCCGATGACCCAAGCACCCGCCATCCCCATTCCTCGCCGCTGCGAGGTGAGCCAAAAGTTCTTCTTCGATGCGGCCCACACCCTCAAGCGCAATTTGGACGACGCAGAAGAGGTGGCTGGCAGTCGCCGTATCCACGGCCACACCTACCATGCGGAAGTTTCCGTGGCCGGTAATGCCGACGAAGACACCGGCATGGTGATGGACCTCGGTCACCTGCGCAACGCCATAGCCGTGCTGCGCCCGCAGCTGGACCACCATCTGCTGGATGAGGTGGAAGGCCTGGGCCCACCCACGCTGGAGAATCTGGCCGCCTTCATCTGGCGCGCCATGGCACAAGAGTTCAGCGGCCTGTGGCAGGTGCGTGTGTGGCGCGAAGGCATTGGTGACAGCTGCACACTGCGGGCCTGACCCTGTGGCGCTGCCCATAGGGGCTATGCGTGCCTTGGTATGGACATTGCTGCGCTGCGATATATGCTTACTCGCATGAAAGCCTATCGCGCCTCCCTCTTGTGGTTTGCCCCCGATGCGCCGGGACAGGCCCGTTTTGAAACCGATGGCCTGCTCGTCGTCGGCCCCAATGCCCAGGGCACCCAGGTGGTGCAGGCCATAGGCGCTTATAGCGCCATCGCACCCCAGTACCCCCAACTGACGGTGGAGCACTTGCCGGGCCGCATCATCGCGCCGGGCTTTATCGACCTGCATATCCACTACCCGCAGACCAACGTCATCGGGTCACCCGCGTCGGGCCTGCTGCCCTGGCTGGAAAACTACACCTTTCCAGAAGAAAATCGCTTTGCAGCGCCCGAATACAGTGCGCAAGCAGCTACATTTTTTGTAGCAGAGCTGCTGCGCAATGGCGTCACCAGCGCGCTCACCTTTGCCACCTCGCACCCCGCGTCAGTCAACGCGCTGTTCACCGAGGCCCAGGCGCAGCAGATGCGCCTCATCACCGGCTTGTGCCTGATGGACCGCCATGCTCCGGCCGACTTGCTGAACCAAGGGCAGGGCGGCGTGAGCGGCACCGAGCAAAGCCTGCGCGATACGGAGGCGCTGATCCAGCGCTGGCACGGCGTGGACCGCCTGGGCTACGCCATAACCCCGCGCTTTGCGCCCACCAGCACCGAGGCCCAGTTGCGCGGCGCGGGCGAGCTGGCCAAGCAGTACGGCGATGTCTGGATTCAGAGCCATGTGGCCGAGAACAAGGACGAGATCACCTGGGCGCGCGAGCTGTTCCCGGCGTCCCGCAGCTACCTGGCCACTTACGACGACTTTGGCCTGATGCGCGACCGCGCCATCTACGCCCACTGCATCCACTTTGACGACGACGACCGCGCGCTGATGCGCGACACCGGCTCGGCCGCGGCCGTCAGCCCCACTAGCAATCTGTTCTTGGGCAGTGGCTTTTTTGACTACGAGGGTGCCAACCGCGTGGGCTACCAGTACGGTTTGGCCAGCGATGTGGGCGGTGGTACCTCGTTCAGCCCTTTTCACACCATGCTGGCCGCTTACTACGTGGGCCGCGAGGGCCAAACCAAGCCCGGCCTGTCGCTCTCGCCCCAGCACCTGTGGTGGCAGCACACGGCGGGTGCGGCGGCGGCGTTGGGGCTGGGTGGCGTGGTGGGGAACCTGCAGCCTGGCTGCGAGGCTGACTTTGTGGTGGTGAACCCCCAGGCCACGCCGCTGCTGGCCCGCAAGACTGCGCTGGCGTCCAACCTGGACGAGCTGCTGTTTAGCTTGATCGTGCTCGGCGATGACAGGCTGATAGAGCGGACCGTTATTTCCCAGGCGATTTAGGCCAGGCCTTCGCAAACCCGCTCACGCAAACACCGCCGCTAAGCCAGTTACATTGGTTCCCCCCAAGCCCCGCTGCTGCGCGCGCTGAAACGCCGCACGGGCCTTGTCGGCGCTGGGCAGCTCTGCGCCGCTAGCCCGTGCTGTGTCCAAGAGGTAGCCCAAGTCTTTCTCCATCAGGTCAATGGTGAACAAAGGCGCCGTCTTCCCGGTTGCCATCATGTTGGCGGCGCCGGCAATCGGTGCTGCCACGATGGGGAACTCTCCCAGCAGATGCGCTGCGTGGTCGGGTGCGTAGCCGTTGCGGGTGAGGAAGCCCAGCAGCTCGGCCACGCTGTGCAGTTGGGCCGCAAACAGCGCGTTGACTGCCAGCTTGAGCACCGCACCCTGGCCGACTGCGCCCACGTGCAAGACCTTGGCCGCCATGGTGGCAAGCACGGGGCGCACCTGCTCCAAGGCGTCGCCCGTACCGCCCACCATGAGCACCAGTTGCGCGGCGTCGGCCTGGGGCCGGGAGCCCACCACCGGTGCATCCAGCAGCTGGGCGCTGCGCGACTGCACCGCCTCGGACAGCTGCCGCACCCACACCGGGCTGACGGTCGAGCATTCGATCGCCACCGCGCTCGGCAGCAAGCCGCCGACGGCCCCGGTGTGCGCATCCAGCCAAACGCCGCGCGCGGCGCTGTCGTCGGTCAGCATGGAGATCACCACCGCTGCGTGTTGCACCGCTTCACGCGGGCTGGCTGCCAGCGTGGCGCCGTGTTGCAGCAGGGGCCCGGCCTTGGCGGGGTCTCGGTTCCATACGGTAACGGGGTAACCCGCCTTCAGGAGCTGGGTGGCCATGCGCGAGCCCATGGCGCCCAGTCCCAAGAATGCGATGGTTTGCATGGTCTGCCTCACGCGGCCTGCGCGCCGTTGCGGGGTGCGACCCATCCCAGGGCCGGGTCGGCCATGAAAGACTCTTTCGGGGTCTTGGTCAGGTGGTTGGTGTAGTTGGAAATCGTCTTGGTCGCCGCAATCGTCACCACCTCCAACACCTGGGCCTTGCTGAAGCCGGCGGCGATGAAGGCGTCTACCGTGGCGTCGCTGACGAAGCCGCGCTCGCGCACCACCGCCTCGGTAAACGTGCGTAGCGCCTGCAAGCGGGCGTCGGGGACGGGCTTGCCATTGCGCAGCGCTGCAATGGCGGCTTCCTCCATCTTCACCATGCGTGACAGATAGGTGTGGCCGGCTGTGCAGTACTCGCACTGGTGCAGCACGTTGATGGCCTGGTAGGCGACCTGCTGCTCGATGGGTGTCAGGGTGGACTGGGCGGCTACCAAGCCAAACAGGGTGTCGTAGGCCGTGAGCGCCAACGGGCTTTCGGCCAGGTTGCCATGCAGCTTGGGCAAAAAGCCCCAGGCCTGGGCGACTTCGGCCAGCTTGGCGCGAGACGCTGCGGGGGCGTTGTCGAGGGTGTAAGAGGTGAAGGTGGTCATGGTGGGTCTTTCTAGATGGTGGCCAACAACCCGTTGTTGTTGTCCTGGGAATGGACTTTATTGATGATCATCACGTTGACAAAGATATTGCTTTGCACTGTTAACGTGCAAATAATGCATGAATGAACCTAGACAATCTGCAATTGCTCATTCCCGTGGCCCGGCGGGGCAGCTTTGCCGCCGTGGCCAAAGAGCGGGGGGTGGACCCATCGTCCGTGTCCCGCGCCATTGCCGATGTGGAGGGCGAATTGGGTTTGCGGCTTTTTCAGCGCAGTACCCGCTCCATGACCCTGACCGAAGCGGGGGAGATCTACCTGGCGCGGCTGGAGCCTTTGTTGGAAGAGCTGGAACATGCGCGTGAGGCGGCCGCGCAGGTCAGCAGTGCGCCGCGCGGCCTGTTGCGCCTGACCGCATCGGTCACATTCGGGCAAATGTGCATCGTGCCCCTGCTCGGCGCGTTTCGTGCCCGCTACCCGGATTTGCAGGTTGAATGCGTGTTCAGCGATGCGAACGTGGATCTGGTGACGGAGCGCATCGACTTGGCGATCCGCCTTGCGCCCGCCATCGACGGCGATGTGGTCGTCGCTAAGCTCATGGACACGCGCTACAGGGTGTATGCCAGCCCGGAGTACCTGGCCAAGCATGCGCCTCTTGTGCAGCCTGCAGACCTGTCTGCGCACAGGGTGTTGTTGTTCAACCTGCGGGCCTACCGCTCGCACTGGTTGTTTCGGGACACTCAGGGCCAGGAAGAGCGCGTGGCCATCCAGGGCGACTTGACTCTGGCGCCCGCCAGTGCCTTGCTGACCGCCGCCTTGGCCGGCCTGGGGCCTGCACTGCTGCCCGACTGGTTGGTGGCTGATGCCGTGGCCAAGAGGCTGTTGGTGCCGCTCTTTCCCGGCTACGCCGCCACGGCCACCACCTTTGACACGGCCGCGTGGATCGTCTACCCCAGCCGCAGCTATCTGCCCCACAAGGTGCGGGTGATGGTGGATTTCTTGCGGGAGACGCTATTTCAAGCCATTTAGGCCTCTAGCCCACGTATTCATTGCGCACGAAGCTCCTGATTTTATAGCGTTTCTTCGGAGGGGTTTAGGGTTATCCCGTATAGTTCCGGGCTTCAACCCCGGGGACCCAATGATTGCGACTGCAGAAGCGAGGCCGTTGACACGGCTACAGATTGTCTTGGTAATTCTGGCGCTGGCCTGCGGTGGCTTCGCCATCGGCACTGGCGAATTCGCCATCATGGGCCTGCTGCCCGATGTGGCACGCACCTTTGTTGTCATCACCCCGCAGGCCGGTTACGTCATCAGTGCCTATGCCCTGGGCGTGGTGGTGGGCGCACCGCTGATTGCCATCGCTGGCGCCAAGTCTTCGCGCCGCACGCTGCTGCTCATCCTCATGGCGGTCTTCGCCGTCGGCAACTTGGCCAGCGCGCTGGCGCCGGATTTTGTGAGCTTCATCGTGTTGCGCTTTCTGTCCGGCCTACCACACGGCGCTTACTTTGGCGTGTCTGCGCTGGTGGCGGCGTCTTTGGTGCCGCTGGACATGCGGGCCCGCACGGTGGGCTACGTGATGCTGGGGCTGACCGGCGCGACGCTGATAGGTACCCCACTCATGGCGCTGTTTGGGCAATACCTCAGTTGGCGCGTCATGTTCCTGGCAGTCGGGCTCATTAGCGTGTTGACGGTGACGCTGATCTGGATCTACCTGCCGCGTGACAAGCCCTCAGAGGGGGCCGGTGTGGTGCGCGAGTTAGTGGCCTTCACCCATCCGCAGGTGCTGCTCACTCTCACATTGGCAGCCACCGGTTTTGGCGGCATGTTCTCCATCTTCTCTTATGTTGCCAGCACGGCGACCGAGGTGGCGCACATGCCAGCGGGCATGATTCCATTGATCATGGTGCTGTTTGGCATTGGCATGAATGTGGGTAACGTAGTGGGCTCCAAGTTGGCCGACATCAACCTCATGGGCACTATTGGCGGCATGCTGGTGTTCAACATCGTGGTGATGTCGCTGTTCAGCCTCACTGCCGCATCACCATGGATGCTGTGCTTTACCTCGTTCCTGATCGGCTGCACCTTTGCCGCCGGCCCGGCCATCCAAACCCGGTTGATGGATGTGGCCTCAGACGGCCAGACCCTGGCCGCTGCGTCCATGCACTCGGCCTTCAACATTGCCAACGCCTTGGGGGCCTGGTTGGGCGGCTTGGCCATTGCCTGGGGCTACGGCTACGCCGCTACGGGGTATGTGGGCGCCTTCCTGTCCTTCATTGGCTTGTTTGTGTTTGCGGCGTCGGTTTTGCTGGAGCGGCGTGACAGCCGGGTGCGCAGTTTGGGGGCGTTGGTGCCAGCCCGGCAGGAATGATAGGCTCGGGGACATGAAAAATCTTCCCCTGCTCCATTGGCATTCGATGTTCATGGGCGTCGCGCTGCTGGCGTCAGGCCGGTCCAAAGACGCACGCAAGCGCAATGGCGCCTGCATCGTCAGCCCCGACAACAAGATTTCCGGTGTGGGCTACAACGGCCTGCCGCGCGGCTGCAACGACGATGACGCGCACTACTGGCAGGACGACGACAACGACCCGCTGAACTCGCGCCACAGCTACATCGTGCACGCGGAGCAAAACGCCATCCTCAACTGCACCTCGCTCCCGCTGCACGGCTCCACCATTTACGCCACCCAATACCCCTGCCCCCGCTGTGTGCAGTCCATCATCCAGGTGGGTATCAAACGTGTAATTTATCTGGACAAAAAGGCGCACCAGGAGCGCATCAACGGCGCCTCTGAAAAAATGTTGGCCGATGCCGGTGTCGAGATTGCATCGCTCCAGGAACTGCACCCTGAGTCGGCCGATTGGTCGTCTGAGCTGGCCCAGTTCATTGAAAGCCCCACCCTGGAGAAACCCACACCATGAAATGGGAAGGCAATCGCCAATCCGATAACGTGGAAGACCGCCGCAGTGGTGGGGCGGGTGGCGGTTTCCGTGGCGGCGGCCTGGGTGGTTTGCTAGGCGGCCTGTTGGGCAGCAAGTTGGGCGTGGGCACTATCGTGGTGGCGCTGTTGGGGGGCTGGGCGCTGGGTATCAACCCGCTCACCATTCTGGGGATGCTGAGCGGCGAGGGCGGCCCCGCACCCATGGTGCAGCAGGCCCCCGCGCAACGTCCACCAGCGGATGACCGCATGGCCAGGTTTGTATCGACCGTGCTGGCCGATACCGAAGACGTGTGGACCGATGTGTTCAAGAAGGGTGGTGCTGACTACCAAAAGCCCCGGCTGGTGCTGTTCCGTGGCGCCACCTCCACCGCTTGCGGCCAGGGCCAGAGCGCCATGGGTCCTTTTTACTGCCCTGCGGACCAGAAGGTTTATATTGACCTGGGCTTTTACGAAACCCTGCAAAAGCAGCTCGGCGCCCCGGGCGACTTCGCCCAGGCCTATGTGATCGCCCACGAGGTGGGCCACCATGTGCAACACCTGCTGGGGATCAGTGAGAAGGTACAAGAGGCGCGCAGCCGTGTGAGCAAAGCCGAGGGCAATGCCCTGAGCGTGCGCCTGGAGCTGCAGGCCGACTGTTTTGCCGGCGTCTGGGCGCACCATGCCAACAATGCGCGCCAGTTGCTGGAAGAAGGCGATGTGGCGGAGGCGATGAATGCAGCGGCCAAAATTGGCGACGACGCCCTGCAGCGCGGCAGCGGCCAAGCGGTGGTGCCCGAGAGCTTTACCCATGGCAGCAGTGCCCAGCGCCAGCGCTGGTTCGACAAGGGCCTGAAAACCGGCAGCGTCAAGGGCTGCGACACTTTCTCCAGCCGAGCAATCTGACCCCCACGCTCCGCAGCTGCGCGGGTTGCTGCCCCCCAAGGGGGCGCGTTTCAGCTTGGGGCGGCCCGGCGCTGAAACCTTACCCCCGCGCGGGTGGCCCGGTGGGGAAATTGCTGTTTCACGGGAGTGGGGGATAATACGGGGTTGCCCCCGGCGTCGGGGCGCAATCAGCTATCGGATGGATAGCACCTTTTCTGGCTATGCCTGACCGACTTGACTACTGAACTGACTCCCACCTCCCTGCCGTCCAACGAGCTGACGGCCGACACTCCCATCATGGCCTTCGCCCAGCTGCAGCTGGCCGCACCCATTGCACGCGCCGTAGCCGAAATGGGCTACGAAACCATGACGCCCATCCAGGCGCAGGCCATTCCCGTAGTGTTGACCGGCCAGGACGTCATGGGCGCTGCCCAGACTGGTACCGGCAAAACCGCCGCTTTTGCGCTGCCCCTGCTGCAGCGCATGATGAAGCACGAAAACCCCTCCACATCCCCCGCCCGCCACCCTGTGCGCGCGCTGGTGCTGCTGCCCACGCGGGAGCTGGCCGACCAAGTGGCCCAACAGGTCAAGATGTACGCCAAGCACACCAACCTGCGCAGCGCCGTGGTGTTTGGTGGCATGGACATGAAGCCCCAGACCCTGGAGCTGAAAAAAGGCGTGGAAGTGCTGGTAGCCACCCCAGGCCGCCTGCTGGACCACATCGAAGCCAAGAACGCCGTGCTTAACCAGGTGGAGTACGTGGTGCTGGACGAAGCCGACCGCATGCTCGACATCGGCTTCCTGCCGGACCTGCAGCGCATCCTGAGCTACCTGCCCAAGCAGCGCACCACGCTGCTGTTCAGCGCCACCTTCTCGCCCGAGATCAAGCGCCTGGCCAACAGCTACTTGCAAAACCCCGTCACCATTGAAGTGGCCCGCTCCAATGCCACGGCGTCTACAGTGGAGCAGCACTTCTACAGCGTGGGTGAAGACAACAAGCGCCACGCCCTGCACCAAATCCTCAAGCAGCGCGGCATGAAGCAAGCCTTTGTGTTTGTGAACAGCAAGCTGGGCTGTGCCCGCCTGGCCCGTTCGCTGGAGCGCGAAGGCTTGAAGACCGCCGCCCTGCACGGTGACAAGAGCCAGGACGAGCGCCTCAAGGCTCTGGATGCCTTCAAGAAGGGCGAAGTGGACCTGCTGGTGTGTACCGATGTGGCCGCGCGTGGTCTGGACATCAAAGACGTGCCCGCGGTGTTCAACTTCGACATCCCCTTCAACGCCGAAGACTATGTGCACCGCATTGGCCGCACTGGCCGCGCGGGCGCCTCCGGCTTGGCCGTGACCTTTGTGGGCGGCGGCAACGATGCGCGGCTGATGGCCGACATTGAGAAGCTGATCAAGACCAAGATCGAACTCGAAGCCGTGGAGTTTGAAGAAGACCAGCCCGACATCCGCAAGCAAGGCCGCATCAACGATGGCCGCCGCATGTACCACGAAGACGGCAGCGCTGTAAGCGACAACGGCCGCAGTGGTGGACGTGGGGAGGGCCGTGGCCCGCGTGACGATGGCGACCGGGGGCGTGTGCCCCGTGCGCCGCGCAACGATTACAACCGCCCGGTACAAGCCTCGCGCGATCCGTTCTTCGACAAGCCCTACGAGCCCAGTGCGGCTGCGGACGCTGCCCCGTCTTGGGAGGCATCTGCCCGCCCCGCCACGCGCAGCATCTCGGCCAACATCAAGCCCAAACGCAAGGTGGCCGCGCTGTTCAAATCTGAATAAGCGTTTCAGCTGTCCCATAAAAACGGCGCCTGGTGCGCCGTTTTTATTGCCCTGCGGTTTATTCCCCCGGCTTTTGCGACTGCTCGCAGTGCACCTGCAGCAGCTCGGTGCGCCAGAGGGCGCCTTCCTTGGTACCAGCTTCTACCCGCAGCGCGCTGAGGCAGCCCCCCCACACACAGCCGGTGTCCAGCGCCAGCACATCGGGCCGCCCCAGCCAGCCCAAGGTGGACCAGTGGCCAAACGCTACTGCCACGTTGGCCGTTTGGCGGCCCGGCGCGTCGTACCAAGGCAGGTAGCCCGCAGGTGCTTGGTCGGCGGGGCCGGAGCTGACAAATTCCATGGCGCCTTCGGGCGTGCAGAAGCGCATGCGAGTGAGCGCATTCACGATCACGCGCAAGCGCTCGATGCCCGCCAGGTCGTCGTCCCATTGCTCTGGCGCATTGCCATACATGGCCTGGAAGAAGCTGCCCACGTCGTCCGAGCGCAGCACGGTCTCCACCTCCGCAGCCAATGCTATGGTTTTGGTAGCTGTCCACGCAGGTAATACGCCGGCATGGACCATTAATAGGTCTAACCCACCAATCCGTTCCAGCATCGCCATACGCTGTTGGCGCAGCCAGTCCAGCAGGGCGGGGCGGTCGGCGGCGGCCAGCAGGTCGTCTAGCGTGTCCAGCCGACTGGGCTTGCGCGCGCCATACGCCACGGCCAGCAGGTGCAGGTCGTGGTTGCCCAGCAGGCAGCGGGCCGATGCACCGTAGCCCATCAGGCGGCGCAGCACGCCAGCAGAGTTGGGGCCGCGGTTGACCAGGTCGCCCAGCAGGTAAAGCGCGTCGCGGCTGGGGGAGAAGTCGATGCGCTGGAGAAGCTGCGCCAGCGCTGCGTCGCAGCCCTGCACATCGCCAATAAGGTACATTGCCATGGTGTTCATTCTCGCTTGGGTTCCATGGATTTTTTGCTGATCATCGTGCTGACTTTGCTGAATGGCGCCTTTGCCATGTCTGAACTGGCGCTTACCGCCAGCCGCAAGGTAAGGCTGCAAACCATGGCAGAGGCCGGCGACAAGGGGGCAAAAGCGGCCCTGGCCCTGATGGACAACCCCACCCAGTTTCTCTCGTCGGTGCAAGTGGGCATCACCTCCATTGGCATGCTCAACGGCATCGTCGGTGAGGCGGCTTTTAGCGACGGCTTGGCAGCATGGCTGCAGGGCACCATCACCCTGTCCGACCGGGCCGCAGAAATTTCAGCGACGGCCATCGTCGTCACCTGCATCACCTTTGTCACCATCCTGTTTGGCGAGCTGGTGCCCAAACGCATTGGCCAGCTCTACCCCGAAACCGTGGCCCGCGTGGTGGCGCTGCCCATGACCTGGGTGGCCACCGGCGCCAAGCCTTTTGTGCGCCTGCTCTCGGTATGCACCCACGGCATGCTCAAGCTGCTGCGCATCGACACCACCGACAACCGCGCCGTGACCGAGGCCGAAATCTCCGCCAGCCTGGAAGAAGGCGTGGACGCGGGCATCATCGAAGAGCACGAGCACCAGATGGTGCGCAACGTCTTCCGCCTGGATGATCGCCACCTCACCTCCATGATGCTGCCGCGTACCGACATCGCCTGGCTGGACGCCGACGCTACGGTCGAGCAAGCCCTGTCGCTGGCCAGCGGCAGCGCGGGCACGGGTGCGCACTCGTGGTACCCGGTGTGCCGGGGGTCTTTGGACGATGTGGCCGGTGTCATCAGCGTGGCGCGTTTGCTGGAACGCGGTGTGCGTTACCCCTACACGATCGGCGCCCTGGTGGAGCCCGCCGTGTTTGTGCCCGAGACACTGAGCGGCATGGAGCTGATAGAGCAGTTCCGCGTCAAGTCCGCGCGCATGGTGTTTGTGGTGGACGAGTATGGTGTGGTGCAGGGCCTGATTACCCCGCACGATCTGCTGGAGGCCATCACCGGTGAACTGCAGCCCGACGCCCAAACCGACGCCTGGGCCGTGCAGCAAGACGATGGCTCCTGGATGCTCGATGGCCTGATGCCCCTGAGCGAGCTCAAGGCACGGCTGAACATAGAAGACGACCTGCCCGACGAGGAACGCGGCCGCTACAACACCCTGGCCGGATTGCTCATGGCAGTGTCGGGCGACCTGCCCGCTGAAGGCGCCAACATCGTGTGCGCACACTGGTTGTTTGAAGTGGTAGCCCTGGAAGGCCGCCGCATCGACAAGGTGCGTGCCCGTCGCACCCTCAACGACTGAGCGATAGGCGGGCTACAAGCGCCCGGTGAGTTTGTAGGCCAGCAGGCCTACCAGTTCATGCAATGCGTTTTGCCAGTCGCTGGCGCCACCGGCCATGGCAAAGTCCAGCCAGTCGCTGTCGGCGCCAGTGCGGAAGTCCACCGGATAGGCCGTGACATTCCAGCCTGCCTTTTGGAACGTGGCCATAGAGCGCGGCATGTGCCAGGCCGAGGTGACCAGCAGCCAGCGCTGCGTTGGGTCCACCCCCGGCAACTTGGCGGTCAGCACGGCGTTCTCGTACGTGTTGCGTGAGGCGGATTCGTACTGCACCTGTGGTCCGCTCAGTCCTAGGCTGTCGAAGAACATCTTGGCGCGTTCGGCCTCCGATTGGCCAATGCCCATCAGAGCCCCCTCGCCCCCGGTAAACAACACGCGTAGCGTCGGGTTGTAGCGCAGCACCGCTACCGTGCTGGTCATGCGTTCGGCCGCCTCATTCAGCATGGGTTGCACATGGGCCATCTGTGTACGGCCCGACTCGGTTGCGCCACCCAGCACCACCAGGCCCGCATAGCCGCTCAGATCGGCCTGCGGCACGAACTCGGGGTAACGGCTCTCCAGTTGGCGCAGCAGCAGCTCGGGCAGCGGTTTCCAAGCCGTCAGCACCATTGCCAGCAGCGCCGTGCCCACCAACCAGTGGCCAGCGCGGGGGCGCCGCCGCAGCACCAGCAGGCTCAGCAGCAGCAAAATAAACACCCACAGCAACGGTTGGGTCACCAAGGCCAAAATTTTGGAAGCAATGAACATGGAAGGGAAAACGCTTTACTTGGTGTCGTCGGGCATGGGTCGCGCCTGTTGCATCGCGCCCTCTACGGTTTGTTTGATTTGCTGCTGAACTTGCTCGCTTTGCTGCTGCGGCGTGGCGCCCGGCGCAGCCCCGGGGGCCACTGCAGTGCTACCACTCAGCTGCTTCTTTGCTAGCACGCCGACGATGGCGAGGACGATGAGCAGGCTGATGATGCTGAAGATGGTGCGCATAGAAGGCTCTTTGGGAGTGAGGGGAGATGAATAGTTTTTCTGATTTCGAATCTACGGCATGCGTATTTGGAACTTTTGAGAGATCTCGTATCCATCGCAGTGTATGGAGCGGGGTAGATTTTCCGAAAAACGTTGGCCTATGGTCGTGTGGGCATCTGTCTGGCAGCTCAAAACGCCCCATTTGCAGTTGCGCATGCCTATGAGGCCCTACTGATTTGTGAGAATCGGCAAACTGAGGTCGCTCCAGCAAACGCACAGGACAAATACAGCCATATTCCAGGTTGCTGGAAATTGGCTGGTATCGGAAGAAACCAGAACTGTGCGATCGCAGTTAGTGCTGCGGTGACGCCTACTAGAAGAACTTTAAATTGCCATTGAATGGGGGCACGAAACAATGCGACATCTACTAATGCAGACAAGGTAGTCGGAATTCCAAAAAATATATAGCCCCCTAACCAACCGCCCAGTGCGCCCAGTATCACGGCGGTACCTACCCCATTGATCCCTGCACGTATATCCAGCCCTTGTGGATCGCGAGTAAGTTCGTGCCAGAAGAGCTCCAGGGTGAGTGCCAGCATGCCGCAAAGTATTGGAGCAAATACAAAGTGCCGGAACCAGACAGCCCACCTCGTTGAACCGGCTTGTATTTGAGTAGCGCCTTTTGACATATTTCCCTCCGTCTATGAGCGTCCGTTGTATGTAGGTCGTGATTGGGTTGCCTCTCCCAGAGAGTATTCGACAAACTTGTGCGAGACCACGATCATGGGGGAAACGGGATAAGCCGGTCCTGAGTGGGACGGGGCGGGACAATTCCCAATGAAATCAGGGGTTTACAGCCATTTAGGGCTGTCGGGGCAGGGGCGGCACCGGGCCACGATATTTTGAGGCGCCTGGCCCGATCTGGGCGGTCCGTGGCGGCACGGCCTGGCCTCTGGAGCTGCCCTTTAAGACCGCTTGCAGGGGCCTTTAAATACCCCAGCAAGCCCCTCTCTACCAGTGAGCTGGCGCTGTGAGCCAGCCAAGCGGTACGCCGCGACACGGAGGCAGATGGCGGGAAAGGCATGGTGGGCATCATAGCCCCGCCAAAAACAAAAGGTTGGAAGCGAACTTCCAACCTTTGCACCAGTGAAGCGCTCCCAGAGGTTGGAAGCAGAACCTTCTAAATTCCTTTAGTTGTCACCTGTGGATAAGTCTGATTCGGTGCCATCGAACAGGCTCGGCTGGGCTTTGGCGCGGGCGGCAGCCAGGACGCGGCGGTAAATTTGGTACACCCGGACGAAGCTGATCCCGTAGTCCTTGGCGATCTCATCCGCATTGCCGCGCCCCATCCGGTGGTAGATCTCCAGGTCGCGCTTGCTCAGCTTGTGCGCGGAGCTGATGTAAATGCTCTGGCCATTCCAGTGGGAAAACACAAACTCGGCCAGGTCGTTGCCAACGTCCACCGCCATCTCCTGGTCGAACGCGTGCTTCTCTATCAGGTGCCTGGCAGCTTGCTCAGCCATGTCAGCGAACAGCTCATTGCGCCGGGCATCAAGGGTAGTTTCAACCAGGTCGACGTTCATTTGGTGGGTGCTCCCGTACGGTTTTGCTGGTAGGTCAGGATCTGCGACAGGCGCTCCAGGTCTCGCAGGTGTAGCCATTCAAAGAACTGGGGCGCTTCGGCACCCAGCATCTGCTTGGCAATGCCATCTGCATATTCATCGGGCTTGCGTTCCAGGCTTATCAGTTGGGCGCGGATGCGACGCACCAAGGGCAAGGCATCCACTGATGGCGTGGGCCTGGCTGGGCGCTTGCTGGTGGCCGATGCCTTGGGTTTGAAACCCAGGCGCTCCATGTAAGCCAGGACGCGCTTGCGGCCCTCGTGGTCCAGGTCTTTGGAGCTGAGCACACCACCCTTGCTTTGGAGGATGGTCTGGTATTCCTCATCGGTGAGGTTCAGCTGCTTGCGCGCGATCTGGATCTTGATCACGTCGCTGTTGCGGTGGTCGCGGGCGAGCTTGCTCATGGCCCAACTTCCATAGCGACCACAGGATGCACACCACCGAGGACCCACAGATGCACACTTTGCCCCGCATTTAGAGCCGCAAGTTCATCAGCATCAGGCTTCCAGAACGAGACCATTGCCGGGGCCCCATTTGCTTCAGTGACGGTGACTGGCAGCGCGCCACAAGGAAGCTCTTTTTGATCCCATCCTGCTGGTGCACCAAGAACCTTGTTGTTGCTGGGATGTTGAATAAATCGCATGGCTACACCAATGAAGTGAATAGGCCACTTTGGGCCGGGTTGTCGATATGGTCCGCACGGCACTCAGGGCAGTAGTGCCGGTTCTTTCCCACCTCTAAAGCGTGGGCTTCGCAAAGCGCACGGTCGCAGGTATGGCCTCCACCGACTGGGCCGTCACACAGGAACGCGCTCATCTCCATGCAGTACTGCTGCTGGTCACCGATGCCGAACTTGGCGGCGCACGGTTTGGGCAGCTTGGTGCCACGCATGTGGACCATTCCGGTCTTGAAGCGGTAGAACGGCATCAGACTTCTCCCCTCGATGTCTGACTCATGTCCTGTACCCCCTGCTTTGCACCTTGCGATGGTCGTCAGCGCCAGGGCGTGTTGATTGCTGCTTTTCGGGGATGTAGTGCGGCAAGGCAAAGAGGTTGATGCGGCTGGGCTGGGAAACCGATGTTTCGGGCAACGTGGGGCTTGCTGCTGGCATGTCTTTGGTGTCGCTCATGCTGCAGCCCCTTCGGTCGTAACGCTGGTCAACCCAATGCGCACCACGCTGATGGACGTGTTGTTCTTGATCAGGTGCCGCTTCATAGAGGCTACGCTGCGCCAATCGGGGAGGTAGTAAGCCCCCTTTTTGTCGATATCAGGAAAGTGCGTCTTGATGGCCCGCTTTGAGAACTTGGATGCGATGCTCTTCTTCATCTTCGGGCTGTACAAACTTACTGGGATAGGCCTGCAGAAGCGGGTGCACTCCTCAGTTTTCTTGGTGAGCCACTCCCCCTTCATCCAACCATTGACGAAGACGGCAATGACCAACCGCATCTTGTGCTGCTGAACTTCAAAGTTCACCGTGTAGCCATCAATCAAAAGTTCGGCGCGACCAAATACAGAGCCCAGCTCCTTCCCCAATGCGGCCCATTCTTCCTTTGTCATTGCTTGGCCACTCCTTTAGTTTCTGTTGGGTGGAGGGCGAGCTTTTGCGCTTGCTTGGTCTCATAGGCGATGAGTTCGCGCTCTTGCTCCTGCATGGTTCCGATGGCACGCGAGACAAAAGTTCCGTCTGCCAGCCATTCGCGGATGCGCTCTTGGGTCTGCGGCTTTAGACCCGACAGTTCAGGCTCTTGCACTTGCTGTACTCTGCCGTCCTGCAACTCAAACCACTCATCAAAGGCTGCAAGTGCACGCGCATACATCGCATCCCCGTGCGCTTTCTGCTGCGCAGTCACAGGCTCCTTGGGCCACGTTGTCGAGAAGATCATTGCAGCACTCAAGAAGTGGCGCAGGCTGGCCTTTTTTTCAGCATCCATGTTTACAAATGCACTTGACTCTTGGCTCACAGCTTTGTCCTTTCTGCATTGCGACCTTTGGGGGCGGCCTTCCACCAAGCGCCGGAGGCACCGGCAGCGCCGTCTTGGGGGTAGTTGTGGGGCACCCACATCAGGCAGGTGTGGCCCTCCATCGGGCGCAGGAAACCCCAGGGCTTGGAGAAGATGGCGCGGTGGAAGAACAGGGTCCAGCATGGGCGGGCGACATAGGTCCAGCCGATGTGATTGCCCGCCTCATCCTTGATGGAAACGTTCATGCGCGGCAGCACTACGCGGTGGAAGTTGTCGCCCAGCATGAAGTTGAACCAGCGGATGCGGTGGCGGGTGGTGCCCTCGGTACCGAAGACGCGCGCCATTGACTGGGTGATGGCGTGGCGCTCCAGGCCGCGCCGTTCTTCCAGATAGTTGCCCGACAGCACGAGCGAGCCAGCCCAGGGCCACGGATGGTCATGCATGCCGCGTGCCGGGTCGCTCTCCACGAAACGGTGCAGGTAGAAGCGCACGCCCAGGAGCGTGAAGAGGTAGTAGCGCTCCAGGTAGGGCGTGTCGTCCTGGCTGATGATTTGGCATGGCAGGAACGAGGCCAGCCAGAAAAGAATGCGGTTCATGGTTTAAAACTCTTTAGTGGGTGGTGGTGAATTCAGACCACAGTTGCTGTGCAGCTGCAATCCAGGTTTCTTTGCAGCCGGGGTCCAGTTGGTCCCAAGGGGCGGAGTCGCCCTCTTCACGTATGCCAATGTCCAGGGCTTTCTTGCAGGCCGCTTCGTATGCGATGCGTGCCAGTTGCTCGTAAGACCTCATTGCTGGGCACCTCCCTTGGCAACAGGCTGGTGCTGATTGCAGACGGCCATAGCCGTGGTGCCGAAGCCGCCCTTCTTGCAGCGCCAGGTCTTGGTGTTGTAGGGCGGCATCCGTTCGGCAATCTGCTCATCACCGTGAAAGCAGTTGCGGCAGGCGGGGCGCGTGTTGGCTGGCTTGTAGTCCATCACCAGCTTGGCGGAGGCGATGGTCATGCAGCCTCCGCTTCGTCCTCGGCACCCTTTAACAGGGCTTTAACCAGCTTGTCCACCCCGGCTGTGGAGTCCTTCACAAACACCACGTCCCCGGTCTCCTCCACGGTGACACCGATCTTCTTCAGCTCAGCCACGGACAGATTGCCCAGGGCCGCTTTGACCGGCTTGATCGTGGTGGTGCAGAGAACCTCGAACTCTTCGGGGAAGTGCTTGGCGATGAGCTTCACGACCTTTTCGTCGTCGTCCCATTCGATCTTGCCCTTGCCCTTCTGGAAACCCAGCTTGAGGCCGTGCAACACCATACTGCGGGGCTTCTCAAACTGACTAGGTGCTTCAGCGATAGCGGCCTTGAGGATGGCCTCGGCCTCGACAACATCAGCCACGGCCTTGCGCAGACCAGGCAGCTTGCGCTTGGTTGCGGCCTGCATCTCTTCGTGCAGGGAGGTGGCGCGCTCGGTCAGCAGGTCGCGGGCGGCGCGCAGCGTCTTGGCTGCGCCTTCAATCTTGTCGATGCTCATGGTGTGGGGCTTTCAGTGGTGCCGGTTTGCGCGGCGGTTTGGATGGAGCCAAGCAGCGCCGTCACGCTGATCTGGCGCAAGCGACTCTCGGCACGGATGCTGGACATGGCACGGCTGCGGAGGAATTTGCAGGTCTCCTCCAGCTCTTCCGTGTTGGCGGCCAGGAAGTAGCCGCTTGCGGGGTGGCCACAGATGGGGTGCCCTGCCATGCGCAGTTCGTTGACCAGCTTGCGCACAGCGCGCTCCTGGAACTCGGCGTTTTCCACCTGGCCAGTCAGGCGCATGACCAGGTCACGCACGTGGATGCCGTTGGACTTGCCTTTGCGCAGCAGCAGCTGATTCAGAACTTCCTCTTGGGTGATCTGCTTCATGGAATGTCTCCTTACTGTTGATCGGATGGGTTGGAGCCGGGCAGCTCCAGGCAGCTGGAAGTAACGCAATAGGTCTTGGTGCCCATCTGCTCACGTTCCTGGACAAAGTTGCCAGCGGTCAGCGCTTGCAACATGGCGGTGATTTCGCCGCTACAGAACGTGGGGCGCCATTCGTGGACCAGCGAGGCAGTACTCCACCATCCACCGTCGCGGCGCAGCATCAGCCACAGGGCGCGCGCATCCTGGTTGATGGCGTTACCCATTGAGAACCCCCGTGTAGCCCAATGCGAAGCCGAACAGCAAGCAAACCCACAAGAGCTGCAGCGCAACCATTGACCACAAGAAAATGCGGCCCTTATTGCGTTTGAACCATGCAAAGCGCTGGCGCCGGAAGGGCCCTTCCACCACGTTGGGTGCCAGGGTCCAGCTGCAGCCTTTGCAGCTCGGGTTGCGGCGCTGGCACAGGCCCAGCTGTTCACAGGTGCGAGAAGGTTTCATTGGCGGCTCCAGTAAAGTGAATCCAATCAATCCAGGCGTCATAGATCGCCAGGCGGCGGGTGATCTGGTAGTAGTTCTGCAGACGGCGCGCACGGCGCTTGATCCACTGCAGACGGGGGGTGGTGATGGCGCTCATTCAGCGGCCCTCCGGTGCGGGCAGTTCTTGCATGAGCGGCTCAGCGCAGCACGCACCGGGTTCGTAAAGGCTGGCGGGCGAGCCTGGTAGTCCAGGCAGTCACGGCTGCTGAGCGCGCCCATTACCGGGCAGTTCACGGTCTCGGCCATGTACTGGCCGCGAATGCGCTTCTCCATACCGGCTACGTCGCCCGCATACTTGTCCTTCAGCAGGGTGCTGATGACGGGGCCACTCACGCCAAGATCAGCGGCCACCTTGGACTGGGAGCCCATGCGCACCACCGCTGCGGCCAGTGCGGCCTTCACATCGGGCGGCAGTACGTTGGTGGCGGTTGGTTTACTCAAGGGCATCACACACCTCCTGAGCAGTTTCCAGGTCCGCAAAGCTACCTGTGTTGCGGTCAAACACCACCTTCTTGCGGGTGATGGCTGGGGCGTGCATGCCTGTGTTCCTGGTTAGGCGGTAGCGACCAGGCACGCCAGGCTTGGAAGCCTTGATTTGGGTAAGGTAGCCAGCGCGCGCCAGCTGCAGCACATAGCTCTTGGCCGTTTCAGGCTTTACAACCATGCTGCCCAGCGTGGCAGCACCAGCAATGTCTTTGTAGTCAAACACCGACAGCACCTTCATGGCGCGCCACATAGCCTCATTGCCACCACCTTGGGTAACCTTGGCCCCAGTGCGGCCTACGCGGGGAGCCTCCCCTCGTGGTTGCACCAGCTTGAAGCGGATGGGCTCGCTCATCTGCCCCTTGATGGGCGACTTACCACCGACGCGCACCAAGTGGCCAGCGGCTTCCAGTGCATCAAAGTAGTCATCCACCAGCGTCCAGCTCACCATTGGGCTGCAGTAGTCCTGCACCATCGTCTTATCAAAGCTGCCGTCATGCGGTGGGCGGCTGAGCTTTAGCATGGCGTTCCACACCCGCTCACGCGGGGTTTGAAGCCCTTTAATTTCCTGCTCTATGGGCTTGCGGCTCATCGTGCCCCCTTGCCAATGCGGCCCAGCATGCCCACCACTGGGGTGGTAATGGCGGTGCGCTTGCACTCTTCGCGCAGGGCTTTCAGCTCGGTGTAAACGCGGCGGGCTACGCCGCTGGTCTTGACCACCAGGGCATCAATCACGTCAGGCGTAAAAATCAGGTCTGGCGCATGGTGTGCGGCCAACTTCTTAACATCGTGCGCATCGCAGGGCACGGCTTCCTTCCAGACCAGCACCCGGTCATGAAAACGCTCGTGGCGCGACAGCAGCTTGCGCTTGAGGTCTTGCTCGCCAATCAGGAAGATCGGGACCGTGGTGTTGTCGTGGATGGTGCGAATGAAGTCGATGGCCGACTTCTCGGCGATGTAGTCCACCTCATCAATCACCAGAGGGCGGCGCAACTGCTCCAGCCGGGAGACGATCTTTTCGTACATGTCGGCAATCGCCCACTTGGCCTTGGCCTCAATGCCCAGCTCGGTGCACAGCAACTGCGCCAGGGTCTTGGTGGTGTCAAACATGCGCACCGCCACAAACACCGCGTTGCGGCCTTGTGGATGAGCCAGGTACATGGCAGCCTGGGTCTTGCCATAGCCAGGCGGGCCAAACAGCACAGCCATGTGCGGGGCCCCCAGGTCATCCACATCCGTGACCTGGTTGATCGCTTCAATCGCGAAAGCCACGTTGGTCAGCTTGGCCACCTGCTGGCCTGGCTGAAAAAAATCGTTTTGGTGATCCGTTGCCTTTGACATAAACTTCCTTCTTCTTGACTAACCGTTGAGATTCCGAACTTGTTTTGGAGAGAGCCCGTCAGCGTTGCACCGCTGGCGGGTTTCTTTTTTTTGGGCTGCACTAACTTCCGGTGGCTACCTCCCCCAATGGGTCTTGGCCCTCGTGCAGCTCGTGCCATGACACGAACTCCTTGCTGCTCTGGTAGCTGGTTGCCCACTCCTGCTCGCGCTGGCTGATCTGCTCGCCGCGCTCCATGCGTGCATGCAGGCGCACCCAGGCGCTGTAGCGGGCGATCGGACTGGCATCCGTCATGGGTCGCACCTCGGCAGGCTTGGCCGTTGGCAGCGCGGGCTGGGCGTCCAACATGGCGCGGGCCTGCTCGCGGGCGGCGTCCTGGCTGCTGGTATCCAGGTGAGCCACCACGGAGTCGATGGCGGGTGTGGTGTGCTGCACCTCGCGGGGCGGCAGGCGGTGAACGTTTGCAGTCTGCTCTGCAGCAGAGGCCTCGCGCTCGGCGTAGAGGGATTGCACGGCCTGCTTGGTGAGGCCCTTCTTCATGGACTTGCGCAAGCGGTCCACCATCGGTTTGATGGTGGCGGTCTCAATCGCGCGGGCCTTGGCTGCCAGCTCGGCGCGGTTGATGCCCAGCATGGTGTGATCAAGCGCGCGGCAGATGTAAGTGCCATCCATTGCGAACACATGGAGGGCGCCCAGATCCTGGTCGTCCTGGCGGCAGCGCACCGTGGTTCCGATGTAGGCAGCCAACTCGGGGGCGGCAAACCAACCGCTGCCCAGGGCAATACCGCGCTTGGCCACCACGCGGGTGCCCTTGCCAGCCACTGGCATCAGCAAGATGTCCAGGGCGCGTTCATCCATGCGCACCACCTTGGTGGTGTGGCGCTCGGCCATTTCATTCGGGCTGCAGCCCAGCTCGCTGTGCCTGCGGCTGTGGTATTCGTCCAGCCAGCCGTCAATCACGCCCTGCAGCTGCGTGGGCCCCATGTTCAGGTCAATGCCACCCAGGCCAAAACGCTGGGCAAAGCTCTTGGCCGATTCGATGGCCTTACGCTCGGCGATGGACTTGCCCACAAAGCCTTCCAGCATGGGAAACAGGTCGTGCATCAGCGTCCCAATGAAGCGCTCCACATAGGGCTTCTGTTCAGGGCTGAATGGCGTGCACAGGCGGTGCTCGATCTTGAGCATGCTCAGCGCAAACTCATAGTCCTGCGCTGTGTAGTCCTTGCCGTTGTCGGTCTTGATGCGCTCTGGCATGCCCCAGGCCAACACACACGCACGGGTCACAGCCTTGACCGCGTTGCTGCTGCTGGTGCGAGCCACCACCACCTTGGCGCGGCGGGTGAATACGTCGATGCTGGCCACGATGGCGTGGCGGCGAATCTCCCCGGTAGACGGGTCGGCCATGTTGAAAGCCATTTCCACGCGCTGCTGCGCATCGCCCACCGTACTGTCCTGCTGCCATTCCTGGTTGGGCCGGGTAATGTCATCCCCCTGCGTACCAAAGGCTGGGCGGTACTTGTTCTTGTAGCCGTCCGGGTTCTTGAACATCAACAGCGCAGGGGCATTGCTGTCTTTAAAGTCCTTTAACCAGCGTTTCAAGGTGCTGGTGGAGGGCGTGTTTTGCTCGCCAAGGTGGCTGCGTATCACGCGCTGCACTTGACGTGCATTCGGGTCGTGCATTTCGGACACAGCTGCCAGAAAGGTGTCATAAAGGGCATCACTGCTGGTGAGCGCGTTCTGGCCTTTGTCCTTGCGGGGCTTGCGCTCCAGCAGCGCCTCTACGCCCCGGGTGCGCCAGGCTCTGCACCACTTGTCCAGCGTCTTTGCAGCAAGACGTGGATATTCGACACGCGTTGCAGGTAACGACTCGATACACCCGTCATTCCAGAGGAGTGTGAATTCACATACAGCCGTCCATACAGACCCACCCAGCATGGCGTGATAGCTCTCAAACCGCTGGAACAGGTCCAACTTTGGATTGCGCGCTGGGTCAAAGCCGCCCTTGGCTTCCAGAATCACGCCGTACTTGGCCATCGAGCTGGCGCAGGCTTGCACCTGTGCAGCCTGCTTGGCCTGGATTGCTGCAGCCTGGGCATCCGCTGCAGGCTTCACCGCACCGGCCGCCTGCACTGCCAAGTGCTGCTGTGTCGTCAGAGGTAAATCCGTGCTGCGGTATTCGTAAGTTTCACCACCCTGCGAGGTGCTTGTACGGTATTGCCATCCCTCCGCTTTGGCGCGGTGGTGCACGCCGCGCCGGGTTGTTGGTAAGCCCGGAAGACCGGCCAATTTGGGCGCACTGAACCATCTCATACTGCGCCCTCGCCGAATGATTTGCGGCGCTTCTTCCCCACCGGGAGACCAAGTGCTAGCGCCAAAGCCTTTGCCTTTCCGCACGTAGCGCGGCTTATCCCGGTTCGTAGGCGGCCTATATCGTCTCGTGTGAACCCATTCTCGGTGGCCCAATCGCCAAGCGTTCTACCGAATCTCTGCAACTCTTCTTCAAGTCGCCGAAGAGCCTGCGCACCGGAGTTTTCTCGCCTTGGATCGAATATGAAGGGCATGCCAAGCACTTTGGAAAGCTCTGCTTCAATCCGCGCACTGCGGACATGGCCGTGCAAGTTGGCCCATACGACTGTGTTTCGGACGCCCAATTCCTTGGCAATGTCTGTTTGTGTCATGCCGCGCCGCCTCAGCGCATCCTTGACTGTGTCTGGAGTTGCGCGAATTACTCCTTTGGTGTCCAGGAAGTAGCGCGGCTTTATTGGTGCCGCCCCGGCAGCCAAGGTTGGTGCTCTGGTGCTCTGGGCACTCTGGCGCTCTGCTGGGCTTGGGGGCGGCGTAAACATGGTGCGGTTGTTCATGCGCGTGCTGGGTTGCTACCAATCTGAGCGCTCTTGGTGCGGCGCAACACCACGCGGTCCTTGCGGCTGGGCCACAAGGCGTCGACTGATTTACCGGTGATTTGTGCAATGCGCGCTGCAATGCGTGCGGAGGTGGCGCGGCCACTGATGACTTGGCTCACGCTGCTGTTGGCTACGCCCAGCTCATCGGCCAGTGCGCTGGGTGTGATCCCCTTCATTCGGAGTTCAGCTTTGATCTGTTCGGGGTGCATCTCTGCTAACCTTTCGCCTAACTATTTAGGTAAGTTCACTTGGCAAGTGATTTAGGCGAATTATGGGACATGAATGTCCCTTTTGACAAGGCATTTATGTCCCAACAGGAAATATTTTTAAAAATCGGTTCGCGCATCCGCGAGTTGCGCGCTGATATGACCCAAGACGCGTTTGCGCAAAAACTAGGGGTTGCGCGGAAAACGGTTACCCGTTGGGAGGCTGGTGCTGTTGTGCCCGATGGGGCGTCTTTGCTTGTGCTGCTACTTGAGTTCGGTGCAGACCCAAAATGGCTGCTAACTGGGCAGCGCGATCGTGCCGACCTGCTAAAGCTGTCCAATAGAGAGATCGCATTGCTAGATAACTACGAAAACGCGGATGCCGATGGCAAAAAAATCATTGAAGGCACTGCGCTTCTGGCAGCGAAACCGAAGGACGTAAAAGGGAGGAAGGCAGCGTGAAATTACATCTAGCAGTCATACTTTTTATGACGAGCGCAGCGTTTGCTGCAGACGACATAAACCTTGAAACCTGCACTTACAAAGACGGAACCCCGTTTTCTGCAAAGGCCTGCGCAAGCTTGAAAAGGCGTGCCGAGCAGCAGGCCAAAGAAAGCGCAATAGCAGCCGAGCAACAGGAGCAACGACTGAAAGCGAAACAGGATTGGCTCCGAAAAAACGAGGAGGAGGAGCGAGCAAAGAAGCTGATTGAAGAGAAGAGAAATACAGAGTGGCTAGCCCGTCATAAGGAATCCAACGCCGCTGCTTTGCAGGCACAAAATGAACAAAAAGAATGGGAAGAAAAAACAGCAAAGGCTGTGGAAAAACGTTCAGCAGAACTCAGGTCAGTTTGCGGAGATGATTACAAAAATCTTCAAATTGGAATGACCATGAACCGAGCGCAGCAATGTGTCGCACCATTTAAACTCGTAGGTCAACTGAATAGAGCCGATGGAGTGGTTTCAACTTACCGCTCCGGTAGCGTCTACGCCCATGTCATGAATGGGCGCGTGGTCAGCTGGTCGAAGTAGTCTGCGCAGTAAAGTTCTTTAGTATTTTCATTCGCGCGCACGCGGGATCATTCCCGCATGCTCGCTCCATCCGAACGCCCCAACAGCCGGTCCATTGACCTGGTTGTTATTCACTGCTCAGCCACCCCCAGCGGCAAGCCGCTGCGCCAAGGTGAGCCGGGCAAACCCAACTATCTCAGCGCCGCCCGAGTCATCGACTCGTGGCACGCCACGCGCGGTTTCAAACGCTCGTCCGACGCGGTGCGCAAGTTCAGCTCCAGCCTGCCCAGCATTGGCTACCACTACGTCATCGACCTGACGGGTGAGGTCTGGAACGGCCGCCACCTGGAAGAGGTGGGCGCCCATGCGGCTGGCTTCAACGCGCACTCCATTGGCATCTGCCTCGTGGGCGGTGCCGAGAAGGAAGCCCAGTACACGGCCGAACAGTGGCGCAGCCTGCAGCAGGTGGTGGCCATGCTGCTCACCAGCTTTGGTGTGCCTTGCGCTGCCCCCAAGCGGGTGACCGACCCCGCAGCGCCTGGTGGCTACCGCATGCTGAGCGGCGTGTGCGGCCACCGCGATCTATCGCCCGATGGCAATGGCAACGGCCAAGTGGAATCTTTCGAGTGGCTCAAGACCTGCCCCGGTTTTGATGTTCGTGCCTGGCTGGCGCGCGGCATGCAGCCCCTGCCCGAGCAGATCGTGGGAGGTGCGGCATGAAGTGCAAACGCTGGTACTGCAGCAAAACGCTGTGGTTCAACCTGATCTTGCTCATGCTGGCCGCAGCCGAGACCCAGCTCAACGTGTTGAAAGACGTGCTGCCAGGTGGCCTGTATGCCTGGCTGGCTTTCATCCTGCCCATTGGCAATGCTGCCCTGCGCTTTGTATCGACCACGGCCCTGACCGTGAAAAAGCAATGACCGGGTGGGTGCGCGCACTTTTAATTGCTGGCCTGGTGGCCGCCATAGCCGCTGGCGCATTGGCCCTTCGGTCGCACTTCGTGCGCCAGGGCGATATCCAGGGCGCGGCCCGAGTGCAGGCCCTGTGGGACGCCCAGGTGCGTGTAGACCAGGCCGAGAGCCTGCGCCTGCAACAGCAGGCCAACGCCGACCTGCTGCACAAGTTTCGTAACGCTGAAAGGATTCGTGATGAAGACAACCAACGTGCGCTGGCGCGTACTGCTCGTGAGCGTGCTGCTGCCACTCGTATTGGCAGCCTGCTCGACACCATTGAAGCCCTCAACCGGCGTGATATGTCCGAAGCCGCAGCAAACCCCGGAGCTGCCGGAATCGCTCAAAGTGCCACCACAGCGCGAGAGCTATTTGGAAGCTGCGCAGCAGCGCATTCAGGACTGGCAGCAGAAGCTGACCGCCTCCGAGACCAGGTAAGCGGCCTGCAGGACTTCGCCTTGAACGTCTGCAACAAGGGCCACCGATGAGTAACGTGCCCATTAAAGACGCCAACGAAGCCACCCGCAAGGTGGATGTGTTCACGCGCACCGAAGGTGCGGACACGGTCGAGGTCCAAGCCGTGGCCCTGGTTGACCCTGACACAGGCACCCCGCTGAATCTGGCAACCCAGGCCACCGTCGCCGCGCTACTCACAGCCGCGCAGGCCATCCAGGCAGCAGCCGATGCCCTCAACGCCAAAACCACCGCAGTCAATACCGGCGCGATTGCGGGCACCGTGGCGCTTGACGGGCCAAGCCTTGCCGCGCTTGAAAGCGTCACAGTCTCCAACATGGTGGCCCAAGGCCTGACTGATCAGCAGCTGCGTGCCGATCCCGTGCCAGTGACTGCAGCCAGCCTGGGCGAGCCCAGCAACGCACCGGCCACCGACGACACCGGCACCTTCAGCCTCATCGCCCTGGTCAAGCGAGCACTATCGTTCTGGTCATCGCTGGCAAGCGCGGTGCGCGCCTCCAATAGCCCCTTCACCGATGGTGACAAGGGCATCTTCGTGCTGGGCAAGCGGCGCGACAGCGACACCACCATCGTGGCCGATGGCGACTACGAAGGCTTCAGCATGGACGAAGCCGGACGTTTGAAAGTGGCCACCCAGCCCGGCAGCGTTCCGGCGGTCAGCGGCAGCATCACGGCAGCGGGTCAAACAGTAGCCATTGCCACAGGCCGCATTGGCACGCTATCTATAGCAATGGTTGGCGCTGGCCTGGCAGGCCACAACTCCATTTTTGAGTTCAGCAACGACAGCACTGATGGTGAAAGCGGCAACTGGAAGACCGTCCAGGCCGTGCGCACCGACAGCAACATCGTTGAGCCCACCACCGGTGTGCTGGCCGCAACGCCTGCCTACGGCTGGGAGTTGAACGTATCAGCGTACGCGTGGTTTCGCGTGCGCGCCACTGGACACACTGGCGGCACTGCAGCCTACACACTCAAGCCAGGCGTGTATGCCAGCGAGCCGGTGCCAAGCAGCCAGAACCCGCCATTGCAGGAATTCACTTTCACTCAGGCGGGTGCGGTAGCAATCAACACAGTGGTGGTTGTAATCGACTGCCAAAACTTCCGTAGCCTAGCCATTCAGTGCTTGAGCATGGGCACTTCTGGCAAAGTTACACTGGAGTGGTCCAACAACCCAGCCGGGCCTTGGATCAGTTCATACAACGGAGTGAATGGCGGCTCGGTAACCAACTCGCTCAACTCTGCTGCTAGCCTAAACACAGCCGTTTACGGCCGCTATTTCAGGTTGCGCATGAGCGCAGGAGCCACAGCCGGAACCACGACCTTCTCGGTCATGGCTTCTCAAAGCCCACAGCCAAGCATTACGCAAATCATTGGCTCTGCCGGACTAAACGCGGGGACGGCGCGAGTGGGGTTCACTGCTGCGCCCGGCGTCTGGTACGACGACAGCAGCACGGTCCTCGCAGCAGCTGCAACATTCACAAGCGCATCTCGCGACTTGACCCTGACCGCCACGGCAACTCAGTTCGCAAATGCCAGCACCTTTGCAAAAGAGGTCCGCGTATCCGCCGAATCCGACCAGTCGGGCACCTTGTGGATGGAAGTTAGCCGCGACAACGTCAACTGGCGCCGCGTCAAGTCCGTGCCCACCGCAGCGGTCACTGGCGGCGGCCAATACGCCGAGATCGTCCACCGCCCGAGCTGGCGTTATGCCCGATTCGGCTTCACCAATGGCGCCACGCTGCAGACCCGCTTCAGCATCGGCTCCATCCTGATGGCGAACTGACCATGAACGACTTCCCCATTTGCCCCCTATGTGGCCAGCCCGTCAATACCAACACCGACGCCCATGTCACCGAGCCCACCGAAGCTGGTGGCGTGATCATCAAGCACCACCAGTGCCCTGAGCCCCAGCCAGAGGCTGGTGAGCAAGCGTAAGGACCATAACCATGTCCCTGCTTCTACTGTTTCGCCGTGCCATCACGCCCATCATCACGCTGCTCACCGCAGCCACGACTGGCTACCAGGTGCGCGCAACCGGCCGCAGCTGGAAGGCTGAAGGCCAGGACCGTACCTACCGCGCACAAGCCACAGCACGCCAGTGGCGTATTGAAAGTACTTTAAACAGGCGTTACAGCGCCGTTGCAGCTGGCCGCAACTGGAGGGCCTGCGCGTGAGCAATCTGAACTCGACTACCTGGCCAGCCAAGTACGCCCAGGAGCGCATCACTGCAGAGTTTGACTTTGCACGTGACATCGCACCAGGTGATGCCGTGGCGTCCGTGCAGATGGTGGTTACCACCGTTCTGGGCGTCGATGCAACGCCCGCAGCTCTGCTGTATGGCGCTGTCCAGCTCAAGGGCGCCCGTGCCTTCCAGCAGCTGCAGGGTGGTGTGGCGGGGTGCAGCTACCGAGTGGAGGCCCAAGCCACCACACAAAACAACAACCTACTGCTGCTGGCCCGTGTGCTGCCCGTGGTAGCCCTTTGAGAAAGAGACTGCATGACATCTATCGATTACTCCGCCGCCAAGTTCTGGTTGGACATTGCCCACTGGCTGGCTCTGATTGCCATTGGCGTCTGGACCTACCTGCGCACCCGTGACAACGAGAACGCCAGTGCAGTCAAGGCAGTAGCCGTGGAGCTGGCCGACTTCATTCGGGCCAGCAACCTGGCCAACCAGGAACAGAACCAGCGGCTCACGGTGATGGAAGAAACCGTGAAGCACTTGCCAACGGCTCGCGAGCAGTCGGAGCTGCGTGAGGAGGTAGCTAGCCTGGCCGCTGGACTGGAGGGCATGGGCACGCTGCTGAAGCGGGTCGAGCACCAGACCCAATTGATTCACCAACACTTGCTGAGCAACAAATGAGCTTTCAAAACACCCTGACTGAAGATCGGCGCCTGTCTTTGTTGCTGGTGCTGCTGGAATCGTCTGGCTACAGCGCCAACGCATTCTTGATGCGCGACGCTGCCGAGCAGATCTATGGCCATGTGGCCAGCAACGACCAGGTAGCCACCGACATTGCATGGCTTACCGAGCAGGGCCTGGTCAGCTCCAAGAGCGTGGGCCGCGTAACCCTGGCCACCCTGACTCGCCGTGGCGAAGACGTTGCCTCTGGCCGGGCCAGCGCGCCTGGCGTAAAGAAGCGCGGCGCCAGCGGCCTTTAAAGGTCTTTACAAATGACCGAGACCATCAAAAAGCGCAAGCCTTCGCGCCCCAGCTCCATCACCATGCTGGACCCAGCGGTGAAGGAAGCTGTAGATACGGCCGTGCGCGAGGGGCGGCTGACCATTGACCAGATCGTGGCGCTCATTGCCAGCCAGGGCGGGGATGCATCCCGCTCTGCCGTGGGCCGGTATGTGAAGACTGCCAATGAACGCTTGGAGGAATACCGCCAAGCGCAGCAGATGGCAGCGGTGTGGATGGACAAGATTGGCAAAGAACCCGACGGCGACGTGGGCCGCATGCTGCTGGAAATGCTGCGCATGCTGGCCTTCAAGAGCCTGGGCGAGCTGGACAGCGCCAGCCCAGAAGACCTTATGTTCTTGAGCAACGCCATCAAGGGCTTTGCCCAAACAGACAAGCTGGTGGTGGACAAGACCATCAACCTGCGCAAGCTCATGGCCATTGAAGCTGCCAAGGTAGCCACAGAGGTGGTCAAGACCGTCAAGAAAGCGGGCCTTAGCGACGATACGGTGGAAGCCATCCGCTCCAAGATTCTGGGCATTCCAGAAGCCAAGAAAGCTGCGGCCTGACCATGAGCGAGATCATCACCCCCCAGATGCGCGAGCTGGCCACGGCCACCGACTATAAGTTTGAGAAGCGCGCGCCCGCGGTGTTGCTGCCCTATCAACAGCGCTGGCTGGATGACCGGGCGCAGGTCAAGGTGGTGGAGAAGTCGCGCCGTATTGGTTTGAGCTGGGCCGAGGCGTGCGACTCGGTGCTGTGCGCGGCGGCCACCAGCGGCATGGACGTCTGGTACATCGGCTATGTCAAAGACATGGCCATCGAGTTCATTCTGGACTGTGCGCAGTGGGCCGAGCATTTCAGCAGCATGGCCGAGGCCATTGAAGTGGGTGAAGAAGTGTGGCTGGAAGGGGACGAACGAAAGTCGGTCTTTGCCTTCAGCATCAAGTTTGCTAGTGGAAACCGCATCACCGCGCTCAGCTCAAAGCCCCGCAACCTGCGCGGCAAGCAGGGCCGGGTGATCCTGGATGAAGCCGCCTTCCATGAAGCCCAGGCTGAGATCCTGAAAGCCGCAATGGCGCTGCTGATCTGGGGCGGTGACCTGCGCATCATCAGCACGCATGACGGCGATGAAAACCCCTTTAACCAGCTCATAAAAGACACCCGCGCCGGGCGCTTTCCCTACAGCGTGCACCGCTTTACCTTCAGCGAGGCCCTGGAAGAAGGGCTGTACCAACGCATCTGCCTGCGCACTGGCGTGGATTGGACAGCAGAGGGGCAAGCCGCCTGGGAAGCCAAGATCCGGGCGAACTACGGCGACGACGCCGAGGAAGAACTGGACTGCGTGCCCAAGAACGGCAGCGGCGCCTTCTTGAGCCGCGAGCTGGTGGAGCAGTGCATGCGCCAGGGCTGGCCCATATTGCGCGACCAGCGCCAGCCGGACTTCACCTTCAAACCTGAGCACGTGCGCGACCGCGCTATTTTTGACTGGTGCGAAGAGTACCTCAAGCCGCAGCTGGACGCGCTGCCCAAGAACGAGATGAGCTACGTGGGCGGTGACTTTGGACGCACGGGGGACTTGTCCGCCTTCAAGCCGCTGCTGCAGCGGCAGAACCTGACTTGTTACGTGCCTTTTATTGTGGAGCTGCGCGGCATGCCTTTCCGCCAGCAGATGCAAATCCTCTGGTACATCATCGACCGGCTGCCACGCTTTGTGGGCGCCGCGCTGGACTCCCGTGGCCTGGGCTCCCAGATGGCCGAAGAGACCGCGCAGAAATACGGACCCGAGATCATCTTGCGGGTGATGGCCACCCAGCAGTGGTACCTGGAAAACCTGCCGCCCTACAAAGCCGCCTTTGAGGACAAGCTCATCGAGCTGCCCGCCGATGCGGACGTGCTGGCCGACCACCGCATTCCCCGCGTGATCAAGGGCATCCCCCAAATTCCAGAGCTGCGCACTGTGGACGCCCAAAAGCGTAAACGCCACGGTGACACCTTTATTGCCGGTGCCCTGGCCTGGTTTGTAAAGCGCACCCTGATAGGCGCCAATGCCTTTGGCTACCAGGCAGCACCGTCGCGCATGACCCGCTGGGATGCCACTGACGGTGACGCGGTTGATCGCAACCAGGTCGGCAGCCAGGACGGCGCCTGGTAGCCCCAACGGAGAAAATCAATATGTCCACCATCCTCAACCAATTTGGCCAGCCCTTTGAAGTGGCCCAGCTCCAGGAGCCCCAGACCGCGCACTTGGCCCAGCTGCGACACGAGTTTGAAAACCACCCCAGCCGGGGGCTCACCCCCACCAGGCTGGCCAGCATCCTGCAGGATGCCGAGCGCGGTGACCTTGTCGCGCAGCACGAGCTATTCCAGGACATGGAGGAAAAGGACGGCCATCTATTTAGTGTGATGGACCAGCGCCGCAGCGCCGTGAAACGCTTGGACTGGGCCATCGTGCCGCCCAAGGATGCCAGTGCCAAGGAAAAGGCAGACGCCCAATGGCTGGAGGAGACCCTGGAGTCCCTGGAGGACTTCGATGATGTGCTGTTTGACATGACGGACGCCATCGGTCACGGCTTTGCGGCGTTGGAGATGACGTGGGGCCGGGTCGAGAAGGTGCAGATGCCCACCAAGATTGAACACCGGCCACAGAGCTGGTTCAAGCTGGCTTTAAACCCCGATATCAGCCGCAACGAACTGCGACTGCGCAACAACTCGGCCGATGGCGAGGCGCTGTGGACCTTTGGCTGGTTGATGCACCAGCACCGGGCCCGCAGCGGCTACGTGTCACGCAGCGGTCTGTTCCGGGTGATGGCCTGGCCCTTCCTGTTCAAGAACTACGCTGTGCGCGATCTGGCAGAGTTCTTGGAAATCTACGGCCTGCCCCTGCGCCTGGGCACCTACAACGCCAGCGCCACCGAAAAGGACAAGGCCACCCTGCTGCGCGCAGTGGTGAACATTGGCCACGACGCGGCCGCCATCATTCCAGCCGGGATGATGATCGACTTCAAGGAAGCGGCCAAGGGCGACAACAAGGCGTTTGACTCCATGATCAACCTCATGGAGCGCATCCAGAGCAAGGTGGCCTTGGGCGGCACACTGACCAGTGGCGAAGGCTCCCACGGCACCCAGGCCCTGGGCAAGATCCACCAGGACATTGCCCTGCACTTGCGCGACTCGGACGCCAAGCAGCTGTCCAATACGCTGACCCGCCAGCTCAGCTACCCATTGCTGGCTATTAACAAGGGGCTTTCAGACCCCCGCCGCTGCCCGCGCCTGGTGTTTGACACCCAAGAGCCCGAAGACCTGAAGCTGATGAGCGACTCGGTGCCCAAGCTGGTGAGCATGGGCATGCGCATCCCTACCCGTTGGGCGCACGAAAAGTTGAAGATTCCGGAGGCCACACAGGGCGAAGAGGTGCTGAGCACCGCCGTGGCCACGCCACAAGTGCCACCAAAGCAGCCGACCAAACAAGAGGCCGCACCCCTGCGCGCCAACCTGGCCAGCCCAGCTGGTGGCGATTCGCTGGACGACCTGGCAGGCGAGATGGGTGCGGAATGGCAGGAAGTCATGGCGCAGACCGTGGCCCCGATCCAAGCCGCCCTGGCCAGCGCCAGCACCCTGGAGGAATTCCGGGACGGCCTGGAGGGCGTGCTCAGCGAGCTGGACTCCAAGAAGCTGGCCACCTTGTTGGCGCGCGGGCAGTTTGCGGCACGGGCCTGGGGGCAGGTCAACCAGCCCAAAAAGTGACCCGGATTAAAGCCGCTGGAGCGCCTGGTGGCACCCAACCCCCGGAAATTTGAAAAAGTCGGCTCTTTAAGGCCTCTTTAACGGCAAGGTTCCGAAGTTTGAGGCTTGGGACAAACCGGGATTTGCAGAAAAAACCACCGCATGGCCAAAAAGCTAGACCTAAAACCTGTCCTGGAAGCCGTCAACCCGGAGGAGGCGATCGCCTATTTTCGGCAAAAAGGCTACCGGATCGGCTTTGACCATCGGGACGTTTGGCAAGAAGAACACCAGGCGGCATTCACCGTGGCCAAGGGCATGCACCAGGATCTGCTCCTGGACATTCGCCAGGAGGTGGACAAGGCATTGGCCACTGGCACCACCCTGGAAGAATTCAGCAAGCAGCTCACACCTCGGCTGCAGGCGCGCGGTTGGTGGGGTCGCCAGGAGATGGTGGACCCGGTGGACGGCCAAGCCAAGCTGGTGCAGCTGGGCAGCCCGAGCCGCCTGCAGACGATCTTTGACACCAACCTGGCAACGGCCTACAGCGAAGGGCAGTGGGAGCGCATCCAGCGCAACCAGGAGCTGTTCCCTTATCTGGAGTACTTACAGTCCGCATCCGTCAACCCACGCCACACCCACCTGGGCTTTGTGGGCTTGGTGCTGTTGGCCAGCGACCCGTTTTGGCAAAGCCACCTGCCTATTAAAGAGTGGGGCTGTAAGTGCACGGTGATCCAGCACAACCGGCGCAGCCTGGAGCGCGAAGGCCTGCAGGTGGGCAAGGCCCCACCCGAGGTGATGCGCACCGTGGTAAACAAGCGCACCGGCGAGGTGATGCAGGTGCCCACCGGTGTGGACCCGGCCTTCCACTACCCACCAGGCGGGCGCCTGGCCAACCTGGAGAAGATGCTGGCCCGCAAGGTCGAGGCCGCCAATGCCTACAAGGTGCAAAGCTTTGTCAGCTCCACCCGGCAGATGACGACGCAACAGGTCATTCACCCCTTGGGCCCGCTGCAGACCAAGCCCGAGCTGCTGCAGAAGACCGGGTTCGCCCTGGCGGGCTTTTCAGCGCAGCTCGACAATTACGCCGCGATTCATACCTTTAAGAGCCACGGCAATGCCGGGCGCGAAGAAGCACGTGGCCAGCTGGCGATCGAGGAGGACGACTTTGCGCTGGTGCCCATGATCCTGGCGGAGCCGGATGCCGTGTTTGCCGATGGCAAAACCAAGCAGGGCCGTGATGCCCTAGTCTTCACCAAGCTGGTTGGAGATGTAGGATACTGGCTCGTGCAGGAGATCCGGCCCAGCAAGAAAACGCTGGCGATGGTCTCGATGCGGAAGAAAGCAGGTGCTTGGCGCACCAATGAATAAGGGAGCGCAAGGCTCCCTTATGGAATAGGCACCCGCAACGAGTGCATGCTGGCTGAGGTTTGAACCTTGGCCCCCTTCTCTAACGTCCGAGACGACTTTGCGGGTGAGCAGATTCTAGCGCTGCAGCCCGCCACTGCCAAGTGCAAAGCACTAAAGAAGTTTAGTAGCCCCGTGGGGGTCCATCGCGAGACGATGGGCACCTCATGACAAAAACCTCATTCGCACTACTGACCCATGCCCTGCAGCTGGACGCGTCTCCCGACGTCCGCATTGTGCCGGCAGGCGAGTTTGTTGGGCGCGATGGTCGACCAGGTAAGGGGCTGACATGGAAGCTATCTGACGCACAAGGCCAGGCACTGGCCGCCAAGCTGAACGGTCGCCATCAGATCGTCCAGTTCAATTTTGACTACGAACACCAGGCGCTGCTGTCCGAGAAGAACGGTCAGCCAGCGCCTGCTTCTGGCTGGGCCACCCGCTTCGAGTGGCGTGCTGGCGAAGGCATCTATGCACTGAAGGTGCAGTGGACCGACAAAGCCCAGCAGATGATTGATGCTAAAGAGTACAAGTACATCAGTCCAATCATTCTCTACGACGGCCAAACCGGCGTAGTCACAGGCGTTGCCAACGCAGCGCTGACCAACATCCCCGCACTCGACATGAGCCCCGTGGCCACCGAAACGATGGCCCGGCTCAGTGCGCTCTCCATTTTCCAACCACCGGAGCAATCCACCATGAATGAAGTTTTGAAAGCGCTCTTGGAGTCGCTGGGTCTGACCGTTTCCGACGCCACCACCAAAGACCAGGCGATTGCGGCCGTGGCAGCACTTAAAGCCAAGGCCGATAAGTCCGATGAGCTGGGCACCCAGGTCGCCGCCTTGAAGGCCAGCACCGGCAGCGAACCTGACCCCACCAAGTGGGTGTCCCTGGATAAGTTCAACCAGCTCAACGAGCAGGTAGTGGCCTTGTCTGCCAAGCAAACCACGGGGGAGGTGGACCGTCTGATTGCCGAAGCAGTGGCCGCTGGCAAGTGCACCCCCGTAGTGGAAGAAGTGTGGCGTAACGTGGGCAACAAAGACGTGGCCATGCTCAAGTCGCTTATTGAAAAGACACCGGGCAACCCAGCCTTGGCGGGCCAAACACAAACCAATGGCGCCAAGCCTGGCGCCGCAGCTGCGGCCGACAAAGCGACAGGCACTGCTGAAGAACTGGCCATGTGCAAGAGCATGGGATTGACCCTGGAGCAGTTCCGCGCTGGTGCGGAAGTAGCCGCCTAACCCCCTCACCCCCCTTAACTACCGAGAACCCACATGACAGCTATTACCACTGAGCGCGACACCCAGCGCCGCGATGGCAAGCAAGCCGCCTTTGGCGTGCTGGCCGCCACCAAGGTGCTCTCTGGAACCATTGCCGTTGTCACGGCCGCTGGTTTTGCCCAAGGCGGCATTACCTCCACCACGGTCAAGGCCGTGGGCGTGTTTGATGAAACCGTGGACAACACCGCAGGCGCCAACGGCGAAGTGAAGGCCCGCACCCGCAAGGACGGCTGGTTCCGCTTTGCCAATAGCGCGGCCGGTGACCTGATCACCATCGCCGACATCAACACCGACTGCTACATCGTGGACAACCAGACGGTGGCCAAGACCAACGGCACCAACACCCGCGCAGTGGCCGGCAAGGTGCGCGATGTGGAAGCCGCAGGCGTCTGGATCGAGTTCCCCTAACCCCTTTCTGTCACACCTCTTTTTCTCCTGGAGAAACAATGCAAATCACCCCTAGCAACCTAGGCCTGCTCAAGCAGGGCTTTAACGCCGCCTTCAAGGGCGCATTTACCAGCGTGTCTCCTATGTGGGACAAGATCGCCATGCTGGTGCCCTCCTCTTCGAGCGAAGAGGTGTACGCCTGGCTCGGTGCCAACACCAAGCTGCGCGAGTGGATTGGCGAGCGCGTGCACCAGAACCTGAAGCTGCACGGCTACACCATAAAAAACAAAACCTTCGAAGGTACGGTAACCATTCCCCGTGAAGCCATTGAAGACGACCAGTACGGCACCTACACGCCCCTGGTCTCCCAAATGGGCCAGGATGCCAATCTGCACCCCGATGAGCTGCTGTTTGGTTTGATCCAGCTGGGCATCTCCACCGGGTGCTATGACGGCCAGTACTACTTTGACACCGACCACCCGGTGGGCTTGTCCGGCCAAGAAGCCAGCGTGAGCAACTTCACCGCAGGCGCTGGCAACCCCTGGTATCTGCTGGATACGACCAAGGTGTTGAAGCCCTTCATCGTGCAGAAGCGCCGCGACTATGCCTTCGTGGCAAAGACCAGCCTGACCGATGAGAACGTGTTCAACAAGAACGAGTTCGTGTTTGGTGTGGACGGTCGTTTGAACGTGGGCTTTGGCCTCTGGCAGCAAGCCTATTGCAGCAAGGCCACGCTGGACTCTGCTGGCTACGAAGCGGCCCGCACCGCCATGATGTCCTTCAAGGCGGACAACGGCAAACCGCTGGGCATTACTCCCAACATCTTGTTGGTGGGCCCCAGCAACGAGAAGAAGGCGCTGGACATGGTGACCGCTGAGCGCCTGGCCAACGGTGCGGACAACGTGTACCGCAACACTGCCAAGGTCATCACCTGCCCCTGGCTGCCCTAAGCAGCCCCACCAACCCCTCAACTCTGGAGAACCACCACATGGCTGGAAAAGACAAGGCTGCAGGCGCAGCAAACAAGGGCCTGAAGGTCACCGCACGCCCGGCGAGTTTTCGCCGGGCAGGTCACACCTTCAGTGCCGAGGCACGCGTCATACCCCTGAGCGAACTCACCGAAGAACAGGTCGACCTCATTGAGAACGACCCCAACCTGGTGAGCCAACGGGTGGATATCGAAGTGCCCAAGGAAGAGCCCAAGAGCGACAAGAAGTAAGTCGCCCCGCCTGAACCCTGAAGGGGTTCAGCAATGCCCCCGCCTGGTGGCATTGCTGAGAACCTTCAAACAACTTTAAAACGTGACCTACGCCACCGCCACCGACCTGCTGACGCGCTTTGACGCTGCTGAAATTGCCCAGCGCGTGGACCGGGGCGTGCCGCGCTTGGTGAGTGCGGAGCTGCTGACGGCCGTGGCCAGTGGCACCAGCCTGGACGCATTCACCGAGGCCGAGGTGCTGCGCGCTACCGTGGCCAAGGGCCTGGTTGACCGGGCCCTACAGGACGCGGACGAAACCATCAACAGCTACCTGAGCAGCCGCTATGTGCTGCCGCTGTCCACCGTGCCCGCCGTGCTGGCGCGCGTGGCCTGCGAAATGGCACGCTTCTATCTATATGACGACCAGGTCACCGACCTGATCAAGGACCGCCACGCCTCCAATGTGAAATGGCTGGGCGAAGTGGCCAAGGGCACTGTGAGCCTGGGCGTGGAGTCCACCAGCGGCCAGCAACCCGCCAGCAGCGCAGCGGCTGAGCTGGTGAGCAGCGACGCGATCTGGAAGCGCGGCAACAGCGGAGGCTTTCTGTGAGCGCCGGGATCGCCATTGATGCCAACATTGAAGGCCTGGCGGGCGTAGGTGATGCCTTCTCGCGCATGGTGCGCCTGGGCTACCGGCCCCGCCCCATCTGGGATGCGATTGGCCAGTATGGCGAGTCCAGCACCCGGCTGCGCTTCAAGAACCAGCGAGACCCCGAAGGCAAGCGCTGGGTGCCCAGCATGCGCGCCCAGCAGTTTGGTCCCGGCCGCACGCTGATCCGATCCGCGCGCCTGCTGCGCAACATTTCCTACAACGCTGACGACCGGGGCACCAGCTGGGGCAGCAACGTGATCTACGCACGCATTCATAACGATGGCGGCGAGATCAAGGCCAAGGGCGGTGGTGCGTTGCGCTTCCGTTTGCCTAGCGGTGCGTTCGTGACGGTCAAAAAGGTAACCATCCCGCAGCGCACCTTCATTGGCGTGAATGCGGAGGACGCACGAGAGATGCAGCAACTGGCCGTTGAAGTTCTTTACAACGCGGCCCGCAACCCATCTGCAGGCTATTCAGTTGGCAAGGACGGTGCCTGATGCTGGCCATCCACGAAACCGCCCTGCGCGACGCGATGAACACGCTGCCCAGCATCAGCACCCGTGTGCGCACCGTTGCCAGCTTGCCCAGGCTGTTTGGCGATGCCCTGCTAAAGAAGTATGTGGCCGACGCGCCCGCTCTGTATGTGGTGCCTGGCCGCATCACCTTTGCCGATGGCAATGCCACGCTGGAATTCACCGTGGCCGGTGTGGTGCGCAACAGCGCGGGCCACGAGAAGGCCCGCAACGGCGATGGCATAGACCTGGGGTGCGACCACCTGATGCTGATGGCCCTGGTGGCCCTGGACGGCAAGCGCCTGGGCAACTGCACCTGGACGGCCATCAGCGCCGAGATGGCCGATGACGAGCTGTTTGAGAAGGCGGGCATATCGGCCATTGAGGTGAAGTTTGTGGGCACGGCGCTGGCCATACCCACCGCGCTGGACGATGCCGCCTTTGACGAGCTAGACGACTTCATGCGCCTGCACGCCGACATCGACCTGCAGCCCCAGGCCAGTGCCAGCACCCACGCCCAGTGGCTGCAAGAACCACCCGACTACAGCGGCGGCCAACCCGACGCGCAGCTGGACATTCAATTACCCGGAGCAAGCAATCCATGACTGAACGTATTTTTATCAAGCCCACCTCTCAGCCCGAGGGACAGCCGCCCCTGAAGGTGCGCAAGCCCGTGAACGGCCACCTAGCCGAGCAAGGCGAATCGGTCAACCTGGACAGCTACTGGCAGCGCCGCCTGAACGATGGTGACGTGGTGGAGGCCGAGGAACCGGCCGAAGTACCTGCAGAAGCACCAGGCGAAGGCGCCGCACCCGTCAAACCCCGCAGCGGTAAGTCTGCCTAAGCGTTCGTTAAAGCCCTTTTACTGGAGCCACCATGCCCGACAACATTACCTTCAACACCATCCCGCTGGAGATCCGCACGGGCGGCGTGTACCTGGAGATCGACAACAGCAAGGCCTTGGGCGGCAGCCTGGTGGCCCAGCCACGCCGCATGCTGTTCATCGGCAACAAGCTGGTGGCTGGCCTCTCGCCCGCCAACACCTTGCAGCGCATCAATAACCCGGCAGAGGCCGCGTTGCTGTTTGGCCGTGGCTCCGTGTTGCACGAAATGCTGCGCGGCGCCCGCGAGGTCAACAAAGAGTCAGACATGTGGGCGATTGCCCTGGACGACCTGGCAGGCGGCACACAAGCCACCAAGACTCTGACATTTACCGGCCCCGCGACCGCAGGCGGCACCCTGTACTTGCGCATCAATGGCGAGCTGATTCCCGTGGGCGTATCTGCAGCCGACACCGCCACCCAAGTGGCAGCCGCCACGGTCACTGCGGTCAACGCCTTCCTGGACGGCCCCGTGACCGCTGCTGCAGCGGCCGGTGTGGTGACTTTCACTGCGCGCCACAAGGGCATCTTTGGCAACGACATTGACGTGCGGGTGAACTACCAACGCGACGAAGCCCTGCCCGCAGGCCTGACCGCTGTGGTGGCCACGGGTGTCACTGCCACCGGTAACCCCGATGTGGCAACCGCGCTGGCGGCCATCAGCAACGAGAAGTACTACAGCATCACCATGCCGTACAGCGACATCACCAACCTGGACAAGCTCAAGACCGAGCTGGCCAGCCGCTTTGGTGGCATGGATATGCGCACCGGTCACCTGTTCGCCGGATTTGCGGGCACGCACTCTGCCCTGACCACCTTTGGCGCAGCACGCAACAACGTGCACGAGACGGTGTACGGCGTCAAGAAGCCACCCCAGGGCGCCTACAACTGGGCGGCCCGCATGGCGGCAGTGACTGAGTTCAACGGCGCCATTGACCCCGCACGTCCGTTCAAGAGCCTGGCGGTGCCCGGCTTGCTGGCGCCCCAGGAAGCGGACCGCTTTACCCGCCAGGAGCGTGAGCTGCTGCTGAAGGATGGCATCAGCACATTCACCGTGGACGACGATGGCACGGTACGCATTGAGCAGGTGATCACTACCTACCAGACCAACCCGCAGGGCATTGAGGATGTGAGCTACCTGATGCTCAACACCAAGTGGACGGTGGACTACATGCGCTTTGCGTTCCAGGCTGCAGTGGCACTGGACTACCCACGCCACAAGCTGGCCGACGATGGCACCAACTTTGCGGAAGGCCAGGCGGTGGCCACCCCGCTCATGATCAAAGGCACGCTGATCGCCACGGCGCGCAAGTTGGAGCAGGTCGGAATCCTGGAGGACTTTGAGGAGTTCAAACGCAAGCTGGTCGTGGTGCGCAGCATGACCGACCGCAACCGCATCAACGCCGTCATCCCGCCCAACTGTGTCAACCAGTTCAACACCTTTGCCGGTGCTGTGCAATTCATTCTTTAAAGAGGTTTAAACCATGTCAGTTACTGGACGTGTATTTATTACGCTGGCGGGTCAACGCATCCGCAGCAAGGAAGGCGCAAGCCTTGACATCGGTGGCGAGACGAAGGAAGCGGTCATGAGTGACTCTGGGGTGGATGGCCCCAGCTCCAAGATCACGGCTCCCAAGGTGGATTGCAAGATCAGCCACACCGCGCAAACCAAACTGAAAGACCTGCAGGCCTTTCAGGGCACGCTGACTTTTGAAACCGACACCGGCCGTGTCTACACCCTGGTGGATGCCTGGTGCGCCAACCCTCCCAAGCTGGAAAAGGGGGAAGTGACCCTGGAGTTCAGCGCCATTGAATGCCTGGAAGACTGATATGCAAAGCAACCTCATCAAGAAACTGAAGAAGCCTTGGAAAGTGGGCGGCAAAGAGGCCACCGAGATTGAAGTGCGCCCAGCCACTATGAAGGACGTGAGCGAGGCCGAGCAATCGGCCTCGGCCTACCAGCCCAACACTTTCAACATGCAGATGGCCTGTCTGCAGGTGGTGCGGGCGGGCGACTTTACTGGCCCGTTTGTGGTGTCGCACTTTGCAAACATGCGGCCCGCGCAGTTTGCCGAAATTACCGACGCCATGAGAGAGGCAGACCGCCTGGGGGAAGACTAGTAGCTAAGCGGCGAGAGCTGCTTAGCCAGGTGATGCTGCTGGCGCTGAAGTTTCACTGGAGCCGGGAGGAGATCCTGAACCTCCACCCCGCTGAGTTTGAGTTTTACGTTACCGAGCTGGCGAACATTCTGAAAAAAACAGACCCATGAGCACCACCTACATCGTCGGCGTCCGCATTGATGGCAATGCCGGTGGCTACTTGCGGGCCACCCAGCAGGCCCAGGCTGCCACGCGCAGCTTCAGCAGCAACATGCGTGCGGAGCTGCAGCGGCTCAAGAGCTTCATGTCATCTACCCAGGGCCAACTGGCGCAGCTGGGTGTGGGTGTGGGCCTGGTGACGGTGGCCAAGCAGGCAGCTGTGCTACAGCGCAACCTGACACAGGTGAGCCTTGCAGCGGGCATGAGCGTGCAGCAGCAGTCTGACGCGTACAAAACCATGTTTGACCTCATCAAAAAGAATGGGGGGGTGATGGAGGACACGGTGGGCGGCTTTGCGGAGCTCACGCAAGCTGGCCTCAAATACAAAGAAGCAATGGAAGCCACCAAAGCGGTTAGCCTGGCCAGCGCGGTAACGGGCGCCACAAGCGGCACATTGAGCGGCGCCCTGACCGTGGGCGCTGCCAACTTTGGCTTTGACCTGTCAGAGACTGGCCGGGCAGCGCTGATGCTGGACAAGATGCGAGTGGCCGGGCAATCCGGCCGGGCCGAACTTGAGGACCTGAGCAACATCTTCTCGAAAGTTGCACAGAACGCCAAAAAATCGAACATGTCTTTTGAAACCACGTTGGCCTTTATTGAAGGGCTTTCGCTGGTGAGTAACAAGGACACGCTCGGCACCTTGGCCGATTCCACCACGCGCCTCTTTAGCAACGCCAACTACCTGAAAGACGCTCAAGCTGCCACGGGTGTGCGGTTCTTTGAAAAAGATGCCAAGGGCAATGATAGTGCGAGGCGCGACCCCATAGCTGTGCTGGAGGACATGCGCAAGGGCTACGCCAAGCTCACCACCGATGCTCAACGCTTTAGCTATGTGAGCAAGGCGTTTGGCAAGGCCGACCTGGACACCCAGCGCGGCTTGCAGGCGCTGCTGGGTGGCGACATGCTGGAGAAGATTCGGCAGTTTGAGACGGCGCAGAAAAATGCAAAGGGCAACGTTGCCGCAGACGCACCACGGGCGCTGGCCGGTGCAGCGGTGCAAGCTGAGCGCCTGCGCAACACGCTGCGCCAGGCTGGCGAGGCGTTTGCCACGCCTGTAAATGATGCAGTTGCCAACGCCATCAAATACATGCTGGACAGTAAAGAGGACGGTGGCGCAGGCCTGAGCGGTGGCCAAGTGCTGGGGGGCGCTGCAGTGGGGGCTGCTGGGGTTTACGCGGCGGCGCGATTTCTGCCGGGCGTCTTGGGCAAGGTGGTGGGCCGTGGTGCGGGTCTGGCGGCTGGTGTGGCAGAGGGTAAGGCGCTTCAAGCCGCTGCAGGTGTAACGCCCGTGTATGTGACCAACTGGGCCGAGATGAACGGCGGCGGAAGTGGTGTTGCCGAGGCAGCTGGTGGCGCTGCTGCAGCCGCTGCTGCGGCTGGCAAGCTGAGTAAGCTGCGCAACATGGCGGGCGTGGCGGCGCTGCTGGGTAATGCCCCACTAGGCGCACTGGCTAGAGCGGGCGCGGGTGGCCTAGCTGCGATGGCTGGCGGTGCGGCTCTGGCAGGTGGCGCTGGCTACGCGGTGGGCACCGGCATCTATAAGTACGGGCTGGAAGGCAATGCGGGCGGCGACATGATTGGTGAGTCCATTGCCAAGGTGCTGGCCTTTTTTGGCAACAGCGAAGCCCAGCGTTCAGTGGCCGTAACAGAGGCTTTAAAGAACACCAAGGTGGGTGGGGAGATCACCATCCGCGTGAGCGGTGCTCCCGGACTGGGCGTGCAAACTGACACCAAGGCCATGCCAGGCACGCGCCTGTCTAGCCTGGGCCAAACCAACCAGGGAGCGGGCTTGTAATGGGCTGGCGTGAGGATCTGGGCCGAGTAACGCTGCCTGACGGCCGCGTACTGGTGGGAGCAAGTTTCCGGGGCGTGTTCTTCCACACGGTCACCTCTGAGCTGCGCGTGGGTCGCCGCAATGTGGTCAATGAGTTCCCGCAGCGGGACGATCCATCGGTGGATGACCTGGGGCGCAAGGGCCGCCGCGTGGTGGTGGATGCCTATGTTATCGGCGACGACCACATGGACCAGCGTGACAAGTTGGTCACCGCCTTTGAAACCAAGGGCTCTGGCGAGCTGATCCACCCACGATTTGGGCTGCTGAATGTAGCGCTGGACGGTGATGCGTCCCTCAAGGAAGAGTCCATCAAGGGCGGCATCACCCACATCACAGTCACCTTTGTGGTGGACGGCAAGAACGTGTTTCCGACCGTGCGCACGTCCACGGTCACCCAGCTGGAGGCCAAAACCAACGCGGCCGACGATGCCAGCCAGGCGCAGTTTGCTGCCGCCTACTCGGTGGCCGGGCCCAGCATGTTGGCCAGCCAGGCTGTGGCAGCCTTGAACAAGGATGTGGCGGGCCTGCTGGCCACTGCACGCCTGGTGAGCGGTGTGGACGGTCTGGCCGATATCGTGCGCCAGAGCACGCTGCTGAGTAGCAACCTCTCCAGCCTGATCCGTACGCCCGTACTGCTGTCGCAAAACCTGCGCAGCCTGCTGGCCAGTACGGTGCAGAACCTAAACCGGCCGCTGCTAGCCTTTGCCGAGCTGCAGGCCTTATTTGTGGCCAACCAGCGCAGCAGCGCCACATCGGCCGCCACCAGCACTCGGGCCCGCGCACTGGCCAACGATACCGAGCGTGCCGACCTGCAGCGCCGCCTGGCGCTGACCAACCAGGCGCGGGTGCTGGCCGTGGCCATCTCTGACACCGAGGTGGTGCAGACCGGCGACCAGGCCACTGCGCTGCGCGATGCGCTATTGGCCCAGCTGGACGTGGAGCTGGAAGAGTTTGACCCTGTGGCCGAAGTTGCCACCGCGCTGACCGATATGCGCGCAGCCCTGGTACGGGATGTGGCCTTGCGCAGCGAGTTTCTGTTGCAGCGGTCCAGCTACACACCTGCCACGGTGCTGCCTGCCCTGGTGCTGGCCCACCGCATCTACCAAGACTCCAGCCGTGCTGATGAGCTGGTGAGCCGCAATGACGTGCGCAACCCGGCCTTCATGCCTGCCCGTGCGCTGGAGATCTTGCAATGACCGATCCAAACGAATGCCGCCTGGTGGTGAAGGGCCAGATCTACGTGGGATGGACGCGCCAGGAAATTCAAACCGGCATCGAGCAGATCGCGGGCGGCTTTGTGCTGCAGCTGGCGGCGTTGTACCCGGATGGCGATGCGCCCGTGGTGCTGCGCGAGGGCCTGCCCTGCGAGCTGTGGATTGGGGATGACCTGGTGATCAGCGGCTATATCGACGACTTGGAGACCGACGACACGGAGACCAGCTCTACTGTGCGCATATCCGGCCGCGACAAGACGGGTGACCTGGTGGACTGCTCGGCCGTGCACAAGACCGGCCAGTGGCGCAACGTGCGGCTGGAGCAGATCGTTTCGGACATTGCCAAGCCCTTTGGCATCAGCCTGGTGGTGTCGCCGGGCGTGGATACGGGCGAGGTCTTCAAGCGCTTTGCACTGGAAGAAGGCGAGAAAGCCTTTGATGCCATCGACCGGGCCTGCCGATTGCGCGGCGTGCTGATCACCAGCACACCCCAGGGTAACCTGCTCATCACCACCGCCAACGGCGTGCCCAGCACGGTGCGCCTGGAGGAAGGCGTGAACATGCGCAAGTTCAACAGCCGCCACTCCTGGAAGGAGCGCCACAGCGAGATCATCCTCAAGGGCCAGATGGCGGGTGATGACCACGAAAACGGCGCTGAAGCCGCGCACCTGAAAGCCAGCGCAAAGGACGCTGAAATTGACCGTTATCGCCCGCTGGTGGTGATGTCCGAACATGGCGCTGGCACCAAGTCGCTGGGCGAGCGCGCAGCATGGGAGGCAAAGGTGCGCATGGGCCGGGGCAAGCGTGGCGGTTGCACGGTGGTGGGCTGGCGCATGGGCAAGGATGGCCGCGAGGGACCGCTGTGGCGCCCCAATATGCTGGTGCGGGTGGTGAGCAGCCGTATGCACCTGGACGCGGACATGCTGATCGTGACCTGCGCCTACATGCTCACCGAGCAAGGCCAGGTGTGTGAGATGACCTGGGCACGGCCCGAGGCCTTCCAGCTGGTCAATGGCATTGGCAAGAGCGCGCTGAACGCCAAACTGAATGACAAGACCCAGAAAGAAAAGAAGAAGCGGGACGACGGCATGACGCCCAGCCGGGAACTGGCCCCACCCAACCCGCGCGACACGCGAGGTGCCCCATGATGGCCCGCCTAGTGGCCCGCATGCGGGGCATGGTGAGTCGGGCCGTGGTGGGCCTGGTGATGGACGGCGTAAAGCTGCAGGGCCTGCAAGTGACCATCCTGGCCGACCAGTCGGCCGATGAGGTGGAGCACTTTCAGCACTACGGCTTCACCAGCGTGCCGCTGCCAGGCGCAGAGGGCATCGCCTTGGCCGTGGGCGGTAGCCGCGCGCACACCGTGGTGCTCAATGTGGATGACCGTCGCTACCGGCTCAAGAGTCTGCGCCCAGGTGAAGTGGCGCTTTATGATGACATGGGCAAAGCTGTGCACATGACCCGTGATGGCATGGTGCTGGATGGCGGTGGCCAGCAAGTTACCATCAAGAACACGCCCAAGGTGCGTATTGAGGCGGACCTGGAATCCACCGGCAACATCAAGGACAACTGCGACAGCGGCAGCGCCCGCACAATGGCGCAGATGCGTACATCGCACGTAGGCCACACCCACAATGGCGGCGAGATCACCAGTACGCCGATACAACCGATCTAAAGTACTTTAGTAGCCTGTGCGTGCGCTGCAGACCATCATGGCGCGATGGATCTGGCGCTCATCTACAACCCCAACACCACCGAGTTCGACCTGGCCGTTGATGGCGCAGACCTCGCGGCCGAGGACTCCCTGGTCAGCGCGGTCATGGTGTCCCTGTTCTGCGACCGCCTGGTGCAGCCTTACGAGGTGAGCCAGGGGGAGGACCGACGGGGCTGGTGGGCTGACTCCCTGACCGATGGCCAACAGCTCACCGGCTCGCGTCTATGGTTGCTGGAGCGGTCCAAGCAGCTCATCAGCGTGGTCAAGCTCTGTGAGCAGTACTGCCAGGAGGCGCTGGCCTGGATGGTGGAGGACGGTATTGTCAGCGCCGTCAACGTTACCGCGTTTGCCATGCGCCCCGGCGTGCTGGCCGCGTTGATCCACTTCACACTGAATGGTGCATCGCGTCGCTTCCGGTTTGAGTATGACCAGGAGCGCCAGATCTGGCGCTTCACGGATGAGGTGCAATGATGGAACGACCCACCCTCAAGCAGCTCATCGACCAGGGCGCTACCGAGTTTGAAAGCCGCCTGCCTGGCGTGCTGGTGCGCCTGCGCATCGGTCTGCTGGGCGTGATTAACCGCGTATTAGCGGGCGGTTTAAGCGCACTTTACAAATACGCCGAACGCCTGAACAAGCAGGTGTGGGCGGACACCTGCGACGACGAAGAGTTGCCCAAGCATGGCGCTCGCTGGGATGTGCCACAAATTGAAGCTGCAGCGGCCACCGGCGTGGTGCAGTTCGCGGGTACCAATGGCGCCACCATTACGGCGGGTACGGTGCTGCAGCGTGCAGATGAGGTGCAGTACACCACGGACAGCGTTGGCACCATTGAAGCTGGCGTGGCGCTGGTGCCGGTGACGGCAGTGGTGGCTGGCCAAGCTGGCAATGCGATGCTAGCCACCCAGCTCACTCTCACCACCACGGTGCCCAATGTGAATGCTGTGGCCACCGTGGCCACGGCGATCTCTGGTGGCGCGGATGTGGAGAAGCCAGAGGCCTGGCGCGCGCGCATCTTGGCCCGCAAACGCAAACCGCCGCAGGGTGGCAATAAGGACGATTACAAGGAGTGGGCGCTGCAGGTGCCCGGCGTCACGCGCGCCTGGGTCTACCCCAAGGAGCTGGGCGCACCCACGGTGGTGGTGCGTTTTGTGCGCGACGACGACGCCAGCCTGATCCCTGATGCGGGCGAGGTGGCAGCGGTGCAGGCGTACATGGATGTGAAGCGCCCGGTCACCGCAGACCTGATTGTGGTGGCGCCTGTGGCTGTGCCCCAGGACTTCACCATCCAGCTGGTGCCCGACAACCTGGCCACGCGCGCCAAGGTGGAGGCCGAGCTGCTTGACTTGTACCGCCGCGAGGCAGAGCCAGGCGGCACCATGCTGCTCACGCATCAGCGGGAGGCAATCTCCATTGCCGAGGGCGAGACCGACCACGTGCTGATTGCACCCACGGTCAGCCAAACGCACACCATTGGCCAGTTGCCCGTGCTGGGGGCCATCACATGGTTGTGACCCTTGCCGCCTGGCTGGCGTCCCTGCAGGCGCTACTGCCGCCCGGCCGCGCCTTCACACGCAACCCAGACAGCACGCTCACCAAGGTTCTGTCTGCCATTGCCGCCATGTTGTTGGCCGCGCAGCTGTGGCTGGAGGATCTGCTCTACCAGGCAGACCCGCGCAATGCGACCACCATGCTCCCGCGCTGGGAAGCCTTCTTGGGCCTGCCCGACAAGTGCACGCCAGCAGGTCAGTCGCTGGCTGCCAGGCAGCGTGCCGCATATCAGCGGCTGCTGGAAGAAGGCGGGCAGTCGCGGGCGTACTTCATCAACCTGGCGGAACTTCTGGGCGAGCCTGGGGTGACCATCACCGAGTTTCAGTCGTTCACCTGCAACAGCCCCTGCGATGCGCTGCTGTCCGGGCCCGATGACCTGTTTACCTGGCGCGCGAACATTCCCCACGCACCTGAAGACCTGCATGCCTTCGACTGCAACAGCTACTGCACCGACGGCATGCAGATATACACACCGTCCCCCATTGAGTGCGCTTTCAATGAAAGAAAGCCAGCACACACGGACGTCTTCTTTTCTTACACCGGCTAGAGGCCCACATGAAACGCATCGACACCCCCACCAAACAGGTCGACCTCTTCGGCGCTGGCAAACACGGCTTTCGTGACGGTGACAACAACGCGGGCATATCGCCCACCAAGCTGGACGCGGCTTGGTTCAACGACCTGCAAGAAGAGATGATGAACATCATCGAAGGTGCAGGCTTGACGCCCACCGCAGGTGTGCGCACTCAGGTGTACCAAGCCATCCAGGTCATGATTGCCACCGCCACGCAGGACTACAAGACCAGCGTGCGTTTCACCACCACTGCCAACATCGTTTTGAACGGACTCGGCACGCAGGCCGGTGGCGATTGGGCTGGTGCGCTGACCTCCAACGACCGCATCTTGGTGAAAGACCAGACCGTGGGCACACAAAACGGTTGGTACGCCGCAGCAGCTGGAGCTTGGGTGCGTACCACTGACGCGGATGGCGCTGGTGAAGTCACACCGGGCGTGCAGACTACTGTCGAAGAAGGCGTCACACAGGCCGATACCACTTGGACGCTCACCAATGACGGCGCTGTGACCATCGGCACCACGGCCCTTACATTCGCCAAGCAGGGTGGCTCTGCTGGCATGGACTTGTCGGGCACTGCCACAGTGGCGGCGAACGCCATGACGCTGACGCTGAATCCGACAACAATTCCATTCCGCTCACCTACCCTCAGCAGTGGTGCGGTCAATAAACGCACCTTCAGCAGCCCAATTAGCTTTGTCATTCCCAGCGGAGCCTTGCTTGGTGGTATCGCTGGCCAGAGCAATCGGCTGTACCACTTGGCGATTGATGCAACAGCAGTCGGTGGTGGCGTTGAGGGTGCCGTCATCACTGCAGCGGCTGGTGCCAATCTGGATGAGATGGGCGTCATCAGCACCGAGGCGATCGCTACGGCTGCTGCGGTCACCGCGTCCATCGCAGTGACCACGGGCGTGATGACAGTGACCGCTGTTATCTCAGGCGCACTTACAGTTGGCCAGCAGCTTGTAGGCGCAGGCGTTCCGGCAGGTACGCGGCTTCTGTCCTTTGGCACCGGCACTGGTGGCACAGGAACCTACAACACCACATGCACGACCGCTGTTGCGTCCACCACGATCACCGGTGCTGCTGGCTACGCCGCCTATTCCGCCGTGGCCCGCGCCAATGTGCCCTACAAGATTGTCCAGATCGTGGACAACACACAGGCCACTCCCGGCGTTTATGCAACAACGCCAAGCCTGGTGCAGCCCTTGCTTGGTCAAGTGGGCGCTGCAATGGGTCTTCTGGGGCTCTTTGCCAATGGCGTGAACCAGACGGCTAGCCGAGCCGTCAACACCACGTACTGGAACTGGAGCGGCCGCACCCGTTGGTTACTCATTTCGCCCGCGAATAGCAGCAGCACGACGAATGTTTTGACCGTTGGCGGTAGCGCCGTACAAAGTTCTTCATTGAGTGGAGCCAACGGAAGTATTCCGATGATTGCTCCAGTCAAACCAGGCCAGAGCTATTCGGCAAGCTCCAATGCTGGCGTTGCGTCGTGGTGGGAATTCGATTAACAAGGAGTAGATAAATGCAATATTTCAGAACCACAAACGGCGAAGTTCACGCGCTTGAGCTTGGAATTGATCCGTCCAGCATCTCAGAGTTTCCCAAGGATGCAGTTCGGATCTCGCAGGAAGATGCCGACGAACTGCGCAAGCTGCCGCCACCGACTTCTGAGCAGATCGCCGAGCAATTCATTGCATCCATTCAGAATCGACTTGATGATTTCGCCCGCCAGCGCAACTACGACAGCATCCTCTCGGCTTGCACATATGCCACCAGTGCGGTGGCCAAGTTCAAGGCCGAGGGCCACGCCTGCGTGAACCTGCGTGACGCCACCTGGGCTGCAGCCTACGACATCCTGGGCAAAGTGCACACAGGTCAGCGGCCCATGCCGTCCAGCCTGGCCGACATCGAGGCCGATCTGCCTGCATTGGTGTGGCCAGCATGACGACCGCGCTGATCGCCCTGGGCTGGGCCTTGGCCTACCTGTACGGCTTCTGGCTGCTCTATGTGCTGATCATGGGCTTCTACCGCGCCTGGCTGGCCAAGCGGCTCACTCGGGTGGCGCTGGTTTTGGCCAGCCCTGCGCTGCTGATCGGCTACCTGGTCGATCTGATCGCCAACTGGACGCTGGCCACGTTGCTCTTCTGGCAGTGGCCCCAGCGCCCGCTGGAGCTGGTGACAGAGCGCCTGTCCCGCTACATCAATACGCCCACAGCATGACGCGGTGTGCATGCGGTTTGGATATGCACCACGCTGCTGGACTACTTTGACCCGAACGACGCGCACTGTGGGAGCTCATCGTGAAGCGCGTATTGATCGTAGTCCTGGCAGTGGCCGCGCTGTTGGCCGCCGTGGGTTACCTGGCCTGGCTGGTGGACGCCTTGCCCCATTAAAAAGACAGGGCGAGGGCTTCGGGTGCGCTAACACCCCAGGCCCCCGCCTCCGCCGTGAGTTAGCACGGCATCGACCGAAGACCCTGTCACCTGTACAGGCCGGGTCATTATCCGAGATGCCGATATGGAAACGATTCGTTGCGGGCAGTGCCAGAGAAAGCTGGCCGAGGCCCAATACACCAGGTTAGAGATCAAGTGCCCCAAGTGCGGCACCTTGAATGTTTTGAGAGCCAGCGCCGCTGATCACAGCAGCCCGAGCCCCACACCAGAGCGCCCCAGAGCGTCATCAAAAAGAGAGCCGACTGATGACGACAAAAAAGGGCGCTAAAACGCTCATTAAAAATACAGAAAACTGTACTAAAACCACAGAAGACTGCACGCACATCCAGCCAGCACCAATGGTGCGCTGGGTGGGTGGCAAGCGGCGCCTGGCGCCCCACATCATGCCGCTGTTTCCCGCGCACAGCTGCTACGTCGAGCCCTTTGCCGGAGCCGCTGCGCTGTTCTTCCTCAAAGACCCGGTGAAGGTGGAAGTGCTCAACGACGTGAACGGCGACCTGGTCACCCTGTACCGCGTGGTGCAGCACCACCTGGAGGAGTTTGTAAAACACTTCAAATGGGCGCTGGCCAGTCGCGAGATTTACAAGTGGCTGCAGATCACGCCGGTGGAGACGCTCACCGACATCCAGCGCGCCGCGCGCTTCTTCTACCTGCAGTCGCTGGGCTTTGGCGGCAAGGTGGAGGGCCGCAGCTTCGGCACGGCAACGACCTCCAAGGCAGCACTCAACTTGCTGCGCTTGGAAGAGCAGCTCAGCGCCGTCCACCTGCGGCTGCACCAGGTGTTTATTGAGCGCCTGGAATGGTCAGCCTGCCTGCAGCGCTACGACCGCCCCCACAGCCTGTTCTATATGGACCCACCGTACTGGAGCACCACGGGCTACGGTGTGGACTTTGGCCTGGAGCAATACGACCAAATGTCCGAGCTAATGGGCACCATGAAAGGCAAGGCCGTGGTGAGCGTGAACGACATCCCGGAGATGCGAGCAGCCTTCAAAGGCCACCACATCAAACGCGTCAGCATCCGCTACTCGGTAGGCGCATCCGGCGGCGGCCGCGACCCTAAGGGCGAGCTGATCATCTGCAACTTCAAGCCAGGCGCGTGATGCATGCCAGACCGCCCCGGTCTGGCTTTCAAGAATCGCTTGCTGGCGGGGCCAAAGAGAGCGTTACTCGGACCCATCGAAAGGACGCCCCAATGACCACCCAACAAACCCTCGAACACATCGCCCGCCGCCGCCTCAGTATGGACAGCCTGGAGACCCGCCGCTCCGACCGCTTGGACTTTCACGAAGTGGCGGTCTGGAACATCCTTGCTGCGTTGCAGGATGCCTTTGAGGCTGGCCAAGCAGCGGCCGAGAAGGCTGGTGCTGCATGAGCACCGCCCAGACCGACTACCAGGCCCGCCAAGCCCGCATTGAGGCACTTGGGCAGCAACTGCAGGCCAAGTTGGCCAGCCACGACACCAAGGCAGCTGCACAGCCTGGCAACTGGGGCTTCGCGGGTGATTTGGGTCACATCGAGGCCAGGCTGCAGGAGCTGGTGGACTTCATCAGGGATTGAGCCAAACCCTACCAGGTAGAGCCAGCCACCGAGCTGGCTTTGTCGCTTCTGGACCCTAGAACGCGCTGGCTGGCTTTGCCGCACCCACCGCCCCGGCCCGGCCCGGCCGAGATCGTCGCTCCTGGAGCGTTCTGGAGGGTCGGTTTTGAAAGCGTCCAGCCTAATCCGGGCACAATCAGACGGTGAAATGGAGCTTTTCAGCCGCCTTTAAGGCAGTGTGACCAGGCTGTGGATAACCCGAAACTGCCCCGTTTTAACCCTTGCTCCAACATCGTGGGCCTCATGCTCCACGATCGCGGCCGTTTACAAAACTTCAAATTTCCGCGCTCCTGTGTCGGAGAAATGGCTTTTAGGGACCTCCGGGGCGTCTAAAAATGAAGATAAGTTATGTGTTTGTGCCGCGAAAAAGCCCCTCGCTTTAACAGCGAGGGGCTTTCAAATTTGGTGCCGGAGAGATGAATCGAACACCCGACCTTCTCATTACGAATGAGCTGCTCTACCGACTGAGCTACACCGGCAACTAAGCCCGCAATTATAGCGAGCCGCCTCTCACCATCAGGCCGCTTCTGAGTGGTAACGGGTGGCGCGTTCCACCTCGTTTTTCGATCCCAGGAACACGGCCACGCGCTGGTGCAGCTTGGTGGGCTGGATGTCCAGGATGCGTTGTTTGCCGTCAGTCGCAGCGCCACCGGCCTGCTCGATCAGCCAGCCCATGGGGTTGGCTTCGTACATCAGGCGCAGCTTGCCTGGCTTCTCGGGTTCGCGCTTGTCCCAGGGGTACATGAACACGCCGCCGCGGGTCAGGATGCGGTGCACATCGGCCACCATGCTGGCAATCCAGCGCATGTTGAAGTCTTTGCCGCGCGGGCCATCGACGCCTTGCAGGCATTCGTCGATGTAGCGCTTCACCGGTGCGTCCCAGTGGCGCATATTGCTCATGTTGACGGCGAACTCCTGGGTGTCTTCGGGCACACGCACGTTCTCTTGCGTCAGCACAAACGAGCCTTGCTCGCGGTCCAGGGTGAACATGGCCACACCGTCGCCCACGGTCAGCACCAGCGTGGTCTGGGGGCCGTAGATGCAGTAGCCTGCGGCAACCTGCTGGGTACCAGGTTGCAAAAAGTCCTGTTCGCTCACGCTAGGGCCTTCGGGGGCCTTGAGCAACACGCTGAAGATAGTGCCGATGCTCACGTTGACGTCGATGTTGCTCGATCCATCCAGCGGGTCAAACATCAGCAGGTATTCGCCCTGCGGGTAGCGGTTGGGCACGGTGTAGATGCCTTCCATTTCCTCGCTGGCCATGGCGGCCAGGTGGCCACCCCATTCGTTGGCTTCAATCAGCACTTCGTTGGCGATGATGTCCAGCTTCTTCTGGATTTCGCCCTGCACGTTTTCGCTCTCGGCCGCACCCAGCACGCCACCCAGTGCGCCCTTGGTCACGGCCAGGCTAATGCTCTTGCACGCGCGCGCCACCACCTCCAGCAGCAAGCGCAGCTGGGGTGGAATGGTGCCTTCGCCTCCGGCGTCTTGGCTGCCGCGCTGCTTCTCGATGAGGTAGCGCGTAAGCGATATGCGTTGTGTCATGAAAACTCCCTGGGTTCTAAAAAATCAATCCGCCAGCGCGCGGTCCACGACCTCGCGCACATCGTTGCTGAGGTCGGTCTTGGCGGCCACGCGCACCAGTGCTTCGCGCGCCGCGCTGCGGTAAGGCTCGGCCAGCTTCTTCCAGCGGTCCAGCGCGCGGGCCAGGCGTGCGGCGACCTGGGGGTTGATACCGTCCAGTTCCATCACGCGGTCAGCCCAGAACACATAACCCGCCGCATCTGCACGGTGGAAACCACCAGGGTTGGCGCTGCAGAAGCTGAAGATGACGCTGCGTGCGCGGTTGGGATTGCGGATGTTGAAGTCCGGGTGGGCCAGCAGTTGGCGCACCGCGGGCAGCACCTGGCCACCGCGGTCGCTCGTTCCCGCTTGCAGGGCAAACCATTTGTCCAGCACCAGGGCCTCATCTTTGAATAGCGCGTGGAAGCGGGCCAGGGCCGGCGCTGCCAGTGTGTGGCCGCTGCCCACCAGGGCCGCGAGTGCATTGAAACGGTCGGTCATGTTGCTGGCGTCTTTGAAGCGCGCAAGCGTTCGGCCGGGCCACACGGCATCGCCGCTTTGCACGGCGGCCAGGTTCAAGAAAGTGAGGGCCATGCCTGCCAGGGCGCGGCGGCCGCTGGACACAGGGTCGGGGCGGTAGGCGCCATTGTCCTTGTGGACCTCGAAAGCCCATTCCCAATCGGCCTGCAGGGCGGTGGCCAGCTGCAGGCGCATGGCGTCGCGCACGGCGTGGATGCGCTGCGGGTCCACCACGTCCAGTTGCTCGGCGATGTAAGTTTCGCTGGGCAGGGTCAGCACCAGTTCCTTGAACGCGGCGTCCAAAGTGGGGTGGCGCAGCACGGCGCGCATGGCCGCAATATAGGCATCATTTAGCGGTGTAGTGACCGCAGTATCTGCGCCAGCAGCTATTGAATTGATAGCGCTGCGCAGTGCCAAGCGCTGGCCAGCTTCCCAGCGGTTGAACGGGTCAGGGTCGTTGGCCAGCAGGGTGAGCAGCTGGGCATCGGTGTAGTCAAAGTCCAGCACCACGGGCGCGGAGAAACCACGCAGGATGGAGGGCACGGGCTCCTCAGTTACTCCCGTGAAGGTGAGGCTCTGGCTGGCTTCGGTCAGCACAAAGAGGTGGCTGTCGGCACCGGTCACGCTGCTGCCTTGTACCTGCAGTGGCAGGGCAGCACCGCTGCTGGCACCCACCAAGCCGAGGCTCACGGGGATGACAAAGGGCTCTTTGGCCGCCTGGCCCGGCGTGGGCGCGCAGCTTTGCGTGAAGTGCAACGTGTAGGTTTGTTCTGCGGCGTTGTATTCGCCACGCGTGGCCAGGCGCGGTGTGCCAGCCTGGCTGTACCAGCGCTTGAATTGGGGCAGCAGGTTAGCCAGGGCCGAGCCAGGGTTGGCGTCGGCAATGGATTGGGCAAAGTCGTCGCAGGTCACAGCCTGGCCGTCAAAGCGCTCGAAGTACAGCGCCATGCCTTTGGCAAAGCCCGCGCGGCTGGTCAAGGTCTGCATCATGCGGACCACTTCGGCACCCTTCTCGTAGATGGTGACGGTATAGAAGTTGTTGATCTCGATGTAGCTGTCGGGCCGCACCGGATGGGCCATGGGGCCCGCGTCTTCGGGGAACTGGGCGGTGCGCAGCACGCGCACGTCTTCAATGCGCTTGACGGCGCGGGCCGATGGCTCGGCGCACAGGTCCTGGCTGAATTCCTGGTCGCGGAACACGGTCAGGCCTTCTTTCAGGCTCAGCTGGAACCAGTCGCGGCAGGTGATGCGGTTGCCGGTCCAGTTGTGGAAGTACTCGTGGCCCACCACGCTCTCGATGTTGCTGTAGTCCACATCGGTGGCGGTGGCCTGGTTCGCCAACACGTATTTGGTGTTGAAGATGTTCAGGCCCTTGTTCTCCATGGCGCCCATGTTGAAGTCGCTGGTGGCGACGATCATGAAGCGTTCCAGGTCCAGCGGCAGGCCGAAGCGGGCTTCGTCCCAAGCCACGCTGGCCATCAAGGAATTCATCGCGTGCTCGGTCTTGTCCAGATCGCCGGGGCGCACATACACCTGCAGCAAATGCTCTTTGCCCGCTCGGCTGGTAATGCGCTGCTCACGTGCCACCAACTGGCCGGCTACCAGGGCGAACAGGTAGCTCGGCTTTTTGTGCGGGTCCACCCACTTGGCAAAGTGGCGGCCGTCTTCCATCGCACCGCTGTCCACCAGGTTGCCGTTGCTCAGCAGCACAGGGTACTTGGCCTTGTCAGCGCGCAGGGTCACGGTGTACATGGCCATCACATCCGGGCGGTCCAGGAAGTAGGTGATGCGGCGGAAGCCTTCGGCCTCGCACTGCGTGAAGAAGGATTCGTTGCTCACATACAAGCCCATGAGCTTGGTGTTCTTCACCGGCGCACAGGTGGTGAAGATTTCCAGCGCAAAGGGCTCGTTGCCTTCGGGCAGGTTTTCCAGCACCAGCTGGTTGTTCTCCATCTTGAAGCTGGTGCCTTGGCCGTTTACCAGCACGCGGGCCAGGTTCAGCTCTTCGCCGTCCAGGCGCAGGGGCTGGGCCGCCACGTCGGGGTTGCGGCGCAGCGTCATCTTGTTGAGCACGCGCGTCTTGGCCGGGTCCAGGTCAAAACTCAGGTCGACGGTGTCGATCCAGTAGGCAGGGGCGGTGTAATCGCCGCGGTGGATCACCGCAGCCGGGCCCGAGGCCTCACGAAGTTGCAACATGGTGGGTCTCCAGAAATTGGGATGCGATCAGGGCGTGGTAATCAGGCACCACGGCCAGCACGTGGGGGCCGGCGAGTTCATCAGGGTGGTGGCTGCTGGCGATGCCTACGGCGCGCATGCCGGCGCGGCGTGCGGCTTCGATGCCCAGCGGCGCATCTTCAAACACGATGCAGCGCGCGGGCTCCACGCCCATGCGGCGTGCGGCCTCTAGAAAAATGGCGGGCTCGGGCTTACCAGGCAAACCTTCGTCGCCGCCCACGGTGGTGAGTGGGGCAATGGGCATCTGCAGGTGCTGGTAGGCAAAGGCCTGGTTGTGGCGGTCGCCCGCCGTGCCCACGCCCAGCTTCAGGCCACGCGCATGGGCGTGGCCGAAGAAGGCCTTGAAGCCCGCTACCTCGGCAAAGATGGGCGCAAAGATCTCGCGGTACACGGCTTCCTTCTCGTGCACATGCGCCAGGGCCTGGTCCACCGACATGTCGGGCTGGTCGAACAGGTCGCGCATGCACTCGATGCCGGTGCGGCCCGTGGTGCGGCGCATCAGGTCGGCAATGTCCACGTCCAGGCCCTGGCGCTGGGCAAACACTGCCCAGCTTTCCTTGTGCGAGGGCATGGAGTCGATCATGGTTCCGTCCATGTCGAAGATTAAGGCCCCCACGCTTGTCACTGCGTGTACTGCGCTGCCCCCCAGGGGAGCTAATTTTCCTTGGGGCGGCCCGGCGGAAAATTGCGCTTGCGTTCCGGATGCATGCACCATCATCAGATACCTTGTTTGAGCGACGCCTGGATGAACACATCCAGATCACCGTCCAGCACCTTTTGCGTAGCCGAGACTTCGACGTTGGTGCGCAGGTCCTTGATACGGCTGTTGTCCAGCACATAAGAGCGGATCTGGTGGCCCCAGCCCACGTCGGTTTTGGTGTCTTCCAGCTTTTGCTGGGCTTCTTGTTGTTTGCGCAACTCGAAGTCATACAAGCGGCTGCGCAGGCGTTTCCACGCCACGTCGCGGTTGCTGTGCTGGCTACGGCCGTCCTGGCACTGCACCACGATGCCGGTGGGGATGTGCGTCAGGCGCACGGCCGAGTCGGTCTTGTTGATGTGCTGACCGCCGGCGCCCGACGCACGGAAGGTGTCGGTGCGCACGTCGCTGGGGTTGATCTCGATCTCGATCGAGTCATCAATCTCGGGGTACACAAACACCGACGCGAACGAGGTGTGGCGGCCGCCCGAGCTGTCGAACGGGCTCTTGCGCACCAAGCGGTGCACGCCGGTTTCTGTGCGCAGCAGGCCAAAGGCATATTCGCCTTCGATCTTGATGGTGGCGCCCTTGATGCCGGCAGTGTCGCCGTCGGTGATGTCTTCCACGGTGGCGGTAAAGCCCTTGCGCTCGGCGTACTTGAGGTACTGGCGCAGCAGCATGCTGGCCCAGTCGCAGGCCTCGGTGCCGCCGGCGCCGGCCTGGATGTCCAGGAAGCAGGGCAGGGGGTCGGCCGGGTTGTTGAACATGCGGCGGAACTCCAGGCCCTCAATGATGGTCGGCCAGCTTGGCGGTTTCGCCTTCGATGGTGATCAGGCCGTCTTCGTCGCCGTCTTCCTTGCTCATCTCGAACAACTCGGTGTTGTCGGAGAGGTTGCTGGTCAGCTCATTGAGCGTGACCACCACGCCGTCCAGCATCTTCTTTTCTTTGCCCAGCTCCTGGGCACGTTTGGGGTCGTTCCAGACGCTGGGGTCTTCTAGCGATGCATTGACGGTGCGCAGGCGCTCGGCTTTGGCATCGTAGTCAAAGATACCCCCGAAGTTCCTGGGTCCTGCTCGTCAGGTCTGCCAGGGTGGTGCCGATAAGGTTGACGCGCTCTGCTTCGATCATGGTGTTCTCGTTCTGCTGAATGGGGAAAACACCGATTTTCTCATGCTTGGGCGCCCCGGCGGCGCCCCGGCCTAGCGTCCGAACAGGCCTTTGAGCGCTTCGCCCACCCCGGGTATGCCCGGCAACACCGGCAAGAGCGACTTTTGCTCGGGCGCCTGCTCGCTTTTGTCCGTCTTGCTGGAGGGTGCTTCGGCAGCTGCGCGGCGCCTGCCAGCGCTGTCTTCCAGCGGCAGCATGGCCTGCGATTTCACGCGTACGCGGGCTGACCACTCGGGGGCCCAGGCCACGCGGCGGTCGGCAGGGCGGGGCGGGTAGGCCAGGTTCAGTTCCTGTCCATAGGCCATGCCTTGCACCATGGCGCCCTTGGAATTGGCAAAAATGCCAGCCGGAATGGCGCACTGGGTCTGGCTGGTGGGCAGCAAGGTTTTGTCGGCCAGCCAGAGATCCAGGTTGGGCGTGCTCAGGTAATCCATCAGGCCCCAGCCCGGCTCGGGTGTTTCGGATGAGCTCCACAGCACCATCTCGCCGTCGTTACCACCCATGGCGTTCAAGAAATACGCACGTGCCTGCGGCTGGGCCGGCCAGGCCAGGGTGGTGGCATTGGCACCGCCCCCCGTGCTGGACAGCAGCATCGGCGGCATGAAGTCTTGCACCTGGCCGATGGAGAACTGCAAGCTGGCCGGAATGCCCTCGCCCGACACCTTGTGCTCGCCCTGCAGCGAGGCGCCCTTGGGCACCTGTTGTTTGCTCTGGGCATTGGGCCAAATGGCGTGGCCCGGTGCGGCTGTGGCGCCGCGCTCGCGGGTGGCGCGGCCGCGCATAAATTGGGCATAGTCTGCGGGTTTGGCGTTGGTCAGGTCCAGCACCTTGGGCTGGCCGGCGCGCACGGTGTCGCTGCAGCCCCAGTAGAGCAGGATGCGACCCTTGGGTTGCTCGGGCATGCCGTCGTCCGTTTCGCGGTCGCGGCTCTGGGGCACGTTGCTTTTGGCGGCCACAGGCTCTGGCGGCAGCAGAGGCAGGCTGGCACCCAGGCCCAGGCCCGCGGGAATGGTTTGGGTGGCTTGCGTTCCTGCAGGCTTGCGCTGGGTGGCCACCGCAATGTCCAGCCAGCGGCCCGGCATCATGCCCTTGGTGGCGCCAAAGCTGTTGTCGCCCAGACCTTGCATGCCCATCATGCCAGCGGCCATGCCACCCAAGGCACCCAGGTTGGGCAGCTCGTCCATATCGGCCATGCGCACCGTGGCCACGTCCATCCAGTACTGCGCCACCGGGGGGCGGACCACCTGGGATTGCGCCATGGCGGTGGTGCTGCTAACGGCCAGCACCAAGGTGCTGACGAGGGGCGAGGGTCGATTGCGGGCTTGCATGGAATCTCCTGAAGCGGTGCGGACGTTGCGCCGCATTATCAACCTGCCGTGTGTCGCTGTGTGTACGCGGCGCTTCAGGCGATAAAGCGTTCGATCAGCGCGGCCAGCACCTCCGGCTGATCGTGGTGCATCATGTGGCCGGCGTCCTCAATGCGGGCAATCTCCACATGGGGCACCACCTGCAGGCGCTCGTGGTACTGGGCCAGCGTGAACTTGCCACGCCACCACAGGTCCAGGCTGTTGTCCGAGGCCTCCACCGCCAGCACCGGCATGGTCAGGCGCTTGTAGATCTCCAGCACTTCCTCCACGCGGTAGAGCTGTGCATTCGATACCTTGTGGGCCGCGTCTCCCAGGATGCTCCACTGGCCATCTGGTGTTTCTGCGGCCCAGTGGCGGGCTAGCCAGTCGGCCTTGTCCTGCCCCAAACGTGGGTTGGTTTTCATGAGGCGGCGGGCCACACCGTCCGCGCTGTCATAGGCCTTCAGGTCCATCTCGCCCGCGTGCAGTTTTTTCAGCTCGTCCATCCACGTGGCAAACCGGCCCGGCGCTTGCGCGGGAATCGTGGCGGGCATGCCAAAGCCCTCCAGGTTCACCAGGCGGCGAATCCGCTCTGGGCGCACACCGCCGTAGAGCATGACCACATTGCCCCCCATGCTGTGGCCCACCAGGTTTACCGGCTGGCCGGGGGCGTAGTGGTCCAGCAAAAAGTCGAGGTCGGCCAAGTAGTCGGGGAACCAGAAGTTGTCGGCGCCGGGCGCGTTGGTTTTGCCGTAGCCGCGCCAGTCGGGGGCGATGATGTAGTGGTCCTGCTGCATGGCGTCCACCACAAACTGGTAACTCGCGGCTACGTCCATCCAGCCGTGCACCATCACCAGCGGCACCTTGCCGGGGGCAGGCTCGCCCCAGACCTGCACGTGGTAGGTGAGATTACGGATGGGGACAAATTCGCTGCGTGGGGCTCTTTTGACTTGGTACATTGGAGGAATCATAAGGAGACAGCGCATGCCCGTCAGTCAAGGCAGAGACAAGCCACCCCGCCAGAAGCAACCGAATCCGCCGGCCGCCTACACCGCATTGCATGCGGGCTTTGGCTGGCAAGTGCCGCAGCACTTCAACATGGCGCAGGCCTGCAGCCAGCGCTGGGCGGCGCTGCCGGATGCTACTAAAAGAGTAGCTGTTCGCGCATATTCTGCGGGCGCTACAGATACTTTTTATACCTATTCTGAGCTGCAGGCGCAGGCCAACCGACTCTCCAATGCGCTGCGAACCCTGGGCGTGCAGCGTGGCGACCGTGTGGGCATCGTGCTGCCGCAGCGTTTCGAGACGGCGGTGGCCTACATGGCTGTGCTGCAGCTGGGCGCGGTGGCTATGCCGCTGTCCATGCTCTTTGGGCCCGAGGCGCTGCAGTTCCGCCTGCACGACAGCGAGGCGGTAGTCGCCATCTGCGACGCCGGTTCGCTGCACGCTCTGAGTAGCGTGCGCGCGCAGTGTCCGCTGCTGCGCTCGGTCATCGGCGTGGGCGAACCTTCTGCCACGCGCGGTTTGGCGGACTTGCACTGGAGCGCGGTGCTGGCGCAGGAGCCTGAGACCTTCACGCTGGTGGACACCCTGGCCGAAGAGCCCGCGGTGCTGATCTACACCAGCGGAACCACGGGCAACCCCAAGGGCGCGCTGATTCCGCACCGCGCGCTGATCGGCAACCTGCCGGGCTTTGTGGCCAGCCAGAACTGGTTTGGCTTCGAGCCATTCTCCGCAGACCAAGCTCCCTCCCCCGCGCGGGGGAGGGCTGGGGTGGGGGCGAGCCGTCTTGGGGCAAAGCCCAGTCTGCCGGAGCCAAAGACCCAGAGCGTCTTTTGGTCTCCGGCAGACTGGGCGTGGACGGGCGGGCTCATGGATGCATTGCTGCCCAGCCTGTACTTTGGTCGCCCCATCGTGGCCTACAACGGCCGCTTCAGCCCGCAGACGGCACTCGAATTGATGCGCGACTGCGGCGTGACGCACACCTTCCTGTTTCCCACCGCGCTCAAGGCCATGATGAAGGCCTATCCGGGGGCCAAGGGCAAAACCGTGCGCCAGCAGTTCAAGCTCAAGCTGCAAGCCATCATGAGCGCGGGCGAGGCCGTGGGCGACGCCGTGTTTGGCTACTGCGAGGCGCAGCTGGGCGTGCCGCCCAACGAGATGTTTGGCCAGACCGAGATGAACTACATCGTCGGCAACTGCAACCGGCTTTACCCCTCCAAGCCCGGCAGCATGGGCATGGGCTACCCCGGCCACCGCGTGGCGGTGATTGACGACGAAGGCAACGAGTGCCCGGTTGGCGTGCCTGGGGATGTGGCGCTGCACCGCTATGACGTGCACGGCCACCCGGACCCCATCTTCTTCCTGGGCTACTGGAAGAACCCCGCCGCTACTGAGGGCAAGTACACCGGCGACTGGTGCCGCACCGGCGACCTGGCGGTGCGCGACGCAGACGGCTACCTCTGGTACCAGGGCCGCAGCGACGACGTGTTCAAGGCTGCGGGCTACCGCATCGGCCCCGGCGAGATCGAGAACTGCCTGGTCAAACACCCGGCCGTCATCAACGCCGCGGTGGTGCCCAAGCCCGACGCCGAGCGCGGCGCGCTGGTCAAGGCGTACGTGGTCATTGCTCCTGATTTCATAGCTGCTTGCGCAGGTGATACGGGCGCTACGGCCCAATTGCATGCCAAACTCACGGTCGAGCTGCAGGCCCACGTGAAAGGCCAGCTGGCGCCCTACGAGTACCCCAAAGAGATCGAGTTTGTGGACGCCCTGCCCATGACCACCACCGGCAAGGTGCAGCGCCGCGTCTTGCGCTTGCAAGAAGAAGCACGTTATGCCGCTGCCCGCGTTTAAGGTTCCATTTCGGCTCACGCTGCGACAGCACATTGCTTGGGTGAGTGTGAGCAAGTGGCTGGCCTTGCCCCTGTTCTCCTTCTTGCAATATGCGTTCAGCACCTGGCGCAGCGTGTTTTTGCTGACCCTGGTGCTGAACGTTGCGTTGGCCGTGTTCCTGTTTGTTGCCTTGCGCGCCTGGGAGATGAGCCTGCGCCGCCAGTTTGTGCGCGAGGCGCCGCTGCCGCGTTTTCTGGGGGCCAAGCTCATGGCGCAGTACCCGCAGCTCAGTGCGCGCGATACCGAGCTGGTGTTGCACGGCCTGCGCCAGTTTTTCATGGCGCACCTGCGCAGCGGCCGGCGATTTGTCGCCATGCCCTCCAAGGTGGTGGACGCGGCCTGGCACGAGTTCATCTTGCACACGCGCGGCTACGCGCAGTGGTGCGATGCGGCCTTTGGCAGCCTGCTGCACCACAGCCCTGCCGAAGTGCTGGGGCGTGATGCCCGCCGTAACGACGGGTTGCGCCGTGTTTGGTACTGGACCTGCAAGGAAGAGGGCATCAACCCCCGCTTGCCCAGCCGCCTGCCCTTGTTGTTTGCGCTGGACAAAAAATTTGGCATTCTCGGTGGCTACAGCTACGTGCCCGATTGCCGCGACATCGACCGCCAAAGCGGCTCTGGCGACCACTGTGGCACCAGCTTTGGGGGCGAGGGCGGAAGTGGCAGCGACGCGCCGGGCGACGCCGGTGGCTTTGGTGGCTCTGAAGGCTCGGGCGGTGGCGCAGACGGCAGCTCCGACGGTGGAGGTTGCGGGGGAGGTTGTGGCGGCGACTAGGTTATTCCTGCCGCGCTACCATCGCCCCATTGCCGCGAACCCCTCACATTTTTTACTCCCAGCTTTGCAATGAAAACCATCCAACTCGGCCGCAGCGATCTGCACGTCACCCCCATCTGCCTGGGCACCATGACCTTTGGTGAACAGGTGGACGAGCCCACTTCCCATGCCATCCTGAGCCGCTCGCTCGAGCGCGGTGTGAACTTCATCGACACGGCCGAGATGTACTCCGTGCCCCCGCGCGCCGAGACCTTTAACCTCACCGAAAAAATCATCGGCAACTGGATCAAGGCCAACCCCGGTGCGCGCGAAAAGCTGGTCATCGCCACCAAAGTGGCGGGCCCCTCACGCGGCATGCCCTGGGTGCGCAACGGCAGCAGCAACCTCACCGCCGAAGACATCGTGGCCGCGGCAGATGGCAGCTTGAAGCGCATGAACATCGATGTCATCGACCTCTACCAGATCCACTGGCCCGTGCGCCACGTGCCCATGTTTGGCGGCATGTACTACGACCCCAAAAACGAAAACGTGGGCGGCAGCGCCATTGAAGAGCAGCTGCGCGCCATGGACACGCTGGTCAAGGCCGGCAAGGTACGCGCCATCGGTCTGTCGAATGAAACCTCGTATGGCGTGCACGAGTTTGTGCGCCTGGCGGAGCAGCACGGTCTGCCACGCATTGCCACCGTCCAAAACAACTACGGCCTGTTGGCGCGCACGGTGGAAAACGGCTTGGACGAAACCATGCACCGCTTGGGCGTGTCGCTGCTGCCGTATTCGCCGCTGGCCTTTGGCCTGCTGACTGGCAAATACGACGAGGAAGGTTTGACCGGCGACAACGTCTCGCAAGATTGGCGCCTGCGCAAGTTCGAATCTACCCGCAAGCAGCGCTGGGGTCGCCCCGATGCCTTGAAGGCCGCGCGCCGCTATAACGCGCTGGCCCGCGAATTCGGCTTCACGCCCAGCCAGATGGCCCTGGCCTTCTGCTACACCAAGTGGCAGGTGGCCAGCACCATCATTGGTGTGCGCACACTGGAGCAGCTCGATGCCAACATCGACGCCTTGGGCACCGTGTTGCCCGAAGAGCTGCTCAAGAAGATCGACGAAGTGCGCTGGGAAATCCGCGACCCGGCGGTGTGACGGAAACAGAGATGCAAGGCGTATGAAAATACGCCCTTATGGCCAAAAAAGACCACGTCTCTGAAACCCCCGCGACCCAGTTGCTCAAAGCGAACAAGGTGGCGTTCACCGAGCACCCCTACGAATACCTGGAGCATGGCGGCGCGCAGCACAGCGCGGCGGTGCTGGGCTTTGACCCCTTCACCGTGGTCAAAACGCTGATCATGCAAGACCAGGACGCGAAGCCCCTGGTGGTGCTGATGCACGGCAACCGCAAGGTGTCCACCAAAAATCTGGCACGGCAGATCGGCGCCAAGTCGGTCGAGCCCTGCGCCCCCGAGGTGGCCAACCGCCACAGCGGCTACCTGGTGGGCGGCACCTCGCCCTTTGGTACGCGCAAGACCATGCCCGTCTACATCGAGTCCACCATTCTGGACTTGCCCCGCATCTGCATCAATGGCGGGCGGCGTGGGTATCTGGTGGGCATAGCGCCGAATGTGTGTGTGCAACTGCTGGGCGCCAAGCCTGTACAGTGCGCGCTGGAAGAGTGATTGGAGAACCTGTAGTGAATTCTGTGTTGTACCCCTTGTTGGCCACCGTAGCCGCCTACCTGATTGGCTCCTTGTCGTTCGCCGTCATCGTGAGCCGTGTGATGGGCCTCAACGACCCGCGCACCTACGGCAGCAAAAACCCAGGCGCCACCAACGTGCTGCGCTCCGGCTCCAAGGCTGCGGCCGTGGTCACGCTGCTGCTTGACGCCATCAAGGGCTGGCTGCCCGTGATGGCCGTGACATGGTGGGGCGAGCCCTATGGCTTGGGCGGGGGTACCGTAGCGCTGGTGGGGCTGGCTGCGTTTCTGGGCCACCTGTACCCTGTGTTTTTCAAGTTCGTGGGTGGCAAGGGGGTGGCCACGGCGCTGGGCGTGCTGGTGGGCGTGAGCGGCTGGCTGGGCCTGGCCGTGGGGCTGACCTGGCTCATCATCGCCTACTTCTTCCGCTACTCGTCGCTGGCTTCATTGGTGGCGGCGCTGTTTGCCCCGGCCTACTACGTGTTTGGCAACCAGGTGGCCTGGGCCATGGACAAAAGCGTGCTGCTGTCCATGTCGGTTATGTCACTGCTGCTGATCTGGCGCCATGCCGAAAACATCTCCCGCCTGGTGCAAGGCAAAGAGTCCAAGCTGGGCCAGAAAAAGGCGTGAACCTGCGGTGCTGCTGTGGCCTAGGCCATGGCCAGCGCCTGGCTGCCCAGCTGCAAGATGTAGAAGTGGTTAAGCGGCGCCCGCACCGCGGATGAGGGCAGCGCCGAGCGGATGCGCGGGTAGGCCTCTGCCGTGCTGTGCAGGCGCGGGTTGTTTTCCAGCTCGCCGCCGGGCTTGCCCACCACCACCACAAAGGGCTGGTTGCTCTTGGCGCTGCGGCGTACCACCACGCCCAGTTCGTCGTTGTCCAGCCGCACATAGGTGCCGGGCGGGCACAGGCCCACGGCGCGCACCAAGGCCTGGCCAATCTCGTCCACCGAACTGGTGACCCGTGTCATCACCGAGCGGGCCGATTCAATGGCGCTGCGGCCCGAACGCGATTTGCGCGGGCTGATCATGGCCGCATAACGGTCCACCACTTTCAAAATGCGCGCCAGCCGCACCGAGGGGGCCGCCGTGCGCATGTCGTCCTTGTCCACCGCATCGTCGTGGTGGCTGGAGACGATGTCCAGCCAGTCATCGTCGGCCACGCCCAGGTTGGCCAGCATCATCGCGCTCTTGATAGGGTGGACGCGGATGGCGTCTTGTTGCGCGGGCGTGGGCTTTTCGGCCTGGCCTGCCAGCTCGTCCTGCAGCGCCGTCATGGCAATGTTCATGGTGAGCGCGGCATGCACCAGGCTGTTGCGCTCTTTTTGGGGCAGGCGCAGCTCGGTGGCCACCAGGTGGCACAACACACCACACACCAGCGCGTGCGAAGCGCTGTACCCCACCGGCGAATTGCTGGCCAGCTGGAACAGCAGGTACAGGCCCACATCCGGGTCGCGTTGCAGCAGGCCCTGCATCCAGCGGTCGTATTGCAGCACCCGGTGCGAAAACTGCTGCGCACTGTTGGGGCTGCTCAAAATAATGCCTAGCCCGCTCTCCAGGTCAGACCACTGGCCCAGCAGATCCTCGTAGGCGTTTTCGTCGCGCACGTCCATGGCCTTTGGCATCAGAAGCGCCGCTCCAACACCATCTGGTCGTTGTTGCGCGTCATCTGGAAACGACTCAAAAAACTGTTGCCCAGCAGCACATAGGGCATGCCGCCGGGGGACACCACGGCCTCCACGCCACTCACCATCACATCGCCCACGCGCACGGTGTTCAGGGTGACGCGCCAGCCCTGGGTCACGCCATTGGCCGTGCTCATTTGCACAGCCTGGCCATTTTGGTAATTGAGCCCGATGCGTTTGGCATCGGCCACACTCATGGCCACCGTGGTGGCACCGGTATCCACCATGAATTGCACTACGCGGCCATTGATCTGGCCGTCGGTCAAAAAGTGTCCACCGGGGCCCACGGCCAGCACCACGCGGTTGCCGCTGAGCTGCTCACCCGCGCCGCTGCCCACGCTGGCCGGGGCATCGCCCACCCGCATGGACACGCGCTTGCCGCCCATCTCCAGGGTGATTTGCTCGCCCTGAATCGCCACCACCTTGATGCCCTTGTGCACCTCGCCCACGGCCACGGCCTTGGGGAAACCGCCGTCCACAATCAGCAGCGCCTTGTTGCCCAGCGTACCGTTGATCGCAACCGATTGCGCCCACGCCGGGGCGGCAAACAGCAGGGCGGCGGCCAGGAACAGGGTTTTCATAGGCTTAGTCGCGGAAGTTGTCGAAGCTCAGGGGAATGTCGGTCACGTCTTTGCGGATCAGCGCCATGGCGGCCTGCAGGTCGTCGCGCTTGGCGCCAGTGATGCGCACTTTTTCTTCCTGAATGGCGGCCTGCACCTTCAGTTTGCTGTCCTTCATCAGGCGCTGGATCTTCTTGGCCAGTTCGGCCTCAATGCCGTTGCGCACCTTGATCACCACCTTGACCTTGTCGCCGCCCATTTTTTGCACATCGCCACGGTCCAGAAAGCGCACATCCACTTCCTGCTTGGTGAGCTTGTTGCGCAGCACGTCCTCGATCTGGTCGAGCTGGAACTCGGCATCCCCAATCAGGGTGATTTCCTTGTCCTTGATCTCGATCTTGGCGGACGTGCCCTTGAAGTCGAAGCGGGTGGCGATTTCCTTGGCGGTGTTTTCCACCCCGTTTTTCACCTTGACCAGGTTGGCTTCGCAGACGGTATCAAAAGAAGGCATTTTTTGTATTCACTAGAGAGAAAGCACCCCTGCACGGCTCCGGGGTGCGCAATAAACCAGGGTGGCCCGCGCCGTGGGCCTGCCCAGGGCGACGGAGCCCCGGTGCGACAATCTTGACATGGTAGTCGAGAAAAATGTTCCCCTGCAGGCCTTCAACACCTTTCGCATCGTGGCCAAGGCCCACGCCCTGGCGCGCGTCACCAGCGAGGCCGACGTGCAAGCCCTGCTGGCCGATCCTGCCTGGGCAGGCGCGCCCACCTTTGTGCTGGGGGGCGGCAGCAATATTGTCCTGACCGGGGACGTGAAACCCCTGGTGCTGAAGGTCGAAGTACCCGGCCGCCGCCTGGTGGCCGAGACCGACAAACACTGGGTGGTGGAGGCGGGGGCCGGCGAAAACTGGCACGACTTTGTGACCTGGACGCTGGACCAAGGCTACCCCGGCCTGGAAAACATGGCCCTCATCCCCGGCACAGTGGGCGCATCGCCCGTGCAAAACGTGGGCGCCTACGGCGTGGAGTTGCAAGACCGTTTTGAATCGCTGGACGCCATCGACCTGCAGACCGGCCAGGTCTTCACCCTGAACGCGGCCCAATGCGCCTTTGGCTACCGCGACTCGGTGTTCAAACACGCCAGCAAGGCCGATGGCAGCAGCCACCAGGCCCTGGGTCTGAAAGACCGCGCGCTGATATTGCGCGTGCGGTTTGCCCTGCCCAAAGCCTGGAAGCCCGTGCTGGGCTACGCCGACCTGGAACGCAAGATGGCCGAGTCCGGCATCACCCAGCCCACGGCGCGCCAGATTTACAACTGGGTGTGCGAGGTGCGCCGCGCCAAGCTGCCCGACCCCAACGTCATTGGCAACGCGGGCAGCTTCTTCAAAAACCCCACCGTCACCCCCGAGCAATGCGCCGACATCATCGCCCGCGAGCCCAAGGTGGTGCACTACCCGCTGCACGACGGCTCGGTCAAGCTGGCCGCTGGCTGGCTGATCGACGCTTGCGGCTGGAAAGGCAAAAGCGTGGGCCAGGCCGGTGTGTACGAGAAGCAGGCCCTGGTGCTGGTGAACCGCGGTGCCGGGGTGAACGGCGAAGGCGCCACCGGCGGCGAGGTGATGACCCTGGCCAAAGCCATCCAGACCAGCGTGTACGAACGCTTTGGCATCTTGCTGGAGTCGGAGCCCGTGGTGGTGTAGGGCGCCTGTCCAAAGCCCCCCAACCGGCATGGCCGCGCCACAACGCGGTAGATTGCGGGCATGAACACTATTTTGGTATTGGGCGGCACCGGCTTTGTGGGTGCCCATGTGTGCGAAAAACTCGTGCGCGCTGGCTGGCATGTCACCGTGCCCACGCGCAGACGCAAAAACGCCCGCCACATCCTGCACCTGCCCAGCCTCACCGTGCTGGAGATGGATGTGCACGACCCCGCCGCCCTGGCGCGCGCCGTGCAGGGGCACCACGCCGTGGTGAACCTGGTGGCCGTGCTGCACGGCAACGCCGCCCGCTTTGACGCCGTGCACGTGGCGCTGCCCAAGGCCCTGGCTCACGCCTGCAGCGCCGCCCAGGTGCGCCAGCTGGTGCACATCAGCGCGCTGGGTGCCGATGCGCAGCACCCTGACGCCGCCCCCTCGGACTACCTGCGCAGCAAAAGCCGTGGCGAAGCCGCGCTGCAGCAGGCCGCAGCGTCCGCCCCCTGGCAGCTCACGCTGCTGCGCCCCAGCGTCATCTTTGGGGCAGAAGACAAATTCTTGAACCTGTTTGCCCGCCTGCAGACCATCGCCCCCGTGGTACCGCTGGCTGGGGCCGATGCCCGCTTCCAGCCCGTCTGGGTGCAAGACGTGGCCGACGCCGTGGTGCGCAGCGTGGCGCCCACCGCCCCCGGCGGCGTGGTGGAGGTCTGTGGCCCCAATGTCTACACCCTGCGCCAGCTGGTGCAACTGGCCGGGCAGCTCAGCGGAGTGAACGAAGGCCGCGGCCGCCCCGTCATCGGGCTGCCGCAGTGGATGGGCCGCCTGCAAGCCCTGGCCATGGAATGCCTGCCCGGCGAACCGCTGATGAGCCGCGACAACCTCGACTCCATGCGCACCCCCAACGTGGCCACCGGCCAGCACCCGGGGCTGGCGGCACTGGGCATCATTCCCGCCGCGCTGCCCCCCATCGCCCAAGAGTACCTGCGCCGCCACAGCGCAGACTAAGGTCTGCTGGGCGTACGCATGAAGCGCTAGTGCACCCGTGGGCGGCGCAAATCGCTATGAGTTTGATAGCTGCTTGCGCAACATCCACGGCCTGAAACGCCAATTTGGCTATAAGCCAAAGGGCCACCCCAACACCCGCTACAGTAGTGCCCCAGAGACCGTGCCAACGGCCCAACACGCGATTCACAGGGAGGGGAGCATGCTGCTCAAATCAGCCGACGACAAAACCAAGCGCCTGGCGCTTCTGGAAGACCTGCAAAAGTCCACCCTGCTGGACGTCCGCCAGAAAGACTGGCTGCGCACCGAGCTGCGCAACCTGCGGGCAGGCATCAAAGGCGAGCAAGCCGCAGCGTTTTACCTGGACGGCCACTACAAAGACGGCCAAAACAATGTGCTCTTGCACGACCTGCGTTTTAAGCTGGACGAGGAAGTGGCCCAGATCGACCACCTGGTCATCAATCGCACCGGCTACATGGTGCTGATTGAAACCAAAAACTATTCGGGTGACCTGGAAGTCAACGCCCATGGCGAATTCACCGTGCGTTATGGCCAAGACCGCTACGGCATCCCATCCCCTTACGAGCAGAGCCGCCGCCACGCGCGCATTCTGGGCAAGCTGCTGGAGCGGCTGGAGATCAGCACCCGCACCGACAAGCTGCCCGAGTTCCACAACGTGGTCATGATGCACCCCCAGGCCACCATTCAGCGCCCCGACCCCAAGGCCTTTGACACCAGTTTTTTCATCAAGGCAGACCAGTTCCCCGCCTGGCATGAAAAGCTGGTGGAAGGCACCAGCACGGGTGGCTTGTTCAAGGCGCTCTTCAATATGCGCAGCCCGGACACCATCAAAGAATGGGGCGAAAAGCTCAAGCGCCAGCATCGCGCGGCAGACCTTCTGGCGCTGCCAGACTTTATGCAGCCCAAGCAGCATCTTGTGCAGGCGGCGCAGACACCTAAACTCGCAGCGCCAGTGCCCAAGGCCGAGCCGGCGGCGGTTGCGCCTGCTGAGGCTGACGCCTCACTGGCCAAGAAGCTCGTCTGCGCCCACTGCCGTGAGAAGATCAGCTTCCCAGAGGGCAAATTCTGCTGGAACAACGCCAAGCGATTTGGCGGGTTGCAGTATTGCCGGGAGCATCAGGGTCTATTTTTGTGATTCGCATAGCAGCGCAGGGGTTTCGTTTGGGAGGGCAAAAGTTGTGAGCATGAATGAAGCGGATACCCGCTACCACTTGATCGATCCGCAGCTTCGCGCTAAAGGCTACGTTAGCCGGGACCACATCACGCTGGAAACCATACTCACGCCAGCGGCGGTGGAGCCCAGTGGCACCAAAGGCCGTCGCCGCAAGGGGCCGGGTCGCACCGACTACTTGCTGTGTGTGCAAGTGGGCGACATGCCCAAGCCATTGCCTGTGGCCGTACTGGAGGCCAAGAGGGAGGGCGAGGACCCGCTCAAAGGCATGCAGCAGGCCAAGCGCTATGCAGATTGCGAACGCTTTGATGTGCAATACGTGTTCTCTACCAACGGCCATTTGTATGGCGAGTTTGACCTCACCACCAGCCTGCAAAAAGGCCCTGACCTGTTCGCTGACTTCCCGCACCACCCAGACCTGCGCGCGCGCTATGCGCAAGATCGCGGCATTGATATCACCCGGCCTGAAGCTGCCATGCTGTTTCAGGCAGACAGCCCCGCCTGGGCACAAAGCCGCTACTACCAAGACGCCGCCATTCGCGCCGCCTTCGAGAAAATTCTGCTGGATCGCCAGGCGGGCAAACCAGCGCGTGTACTGCTCACACTGGCCACGGGCGCAGGCAAAACCATCATTGCCACCAACCTGCTGTGGCGCCTGAGCCAAGCCGGGCAGCTAGCCAAACCAGCGCTTTTCTTGTGCGACCGAGATGAGTTGCGCACACAGGCCTACAACAAACTCAAGGCCGCCTTTGGCGACAACGCCCGCGTCGTCAAAACCGAACGCGGAGTCAACGCGGCTGCCAATGCCCGTATCCACATTGCCACCTACCAAACGCTGGGCTTAGACGACGACGCGGACGAAGATGACGCCGACGGCTTTGCCAGTTTTCTGACCGAGCACTACGGCTCAGACGCCTTCAGCGTCATCATCATTGACGAATGCCACCGCTCTGCCTGGGGCCGCTGGTCCGAGGTGCTGACGCGCAACCCCAACGCCATCCACATCGGGCTGACCGCCACCCCGCGCAGGCTGGACGAATCCAAGAACTCCAGCGAAGAAGCGAAACAAGACTTCGTCATCACCGCCAACAACCGCCAATACTTTGGTGAGCCGGTGTATGAGTACACACTCATTCAAGCGCAAGAAGACGGTTATCTGGCCGCCTGCGAAGTCGTGCGGCGCAAGGCCAGCATCGATAAGCGTGTGTTCACCAAAAAAGAAATTCTCAAGGCCGGTGTCAAAGACATCCGCACCGGCAAGCTCTTGACCGAAGAAGACCTGACCAAGAGCGAGTACACCGGCAAAGACTTTGACGACGAACTGTTCATAGAGCTGCGCACGCCCAAGATGTGCGAAGACCTGTTTCAGCTCTTGTGCGGCAACGGTGGGCCAGAGCAAAAAGTCATCATCTTCTGCACCCGCGAGATCCATGCCGACCGCGTGGCCATGCAGATGAACAACCTGTACACCCGCTGGTGCAAAGAGCAGGGCCAAACGCCCAAAGACCACTACGCCTTCAAATGCATGGGCGGCGCCAACAATGGCTCCGACATGATCGAGCCCCTGCGCGGCTCTGGCGAGCGCGCCTTCATCGCCTGCACCGTGGACCTGCTGGAGGCAGGGGTGGACATTGAGCGGCTGAATGCCGTGGTGTTCTTTCGCTACCTGCAGTCGCCCATCAAGTTTTACCAGATGCTGGGGCGCGGAACGCGCATCCATGAGGAAACCCAGAAGTACAAGTTCTGGCTATACGACTACACCGATGTGTCGCTGCTGTTTGGCACCGACTTCATCACCAAGCCACCCAAACCCGGTAGCGGAGGCAGTGGTAGCGGAGGGGGCGGCGGTGACGACGAAGATGATGACGGAGACGGCCCCAAGGTCGCGGAAATGCGTGGCGACTTTGTGACCATCAACCCGGAAGGCCGCTTTATCCCGGTGCTGCGCGATGGCCGCGACACACTGATCCCCATTGACGAATACCGCCGCGAGGTGATTCAGCGCGTGGTGTCCGAGGCGCATAGCCTGGACGAATTCCGCGCGCTGTGGATCGAGCAGCAAAAGCGCCAGCAACTCATCAGCCACTTGCTGGGCGACAACTTCAGCCCGGATGTAATCCGCGAAATGGACCAGATGAACGACTTTGACCTGTACGACTTTTTTGGCAAATACGGCTACCACGCCCGCGCCCTGAAGCGCCCCGAGCGCGGCGCACTGTTTATCACCACCAACCAAAGCTGGTTTGACGGCATGGCCAACAACGCCGCCACCGTGCTCAAGGGCTTGGGTCAACAGTTTGCGCAGGGCGGCACCGATGCGCTGGAAAGCCCCAACCTGTGGGAGGTGCCGGAGATCAAGGTGGCGGGTGGCTTGAATGCCCTGCGTGGGTTGGGTGCGCCGGGGTCGGTGATACGTGAAGCTAAGACAAGGTTGTTCGGGATATGAGTAATTGGCCTTTAGTCGCGTTACGCGACGCAGCTGACATAGCGGCAGGAATTACGCTCGGTCGAAAGACCAAGGAAATTGAATTGCTGGAAGTGCCCTACCTCCGGGTAGCGAATGTGCAAGACGGACGCCTTGCGCTGCAGAGCGTAAAAACTGTGCTTGCAACCCGGCGGGAAATCGAAAAATGGACGTTGCGCGATGGTGACCTGCTACTCACCGAAGGCGGGGATTTGGACAAGTTGGGACGGGGGACTTGCTGGCGGGAGCAATTGCCGGTGTGCATACACCAGAACCACATTTTTCGAGTGCGATTACCCCTCGACTTGTATGACCCGGATTTTGTTTCGTTGCAGGTTGGGTCTCCATATGGAAAAGCCTACTTTCTTGCTAATGCGAAGAAAACGACAGGCATTGCATCTATCAATCAACAGGTATTGGGGGCGTTCCCCTTAATTTCCCCTCCTTTGAAGGAGCAGCGGGCAATTGCTGCCACGTTGAAGGACCAAATGGATGAAGTTGAAAAGGCACGTCAAGCAACATTGGTGCAATTGCGAGAAATCAACGCCCTTCCCGGTCGTATCCTTTCCCAAGCCTTTACCTCACAGAGGGACCACCATGGCCAATAGCCGCATTGCCAAGCTGCACCACGCTACCTTTGAAGGCATTCGCCATGTGGATGCCGATGGCAATGAATTTTGGCTGGCGCGGCCCCTAGCCAAGGTGTTGGACTATTCGGAATACCGGCACTTCTTGCCTGTGGTGGAGCGCGCGCGGGAGGCCTGCCGCAACAGTGGCCAGCCCGAGGCAGACCATTTCGAGGACATCCTCGATATGGTCGAAATTGGCTCGGGTGCGCGGCGTGAACTGCCCGATGTGCGGCTATCCCGTTATGCCTGCTATCTGGTGGTGCAAAACGGCGACCCTAGCAAACCCGTGATTGCCAACGGCCAGACCTACTTTGCTACGCAGGCGCGCCGCCAGGAATTGGCCGACGGTGCCAAGTTTGCGCAACTGAACGAAGACGAAAAGCGCCTGGCCATTCGCAACGAGCTGGCCACCCACAACAAGCAATTGGCTGCTGCGGCCAAAGACGCGGGGGTGGAAACGCCCCTGGACTACGCCATTTTCCAAGACCACGGCTACAAAGGCCTGTATGGTGGCTTGGGCAACAAAGATATTCACGCCCGCAAGGGGCTCAAGACCAGCCAAAAAATTTTGGACCACATGGGCAGCACTGAGCTGGCGGCCAACCTGTTCCGCGCCACACAAACCGAAGAGAAGCTGCGCCGCGACCAAGTGAGTGGCAAACGTGATGCCAACCAGACGCACTTTGAGGTGGGGCGCAAGGTGCGCAAAACCATTGCCGAGCTGGGCGGCACCATGCCGGAGAACCTGGCGCTACCCGACAACAGCATCCAGCAGATTGAATCTGCCAAGAAGAAACTGGCGAAGACGCTGGACAAGAAAATTCCTAAGAAATAACCCCATGGCTCGCCCTAAGAAAAGTACCTCAACCGAAGTTGTCCAAGTTGTCAAAACTGTCAAAGTGGCCAAAGCCGCAAAAGTCGTAAAAGCAAGCAAGGCCATAGCCTCCACCCAATCACTTTCGTCATTCGTTAAAAGCATTTGCGATGTGATGCGCCGATCCAACTGCGCCAGCGCATTGCAATATGTGCCGGAGCTGACGTGGATTTTGTTTCTGCGCATTCTGGACGCGCAAGAGGCCAAGGCCCGCGAGGAAGCGGATGCGGTGGGTGCAAACTTTGCCGCTGCTCTGCAAAGCCCCTACCGCTGGCAAGACTGGGCAGCGCCTTACTCCGCCAAAGAGGATCACCCTAAAACCGCAGAAGGCAAACCCTTTGGCTGGAAGCGCCAAGAGTTGTTTGCCGCAGGTGACGGCAAGTTGTTTGAGTTCATCAACAAAGAGTTGTTGCCGCACCTGCACAGCTTGGACATTGACACCCGCACCGGCCTGCCCAACCCAAATGCAAGCCGCAAGCAGCGCATCATGGGCCGCACCATGACGGCGGTGGAGAAGGTGCGCGTCGACAGTGAAGCCAACCTGCGGGACATTCTCGATAAGGTGCACCAGATCAACATCGACCATGTGGACGATCAGCACTTCTTTACCTTGTCGCAGGTGTACGAAGACTTGTTGCTCAAAATGGGCGAAAAGAACTCAGACGGCGGCCAGTTCTTTACTCCGCGTGAGGTGATTCGCGCCATGGTGCACACCGTGCAGCCCAAGCTGGGTCAAACGGTGTACGACCCCTGCTGCGGCACCGGCGGCTTTTTGGCGGTGGCCTATGAACACATTGCGCGCCAGTTGGGCAAGAGCGTCACCAGCACCGACATTGACACGCTCAAGCACGACACATTTTTTGGCCGCGAGAAAGAGAACCTGGTGTTTCCCATCGCACTGGCCAACCTGGTCTTGCATGGAATTGACCAGCCCAACCTGTGGCATGGCAATTCGCTAACCCGCCGAGCTACCTACGCAGCGCTATTTGACAAAGCCCCCAAGCAGTTTGACGTGATCCTAGCCAACCCACCGTTTGGTGGCAAAGAGGGTACGGACGCGCAAAAGAATTTCGCCTTTGAGAGTAGCGCCACGCAGGTGCTGTTTACCCAAGATATTTTGAGCGAGTTGGCCCCCAAGGGTACTTGCGCCATTGTGTTGGACGAGGGCTTGCTCTTTCGCACCAATGAGAGCGCCTTTGTGGAGACCAAACGCAAACTGGTGGACGAATGCGATCTGTGGGCCATCGTTAGCTTGCCGGGTGGGGTCTTCTCTACCGCTGGTGCGGGTGTGAAAACCAACTTGCTGTTTTTCACCAAGGGAAAGAAGACCCAGAAGACGTGGTACTACGACTTGTCGTCCGTAAAAGTGGGCAAGAAAACACCGCTGACGCTGGCGCATTTCGGGTTTGACGAGCATGGCGACCTATTGGCGGATAACAAGTTGCCCGCCATTCTTACCGCCACCTGGCATGCGGATGAGGCGAATGTGGGTAAGCCATTCCCCAGTTATGCGCGCATGCTGCAACAGCGCGGCAAGCCCGAAGGCGAGAGCCCGTATTCGTGGACAGTGGACTTTGCAGCCAAGCGCGCCAAGGCCCGCGCCGATATGCAGCCGTTTTTGGATGAAGCTGCCAAATTGAAGTCTGCCGTGGTGGAATTGAAAGAGACGCTCAAGCGCTTGAAGAAGGACAAGGCCAGTGAGGCCAAGTTGAAAGCGCTGGACGAGAAAATCAAAGAAAAAGAAAAGGCCGCTCGCGATCTGGAAACCAAGGCGGCAGACATTGATGCCGCAGTGTTTGACTTGAAGGCCGTGAACCCGACTGCCGTGGTGAATGTGGATACCCGCACGCCGGAGCAAATTGTCGAAAATATAGAGGAGCAGGGGCGTGTTGTTGCCAATGCTTTGATGCGCTTGAATCAGCTGCTTGCGGAGAAAACCTGAAAAGCGGAACAGCCAAATTACAAATGAACAAAGCCCGCCAGGCATGAAACCTGGCGGGCTTTTGTCTTTGTTCAGGGAGCGAAACCGGCTTACTTCCCCCACTTCAAGAAGATGCGCAGTCGTGACCACGCGCTTGACGCCAACTGGGGTACAACTTGTACCCCCCTTGCGCTACTGGCCCCAGGCGGGAAAATCCGCGAAACCAATTGCGCCAACACCGAAGGCCTGTTTCGCATCATCCAATCCATCCCGTCACCCAAGGCCGAGCCCTTCAAACGTTGGTTGGCGCAGGTGGGCTACGAGTTGGTGAAAGAGATTGAAAGCCTCTGACTGCCTGGGTTGCAAGGTCATCAAACTCGTGACTTCTTGTCACGGGTTGAATCTTCAGCCCCGGACAAAAAACCGTGCACCAGGTCAGCGGCAATCAGTTGGGTCACCATTTCGTTGGCGTCAACAAAATGGTTCAACTCGGACTGGACACTTGACTCGCCAGTTTCATCCTGTACCCCAAAACAAAGCCCGCCAAGCTTTCACCTGACGGGCTTTGTCTTTGGCGCTTCAATCGGGGCTTACTTCCCCAACTTCAAGAAATCATCCCCCTTGCCCAGCTCCAGCAGCCCGGCGTTGGAATACACCTGCAGCTTGGCGCGGGTGTCGGTAATGTCCAGGTTGCGCATGGTCAGTTGGCCGATGCGGTCCAGTGGGCTGAACGGCGCGTCTTCCACCTTTTCCATGCTCAGGCGCTCGGGCGCGTAGGTCAGGTTGGGGCTCTCGGTGTTCAGCAGGCTGTAGTCGTTGCCGCGGCGCAGTTCCAGGGTCACGGTGCCGGTCACGGCCTTGGCGACCCAGCGCTGGGCGGTTTCGCGCAGCATGATGGCCTGGCTGTCGAACCAGCGGCCTTGGTACAGCAGGCGGCCGAGCTTGCGGCCGTTGTCGCGGTATTGCTCGATGGTGTCTTCGTTGTGGATGCCGGTGACCAGGCGCTCGTAGGCGATGAACAGCAGCGCCAGGCCGGGGGCTTCGTAGATGCCGCGGCTCTTGGCTTCGATGATGCGGTTCTCGATCTGGTCGCTCATGCCCAGGCCGTGGCGGCCGCCGATTTCGTTGGCCTTGAGGATCAGGCTCACCAGGTCGTCAAAGCGCTGGCCGTTCAGGGCGACGGGGCGGCCTTCTTCAAAGGTGACGCTGACTTCTTCGGCCTTGACCACGCAGTCGTCGCGCCAGAACGGCACGCCCATGATGGGGTTGACGATCTTGATGCCGCTGTTCAAGAACTCCAGGTCTTTGGCCTCGTGCGTGGCGCCCAGCATGTTGCTGTCGGTGCTGTAGGCCTTCTCGGCGCTCATCTTGTAGCCAAAGCCGTTGGCGGTGATGAAGGCGCTCATCTCGGCGCGGCCGCCCAGTTCGTCGATGAACGGTCTGGTCCAGCCAGGGCTTGTAGATCTTCAGCGCGGGGTTGACCAGCAGGCCGTAGCGGTAGAAGCGCTCGATGTCGTTGCCCTTGAAGGTGCTGCCGTCGCCCCAGATGTTGACGTCGTCTTCCTTCATGGCGCTGACCAGCATGGTGCCGGTCACGGCGCGGCCCAGCGGCGTGGTGTTGAAGTAGGTGGAGCCGGCGGTGGTGATGTGGAAGGCGCCGGCCTGCAGCGCGGCAATGCCTTCAGCGGCGAGCTGCGGGCGGCAGTCGATCAGGCGGGCCTTGATGGCGCCGTATTCCATGGCCTTGCGCGGGATCTCGTCGTAGTCGGCCTCGTCGGGCTGGCCCAGGTTGGCGGTGTAGGCGTAGGGCAGGGCGCCCTTTTGCTTCATCCACAACAGCGCGGCGCTGGTGTCCAGGCCGCCAGAGAAGGCGATGCCGACTTTTTGGCCGGCGGGGATGTTTTGCAGGATGGTGTTAGACATGAAATTGGCCTCTAGCCCGCTTGGAATATGCGCGAGCAGCTATAAAAACAGGAGTGGTGTGCCGGGCAGGTCAGCCGAAGGTGAACCGCAGATCAGCCAAAGTGGCAGATGTAGTGGTAAGCGGCGTGGCCTTCCGTCACGCGGATCTGGAACTTGGCGTTGCCGGGCACGCTGAACTTGTCGCCTTCGCCGCTGGTGACCCAGGCGTCGGTGCCGTCCAGCTTGTAGTCGCAGCTGCCGCCCACGCATTCCATGATCTCGGGGGCGCCGGTGTTGAAGGTCAGGGTGGCGGGCAGGATCACGCCCACCGACTTCTTGGTGCCATCGGCCAGGGTGAAGCCGTGGCTCACGCACTTGCCGTCGAAGTACACATTGGCTTTGGTGGTGACGGAGACGTTGTCGAAATGGGTGGTGGTCATGGTGCTGCGTAAGAGGAAAGGGAAATGGGGGCCGGCGCGCCAGGCACCGGGCAGCCCGCGATTTTACGGGAGGCGGGCCGCAAAGGCCGCGTCGCTAAAGCCCACGGTCACCACGCCGTCGCTCCACACCACCACCGGGCGCTTGATGACGCTGCTGTGTTCCTGCATCACGGCCATGGCCGAGGGCGTGTCCACCACGCTGGCTTGGGTGGCCGCGTCCAGCTTGCGCCAGGTGGGGCCGCGGCGGTTGATCAGGGTGTCCAGGCCGGCTGCTTCAATCCAGCCGGGCAACAGGGCGGTGGGCACGCCTTGTTTCTTGAAGTCATGAAACTGGTGGTCTACACCGTGTTCGGTGAGCCAGGTGCGGGCTTTTTTGACGGTGTCGCAGTTGGGGATGCCGTAGAGGATGGTCATGCGCTGATTTTGACATAATCTTTGAGCCAAATTGGCACCTAGCCCCCGTAGAGTCTGCGCAAGCAGCTATCAAATTCATAGTGAAAGAGCCCCTGTGAGCAACACTCCCCGCACTCTGTACCCGCCCCTGGAGCCGTTCAAGACCGGCATGCTCGATACCGGCGAGGGGCACACGCTGTACTGGGAGCTGTGTGGCAACCCGCAGGGCCAGCCTGCGGTGTTTTTGCATGGCGGCCCGGGCTCGGGCTGCTCGGCCGACCACCGCCGCCTGTTTGACCCCGAGCGGTACTGCGTGCTGCTGTTCGACCAGCGCGGTTGCGGCCGATCGACCCCGCACGCCAGCCTGGAGGCCAACACCACCTGGCACCTGGTGGCCGACATCGAGCGCCTGCGCGCCATGCTGGGCGTGGAGCGCTGGCTGGTGTTTGGCGGCTCGTGGGGCAGCACGCTGGCGCTGGCGTACGCGCAGACGCACCCGCAGGCAGTGTCGGCGCTGATCGTGCGCGGCATTTTTACGGTGCGCCACGCGGAGCTGCAGTGGTATTACCAAGAGGGCGCGTCGTGGTTGTTCCCCGACCTGTGGGAGGCCTACCTGGCGCCCATTCCGCCCGAAGAGCGGGGCGACCTGATCGCCGCCTACCGCAAGCGCCTGGTGGGCACCGACCCGGTGGCCCAGCTGGAGGCGGCCAAAGCCTGGAGTCTGTGGGAGGGCCAGACCATCCGCCTGCTGCCCGACGCGGCCAACAAGGCCAAACACGCGGACGACGACTACGCGCTGGCGTTTGCACGCATCGAAAACCACTACTTTGTGCACGGCGGCTGGCTGGAGGAAGGGCAACTCATCCGCGACGCGCACAAGCTGGCGGGCATTCCGGGTGTCATCGTGCAGGGCCGCTACGACGTGGCGACGCCGGCCAAAACCGCCTGGGACCTGCACCGCGCCTGGCCCGAGGCCGATTTCACACTGGTGGACGACGCAGGCCATGCCTTCAACGAGCCCGGCATTTTGAGCGCACTGCTGGAGGCGACGGACCGATTTGCGAAGTAAGCACTGGGCTGGGGCGGGACGGCTGGGCGCTCTGCGCAGCGAGGTAAAGGAGGAGCCCGAAGGGCGGGGGACACGAGCGGAGCGGAGTACCCAGTTGGCCCACCCCAGCACAGCAGGTCGGCGACAATGCAGGCCTCTATGGAAACACCCAACACCCTGGCTGACTGGCTCGCCCACTGCGAGCGCCTGCACCCCAAAGGCATCAACGGTATCGAAATGGGGCTGGACCGCGTGCGCACCGTCGCCCAGCGCCTGAACCTCAGGTTTGCCTGCCCGGTCATCACCGTGGCCGGCACCAATGGCAAAGGCTCCACCTGCGCCATGCTCGAATCCATTTTGGGCCAGGCGGGCTACAAGACCGGCGTGTACACCTCGCCCCATCTGGTGCACTTTGAAGAGCGCATGCGCCTCAAGGGCGAAGCGGCGCCTGCTAGCAAATTTGTAGCTGCTCTCGCAGAGGTGGAGAGGGCTAGAGCTGGAAATGACGGCCAAAATGGCCCTGAAATCGCGCTCACCTACTTCGAGTTCACCACCTTGGCCATTCTGCTGGCGCTCTCACACGAAGGGCTGGATGTGGTGATTCTGGAAGTCGGCCTGGGCGGCCGGCTGGACGCGGTCAACATCATCGACGCCGACTGCGCCGTCATCACCAGCATCGACCTGGACCACATGGAGCTGCTGGGCAACACGCGCGAGCTGATTGGGCTGGAGAAGGCCGGCATCATGCGCACCGGCCGCCCGGTGATCGTGAGCGACCCGGTGCCGCCGCAAAGCGTGCTGGACCGCGCGCTGGAAGTGGGCGCTGACCTGTGGCGCGTGGGCACCGACTTCAATGTGTCAGGCGACAAGCAGCAGTGGGGCTGGGCCGGGCGCGGGCGGCGCTACAGCGGCCTGGCCTACCCGGCGCTGCGCGGTGCCAACCAGCTGGTCAACGCCTCGGGCGTGCTGGCGGCGCTCACGGCCCTGCGCGAGCAGTTGCCCATCACGGCCCAGGCGGTGCGGGTGGGCTTGTCGCTGGTGGAGCTGCCGGGGCGCTTCCAGATCATTCCGGGCCAGCCCACGCTGGTGCTGGACGTGGCGCACAACCCGCATTCGGTGGCGGCGCTGGCGGCCAACCTGGACGCCATGGGTTTTTACCCCTGCACCCACGCCATATTTGGCGCCATGGCCGACAAGGACCTGGCGCCCATGTTTGCCAAGGTCGCGCCGCTGATGGACCGCTGGTACTTCACCGATTTGCCGAGCCCGCGGGCGGCCACGGGCGCGGACCTGCAGGCCCAGTGGGTGGCGCAAAACACCCGCAAAGACGCGTCGGCCCAGGCCTTTGCTGACCCCATGCAGGCCCTGCGCGCTGCCATCGCTGCGGCAGACCCCACTGATAGAATCGTTGTCTTTGGATCGTTCTACACCGTGGGTGGTGTGCTGCAAGAGGGCACCCCCAAGCTGCACGCCAAACACCTCCAGCCCCAAGCTACCTGAACCGTCACCCCACACATGGCCTTTTTCAAGTTCCGCAAAGGTGGCGACGAGCAGCCCACCCCACCCCCCAGCGCCTCTGAGAGCGTGGAAGTCATGCGCAAACGCGCCCGGCACCGCCTGATTGGCGCGGCCGTGCTGGTGTTGCTGGGGGTCATCGGCTTCCCGCTGCTGTTTGACAGCCAGCCCCGGCCGATCGCGGTCGACATTCCCATCGAGATTCCAGACAAGGCCAAGGTGGCACCCCTGGGCGCGCCCCAAGTGGCGGCCAGCAGCGCGGCGCCTTCGCAGGTCAGTGGCGGCATCATTGTGGGGGACACCCCGACTCCCGTGGCCTCGGCCCCGGCCAAACCCGCCTCCAAGCCCGAGGCGAAGCCGGCACCCAAGCCCGAAACCATCATCACCGAACCCAAACCTGCGCCCAAGCCAGAGCCTAAACCTGCTTCCAAGCCAGAACCCAAGCCGGAGGCCAAACCCGCTGCGCCTGCGGACAAGCCCGCTGACAAGGCCGCGGAGGCTGCCAAAGCCCAGGCCTTGTTGGACGGCAAGCCCACGGCAGCCGCCAAGCCCGCTGACAAGAAACCAGATGCCAGCACCGGCCGATTTGTCGTGCAGGTGGGCGCGTATGTCGAAGCCGCCAAACTGCGCGAAGCGCGCCAGAAGGTAGAGAAAGCCGGCTTCAAGACCTATACGCAGGTGGTGGGCGCCAAGGATGCGCAGCGCACGCGGGTGCGCATCGGGCCGTTCGCCAGCAAGGCCGAGGCGGAAAAGGCCGTGGACAAGCTCAAGAAGCTGAACCTGCCCGCTGCCATCCTGGAACTCTGAGCGGAGCCTGCCCATGCCGACCTTGGACTGGATTTTTCTGGCCATCTTGCTGTTCTCGCTGGTGCTGGGCGCCTGGCGGGGGCTGGTGTACGAGGTGCTGTCGCTGCTGAGTTGGGTTGCGGCTTTTGTGCTGGCGCAATGGTTTGCGCTGGACGCCGCCCAGTGGATTCCCATCAGCGGTGATGCCGAGGCGGTGCGTTACGCCGGAGGCTTTGTGCTGGTGTTTGTGGCCGCGGTATTTGCGGGCGGCTTGCTGGCCTTTGTGATCAAGAAGTTGGTGGCCGCTGCAGGCATGAGTCCCGCGGACCGCATGCTGGGCGCCATTTTTGGTTTGGTGCGCGGCATGTTGCTGCTCTTGGTGGTCACTGCCGTGGTGGGCATGACCCCGCTGCACACCGCAAACTGGTGGCAGAGCGCCATGGGGCCGCGCATGACCGGCATGGTGCTCAGCAGCGTCAAACCCCTGCTGCCCGAAGAATTTGGCAAGTATTTACCCTGAGAGTGAACCCCTATGTGTGGAATCGTTGGCGTTGTTAGCAATGCACCCGTCAATCAACTGATCTATGACGCCTTGCTGCTGCTGCAGCACCGCGGCCAGGACGCCGCCGGTATCGTGACCCAGCAAGAGCGCAAGTTCTTCATGCACAAGGCCAAGGGCATGGTGAAGGACGTGTTTCGCACCCGCAATATGCGCAGCCTGCTGGGCAACTGCGGCCTGGGTCAGGTGCGCTACCCCACGGCTGGCAATGCCTTTAGCGAAGAAGAGGCACAGCCCTTCTACGTGAACGCGCCCTTCGGCATCGTGCTGGTGCACAACGGCAACCTGACCAATGCCCATGCCCTGAAGGCCGAGCTGTTCAACACCGACCACCGCCACATCAACACCGAGAGCGACTCTGAAGTGTTGCTCAACGTGCTGGCGCACGAGATCGAGAAGACCACGCGTGGCCTGCCGCTGCAGCCCATGGACATCTTTGCGGCGGTGCGCAATGTGCACAAGCGCATCAAAGGCTCCTACGCGGTGATTGCGCTGATCGCCGGCCACGGCGTGCTGGCCTTCCGTGACCCCTACGGCATCCGCCCCCTGTGTATCGGCAAGAATGGCGATGGCAATGTGATGGTGGCCAGCGAGTCTGTGACGCTGGAAGGCACGGGCTTCCAGCTCGACCGCAACATAGAGCCCGGCGAGGCCGTGTTCATTGACCTAGACGGCAAGGTGCACGCCCAGCAGTGCGCCGAAGCACCTGCGCTGACCCCCTGTATTTTTGAATTTGTCTACTTGGCCCGCCCCGATTCGGTGATGGACGGCATCTCGGTCTACCAGGCCCGCCTGAACCTGGGCGAGACTTTGGCCAAGCGTGTGATTTCCACGGTGCCGCCCAGCGAGATTGATGTGGTCATCCCCATCCCGGAATCCAGTCGCCCCAGTGCCGCGCAGTTGGCGCAATTGCTGGGCTTGCCCTACCGCGAAGGCTTTGTGAAAAACCGCTACGTCGGCCGCACCTTCATCATGCCGGGCCAGGGCGTGCGCAAAAAGTCGGTGCGCCAGAAGCTCAACGTGATCGCCAGCGAATTCAAGGGCCGCAATGTGCTGCTGGTGGACGACTCCATCGTGCGCGGCACCACCAGCAAAGAGATCGTGCAGATGGCGCGTGACGCTGGTGCGCGCAAGGTCTACCTGGCCAGTGCTGCGCCGCCGGTACGCTTCCCCAACGTCTACGGCATCGACATGCCCACCAGCAGCGAGCTGGTGGCACACAACCGCACCGTGGAGCAGGTGCGCGAGATCATTGGCTGCGACGCCCTGATTTACCAGGATGTGGACGGCATGAAAAAGGCCATCGGCTCGCTGAGCAACAAGCTGGCGGGTTTTGATGCGTCGTGCTTCGATGGCATTTACGTTACGGGCGACATTTCGTCCGATGACATCGAGCGCCTGAATGAAAAACGGGTGGGCGGCGAAGAAAGTCAGGACGACACCTCGCGCCTGGCCTTGCCCAACCCTGCGGATTGAACGATGGCAGCCCAACAGTTACCCAACGATTTGCACCTGGACACCCTGGCCGTACGCACGGCCCTGGAGCGCAGCCAGTACGGCGAGAACTCCGAAGCCCTATACCTCACCAGCGGTTACGTGCAGTCCAGCGCCGCCTCCAGCGCCGCACGGTTTGCGATGGAAGAAGAGGGCTTCACCTACTCGCGCGTGGGCAATCCGACCGTGAGCAGCATGGAGCTGCGTTTGGCCGCGCTGGAGGGCACCGAGGCTGCGGTCGCCACGTCGTCCGGCATGTCTGCCATCTTGCTGCTGGGCATGGCCTTGCTCAAGGCCGGCGACCACGTGATTTGCTCGCAGTCGGTGTTTGGCTCGGTCATCCCCATGTTCAGCCGCGAGTTTGCCAAGTTTGGTGTGGAGACCACATTTGTGCCCCAGACCGATGTGGCTGCGTGGAAGGCGGCCGTTCGCCCCAACACCAAACTGCTGTTTGCCGAAACGCCGACCAACCCGCTAACTGAGGTGTGCGATATCCAGGCCTTGGCCGACATTGCGCACAACGCGGGCGCATTTTTGGCGGTGGACAACTGCTTTGCCACGCCGGTGCTGCAACGCCCGGTGACGATGGGGGCCGACTTCATCATCCATTCGGGCACCAAGTTTCTGGATGGCCAGGGCCGTGTGATGGCCGGCGCCATCTGCTGTACCCAAAAGCAGCGCGATGAAATCTTCCTGCCGGTCATTCGCACTGCAGGCATGGTGCTCGCACCCTTCAATGCCTGGGTGTTGCTCAAGGGCATGGAAACCTTGGCCATTCGCGTCAAGGCCCAGTCGGCCAGCACGCTGGCCGTGGCCCAGTGGCTGGAGGCCCAACCCCAGGTTGGCCGCGTGTTTTACCCCGGTCTGGCTAGCCATGCCCAGCACGAGCTGGCCATGCGCCAGCAGTCAGGCTGTGGTGGGGCGGTGTTGTCGTTCGAGGTGAAGGCTCCCGATGCGGATGCCGCACGCAAAAATGCATTCCACGTCCTCGACAGCATGCAGGTGTTGTCGCTGTGCACCAACCTTGGCGATACCAAAACATTGGCTGCGCACCCCGCCAGCACCTCGCATGGCCGCTTGTCAGAGGCGCAGCGCCAACTGGCCGGCATTGGCCAAGGCCTCATCCGCGTGGCCGTTGGCCTCGAACATATTGATGATATTACCGCCGATCTGGCGCGTGGTTTGAACACAGTGACATGACAAAAATCCGCACGCGCATTGCGCCTTCTCCCACCGGCTTCCTGCACCTGGGCACCGCCCGCACCGCGCTGTATTCATGGGCCTATGCCCGCCACTTTGGTGGTGAGTTTGTGCTGCGCATCGAAGACACCGACGTGGCCCGCTCCACGCAAGACTCGGTGGACCAAATCCTGGCCTCCATGCGCTGGCTGGGTCTGGAATACGACGAAGGTCCGATTTACCAAATGCAGCGCCTGGACCGCTACAAGGCCGTGGTGGACCAGCTGATTGCCGAGGGCAAGGCTTACTACTGCTACAGCACACCCGAAGAACTGGACGCGGTGCGCGAGGCCAAGAAGGCACGTGGCGAGAAGGCGCTGTACGACGGCACATGGCGCCCTGCGCCCGGCAAGGCCTTGCCGCCCGTGCCCGAAGGCGTGAAGCCTGTGGTGCGCTTTTGCAATCCGCTGGAAGGCGATGTCACCTGGAATGATTTGGTCAAGGGCCCGATCACCATCAACAACCGCGAGATCGATGACCTCATCATCGTGCGCACCGATGGCATCCCCACCTACAACTTTGCGGTGGTGGTGGACGACTGGGACATGCAGATCAGCCACGTGTTTCGTGGCGACGAGCACATCAACAACACGCCGTGGCAGATCAACATCTTCAACGCACTGGGCGCAACGCTGCCGCAGTTCGGCCATTGCCCGGTGATCCTGGGTGATGACGGTCAGAAGTTGTCCAAGCGCCGTGGTGCCGTCAGCGTCACTGCGTATGAGGAAGGCGGCTACCTGCCCGAAGCCATGCTCAACTACCTGGCCCGCCTGGGCTGGAGCCATGGCGACGAAGAGTTGTTCACACGCGAGCAACTGGTGAGCTGGTTTGACGGCACGCACCTGAACAAGAGCCCCGCGCAATGGGACCCAGCGAAGCTGCTGTGGGTGAACGCGCAGTACATCAAGCAGGCTGACAATGCGCGCCTGGCTACCTTGGTGGCTGCACAGCTGATCAAGCAAGGCATCACGCTGTCGGACGATGTGATCGCGTCCCACTTGCCGCAGGTGTGCGGTTTGCTCAAAGACCGCTGCGACACCACCGTGGCCTTGGCCACTTGGGCTGCCAAGTTCTACAGCGAGGTGACTGTGGATGCGGCTGAGAAGGCCCAACATGTGACCGAGGCCGTGCAGCCCGCCATTGCCATGTTGAAAGACAAGCTGGAAACCTGCACCTGGGACAAGGCCAGCATTGCTGCCGCTATTAAAGAGGTGTTGACCGCGACCGGCCTGAAGATGCCGCAACTGGCCATGCCGGTGCGGGTGTTGGTCATGGGTACGGCGCAGACACCATCGCTGGATGCGGTGCTGGAATTGAGCGGAAGAGAAAAAGTTATTGCAAGACTTGCCAGAGGCTAAAAAACTTGTATATAATTTGAGGCTCGGAAGATGAAAACACTGCAAAACAACAGTTAGCAGCGTTATCAGGATTAGGGGGTATAGCTCAGCTGGGAGAGCGCTTGCATGGCATGCAAGAGGTCAGCGGTTCGATCCCGCTTACCTCCACCAAGTCTTCTGAAAAACGGATTAGTCCAAGGTTTTGACCCTATCGTCTAGAGGCCTAGGACATCACCCTTTCACGGTGAGTACCGGGGTTCGAATCCCCGTAGGGTCGCCAAGTTTTTAGCGCAAGCTAAAACGGCACAAGTCGGCAAGACTTGGCTTGAAAGTCGAAAGACCAGAGAGCGAATATTGCCTACCAGGAGTGGTAGTTCAGTTGGTTAGAATACCGGCCTGTCACGCCGGGGGTCGCGGGTTCGAGTCCCGTCCACTCCGCCAAATTGGAAAGCCATCTGTCGCAAGACAGATGGCTTTTTCTATTGGTGCGCCCAGCATGGGTGCACGCCTTGCGGCTCAATCCACTTTTGCGGCCAAACGCCACAGCGACGTCACTTCTGCCGCGCGCGCCTTATGCAATGGGTCACTTGCATCCTGTGCCTTGGGGTGCAGGGGTTTTGCGTCCAGCCGGCCCAACACAACGAGGCCTGCATTTTCAATAGCCGCCAACAGTTCTCCCCGGGAACGCAAACCCAAGTGTTCGGCCAAGTCGGACATGATCAACCAGCCTTCACCACCCGGCGCCAAGTGCACGTGCAAGCCGTTGAGAAAGCCCAGCAGCATGCGGCTGCCCTCGTCGTACACCGCGTATTCAATCGGTGAGCTTGGCCGTGCCGGCAGCCACGGCGGGTTGCAGACGATCAATGGCGCCCGGCCTTCGGGAAAGAGGTTGGCTTGCACGACTTGAACCTGTGCGCTCACGCCAAGACGGTTTAGATTGTCTTGGGCGCAGGCCAGCGCGCGCGGGTCCTGGTCGGTTGCAACCACCCGTGTCACGCCTTTGCGTGCCATCAGCGCTGCCAGCACGCCAGTGCCGGTTCCGATGTCAAATGCAAGCGCTGTGCTTGGTGTGGTCTTCAGTGCACTGGCTACCAGATCGACGTACTCCCCCCGCACGGGTGAAAACACGCCGTAGTGCGGGTGGATGCGGTTGTTGGGCGCAGCGCCCAGTGCCGCAATCTCGACGCCTTTCTTGCGCCATTCATGGGCGCTGATCAGCCCCAACAACTCGCGTAACGAAACCACAGATGCACCCGCAGTGTCATTGTTGTTGGCAATGCCCCAGGCCTCGGTGAACGCCTGCCGTGCATCGGGTGCTCTGCGCAGCGGGATGCTGAGGTCGGCATGGATGGGAATCAGCACCATGCCCAGCACCCGCGCACGCTGCGCCTGGGCCTGGCGGTGGAGGTTGAACACACTCTCCACAGGCTTTGCGGACGTGCCCTCGGCGGCCATTGAAACTTTGGCACTTTGTTTGCGTTGTGTGCGCTTGGCGGGCTGTGCCACGCGGCGCACCAGGGCTTGCAGCAACTGGCGTGCGTTCTGAAAATCGCCGCGCCATAACAGGGCTGTTCCTTCGCAGGCCAGGCGGTAGGCCGCATCGGCGGTGATGGTGTCGTCTGCAAGGACTACGCGTTTGGGTGGGGCGGCGCCGCGTTCGGAGCGCCAAAGTGCAGAGCAGGGTGTTTCGCCATCGGTCCAGCGCAGGGCTGGGGCACCAGCAGTTGCCGTGTTATCGGAACCAAAGGGGGTAACAAGGGAGGAGGCAGCGGGCATGGGTACAGTCGTTACAGGTCGTTGCCTCCCTTTTACCAGATGCAAAGGGGCAAACAAGGGCGGCACGATTAAACTGGGGTTCGTCCACCACCCGCCGCCCCGTGCCCAAGCCCAGCCCGCATTCCCATCAACCACTTGCCGAACGCCTGCGCCCGCAAAGCCTGGGCCAGGTCATTGGCCAGCAACACCTTTTGGGCGAGGGCATGGCCCTGCGCCTGGCGTTTGAGTCCGGCCAGCCGCATAGCTGCATCCTGTGGGGCCCGCCTGGCGTTGGCAAGACCACCATTGCACGCTTGATGGCCGACGCATTTGATGCACAGTTCATCAGCATCAGCGCTGTGCTGGGTGGCGTCAAGGACATCCGCGAAGCGGTGGAGCAGGCGCAGGTCGCGCTGGGTCAAGGCCGGCGCACCATTTTGTTTGTCGATGAGGTGCATCGCTTCAACAAGAGCCAGCAGGATGCTTTTCTCTCGCATGTGGAGAGCGGGTTGTTTACCTTCATCGGTGCGACTACGGAGAACCCGTCGTTTGAGGTCAACTCGGCTCTGCTGTCCCGTGCTGCCGTGTATGTGTTGCAGCCGCTTACGGCCGAAGATCTTAAGCAAATTGTGGCCAGAGCCCTCGTGGAATCTAATTTGAGTGCTATAGAAGATGTAGCGATTGATCGCCTCGTGGCCTATGCGGACGGTGATGCCCGACGGCTGCTGAACACGCTGGAGACCTTGGCGGTGGCCGCACAGCAAGAGAAGGTGGAGCAGATCACCGATGTCTGGCTGCTCAAGGTGCTGGGTGAGCGCATGCGCCGTTACGACAAAGGCGGTGAGCAGTTCTACGACTCCATCAGTGCGCTGCACAAGTCAGTGCGGGGTTCAGACCCTGATGCCGCGCTGTACTGGCTGGTACGCATGCTCGATGGAGGGGCTGACCCGCGTTACATGGCCCGCCGTCTGATTCGCATGGCAAGCGAGGACATTGGCCTGGCTGACCCGCGCGCACTGCGCATGGCGCTGGACGCGGCCGAGGTCTATGAGCGCCTGGGCAGCCCGGAAGGCGAGCTGACGCTGGCGCAGTGTGTGGTGTACCTGGCCGTGGCACCCAAATCCAATGCGGTGTACAAGGCTTACAACGAGGCCCGCGCCCTGGTCAAAAAAGACGGTACCCGGCCCGTGCCCATGCACCTGCGCAATGCACCTACCAAGCTGATGAAGCAGTTGGACTATGGCAAAGGTTACCGATACGCACACGATGAGGAAGACGGCTTCGCCGCCGGAGAAACCTACTTTCCGGATGGCATGGCCGAGACCCATTTCTACCGTCCGGTGGAGCGGGGACTGGAGATCCGCATCGCTGAAAAACTGCGCCAATTGAAGGCTCGCAACGCGGGTGAATCGCCCAAGTATTAGCTGCGCTTACAACTTGCTGTTTCCTCTGATGTACCCCCCTTGCTAGGGGTAAACCCAAGGGTATCGAGCCTCGACTTGTATGGCCCGGTGGCTACAATCTTGCCACTCGCCTGTCGTGCCATAGAAGTGGCAGGCTTTTTGCTAACGGAGTGGTAGCGATCACTGGACCGCACGACCCGTCGTCAGATTGCTGTTCGACATATTGGTGACTTGCGCGCCAGCCAAAAAATCGGAGAACCCTTATGGATATTTTGTTGCAGCAGATCATCAATGGTCTGGTGTTGGGTAGCATGTATGCGCTCATTGCGCTGGGCTACACCATGGTGTACGGCATCATTAACCTGATCAATTTCGCCCATGGTGAAGTCATGATGGTGGGTGCTCTGACCAGTTGGACCATCATCGGCATGATGCAGGAATCCATGCCGGGAACACCGGGCTACATCATTCTGATCATCGCCTTGGTTATCTCCTGTGTGGTGGCGGCGGTGCTGAATTTCACTATTGAAAAAGTGGCATATCGCCCGTTGCGCAACAGTCCCAAGCTGGCGCCCATGTTGACTGCGATGGGCATGTCCATCCTGCTCCAAACGCTGGCGATGATCATCTGGAAGCCCAACTTCAAGTCCTATCCCACACTGCTGTCCAATACGCCAATTGAAATTGGCGGTGCGGTCATCTCGCCCACGCAGGTCATGATTCTGGGCTTTACTGCGGTCTCTCTGGCGGTTCTGATGTGGCTGGTGAATTACACCAGGTTGGGCCGCGCCATGCGTGCCACGTCCGAGAACCCACGCGTCGCCGCTCTGATGGGGGTCAAGCCCGACATGGTGATCTCGGCAACCTTTGTCATCGGTGCCGTGTTGGCTGCCATCGCCGGCGTCATGTATGCCTCCAACTACGGTACGGCACAACATGCCATGGGCTTCTTGCCGGGCCTGAAGGCCTTCACGGCTGCGGTGTTTGGCGGCATTGGCAACTTGGGCGGTGCGGTCGTCGGCGCCATTCTGCTGGGGCTGATTGAATCGATTGGTGCAGGCTACATCGGCGCCCTGACCGGTGGTGTTCTCGGAAGCCACTATTCCGATATTTTCGCGTTCATCGTCCTGATCATTGTGTTGACCTTACGGCCTTCCGGCTTGTTGGGTGAGCGTGTGGCGGACCGGGCTTGAGGAGCACATTCATATGAAACAACAACAAAAAATTCTGGTATTCCTGGCAGCGGCCGTGGGCCTGCTGATACTGCCCTTGCTGCTACAAGGCTTTGGCAATGCGTGGGTGCGCATCATTGACATGGCGCTGCTGTTTGTGTTGCTGTCGTTGGGTCTCAATATCGTGGTGGGGTACGCGGGTCTGCTTGATCTTGGCTATGTGGCGTTTTTTGCCATCGGTGCCTATACCTATGGACTCATGGCATCACCCCACCTAACCGAGACTTTCCCGGCCTTGGCCGCAATGTTCCCGGATGGCTTGCATATGCCGCTGTGGGTCATCCTGCCTTTGGCTGCCGGGATTGCTGGCTTGTTTGGAGTGTTGTTAGGTGCTCCAACCCTGCGCTTGCGGGTGACTACCTTGCTATCGTGACATTGGGATTTGGTGAAATCATCCGCGTGTTCATGAACAACTCCGAACCACCTGGTCAATATAACCAATGGTCCCAAGGGCATCCTCGGTATCGATTCCCTGCATTTCTTTGGCATCAATCTTGGTAAGAAATTGTCGGTATTGGGTTTGTGAAGTGGCGTCGGTCACGCTGTATTACTACCTGTTCTTGGCATTGGTCGTATTCAGTGTTGTGATTTGCCACCGCCTCGAGTTGTCTCGCGTTGGCCGTGCCTGGATGGCGATTCGTGAAGACGAGATCGCCGCCAAGGCCATGGGCATTAACACCCGCAACCTGAAACTGCTGGCGTTCGGCATGGGTGCCACATTTGGCGGTGTGTCGGGGGCAATGTTTGCTTCCTTCCAGGGATTTATTTCACCAGAGTCCTTCAGTCTGATGGAGTCTGTGATGATTGTCGCCATGGTGGTCTTGGGTGGCGTGGGGCATTTGCCTGGCGTAATTTTGGGTGCCGTGTTGTTGTCGGCACTGCCTCAATGTGTTGCGGTTAAGGTGGCGGGTCCACTGCAAGAGATGACGGGTGGACGTCTTGATGCCTCTATCCTGCGCCAATTGTTGACGGCATTGGCGATGATCATTGTCATGCTGGCTCGCCCACGCGGATTGTGGCCATCGCCCGAGCACGGCAAATCCCTGCAAAACGTGAAGAGCTGAACGGAAACACAACATGACAGATACAGTACTAAACGTCTCCGGCGTTTCCAAGCGGTTTGGTGGCTTGCAGGCCCTCAGTGATGTGGGCATCAAGATCGAGCGCGGCCAGGTCTACGGATTGATTGGCCCCAATGGCGCCGGCAAGACGACCTTCTTCAATGTGCTGACCGGCTTGTATACGCCCGACAGTGGCAGCTTCGAGTTGGCTGGCAAGACCTACCACCCCACCGCAGTGCACACTGTGGCCAAGGCCGGTATTGCCCGTACCTTCCAGAATATTCGTCTGTTTGCCGAGATGACGGCTCTGGAGAACGTAATGGTTGGGCGCCATATTCGCACGCATTCCGGTTTGGTGGGGGCAATTTTCCGCACCGCCAGCTTCAAGGCGGAGGAAGCAGCTATCGCCAAACGCTCGCAAGAATTGCTGGACTATGTTGGTATCGGAAAATTTGCTGACTACAAAGCGCGCACGCTCAGCTACGGTGACCAGCGCCGTCTGGAGATTGCGCGCGCTCTGGCAACCGATCCGCAATTGATCGCGTTGGACGAGCCTGCCGCTGGCATGAACGCCACTGAAAAAGTCATGCTGCGCGAACTAATTGACCGTATCCGCAAGGACAACCGCACCATTTTGTTGATTGAGCACGATGTGAAGCTGGTGATGGGTCTGTGTGACCGCGTCACGGTGTTGGACTATGGCAAGCAGATTGCCGAAGGTACGCCGGCCGACGTGCAGAAAAACGAAAAAGTGATTGAAGCGTATCTGGGCACCAGCGGCCACTAGGCGGCTTCAGGAGAACAAGACAATGACAACAAAGACTTTGCTCAAAGTAACCGGGTTGAAGGTTTCCTATGGCGGCATTCAGGCCGTCAAAGGTGTAGATTTCGAAGTGCATGAGGGCGAGCTGGTCTCGTTGATCGGCTCCAACGGCGCTGGCAAGACCACCACCATGAAGGCCATCACCGGCACACAGCCCATCAATGCCGGGGATATCGAGTACCTGGGCAAGAGCATTCGCGGCCAGGGCCCCTGGGATCTGGTCAAGCAGGGCCTGGCCATGGTGCCGGAAGGCCGCGGGGTTTTTACCCGTATGACGATTGTCGAAAACTTGCAGATGGGTGCCTATATCCGCAACGATAAAGACGGCATTGCCGCAGATATGGAAAAGATGTTCACCATCTTCCCGCGTCTGCGTGAACGCAAGGACCAGCTGGCTGGCACCATGTCTGGCGGTGAACAGCAGATGTTGGCCATGGGTCGCGCACTGATGAGCCGCCCAAAGGTGTTGCTGCTGGATGAACCTTCCATGGGCTTGTCCCCCATCATGGTGGACAAGATTTTCGAGGTGGTGAAAGACGTGTACGCACAGGGCGTGACCGTGCTGCTGGTCGAGCAAAACGCCAGTCGTGCGCTTGGCATCGCCAACCGTGGTTATGTGATGGAGTCCGGCATTGTGACCATGTCGGGCAACGCGGCCGATATGCTGACCGACCCACGGGTGCGAGCGGCCTACTTGGGCGAGTAAGCGGTATCACCGACCCCAAAGGCCACCCACGCGGTGGCTTTTTTACGCCTGAACCTTGTCCGCCTCGGATGTAAACGAATCTGCAAAAAATTCTTCCGGCGGCAAGTGGGCTAGTGCCACAAAGTCCCTACGCGCTGATTCAATGACGATGGGCGCACCGCAGGCATACACCTGGTGGTTGCGCAGATCGGGGAAATCTTCCATCACCGCGCGGTGTACAAAACCACTTCGGCCTGTCCACTGATCCTCTGCGGTTGCGTTGGACACCACTGGGACATAGCGTAGATGGGGCATAGCCTGCAACTGCGCCGCAATCCAGTCCTGCATGTACAGGTCGGCAGGTCTGCGGCCTCCCCAATACAAAGTGACGCTTCGCTTGGAGCCCAGGTGTTGCATGTGTTCAATCAGGGCCTTGATGGGTGCGAATCCTGTGCCCGAGGCCAGCATGACGATGGGTTTGTCGGAGTCTTCGCGCAGAAAGAATGATCCAAATGGCCCTTCTACACGCAGGATTTCCTTCTCTTTCATCGCGCCAAATACGTGGTCGGTGAATTTGCCACCCGGCATGTGCCGGATGTGCAGTTCCATGCTGGGCCCGAGGTTGGGTGCGCTGGCCATGGAGTAGCTGCGTCGCGCACCATCGCGCAATATGAACTCCACGTATTGACTCCGCACGGTAAGCGAAGCTGTCATTGGCGGGCAACTGTAATTGCAGCACCATCACGTCGTCAGATTTTTTGACCAGGGATATCACCCGGGTTGGCATTTTCTTGATTGGCAAGGCACCGAGTTCGGTGACTTGGCGCGATTCCAGCACTAAATCAGACTGCGCTTTGGGCACAACAGGTGAGCACAAACCCTGTCGATTCTTCCTCCAGCGTCAAGGCTTTGAGCTGATGGTTCCCATGCGTAACGGTACCGGAAACCAATTTGCATTTGCAGGACCCACATGCGCCATCCTTGCAACCGTATGGCAGGCCAATACCCTGGCGTATGCCGGCTGCCAGCACGGTCTCACCGTTCGCCACATTGAATGTGCGGCCACTGGGTTGGACCACGACGGAAAAAGTGCGGTCGCTGAACTACTTGCTGTCATCTTGTAGGTATCCTAGGAATACTTGTATTGGAACGGACTAGCAATTTTGCCCTCAAACCAGACCCCCCTTGGCGCCTTGCCTGCGCGATTTCGCCGTGAACGCCTGCTGATTGTCGGTTGTGGCGATGTAGGCCTGCGTGTCGCGAGTCTCTTGCGGGGCAAGGTTGGCCTTTTGGCACTGACATCCCACGCTGAACGTGTCGCCGAGCTGCGTTCCAAAGGCATCACCCCCTTGCTGGGCAACCTGGATACCCCCGCCAGTCTGCGCAGACTGGCCGGCGTGGCTACTCGCGTGGTGCATCTGGCGCCACCTCCGTCGGAGACCTGGACGGACCCCCGCACCCAGGCTCTGGTGCGCGCTTTGCGTTTGCGCAGCCAGCCACGCAGTGTCGTTTATGGCTCCACCAGCGGTGTGTACGGCGATTGCGGTGGTGCCTGGGTGGCGGAAACCCGCACTCTGAGCGCCGGCACCCCAAGAGCCCAACGCCGTACCTATGCCGAGGCAACCATACGATTCTGGGGGCAAGCGTCGGGTGTACGCACCAGCATCCTACGCATCCCCGGTATTTATGCCCCAGACCGCGAAGGCGGCACGCCCAGGGCTCGGCTACTGAAAGGAACACCGGTGCTGCAGCATGTCGATGATGTCTACACCAACCATATCCATGCGGACGACCTGGCGCGTGCCTGCTGCCTTGCGCTATGGCGCGGTGCCCCGCAACGTGCCTATAACGTCAACGACGACAGTGATTTGTTGATGGGCGATTATTTCGACTTGGCCGCAGATTTGTACGGCTTGCAGCGACCGCCTCGGATTGCTCGGGACGCTGCCTCGACACAGCTGCCATTGGCGCTGTTGAGTTTCATGAATGAATCTCGGCGCATGGTCAACGACCGAATGAAACACGAATTGCGTCTAACCCTGCACTATCCCACAGTGCGCAGCGGTCTGGCTTAGTGCCCGCTTGGTCCCGGTGTATCTGCTTCATCGGGATGCAGTTGCCGCAAGGCGTTGAAATCATCCAGATTGGCCAAGAGCAGATCCACCAGCGCCGGCTCAAATTGCCGTCCGCTGCCCTCACGAATGGCGGTGGCTACCATCTCGGGCGACCACGACTCCTTGTAACTGAGTTGTGAGCCCAAGGAGTCGAAAACATCTGCCAACGCGGTGATGCGTGCCGAAACGGGTATATCCGTGCCCGCCAAGCCGTTGGGGTAACCCGTGCCGTCCCAACGTTCGTGGTGGGACAGGGCGATCTCTGCGGCCATTTTCATCAAGGGGCGGTGAGAGCGCTGCAGAATGTCCAGACCAAACTGAGCGTGCTGCTGCATCAGTGCCCATTCATCGGCATTCAACTTGCCGGGTTTGTGCAAAATGGCATCGGGGATGGCTACTTTGCCAATGTCGTGCAACGGCGATGCATTCTGGATGAGCAATACCTGCGCTTCGGGCAAACCGTACTTGCGGGCAAGCATCTCGCAGGCCAGTGCCACCCGTTTGACATGTGCGCCTGTTTTCTGGGTGCGCGCTTCAACGGCATCGGCCAGCGTGTACACCAGTTCCTTCTGCGTTTCCCGCAAGTCGTCTTGCAGGTGGATATTCTCAAAGGTGATCGCCACGCTCTGGGTATAAATTTCAAGCAGTTGTTGGTCCAACTTGCTCAACGCCATGGCATGTTTCAGGTACAACAGGTTTCCGCCGCCATTTTTGGCAGCAGAATACAGAACATAGGCGTCCTCAAAGTGCTGCCCAGCTTTTTTTGCCAATACTTCGGCAAAGCGCTTTGATACGATTTCTGGCAAGTTGGCGCATGCCTCGTTTGTGCTGTACTGCACGAAATCACCTGTTGCGGCGATGGTTTTCGTTTCGTGTTCACCGCTTTGCGCATTCGGCAAAATGATGCAGTACAGGGCCGACTTGTCCAGGTGCAGCAGTGAAGTGAGCTGGTCCAGCACGGCCGAAGCAAAAACTGTCAGAGACTCCGCGGTCTGAACCATCGCCGTAGCCCCCAGCACCCGGGCAAGACCATCTCGCTGGTATTCGATGATGCACAGATCACGGTACGCGCGCAGTTTGCTGTAGAGCAAGGTGCGCAACTTCTGGATGGTCAGGTCGGTCTTCTCTTTGTAGTCGTCGATATCGTATTCACGAATCACCCGGTCTTCTGGAGCCTGACCGGGCTGACCTGTACGCATCACGAGGCGTGTGCGGTGGTTCTCCAGGGTGTTGCGCACGTAGTGGACCAGGTCAAGACCCGCATGGTCGCTTTCCATGACCACGTCAATAATGGCAAGTGCAATGTCTTCGCGTGCGTTGAATATCTCGCGTCCGGCCTGGGCAGAGTGGGCACTGAGGAGTTCCAGTTCGCTACCTTGGAACTCAAAACCCTTGAGCGCCAGACGGGTCACTGCGTGCACTTCAGCATCATCATCCACCAGCAAAATGCACCAAGGCTTCTTTGACACAGCCGTTGTGTTACCGGTGGGTGGGGATTCCTCGTCGGCAAAAATTAAGTCCATGGGCTGGTCCTGCTGGTTTCTAAAAGAGCACTGGGGTCTGTGGAAGATTCTACGCAGATTGCATGTCGCCCGTTGCCCGCTTTTTCCATTGTTCGGCTGTAAGGCCACACGTCGCGCAGGAGGGTGTTAGGCGCGGTAAACGCGAACCAGTACTTTCCAGACCAACCAACTGGTCATGAGCGTGATGGGGCTGGCCCACAAAACATCGCTGAGCCAATGCGCACCGTCGGCCATGCGCGCAAACCCTATGGTCAGGCCAGCCGAGACACCCGCAAATCCCCAGGCCTTGCGGCGCTTTCGGTCAATCAGCATCAGGGACACCAGAAAGAAGCCACAAGCAACATGGCCGCTGACGAAGGAGCAGTTGTTGTTGCACTGGTCGGTTATGACCGCTGCGCGGGTGAATTGTTGCGTGCCACCAAATTCTTGTACCTGGTAGGGGCGCGCCCTTTGCCAGTGGTCCTTGAACACGCTGTTGACTACCAAGCCCGGCCCCAGGGCGCCCGCCAGAACAACAAAGGCCAAAGGCAACCGCCAATCTTTTCGCCTTGAGCCCACTGCCGTCCATATCCACCCGCCAAGTGCCACGAACACCATGACTCTGAAAACCGCAGGTACATAAAGGTTGATTAATTCCACCCACCACCACCGAAAGACACCGGTATGCGCATCCGATCCCAGAAAAATGGCGGCCGCACGCAGGTCCAGCGCTGTCCATGCGGTGGGCAACAGAGCCAGACCGGCACTACCAACCACCATCCACCAAAAAAGCGGCGGTGTCTGGTGGAGGGGTGGAGTTTCTGAGCGTTCAGGGGGCATGGGACAAAGCGTTCGCTGTATAGAGCAAGAGGCGTGATTGTCGATGATTTGTGGCCGGTCGTTCGGCGTCGCCAGCTTAGTCAAACGGACTACATCCGCTTACAAGGCACCCCAGCATTTGAATGCGAAAATGCCGGGCAGGTAATATCTCGACTCCATTTGAACGGACCCTATTTCCCATGACCATTCTTGTGACCGGCGGCGCCGGTTTTATTGGCGCCAATTTCGTTCTTGACTGGCTTGCTGCCTCCAGCGAGCCCGTGGTCAACCTCGACAAGCTCACCTACGCGGGCAACCTGCACAACCTGGACGGCATCAAGGGCGACGCGCGCCACATCTTCGTGCAGGGCGACATCGGCGACTCCGCCCTGCTGGCCCGCCTGCTGGCAGAGCACAAGCCCCGCGCGGTGGTCAACTTCGCGGCTGAGTCGCATGTGGACCGCTCCATCCACGGGCCCGAGGACTTCATCCAGACCAACGTCGTGGGCTCGTTCCGCCTGCTCGAAGCCGTGCGCGCCTACTGGACTGCGCTGCCCGAGGGCGAGCGTCCTGCCTTCCGCTTCCTGCACGTGTCCACCGACGAGGTGTACGGCTCGCTCGCACCCACCGACCCGGCCTTTGCCGAGACACGCGGCTTCGAGCCCAACAGCCCCTACAGCGCCAGCAAGGCCGCCAGCGACCACCTGGTGCGCGCCTGGCACCACACCTACGGCCTGCCGGTGCTCACCACCAACTGCAGCAACAACTACGGGCCGTATCACTTCCCCGAGAAGCTGATCCCGCTGATGATCGTGAACGCCCTGGCCGGCAAGAACCTGCCGGTGTACGGCGACGGCATGCAGGTGCGCGACTGGCTGTATGTGAAGGACCATTGCAGCGCCATCCGCCGCGTGCTGGAGGCGGGCGCCCCTGGCGAGACCTACAACGTGGGCGGCTGGAACGAGAAGCCCAACATCGAGATCGTGAACATGGTGTGCAGCCTGCTCGACGAGCTGCGCCCCCGCGCTGACGGCCAGAGCTACCGCACCCAGATCGCCTATGTGAAGGACCGCCCCGGCCACGACCGCCGCTACGCCATCGATGCCCGCAAGATCGAGCGCGAGCTGGGCTGGAAGCCTGCGGAGACCTTCGACACCGGCATCCGCAAGACCGTGCAGTGGTACCTGGAGCATGCCGACTGGGTGGCCAACGTGCAGACCGGCGCGTACCGCGACTGGGTGGAGACCCAGTACGAACAGCCGCAGCAAGCTGCCGTGGCGGGCGCCAGCGCATGAACATCCTGCTCTTCGGCAAAGGCGGCCAGGTCGGCTGGGAGTTGCAGCGCAGCCTGTCGGTGCTGGGCACCGTCACCGCGCTGGACCACGACAGCACGGACCACTGTGGCGACTTTGCCAACCCCGCCGGTGTGGCCGAGACGGTGCGCGCCCTGCGCCCCGATGTGATCGTCAATGCGGCGGCCCACACCGCCGTGGACAAGGCCGAGAGCGAGGCCGACTTCGCGCGCACGCTGAACGCCACCACCCCCGGCGCGATCGCACAGGAGGCTGCAAAGCTCGGCGCCTGGCTGGTGCACTACAGCACCGACTACGTTTTCGACGGCAGCGGCAGCCGGCCCTGGGTGGAGACCGACCAGCCTGCGCCGCTGAGCGTGTACGGCCGCACCAAGCTCGAAGGCGAGCAGCTGATCGCTGAGGCTGGTGCCAAGCACCTGATCCTGCGCACCAGTTGGGTGTACGCCGCACGCGGCGGCAACTTTGCCAAGACCATGCTGCGCCTGGCGCAGGAGCGCGAACGCCTGACGGTGATCGACGACCAGTGGGGCGCACCCACCGGCGCTGACCTGCTGGCCGATGTGACGGCCCACGCCATCCGGCACCTGCAGCAGCACCCCGAGCACGCGGGCCTGTACCACTGCGTCGCCGCAGGCGAAACGACCTGGAATGCGTATGCAAAATACGTGCTGTCGCGCGCCAGTATTGAAAATTCAGCTATTAAAATAATAGCAAACGAGGTGGCGCCTGTGCCCACCAGTGCTTTCCCGACCCCGGCGGCCCGCCCGCACAACTCGCGCCTGAACACCGCCAAGCTGCAGACCACCTTTGGCCTGCAGATGCCGCACTGGCAGGCCGGTGTGGCGCGCATGCTGGCTGAAATTCTCTGAACGGCACCCTCACATGACGCAACGCAAAGGCATCATCCTGGCCGGAGGCTCCGGCACCCGGCTGCACCCGGCCACCCTGGCCATCAGCAAGCAACTGCTGCCGGTGTACGACAAGCCCATGATCTACTACCCGCTGAGCACCCTGATGCTGGCGGGCATCCGCGACATCCTGATCATCAGCACCCCGCAGGACACGCCGCGCTTTGCGCAGCTGCTGGGCGACGGCAGCCAGTGGGGCCTGAACCTGCAATATGCGGTGCAGCCCAGCCCGGATGGTTTGGCGCAGGCGTTTGTGATCGGCGAGGCCTTTCTGGCAGGCTCCCCCAGTGCCTTGGTGCTGGGCGACAACATTTTCTACGGGCACGATTTTCACGAACTGCTGGGCAATGCCCGGCAACGCACGGACGGTGCGAGCGTGTTTGCCTACCATGTGCAAGACCCAGAGCGCTATGGCGTGGCCGAGTTTGATGACCAGGGCAAGGTGCTGTCGCTGGAAGAGAAGCCCAAACAGCCCAAGAGCAACTATGCGGTCACCGGCCTGTATTTCTACGACAACCAGGTGGTTCAGATGGCCAAGGACCTCAAGCCTTCGCCACGCGGCGAGCTGGAAATCACCGATCTGAACCGGCTGTACCTGGAGCAGGGGCAGTTGAATGTCGAGATCATGGGGCGCGGCTATGCCTGGCTGGACACCGGCACGCATGAAAGCCTGCTCGAAGCGGGCCAGTTCATTGCCACGCTGGAGCATCGCCAGGGGCTCAAGATCGCCTGCCCCGAAGAAATTTCCTGGCGGTCCGGCTGGATCGACAGCGAGCAGCTGGCGCGCCTGGCACAACCCCTGTCCAAGAACGGCTACGGCCAGTACCTGCAGCGCCTATTGAATGACAAGGTCTATTGATCCGCCATGCAAGCTATCCGGCAATCCATCCCCGACGTTGTACTGATCGAACCCAAGGTGTTCGGAGACAGCCGAGGTTTTTTCTACGAGAGCTTCAACCAGCAAGCCTTCCAGGCGGCCACGGGTGTGCAGTGCGATTTTGTGCAGGACAACCACAGCCGCAGCAGCCAGGGCGTGTTGCGCGGCCTGCATTACCAGCTTCCACCCCGGGCGCAGGGCAAGCTGGTGCGCGTGGTGCGTGGGGCGGTGTTCGATGTGGCGGTTGACATCCGCAAGGGCTCGCCCACCTTTGGCCAATGGGTGGGGGCGCTGCTGACGGAAGACAACCACCGCCAGCTCTGGGTGCCGCCAGGCCTGGCCCACGGCTTTCTGGTGCTTTCCGAATCGGCCGACTTTCTCTACAAGACCACGGACTACTACAGCCCCGAGCACGAGCGCTGCATCCGCTGGGACGACCCGCAGCTGGCCATTGCCTGGCCTTCCGTGGAGGCGACCATCCAACTGTCTGCGAAAGACCAGGCAGGGCGTTGGCTGGCCGAGGCCGACCTTTGACGGGCTCTCTGGCTCCAGCGCCCCAGGCCCCCGGAGCCGATAGCCCTCCAGCCTCATTGCGCATTGCCATCCTTGGGGCGCGGGGTATTCCTGCAAGCTACGGCGGTTTTGAGACCTTTGCCGAGCAGTTGGCTACGCGACTGGTCGCCCGTGGGCACCAGGTCACGGTCTATGCCGAGGGCGGGGATCGCCCGGTTGCAGACACCTTGTACCAAGGGGTCCGGGTCCGCACCCGGCGCCGTCCCCGTTGGGGCGCGGCCTCGGTGCTGGCCTACGATTGCGCTTGCCTGTGGGATGCGCGCCGTGACTACGACCTCGTCTACATGCTGGGCTATGGTGCGGCCTGGGCCTGCTGGTGGCCGCGCGTCTTCGGCGTGCCGGTCTGGATCAATGTTGACGGGCTGGAATGGGCCCGCAGCAAATGGGGCTGGGGTGCTCGCCTTTACCTGCGGTGCATGGAGTGGGTGACGACCAAGGTGGCCACGCGCCTCATTGCCGATGCCGAAGCCATCGCGCAGCGGTTCCGCCAGACCTATCCCGGCGGAGCACCTAGCAGTTTTATCGCCTATGGCGCCGAACTGGTGCAGATCGAGGACGCCGATCCTGCAGTGCTGTCGGCGTGGGGGTTGCAGGCCCACCGTTACATGCTGGTCGTAGCGCGGCCTGAACCCGAGAACCATGTCCTGGAGATCGTCCAGGGCTATGTGCGCCACGGAGGGGACTGGCCCCTGGTGGTTGTGGGCGATGTGTCGGGCGCGACCCCTTACCAGCGGCAGCTGCTGGGCAACTTGGCAAGTGATCGGGTGCGCTTTGTGGGGGGGGTCTATGACACGGCGCAGCTCAAGAGCCTGCGTGTGCATGCGGCCTGCTATCTCCATGGCCACTCTGTGGGCGGCACCAACCCGTCCTTGCTGGAGGCTCTGGCCTGCGGCAACTGGGTGATCGCGCATGACAACCCTTTCAACCGGGAGGTCGCGCGCGACGCTGCCGACTATTTTCAGACCCCCGAGCAACTGGCGCGCAGCCTGGACCACGTGGTGACACAAGGGGCGACTCTTCAGGCAGAGCGCAGTCGTCGTGCGCGTGGCATTGTTGCGGAGCACTACACATGGGACGGCATTGCCGATGCCTATGAAGCGTTGATGCGCGCCGAGTGCCCGCCGCCGCAGCGCCTGAAAGCAGCCCAGCGGTGAGCGCTATGGCAGGTGGATCTGGCCTATACAGCGTGATGAGGTGGTTCCCATGAGCGCTGGGCTGGTCGATGTGTTGTTGGCCACCTACAACGGGTCGAATTACCTGGCGGACCAGCTGGATTCCATCCTGGCCCAGACGCACCAGGATTTTCGGATCCTGGTCAGCGATGACGGTTCGTCGGATGACACCTTGGCGATCCTGCAGCGATACCGAGCCCGACTGGGCGCGCGCCTGGTCCTGGTGCCAAACCCTTCTCCCGGCAAGGGCGTGGTCCGCAATTTCGAGAACCTCATGGTGGCCAGCCTGGACGATGGCGTGGCACTGTGGGCTGTTTTCTGCGATCAAGACGATGTCTGGCTGCCGGAAAAAATAGCGTCGTCACTCGCTGAGATGTTGCGTATTGAGGGTGAAGATGGCGGGCAGGTGCCCTGCCTGGTGCATTCGGATCTCACGGTGGTGGATGAGGGACTGGCGGTGCTGTCCCCCTCTTTTGCCAGGTACCAGCAGATGGACCCGGCCACCTGCACCCCGCTGTCGCTCCTGAGTGTGAATCAGGTGACGGGTTGCACCATGATGGTCAACCGGGCCTTGTTGAAAATGGCGCTGCCACTTCCGGCCGAGGTCATCATGCACGACTGGTGGTGTGGCCTGGTCAGTGGCAGTGGGCGCCGGTCCTTCCTGGCGAGGCCCTTGATCCTGTATCGCCAGCACGGTGCGAACCAGGTTGGCGCCAAAGACCGGGGTTTGAAGACGCGGTTGCGGCGCATGGTCGCGGACGGCCCTGGGGTGGTGCGCCGCGTGAAGCGGCTGGGCCGTGCCACTTATCTGCAGGCTGGTGCATTGCAGCTGCGGCTGCGTGCCCAGGGGCTGGATGGGGGCTACGTGTCAGAATACCTTTCCTGGAGAGGTCGGCCTTTATGGTCCAGGTTGATCAGCTATCGCCATTATTATGTCGGTCCCGAGCTGGATCGGCTGAGCCGCTGTTTGCTGTGGTTCAAATGATTCCTTCGCAAGGTGAATTTTGATAATTGCAGGGTATCTGGTTCGGAAATTTGCAAAGGCGTAGGTAATGAAGTCTTCGGCTGAAGTAATCGAAATCGAAAGCATTGATGCCGCTGCGCCCAAGCTGGGTGAAATGCTTCTTGCAGAGCAAAAACTTTCCCGCAATGACCTGGAGAGGGCGCTAGAGGTCCAGCGCTCCATGGGGGGGCGGTTGGGGCGCCTGCTGATCAGTCTGGGGCTGGTTTCCGAGGCGGACGTGTATGCCGCACTGTCGCGCCAGGCGGGGTTGCCGTTGGTGCGCCAGGACGTTTTCCCGAAGGAAAAGCCGGAAACATCGCGTCTGAACACCAGCTTTCTGTTGGCCAACAACCTGCTTCCCCTGGGAAATGTCGATGGCTCCGATGTCGAACAGACACTGCCGGACTTCGCGTCGGTAGATCCGAAGAGCCCGACATTGCGCGATGCACTGCGCCTCGTCTTCGGGCGAGGCTGCCCAGGGGTCTTGCTTCGGGCTGGAGTCCGAAATCTCCAGTCAACTGAACGAGTGGTATCTGCAGGATGCGTCGCAAGACGAAGAAGGTGGTGGCGAGCAGGCGGAGGCTTCAGAGTTCATCGAGCATCTGAGGGACATGGCCTCGGAGGCGCCCATCATCCAGCGCGTGAGCCAGATCCTGTCCCAGGCTGTGGCGGCCCAGGCCTCCGACATTCACATCGAAACCTACGAAGAAAAATCTGTGGTGCGCATACGGGTGGACGGCGAGATGTTTCCCATTGACGATGAAATCGATAACAAGGACGCCCCCGCCGTCGTCTCGCGGATAAAGATCCTTTCGCAGCTGGATATTGCGGAACGCCGGATGCCGCAGGACGGCCGCACCAAGCTGCGTGTGCACGGCAAGGAAATGGACGCACGGGTGTCCACCATTCCCACCATGTTCGGTGAATCGGTCGTCATGCGCTTGCTGGAAAAGAACTTCGACCTGCTCTCGTTGGAGAGCCTGCACTTCACGCCACCCACTTTGAAAACCATGCGCCAGCTGCTCAGTGTGCCGCACGGGATCTTTCTGGTAACCGGGCCCACGGGTTCTGGCAAATCCACCACGCTGTATGCCTCGATGCAGGAACTGGAGGGCGAGAACCTCAAGATTCTGACGGTGGAAGATCCGGTGGAGTACCGGCTGCAATGGCTCAACCAGGTGCAGGTCCAGCCCCAGATCGGGCTGACCTTTGCGAAGGTGCTGCGGTCTTTTCTCCGCCAGGATCCTGATGTCATCATGATCGGGGAAATGCGCGATGGCGAAACCGCTGAAATTGCGGTCCAGGCGGCATTGACGGGCCACTTGGTCATGTCCACGCTGCACACCAATAGCGCGCTGGGGGCCATCGTGCGGCTCATCAACATGGGTGTGGAGCCCTATCTGATCACGGCGTCCGTTATTAGGCGTGCTGGCGCAGCGCCTGGTGCGCAAGCTGTGTGAGGAATGCAAAGCGCCTTTGCTGCCGGATCAGGCACAGGCGGCTGCAGCCTCCCTGGGCATGGCCGCGGAGGCAGGGCCAGGTGCATCTATCGGGCCGTCGGTTGTTCTGCATGCCGGGGGACTGGCTACCGAGGGCGGTTGGCCGTTCATGAGTTGCTGGTAATGTCAGAAGACGTAAAAAAGGTGGTGCTCGAAAGAGGCTCTTCGTTGGGGGGGGGGGACGGCGCCTATGCCGGGGGGAACTTGTTGCAGGATGGCGCCACCAAGGTCTTCAGAGGTCTGACGACTGCGGAAGAAGTCCTGCGCGTTGCGCGTCAAAATGATTGAATTTCAATACGATGGAATCACGTCCGATGGCAAGGCCTGCCAGGGGACGATCCGCGCGCTGAACGTGGAGACCGCGCGACTGCGACTCATTGGGCAGGGCGTAACGCCGGTTCGTATTGCAGACGAGTCGGCAGCAGTTGCCCAAGATGAGCCACAAAGCCGGGGAGGCAAGCTCAAACGTGGCGAGATCCTTTTGTTCAGCCGCGAGATGGCTCACCTCAAGCAGGCCAACATGCCGCTGGACAAGGCGCTGGTCATGCTCAAGGAGACGGCCAATACGGAGCGGCTGAAAGCGTTCATTGCCAAGGTCGAGGAAGGGGTGCGTGGCGGTAAGTCTCTGTACCAGTCGCTGCTGCCGTTTGAGCGGGATCTTGGGCGCCAATATCTGGTTCTGATTCGGGCGGGGGAAACTTCTGGTTCGCTGCATGTGGTTCTGAAAGAACTCACGGTGCAACTGGAGGCAGAAGACAAGCTTCGCAACTACGTCATTTCCTCCATGACGTACCCCGTCATCTTGCTGATTGTTGCGGTGCTGTCCGTCGTGATGCTCCTGGCATTTGTGGTTCCCCAGTTTCGGGAAATTTTTGATTCCATGGGCGACAAATTGCCTTACTCCACGCGGTTGGTGGTCGATCTCAGTGATCTGATTCGCTCGCACTGGATGGCAATCCTGTTAGGCTTGACGGTGGTCTTTTTCCTGGGCTCCCGCTGGGGCGCGACGCCTGCGGGGCGATTGCGTGTTGACAGTGTGCTGTTGGACCTCCCCCTGTTCGGCAAGGTGTTGCGGAATCTGCAGTTTGCTATTTATTTCCGCACCTTCGGCATCTTGCTGCAGCGGGGTGTACCCATGGTGGATGCGTTGCGCATTGCTGTGGACACACTGACCAATACCGCATTGCGCAAGGATATTGAACCTCTGGTGGGCATTGTAAAAACAGGCAAACGACTTTCCACAGGGTTTGTCTCTGCCTTACTTCGGGAAATCCAGCACCCCGCAGCTTATTCGGGTTGCAGAGGAAACAGGGCAGCTTGATATTACTCTGCTGGGTTTGGCAGATCGTTACGAGGATGAAGGTCGTCGCACCATGGGGCGCGTTTTGGCGGCCATGGAACCCTTGATTATTATCGTTTTGGGGGCCTTGGTTGCCTTCATTATTATTGCGATTCTGGGTGGTGTTTTGTCGATTAACGACACTATCTTGATTCTCGGATTTCGTTGCCAGAGATTTTGAAATGAATGTCGCGAATTTTGCAGCATCAAAGCAATGGCGCGAGTCGCAGTCGTTCCTCGGGCTTCACGCTGATTGAATTGCTGGTGGTTCTGGTGATTCTGACCTTGCTTGCCGGGCTGGTGGGCCCGAAGGTGCTTGATCAACTTGGCGGCGCTAAGTCCAGGACGGCCCGCATTCAGATCTCGGAAATTGAGCAGAGCCTGGACCTTTTCAAGCTGGACGTCGGGCCGTTACCCCAATGATGCTGAAGGGCCTGCGTGCCCTGGCGGATCGGCCCGCAACGGCCCAGGGATGGAATGGCCCCTACCTGAAGAAGGGGCTGCCTCCTGATCCTTGGGGTGCCGCCTATTTGTACAAGAACCCGGGGCGCAATGGCGGGCCCGACGTGTTCTCTCTGGGGGCCGACGCCAAGCCGGGTGGTGATGGCGAAAACGCCGATGTGTTTAACTAAGAAATTACCCGCAGCACAGGATGCCCACCCAGTGATCCACGTTGCATGATGAGGCGTTTGCGCGCAGTTGCGCAAGTCAGGTAAGCCGGGGGTTCACCTTGCTGGAGCTGCTGGTGGTGCTGGTGGTGGCCGCCATCGCGGTGTCGGTGGTTGGCGTCGGTGGACAGTCATTCATGGAGCGATCCCGCTACCACCAGACCGTGCGCGATATCGCCAATCAGCTCCAGCAGGCAAGGGCACTCAGCGTGCGGGAGGGGCGGTCTGTGGTTGTCACTTATCAGCCCGAAGTCCGAAAGCTCCTCATCGATGGTCGGCTGTACCTGGATATCCCCCCTGTGTTGCAGGTCCAGTGGGATGCCCTGGAGCGCGGCAGTGCTGGGGTAGCGTCTGGGTCAGGCGTCCCGCTCTTTGTGTTCAATCCCGATGGCGGTGCCCGGGGGGGGCGGTTGGCGGTGTTGCGGGGGGGGCAAGGCTTGGCCTTTCGGGTGAACTGGCTGCTGGGCACGGTAGAGCAAGCTGCTGCAGTGGCACCGTCATGACGGTGATGAGCCGTCTGTGGCAGTGCCTTGGCCTTCGTGCTGGCGGCGGGCGCAGGCAGGCCCTCCGGGGGCCATGCCAGCGAGGTTTCAGCCTGCTGGAGGCGCTTGGTCGCCATGTCCATTGCTGCTATTGCCCTTGCCAGTCTCTACCGTACGGTGGGGCAAAGCTCTAAGGGCGTGATGGATGTTGAATCTCGGATCGAAGCGGCACTGGTCGCCCGCTCGGCGCTGGCCAGCAGCACGTTTGCCGAAGATGCCGAGCGGCAGCTGAGTGGTGCTTCGGGGGAGTGGCACTGGCATGTTGAGATGCATGCAGAGCAGATTCCCTTGCGGGAGCAAGACGGGCGACCTGTGTCTGGAGAGCCTTTGCGTGCGGCCAAGGTTACCGTCTACGTCACGCGTGGCAAGGAGGGCCCTACGGTCATGACCTGGACCACCTGGAAACCTTACCGGTCAACGCCATGAACCGCCTTCAGAAAAATCGCACGCGCGGTTTTACTTTGCTGGAACTGCTGATTGCCCTGGCCGTCACGGCGGCGGTGGTTGCACTGATGTTTGCAGGCTTCGGTGTCATTGGTCGCTCTGAAGAGCGCAATCAGCGCGTGATGGAGCGCTCGGAGCGGATGCTGGTGGTCAGCCAGTGGCTGGGGCGAAAATTCGACGCGTTGCGCTTGCTCAGTCGGCGTGATGGGAATATTTTTGTCAATTTCTTCAGTGGCAACGCTGCGGGGGTCATTTGGGTCGCTCCTTTGCCAGAGCGTGGCGATGCGGGCGGACTCTATGTGTTTCGCATGAACCCTCTGCGCCATGAGAACGGCCGTATAGACCTTTCTGTTGAGGCCGTTCCCTACGATGGCGCGCTCATGGCGCTGGACTGGAGTAAGGCCTTGCGTGAGACCCTGCTGCGGGATGTGCGGACCTTGCAGTGGTACTACCAGGATGGACGCTCCGGCGAATGGACGCAGCAATGGGACGCGTCCAGAGCGGGTTACCCTGCAAGGGTTCGTGTCGAGATCGCAGACGAACGTGGCGCATGGCCGTCTCTGGTATTCCCTTTGGCGAGGGCCCGGTGATGGCCTCGCGTGTACACAATGTTCGGGGTGCGGCGCTCATCATGGTGCTCTGGCTGGTGGCGGCACTCTCGCTGGTGGTGCTTGCGGGCGCGCAGGGGGTGCGGCAACAAACCCAGCGGACAGCACTGGATATGGAGCGCCTACGTGTGGAGTCTGTTCTGGACGCCGCAATACAGCTGACAGCCCAGCGTCTGCTGCTCAGCAGAGGCAAGGATAGCCAGTATCGGGTCCAGCGACTGTCGTTGGGGCAAAGCGATGTTTGGGTGGAAATCACACCATCAGGAGGGCTGGTAGACGTCAACGTCGCCAGCGAGGTGCTGCTCCAGGCGCTTTTCCAAAGGGCGGGAGGGCTCTCGTCGGGCGAGGCCGCAATCCTCGCCTCTCGAGTGAAGGACTACATTGATCCCGACGATACCCCCGGTGGGGTGGGGGGGGCTGAGGCTGCTCAATACCGAGCTGCTGGCTGGCCTTCCATGCCCCGGAACTCGGCGCTGGATGACCTTTCCGACCTGAAATCGGTGCTCGGAATAACGGCGGGGCTCTATGAGATAATCGCGCCCCACTTGGGCGTCAACGGGCAGCAACGCATCGAAATCGACTCCGCTCCCCCCGCACTGATCGACGCTCTGACGGGTCAGCAGGGTCTTGGGGCGCGCCTCCATAAATCCCCACTGGAAATGAGGGCGGGTGTGCTTCTTTCAGGAGCCGCCGCCGAGTTCTTCACGCCTGCTCGGTCGTCAGGTGGGCAGACTGTCCGTGTGCGAGCGTTCACCCAGGCAGAAGGCGACCGTTGGTGGCAGCGCGAGGTGTGGATCGACCCCAGCGAACGCCCAGACGCATTGACGCCATGGACAACCCGCTCGGTAGAGCCTACACGCCGCTTTAACAAGCCGGAACAGGAATTCAAGCCATGACAGGTCGGGGGCAGCTATCTCTTCGTGTGCAAACCGCGCTTGATCGGTTCGCATGGGGTATGGGTGATCTCAGGCGGGTGTTGGTGGAGCATGGCGCCTGGCCCTCCAGCGCAAGCGTCGCCGTGGCTTCCGATGGGGGGCGTTGGTCTGTGACTGGGGGGCGTTTGCGCAAGCGGGTTGACGGCCGCAAGGCCGTGAGCCTGCTGGTGCCAGAAATGGAATGCCTGTGGGGGGCAGTGCAACTCCCCGCCATGCCGCGCAAAGCTTTGGGCGGTGCGGTGGAAGAAGCGCTGTGGCGCGTGTCCCCCCTGCCGCCGGATCAAATCATTTCAGCCTGGAAAGCCGAGCCGGAGGCCAGCGGAGGGTGGTCCATTCAGTGGGGAATGTGTCGGCGCAGCGTGCGCGACCAACTGCTGACCCAGCATGGGCTACCCGCAGATGCGCCTGTTTTTCTGTTGCGGGAAGGGCGAGCTTTTCCTGTGCGTAACCAGGCCTGGCAGAAGCAGAACAATCGCCAGCGATGGGTGGATGGTGCTGCCGTGGTGCTGCTCTTGCTGCTGCTGGTGGCGCTGTCCCTGCCTGCGCTGATGCCGTTGGTATTGAAGCGCCAGGCGGTGGTGAGAGCGGTCGAGCATGTCAACATGCTTGTACCCAAGGCTGCGCCCCTGCGCCAGAAGATGGATGAGCTGCGCCGCCAGGCCGGCATGGCCGAGGAGTTGCGCAAGAACGCCAGCACCGATCTGCCTCTGGCCAGCGTGGTCGATGGCCTGTCGGCTGCCTTGCCGGGGGACACCTGGCTGGATCGCATCGAAATCACCGGCTCCGAAATCCGTATCACGGGATTGACTTCCAACGCTCCAGAACTCATTGCACAGCTAGGGCGCCACCCCGCGCTTGCCGATGTCCGGGCCACTGGGGCCAGCGTGCGTGAAGGCGCGTCGAATAAGGAGCGCTTCACCTTCGAAATGCGCTGGCGCGGCGAAGGAGCAAAGCCATGAAACTGATGAATCCCTGGTTGCGCCGTGCGGTAGTCGTTGTGCTGCTGCTGTTCTTTGGAGGGCTGGCATGTGCTGGGCTGGTGTACCAGGCCCTGTGGGCCCGCTATGACAACGCACTGCAACAACTGGAACCCCGCAGTGAGCGGCTTGAGGGTGTGGTGAATGCGGGCGCTGACATTGAAGCCCTGCTGGGCACTGCCAATGGCACGGTGGCTCCGTGGCTGCATCCTGGTGGCGAGGCTGCGCAGAACGAGGTTCAACAGAAGCTGCGCCAGATGATCGTAGCCTCCGGCAGCACTCTGGTGTCTTCCCAAGCTGCTCTGGAGCCTGGGGAGGAGGGCAAGCTGGCGCGCATACGCCTCACGGCGACAGTCACGGGCGACTGGTCCAAGCTGGTGGGCTTCATGGAGAGTCTGCAAATGCACCGCCCGCCGTTCTGGGTGCGTACTGCCAGCATCACGCGCGAAGGTGCCAGCGCGGGCGCAGGGCCGCAGGCTGCGCGCCTGGCTTTGCAGCTGGAGGCGCCACTGGCGCCAGAAAAGGTCACGCCATGATGATCAAGCCTTGGTATCTGGCCCCTTTGCTAGCCGCCGCGGCCCTGGTTGCAAGCGCTTATTGGTGGCAGGCCGAAAAAGACCGCTGGGTCCCTCCGAAAGAGCGTCGGCCTGACCTGCCCAAGGTGGAACCCATGCCGCAGTCCGCGCCGATGCGCGCCAGGCAGGCGTTGGAGCGCCCCGTGTTATGGGTGTCGCGCCGGCCCCTGGATGTAGACGACAAGAAAGGCAGTGTGGCGCGTGAGCTGACGCAGTCGCGGCTAACGGCTGTACTGGAGTCGGGAGGGGAGCGTGTGGCTATATTGCAGCGCGCGGATGGCAGCACCCTCAAGATCACAGCAGCAACTCAGCCCTGGCGCATTGTGTCGTTCGATGGCCGCAAGGCCGTGTTTGCCTCGGCGGACGAGGGGCAGGTGGAGCGGCCGCTGGAGGCAGGAGGTCCTGCTGCGGCGCCTGCCAAAACCGGCCCCATCGCTGGCCCCATCGGCGACCGTGCGCGCAATCCTGCTGCAAACCAGTGACAGCAGGTGCTAAGCCACCGTAGTGCACCCCAATATATTGTGGAGTTACCCCCTATGAACATTCGGCCTTCCATTCTTTTGCTGGCTTTGCTGGCCTCTGGCTGTGCCAGCACGCAGAGTGGGCCCGTTGCAAGTCCTGCATCCCGGCCTGTGTCTACCGCTGTGCCTGCGACAGCCGAAGGCAGCACGACAGCGCCTGCTACTAAGGAGGAAGCCCAGGCGCTTGCGTCCGCTCGGCCTGTTGCACCGGCGACGGCCGAGAGCCTGCCTGCCTCCACTTCGGATGCAGCCAAGAGTCCTGAAATCAAACGGCCTGCTGCAGGCTCCCGGCTTTTCCCCGGGGACGACAACCTCTTCAAGCGCAGTATCGCGCCGCGTGTAGATCCCGTGCTGGCCCAGGGCGACAAGGTTGCCCTTAACTTCGAGAATGTCACGGTGGGCAACCTCGCTACCGCTTTGTTGGGGGACTTGCTCAAGCTCAACTACACCATTGACGCAGGCGGCGACACCGTGGTGAGCCTGCATACGCGCCAGCCGCTGCTGCGCAGTCAGGTGCTTGATGTGCTGGATGCGGTGCTCTTGCCGCACGATCTGGCCATCGTTCGCGACAACGCGGGCGTGTACCACGTTACCAAACGCACGGTCACCCTGGGCGCGCGCCCGGTGGTGGGTGCCTCCAACTTCAAGGATCTGTCGGGCTCGGGTACTGTCATTGTTCCTCTGAACCACATCGCGGCTGCCGAAATGGCCAAGATCCTGGCGCCCATCGCGCCCAAGGAGTCCATCGTCTATGTGGACAGCATGCGCAACCTGCTCGTGCTGCAGGGCAGCAAGGCCCAATTGGGCGGATGGCTGGAAATGGTGGAAGCCTTTGATGTGGACTTCCTCTCCGGTATGTCGCTGGGGGTTTTTGTGTTGGAAAACGCCAACGTCAACGTCGTGCGCGATGCCTTGCAGGCCATGCTGGGATCGGACAAATCCGCAGACCCCTACGGCGGTGCTACCCCTGCTGCGCCTGCGGGCGCTGCCCCGGGGGCTGGAGGCGCGGCGACGGCTGCCAGTGCTGCATCTGCACAGGCGACCGCCCCCCTGGGAGGGCTCATCCGGGTGTTTCCGGTCGAGCGGCTCAACGCCCTGGTGGTAGTCACCCCCCGTGCCCACCTGCTTACGCAGGTCGAAACCTGGGTGCGGCGTCTGGACCGTCCCACCGACACTCTGGAAGCCAGCCTTTTTGTCTATCCCGTGCAAAACGGCTCGGCCTTGCAGTTGGCAGAAATGCTCAACGGCCTGTTTGGCGGGCAGTCCACACAGGCCAAATCGGGCGGCGGTGTGGCAGGTGGCTCGGCGCCCACGCAATTCACCCAGGGCGCGGGCAGCACCGGTCTGGCCTCTGGCGGCGCAGGGGGCTCCAACCCCTTTGGTGGCAGCAGCACTGGTGCGGGCTCCAGCACTGGCACTAGCACGGGCACTAGCACGGGCACTGCCGGGGGCTCCGGCTTCCAGGCCATGACAAACAATAGCAATAGCAAGGCCTCACCGAACAACGCCTCGCTCACGTCCACCAGCCAGCTGGATGGCAATGTGCGCGTGGTGGCCGACGAAAAGCGCAATGCCTTGCTCATCCGTGCACCACGCACGGAATACCGTCGCATCGAACAAGCGCTGCGCGAGTTGGACAAGGCGCCGTCCCAGGTGCTCATCGAAGCCAGCATCGTGGAGGTCAGCCTCACGGGCAATCTGCAGTATGGGGTGGAATGGTTCGTGCAGAACAGCCTCTCGGGTGGCCGTGAGGGGCAGGCGCTGCTCAACATGAATAAAACAGGCGACATCGGGCCCAAGCAGCCGGGTTTCTCATACACCATCCTCAACAAGGCCGGTGTTGTGCGCGCCACGCTCAATGCCCTGGCCGAAAAATCCCAGGTGCGCCTGCTGTCCAGTCCCTCGGTGCTGGTGTTGAACAACCACAACGCCACCATCCAGGTGGGGCAGCAGCAGCCCATCAAGAGCTCCACCTCGGTCACCACTGGCAATCTGGTGACCGAATCCATTGTCTATAAGGATACGGGGGTGATGCTGTCCGTCACGCCCTCCGTCAATGCAGGGGGCTTGATCACTCTGGACATTTCGCAGCAGGTCACCGATGTGGGCGACCTGGATACCGCCACGGGCCAGCGCGCGTTCCTCACCCGCCAGATCCAGACCCGCGTGGCGGTGCGCTCCGGCGAGCCCATTGTGCTGGGGGGGCTGATCCGCGAAAACGACACCACGGGCCGCAGTGGCGTGCCCTTGCTCTCCAGCATCCCGGTGGTGGGCGCCCTGTTTGGCAACACCACCAACAACAATAACCGCACCGAACTGCTGGTGCTGATGACGCCCAGGGCGCTGGAGGACGACGACGCCCTGCGCAGCGCCAGCGCCGAGATGCGCCAGCGCATGCGCAGCATGTCTTTGCAGTCGGCGCCGTCAATGGACCGAAATGGGTCTTCCGGGCCGGCAGCGCTGCCCCCGCTTCCACGTTGAGGCTGGGGCCGCATACGGATACATGTAGTTAGTAAACGCTTTGCCCCTGTCTGTTTTCTAGGAGAATATGCATGAAATTGCCTATGTTTCAACGCCGCCGTCTGCTGGGTTATCTGGCGGCACCTGCTGTGACCGTGTTGGCTGCGGGCTTGGTTGGTTGCGCGAGCGGTTCATCGCCCGCCTCGGATCGCCAAGCGCTCCTTCAGCGCGCTACGGCGTTCTGGAGGTCGGTGCAAGACAATGATCCTGTCACTTCCTGGAATTACGAAGAGTTGTCCAAGAAACCTGGCTGGACCTTGCAGGCTTACCTGAAGCGTGAAGGCATTCTCTATCAAGCGGTACAAGTGCTGGAAGTCCGCTCGTTAGAGGGTGACAAAGCTGTGGTGGATGTCAAAGTCACCTATTCGATTCCTGTGCTGCGGATGATGGATCAGGAAGTGGTCTTGAAGGATGAGTGGGTGCGGGTGGATGGGCTCTGGTACCACGCGGAGCGCAGAGGCATTCTTTGAAGTGCGCAACTGCCGATGTGCTTCGTTGTGTTGCTGCAACAAAACATGGGTGAAAAAAATGAAAATGATGCAAGGATTGAAAACCCTGTGTTCACGGGCTAAGATACTTGCAGCCCAAACGGTTTGACGGATGGGTTGCACAGCCCGCAAGGGTGGGAAGCTTCCTTCTTTTTTCTAAGGACATTTAAGATGAAAAAATTTGCTCTGGCAGCCGTTGCGGCAGCTGCGCTGACGGCTGGTGTGGCTCAGGCTTATACGGTCGGTACGTTCTCCAACGGCCTGGTGGTTCCTAACGTGATCCACAACGGCGCTGCCAACACGACCGCTGTCGGTCTGGTGAATCAATCCGGCCGCACGATCCCCGTGTTCTGGACCTGGTTCGATGTGAACTCCGGCCACGGCGTGGACGGCTGCTTCCCCATGACCAACAAGCAGTACACCGGCTTCAACTGGGCTACGGCTTCCGGCGTTGGCATGGAAGGCAAGCGTGGTTACCTGGTGTTCGCAGTGGGTTCGGGCGGCGCCGGTCTGAGCGCTGCTACGGCTTGCGCTCCCGCAAACGCCACGCTGGCTACCCAAGCTGACGCTGCTACCTCCGGTCAGCTGGCTGGTAACGCTTTCTACGTGGACGTCGCTGGCAAGAGCGTTGCATTCACGCCCGTGATCGACGGTCCTCTGACCCTGGCTGCTGGTACCAACCTGTCGACCATGGACGCTCAGAGCCTGGTTAGCGTGGCTGGCGCTGCAGCCGTGGCTGCTACGACCCAACTGTCGCTGCGCTATTTCATCGACGGCGCTCTGAACGCTGGCAATGACACCCGCATCACTGTGTGGTCCACTGGCAACCAAATCGGTACGCACACTGTCAACATCTATGACAACGCGCAAAACCGTCAGTCCGTGAACTTCCAACTGAACGAAAGCGAACTGTCGTGGTTCGATCCTGAAACCATCCCCGGCCGCCCTGCTGCGTTCCTGGACGGTATCATCGAATGGAACCCAGGCGTTGCTCCTGCTAACGCTCCAGTGGCCCCAGCTCTGGTTGGTCCTCTGCTGTCCGCTGGTGGCGGCTCCGTGGTGGCTTACTCCACCATCGTGGCTCCTGCCTTCGGTGCTGTGCAAACGCTGCTGGGCGCACACCGCCTGTCCGGCGCATTCTAATGACTTGATGGCGCGGCTCGCTGCGCCAGCTTGGCTTAGACGGGGTGGCCTTGTGTCACCCTCAAAACAAATAGCGCCCTTGGGCGCTATTTGTTTTGGTGTGTCAGAAATAGGAAACTTGGAATGATATCGGGACGCCCTTTACAAGTGGTTGCAGCCACTCTCGCTGCTCTTTTGCTTGCTGCCTGTCAAACCTCGCCTGTGCCCGCGCAGGGGGCGCTATCGGGTGCTGCTTCCGGCACTCGTGATGCCTCTGAGCTTCAACCTGCTCGTACAGGGATTGACGTGAATATGGCCTGGGGGGGCGAACTGCGCTGTGGCGCTGCAGGTTGCCGACTGGTGGCGGTGGAGCATGAAAAGAGCACGGTGGTGCTGTATGAAGTGCAGGGGCGCAAGGCGCGGTTGCTGGACAAGCAATCCGTAGCCTATCACCCAGACAGCGCGATCTGGCTCAGCGACGACCTGGTGGTTGCGGCGGTGGAAAACAGCTTCAGCCTGGATGTGTTCCGTGTGGTGCAAGGGCGTTTGCAGCCCCTGCGCCAGATTCCCGTAGGGATTTCGCCGCGCGACGTGGTGCTGGTGAGCGCTTCTGAGGGGCGTTACAGCTTGCTGGCCACGCCCTACACGGGCAAGGAAGTGGTCTGGGTGGATTACGCCCCGGATCAACCTGAGGCTGCCACACGTGTCCAACAGGTCAAGTGGTGCGAGGCCCCATGGCACCCCGTGCGTGTGCAGCGTGCGCCTGGTGCGCCGTCAGGGGGGATGGTAGCGGCTTGCCTGGATGAGAAGAGGGTAGTGTTGGCGTCGGAAGGCAACCTGCAAGGTGCTGCGCGCAATCTGCTGACGGTGCCTGTGGAGATTCGCATCATTCCGCGCCATACCCGACCATCGCCTTCGGGGCGCTGGTTGTATGTGGCTCTGGAGACTGGCGGGCGCAACCTGCGTTTCAACATGGACAGCGGGGAACTTCAGTGGATTGTTGCCCCTCAACCGGTGGGGACTGTGAGTGTTTTGCCGCTGGCCGACGATCTTGTGATCTGGGCGATGGATTCGCGTTTGGCTTTGCAGCGCTTGGGCGCCGATGGTGCGGTGCTGGAGACACGCTGGTTGCCGGTGGATGGTTTTGCCACAGGTTTGCAACTCGCAGATGCCGATGCGGATGGTGTTCAGGACCTCGTGGTCTTCAACTCTGCCGCGCTGCCCAAAAAAATGGGCGTTGAAATTATCTATGGGCCGCTGTGGGAACAGGCGAAGCCCCAAATGCCGTAAAGAGGACGAAAGAGATGATGTTGAAGAAAATCAAGCACTTGGCTGCTGCTGTGTTTTGTATGACGCTGGCTTCTGCTTGGGCTCAGTCAACCCCGGCCAAACCGTTGGCACGCTTGGCCAATGGCGAGGTGGTGAGCGAGCAGGACCTGTCGGACTACCTGGACAGTCGAATCGATCTCAGGCAGATCGCGCGCAACGCCTGGGGAGTAGAGGGTGTTGTCCAGGAAATGGCCATGACTCGGGCGCTGGTGCTGGAGGGGGGGCGGCTGGGTTTGCCACGCAAGGTTGAGGGCGCGCCCAAGCGCTTTGACGATGTGTATGGTTTGGCTGTTTACAAGAAACAGGCGCCCGCCTGTGAGGCGCCCGCCAACGAGCAGGAAGCACGCAAGTATTTCGATTCGCATCCCCAAGCCTTTGTCGTACCAGCGCAAGCGCGGGTAGAGCGGATTATTTTGCCTGCGGCCACGGAGATTGGCGGCGGTTCGGCCATGGCTTGGCTGCAGGACCAGGCCCGCGCGGTGATTACGGGTAAGCGCAAATTTGGTTTGGTTGCCATGCGTGCAAAGGGCGAATATTCGCTGGATGCGCAAGGCGACCTGGGGTGGATAACGTTGGATGGTGACCACACCATCATGCGCGCTTTGAAGACCGTGAAGGCGGGTGAGTTGCTGGGGCCGGTGCAGGATGACGAGTTTGTCTATCTGTTCTCGGTGTTGCAAAAGCGCGAGGCGCGTCAACTGTCGTGGGACGAGGCCAAGTCGTTTGCCTCCACCCGTGCAGTGAGCTACTGCCGCGAAGAAGCGCAGACACAGATGCGTGCGGATTTGTTCAAGCGCTATGGCGTGGAGATTGACCGAGCAGCCATTCGTGATCTGATGGCCAAGGCCAATAGTGCGGCGACCAAGGCTGAGGAGAAGGTGGAAGCAAAGCCTCAGCAGTAGCGCCTTTGGCCCTGCGCAGAATTGGTCCTTGCAGGCGGATTTGTTAGACTACTGAGTTCGCCTTCTCTGGGACTTGCTGTTGCATCGCATGGCTGATATTCGCGCGTCTGTATTAATACCAGTCAAAAATGGTGGGGCCTTGCTGGGCGATGTGCTGGAGGCGGTGCTGGCCCAGCAGGCGCCTTGGCCCTTCGAGGTGATTGTGGTGGACTCCGGTTCATCGGATGGCTCTGTAGAGCTGGCTCGCCGACATGGTGTGCGCGTCGAGACCATTCCCGCTGCGGAGTTCGGCCACGGACGCACGCGCAATTTGCTGGCGTCGATGGCATCGGGGCAATTCCTGGTGTTCATCACGCAGGATGCCCGGCCTGCCAGCCCGCAGTGGTTGGCCAACATGGTGCAGGGCTGTGATTCTGATCCTGCGGTGGCAGGGGCCTTTGGGCCGCACCGGGCCCACCCCCATGCCCGGCATGTCACGCATTGCGAGTTGAACCAGCACTTTGCCGGCTTTGGTGACAAGCTGTCGGTGGTGCGCCTGGAAGACCGGGCCCGGTTTGCCGCCGACCCTGGCTATCGGCAGTGGCTGCACTTCTTTTCCAGCAACAATTCGTGCATCCGCCGCTCGGTGTGGGAGCAACTGCCCTTGCCTGAAGTGGCTTTTGCCGAAGACCAGACTTGGGCATTGCGAGCCATTGAGGCGGGCCATGCCAAGGCCTTTGTTCCCGATGCAGTGGTGTACCACTCGCACGATTTTGGCGTATGGGAAACGCTGCAGCGCAATTTTGACGAGGCGCGCTCGTTCAACCGCTATTTTGGTTACCGTATCCAGGACCATCTGCTCCAGGCGCTGCGGTCGGCCGCGCACCTGGCCAAGCGGGATCTGGCGTGGTTGCGCAGTGGCGGCCTGCGTGGCTGGCGTCTGTTCAAGAATGCGGGGTATATGGCCTGCATTGAGTTGGCGCGCGTTCTGGGGCAGTACCTGGGCACGCGCCACGACCGCTTGCCCGCTTGGCTGTTGCGTTCGGTTTCGCGCGATGAGCAATTGCAGCGTGCAGGGGCGGCCTGACCATGGCATTGAACCTTAAGAAGAAAATCTGGCGTGTCAAAGAGATGGTCCGCAAGGAGGGGGTGGTCCCCGCCCTGCGTGCCGTGGTGCGCCGCCTGCGCCAGGGGCCCGGCCGGTATGTCGATGTTTTTCGGCATTACGACTTTGCCCTGCCCTATGTGTTGCAGGCCACGCCGGGCAAGGCCGGGGTTGGAACGCTGCTGTGGTTTATTCCCGATTTCAACCTGGGCTCGGGGGGGCATCTCAATATCTTCCGCACGATCTGGCACTTGGAGCAGATGGGCTATACGTCCACCATCGTGATTGGCAAGCCTGTCATGCACCAGAATGCAGACGAGGCGCGCGACGAAATACGCGAACACTTTTTTCCATTGCAGGCCCGGGTGTTGCTGGGACTGGACCAACTGCCCCCTTGTGAGTTTGCTGTGGCCACGGGCTGGGACACGGCCTATGCGGTGCGGGCATTCACGGGTGCCCAGCACAAACTGTATTTTGTGCAGGACTACGAGCCCCATTTTTACCCGGTGGGGTCGGAATCGGTGCTTGCTGAGAACACCTACCATTTCGGGTTCTTCGGCATCACGGCCGGTGGCTGGCTGGCGCAGAAGCTGGCGCAGGAATACGGCATGACCACCCATCCGGTGGGTTTTGGCGTGGAACTCGAACGCTACCGCCGCCTGCCTCGGCGCGAGCCGGAAATTCGCCGGGTGTTCTTTTATGCCCGCCCTCCCACGCCCCGGCGTGCATTTGAACTGGGCCTGCTAGTGCTGAATGCCGTGTGGGAGCGTTTGCCCGATGTGCAGTTTGTGCTGGCGGGCTGGGACACGGCGGGCTACCACATCCCGTTTCCGCACCTGAATTGCGGCACTTTGGCGCTGGATGATCTGCCAGACCTGTACAGCCAGTGCGATGCCGCGCTGGTGCTGTCGCTCACCAATGCATCGCTGCTTCCTCTGGAGCTGATGTCCAGCGGCTGTGCCGTAGTGTCTAACCGGGGGCCAACGTGGAGTGGCTGCTCAACGACGATGTGGTGATGCTGGCGGAGTCGTCGCCCGAAAAACTGGCGGATGCCGTGTGTGCTTTGCTGCAAGACGATGCACGGCGTCACGCCATGAGCCAGCGTGCCGAGGTGTTTGCCCGGAGCCAGACCTGGGATGCTGTGGCCCGTGATTTCGAGTTGGGGCTGCAACGCGCCCGGACACAGAAACCGCGAGGCCAATCCTGATGCGTTGCGTCATTCTGGGTGGAGCTGGGTTTCTGGGGCGCCATATTGGGCGTGCCATGGCGTCTGAAGGCGCAGAGGTTTGGTCGGTAGACCGGTCATTGTCGGCTGCGGGTAGCGCTCCCTGGCTGACGGGGCAAGTGCAGGCGGATTGCTTTGACCTGGCCTCCTGGTGGGATGCTGTAGGCGGCGCCGATGTGATCGTCCACCTCGCTTCGTCCACAGTGCCAGCCACGGCCAGTGAGGACCCCATCCAGGATGTCCAGACCAATCTGGTGGGAACCTTGCGCCTTCTGCAGGAACTGCGCAAAAAGGCTGCGCGCCCCAGGTTGCTGTTTGCGTCGTCGGGCGGAGCCGTGTATGGGCGGCCGCAGTTTGTCCCGCTGAGCGAAACGCACCCGACCATGCCGATGGGGGCCTACGGGGCCACCAAGCTAGCGATTGAGCACCACCTGCGCATCGAAGAGACGCAGCATGGCCTGCCATGCCGCATTCTGCGGCTGAGCAATCCCTACGGCGAGTGGCAGCAACCCCATGGTGTCCAAGGTGTGATTGCCGTGTTTGCACACCGCGCGCTCAATGGGCAACCGCTGGATGTGTGGGGTGATGGTTCTGTGGTGCGCGATTTCGTCTATGCCTCGGATGTGGGATATGCGTTCGCAGCAGCGGCGCGCCATGAGGGGACGACCCGAATTTTCAACATTGGCGGCGGTGCAGGGCACAGCGTCAATGATATTGTGCACACCCTGGAGCGTTTGTTGGGGCATGTCCGTAGAACGGCGAGTTTTCCCCGCGCGTCCTTTCGACCCACCGGTGAATGTGTTCGACATTCAGCGTGCCCAGAAGGAGCTGTTCAGTGGGCGCCCACCATGGCTTTTGAGGATGGGTGTGGCCAAATCGGTCCAATGGCTGCGGACGGTGCCATGACGCGCCCTGTTTCCCATTCCACTGGGGTCTCATCGGCAGCGCCGCGCAATGCGCGCCAGTTGTGGGTGCTTTGGCGGTACTGGATGGTGCGCGAGTTCAAGACCCGCTATGCCGGTTCGGTACTGGGTTTTGCCTGGGCTTTTGTTCAGCCCGTTGCCACGCTGGCCATCTTCTATGTTCTTTTCGGCCTGGTGCTGGCCGTGCGGGTGCCCGGGCTGGATGTGAACAATGGCTACCTGCTGCACCTTCTGGCGGGGCCTGGCTGTGTGGTTGCCTTTCACCGATGCCATTGGCCGAGGGGTTGGGTGCTCTGGCGGCGTACGAGGACTTTCTGCGTAAGCAGCCTATGCCTGCGGAGATACTGCCGGCTGTGTCTGTTGGCGGCAGCCTGCTCGTGTTGGGTATTGGCTACGGGTTGCTGCTGGTCTTGTCGGTGGGGCAGGGTGTGGGGCCCTACGCCTCGCTGGCCTGGTTGCCTGTACTGGTGCTGGCCCAGATTGCGCTGACCTATGGCCTCACGCTGTTGCTGAGCATGGCGCATTTTCTGTGGCGCGATGTGGGCTCCATGGTGGCGTTTCGCACTACAGTTGTGGTTTTACGTGACGCCCATCGTGTACCCGCTGTCCCAGGTGCCGGAGCAGTTTCACAACTGGTTCCTGTTCAATCCTCTGGCCTGTCTGGTGCTGATGGTGCAAGGCGCGGTGTTGCACATGCCTGTGCCGCCAGGAACGCCTGTGGCCCTGGCTGTGTGGGTGGTGCTGCTCGGCGGTGGTGGGTGGTGGTTCTTCCGTTCTATGAAGTCCGCGTTGGGCGAGGCCCTTTAAGTCATGACCATCCGCTTTGAGGGCATCGAAAAGACCTATATGGTGTACGCCCGTCCCCAGGACCGCCTGTGGGAGTGGGTGACGCGCAGCCAGCGCCACCGGGTGCATGTGGCACTGACCGGTGTGGACTTTGAAGTCCAGGCGGGTGAGACGTTTGGCCTCATCGGCGAGAACGGCGCAGGCAAAAGCACTTTGCTGAAGATCGCTGCGGGCACCATCCGGCCGACGCGTGGGCAGGTAACGCAGGAGGGGCGCGTGGCCGCGTTGCTGGAACTGGGTGCGGGCTTCCACCCCGAAGAATCTGGCTACGACAACATCCGCTTCATGGCCGCCCTGCATGGCCTGGAGGGGGGCGCCATGGAGGATCTCACTGCGCGGGCGACAGCGTTCTCGGAGTTGACCAGGGAGACGCTGGAGCGGCCCGTCAAGACCTATTCCTCCGGCATGTTCATGCGGCTGGCATTTGCCGCCGCAACTGCCATTGACCCGGATGTACTGATCGTGGATGAGGCGCTTTCCGTGGGGGATCTGCATTTCCAGAAGAAGAGCCTGAACCGCATCCTGGAACTGCGAGAACGCGGTGCGACAGTGCTGTTTTGCTCCCACAACCTCTACCAGGTGCGCAGCCTTTGCCAGCGGGCCGCGTGGATCCATGGCGGGAAGATACAGGCCATCGGGGCGACCGAAGATGTGGTAACGGCCTACGAATCGCACGAGCGGCGCCGGTATGCACATTTGCGCGTCGAGTCGAATGAGGCTGTGAAAACGGACGATGCGGCCCCTGCGGCGGGCGTGTCTTCGGGGGTGCCTCTGGTGAAGATCGGTGGACTGACCATTGAAACCGGGGATGGGATCAATCCTGCACAGGTGGACTCCTTCCAGGACCTGTCGGTGGAGATCGTTGTCGAGTCTTATGCCGCCGATGCGCCATTCCATGTACTGTTTGCGATTGTCCGGCCAGACAAGGACAACGTGTTTGGTACCAGCACACAGTTTCGCGCGGAAGGCAAGCCGCTGCAGGGTGTTGGTACCCACCGCATCCGTGCGCGCTTTCCTCGGTTGTCCTTGCTGTCAGGGGAATACCTGTGGAGTGTGTATGTTCTGGATGATTCCGGCATTCAGGTGCTGGACATGGCTGAACTCATCCAGCCGTTTACCGTGCTGAACCAGAAACACCGGGAGTTTGGCGTGACCTGGCTGGAGCACGAGTGGGTGTTGGTCGAATGACGCGTGCCTGGTCTTTGGACCTGCTCTTCCCCTCCATGGCCCGTGTGCCCACGACCCTGCCCTGGCGGCTTGCTGGACGCATAGGCCGTGAATCTGCCGGTGAGCGTGAGCCATTGCTGCGCTGGCTGGAAGGTCTGTTTGCCCGGGTGTTTCCGGGGGCCACGGGGGCAGAGCACGCGCAATGGGCAAAGGCCCATTTGGCGATGCTGGCGCAGGAGATGGTGGATGCCATGGCGTTCCACCGGCTGGGCTGCAGAGGCGGGCCCGCCGTTGACCTGCAAGGGGCCGAGCATGTGAAGGGCCTCGCTCGACAGGGCAAGGGGTTCATTCTGGTGCTCAACCACTATGACCGGCTCCTGACTGCGCCGGTGGCGCTCGCGAGAGCGGGAGTCGCCACCAACGTGCTGACGATGCCGGTGCTCGACAACCCCGAGCTCCAGGCGGCACAGCGCAACTTCCTGCTGCGCAAGATCCAGGGCTACACCGCTGTGACAGGGGGGACTTGGCACACCACCAGTGATGGACTGCGCCCGGTGCACGAGAGCCTGAGGGCGGGCCAAGGCTGGGTGATTCTGGCTGATGCATGGCGGCCCGAGTTTGGTCGTCTGCGGGACCACCCGTTCCTGGGGGGGCGTTTGAGTCTGCCCACCGGCATCGAGCGCCTTGCCCAGTCCACTGGGGTCCCGTTGCTGCACGCGGTGACCTGTTCGCGAACCCCGGACAATCTGCAAGTGCGTGTCGAGCCTTTGCCGGAGAGCCCCAGGCAGGCCATTGACACAGTGGTCCAGCGTCTTGACCAAGATGTGCGGAGCCGGCCCTGGGCCTGGTGGCAATGGGGATTGTGGGATCAGATGTGGCAGCAACAGGCGCCAGAATTACAAGCAGAACCAAAGCCGGGGGACACGCATGACCAAGATTGAGCGCTACGACTACGCTTTCGAGCCGGATGGGGAGGAGTGGGCCGCTCGGTTGCTGCGCCGTGTCCCGCAGGGGGGCGGCTCCGTGCTGGAGTTAGGCCCAGGGCCTGGCGCGATGACCCGGGTACTGCTTGCGCGCGGCCATCGGGTAACGGTGGTGGAAAACGACCCGGAGGCCTTGGATGTGCTCAAGGCCCTGGGAGCCGAAGTCATCTCCGGCAATCTGGACGGTACCGATTGGTTGGATGCGATCGCCGGCCGCCGCTTCGATGCTGTGCTGGCCTGTGATGTGCTGGAGCACCTCAGGAAGCCCGAGGAGGTGCTGTCCCGCCTGAGCGAGTTTGTCGCTCCCATGGGGCGTCTGGTGATCTCCGTGCCCAACATCGCCTATGCCGGCGTGGTGGCCGCAATGCGCAATGGCATCTTCGACTACTCAGACAAGGGCCAATTGGACCGTACCCATGTCCGGTTCTTCACCCGGCGCAGCATTGAAAAGGTTCTGCTGGACTGCGGGTGGTCGCCCAGGGCCTGGGAGGCCAACCGGGTACCAGTCGAGTGCAGCGAATTTGCCTGGTACTGGAGTGCGTTGTCTGGCGAGCAGCGCCAGGCATTGTTGGCGGGCTGGCAGGATTTCGATGTCTACCAGTGGATGGCGGTGGTGACCCCCTCGGTAGACGCCTCCGCCTGGGAGTTGATCGATGCCCGTAACGCGGCAGACAAGCTGCGTGAGGACCTGCAAGCCCTGACTGTGGTGCATCAGCGTGAGCGCGCGTCACTGCTGGAGCACCAGAAGGCCTTTTCGGAAGCCAAGGACATCATCGGCAAGCTCCAGTTCGAGGCAAAGCAAATGCGTGCGGAGATGGATATCGTGCGGGCTGAAAAGACAGCGGTGGAGGCAGAACTGGCCACCAGGCTGGCTGCGCAGCCCTCTCCAGCAGGTGTTTGGTCCCGGCGCTGGCGACGACTTATGGGCCGCACCTCATAGGTGGCCATGGCGAGGGCAATATGCTGTTAGGAGTCCCCGATTTCACGCTGTCGCACGCAGGGGTGGATGCCCTGGGTGCGGACTGCCGGATTGATCCCACTGTGTCCGTGATGCGCTTTGGCCAGCGTGCCGGGGTGCTGTGCCTGGCTGACGGGGTCAGCCTGTATGCGCATACGCGCCTGGTGCTGGGGGATGTGGTCGCGGACCCCTGTGTAGGAATCCGCATTGGTGCGCGCACCATCGTGAACGTAGGGGGCTACCTATCCGGCGAGGGCGGACTGGAGATTGGCGAAGATGTGCTGATCGGGCCCCACGCCAAGCTTCTGTCTGCGGGCCATGCCATCGACGAAGGGGATGTGATCATCGCCCGTAATCGCATTACCCGGGCCAAGATCACGATCGAAGATGGTGCCTGGATAGGGGCGGGCGCCATTGTTCTGGAGGGTGTGACCATTGGCCGTGGTGCCGTGGTGGCAGCCGGGGCGCTGGTCCGGCAGGATGTACCCGCAGGGATGGTAGCGGCGGGCATGCCGGCGAGGCTGATCCGTGCGCGGCGTGGCGAGGCCTGGCCGCAGCCCGCGCTGCCCGTTACAGGGCTTCGGCGCGTTTGGTCCATTGTCAAGGGCATCTGGCGCTGAGCAGAGTGAATCGGATGCAGATGAGTACACGGAATGGAAGAAGGCGCGCATGCGGCATGCCGCGAGGGATGCTAGGTTTTGCGCGCGGAGCGATGCTGCTCGTCTCGTTGTGGGTTGTTTTCTCATCTGTCGCCTGGGCCGACGCAGTCTGGGAGTTTGTGGACGGCGATGGCGTGGTGCACATGGGAAATGGTTCCCCGCCGCCTGCTTCGCGGGGGGTGACCTGGCTCAGCCGCATTCCATCGATCAGGACGGACAAGGGTGGCAAAGAGCGCGAGCCATCAGCTCTGCAGTTTCCTGGTTTTGATGCAGCCAAACCGCACTTGGAGGCGGCAGCCCTGTCGCAGTCCCTGGATCCCGCGTTAGTGATTGCCGTGGCTGCGGCGGAGTCGGCCTTCAACGAGAAAGCAGTATCCCGCAAAGGCGCGCTGGGCCTGATGCAGGTGATGCCTGCCACCGCCGAGCGTTACGGCGTTTCTGCAGGCCGGACATCTGACGGAGACCATGCTGCCATGGAGCCTAAGGTGAATGCGCAGATCGGCACCCGCTACTTGGCCGATCTGCTGCGCATGTTCGATGGCGACAAGGAGCTGGCTTTGGCTGCCTACAACGCGGGCGAAGGTGCCGTGCTCAAGTACGGACGGCAGATACCTCCCTATCCGGAAACACAGCAGTATGTTGCCAAGGTCATGCGCATCTACCGTGCTTTGGTCCGGTAAGGCGCAGTTGCAGTGCGGACGAGACGCTGCATGATCCGCTTGAAGACCATCATGGGGTGCAGGCGCCCAATTGGACCTGAACTATTCCCATTGCCAAAATCCGTACTATTTCACGTAACAGGAGTCAATCGGTTGCCGTGCGTAGCTTTGGCTAGCGGTTTCTTGCAGGCATTTGCGCCGAGTCCGGGTACGATCGGCCGCTCATGATCTGGTTATCTGTGGTGGCATTCATCGTCGCAGCGTTGGCTGCAGGGTATATCGTGCGATGGATGCGCAGCCACGCTTCCGTGTACGGCAACGGCATGCCCCAACGCTTTCATCTGGGGGATGTTCCCCGATTGGGAGGAGCCGCGTTGCTTTTGGGCATCGGCTGCAGCTGGAGTCTTGGTGTCCTGCAGTCCTTGCAGTGGGGCGATCCCGGCTCGCTGAGGTTGGGTGCCTGGGTGTGGGGATGGCTGGTGGTGTTGCTGCCTGCAGCCCTGGGCGGCATTGCCGAAGACATGACCCAGCGCCTTTCAGTCCGGTATCGGCTGATATTGACGGGGGCGTCAGGCGTCCTGGCCGTGGTTGTGTTGAACCTGACCCTGCCCCGCATGGGCTGGCCCTGGCTTGATGCCGTGCTGGCGGCGGCCCCCTGGCTGGGGATTGCCGTTGTTGTTCTGGCTGTTGCCGGCCTGCCCCATGCGTTCAACATCATCGACGGCTACAACGGCCTGGCGGGCATGGTGGCGCTGATCGTCTGCCTGGCGCTGGCCCATGTGGCCTTGCAGGTGGGCGACCGGGCGCTGGCGGCGCTGCTGGTGTCCACCGCAGCGGCCACGGGGGGCTTTCTGGTCTGGAACTACCCGCGCGGCATGCTCTTTGCCGGGGATGGCGGGGCCTATGTGTGGGGCGTGGTGATTGCCATGGCCAGCATTTCCCTGGTGCAGCGCAATGCGGATGTTTCGCCGTGGTTTCCCATGCTGCTGCTGATCTACCCGGTGTGGGAAACGATTTTCTCCATCTACCGCAAGGCGGTGCGGGGTGTCTCGCCTGGGGTGGCCGATGCCCTGCATTTTCACCAGCTCATCTACCGCCGCATTGTGCGCGGGGTGTTTCACGACGATGAGTCGCGCCGCATGCTTATGCGCAACAACCGCACTTCGCCCTATCTGTGGGGCTTCACCTTGCTGACGGTGGTGCCTGCCGTGCTGTTCTGGAACAACACGCCGCTGCTGATGGCGTTTTGCGGCCTGTTTGTCATCAGCTACGTGATGGCCTACCTGGCGATTGTGCGGTTCAAGGTGCCCCACTGGTTGCGCCACTGAACGGCACGGCGCAGGCCTCGCGCCTTGCGAAATCCGGCGCGGGAGTGCCGCGCGAATGCGGCACAATTTGCGCCTCACCCTGTTTGTTTTCTCCGGATGGCACGCCTCCATGACCGACCTTCTTTCGATTGCCCCGCGCGACAAGGCTGAAATCCTGGCCCAGGCGCTGCCTTACATCCGCAAGTTCCATGGCAAGACCATGGTCATCAAGTACGGCGGCAACGCCATGACCGACCCGGCGCTGCAGGCCGACTTTGCCGAGGACGTGGTGCTGCTCAAGCTGGTGGGCATGAACCCCGTGGTGGTGCACGGCGGCGGGCCGCAGATCGAGACGGCGCTGAACCGCCTGGGCAAGAAGGGCGAGTTCATCCAGGGCATGCGCGTGACCGATGCCGAGACCATGGAAGTGGTCGAATGGGTGCTGGCAGGCGAGGTGCAGCAGGACATCGTGGGCCTGATCAACCAGGCGGGCGGCAAGGCCGTGGGCCTGACCGGCCGCGACGGCGGCATGATCCGCGCCCAGAAGCTCAAGATGGTGGACAACAAGAACCCTGCCATCGAGCATGACGTGGGCCAGGTGGGCGACATCGTCTCCATCGACCCCAGCGTGGTCAAGGCGCTGCAGGACGATGCGTTCATCCCCGTGATCAGCCCCATCGGCTTTGGCGAGAACAACGAGAGCTACAACATCAACGCCGACGTGGTGGCCAGCAAGCTGGCCACCGTGCTGCAGGCCGAAAAGCTGATGTTGCTCACCAACACCCCGGGCGTGCTGGACAAGGCGGGCAATCTGCTGACCGACCTGACGGCCCGCCGCATTGACGCGCTGTTTGCCGACGGCACCATCTCCGGCGGCATGCTGCCCAAGATTGCTGGCGCGCTGGATGCCGCCAAGGCGGGCGTGAACGCCGTGCACATCATCGACGGCCGGGTGCCGCACGCCATGCTGCTGGAAATCCTGACCGACCAGGCCTACGGCACCATGATCCGGTCGCACTGACTTCTGACACTTCTTTTGGACACTTCTGCGGCCTGCCATGCGCTTGCTGTTGGTCGAAGACGATGTGATGGTGGCCAGCGGCATCAAGCTGGGGTTGACCGATGCAGGCTATGCCGTGGATTGGGTCGGCAGCGGTGAGCGCGCCGAAGAGGTGCTGCGCACCGAGTCGTTCGACGCGGCCATCATCGACATCGGCCTGCCGGCCATGGATGGGCTGGAGCTGACCCGGCGCCTGCGCCGCCCCGACATGGCCAGCCCCGCCATGCCGGTACTCATCCTCACCGCGCGCGACGCTCTGCACGACCGGGTGCAGGGGCTTGACCTGGGGGCAGACGACTACATGGTCAAGCCCTTCGAGCTGCCCGAGTTGCTGGCACGCCTGCGGGCCTTGCTGCGCCGCTCGCAGGCCGCCACCACGGCGGTGCTGAGCTTTGGCCCGCTGGAGCTGGACACCGCCGGTCGCCGCGCGAGCATCCGCAGCGATGCGGGCGAACAGGTGATCGAGCTGGGGCCGCGCGAGTGGACGGTGCTGGAGTACCTGCTCATCAACGCCCCCAAGCCCGCCAGCAAGGACAAGCTCTTGCAGGCGCTGACCGGCTGGGACAAGGAGATCACGCCCAATGCGGTCGAGGTCTATGTCTCCCGCCTGCGCGGCAAGCTGGAGCCCCATGGTGTGGCGCTGCGGTCGATCCGCGGGTTTGGCTACCGGCTGGAACTCCAGGCTCCCTGACGGGGCAGCTGCCCCGGTTTTTTCTTTTTCTCGACCGCCCGCCATGCTGCTTCGGAACTCCTCCCCCAAGCGGCCCGGTTTGCGTGCCATGACGTCCGACCTGCGCACCCGGCTGCTGCTGATGCTGGTGCTGCCACTGTGTGTGCTGGCGCTGGTGGGCGTGTGGCTGGACTACCGCTCGGCCGACGAGGCGGCCGTTCGGCACGACCAGCGCCTGGTGCGGCTGTTGCCCGCGCTGGCCGATTCGGTGCTGGCGCCGCCCATCCGCGACAACGCCTCACCCCTGCTGCTGCTGGCGCCGCCGGTCGAAGACTTTCTGCGCCAGAACGCGGGTTTGCTGGTTACAGCGTGCGCGACACCTCGGGGCGGCTGCTGCTGGGCGACGACTGGGTGCACAGAGCGGTGCCCACCACCCAGGCGCCCGAGTTCCACAGCGTGGAGTTTGGTGGCGTGACCTACCGGGTGGCGGTGCTGCGTGGCCGCACCGGGGCGGGCGAGCTGGTGGTGGCGCTGGCCGACGGGTCCGACCCGCGCCAGAAATGGGCCCAGCAACTGCTGCTCAGGGTGCTGCTGCCCAACCTGGTGTTGCTGCTGGCGGCAGGTTTTGCTATCCACTGGGCGGTGCGGCAGGCGTTCAAGCCCCTGGTGGGCCTGGCCGAGGCGGTGGAGCGCCGCTCGCCGCGCGACCTGAGCCCCATCGATGAAGCCGCCTCGCCCGACGAGGTGCGCCCGCTGGTGCATTCGCTCAACCGCCTGTTCGCCCTGGTCAACGCGCAGGCCGAGGGGCAGCGCCGTTTTGTGGCCGATGCCGCGCACCAGCTGCGCACGCCGCTGGCGGGGCTGCAGGCGCAGGTCGAAGCCTGGGCCATGATGGCCAAAGCGGCAGCGCCCCCCCAGGTTTCGTTCCCGGACTTTGATCGAAAAATGCCGTTTGCGCGCGAGGACAGGGCGCAGGGTGCTATTGTTTTAGGAGTTGATCAGATCGAGAAGCTGCGCAACGCCACGCGCCGCACCTCGCAACTGGCGCACCAGTTGCTGGCACTGTCCCGGGCCGATGCGCGCAGCCTTGATGCCCAGCCGCCGCAGCGGGTGGACCTGAAGGACCTGTGCGAGTCCCTGCTGGAGAATTTTCTGGACGCCGCCACCGGCAAGGGGTTGGACCTGGGGCTGGATGTGCAGCTGGTGCACGTCACCGGCCATGGCTGGCTGCTGCGCGAGCTGCTGTCCAACCTGGTGGACAACGCCATCAAGTACACGCCTCCAGGCGGTGTCGTCACCATCCGGTGCGGACTGCGCCAGGGCCGCAGCGGCCCGCCGCGTGCCTATGTCGAGGTGGAGGATGATGGCCCCGGCGTGCCCGAAGCCGAGCGCACCCGGGTGCTGCAGCGCTTCTACCGCGTGCCGGGTGCGGGCGGCGAGGGCACGGGCCTCGGGCTGGCCATTGCGGACGAGATCGCGCGTGTGCACCGTGCAACACTCACGCTGGGCGCTGGCCCACAGGGGCGTGGGCTGCTGGTGACGGTTGTGTTCCCCCTGTAGCCCACCCTGGCACGGCGCTGCGGTCGGCGCCCGGAGGGCTGTGCGAGAATCATTTCCATACACGATTGACTTGTGCAAACAGGTGGGGCGACAGCGCACCCCTGGCGCTGACAGCCCGCCTTTCATCGCCAGTGACTGCACCAGCCGTGACGATTCTTCCTGCCTCGCTGCCCCTGCGCTTGCCCTGTTGGCAAGTGGTGGGCGCCAGACCTTACCGGAGCCCCTGTCCCGCATGTCCGAACTCTCGCCCCAGCCCGAGCCCGCGTCCACCGACGACGCGGGGGATGCCCCCGCCGCACGCAAGCGGCCCAAGCCGGGCGAGCGCCGCGTGCAGATCCTGCAGGCGCTGGCGGCAATGCTGGAGCAGCCGGGTGCCGAGCGCATCACCACCGCCGCGCTGGCTGCGCGCCTGTCGGTGAGCGAGGCGGCGCTGTACCGCCACTTTGCGAGCAAGGCGCAGATGTTCGAAGGGCTGATCGACTTCATCGAGCAGACCGTGTTCACCCTGGTGGCGCAGATCACTGGCCGCGATACCGGGGGCGGGGTGCCCGACCCGGCGCAGTCGGCCGAGGTGGGCGCCCGGCAGGCTGCGCGCATCGTGGCGCTGTTGCTGCAGTTTGGCGAGCGCAACCCTGGCATGGTGCGGGTGATGGTGGGCGATGCCCTGGTGTTTGAGCATGAGCGCCTGCAGCAGCGCATGAACCAGTTTTTTGACCGCATCGAATCCACGCTGCGCCAGTGCCTGCGCCCTGCCACGGCGGCATCGGCCACGCCCACAGTGGATGCGCAGGTGGCGGCCAGCGTGCTCACAGCCTTTGCGCTGGGGCGACTGCAGCGTTATGCTCGGTCGGGCTTCAAGCGCCTGCCGTCCGAGCACCTGGATGCCAGCCTGGCGCTGATCTTGTAAAGAACTTTTTGCCTGGCCTGCCGCAGCGGGCTGAGGCTGGGAGTGGCAGGGCAGGGCGGCTTTGCCGCGCGGTGGTGCCGCCGCAACGCGCGTTTGGGTGACCCTCCCTATTTTTTCCAGGGGTTTTGGCCATGCCCTGAAATTGCTGCAGAATAGAACGAACGTTCGTTTTTATTTGCCAGCATGCCCGCCACTTCCGAATCCAGCCCCGCCAGCCGCAGCCCGCGTGCCCGCAGCAGCACGGGCCGTGCCCTGCAAAAGGGCCAGCAAACCAAGGCGGCCATCGTCGAGGCGGCGCTGGGCCTGGCCACGCACATCGGGCTGGAGGGCCTCTCCATCGGGGCGCTGGCCGATGTTACGGGCATGAGCAAGTCGGGCGTGTTCGCCCACTTCGGCTCGCGCGAAGAGCTGCAGATCTCCGTCATCCGCGAATACCACACCCGTTTCGAGCAGGAAGTGTTCTACCCCGCCATGTCCGCCCCGCGCGGCGTGGCGCGTTTGTCGGCCCTGTTCGACAACTGGATGAAGCGCACCTCCATCGAAATCGACTCGGGCTGCATCTACATCAGCGGCGCCGTCGAATTTGATGACCGCACTGGCCCCGTGCGCGATGCACTGGCCAGCACGGTGCTGACCTGGCACGCCGCCATGCGCCGCGCCATCGAGCAGTGCAAGGTGCTGGAAGATCTGCGCGGGGATACCAATGCCGAGCAGATGCTGTTCGAGATCCACGGCCTGATCCTCGCGCTGCACTACGAAGCGCGCTTCCTGCAGACCCCGGGCTCCATGGGCCGCGCAGTGCAGGGCTTTCACAACATTCTGGCGCGCTACAGCGCCGCAAAACCAGGCGCCAGCGCAGAAGCAGCACCCGCTGCAGCTGCTGCCAAGCGCCGCAAAGTTTCCAACCAAACCACCACCTCCAAGGAGTAAACCCCATGCCTATGTACACGCCGCCCCTGCGCGACATGCAATTCGTCATGCACGAAGTGCTCAAGGTCAGCGATGAATTCAAGGCCATGCCGCCCCACGCCGAGGTGGATGTGGACACCATCAACGCCGTGCTCGAAGAGGCCGGCAAGTTCGCCGCCGAAGTGACCTTCCCGCTCAACATCAGCGGCGACACCGAAGGCTGCGTGCTGGACAAGGCCACCCACGAAGTGAAGACCCCCACGGGCTTCAAGGACGCCTATGCCAAGTACGTCGAAGGCGGCTGGGCGGCACTGTCGTGTGACCCCGCCTACGGCGGCCAGGGCCTGCCGTTCGTGCTGAACCAGTGCCTGTACGAGATGATGAACTCGGCCAACCAGGCCTGGACCATGTACCCCGGCCTGTCGCACGGCGCGTACGAAGCCCTGCACGCACACGGCACCGAAGAGCAAAAGGCCCTTTACCTGCCCAAGCTGACCAGCGGCGAGTGGACCGGCACCATGTGCCTGACCGAACCCCACTGCGGTACCGACCTGGGCCTGCTTCGCACCAAGGCCGAACCTCAGGCCGACGGCACCTACAAGATCACCGGCAACAAGATCTTCATCAGCGCCGGCGAGCACGACATGACCGCCAACATCGTCCACCTGGTGCTGGCCCGCCTGCCCGATGCGCCCAAGGGCAGCAAGGGCATCAGCCTGTTCGTCGTGCCCAAGTTCAATGTGAAGGCCGACGGCTCGCTGGGCGAGCGCAACCCCATCTTCTGCACGGGCCTGGAGCACAAGATGGGCATCCACGGCAACGCCACCGCGCAGATCGCCATCGACGGCGCCATCGGCACCATGGTGGGCCAGCCCAACAAGGGCCTGGCTGCCATGTTTGTGATGATGAACGCCGCCCGCCTGGGCGTGGGCAACCAGTCGCTGGGCCTGACCGAAGTGGCTTACCAAAACGCCCTGGCTTACGCCAAGGACCGCATCCAGATGCGCAGCCTCTCGGGCGTGAAGGCCAAGGACAAGGACGCCGACCCCATCATCGTGCACCCCGACGTGCGCAAGATGCTGCTCACCGCCAAGGCCTACGCCGAAGGCGGCCGCGCGCTGCAGATCTTCTGCACGCTGCTGCTGGACAAGGTGCACAGCCACCCCGATGAAAAGGTGCGTGCCGAATCCGAAGAGATGGTGGCGCTGCTCACCCCCATCGTGAAGGCCTTCATCACCGACAACGGCCACATCTCCACCAACGCCTGCATGCAGGTCTTCGGCGGCCACGGCTTCATCAAGGAATGGGGCATGGAGCAGTACGTGCGCGACAACCGCATCAACATGATTTATGAAGGCACCAACACCATCCAGTCGCTGGACCTGCTGGGCCGCAAGATCCTGGGCAACAACGGCGCCACGCTCAAGAAGCTGGGCAAGCTGATCGGCAAGCTGGTGGAAGAAGAGGGCGTGAACGAGAAGATGGCCGAGTTCATCAACCCGGTGGCCATGCTGGGTGACCAGATGACCAAGTTCACCACCGAGATCGGCTTCAAGGGCATGCAAAACCCCGACGAAGTGGGCGCTGCTGCGGTGGACTACCTGCGCGTGGCCGGCCACCTGGTGTTTGGCTACCTGTTCGCCCGCATGGCCCAGGTTGCGCTGCGCGAGATCGCTGCCGGCAACACCGACCCGTTCTACGGCGCCAAGCTGCAGACCGCGCGCTTCTACTTTGCCAAGCTGTTCCCCGAAACGGCGACGCTGATGCGCACGGCCCGTGCGGGCAGCAAGGTGCTGATGGACACGGATCTGGCCCTGGCCTGACCGGTGGATCTGCGGATTTCAAGCTTTTTTGGCATGGAGCGCCTATGTATAAAGCGGTAGCAGCTATTGTTTTTGTAGCGTTTGCGGCGCCCACATGGGCGCAGACAACGCCCGAAGGCCTGTGGCGCAACATCGACGACAAGACCGGCGAGGCCAAGGCCGAAATCCGGATCCGCGACATTGGCGGCGGCGTGCTGAATGGAGCGCTGGAAAAGCGCCTGTCCAAGGACGCCAAGCCCGATGAGGTCTGCGACGAATGCTCGGACGACCGCAAGGGCAAGCCCATTCTCGGGCTGGAGATCATCCGTGGCGCCAAAAAGGCCGACGGCAAAGAGGTGTGGGAAGGCGGCAAGATTCTCGACCCCGAGAACGGCCGCAACTACACCCTGCGCATGACCCCCATCGAGGGCGGCAAGAAGCTCGAAGTGCGCGGTTCGATCGGCCCGTTTGGCCGCACGCAAACCTGGATCCGCGTCCAGTAAACCCCATTCCCGTGGCCGCGCGCACCCCAGCGGTGTCGCGCAGCGCCCCAACCAGGAACCCAACCTATGTCCCGATTCCAAGTGAAAAAAGTCGCCGTGCTCGGCGCAGGCGTGATGGGCGCGCAGATTGCCGCCCACCTCGTCAACGTGAAGGTGCCCGTGGTGCTGTTCGACCTGCCTGCCAAGGAAGGCCCCAAGAACGGCATCGTCACCAAGGCCGTCGAAGGCCTGAAGAAGCTCAAGCCTTCGCCCCTGGGCGTGGCCGACGACGCGGCGTTGATCCAGCAGGCCAACTACGAAGAGCACATGCACCTGCTCAAGGAATGCGACCTCGTGATCGAGGCCATTGCCGAGCGCATGGACTGGAAGCTCGATCTGTACACCAAGATCGCGCCCCATGTGGCCAAGCACGCCATCCTGGCGTCCAACACCTCGGGCCTGTCGATCACCAAGCTGTCTGAAGTGCTGCCCGAGAGCATCAAGCCCCGTTTCTGCGGCATCCACTTCTTCAACCCCCCGCGCTACATGACGCTGGTGGAGCTGATCAACACCCCCACCACCCAGCCTGAAGTGCTCGACCAGCTCGAAGCCTTTGTCACCAGCGGCCTGGGCAAGGGCGTGGTGCGCGCGCACGACACCCCCAACTTCGTGGCCAACCGCGTGGGCATCGCCGGCATGCTGGCCACCATGAAGGAAGTCGAGAACTTCGGCCTGACCTACGACGTGGTGGACGACCTCACGGGCAAGAAGCTGGGCCGTGCATCGAGCGGCACCTTCCGCACCGCCGACGTGGTGGGCCTGGACACCATGGCCCACGTCATCAAGACGCTGCAGGACAACCTGAGTCTGGAAACCGATCCCTTCTACGAAAGCTTTGGCACGCCCGCCGTGCTGAAGAAGCTGCTGGAACTGGGCAACCTGGGCCAGAAGACCAAGGCCGGTTTCTTCAAGAAGGTCGGCCGCGACGTGATGCGCTTCGAGCTGGAAAGCGAAGAGTACGTGCCCGCTGGCCAGAAGGCCGACGAGGTGTACGGCCGCATGCTCAAGAAGCCCGCCGCCGAGCGCCTGCGCCTGCTGCGCAACGCCGAAGGCGCGCCCGGCCAGTTCCTGTGGGCCATTCTGCGCAACAGCTTCCACTACGCCGCCGTGCACCTGGCCACCATTGCCGACAACGCCCGCGACGTGGACCAGGCCATGCGCTGGGGCTTTGGCATGAAGCAAGGCCCCTTCGAGCTGTGGCAAGAAGCCGGCTGGCTCGAAGTCGCCAAGATGATTCAGGAAGACATCGACGCCGGCAAAGCGCTGTGCAAGGCACCGCTGCCCGAGTGGGTGTTCAAGGGCCCCGTGGCCGAAGCCGGTGGCGTGCACACCGCAGAAGGCTCGTGGAGCGCGTCGCAGAACAAGTTCGTGCCCCGCCGCCAACTGCCCGTGTACGAGCGCCAGATCTTCCCCGAGGCCTTGCTGGGTGAGTCCAACCTGCCCGACTGGCGCACCGCCGGTACGACCATTGCCGAATCAAAGGCGCTGCGCACCTGGACGCTGGACGGCCGGGTGCTCATCGCCAGCATCAAGAACAAGATGCACGCCATCAGCCCCGAAGTGATGGAAGCGCTGATGGAAGCGCTGGAACTGGCCGAGTCTGAGTACCAAGGCATGGTCATCTGGTCCGGCGACGCCCCCTTCAGCGTGGGTGCCGACCTGGAAGCCACCATGCCCGCCTTCATGGTCGGCGGCGCCGATGCGGTGGAAAGCATCGAGCAGGAGCTGCAGAACCTGATGATGCGCATCCGCTATGCGCAGGTGCCTGTCGTCGCAGCCCTCCATGGCATGGCGCTGGGCGGTGGTTGCGAGCTGGCCGTGTATTCGGCCAAGCGCGTGGCGCACATGGAAAGCTACATCGGCCTCGTGGAAGTGGGCGTGGGCCTGGTGCCCGGCGCGGGTGGCCTGACCTACATCGCCCGCCGCGCGGCCGAGAACATGGCCGCTTCGACGGGCAAGGACATCCTGCCCTTCCTGACCGAAGGCTTCACCGCTGCGGCCATGGCCAAGGTGGGCACCAGCGCCATTGAATCGCGCAAGCTGGGCTTCCTGCTGGACAGCGACGTCATCGTGCCCCACAAGGACGAGCTGCTGTTCGTCGCCATCAACGAAGCCAAGTCCATGGCCGCCAGCGGCTGGCGTGCACCGCACAAGCGTCTGTTCCCCGTGGCGGGCCGCAGCGGTCTGGCCACCATCAAGGCGCAGCTGGTGAACATGCGTGATGGCGGTTTCATCAGCGCCTATGACTTCAAGATCGGCGCCATGATCGCCGAGGTGGTCTGTGGCGGCGATGTGGATGCGGGTTCGATGGTGAGCGAGGAATACCTGCTCACGCTGGAGCGCAAGGTGTTCTGCCACCTGATCGCCCAGCCCAAGACGCACGAGCGCATCCTGGGCATGTTGTCCACCGGCAAGCCGGTTCGGAATTGATGATGCACCCCCTGAGTCGCTTCGCGCCTTCCCCCTCTCCTGCGGGAGGGGGACGCACCCGGTGGCCTGGCAAAGCCAGTTCCACGGGTGCACTGGGCTGGGCCGCGCCAGTATTGGGCGATGTGCGCTGCGTGCAGTGCGATGGGTATCTGGCATGAGCGCGTTGCAAGCACCTAACAAACTCCAGCGCTCGCTGATGCGCTTGGACGAGGCCCCCGCCTTCATGCGCGGCTTCGTGCAGAACATCATCCTGCGCCGGGCCGTGCCCTTCACCGGCACGGCCGGGGTGAAGTTCGTGTCGCTCACGCCCGAGCGTGTCGAGGTGCACCTGGCCAACGAGCGCCGGGTGCAGAACCACATCGGCGGCGTGCACGCCTCGGCCATGAACCTGCTGGCCGAAACGGCCACCGGCATGGTCGTGGGCATGAACGTGCGCGACGACTGCCTGCCGCTGGCCAAGGAGCTGAGCATGGCGTTCAAGAAGCGCGCCACGGGCGGCCTCAAGGCCGTGGCCACGCTCACTGCGGAGCAGCGCGCCGCCATGTTGGCCAGCGACAAGGGCGAGGTGCAGGTGAAAGTCACCGTGACCGACGAAGCCGGTGTGGAGCCGGTCGAATGTGTATTTACGTGGGCCTGGGTTCCTTCCAGCCGCCCCCCCAAGAATTGAAGGAGTTTCACCATGGCTCAAAAACAAGTCCAGGACGCCTACATCGTCGCCGCCACGCGCACGCCCATCGGGCGCTCGGGCCGCGGCTATTTCAAGAACACCCGGCCCGACGATCTGCTGGTCGCCGCCATCAAGAGCGCCATGCTGCAGGTGCCCACGCTGGACCCCAAGGCGATTGAAGACGCCATCATTGGCTGCTCGTTCCCCGAAGGCGAGCAAGGCATGAACATGGCCCGCATCGCCGTGGGGCTGGCGTTCAACCACCCCGTGGGCGGCGTGACGGTGAACCGCTTCTGTGCATCGGGTATCACCGCGCTGCAGATGGCCGCCGACCGCATCCGCGTGGGCGAGGCCGACGTGCTGATCGCCGGTGGCGCCGAGTCCATGAGCCTGGTGCCCATGGGCGGCAACAAGCCCTCGTTCAACGCCGAGATCTTTGCGAAGGACGAAAACGTGGGCATCGCCTACGGCATGGGCCTGACCGCAGAAAAGGTCGCCCAGCAGTGGAAGGTGAGCCGCGAAATGCAGGATGCGTTCGCCCTCGAATCGCACCTGCGTGCCATCAAGGCGCAAAAGGCCGGTGAGTTCACCGACGAAATCACGCCCTTCGAAATCGTGGAGCGCTCGCCCAACCTCGCCACCGGCGAAGTGGTGGAAAAGCGCCGCACCGTGAGCCTGGACGAAGGCCCACGCCCCGATACGTCCCTGGAAGGACTGGCCAAGCTCAAGCCCGTGTTTGCCGCACGCGGCAGCGTCACGGCGGGCAACAGCTCGCAGACCAGCGATGGCGCCGGTGCGCTCATCGTGGCCAGCGAAAAGGCGGTGAAGCAGTTTGGCCTGACGCCCCTGGCGCGTTTTGTGAGCTACGCCGCGCGCGGCGTGCCACCCGAGATCATGGGCATCGGCCCCATCGAGGCGATTCCTGCGGCGCTGCGGTATGCAGGGCTCAAGAGCGATGACATCGGCTGGTACGAGTTGAACGAAGCGTTTGCGGCCCAGTCGCTGGCGGTGATCAATACGCTGGGGCTGAACCCTGCGAACGTGAACCCGATGGGCGGCGCCATTGCGCTGGGCCACCCGCTGGGTGCCACGGGCGCGATCCGTGCGGCCACGGTGGTGCATGCGCTGCGTCGGCACAAGCTGAAGTACGGCATGGTCACGATGTGTGTAGGGACAGGCCAAGGCGCCGCCGGCATCATCGAGGCGTTGTAACTGGCTACTGCGCGGGCCATCTGCGTCGTTGGGCGGTGCTCGGAATCCTCACGTACAGGAAGTACGTTCCGGTTCCTGTGCTCCGTCCGCCTAGCAGCTGATCCCGCTCGCTACGCCCTGGAGGGTGGGGTGTTAAGGCAGGGGAACGGTCGGGGTAAGGCTTGAATCGCTCCCACTCAAACCGCTCGGGCTGAGCTTGTCGAAGCCAGGGTTCTGCCCTCAGCGATAGTTTTCTTTTCAAGCCGACGCAGATCGGTTTCGACACAAGGAGACAGACATGAACAAGCAAACCTTGCAGGTCAACGGGGCGGTGTCTTTGGCACTGCGTGTCTACGAACCCGAGGGCGCACCGCGCGCCAGCGTTGTCATCGGCGGCGCGATGGGGGTGCGGCAGTCGTTCTACGAGGCCTTTGCGTTGTGGATGGCCCAGCAGGGGTTTCGGGTCACCACGTTTGATTACCGAGGCCATGGCGACTCACTGCAGGGTGCGATGCGCGATGTGAAGGCGGATCTGTTTGATTGGGCGCAGGACTACGAGGCGGTGATCTCTGCCGCCAAGGCCGCGCTGCCGTCGCAGCCGCTGTATTTGCTGGGCCACAGCCTGGGCGCGCAGTTGCCAGGCCTGCTCAAGAAGCCCGAGCAGGTGGCGGGCCTGCTCAGCGTGGCCGCAGGCAGCGGCTACTGGCGTGACAACGCGCCGCAGCTCAAGCGCATCGTTCCGTATTTCTGGTGGGTGCTGGTGCCGCTGGCCACGCGGCTGTGCGGGTACTTTCCGGGGCGCACGCTCAAGAAGGTGGGCGACCTGCCTGCGGGCGTGATCCTGCAGTGGCGGCGCTGGTGTCTGGACCCTGCTTACAGCGTGGGCGCTGAGGGGCCAGCGGTGGCGCAGAGCTATGGGGCGGTGCGGTTCCCGGTGCTGGCGCTGTCGATGTCCGACGACGAACTGATGACCTTGCGTGGCACGCACAACCTGGTGAACCTGTACGCCAACACCGAGCGCCGCGTGGAGAGCATCACGCCGGCTGACCTGCAGGTGCGGCGCATCGGGCACTTTGGCTTCTTCCGCGACCAGTTCCGCCAGAGCCTGTGGCCGCGCGCAGCGGCTGCGCTGGCTGCTCTGGGCGGTGGAGTGTCGCACGCCGAAGTCTCCGGCACGACGGCCTGAGTGGGCGTTTCGCGGCACACTCGCAGCATGACCTCTTCCGCTTCCGCTTCCACTTCTTCGTCTTCATCCATCCATCCGCTGGATGAAGCGCTGCAACTGACGGCCTCGTCCGATGCGACGGGCCAGTACGAAGGGCAGACCCACCCCGGCTACTGGAACATGGTGGGCCCGTTTGGTGGCATCACCGCCGCCACGCTGCTGCAGGCCGTTCTGCAACATCCCGACCGGCTGGGCGACCCGCTGTCGCTCACCGTCAACTACGCGGGCGCTTTGACCGCTGGTGCGTTTACCGTGCAGGCCACGCCCGTGCGCACCAACCGCTCGACCCAGCACTGGACGCTGTCGATCCTGCAGGCGGGTGATGATGGCGCCCAGGTGGTCACCACCACGGCCACGGCCGTCACGGCCGTGCGGCGCGAGACCTGGAGCGTGGGCGATGTGCCCATGCCCGAAGTGCCTGCGCCGTCGGCACAGCCCGCCATTCCCCCAGGCTTTGGCGTGGAATGGCTCAACCGCTACGAGATGCGCCCCGTCACCGGCGCTATTCCGCGCGAGTGGGACGGCAGTGGCGACCACAGCCTGACCCAGCTGTGGATGCGCGATGCGCCACCCCGTCCGCTGGACTTTGTGGCGCTCGCGGCCCTGGCCGATGTGTTCTTTCCCCGCGTGTGGCTGCGCCGTGCGCGCCATGTGCCGGCAGGCACGGTGTCGATCACGGTCTACTTTCATGCCAGCGCCGCACAGCTGCAGGCCACGGGCACGGGCTATCTGCTCGGCCAGGCGCGCGGGCAGGAGTTTCGCAACGGCTTCTTCGACCAGACCGTGCAGCTGTGGAACGAAGCGGGCACCATGCTCGCCACCAGCCACCAGATCGTTTACTACAAGGAGTAGGACGTCGGCCTGTTGCACAGCGCCGTACATCATTCCTCTCGCCTTCATCCATCAGACCCCGGAGCCTTCACCACCATGACCGAAGCCACCCAAGACATCCTCGCCCACACCGAAGCGGGCGTGACCACCATTACCTTCAACCGCGTGGACAAGAAGAACTCCATCACACGCGACATGTATGCCGCCATGGCGGATGCGCTCGACGCCGCCAAGGCCGACGCCAGCGTGCGCGTGGTGGTGTTCCAGGGCGATGTGGCGATCTTCAGCGCGGGCAACGACATTGGCGACTTCTTGCAGCAGCCGCCCGCCACCCAGGACTCACCGGTGTTCCGCTTTCTGCGCGGCATTGCCACCTTCCCAAAGCCCGTGATCGCCTCGGTCTGCGGCCCGGCTGTGGGCATTGGCACGACGATGCTGTTCCACTGCGACCTCGTTTACGCGGGCGACAACGCGGCGTTCTCCATGCCGTTCGTCAACCTGGGCCTGTGTCCCGAGGCCGCATCGAGCCTACTGGTGCCGCAGATGCTGGGGTACCACCGAGCTGCGGAAGCCTTGCTGTTGGGCGAGCCGTTCATGGCCGAGGCCGCGTTGGAAGTGGGCCTGGTGAACCGTGTGGTGCCGCCGACCGAATGCAACGGGGTGGCGCAGGCGCAGGCGAAGAAGCTGGCGGCCAAGCCGTTGTCGTCGCTCATCGAAACCAAGCGGTTGATGAAGGGTGGGCAGACGGCGAAGGTGCTGGAGGTGATGGCGGAAGAGGGCGAGAGCTTTGGGCGCATGTTGCGCGAGCCTGCGGCGCGGGAAGCGTTCTCGGCGTTTATGGAAAAGAGAAAGCCAGATTTCAGCGCGGTTTGATTCGCTAGTTCTGACGTGCTTTTTGGCTGCTGGCGCTTGTACATAAAGCGCTGGCAGCTATTGTTTTTATAGTTTGTTCTCGTCCCATCCGTTCGGGTTGGGCCTGTCGAGGCTTTTGTGCGGCGGCTACCGCATGCCCGTTTTGAGTGCGGGAGCCGGGAGTCGCCCGGCGAGCGAGTAACTTTCTTTTGCTTCGCCAAAAGAAAGTCACCAAAGAAAAGGCGACCCCCAGTCTGCGACCCCTGCGCTTTGCTCCGGGGCAAACCTGCGTCGGGGCGATTGCGGGGTGCGTCGTGGAACTCGCTCTGCGCTGGCGCGCGCCGCTCGGACAGCCACGGCGAGTCAGTTCACGAAGCATGGGCGCTGCGACGCCCATGCTCACCCCACAACCGCCCCGCCGCAGGCGCAGCCAGCAGGGGTGGGGAGCCGAACATCCAAACAACCAAACAACCAAACAACCAAACAGCCGGACATCCATTCGGGCCATCGCTGCGCTCGGCCCAGCCTGCGCAGCGCGTGGCGCTTGCGCCCGCGTGACGGGGCCGAGCGCAGCGCAGCGAAGCAATGGCCCGTGTGGATGTCCGCTCCCCGGGTTCCCTTCTGGATGCGCCTGGGGCGCGCAGGGCGCGGGGTGGCATGTGTGCCGAAGGACACACGCGCTTCGTGAACTGACTCACCGCAGTTGTTCGAGCGGAGCGCCGCAGGCGCGCAGCGAAGTTCTGCGGTGCACCCCCGTGACCGAGCACCCCAGGTTGCCCCGCAGCGCAGCGAAGGGGTCGCAGACAGCAGGGTCGCCCTTTCTTTGGTGACTTTCTTTCGGCGACGCGAAAGAAAGTTACTCGCACGCCGGGCGACTCCCGGCCTCCGCCCTTCGCATAGGCATGCCATCAGCTTCCAAAAGAGTAGCGGGCCAGGCAAGACATACAAGCATCTCGCAGCAAACAGAACCCTCTAGAAATAGCAATGAGACAAGGCATTTATTTTTACAAAGCACTTGCTTGCTAAAAATAAACAGTTTTGCTATCGTGCCCGCATGGATTCACCCGTGCCGCGCACCCGCGCCATCGTCCCCGCTCCCAAGAAACCCCCGGCCCGCCCCCGCAGCAAGGCCGCAGCCTCCTCCAGCGCCAATTCCGCACCCAACGCAACCCCTGCCGAGCCAACCCCTACCCGCCGCCCCCGCGGCCGCCCCCGCAAAACCGCCGAAGAACTCGACGACGGCAACCGCCGCCGCAAGCTCATGGACGGCGCGGCCAAGCTCTTTCGCACCCAGGGCTTTGCCGCCACCAGCACGCGCGACATTGCGGCGGCCGCAGGCATGCACAGTGGCTCGCCCTTCTACCACTTCGAAAGCAAAAGCGCGCTGCTCTACGCCGTGATGAGCGAGGGCATGACCATGGCCGCGCAAAGCCAGCAGCAGGCACTCGATGCGTTGCCAGCCAAGGCCACACCGCGCGAACAGCTGCACACACTCATTCGCCACCATTTCGAGATCCTGCTCGGCCCGCGCAGCAGCTTCATCCCGGTGATGCTGTACGAATGGCGCTCGCTCACGCCCGCGCAGCGCAAGGGCATTGCCCGCATCAAGGACAGCTACGAGGCCACCTGGATGCCTGTGCTGGAAGCGCTGGCCCAGCAGGGCGCACTGCAGGCCGAGCCCGGTGTGGCGCGGCTGTTCATCTTTGGGGCGCTCAACTGGGCGGTGCAATGGTTCTCGCCCAAGAAGGGCAAGTCGCTCGACGCGCTCACCGATGAGGCACTCGCCTTGTTCATCCGTTCATAAAAAACAACCCCATCAAGGCAGAGTCACCATGGCCCCCACCGCGCGCAACGCCTACCAGTCTGTGTTTGCTCCGGGCCTGTTCCAGGGCCAGGTGGTGGTGGTCACCGGCGGCGGCTCGGGCATTGGCCGTTGCACGGCGCATGAGCTGGCGCACCTGGGCGCGCATGTGGTGCTGGTGGGGCGCAAGCCTGACAAGCTGCTGGCCGTGGCCGAAGAGATCACCGCCGACGGCGGCCGCGTGTCGTGCCAGGTGTGCGACATCCGATCTGAAGAAGGCGTGGTGGCGCTGGTGCAGCAGATCCTTGCTGCGCAGGGCCGCATCGATGCGCTGGTCAACAACGCAGGCGGGCAGTTCATGGCGCCGCTCGAATCCATCAGCGCCAAGGGCTGGGAGGCGGTGCTGCACACCAACCTCACCGGCGGCTTTCTGATGGCGCGCGAGTGCTACCGGCAGTGGATGGCGCAGCAAGGTGGCTCCATCGTCAACATCGTGGCCGACATGTGGGGCTCCATGCCGGGCATGGGGCACAGCGGCGCGGCGCGCGCGGGCATGGTCAGCTTCACCGAAACCGCCGCGCTGGAATGGGCGCACAGCGGCGTGCGGGTGAACGCCGTGGCGCCGGGCTACATCGCCTCCAGCGGCATGGACAACTACCCGCCCGAGGCGGCAGACATGCTGCGCGCCATGCCGCGCACGGTGCCGCTTGGGCGCTTTGGCAACGAGGCCGAGGTGTCGGCGGCCATCACCTTTTTGCTCAGCCCGGCAGCCAGCTTTATCAGCGGCACCACGTTGCGGGTGGACGGCGCACGGCCCCAGGTGCGCATGGGCTGGCCGCAGCGCCCGCCTGGTGCCACCGCCGCTGCACACCCGGCCGTGCGGCCATTTGACGGCTTTCACCGCGCGCAGGTGCCGCAGGTGTTTGCACCTTCCTATCCCCCCAAGACCGAGGCCGCATGACCGCCGTCTTCACTTCCCGATTCAACCCAGGCAGCGCCGAATCCACCCAGCGCCGCGCGGCGCTGCAGGTCCGCCTGGATGCCCTGCGCGCGCTGGAAGAGCGTGCCGCCGCCGCTTCGGCCCGGTCGCTGCCCCAGTTTGAAAAACGCGGCCAGCTACTGCCGCGCCAGCGTGTGGCGCTGCTGCTGGATGCGGGTGCGCCCTGGCTGCCGCTGTGCACGTTGGCGGGCTACCTGCAGGACGTGAAAGACCCCGAGAAGTCCGTGCCCGGTGGCGGGATGATTGCCGGCATTGGTTTTGTCAGCGGCGTGCGCTGCATGGTGGTGGCCAGCGACTCGGGCATCGAGGCCGGTGCCATCCAGCCCATGGGCCTGGAAAAGATCTTGCGCGTGCAGGAAATCGCGCTGCAAAACCGCTTGCCGTTCATCCACCTGGTGGAGAGCGCGGGCGCCAACCTCATGCGCTACCGCGTCGAAGGCTTTGTGCACGGCGGCGCCTTGTTCCGCAACCTCGCACGGCTGTCGGCGGCGGGCATTCCGGTCATCACCGTGCAGCACGGCTCGGGCACTGCGGGCGGCGCCTACATGCCCGGCCTGTCGGACGTGGTCATCATGGTGCAGGGCCGCTCGCGCGCCTTTCTGGCCGGTCCGCCGTTGCTCAAGGCCGCCACGGGCGAGATCGCAACGGAGGAAGAACTGGGCGGGGCCGAGATGCACACCGCTGTGTCCGGCCTGGGCGAATACCTGGCGCAGGACGACCGCGAGGCCATTGGCCTGGCGCGCGATGTGGTCGCGCAGCTGGGGTGGAATATGCCCCCGCGAACCAGCGCACCCGGCCCCACCTTGCCCGCCGACGATCTGCTGTCCCTGATGTCCGCCGACCTGCGCCAGCCTGTGGACATGCGCGAGGTGATCGCACGGCTGGTCGATGACTCCGAGCTGCTGGAGTTCAAGGCCCGCTACGGTGCCGCCACCCTCTGCGCGCAAGGGCGCATCGAGGGCCATGCCGTGGGCTTCATCAGCAACAACGGCCCCATCGATGTGGCGGGCGCCAACAAGGCCACGCACTTCATCCAGTGGATGTGCCAGCTGGGCCACCCCATCATCTACCTGCAGAACACCACGGGCTACATGGTGGGCAAGGACAGCGAGCAGGGCGGCATGATCAAGCACGGCAGCAAGATGATCCAGGCCGTGACCAACGCCACCGTGCCGCAGATCACCATCCAGTGCGGAGCCAGCTTTGGCGCAGGCAACTACGGCATGTGCGGGCGGGGCTATGCGCCGCGCTTCCTGTTCAGCTGGCCGGGCGCCAAGACGGCAGTGATGGGCGGCGAACAGGCCGCGCGCACCATGCAGATCGTGACCGAGGCAGCGCTGGCGCGCAAAGGCATCACGCCCGACCCGGCCGAGTCGCAGGCCCAGTTCGACAAGATCGTCGCCATGTTCGAGGCCCAGGCCGATGCGTTCTACACCAGCGGCCTGCTGCTGGACGACGGCGTGATCGACCCGCGCGACACGCGGGCCGTGTTGGCGTTTTGCCTGGATACCTGCGCCGAGGCCCAGGCCCGCGCGCTGCGGCCCCTGAGCTTTGGCGTGGCGCGGATGTAGGTGCTGAGCACGCAATCTCCCCGATGGCCGAGCCTCTCAAATACCTGCTGAACGACACCGTGCCGCCGCGCATTGCGGCCATGGTGCGGCGCGCTTGGCGGTCCTTCGACACCCAGGCCTTCTTGCGCCAGATTGAGCCCGGCTACGAATCGTTGGAGCTGATGGCGCGCGGCCAGCGCATTGCGCAGGCCCTGCAGGCACACCTGCCGCAAGACGTGCCGCGCGCACTGGGCGTGCTGGTCGATTCGATGGACCCGCCGATGGGCATCGATGCGGCGGGTGAGCCCGATGCGGGCGACCGCCCTTACAGCGCATTCCTGTACCTGCCGCACAGCATGTACATCGGCGCGCAGGGGCTCGCGCATTTCGAGACGGCCATGGCCGCGCAGCACGCGCTCACCCAGCGATTTACGGCAGAGTTCTGCATTCGCCCCTACCTGCTGCACCACCAAGGCGCCACGCTCGCGCGGCTGCGGGACTGGGCGCAGGATGGCAACGCCCATGTGCGCCGCCTGGTGAGCGAAGGCACGCGGCCCCGCCTGCCCTGGGCGCCGCGTTTGCCTGCATTCCAGAACAACCCGCAACTGGCCCTGCCGTTGCTCGATGCGCTCAAGGACGACCCATCGTCCTACGTGCGCCGCTCCGTGGCCAACCACCTGGGCGACATCGCCAAGGACCACCCCGACCTGGCCGTGGGCACCGCGCGCACCTGGCTGCAGGGCGCACCCGCCCCGCGCGAGGCCCTGGTGCGTCACGGCCTGCGCTTTCTCATCAAACGCGGCGACGCTGGCGCACTCGACGCCCTGGGCGTGGGCCATGCCGTGGCGCTGGATGTGCGGGCCGCGCGCGTGCTGCCCGCCCGCGCACGCATCGGCGACAAGGTGCGCATCGAGGTCGAACTGCACAACCCCACGCCCCAGCCCCAGCGCGTGCTGGCCGACCTGAAGGTGCACTACGTCAAGGCCCACGGCGGCGCGGCGCCCAAGGTGTTCAAGCTGCAGACGCTGGACATTCCGCCCGGCGCCACCGTGGCCGTGGGCAAGACGCTGTCGCTGCAGCAGATGACCACGCGCACCCACTACCCAGGCGCGCACCGGGTGGAGCTGGTGCTCAACGGGCGGCCCCAGCCACTGGGGCAGTTTCAGCTTTCGTGATCGAGGTTTGCAGGCACACCAACACACAAACGCAACAGCAGGAGACAAGCACCATGCAGTTCACGCACGAGCACCGCGAGATCCAGAAGACCCTCAAGCGTTTCATCGACGAAGAGATCAACCCCCATGTGGACGAGTGGGAGGCGGCCGAGATCTTCCCCGCGCACGAGGTCTTCAAGAAGATGGGCAACCTGGGCCTGCTGGGCTTGTGCAAGCCCGAGGAATATGGCGGCCAGGGGCTGGACTATTCGTACAGCCTGGCCATGGCTGAAACGCTGGGCCACATCCACTGTGGCGGCGTGCCCATGGCGATTGGCGTGCAGACCGACATGTGCACGCCCGCGCTGGCCCGCTATGGCAGTGACGAACTCAAGCGCAACTTTCTTGCCCCCGCGATTGCGGGCGACATGGTGGGCTGCATCGGCGTGAGTGAGCCTGCGGCGGGCAGCGATGTGTCAGGCATCAAAAGCGT
>NZ_JAXHOL010000045.1:0-34869 GCF_034519335.1 Rhodoferax sp.
CAGTGTCGCCGCGTCGCGCGGGAACTGTCCACCGTGCAGCTCCACCACCAGCTGCGCACACCGGTGCAGGTTGCGGGCGCGGCTGTAGTAGCCCAGGCCGCTCCACAGGCCCATCACCTCGTCGCTGCTGGCAGCGGCCAGATCGGCCACAGTGGGACAACGCTCCAGAAATTTGGCAAAGTAGCCCATGACGGTGACCACCTGCGTTTGCTGCAGCATGATTTCGGAGAGCCAGACTCGGTAGGGGTCTTGGGTGTTTTGCCATGGCAGGGTGTTGCGCCCATGCTGGCGCTGCCATGCCACCACCTGGGTGGCAAAGTTGCTAGCGCTCACACTCAGGCAATAACCACGTCCACCGCCGAGGCCGCAGCGGCCACCGCCATGAGCTTAGCGGCGTCCTGGGCTGCGATCAGGTAGTCGGTCAACTCGGCCAGTTTGCTGTCCAGCTGGTTCAAGGCAGACTCTTGTTGCTCGATCTCGCCAATGCGGTCGTCCAGACCACCCGCCGCTTGCGAGATGCGGTCAATCGCTTCGATACGGCGCGCAAAGTTGCGACGGCGTTCGCGCAGTTGTGCATCCAGTTGGGCTGCGGCCGATTTGCTCCACAACTCCACCTCAGCCAGCGCGTTCTCGTGCACCGTGCGCAGGCGCGTCGACAGCGCGCGCACCAGACGGTCCGAGAACTCGGGCTGCGCGAGCTTGAAAGCATTGCCCATACCGAGGTACTGCAGGTGATTGCGTTCGATGGTGTCGAGTTCGGCCATGAAGTGAGCCATGGCGGGTTCAGCCGGCGCCTGCAGCGAGAAGCCATATTCGCCGTTGAGCAATTTGAAACTGGCCACCAGCATGCTCTGGATTTCGGCACACAGGGACTGCACTTTCTGCAGGTTGCCACGCAGGCGGTCGAAGGTCTCGCCGTAGGCGCGTTTTACACCCAGTTTCAGACCTTTTTGCATGAGCGCATCGTTGAGCTGCGCCATCTCTTTTTTGAGCGCGCTGGAGCCAAGGATGCCGAATACCTCACGCAGCAATTTGAGGTGTACCGAGCGCACCGCGTGGATCTTGGCACCGCCCTGGTCAAACTCGGCTTGCTCTTGCGAGATGCGGTTGCGCATGTGTTTGATAACCGTGGCATTTTTGCCCTGCAAGCCCTTGAGCTCCATGGTCTGCTCGGTCAGATCGCGCTTGCGGATGTTGATGACACGGCCAGTTTCGGTACGCAAACCGGTAATGCCATCGGCCATGGCCGCACCCAAAATTTTCTGGCGCTTGCCCATCATGCCGCGACCCAACACGTCTTCCAGCACCGGCAGGCAGCTGCGCTTGAGCAGTTCGTCGTCTTCTGTCACCTTGGCCACCAGCCCCTTTTGGGCGGACACCGCAATCACCTTGTCTTTGGGCAAGCCCAATATTTCCGCGGTGCTGGCTTTTTGGCGATCGATCTGGGTCTGAATTTGCGCAGGGGTGCTCAATGCGTCCCACAGTGTGTCAATCTTGTTGAGCACCACCAAACGTGCATCGGGATCGGTGGACTCGGTAATGAGGTGCTCGCGCCAGATGGCCAAGTCGGACTTGGTCACGCCAGTATCCGCACCGAGCATGAAGACCACGGCATGCGCCTGCGGAATCAGGCTCACGGTGAGCTCAGGCTCTGCACCAATGGCATTGAGCCCTGGCGTATCCAGAATCACCAAGCCCTGTTTGAGCAGCGGGTGGGCAATATTGATCAGCGCGTGGCGCCACTTGGGCACCTCCACCATGCCCTGGGCATCCACCATGGGGTTGTCTTCGGGAGCCTGGCTGTGCCAGAAACCCAGCGCGCGCGCCTCGTCCTGGGTGACCTTGCGGGTCTCTGCCACTTTCTCCAGTGCTTTGGCCAACTGCTGTGGGTTGTTCACATCGAGGTCAATGCGGGTCCACTTCTCGGGCGCCATGCGCCATTCCATCAGGGCTTGGGGCTGCAGGCGCGTTTCAATGGGCAGCAGGCGCAAACAGGGCGGAACGTCCGCGTCGTACCCCATCTCGGTGGGACACATGGTGGTGCGGCCGGCACTGGCCGGCATGATGCGCCGGCCATACCCTGCAAAAAACAGGGCATTGATCATTTCGGACTTGCCACGCGAGAACTCGGCCACAAAGGCGACCATGACCTTGTCGGACCGGACCTGACCTTCCAGGCGGCGCAAGCGCTCTTCCACACCAGCGTCCAGCAGGTCGTGGTCTTTCATCCATTCGCCCAACAACTTCAGGCGCAGGGCAAACTCACGGCGCCATGTGCCATGCTGGTCAAACTGGTCGTTAAATGAAGTAGCCAAGAATCCCCCGTGGAATCATTCAATATAGCACCGTCGCCCCCGGGCTGCGCTCAGGGTTTTTGACAAGTGGGGCAGAAGAAGGTGGAGCGCTGCCCCTGTCGAATACCCCTGATAGCGCTACCGCACACAAGGCACGGCTCGCCTTGGCGACCATACACCATCGCCTCGAGCTGAAAGTAACCACTCTCGCCTTTGGCATTGGAGAAGTCCCGCAACGTGCTCCCCCCTTTTTGCACCGCGCGGGTCAAAACGTCGCGGATCGCAGTGTGCAGCCTGGCCAAGCGGGGCTTGCTCACCTTGTTGGATGCTGTGGTGGGCCGGATGCCCGCCAGAAACAAGGCCTCAGACGCATAGATATTGCCCACCCCCACCACCACATCACCGGCCAAAAGCACTTGTTTGATGGGCGCCTTGCGCAGCGCCATGGCTGCCTGAAAACCGGCCAGAACAAACCCGTCATCCAGCGGCTCCACGCCAAGGTGCGCCAGCAGTTTTTGCGCCACCGGATCGGCTTCACCGTAGGCAAATACCACCGCACCAAAACGGCGCGGGTCGTTCAGTCGCAAGGTGCCTCGGGTCGTTGCCAGGTCGAAATGGTCGTGCACGCCAGGTGGCGGCAGCCGCCCGGCAAAGGCCACACTGCCGGACATGCCCAAGTGCACCATTAGCAGGCCCGCACTCAGGTCCAGCAGCAAGTACTTGCCGCGGCGGCGCACCTGCAGCACACGCTGGCCGACCAATTGGTCCGGATCACAGCCCAAAGGCCAACGCAAAGGTTTGCCTAGGTGCACTGCCTGCACCTCTGCACCAGCAATCCGGTCAGCAAAACTCAGGCGGGTAACTTCAACTTCGGGTAATTCAGGCATGGGGCCTTCGGGCTATTCGGGTTGGATTATTATGGTCCGATGAACCGATCCAAACGCCTTGTTTCTCTCAGCATTCTGGTGGCCAGTTTGGGTATGGGACCCATGACTTGGGCTGCGGACGCGGAGCCGATACAAAACTCCGAACTTAACCGAGAACTTTTTTACCAATTGTTACTGGGTGAGTTGAGCGCAAACAACGGCGACGCCGGGAACGCCTACGCCCTGATGCTGGATGCGGCGCGCAAAACCAACTCTGAAAAACTGTTTGAACGCGCCGTGGAACTGGCACTACGTGCGCGCAGTGCCGACGCTGCCCTGGACGCGGCTCGTGCCTGGCAGCGCGCACTTCCGGCCTCCAAAGAAGCCAACCGCTACGTCCTGCAAATCCTGATTGGCCTGAACCGGGTGAGCGATACGCTGGAGCCACTCAAACGCGAATTGGCAGGCAGCACGGGCAAAGAACGCATTGCGGCCATCAGCCTCTTGCCTCGCTACTTTGCCCGCGTGACGGATAAAACGCTGGCCGCGCAGCAAGTGGAGCAGGCATTGGCGCCCGACCTTGGCACCAAGTCAACGGGCCCTGCTGCATGGGCGGCCGTAGGCATGTTGCGCTTGGGCGCAGCCAATCCGGCTGGCGCCATGGAAGCAGCACAACGCGGTGCTGCGCTGGACAGCCAGTCTGACGAAGTCGCCATCCTGAATCTGAACCTGATGGAGGCCAAGGTGGCGCAGGCCGAACCGCTGCTGCGCAAATACCTGGATGGCAAGCCCATGCCCGAGTTGCGGATGGCCTACGGTCGCAAGCTGATCGACAGTTCCCGCTACGCCGAGGCGTTGATGCAGATGCAGACCCTGACCCAACAATCACCCGCTTTTGCGGACGCGTGGCTGCTAAAGGATTCGCTGGAGTTGCAGGACAAGAAGCTGCAAGACGCCGAGGTCTCGCTCAAAAAATACATGCAACTCAGCGCGCCGCAAGACACAGCATCGGATGACACGGAAACCGGGCGTGGCATGGTGCAGGCCCTGCTGTTGCTGGCCCAAATTGCCGAACAGACCCAACGCCCCGAAGAAGCCGGCGCCTACTTGGCCCGCATCAACAGCCCGCAAGACGCTTTGCGTGTGCATACCCGGCGCGCCACCCTGCTGGCGGGCCAAGGCAAGCTGGAAGAGGCCCGCGCCTTGATCCGCACCACCCCGGAAGCCCAGGCTGACGACGTACGCGCGAAGCTCAACGCCGAAGTGCAGCTGCTGCGCGACTTCAAGCAATTTTCGGCCGCTTACCAATTGCTGCAAGAAGGCGTGAAGCGTTTTCCCAAGGATGTGGGCATGACCTACGACCTGGCCATGCTGGCCGAAAAGCTAAACAAACTCCCGGAGATGGAGCAATTGCTGCGCCAAGTGATTGCACTGCAACCTGATTACCACCATGCCTACAACGCATTGGGTTACTCGCTGGCCGATCGCAACCTGCGCCTGCCCGAGGCACGCCAGCTCATCGTAAAAGCGCTGGAGTTTGCCCCAAACGACCCTTTTATTGTGGACAGCCTGGCTTGGGTGGAATACCGCAGCGGCAATCTGGCAGAAGCCAAACGGCTGCTGGAGCAGGCTTATGCCAACCGCCAGGACGCGGAAATTGCTGCACATTTGGGCGAAGTGTTGTGGGCCATGGGGCTGCGTGACGATGCCACCACACTGTGGCGCAAAGCGCTGGAAGCCAACAAGGACAACGACACCTTGCAAGAAACCGTGCGCCGCCTGCGTGGCGCCCTGTGATTCAGCGCTGGGGCCATGCAGGCCTTCGCCTGCTGGTTTTATTTGCTATATTTTTAATAGCTGGCTGCGCAACACCAAAGCGCGCCACAGACACTTTTGATGTGCAAAATCACTGGCAAGGGCGAATAGCCATCAAGGTGTTGGGTACGCCACCCCAAGCGTTTTCTGCCGACTTCGAACTCGACGGCCATGGAGAGGCGGGCACGCTGGCCTTGTTTTCGCCCTTGGGCACGACCGTGGCACACATGCAATGGGCGCCCGGTATGGCCCAGCTGCGCAATGGGGGTGATTTGCGCAACTTTGAATCCCTCTCTGCCCTGGCACAGCAGGCCACGGGCACCGAGCTGCCAGTGACCGCACTCTTTGACTGGCTGCGCGGCACAGCCACCCCGGCACCCGGCTGGGAGGCAGACCTCAGCCAACTCTCCGAAGGGCGATTGCAAGCACGACGCCAAGCGGACGCTGCACCCGCGGTAGAACTCCGAATCATCTTGGAGCGCTGAGCCCGCAAAGTGCAGCACCGATAATTCGAGCTATGCAGTCGCTCTACGACATCCCCGCCCCCGCCAAACTGAATCTGTTTTTGCACATCATCGGGCGGCGTGCTGACGGCTACCACCTGCTGCAGTCTGCCTTCATGCTGATTGACTGGTGCGACACCCTGCACTTTGCGCTGCGCAAAGACGGCTTGATCAGCCGTGAAGACTTGAATGTGCCCCTGCCCGCCGATGACCTGAATGTGAGGGCTGCGCGGGCGCTGCAGCAGGCCACAGGCTGCACGCAGGGCGCACATATTGGCGTCCTCAAATCCATTCCGGCGCAGGCCGGCATGGGCGGTGGCTCGTCCGATGCGGCATCCACACTCTTGGCACTCAACCGGCTGTGGAAGCTGAATCTCTCGGTGCAAGAGCTCTCCACCATTGGCCTGGCGCTGGGAGCCGACGTGCCTTTTTTCCTCAGTGGTGGCCATGGCTGGGTGGAAGGCATCGGTGAAAAAATCACGCCGCTGGCGCTGCCCGTTTCGCGCTGGGTAGTGGTCAAACCAGACGCCGGACTCGAAACAAAATTGATTTTTTCTGATCCGGAGTTGAAACGCGACTCAGAGCCTGCTATAATCACAGGCTTCGCTGCAGACGCCGCCGGAAAAACACAAATATCATTTGGTTTTGGCCGAAACGACTTGCAAGCCGTCGCCCAAAAGCTGTGCCCCGGTGTGAATCAAGCCTTGCAATGGCTCGATGTCAAGGGTTTGAGTGGCAGGATGACAGGCTCTGGAAGTGCGGTGTTTGCACCATTGCAACACGACATCGATGTGGGTGATGCGCCTGGTGCGTTTCAAGTCAAGGTGTGCAGCGGTTTGGATGTTCATCCTTTGATAGGGTGGGCAAACAGCGACGGAAAAATTAAGGTTTAGCGGTGGGCAGCGTTTGCTGTCAACCTGTGTAGGGGAGTCGCCAAGTTGGTTAAGGCACTGGATTTTGATTCCAGCATGCGAAGGTTCGAATCCTTCTTCCCCTGCCAAATTGCTGTTCGGGACACATCCCGCTTCAGCATGCGCATAGTGACGACATAAACCCAATCTCTTCGCTGGATCCCACATGCAGGCCTTCACTCCCCCTGATTTCATGGTTTTCACTGGCAATGCCAATCCCGGCATGGCTGCTGACATTGCAAAGCATTTGGGCATTTCCCTGGGTGCCGCCACCGTGGGGCGTTTCTCTGACGGCGAAGTGACCGTCGAAATCAACCAGAACGTGCGTGCACGTGATGTGTTTGTGGTGCAGAGCACCTGTGCTCCCACCAACGAAAATCTGATGGAACTGCTGATCATGGTGGATGCACTCAAGCGTGCATCGGCCGAACGCATCAGCGCCGTGATCCCCTACTTTGGCTATGCGCGGCAAGACCGCCGTCCCCGTTCCAGCCGTGTGCCTATCACCGCCAAGGTGGTGGCCAACATGCTGCAGACCGTGGGTGTGGCCCGCGTCCTGACCATGGACTTGCACGCAGACCAGATCCAGGGCTTTTTTGACATTCCGGTGGACAACATCTATGCGTCCCCCGTGTTGTTGGGTGATCTGCGCCAGAAGAATTACGAAGACCTGATTGTGGTCTCGCCTGACGTGGGTGGTGTGGTACGTGCCCGTGCGCTGGCCAAGCAGCTCAACTGCGACCTGGCCATCATCGACAAGCGCCGCCCCAAGGCCAATGTGTCCGAAGTGATGCACGTGATCGGTGAGATCGAAGGCCGCAACTGCGTGATCATGGATGACATGATCGACACCGCCGGCACGCTGGTGAAAGCCGCCGAAGTATTGAAGGCCCGTGGCGCCAAGAAGGTGTACGCGTACTGCACGCATCCCATCTTCTCCGGCCCTGCCATTGAACGTATTTCCAGCGGCGACGCGCTGGACGAAGTGGTGGTGACCAACACCATTCCTTTGAGTGCTGCTGCCGCGCAGTGCACCAAGATTCGCCAACTGTCCGTGGCACCGCTGATTGGAGACACCATTCAGCGCATCGCCCGCGGAGAGTCGGTCATGAGTTTGTTCTCGGATCAAGACTACATCTGACCGGGACAAAAAGCCGACGCCGCGAATCCTCAGGATTGGCAGCGTCTTTTTAAATCGGAGTCACACTGGTCGCGGTGGACTCTCACAGGAGTTAGATATGAAATTTGTCGCTTTTGAGCGCGCTAAGCAGGGCACGGGTGCGAGCCGCCGTCTCCGCGTTACTGGCCGTACCCCCGGCATCGTTTACGGTGGTTCTGCTGAACCCGCATTGGTTGAGCTGGACCACAATGCTTTGTGGCACGCCCTGAAGAAAGAAGCTTTCCACGCCTCCATCCTGGACATGGAACTGAACGGCAAAGAAAGCAAGGTTCTGTTGCGCAATGTGCAGATGCACCCCTTCAAGCAATTGGTGCTGCACATTGACTTCCAACGCGTGGAAGCCAACACCAAGCTGAGCATGAAGGTGCCTTTGCACTTCAGCGGTGAAGAAAACTCTGCCGCTGTGAAGGTCGACGCCTGCTTGGTCAACCACGTGGTGACCGAACTGGAAGTGGCCTGCCTGCCTGCCGATCTGCCCGAGTTCATCTCGGTGGACCTGTCTGGTTTGGTGAAAGGCAAGTCCTTGCACGCAGCGGACCTGTCCATGCCCAAGGGCGTGACCGTGGTGACCCACGGCAAGGCCAACCCCGTGATCGTGGCCGTGGTGGCTCCGGTGGTCGAAGTGGCAGCACCCGTTGCTGCGCCAGCTGCTGACGCCAAGGGCAAGGGCAAAGGCAAGAAGTAATTCTTCCCTGCGCTAGTTCGCTGCAAACGGCCCACTTCGGTGGGCCGTTTGTTTTTGTGCCACCTGTTTTTTGTAGGCCATAATTTTCCTGATGATCAAACTGTTTGTTGGCCTGGGCAACCCCGGCCCCGAATACGATGCCACCCGGCATAACGCTGGCTTCTGGTGGGTCGATGCGCTAGCGCGTGAGCTCAAGGTATCGCTGTCCATGGACCGGGCTTACCACGGCCTGATGGCACGCACCACGGTGCAGGGCAACACGGTGTGGCTACTGGAGCCCCAGACTTTCATGAACCTCTCGGGCAAGTCTGTCGGTGCACTCGCGCGTTTCTTCAAAATCCAGCCCCATGAAATTTTGGTGGCGCATGACGAGCTGGACATCGTTCCGGGCGAAGTAAAGCTCAAATTTGGCGGCAGCCATGCAGGCCACAACGGCTTGCGCGACATCCATGCCCAGCTGGGCACGGGAGACTACTGGCGCCTGCGCCTAGGTGTGGGCCACCCTGGCGTCAAATCCGAAGTGGTGAACTGGGTGCTGAAAAAACCCTCGCTGGACCACCGCATTGCGATTGACCAATGCATTGAGCGCTCCATGAAGGCCCTGCCCCACCTGCTGGCTGGCGAGATGGACAAGGCCACCATGTTGATCCACACGAGCAAACCACCGCGGCTCAAGCCTCCTCGGCCTACTGCCGATGCCCCTGCCAGCGCACCAACCCCGCCACTTGTGGAGTAAGACTATGAAGCCATCCGCTAAATTTGCTCTTTTTTTGATAGCTGCTTGCGTAGTATCTACGGGGACTCAGGCCCAAAAAATCTATAAATGTGGCAGCAGCTATAGCCAGATTCCTTGCCCCGACGGCGTGGCCGTCGACGCGCAAGACCCACGCAGCAATACGCAGAAGACAGAGGCCAAGCAAGCCAGCAAAAGCCAAGCCAAGCTAGCCGATGCGATGGAGAAAGAACGGCTCCAAGACGAAACGCAGGCCCGCGCGGCAGACCAGGCACTGGCAAAAGCCCAAAACAAAAAAGAGCCCACTAGCGGCAAGCCCGCAGCCAAAAAGAAAAGCAAGGAGCCTGAATACTTCACCGCCAAGCCACCACCACCCGCCAAAAACTAAGGCCGTACGCAACGGCCTTCACAGCATAGTGGGGCCGCCGTATGCTGTATCAGGCAGATGGCGGCATGGCGGCAGCGGGGCTGCTCTGCGCTTGCAGGCGACGGTATTTCTGCCACAGAGTTTCTTTGTCTTCTACGAACTCCGGGTTCACAGGGATGCAGGACACGGGACACACCTGCACACACTGGGGCTCGTCAAAATGGCCCACACACTCGGTGCACTTGTGCGGGTCGATCTCGTAAATTTGCTCGCCCAGGTAAATGGCCTCGTTCGGGCATTCGGGCTCGCACACATCACAGTTGATGCATTCGTCAGTAATTAACAGTGCCACAGCAGTTCACGCTCCATGGCTAAATTATCGCCGCAGGGGCTTCAAACCCCTTCCGGGTCCACGGGTTTGACAATGACTACTGGCACCGTGCTGGCGTGCAAGACTTCATTGGAAACGGAACCCAACATGGCGCTGCGTAGCGCGCTGGTACCCCGCGCGCCCATCACCACCAAATCGCAGCCAAAACGCTCCGAGATATCGATCAGGGTGTGCGCCGGATCACCCTTGGCGACCTCGCATTCGTAGTCCACACCTGCTTCATCCAGCAAGGCTTGGGCTCGCTGCAAAGCATGCAGACCGGCCTCGGCGCTGACTTGGTCAATCACATCCGGGTCGTGGGCCACCAGCATCTCGTACAGGCTTGCGGGCTCCTGCACATTTGCCAACACAGCACTCAGGCTCAATCCACCCTGCCGCATGCGCAGGGCAAACCGCACGGCCTCCATGGACAACTCCGAACCATCTACCGGTAACAGGACTTTCATGGCGACCTCCTTGCAGTGTCAGCTGGGCAATTTGTCCATCAGGCGGGCATGGACCACGGGGGCCACAAAGGTAGTGACATCTCCCTTCAATGTGGCGATCTCGCGCACCAGCGTACTCGAGATGAACTGATAACGCGAGTCCGGCGTGAGGATGACGGTTTCCACGTCGGGAGCCAGCGCCTTGTTCATGCCTGCAAGCTGGGCTTCGTAGTCAAAGTCGGTGACCGAACGCACGCCGCGCACCATAGCCCTGGCCCCATGGGCCACTGCAAAGTCGCGCACCAAGCCGGTAAAACTCTCCACCTGCACGTTGTCCAAGGGCGCAAACACATCGCGCACCATGGCCAGACGTTCATCCAAGGAAAACAGGGTTTTCTTGTGGTGGGCGGCTGCCACCGCCACGATGACGGTGCCAAACAAGCGGGCCGAACGGCGAATCAGGTCCTGGTGCCCCAGGGTGATGGGGTCGAAAGTGCCGGGGAAAACAGCAATCACGGGACTGGGCATGGGCGCTCCAAACAAGAATGCAGAAATTATGCGGCGCTGCGCTTGAGCAGGTGGGCATGCACTGCACCAGCCTTGAGGTGCCGGTGCACGGCCAGCCCCACCGCGGTCAGCAACTCGTCGGTGTAGGCCGTGGGTGCCTCCAGGTAGACCCAGCCTTCAGGCGCCAGCGCGCGGGCACAGGCGCCCAGTGCGGGCTCAAACAAGGGTGCGTCAAACGGCGGGTCGATGAAGATCACGTCCAGGCTGGCGGGCGCGGCTTGGCGGATGGCCGAGACGCCATCGCCGCGCACCACATGCACGGCGCTGGCCTGCAACTGCGACTGCGTTTTTTTGAGCTGGTCGACCAATACACCGTCGTACTCCACCAGTTGCACGTCTTGCGCACCACGCGAGGCCGCTTCAAAGCCCAGCGCGCCAGTGCCAGCAAATGCGTCCAGGCAACGCAGACCGCTCAGATCTTGCCCTAGCCAGTTGAAGACCGTCTCGCGCACGCGGTCGGGCGTGGGGCGCAGACCCGGTTTGTCGGCGACCTTGAGTTTGGTGCGCTTCCACAGCCCGCCAATGATGCGGATCTCGTGGGTCTGGGCGGCACGGGGCCGGGGAGGACGCTTGGCAGCGTTCGGAGAGGAGGCTTTGGCTTTCATGCAAGCAGCTTACCGCATGGGCTGTGCCTGCCATAGCGCGACATGTTTGGTAACAAATTGCCTAGTACAAACCCTAGGTTACCCCCGCAAAATAGCGGGCCGATGAAGTCCCTGCTCACCCATTTTCGATTCGAAGCCCTGGCCCTGCTAGCTGCCGTTATGTGTCTGGTAGTTTCACCTTATGCTGCACTGGTGCCGCTGGCCTTGGTGGTGGGTCGCTTGGGCCTGCGGCTGCGCAAAGCGCAGCGACAACAAGCTGTGCTGCAACGCGAAATAGCTGCGCTGGAGCGTGCCACCCAACACCTGAAAAGCCAAGCATTTACCGACAACCTGACGGGCTTGGCCAATCGCCTGCTGCTGGCCGACCGCTTTCAGCTCACGCTGGAACGCTCCAAACGCAACCGGGTGGAATTTGCTCTGCTGATGGTGGACCTCAATGGCTTCAAGATCATCAACGACCATTTCGGGCATGCCGCCGGAGACCTGGTGCTGCGTACCGTGGCCCAACGCCTCATGACGGCGGTGCGCGCCTCCGACACCGTGGCCCGGATTGGTGGCGACGAGTTTGTGTTGCTGATCGAATCGTTTGAAGACCCCGACGAACTGGTGCACATCGGCCGCAAGCTGATTGCCACCATTTCCGAAGACATCACCCTGCAAAGCGGGGCCACCGTTAACGTGGGCGCCAGTGTGGGCTTTGGCCTGTTCCCGCGCCACGGTGCGGACCTGGACGGCCTGCTGCAAACCGCCGACGAAGGCATGTACGACTGCAAGGCCTCCGGGCTGATGGAGCTGCGTTAGGCGCTCAGGGTGCACCCAGCACCACCGTGGCCAGATTGGCGGGCTGCACCTTGCGCGCGAACGCAGCACGCACATCGGCCACGGTGAGCAGCTCCACCCGCTGGGTCCAGGTGTCCAGGTAGTCCAGTGGCAGGCCATTCCAGGCGATATTGGCCACGTTGTCCAGCAGCTTGCGGTTGCTGTCCAAGCGCAAGGCAAAGCCACCAATGAGATTGTCTTTGGCGGCCTGCAGTTCCTTGTCGGTCGGACCTTCAGCCACAAACCTGGCCAGCACCTCTCGCACCAAAGTCAGTGCTTGCTCTGCCTGGTCCGGCCGTGTTTGCAAGCCGATGGTGAATGCCCCCGCATGCAGACCTGGCGCAAAGTAGCTGTAGACACTGTAGGTCAGGCCCCGCTTCTCGCGCACTTCTTCGGTCAACCGGGCGGTGAAGCCGCCGCCACCCAAGATGTGGTTGCCCACGGTCAGCGCAATAAAGTCCGGGTCATTGCGCTGGTAACCGGGCTGGCCCAGCAGCACATGCGCCTGCGCCGAGGCAAAGGCAATGCGCTGCTCGGAAGCCTGGGCCAACGGCTGCACCTCGGGCACGGCCGGTTGTGGGGCGCAAATGGTCTTTGGCAGGCGGGCCAACAGGCGCGTCACCATCGCATCCGCTTGGGCGCGGTTGAGCGCCCCCACCACGCTCACACGGGCATCACACGCCCGCACGGCGCTGGCATGCAGCTCGCGCAAGTCCGCCACGCTGGTACGCATCAGGCTCCCTTCCGTCATCTCCCAGCCGTAAGGATGGCTCCCGTACACCGCGCGACTGAAGGCGCGTGCCGCCAGGGTAGCGGGCCGGGTGTTGGCCTCTTTGAGGCTGGCAATCAGCTTGGGGCGGTCACGCAGCCACGGGGCCTCGGGGAAGGAAGGCTCACCCAACTGGCGTGCCGCCAAGCCCACCGCTTTGTCCAGCAGGTCCGGGTAGGTCAGGCTGCGCAACGCAAAACTCATGCGGTCCGCGCTTGCGCTGCCGCCGAACGAGGCACCCAGATCGGCCCAGGCTTCGCTGAGCTGGTGCTCGTCCATGGAGGGCTCTGCGCCACTGGCCCGCACACCGTTGGAGGTGCCTGACGCCATCAGGTTGGCCAGCCCCGGCTTGTCGGCCGGGTCGCGGCGCCCACCTGCGTCCAGGTCAATCTGCACATCCACCATAGGAATGGCCGGGCTCTCCACCAGGTAGACACGCGCCCCGCCTGGTTGTGTCCAATGCTGGATGGGAATGCCAGCCCACGCAGAATTTATAAAGAAAATGACTGTTAGCCCCGTAAATACTGCGCGGGCAGCTACTGATTTGATAGTAATCATGGTTTAGTTAGGTCGCTCAGTGGCGTGCACCGGCCGTGGGCTGGCGAGGTTTGCGGGTCTTGTCCACTGGCTGGGGCAGCAACGTGGCTACGGTCAGGGCATCGTCCCCAAAGTATTTGGCGGCTACGGCCTGCACCTGGGCGGCCGTTATGGTGCGCAAGCGCTCCAGCAGGCGCTGGTCGCTGCCCAGCGGGTAGCCGTTGACCCAACCCACCCCCAGCAGGCGAGCCTGATTGAAGACGCTGTCTTGTTTGTAGACCTCCCCTGCCACCCACTGGTTCTTCACCCGGTTCAACTCCTCGGCGGTCACCCCATCCCGGGCCACCCGGGCCACCTGCGCGCGCAAGGCCTGCTCCACATCAGACGCCGTCTTGCCCGCAGCAGGCACACCGTAAAGCGTAAAAAGCTCAGGGCCCCGGGACGTCAAGCTGTAATACGCCCCCGCGCTGTCGGCCACCGGGTTGGCATCCAGCGTCAACGTACGCGGCAAGCGTGCACCGTCATACCCGCTGAGCACCGCCGACAAAACTGTCAGTGCCAGACTGTCGTCGGCCGCTGACCCGGTGTCTGCCAGCGTTTCGGGCGAAAGTCCTGGCACCTTGAAGGCCATCGCGACATAGGCCTGCTCCGCCGGGGCCTTGAAGTCCATGCGGCGCAAGCCCGACTGCTCGGGTTCTTCGCGCGGCTTGCGTGGCGGCACGGCACGTGAGGGCAAGCCGCCGTAATACTTGTCGGCCAGGACGCGCACCTGGTCCACGTCCACATCACCTGCCACCACCACAGCTGCATTGGCGGGGGTGTACCAGCGCTGGTAGAAGTCGCGCGCGTCCTGCGCCGTCAGGGCCTCCAGATCACTCATCCAACCCACAATGGGGCGGCGGTAGGGGTGGGCCAGGTAGACCTGGGCAGACATCGCCTCGTGCAAGCGGGCATGGGGGTTGTCATCGGTGCGCAGGCGGCGCTCTTCCTTCACCACCTCCAGCTCTTTCGCAAACACGTCGTCGTTCCAGCGGTTGTTGGCAAACCGGTCGGCCTCCAGACGCATCACGTCCTCCAGCTTGTCCGCCGGAATCTGCTGGAAATAACCTGTGTAATCCTTGCTGGTAAAGGCGTTTTCGCGCCCGCCCAAAGCCGCCACCTGGCGCGAGAAGTCACCCGCCTTCACGGTAGGGGTGCCTTTGAACATCATGTGCTCCAGCACATGGGCCACGCCGCTGGTGCCATCCACCTCGTCCATGGAGCCCACGCGCACCCACAGCATGTGCACGGCCGTCGGCGCACGCCGGTCGGGTTTCAAGATCAGCGCCATGCCGTTTTTCAGCGTGAACTGCTGGGCCTGCACGGGCGGCGTCGATTGCGCACGGGATGGAGAGGAAAGAGAGAAAAGCGCGAACGCCAGGGGCAAACTGCAGGCAGCCAATCGGCGCCCCAGCCTGTGGAATGGGTGTTTCATAGAATGCTGTGATTCTAAGAACGCCCCACATGTTCAGTTTTTTCAAGAAAAAATTCTCTTCCGCCCAGTCCCCCGCCCCAACTGAGGTGCCCAGCGCCCCCGTGGTCGAGGCGCCAGCCGCAGCGCCCACCGTGGCCGAAGCGCCGCTTCCCCCGCCTGCCGCCCTTCTACCTACTGGCTCCCTGATTGGCAGTGCACTGGTTGCGCCCATCGCGATTCCAGAGGCCAGCGCCACGCCGCCCGAGCGACAAAAGTGGCTGGACAAGCTCAAGGCCGGCCTTGGCAAGACCGCCAGCAGCATCTCAGGCGTGTTTGGCGGCAGCCAGATTGACGAGGCGCTGTACGAAGACTTGGAAGGCGCACTGCTGATGGCCGACGCCGGCGTGGCGGCCACCGAACACCTGACCAACGCCTTGCGCAAAAAGGTCAAGGCCAGCGGCGTGACGCATCCCACGGCCCTCAAGAACATCCTGATCGCCGAGTTGACCGAGCTGCTGCAGCCGCTACAAAAACCGCTGGTGATTGGCCAGCACACGCCCACCGTCATCATGGTGGCGGGCGTCAACGGCGCGGGCAAAACCACCAGCATCGGCAAGCTCACCAAACACCTGGCTGACAGCAACGCCAGCGTGCTGCTGGCCGCGGCAGACACCTTCCGCGCAGCAGCGCGTGAGCAGCTCACCGTCTGGGCCGACCGCAACACCGTGGAGATCGTCAGCCAGGAAGGCGGCGACCCCGCGGCCGTGAGTTACGACTCGGTGACCGCAGGCAAGGCCCGCGGCAAGGATGTGGTGCTCATCGACACGGCAGGCCGCCTGCCTACCCAGCTGCATCTGATGGAAGAGCTCAAGAAGATCAAGCGCGTGATCGGCAAGGCAGACGGAACCGCGCCCCACGAAGTGCTGCTGGTCATTGACGGCAACACCGGGCAAAACGCCGTAGCCCAGGTCAAGTCCTTTGACGACGCGCTGGGCCTCACCGGCCTGATCGTCACCAAGCTCGACGGTACTGCCAAAGGCGGCGTGTTGGCCGCCATTGCGCGCGAACGGCCTATCCCTGTGTACTTTATCGGTGTGGGCGAAAAACTCGACGAGCTGGAAACCTTCAACGCGCGGGAGTTTGCGCAGGCCCTGCTGGCTTAGGCTTGCGGTGTAAGAAGCACGCACCGCCTCCGACCAACCGTTTTGCCCTGCACCCTCACCATGACATATCCTCTGTCCCGCCGCCACGTCCTCGCCCTGTCAGGTGCCGCACTGGCTACGCCTGCATTTGCCCAAAATACGCAAGCTTGGAGTGCCATCGAGGCCAAAGCCAAGGGGCAAACGGTGTACTTCAACGCCTGGGGTGGTGCTGAAAACATCAACGCCTACATCCGGTGGGCTGCGACCGAAGTGGAGAAGCGCTTTGGCGTGAAGGTGGAACACGTCAAGGTGACGGACACCGCCGACGTGGTGAAACGTGTGCGCAGCGAAAAGGCTGCGGGCAAACTGGCAGGCACGGTGGACCTTGTATGGATCAATGGCGAAAACTTCCTGACCATGAAGCGCGAGGGCTTGTTGTTTGGCCCCTTTGCCGAGCGCCTGCCCGCCTATGCCAAGGTGGACGTGCAAGGCAAACCCACCACACGTATTGATTTTTCGGAGCCCGTGGACGGCATGGAGGCCCCTTGGGGCATGGCCCAGCTGACCTTCATGGCGGACCGCAAGCGCACCCCCAAACCACCCAGAAGCCTGGCGGAGCTGCAAGCCTTTGCCAAGGCCAACCCGGGCCGTGTGACCTACCCGCGCCCGCCCAACTTTCATGGCACCACGTTTTTGAAACAGTTGCTTGTGGATAGCAGCGAGTACCGCAGCGCCTTTTACAAACCCGTAGCCATGGAGTCGTTTGCCAAAGCGACGGCCCCCCTGTGGGCCACACTGGACCAGCTGCACCCCCACCTGTGGCGGGCCGGCAAGCAGTTTCCACAAAACGCAGAAGCCATGCGCCAAATGCTGGCCGATGGCGAGCTGCACCTTGCACTGACCTTCAACCCCAACGACGCGGCCAATGAAATTGCCGCCAAACGCCTTTCTGACAGCGTGACAAGCTACCAATTTGATAGCGGAACGATTGGCAACACGCATTTTGTGGCGATTCCGGTCAACGCCTCGGCGCCCGAGGGTGCGCAGGTGTTTGCCAACTTCTTGCTCAGCGCCGAAGCCCAGGCCCGCAAGGCGGACATTGCCCTCTGGGGCGACCCCACCGTGCTGGCGCTGGACAAACTGAGCCCCACTGAGCGCGCACGCTTTGCGGCCAAGCCCCTGCCCGGCCAAGTGGAAAAGAGCGCACCCGCCATTCCCGAACCGCACGGCAGCTGGGTGGATCCGTTGGAGAAGGAATGGACCCGGCGCTACGGCGCTTAGTCCACAATGGCGGGCATGTCTGACACTGTTCCGCACACCGAGGCGCCGGCTCCGTCGGCACGGCATATCCAGCGCCAACACACCGCCGCCTTAGCGACCGTGATGGCTGTTTTCACCGTGGCCTTGCTGGCATACGGCTGGAGCGTGTATGCGCGCCAGCGCGCCGCCCTGTGGTGGGGCCTGAGCAGCCAGGGGGAGCAAATGCAATTGGCCCTGAACGACACCCTGGATGTGGCGCGCAGCCATGTCGGCGCCATGCGCTTGTCTACCGAACGCAACCTGCGCCAGCCCATCTTGGCCGACACCAGCTTGGTAGACCGCCTGGAGCGGCGCAACCTGGCGCCACTGCGCGATGCCCCCTGGGACCGACTGCCCCAAGACCTGGTGAAAGAAGTGGGCGCGGTGCACGTGGACCCCGGCGCCGATGCCACGGCCTACCGCCGTGGCGTAGAGGCACCACTGGGCGCACTGGCCCAGGTAGTGGCATCACACAGCCAGCACCAGCGGCTGCAATGGAGCTACTTCTACGACGCACAAAAGCAATGGCGCTGGGTGTATCCGGCCCAGTCGCGCGAGGAACTGATCGCCGCCACCGGCCAGACCGAGATGGCTGGTGCCCTGACCACGCTGTGGGACGCGGGAGGCACGGTCCCCCTGGAGGCCGCCGGCCCCACGCGTAATCCGCAAAAAGAGTTGGTGTGGACTGCAGCCCATGCTGACCCGGTCAAGAAAACCGCCGTGGTGTCGGTACTCGCACCGATCTACAACGCAGAGCGGTATGTGGGCCTGGTAGGCGCAGATCTGACGCTGGACGCCCTGAGCGCCGTGTTGCTGCAACGCGCCCTGCCCATGGGCCAAGCTTGGGTGGTCAACAACCAAGGCCAGGTGTTGGCCAGCAGCGACGCCAAACCTGCCCCCTTGCCTGCGGGCCCCTATGCGCCGGAGGCTGGCTGGTTGAGTTTCGCCCTGCGCGGTACCGACTGGAGCTTGCTGGTGCATGCGCCCAGCAGTGTGGTGGCCAGCAAAACGCTGGGGCAAATGGTTCCCATGTTGGTCACAGGTGTGGCTGGCCTGCTGGCGCTGTTAGGGGCATGCCTCTGGCTGAGCCGGCGCTTTACACAACCCGCCCTGCAACTGGCCGACTACGTCCAGCAAACCGAAGGCCCCACCATCAAGCGCCCCCCGCCCGTGCCCCAGCTCTGGAAGCCTTGGTTTGACCGCGTCGCCCGCCTGGCCCTGCAACGGCGTGACCAGGTCATGGGAGCCCACCAACGCACCACGCAACTGGAAAACCAGGCCGCCCAGCACCTGGTGGATATGCGCAACGCTGCCGCCGAACACGAAGCCCAGCTGGCCACCCGCGCCGGCGAGCTACGCAGCGCCTACGCCCAGCTCAGCGCTGCGCTGGCTGACGTACAAGCCGCACAAGGCCCCGCCAAAAAACCCGCGCGTCCCAACCCGTTGCCCGAATAACAGGTCGCCCACGCGCCAGCCCCGCGGGCTGGGCGCGCGCAAAATAGGCGCTCTTTTGGGGAGACATGCGATGAAAAAAATAGTGCTTTCTGCGGTTGCTTTGGTGGCCTTGTTGGCCCTGTACCTGCTGGCTTGGCCGGTGCCCATCAACCCGGTGGTGTGGGACGCCCCCGCTGCGCCGGGATACACCGGCCCACATGCCGCCAACAACAAGCTCGCCAATCTTCAAATCATCGACCTGAAAGGTGAAGTGGGCCCCGAGCACATCCAGTTCGGACCGGATGGCAAGCTCTACACCACCGTGCTCAGCGGCAACATCTTGCGCATGAACGCCGATGGCTCTGGCCAAGAGGTGTTTGCCAATACCGGCGGGCGGGTGCTGGGTTTTGACTTTGATGCCCAGGGCAACCTGATTGCTGCCGATGCCATCCAAGGCCTGTTGTCGATCGCGCCCGATGCCACAGTCACCGTGCTGAGCGACCGGGTGAACGGAGACCCCATCCGCTACGCCGATGCCGTGGTGGTCGCCAAAAACGGCAAGATGTATTTCAGCGATGCCTCCACCCGGTTTGCCCCCAAAGACTGGGGCGGCACCTTCGAGGCCAGCGTACTCGACATCCTGGAACAAGCCAGCACGGGCCGCATCCTCGAATACGACCCTGCAACCAAAGCCACGCGTGTGGTGGCCAGTGGCATCAGCTTTGCCAATGGCGTGGCGCTCAGCCAAGACGAGCAAACCCTGTTTGTGAATGAAACCGGCAAGTACCGCGTGTGGAAGATTGCGATCACCTCAAACCACCTGGACCTCAGCACCCTGGCCGTACAACCCAGTGCCCAAGCCAGCGTGTTGCTGGACAACCTGCCCGGTTACCCCGACAACCTGATGCGCGGCTTGAACGGGAAAATTTGGTTGGGCTTGGCCAAGCCCCGCAACCCCACCATCGACAATCTGGCGCAAAAGCCCTGGTTGCGCAGCCTGACCCTGCGCCTGCCGCGCGCGCTCTGGCCCATTCCCAAGGCCTATGGCCACGTGATGGCCTTCACCGAAGACGGCAAGGTGGTGGCCGACCTGCAAGACCCCAGTGGCGCCTACCCCGAGACCACGGCCATCACCGAAACCCCAGACCGCCTGTATGTGCAAAGCCTGCATGCACACGGGCTGGGCTGGTTGCCCAATAAGTAATGGCGGTGCTGAGGCGCACCATGTTGGGCCTAGCCATGGGGGTCGGATTGCCCGTTGCACATGCGCAAGCGCCCAAACCCACAACCCCGATGCCCACTCCCCAGACCATTCACGATGCCGCCATTGCCGAAGTGCTTCGGTTTTATGCCAACTTTGGCAACACCATCGAAATCTCGCATTGGCGTGTGTCCATAGAAGACTTTGAATGGCAGGACGCGGTGTACCGCATTGACGTGGCGGTGGACGAGTACCCCACCTTGGTGCCTTGGAAGTCTGCCTACGTGATGGCCCACCGCCTCTGGATGACAGCGGCAGGCCGCGCTGTTAAATCCGAACCGATCTACGACCGGCCGAACCTGGCAGAGGGCGCACAAGTTGACAGCCTGCCCGCCCATCGACGTGGCTTCTATCCGGGCAACGCGCATTTTGCGACGCAGCTTGCGTTCTTAAACGCTGCACTGCAAAACGCGAAAGTCGTCACTATGACCATGGAAAGGGCCCATCCGGGCATCGTGGCGAACTACCCATTTCCAAAAGGCATCCAAGACCTCGCGTCGACCCGTTCCGAGGTGCTGGAAACCGAGGGTGGCTACCAAATCCGCACCAGTCCACCGGGTAACAAGAGCGGTCCCCAGCTGCGCTTCCACATCCACAAGGATTCAGGGAAAATTTCAGACGCGCAACTGATACTGCTCACGCCGCCAGCGCTGATGTAGGCCATGGCAGGAGCTACTGCACCAACCCCGCAGCCACCACAGGCGGCTCACGCCGCGCAGTGAGTGTGCTGCCCGCAGCAGCAGCCATGATGCAAAGAATCGCCCACCACTGAAGGGCACTAAGTTGTTCATTCAACATCACCAAACCCAGCAATGCAGCCACCGCAGGCTCCAGGCTGGTCATGATGCCGAAGGCCTCCTGCGGCAAGCGTTTGAGGGCGACCATTTCGAGGGAAATGGGGATGGCGCTGGAAATGGCCGCCACCACCAGCCCGATCAGCAAAATCTGAGGCTCCAACAAAGCAGCGCCCGCGTGCCAGATGCCGAAGGGCACCACGGTGATGGCAGCGACCGTGAGGCCCAGCGCCACCGAGTGGCCCGCATGCAAATGGCCCAGGCGCTTGCCGAACACGATGTAGGCGCCCCAAAACGCAGCCGCCGCCAAGGCATACAGCACGCCGGTCACATCCAGCGCCTGCACATGGCCGCCCAAGGGGAGCAGCAAACCCAGCCCTACGATGGCGAGCGCCAGCCACACAAAGTCCACCGGTTTGCGCGACGCATACAGCGCCACCGCCAAGGGTCCGGAAAACTCAATGGCCACCGCAATGCCAAACGGGATGGTGCGCAGGGACATATAGAACAACAGGTTCATCAGCCCCAGGGCCACGCCATACCGCAGCAGTGACATGCGATCCGCTGGCGCCAACGCCCAGCGCCAGGGCCGCCAGATCAGCAAAAGCAGCAGGGCTGAAAAGCCCACGCGCAAGGCCGTGGTGCCCAAGGACCCGACGACAGGGAACAACTGCTTGGCAATCGACGTGCCCAGCCCCAAGGCGGTGACAGAGCCCAAAACCGCCAGCAACGGCAGCACGTGATGAAAACGGTGTGAAGACATGCCCTGACAATAACCGCTCCTCCCTAGGAACTCATGTATAAACCCGTCTCCCATTTTTGAAATCCAAGGCCCGCGCCATGACTGCCCTGCTCGACTGCATCGAACTCGAATCCGCCCCCAACCCCACTGCTGCCGTCATCTGGATGCACGGGCTGGGCGCTAGCAGTGATGACTTTGCAGGCCTGGTGCCCGAGCTGGATCTGGATGGCTGCCAGCCCATCCGTTTTGTGTTTCCGCAGGCGCCCAGCATCCCGATCACCATCAACGGTGGCTACGTGATGCCCGGCTGGTACGACCTGTACGGCATGGACCTGGTGAGCAAGCAGGACGCGGCTGGCATCCAGCGGTCTGAGGCGGCCATTGCAGCGCTGGTGAACCGCGAAGAAGCGCGTGGCATTCCCTATGAGCGCATCGTGTTGGCAGGTTTTAGCCAAGGCTGTGCTATGGCCTTGCACACCGCACTGCGCCTGCCCCACAAAATTGCAGGCGTCATGGCCTTGTCGGGTTACCTGCCGCTGGCGGACCGTTTTGCCGCGGAGCGCAACGCTGCCAATGCGAGCACCCCCATCTTCATGGCCCATGGCACCCAAGACCCCGTGGTCATCCTGAAACGCGGTGAAGACTCGCGCGATGCGCTGGCCTCCCTAGGCCACCCTGTGCAGTGGCACACCTACCCCATGCCACACAGCGTGCACCCACGTGAAGTGGCAGACATCGCCGCATTCTTGCGTCAAGTGTTGCCCGCGTGATGGGTACTGCGCGCCCCTTTGTGCTGGGCATTGACTTCGGCACCTCCAACTCCGCCTGTGCACTGATTGACGCACAAGGCGCCTTGCAAGTCATTCCACTGGACGGTGCCAAGGCCGAGATGCCGACTGCGCTGTTTTTTGCCAGCGAAACGCACACCGTGCTGTACGGCGCCGAGGCCATGCAGGCCTATCTGAATGGCACCGAAGGCCGATTGCTGCGCTCGCTCAAAAGCCTGCTGGGCAGCGGGCTGATGGACGAGTACACCGCCGTGGGCGACAAGAGCATTCGCTTTTTTGACATCGTGGTGCTGTTCTTCAAAGAGCTCAAGCGCCGCTGCGAAGCCCATGTGGGTCAGCCCATGACACACGCCATGCTGGGCCGCCCTGTTCACTTTGTGGACGACAACGCCGAGCGCGACCTGCTGGCCCAAGAAACCCTGGGCCGCGCCGCGCTGGAAGCGGGCTTTACCCACACCGCCTACCAGCTCGAACCCATTGCAGCAGCGTTGGACTACGAGCAACGCGTAACCAAAGAGACTACCGCGCTGGTGGTGGACATTGGCGGCGGCACGTCGGACTTCACGGTCATCCGCCTCAACCCAGATCGCAGCAGCCAAGGCGACCGCAGTGCCGACATTCTGGCGACTACCGGCGTGCACATAGGCGGCACCGACTTCGACCGCCTGCTGGACCTGGCCACCGTGATGCCGCACCTGGGCTACAAGCACGTGGGCACCGGCGGGCGCATTGTGCCCAGCAGCGTGTTTTTTGACCTGAGCACCTGGCACCTGATTCACCAGGCCTATACCCGCAAGGCCATGCACTTTGCCAAGGAGCTGTGGACCGATTACACCGACCAGGCCCTGCACCGCCGCCTGATGGACGCACTGGAAGAGCAGCACGGCCATCGCATGCTGGCCAGCGTGGAATCCGCCAAGATTGCCTGCTCCATCAGCGGCGAAAGCGCAGCGGTAGACCTGGAATTTTTGGACCGTAGCCTCAGTCCAGCTGTGGATGCAACCGGCATGGAAGCCGCCCTGCACACCTCCCTCGCCCAAGTGGTGCGGTGTGCGCAAGACTGCGTAGCCGCTGCAGGCCTGTACGCGGTGGACGCGGTGTACCTGACCGGTGGCTCGTCCGCACTGCGCCCGCTGATCGCAGCCCTGCGCCAAGCCATGCCCTACGCGACGCTGGTGGAAGGCAACCGCTTCGGCGGTGTGGCCGCAGGGTTGGCGTGGGCGGGTGCGGTACACCCGTTTTAATTTGCTATTGATTTAGGAGCTGTTTGCGCATATTCCACGAGCTCTAGCGGCACTTTTTACTCATATTTATGCATACTCAAAGAGTATGCAGAAGTTTACCCACCAGTCTGGCAAAGCGTGCACTCTGCAGGGCCCACAAAGCCTCGCGCGCCACCCAGCGCACACCGCGCACCTCTGCCCACTGCGGGGTCAATGCCGCAGACGCATCGCCCGGTGACATGCGCGCCCTGGCCTTTGGCTGGTCGATGTCGGGAATCAACGTGGCTGTCGTGTCGATAACAGCACTTGCGGCCTTGGACAAGCGCACGCTAACGCCTGTTTCCTCCTCCACCTCCCGCGCAGCAGACACATCCAGCCGGTCCAGCCCCTCGTGGTGGCCGCCGGGCTGTAGCCAGCGATTCAGGGTGCGGTGGTGGATGAGCAGCACCTTGTCTGCAGTCGCGTCGTACACCACACCGCTGGTAGTGATGTGGCCTTGCATATTAGCCCGTGAAAACGGATCAACAGACGTGTCGGCCAACTGACCAGCAATGGCTTGCAGGCCGATGGCTTCGGCGGGAAAGTGCTGAAAGTACTTTTGCAGTTCAGACTGCGCGTGAGCCCGGAGTTCGGCCGGACTGGCCAGGGATTCAAAATGCATACGTCGATTATTTCCGCAGCACCAGCGCTCGCCGTGCTTACCGGCGCTGTAGCTGGGCGCCCTTGCCGTTGTCGTCGCAGGTCAGCACAAAGCTGCCACGGATCCCACCGCTGCTGACAAAGGGCAGCAGCAACGTGGCAGGAAACTGCACCGTGCGTCCGTCGGCGCAGCGCGCCACGACATGGCGGATGTCTCCGCGGTAGTAAGGCAGATAGTCTTGGGCCGAGATGTGCAGGCCAAATTCAAAGCGACGCATGGGGCAAATGCTAGCGCCGATTGAGCGCACATATCCAACATACGAAACATATACAATACGCATACGTTTCGTATAGAGGCTTCAAATGGGTATTGTCAAAATTTCAGACCAAATGCACGAGAACTTGCGGGTGGCGGGCAGCGCGCTTTCGCGATCCATCAATGCGCAAGCCGAGCATTGGATGCGTGTGGGGATGCTGACCGAGATGTACCCCGAGCTCAACCACCGCGAGATCAGCCAGCTGCTGATTCGCGCCGAACTGGCTGGAGGGCTGGACATTGCCGGGTCTGTCAGCGGGCTGGCGGGCAAGCTCCCCACTGCAGCACCTGCGGCGGTGGGTAAACGCTGATGGTGGACGACGTCCCCCTCAAATCCGCCGGCGACATGGTCCCCTGCCGCCGGGCTGCGCAGCTTGCCGCAGACGTGCTGGCCATGATCGAGCCCCATGTGGTGCCCGGCGTCAGCACCGAAGCGCTGGACCGCCTCTGCCACGACTACATCGTCAACGTGCAAGGCGCCATTCCCGCCAACCTCGGGTACATGGATTACCCCAAGACCATCCTCACCTCCGTCAACCACGTGGTGTGCCACGGCATACCGTCGGCCAAGCAAATTTTGAAGAAGGGAGACATCGTCAACATTGATGTGGCCGTCAACAAGGACGGCTGGTTTGGCGACACCAGCCGTATGTTCTTTGTGGGCGAGCCCAGTGCGCTAGCGCGCCGCTTGGTGGAGACGACCTACGAAGCTCTGCGTGCCGGCACCCAGCAGGTGCGCCCCGGTGCCACGCTGGGCGATGTGGGCCACGCCATCCAGTCGGTGGCCCACCGCGAGCGCTTCAGCGTGGTGCGCGAATACTGCGGCCACGGCATTGGCACGATTTACCACGGCGAGCCGCAGGTGCTGCACTACGGCCAACGCGGCCACGGCCTGACGCTGGAGCCCGGCATGGTGTTCACCATCGAACCCATGCTCAACGCCGGCGGCCGCAACACCCGAGAGCTCGCCGACGGCTGGACTGTGGTCACCCAAGACCGTTCGCTCTCCGCGCAATGGGAGCACATGGTGGCAGTTACGGCGGATGGGTATGAGGTGCTAACTGCTTGGCCAGGCGGCACGGGAGCCTACGCGCCTATTTGACGCAGAGGCCTAGCGTTCGTAGGGCAACAGCGCCTTGGCAGCCTCGATGCGGTCATGCAGCGCAACGCTCGGATCATTCATCACCCGCATCAAGAACGCTTTGGGGCTCTGGGCCTGCATGTCGCCAACCGGGCCAAGCGGGGCAGCCAGAGTGACAGCAACAGTGGCCGCCAATGGTTCCTCCTTGTGCTGCGCCGCATCCAAGCGTACCAGCGCTTCCTGCCACTGGGGCCGTGTGATGGGAGAGAGCCGCGACAGGATGTCCGCTTGCTGGTCCCGGTTGGGCGGAATGTCCAACCAGGGCTCGTCACCAAACACCGAGGCCAAGTCGGCACTCACAAACGCAGACCAGTAACCCGTGTGGGCATCTACGGCAGGCACTGCGCGCGCAGGCGCAGCGTTACCAGATGCCAGCGATGTGTGGGAGGGATACAGACCCACGCGGCTGTCGGGGACGGCAGCAAGGTACTGCAGGCGCAGCGCCGCTAGGAAATCTGCAGCCTCGCTGGACCGAACCGGCTGCGCCACCGAAAACCACAGCTGCAAACCATCGCTGCCAGAAATCGCGATGGCTGGCGCGGGCAATTCCAGCTCGCTTTGCACCGTGTGCCATACGGTGGACAAGACCGACCAGTCCGCAGGACGGGCCACTTCCAACACCATCGCTTTCACAGCGTCCGCAGGGACGTGTGTGCCTGTTTTTGCGGCTGTAGGTAGCGAGTCTGGCGCGCCATAGAGGCGCGCAAATTCTGTGTTCAAACGGGTCATGGTGTGCGATAAAAAATGGATTGCGAGGACCGTACGACAAGATTGGCGACAATACGGGCCTGGCTAGATCACTGGCCAGATTACAAAAGGAAAAACAATCCCATGGCAACTGCAAAAAAAGCGGCCCCCAAAGCCGCCGTCTCCTCCAAGAAAATCGCTGCTCCTGTGAAGGCCAAAAAGGTCGTCGTGTCCAAGGAAGCCAAGGCGATCGCCAAGCTGACTGAAAACATCGCCAAGCTGACTGAGCGCAAAAACAAGATCTCTGCCGAGATCAATGCCCTGCGTGACCAGCGCGCCGCACTGAAGGCCGCGCCTGCTGCTGCACCTGCAGCACCCAAAGCCAAAGCTGCCGTCAAGCCCGCAGCAAAACCTGCGGCCAAACCAGCTGCGAAAGCGCCCGCCAAAAAGGCCAAGGCAGCCGCCAAGAAATAATCGCCACGCGATTTTTCAAAAACAACAAGGGCCCCAATATGGGGCCCTTGTTGTTGGTGCGTCAATTCGGTCTTAGCTGCACTTGGGGTCGCACACCGCTTGTGACTTGCCGATGAACTTGCGCGTCTTGAGTTCACTGCGCGGGCGATGCTTGCCGCACAGGAAACAGGACATGGTGGTGGCGCCGGGGCTGGATGCTGTCAGGAACGGAGAACCTCCGACCTTGGACTTGTATCGCAACCCGTCTTCCAGGATCTTGGTTTTGTCTGCTGGCTTACTCATAGCCCCGATTTTACTTCCTTGCTGGCCCGGATACTGCTTGCACCCCCTGAAGCCAAACTGTCAGACACCCTTGGTAGTATGGGACTGACGTTTGAATCGAACCGAGAGGCTCCCCCGAATGCAAGCCATGTCTCCATCCGCCCATGTGAATGCCACGCCTGACAACAGCAGCCTGGACCACCGGGAAGCCGCCCGCTTTCGCTTCTGCTCCGGCCGCTGCCAGGGCGAACGCCCCCCGGAGGGCGGCGTGGAACTGGCACCCGGCCGCTGGCGCTGCAGCGTCTGCTGGATGGAGATTGCCAGAAAGCGGAGTTGAAGGTTTCGGGGCGTTAGGGCCGCTCGTACGCTCAGCGGCCCCCCCGTTGGCAGGCATTCAGGACTGGCATGCCAAGCCGGTAGCTTGGACCGCAGTTATGCGGCGGAAACAGACGTTCGTCAACGTCGGCTTACGGGAAGTCAGTCTTTGTGCCAGTCAGCTGGCAATCGTAGACTTCAAGTTTGCCGCAAAAGCGGGGGCGGGGCTTTCGGCTGTAACAACATTAAGAAGCAGGCAACAGGCATGCCGAATGCCCGATCCAGTCAATCAATTGGCGTGAAACGCTCATTGAATACATGTTAAGCGGTCAAGCAGTGGGGCGTGCCCTATCAGCTATTTGCCACCCAACGATTTGACCTCTGGAAAACGCACTTCAAACCACGAATTCCTCATTCCAGCATTGAATCCATATTGGGTTCTTGGCCCGTAGTCCCCTATGCATCCACTTCTACCAAGGTTGCTTGGCAGTTCAATCTCTTTGTCAATTTCGACCCTCTTGCGCGGGGCTCCCCAAGCAGTCCAAGCATCACCGATCGTATGCAGCACGCGCAACCAGACCGAGTAGGAGAGATCGGAAAAATCCGAACGAACTTTGCCTACAGGGCGCGGTTCGTCTCCGGGTACAAGTTCCCCGAATAGCTTGGTAGTCCAAAGTTCTCTACGCGGCGGAAATTCGCGAAACCCGTAATCAATACAAGTACCCAATTCAAGCCCGCACGACGGATGGCTTCTGAATCTAAAGAAGATGTCTTGGTCGACGTATGTGTAATAAAGATGGGTTCAGGGTCCTCGCCGCGAAAAGATGCAGGCCAGAGCTCTGAAAAGATGATGTAGGCAGCTCTGTCATCTCTTTCGAGGAACGGCACCAAGCCTTGAAAGCCTTCGACTGGGCTATTGCGCGAAAGGTACGGTACATTGGATACAGGGAGTCGCTCAAATTTCAGACTTGCCTTTGTAGCGCAATGGTCAACGTCAACAAGCCGCCATGCTGACGGAGCTGGAGTTTCAAGTGGGATGACATATGGTTCGGCAATGATGTATTGAGTTAGCTGATCTGGTTTTCCACTCTTTCTACTCGAAAATTCCCGACGAAATTGCGGTTGCCAGACACCGCTTCTCCAACCTCCTGTGATGCACAGGAAGAACCTATCCATTTCCTCAAGATACTCAGGCCAGCAAAGTAAGGCATCGGCGATGAAGTCATCAATACGACGCCAATGACCATATGACGGAGGCTCGGAAAGAAAATCCCCATAGTCAAATCTGAACTCTTTGGTATTTTGAGCATTGTTGCCAAAGGAAAAACGAACTAGTTGATCAAGCTCTCCATCTGTGTAGCGGCCAACATATGCGGTAACGCCAGATTCCTCGTTCATTGAACTAATGACCAATTGCTGGCCAGTAAGGTAGTTCCTAATTCGAAGAGGGTCTTCCTGGTATTCAAACCATCCATACTTTTTCATCATGGGTCCAATCTAGTTGCCTACCGAAACATACGTATAGGATATTTCATCGAAGTCTGTTGCCCGCGGGTTCTGGCAGTCGAATGGCCGTTATCGATGATGAATTTGACGTACGAGGGAACTGAATGAATGACCCGAATCAGCCCATGACTACAGCTAACTCCGAAGAACAACTTGCTATGAAGCAGTCCCTAGAAACGTGGATACCAATGTCCGATCTGGCGCTGGCCGGGTAACAATTGCTTGGACAGCAGTCTGCCTGTAGACGCTATCGCACGCCGAAGCAAGCCAACAGCTGCTGCGTACCGTACCTAGCCCGACGCTGGGTTTAGCTCATCCCACGCCGCGCCAAAGACAGTAGCCCAACGCCGAAGAACGCGCAGGCATATTTGGATTCAACAAACGATCAAAATTGCTATTCATTTAGGAGCTATTTGCGCATATTCCATAAGCCTTACAGGCCATTTTTATGCATCAATAAGGCTCTAAAAAATGCCCCCAACTCCCAGCAAAAATGCCGGAAGCTGGGGACACCGATTTCCCGACTGTTACATCAGAACTTGTAGCCGATGCCGAACGAAAACACGTTCTCTTTCAGGTTCGATGTGGTGCCGGTAGCAAAGGTCACATCGCGGAACTGGTTGAGGTCGTAGCCGGCTTGCCAGTACATGTTTTTGTCCAGCATCTGGCGCACGCCGATGCCGTAGCCCACGCCCTGCACATCGTTGGTGCTGCTGCCATCGTTGGCGGCGGCGGAGCCGTAGATGGAGGACAGCTTGCCGTAGAGCTGGAAGTTGTTGGCCAGCGCGAAGGTGGGAATCACGTCAATCGAGTAGCGGTTGTTGATGCTGGCCGCCGTGCCGTTGGCATAGGTACCGGCCAGGTGGTTGCCCGAGCTGTAGCTGCCGCCCAGGCCGATGGCAAAGTTGGGAGCCAAGGCCCAGTCGTAGCGGGCCTGCAGGCCCAGTGCAGTGGTTTTGCCGGTGTCAGACGTTCCATCGGTGGCACTGGTTGAGCCGGTGGACAGTTCGGCGTTGGCGCCAATGCTGAAACCCGACAGGTTGTCCGCAGGGCCCACCGCGAAGGCGGAAGACGCTGCAAATGCACCCAAGGCAATGGTCGTCAGAACAAGTTTTTTCATGAAGAGAACCGGGTGAAGGGTCCGAGTTAAGGGACCTCCATGGTCTGGGCTGTGTGTAAATCTGCGTTGGCTGCGGCGCAAAATCGCGTAAACAAGCATGCGGGCGCTGTAAAAGTTTGTGAAGCCACATCGCCGCCGCGCCCGCGCCGGGCTCGCCAGCTTGCATACACTTGGCAACCTTTTTGAATCACACCCCGACCGTGCAAGCCCTGCTCCACACCATCGCCACGCTGGACCTGCCCCGTGATGCCCAGCGCCTCTTCCACGGCCGCGGCGGCCTGCACCCCGGTTGCGAACAATGGGCGCTGGATTTTTATCCGCCCGTGTGGGTGCTAACCAGCTTTGCGCCCGTGGACGACGACACACTCGCCACCCTGGGCGCGGCACTGGTGGCCCGCTGGGACCAGATTGCGCCCGACCAGCCACTGAACTGGGTGTTCCAGTGCCGGGCCGAGGGGCACGCGGACACACGGCTCATGGCAGGTGCAGTGCCCGACCCGCATGAGGTGACCGAGGACGGCACGCAGTACAAGGTTCACGTGCTGCGCGGGCAAAACCACGGCCTGTTTCTCGACATGGCCGAAGGCCGGCGCTGGGTGCGTGCACATGTGGCTGCAAACCCTAAGACGTACGCCTTCCGGGTGCTCAACCTGTTTGCCTACACCTGTGCGTTCTCGGTGGTGGCGCTGCAGGCCGGGGCCAAGCAGGTCATCAATGTGGACATGGCCCAGGGCGCGCTGGCCATTGGCCAGCAGAACCACCGGCTCAACGGCTTCAACACCGGCGCCAGCTTTCTGGCGCACGATATTTTCAAGACCTGGGGCAAGATCACGCGCGGCGGGCCCTACGACCTCATCGTGTTGGACCCACCCAGCTACCAGAGGGGCAGCTTTGTGGCCACCAAGGACTATGCGCGCCTGCTGCGCCGCCTGCCCGAGCTGCTGGCCCCTGGCGGCCACGCATTGGTGTGCCTGAATGCGCCCGAGCTGGACACGGCATTTCTGCAAACCCACATGCAGGAGCAGGCGCCTGAACTGGCCTTGGTGCAGCGCCTGCCTAACCCGCCCGCCTTTGCCGACGCCTCGCCCGAACGCGCGCTGAAGGTGCTGGTGTACCGGGCGCCGGACCTGGCAGGCGCTTGAGTCTTTGGCGTATAAACCCGCATGCCCGCTACCGAACTCAAATTCACCCCCGCCGGCACTGTGGCCGGCAAGCTGCTGCTCATCCCTACCGGACAAGAAGGCCCCTTGCTGCCCCATGTGCAAGACTGGGTCACCGCCAAACTCAAGGCCAAACAGCCCGTCAAGGACGTGAGCAACACCGTGCTGGTCAAAGGTATCAAGCAGTGGTCGGCCTTTGAGGAAAAGGTGGGCGGCAAGAAGGTGCTGACTGTTTTCAAAATCACCTGAGCGAGCTGCAAGCCCTTGGCCGGGGCCGAGCCTCCGGGCGACTGGGTATTCTGCTCCGTGTCCCCCGGCCTTCGGCCTCCTCCTTGACCTGCGCAGAACACCCAGCCACCCGAACGCTCAGAGGGCTTGTATGCGGAGCACTTAGCGCCAGTCTGCTAAGCCCAGAATGCGCTCGCCCAGCGGCGTGAGCGTGGCGGTGGGGTACTTCTTCTTTTCCCACTCGCGCGGGTCGCCCGGAAAGGCGTAGCCCTGCGGGGCTTCGCGTTCTCGCCAAGACCTGACGCGTGCATCGCGCAGCATGGCGTCGCCTTCGTTGGCGGGCGTGAAGGCGATGTACTGCGCGGCGCGCACCAGGTGGTCGCTGGTGTTGGGGCGGATGCCATGGGCCAGCAGGCTGTTGAAGATTAGCAGGTCACCCGGCTCCATGACAATGAACTCCACTGGCCAGGGCAGGCTGTCCACGTCGGGGCGCCAGGGGTTGCGGTCGGCGGGCGCGGTCTTGCGCCATGCGTTGAAGTTCTTGAACAGCTCGGGAATGCACTGGAAGCCTCCACTCTCCGGGCTGGTAGCCGACAACGCCAGCACGCCCTGCACGTTGACAGGCAGCGGGTCCAGCGTGGTGTCGGCGTCCCAGTGGATGAAGCCGGTGAACTGGCGCGCGCCGCGGTTGGGGGTGTTGAGGTTGGCACGGTCGATGCTGACCCACAGGTCTTCGCGGTCCCAGATGTCCACAAAGGCGTCGTAGACGCGCGGGGTTTGGCGGTTGTTCCAGAGCGTCTGATGCTGGTAAGTCTCCACCATGCCCGAGCCGTTGAGTTCCTTCATCTCGTGACCGCGCAGTTCGGCGCGGTTCCAGGTGCTCGGGTCGTTCGGATCCCAGTCTTGAAACTCCCACAGGAAATCGGTAGTCGCCTTCACCTGCTCGGCCGGAATGGCCTGCTTGATGACGACATAGCCATAGGTCTGCCAGTGGGCAAAGTCAGCCTCGGACAGCACGCGCAGCGGCAGTTGTTTGCGGATGTCGCGCAGCTGTTCATTGGCGGTGTACGAGAGGGTGGGGTTGCCGGGGCGTTGGTCGCCGTAGCGGTAACGGTCGTTCATGGAGTCTCCTGCGTGGGTGTTCTGGATGAAATGCATTGTGGAAACAGACACGCAGCAGCAGTTCTTGCAGACTGCCGCATACTGATACGATTCTGACCAAACCACTCCACCCAAGGTCATGAAACCGCAGTTTGAACAGGTCACCGTGCCCGTGGGCGAGTCCTGGAGCCTGCTCTGGCGGGAACTGCCAGAGCTGCCCTTTTTGTGGCACTACCACCCGGAGTTCGAGCTGACACTCACGCTGAACGCGCAGGGCCAGCGCTATGTGGGCGACAGTCTGGAAGATTTCGCGTCGGGCGACCTAGTGCTCACCGGCCCCAACCAGCCCCACACCTGGGCCGCCACCGAGCGGCCCGATACCCGCCAGCCCATGCTGGCGGTGGTGATGTGGTTCAGCACCGACTGGCTGGAGCGCGCCCTGGCCAGCTGGCCCGAGCTGGGCGCACTGCACACCCTGTCAGCCCAGGCCGGGCGCGGGCTTAAGTTTTCGGACGCAGCACGCGCGCAGGTGCAGCCGCTGATCCTGGCGCTACAGGCGCAAGAGCCAGCGCTGCGACTACCCACGCTGTTGCACATCCTCGCGCTCTTGGCCAAAGACACTGCAGCCCGGCCGCTGGCCACCCACGCCTACACCCCGGCGGGTGACAAGGTAGGCCACCGCATCGGCAAAATCCTGCACCGCCTGCATGCACAGCCGGCGGACACCGTGTCGGCCCCAGCGCTGGCCGAGGAGGTGGCGATGTCGGTCGGCGCCTTCCACCGCTTCTTCAAGCGCCACACCGGCATGACGTTGCTGGACTACGTGTCCCAGCTGCGCATTGGCCAGGCCTGCCAGCTGCTGATTGCCACGCAACGCCCCATCAAGGTGATTGCCAGCGATGTGGGCTACGGCACGCTGGCCCACTTCAACCGCCAGTTCTTGCAGCGCAAAGGCATGACGCCGCGCGCGTTTCGGGCCAACTACCAGGGAGCGGCGACATAGCCGCCCGGCAGGTGGCAAGGCTCAGGACTTGCCTGCCGTAAAGCCCCCATCCACCAGCAGGTTGGCACCGGTGATGAAGCTGGCCTCGTCACTCAATAAAAACAGCACCGGGTTGGCCACTTCTTCTGACCGCCCCAGCCGCCCAATAGGGTGCAGGGCGATCAGGCCTTGTTTCATGGCCGGGTCCAGCCCGGCAAGCAAGGGCGTGTCGATGTAGCCTGGCCCCACGGAGTTCACACGCACGCCCTTGGCCGCAGCCTCTAGCGCCAATGTGCGCGTCAGGTTCACCACACCACCCTTGGCTGCAGAGTAGGCGGCGGTCATGCTCTGGCCAAACACCCCGAGGATGGATGCGCAATTGACGATGCTGCCACCGCCCAGCGAGTACATCACGCGCAGCGCCGCGCGCGCTACGCGGAACACACCCATCAGGTTGATGTCGATGATGCGCAGGAAGTCTTCATCGCTGTACGCATCTGCCGGGCTCAGGCCGCCAATGCCCGCGTTGTTGAACACGCCGTCCAGACGGCCAAAAGCGGCCACGCTGTCGGCGATGAGTTGGTCCACCTGCGCCGTCGATGCCATGTCTGCCGCCAAGAAGCGGCAGCGCCCGCCGTGTTGTTGAGCCAATGCCTGCGCCAACATCGCCCCTTGCGAGCTGGCGAGGTCAGCCATCACCACGTTGGCACCCTCTTGCAAACAACGCTCTACCGTAGCCAATCCAATGCCGCTGGCACCTCCGGTGACCAGAATGCTCTTGCCTTGTAAACGCATGGTTTTCTCCTGATGTGTGTATGGGAACAATCCGACGATGACAGTTCCTATCCTGCACAACTACGGTCCGCCGTATGTTGATGCAACGCAGAAAATGCCCGAACGGCCAAGCCACCCCACTGCTATGCTATTCATAGCTAGTCGCGCATTACCCATATGCCAAACAGCGCGATTTCAAGCCCATTGCAGTCCCACATCCACCGCAGGTATCACCAGCTGAACCCGGCGAAGCTCAATCAAAAATTTCGTGCAGCCACGACTTTTTTCGGCTCTGCGGATATCGCTTGTGCTCACGAAAGTCAGAGTCTTCGAAGTCGCGGTGTACGCCGGGATGACTGGCACGGGCAGGCATCGCAGTCGCCGCAGACGGGACGGGGACTTTGTCCAGCAACTTGTCAAGTTCGCCCCTGTCAAGCCAGATGCCACGGCAGCTGGGGCAGTAATCAATCTCCACGCCTTGGCGTTCACTCAAAACCAGCGTGGTGTTGGTGCAATGGGGACATTTCATAATCGATTCCATTTCTTTGAGTTAATGAGAAAA
>NZ_JAXHOL010000035.1:0-208754 GCF_034519335.1 Rhodoferax sp.
TGGTATGGGGGGTGGGGGCCATTGAGGGCAACTCCGGGGTAAGGTTGGAAAACGGTGGAAAGGGTGGGACTCCCCTGATTTTACCGGGCCGCGCCAACAGGACCTTTCATACCGGCGGTGCCCGGCGCCCATTCCATGGGCTATGCTTTTGTGCATGAGTCAACTCTTTACCCCTCTCACGCTGCCATCGCCCCGCGGTGGTCTCACCCTGCCCAACCGTATCGTTGTTGCGCCCATGTGCCAGTACCAGGCTATCAACGGGGAAGCCACCGACTGGCACCTGATGCACTGGGCCAATCTGCTCAACAGCGGCGCGGGGCTGTTCACCATTGAAGCCACCGGCGTGCTACCCGAGGGCCGCATCACCCCGGCCTGCCTGGGCTTGTGGGATGACCGCACCGAAGCCGCCCTGGCGGACAAGCTGAGCCGCGCACGCAAGCTGGCCCCCAAGGTGCCGGTATGCATCCAGCTGGCGCACGCGGGGCGCAAGGCCTCCAGCCACATTCCGTGGGAAGGCGGTCAACTGATGGCCAAAGAAGCGGGTGGCTGGGAAACCTTTGGCCCGTCGGCACTGCCGCAGCTACCCAGCGAAGCGCCGCCCACCGCGCTGGACGCGCAGGGCCTGGAGCGTATCAAGCAGGGTTTTGTGGAAGCGGCAAAGCGGGCCGACCGCCTGGGCATTGAGGCCATCGAAATCCATAGCGCCCACGGCTATTTGCTGCACGAGTTTTTGTCGCCGATTGCCAACCAGCGCGACGATGCCTATGGCGGTAATTTCGAGAACCGCATCCGTTTCCCGCTGGAAGTATTTGCCGCGGTGCGCGCGGTGTTTGATGGTGTGCTGGGCCTGCGCCTCTCCGCCAGCGATTGGGTGGACGGTGCCTGGGATGTGGAGCAGAGTGCCGAATTTGCCAAGCGCCTCAAGGCCCTGGGATGCGACTTCATCCACGTCTCTAGCGGCGGTGTGTCGCCCCAGCAAAAGATTGCGCTGGGCCCCAACTACCAAGTGGCTTTTGCGCAGCGCATCCGCGAGGTGAGCGGGCTGCTGACGATTGCCGTGGGCCTGATCACCGACCCGCACCAGGCCGAGGCTATTTTGCAAAACGGCGAGGCCGATCTGGTCGGACTGGCGCGCGCCTTTTTGTACCAGCCGCGCTGGGGCTGGCAGGCCGCTGCGGCGCTAGGTGGAGAGGTGCAGGCCAATCCGGTGTACTGGCGCAGTCTGCCGCGCGAAGCCCAGGCCATCTTTGGCAAAGTGGCGGTTGGCGGACGCTAGGCCTGCAGCCACCATGCAGGGACTCCATCTGACCGCTGATTTGCACGGCTGCCGCTGTGCCATGGAGTGGCTCACCGAGGCCGACCCGCTGGCCGAGTATTGCGTGCGCGCGGTGCACGCGGCCGGGTTGCAGGCCGTGGCCCGCGTGGTGCACAGCTTCCCCGCCACCGAGCAAGGTCCGGGCGGCGTGACGGCTACGGTGCTGCTGGCCGAATCCCATCTGTGTGTACACACCTGGCCCGAGCAGCGGGCCGTGACGCTGGATGTGTATGTGTGCAATTTGGGTGGCGACCACTCCGCCAAGGCACACGCCTTGCTGGCCGCACTGTTGGAGCTGTTTGACGCCACACAGGTGCAGCAGCACCAGCTGCTGCGCGGCACGCCACCACAGGGCTGAGCGGCGCCATGGCCAAAAACAAAAGGGAGCCAAAGGCTCCCTTTTTGTTGAACGGCAAAAGACCGATCAGGCGCGGCGCTGCATGCGGCGGCGACCGATCATCCCCACCAGACCCAAACCGGCCAACAACATGGCGTAGGTTTCGGGTTCGGGTACCGCAGCTACCGTGGATTGCAGAAACTCAACGCGCAGGCCCGTGGGATTGCCGGAGGACTGGCGGTCATTGGTGACCACAAACTCCAGGGTGTTCAGGCCGCTGTTGAAACCGGAGCTGGCTGCAAAGCTGGCGAAACTGGCAAAACTGTTGGCGCTGCCAATGGTGGTGCCATTGAGTTTGACGATGGCAGAGTTGTCTGCTGCAAAACGGGCGCTGAAGCTGGCGGTGTTGGCGTTGTAACCGCTCAGGTCAAACGACAGGGTCCAGGAGTAGGTGCCATTGACCAGAGGGTCCAGGGACGCGCCTTGGTTGGCAGTCGGTGTGATCCATTTGGAGGTGGCGCTGTTGGCAATCCAAGGGCCAACCGGCCAGAAATTGTCATAACTCACGTAGCCATAGCTGTCGTTATTGAGTTTGTAGTGGGTGTCTTGTGCGCCACTGGCAAAGCTGCCGGTGTTGACCAGGCCACTGATGGCAGCAGCATGGGCAGAGAAGAACGAACTGGCTGCCAGAACGGCGGCAATCGCGAATTTTTTCATGGGGGTCCCTTGTTTACACGCCAGAGGCGGGCCGAGCCGCGATTTTAGGCAGCCCTCTACCACTGGCTGTGGTCCGAATGGACTAATGCCCGCCACGACTCGTGACAAAAGTCACATATTGCCCCCAAGGCGGGCGATCCGGGCGCGGGAACTGGCGCCACCGGCTCGGGCGCCCAGCTTGGGTGCACTGCCAAGGCCGGGCTGATGGCCTCGCCATCGACGCCCAGGCTGGGGATGAATCCGCCCCAGCCCCATTCGGTATAACGCCATTCGGTGCCTGCACGCACCACGCCTTCGGGCTGCGTTACCTCTTGCACCGGTACCCCTTTGAGGGCAGTGGCCATGAAGTCAATCCAGGCAGGCAGGGCCAGCGCCGACCCCGACGCGCGGTTGCCCAAACTGCGGGGTGCGTCATAACCCACCCACACCACGGCCACCAAGCCGGGCTGGTAGCCGGCAAACCAGGCGTCCACCACATCATTGGTGGTGCCCGTCTTTCCATACAGGTCGGGGCGCTTGAGCGTGGCCTGCGCGCGCGCAGCGGTACCACTGCGCGTGACCTCTTGCAGCAGGGTAGACACCATGAAGGCGTTGCGCGCAGGAATGGCGCGCTGGGTCTCGTCCAGTACCGCCGGCGGTGGTGCCTCAAAAACCACCTCGCCATTGGCGCGGGCAATTCGCTGGACCACGATGGGGCTCACCCGGTAGCCACCATTGGCCAACACCGCATAAGCCCCGGCGAGCTGCAACGGGTTAGTGGCACCGGTGCCCAGTGCCTGGGTCAGGTTGTCAGGTTGGCGCTCTGCATCAAAGCCAAAGCGGCTGGCCCAGTCTCGTGCGCCTTGGGGCGAAAGCAGTTGCACCAAGCGGATAGACACCAAATTTTTGGAGCGGGCCAAGGCGTTGCGCAGCGTGATGGGCCCGTCGGTACTGCCATCGTCGTTTTCGGGTGACCAGTCGCCCACGTTGTCCAGCGGTGCGTCGTTCACCAGGCTCTCGGGTTGCATGCCGTTCTCGATGGCGCCGGAGTAAATGAAGGGTTTGTAGCTGGAACCCGGCTGGCGCCAGCCCTGGGTCACGTGGTTGAACTGGTTGCGGTGAAAGTCAAAGCCGCCGACCAAGGCGCGCACCTGGCCATTGGCCGGGTCCAGCGCCACCAGCGCGCCCTCGGTTTCGGGCCACTGCACCAAGCTCCAGGCCTTGCCTTGCTGCACCACCCGCACCACCGCACCCCGGCGCACGCGCAGCTTGGCAGCGGCTGACTCCACCAGTCCGCTCTGCGCCGGGCGCAGGCCGGTGCCTTCGATGGTGTGCACGTCGCCGGAGCCCAGCACCACGGTCACTGCCTTGGGGCTGGCGCGGGTCACGATGGCCAGGCGCAGGTCCTCATCGTCGTCGTAATCGGCCAGGGTCTGGGCCACCGCAGGGTCTTCGTCCTTCAGGTCTGAAGGCAAGGCCTCCATGCCCTCGGGGCCCCGCCAGACCTGGCGCAGCGAATGCTCCACCAGGGTGCGGCGCAAAGCCTTGTAAGCAGCCTGCTGCTCGGTGGCACGCAAGGTGGTGGTGACGTTGAGACCCGTGGTGTAGCTCAACTCACCGTACTGGGCGTAAACCTGCTGGCGCACCATCTCGGCCACGTACTCGGCGTGTACATCTACCTCGTTGCGCTTGCGCACCACCAGCTTTTCGAGCAAGGCCGCAGCGTACTGGCCGCCGTCAATCACGCCCTGTGTGCGCATGCGCCCCAAGGCCACCAGCTGGCGGGCGCGGGCACGGTCCAGGTTCTGGATGGGGTTGGCAAAGTAGGGGTTTTGCGGCAGCCCCGCCAACATGGCGCACTCCGCCGCAGTAAGGGCAGAAAGCGTTTTGCCAAAGTACGTCTGCGCTGCCGCCTCAAACCCGTATGCCCGCGCGCCCAGGTAGATTTGGTTCATGTAGAGCTCCAGGATTTGGTCCTTGCTGAGCTGGGCTTCGATGCGGTAGGCCAGCATGGCTTCCTTGAGCTTGCGCTCCAGGGTGCGCGAGCGGCTCAAAAAGAAAGTGCGGGCGACCTGCTGCGTGATGGTGGATGCGCCTTGCATGCGTCCGCCGGTCAGGTTGGCCACAAGGGCCCGCGCCACGCCAACCGGGTCCACCCCGCCGTGGCTGTAGAAGCGCGAATCCTCCACCGCCAACAAACTGTCTTTCATGAGCTGCGGAATCTGGTCAATGCGTTGGTACACCCGCCGCTCACTGCCAAAGCCGCCAATCTCGACGCCGTCGGCAGTGAACACCCGCAAAGGCTGCTTGGGCTGGTAGTTGGACAGCGAGGAAATATCGGGCAGCTGCGTGTAAAAAAACGCCGTTGCCAACAACAGGCCCAGCACGGCCAGTGCGCTCAGGGCCAAGCCAATCTTGAGCGCTTGCTTGGGCCAGGGGCCCCAGTGTGTGGATTGCATATGCATGGGTAGGGTGAGGGCGCATTATGGGCAGGCTGGGCGCAAAGGCGGTGGGCGCTGCCCTGTGACAAGTGTGTCCAGCTGTTGCTCAGGCACCGGCCCAGTGCCCCAAGGTGAACGCCTCTTCGAAGATGGAGTAGCCCGCCCAGTCGCTGTGGGCAAAGCGCAGGCGGCCATGAGCGAGGCTGAGTTGCTCTTTTTTTGATAGCTGCTCGCGCATATTCTGCAAGGGCCAGAGGCCAATTTGGCCACTATTTGAGGGTACAGGAATCGCCATGGCGTGGCCGTAGCGGGTCAGCTCCAGGCGTGTAGCCTTGGCCGGCAGGTCGGGGTGGGCGGCGGCCAGTTCGGCCAGCAGCGTGTCGCGCCAGTGCGTCCACGGCTGCGCCAGCAGTTGCCGGCGCCCAGCGGCCGGGCCACCCGGCACATCGCCCAGCGCGCGGTAGTGGGTGAGCACCGTGGCACCGGGCACCGGTTGCAGGCTTTGGTGCATGGCGTCCACATAGCCCAGGCCTTGGGTGCCGCCCGTTTCCCCGTAGATCACGTTGTCCCAGCTAGGGGCGGCACCGGGTCGGTCGCGCAGCGGCTCGCGGAGTTGGAGATTGGCCACCAGCCAGGGCGCGTAGACCACGCGCTCGGCGGCTTGGCGCAGAAACTCGGGCGCGCCTTCCACCACGCGCGCCGCAATAAAAATCGGCAGCGCCACGATGGCCTGCTGCGCCTGCCAGCGCTCTACCTGCTGCGTGGCAGTGTTGAAGGCGTCCACCTCCACACCGTAGCGGCCCTGCGCCACGCGCAGCACCACGCAGCCGGTGCGCAGGCGATCACCCAGCGGCGCGGCCAAACGGCGCGTGAGCCAGGCATTGCCCTCGGGCCAGGTGAGCAGGCCTTCACGCTCCACCGACTCGGTGCCCGGCGCATGGAAGCCATGGCGGCTGGCGAAGTAGTGAACGCCGGCCCAGGCCGACACGGTGGCAATACCCGCGCCGTAGTCGTCGCGGCAGCAATAGTCCAGGTACCAGCGCAGGTGGGGGTCGGTCAGGCCATGTTGCTCCAGATACGCTATGAAAGTCATAGCTGCCAGCGCACGTTGTACCTGGGCTAGAGGCCTGTTTCGTATTGGAATGGTCCACTTCGCCGATTGGCGCGCCTGCTCCACCAGCGCGGCAAAGCGGCGGTACTGCGCCAGCGTGGACTCACCCACGCCCTGCACCGGCAGCAGGCCGTCTTGCCAGGTGCCGTTAAAAAACAACCGCTCTTGGGGGCTATGGCAGAGGTGGCGCTCGTCGTACTGCCAGCGCCCGGCCACACGCTGGCGCAGGCCCAGTTCTTCCAGCAGGTCTTGCACCTCGGGTGCATCGTCGCTGGGCAGCGGCAGGTAGTGCGCGCCGAGCGGGCAGGCCATGCCGCCCACCGTGCCACCGCGTGCGTTCCCGCCCGCACTGTCTTCCAGCTCCAGCAGCGCAAAGTCGTCCTGCCCGCGCAGGCGCAAGGCCTGCGCAGCCGCCAGCCCAGCCACGCCGCCGCCCGCAATCACGGTGTGGGTGCGGCGGGTTACGGCAGGCGTGAGCCAGGCCGTGCTGTCACGCAGCTGGTGGCCGCGCTCCACTTGGATGCCGGTGAAGCCGCCGGTGATGTGGGCCGCAGACTCGCTGGCGGCACTGCATGCCCACAGTGGCAAGGGGGCCGCTGCGGCAAGAAAGCTGCGGCGCTTCACGGCTCGTTCGGCGCCAGCCAGCCGCGGTAATGCACGATGCGCCCGGTGAAGGGGTGCGTGATCTCCACATCGAAGTGAAACCGCCCTTCCAACTCAAACTCCCGGCTGTCACCCGTAGGCAAGCACCAAGGGGGCAAGGGCAATCGCCAAAGTGCACCACGGCGCACCGCCCAGTGCAGCGCACCGTTCACCACCGTCAGGGCAATCTGCACGCGCAGTGGGCCAAACTGTTCGACCAGCATGCCGGGTTGTGCACCCCGCTCTTGCAGGAGACGGCTGGCAAACTTCTGCCTACCGAAGATGCGCTGCCAACGCTCCCCCTGCTGCTGCGCCTCCATGTGCACTTGTACCGGCACCGCGTCCCCCGCTGCAGGGAACCCCATGCACCCGCACACCAGCCGGGCCAGCCAGCCCGAGCCACGCTGCACAGAGGCTTGACCCGCCAAACGCAAGCGTGCACCGGGCTGGTGGCAGCGCTGCAGGGCCGGAGACAGCTGCCCAAAGGCACTGCCCAGTACCCGCTCAAACAAGCTGGTCGTCGGGCTCACAGACCGTCTCCCGCCACAAAGCGGTCAGCGTCTTCGGGTGCCGGAAAGTAGCAAACCTCACGCCGGCCAAACCAGCGCAAACGGTTGCGAGCCACCACGCTGTACAGCACGTCCAACCACGGCAGGGGCAGCACACGCAACACCCCGACCAGGCGCCACGGCCAGCCCAGACCGCTGACCATGCGCAGGGTGCCATCGGACTTGATGTACACGCGCCCCGACGCGATCAGCAGATTGCTCTGGTAGTCGCTGCCGCCCAGGCCATAGTGGGCATACAAGGCCTGGCCCAGCGGGGACTGCGCTGCAAGCAAACGGTAGACCTTGTTGCGGTCGTGCTTGAGCACAAAGTTGGCCCACGCGGAACACAGCACACAGTGCCCGTCAAAAACGATGAGGGGTTTGTCATCGGCAAAACGCGGGACCGTCGGGTCATCGCGGTAGCTGTAGGGAACAGGGGATACACGGGTCATTTGGCCACCCTTCCCCATTCCTCTTCATACGTCGTCACCAGCACTTGGTTCGACAAGCGGTTCACCTCGGTGGGGACACGCCCCATGTCTTGCGGAAAGTCGAACAGCAGCGGCAGGCTGGGTACGTTGAGAAAACGCAGGCCCGCAGGCAGTGCGGTGGGCATGCGCCAAGGGCGGCGGCTGGCCAGTACGAAGCCCCATTCGCCAAAACTGGGCACATGGGCGTGGTAGGGCGTGGCGCTCAGGCCCACCGACTCGATGGTGGTGACCACGGTCCAGAAACTCTTGCGCGCAATCAGCGGCGAGGTGGTTTGCACCACCGCGTAGCCGCTGGCGGCCAGGTGTTTGTCCAGCAGGGCATAAAACGCGTTGGTGAACAGCTTGCCGACCGAGAAGTTGGTGGGGTCGGGAAAGTCCACCACTATGACGTCAAACACTTCGTCTGTACCTTGCAGCCAGGTGAAGGCATCGGTGTTGATGACCCGGACCTTGGGCGAGCGCAACGCTTCGCCGTTGAGCGCGGCCAGTTCGGGCGTCTGGGTGAACAGCGTGGTCATGGCCGGGTCCAGCTCCACCAGCGTGACCTGCTCCACACCGGGGTACTTGAGGACTTCGCGTACCGCCATTCCATCACCACCGCCCAGCACGGCCACCTTTTTGGGGGATGCGCCCGTGGCCGAGAAACGCCGCCATGGCCGGGTGCACCAGGGCTTCGTGGTAGCGGTATTCGTCGCGTTGGGCAAACTGCAAATTGCCGTTCAGGAACAGGCGGTAGCCCATGTGGCCCTCACCCGGTGCGTGGGTCACCACGATGCGCTGGTAGGGCGAGGTGTACGCGATGATGGCCTTGTCCTGGTAGAGCTTGTCCTCGGCCCAAGTGGTGATATGGTCGGCCGCGACCATGCCTGCGCCCAACAGGGCCAACACCACTGCACAGGCCCAGGCGTGCGCCGCAAACCGCCGCAGCTCATAACGAAACAGCCACAGCGCCCACAAGGCTACCGCCGCATTCAACAGGCCGAACAGCAGCCCGGTGCGCACCAAGCCCAGCTTGGGTACCAGCAGCAGCGGGAATGCCACCGACACGGCGAGTGCGCCCAGGTAGTCAAAGGTCAGCACCTGCGAGACCAAATCTTTGAGCGCCACGTTGCGCTTGAGGATGCGCATGACCAATGGAATCTCCAGCCCCACCAGAATGCCCACCAGTAGCACCATGGCATACAGCACAAAACGGAATGAGCCCGGAGCCAAGGCGTGCGCTACAAAAAGAATAGCTGGCAGCGCACCACCGGCAAGGGCCACCATCAGTTCTATGCGTAAAAAGTGAGCGGTGAGCTGGCGCTCGAAAAAGCGCGACAGGTACGAGCCAATGCCCATGGCAAACAGGTAGGCCCCGATGACGGTGCTGAATTGCAGCACCGAATCACCCAGCAGGTAAGAGGCCAGCGCACCGGCGGCCAGCTCGTACACCAGCCCGCAGGCCGCCACCACAAACACCGAGGCGAGCAGCGCCACCTCCACCGGGCGCGGCCCGGCAGCCTGGGAAGACTCAGGTTTCACCGCAGGGCCGCCCAACTTGAATAGTCGCGAGTGAGGGCATGTTTTGCCGCCGGGCCGCCCCAAGGCAAAACGCGCCCCCACGGGGGGCCGCGACCCGCGCAGCGGTGGAGCGTGGGGGCATCAATGGATGGCAGCCGCCACGATGATGCAGATGCCCAGAGACATGGCGGCCACCACCAGGGCCAGTGCCTTGTTCTGTTTTTCCACAATCTCCAGCCACAGGTTGTAGGGCGTGATCTTGTCGATGATGAGGAAGCTGATCCAGAAGATCAGCACACCAATCACCGCATACAACACCGAGCCCAACACCACATCCGGCTTCAACCATTCCATGGTCATCTCCTTGAAAATTACGCCGTGCGTTGCAGGCGCGAAACATCAGTTTTTGGGCACCACCAGTTTTTGCCCAACCTGAATGAGGTTGGGGTTGGGAAGGTTGTTGCGTGTCTCGATTTCAGTGTAGCGCTGGCTGTTGCCCAGCTGTGCAGCCGCTATTTTTGACAGGGTGTCGCCCACCTTGACCGCGTAAACGATCTCATTGCGGTCAGCCCCTTTGACCGGGCAAATTGGCACTAGAAGTACGATGAGGTAGATACTGGGGCTGGCGCGCGAAGGAAAGGTTAAAGTGGGTCCGCGTCGCGATTGTTTCGGGGGCGGGGAGGGAGAGGCAAACGAAGGTGGTGCGCGGACACGCAAGGGGTAGTCTGATCCCCCTGCGCCGATGAAAGCTGGTAAATGCGGCGGGAAGCTCGAGTCCCAAAGGGGGGACGGGGGGGCGGGGTCGAAGGGATGGGCAAGGGGAGACGGAGGGGTGAAGATGGGGAGGAAACCCCGGAGGGAGGGGAGCAATAGGGGTTGGGGGGTGAAGCGGGGGGGTGGGCACATGGGTAAGTAGCGGCCAAGGGGAAAAGCAAAGAGCGGGGGCGGAGGGGGGGGGGGGCGCGGGGGGGGGGGGGGGGGGGGGGGGGGGGGGGGGGGGGGGGGGGGGGGGAGGGCCGGGGGAGGACGGGGGAAAGGGGGGAGTGGGTTCGGGGGGCGTGGGGGGGGGCGGGGGGGGCGGGGGGCGGGGGGCGGGTGGCCGCCGGGGGTGTGGGGGGGGGGGGGGGTGGGGGCGGGGGGGGGGGGGGGGGGGTGGGGGGGTGGGGATGGGTTTTGCGCGTGTGTAGGGTGGGGGGGTGGGGGGGGGGGGGGGGGGGGGGGGGGGGGGCGGGGGGGCGCGGGGGGTGGGGTGGGCTGGGTGGGGGGTGTGATGTGGGGTATAAAGAGGTTGCGCTGGTACTGTCGGGGCGGGGGGCCCGGCCGCACCCGGCACGCGAAGGTGGGTAAATGTGTAAAAGGTAATGAGTAGGGCACGCGGCAGGTGCCGCGCGCCGGCCCCCGTGCGGTCCCGGGGTTCAAGGGGTGGGGTGGGTGTTCCGGGCGGGGGGGTGGGGTGGGGTGGGCTGCTTGGGGGTGGGGTGGGTGGCTGTGTTGCGCTGGCGGGATGGGGTCGCGGGTGCTGGCGGTTCTTGGCTCCGCCGGCGCAATGTGCGCAGGGTTTTCCGGCGTGGTGGCTGCTGGTCTTGCTGGTTGTGTGTGGCGGGGTTCTGATAAGAGCGGGAAGGTGCGGTGGATGAATGATTGTTAAGAACGCGTCGCCCCAATCCCATGCGCGGGTGGCGTGATGTATCGCGGGGTAATGGCCTATAGCAGTGTGGCGTGGTTCGTCACGTGGCCTTGCGGTGGCGGGAGGGGCTGGGGCGGCGGGCCGGCGTTCTCACCAGTTAAAGGCGCCACCGCTGCGGGTGCAGAAGTGCCCGCAGGAGCCTCCTGCTCGAACAATGCGTTCTTGATTTTTGCCAACAGACCTTGGCCGTCGTCCTTGGGATTCTCGTTGTCTGACATGTTGCCCCTCTCCTTCTGTAAGTAAACAAAACCTGGCGTCTATTTGTGCCCGCCACCCGACGAAAACCCGCCGTACGAGCCGCCCGAAGAACGGTAGCTGCTGCTGGAGCAGTTTTCAACGTTCGGGTCGCAGTCGTTTGAGCAGCGTGTCATCGCCAAGAAAAACAGCACCACCACAATGAACACCCAAAACTCCTGGCGCAGCAAGGGGTTGGTACCCGACACCAGCGGCCCCACGTCGGCACGCTTGAGCAATTCTTGTTTGTTTTTCAGCTTGAAGGCCATGGCCACCGTCGCACTGTCGATGGTGTTGCCCACCGACCAGGTCAGCTCGTTGGGCGTTTGCTCCAGCGACAGCAGGCTCTTGCCGCTGCTGTAATCGCGGTTCTCCGTCACCTGGTCGCGCCGCACCTGCCAGTAAAACTCGCCCACCACGTAATTGGTGCGCGCGGTGTAGCTTTCTTTGAGCTGGTAGTGCGTGCCCAGGTATTTGGCACTTTGCCGGTTGCTGCTGACTACGGGCGCCCCGGTGGCGGGCTTCACCACGCTCCAGCCCTCAGTGGAGTCGACCAGAAAGATGAAGCCGCGCTTGGCGTTGTACAGCAGGTACTCTTCCCAGCCAAAGTGTTCGTCGGGGTCGCTGGGGTCGGTGCCCATGCGGTGCTGAAAGCCCACCACCTGCCACGACGCGCCTTGCAACGTGCCCGTGGTGCCCAGTGGAATCAGTGGCTGCACCGGCTCGTCCTGGATCGCGTGCTTGAGCTCGCCGCCAATGCCCTGCGACAAATCAATGATGCTGTTGCACGAGCCACAACTCATGCTTTGGCTACCAGCCAGCTTCACGGTCAGCGTGGCGCCGCAGTTGGGGCACGCAAATTGCCGGCCCTTTTCATCCTTCGCCGATGCGTCTTTCAGGCCCGTGAGCTTCAGGTCCTCCAGCAATACGGCCTTGCCCATGCTCACGCTGGGCGGCTGGCTGCTGTAGTCCACACTGAGCACTTCGCCCGCGCCCTTGGCATCCACCGCCTGGCTGCGCAGCTCCACCATCGCAAAGCTGGCGCCCAACTCAGGCAAGCGCGGCAGTTCGCCCTGGGCAGAGATCAGTGCGACCTGCTGGTTGGATGCGACGGTGAACGACTTGCCATTGATGGCGGTGGTGGCCCCCACGCGAAAGCGCTCGGCCGCCGGCATCTCGCGCGGCAGGGCCTGCGCCGTGGTGAAGACATAGGCGCCGTTGTCTTCGCTCAGGTACGCGGTGCTGCCATCGGCCAGCACCGCATGCCACTCAGTCCAAGTGCCTTCGCCGTATTTGTATTGCAGGCGGCCCAGCAGCGTGAAGCCCTGGCCGTTCCAGCTGCCGCTGGCACCCAACTGCAGCAAGCTGTGGTCATCGAACAGCTCGGCCATCTTGCCGATGCGCGAGAGCACCTCGCCATTGCGCACCACCGTGCTTTGGCAGTAGCCGCAAACGGCGTGGGTGCTCTGCGCACTGAGGAAGTTGACCGGCGCACCGCAGCCCGGACACGGGGCGCTGTAGGTGCGTTGAATGGTGGACGTCTCGTTAGCCAAGGAGGTGGGGCGGTAGAGGGTTATGCGGAGGTCAAGGAGGAGCCCGAAGGGCGGGGGACACGTAGCAGAACGCTCGGTCCCCCAGGCTCTTCGCCGAGAACTACACCAGCTTCTTCAACAACTCCGCCTTCTTCGCATCAAACTCTTCCTGCGTCAGGATGCCCTTGCCCTTGAGTTCGCCCAGCTTCTCCAACGTAGCCATCACATCCTCAGGCTTCACCCCGGCGGCCGCTGCCACAGCCGCAGCTGCAGGAGCTGCCTTGCCCTGCAGACCCGCCGCCAAGTTCTGCGCCAGCACCTGGCCCAGCGCCACACCGGCGCCCAAGCCCATGGCGTCCCCCGCAATGCCGCTGCCACCACCCGCACCTTCAGCAAACTTGGGGATGGCCTGCGCCGTCTGGTACTGCATGAACTTGCCCATGTCGTTGCCAACCATGCCCATGCCGATCTTCTGGTCCAGAATCTTCTGCAACTCTTCGGGCAACGAGACGTTTTGGACCGTCATGCCTTCCAGCTTCAGGCCAATCTTCTCGAACTCGGGCGCCAGCTGGCGTGTGAGCGCCTGGGCAAAACTCAGCTGGTTGGCTGCCAAATCCAGAAACGCAATACCGCTGCTAGCCACCGCATTGCTGATGTTCTGCAACACCAGGCCACGCAGCTGGCCGTCAATGTCCGCCGTGGTGTAGTTCTCGCGCGTGCCCGAGATCTCGGTGTGGAAGAGTTTGGGGTCTGCAATGCGGAAGGCGTAGTTGCCAAAGGCGCGCAGGCGCACCGCGCCAAAGTCGGCGTCACGGATGGTGATGGGCTGGGGCGTGCCCCACTTCTGGTCGATCTGCTGGCGCGTGCTGAAGAAGTACACATCGCTCTTGAAGGGGGACTCAAATAACTTGTCCCAGTTCTTCAGGTAGGTCAGCACCGGCAGGGTCTGCGTGGTCAGCGTGTGGGTGCCGGGGCCAAACACATCGGCCACCTTGCCTTCGTTCACAAACACCGCCAGCTGCGACTCGCGCACGACGAGCACGCCACCATTCTGGATTTCCATGCCCGCCATGGGGAAGCGCCAGGCCAGCGTGCCGTCGTCCTCTTCCGTCCATTGAATGACGTCAATAAACTGTTTCTTGATGAAGTCCATCAGTGCCATGGCGCCCTCCTGAATATTGGTGGGGAAGATGATAGCCGCAGGATGTGGCGCTGGGCTATGCTCAGCGCCCATGTCTAAACTCTCACCCGCCATCGTGCTGGCCGCCGGCCGCGGCGAGCGCATGCGCCCGCTGACCGACACCTGCCCCAAACCCCTGCTGGAAGTACAGGGCAAACCCTTGATGCAGCACCACCTGGAAGCCCTGGCCCAAGGCGAGTTTGGCAGCGCGGTGGTGAACACCGCCTGGCTGGGGGAGCAGATCGAAACCAAGTTTGGAAGCATTTTGTGTCTCCAGCCCCCGTTGAATATGCGCGAACAGCTATTAAAAACAGAGCAGTCCTCTGACTCTCTGGCCTTGCACTACTCGCACGAAGGCCGCGACTTTGGTGGTGCGCTGGAAACGGCGGGTGGCATTGCCCGCGCCCTGCCCCAGCTGCAAACGGTGTTCTGGTCCATGGCGGGCGACGTGTATGCGCCAGACTTTGTCTTCACCCAGGCCGCAGTGGACCGCTTTGCCGCCAGCAGCAAGCTGGCCCACCTGTGGCTGGTGCCCAACCCGGCGCACCACCGCAAGGGCGACTTTGGTCTGGAGCAGCCAGACGCCCAAGGCGTGGGCCTGTGCACGGACCCACCGGCGGATAGCACGGCACAGCGCTACACCTACAGCACCTTCGCGCTGTTCCACCACGCGCTGTTTACCGCGCCCTGGTGCGACATTCCGCCCGGCAACCCGCAAGGCATCAAGGCGCCGCTGGCGCCGCTGTTGCGCAAAGCCATGGCACAAGCGCAGGTGAGCGCCGAGATTTACACTGGCCGCTGGACCGACGTCGGCACGCCCGAGCGGCTGGCAGAACTCAACAAACCCACACCATGACCTCACCCCTCCACGCTGACTACGCAGCCCGCCGCGCCACGCTGGCCGCCCGCATTGGCCAACACGGCGTGGCCGTGCTGCCCACCGCGCCCGAGCAGCAGCGCAACCGCGATGCGGACTTTCTGTTCCGCCACGACAGCTACTTCTACTACCTCAGCGGCTTCACCGAACCCAAGGCCTGGCTGGTCATCACCGGCGACGGCAAGACCACGCTGTTCTGCCAGCCCAAGGACCTGGAGCGCGAAATCTGGGATGGCTTCCGCCTGGGGCCCGACGCCGCCCCTGCCGCGCTGGGCGTGGACGCTGCCTACTCGGTGGACGAGCTGGACCAGCGCATGCCCGCGCTGCTGGATGGCGCCGACGCCGTCTGGTACCCCTTTGCCACGCACAAGGGGCTGGAAACGCGTGTGGACGGCTGGCTCAGCAGCCTGCGCGCCCGCGTGCGCTTTGGCGCACTAACGCCCGAGCAAACGCGCGACCTCTGCGGCCCGCTGGATGAGATGCGCCTCATCAAGGACGCCTACGAGCAGGACACCATGCGCCGCGCCGCGCAGATCAGCGCAGGCGCACATATCCGCGCGATGCAGCTGTCGGCCCGCATGCTGCGCGAAGGCAAAGACGTGCGCGAGTACCACCTGGACGCCGAGCTGCTGCACGAATTCCGCCACCACGGCTCGCAGTACCCGGCCTATGGCTCCATCGTGGCCGCTGGCGCCAACGCCTGCGTGCTGCACTACCGTGCCGACGCGGGTGCGGTGCGCAATGGCGAGCTGGTGCTGATTGACGCGGGCTGCGAGCTGGACGGCTACGCCAGCGACATCACCCGCACATTCCCGGCCAACGGCAAGTTCAGCGGCCCGCAGCGCGCGCTCTACGACCTGGTGCTGGCCAGCCAAGTGGCGGCAGTGAACGCGACCAAAGCCGGCGCCCGCTTTACCGACCCGCACGAGGCCACGGTGAAGGTACTGGCGCAGGGCATGCTGGACCTGGGCCTGCTGGACAAAAACAAGGTAGGCAGCCTGGACGACGTGATCGAGAACCGGAGCTACTTCCAGTTCTACATGCACCGCACCGGCCACTGGCTGGGCATGGACGTGCACGACTGCGGCAGCTACACCGAACCCGCCGAACTGGGCCAGGGCAGTGTGCGCAAGGATGCGCTCAGCGGCGACACCATCGTCAATCGCCCCGCACGCATTCTGCGCAGCGGCATGGTACTGACGATTGAGCCCGGCATCTATGTGCGCCCCGCACCCGGCGTGCCCGAACAGTTCCATAACATCGGTATCCGTATCGAGGACGATGCCATCGTCACCGACACGGGCTGCGAACTCATCAGCCGGGGCGTGCCGGTGGAGCCGGATGCGATTGAAGCGCTGATGCGCGGTTGACATGGCCACCGTCCGCCCCAACAGCAAAGACAGCACGCGCCCCCAGCGGGCGGCGCTGGCTTTGCGTCTGGAGCGGGGGCCGCTGACCGTGTCGCTGCGGCGCAATGCGGTCAAGGCCTTTGTCATTGCCAAGAGCCCGCATGTGGTGATTGGGGTGGTGCGCTGGGGGCAGGAGTATGGCTTGCTCGCCATCTCGCCGGCTGGCGACTACCTGCGTGTGAATGGCTCGTACGAAGAGCTGCTGGACACCCAGGAGGTACGGGCTGCCATCATCAAGGTGTTCATGAGCGGGGCGCTGCCACCCGGCCGCTCCCGCGGCGATGGACCACCCGTGTGGGGTATGGAATTTTTGGATGGCGCACTGCGCCAGGCCCCACGCTAAGGCTTATTCCGCCGGGGCCTCTCCGGCTTCGGCAGCGCGCTGCACGTCTTCCCAATGGCGCTTGGGCAAATGGCCCAGCAGGCGTTCCATCACCGTGTCCACCACCCCTTCGTTAATTTCGTGCCCCAGGAAGGGGATCACGTCGGCTGTCACGTCCGCGCCCAGACTGATAAGGTGCTCGGCACCCGTTACCGTGTAGCCGTAGTGGATGACGGCATCGTTTTTGCCATGCAGCATGTGGATAGTGGTGTGCGGGTGGGGTGCTTGGGGCAGGGCTGCAAAGCGGCCGGACAGGGCCACCACACGACCGGCCAAAAGCTCCGGGCGCTGCGTCGCCTCCAGCGACATGATGGCGCCTTGCGAAAACCCAATCAGTGCCGTGGCCTCGGGCCCCACGCCACTTTGGCGCTGCCAGTCATGCACCATGGCCACAAAGGCGGGCATGGCCTCTGCCACGCGAGCGGGGCGGTCTTCTTCGGTAATGCCGCGCACCGAAAACCACTGGTACCCCTGCCCCAGGTCCGATGCATGCGGCGCTCGGACGCTAACGATCAGCGCACCGGGAAACTCGTGTGCCAGACGCTGGCCCAAGGGCACCAGCCCCTGCGGGGTGGCGCCTACGCCGTGCAACAGCAGCATGAGTTGCTTGGGTGCCCCCTCAGGGCGCTGCACCACGATGCTTTCAGACATAGGCTTTCTCCTCCATACGCTGGGCATGGCCCAAGGTCAGCCGCGCCAGCACCAGGGCGACGATGGCGGAACCGGCAATACCCGCCACCATGGGCCGCGCACTGCCGTCCACAAACAAACCGGTGAGTGCCATGACAACGGCACCGGTCACAAACTGCAGCGTGCCCATCAGGGCCGAGGCTGTGCCGGCAATGCTGCCATGCTCCTCCAGCGCCAGCACGGCGGTAGTGGGCACCACCAGCCCCAGAAAGCCATAGCCCACAAACAGCACGCCAATCATGACGTCCAGGCGGTCCACACCTGCCAGATTGATAGCCAGCAGCAACGTCATCATGGCCGCATAGCCCACCACCGCAAACTTGACCAAGCGCACCAGGCCAAAGCGCGCGCTGAGCTTGCCGGTGAACTGCGAAATGCCAATGAACGACGCGGCATTGGCCGCAAACGCCAGGCTGTACTGGCGCGGTGTGAGGCCGTAGTGGTCAATCAGCACAAAGGACGAATTGGCCAAGTAGGCGAAGAAGCTGGAGATACCAAAAGCACCGATGAAGACCAAACCAAGGAAATGCCGGTCGCGCAGCAACACGCCATATGCGGCAATGGCGCTGCCCACGCTGCTGTTCACACGGTCTTTGGCGGGGCGGGTTTCGGGCAAGCTGGTGGCCAGCAACACGATGCCCAGTAACGCCGCCACCATGACGGCCCAAAAAACGCTGCGCCAGCCCACGAATTCGATCAGCACACTGCCCGCCAGCGGTGCGAGGATTGGCGATACGCTGAACACCAGCATCAGCAGCGACATCAAACGGGCCGCATCGTGGCCGGTGTGTAGATCGCGCACCACTGCACGGGGTACCACCATGCCTGCGCAAGCACCCAAGCCCTGGATAAAACGCAAGACGACCAGGGTTTCAATGTCGGGTGCAAGGGCGCAGCCCACGCTGGCGATGGCAAACAACACCAGCCCGAAGTACAGCGGCGCCTTGCGTCCGACCATATCGGACACTGGACCGTAAATGATCTGGCCAATGCCCAAGGCAATAAAAAAGGCCATGAGACTGGCTTGCACTGCCCCCATGGAGGCCCCCAGGTTCTGCCCAATCGAAGGCAGTGCGGGGAGGTACATGTCGATAGCAAAGGGGCCGATGGCCGACAACAGACCGAGCACCAGAGCGGTGCCAAAGAAGGAAGATTTCATTGGGCGAAGGATACCCTTCACCCTCCAACCTGTGGGGAGATAGGGATACTTTGACGCTCGCACAAAGGCTGCAGTTGGCCGCTACTTGGCTTGGGCTCTAATACGTCACCGACGTCTTTCATTGCATATCCCCATGACCGATACATCCCCTTCGACCGCCCCCCTTCTCATCATTGGTGCAGGCCTGGCAGGCTGGACTACCGTGCGCGAATTTCGCAAGCTGGACACCACCACCCCCGTCATGCTGGTCACTTCGGACAGCGGTGACTTTTATGCCAAGCCCACGCTGTCCAACGCCTACGCGCAGAAGCGCACACCGGCCCAGTTGGTGAGCACGCCTGCCGCCAAGATGGCGGAGACACTGAACGTCACGCTGCTGGCGCACCACCAAGTGCAGTCGCTGGACACCGCAGCACGAACGGCCGTGGTCAGCAACAATGGACAAACCCACACCTTGCCGTACAGCCAGCTGGTGCTGGCCTCTGGTGCCCAACCTATCCGCATTCCTGTGATCGGTACAGCGGCAGGCCTGGTGAAGTCCATCAACAACCTGGACGATTTTGGCGTGTTTCACCAAGCGCTGGGGCTCGACCCGAGCGCGACAGAGCTTGAGGCCCCAAAAACGGTGGTCATCATGGGTGCAGGCCTGATTGGCTGCGAATTTGCCAACGACCTGGTGCAGGCCGGTGTCACCGTGCATGTGGTGGACCCGTCCCCGCGCCCGCTGGCGCAGCTTTTGCCAGCTGACGCGGGTGAACAATTGCGTGCAGCGCTGCAGGCGCTGGGAGTAGTTTGGCACTTTGGCACCACGGTCACTGCATTGGACGGGGCCGAGGGCAATTTGAGCGTGCAACTGGCAGATGGCAGCGCTATCGCCGCGCACATAGTGCTCAGCGGTGTCGGCCTGCGCGCCGACACCGCACTTGCCTCCGCTGCCGGTCTGGTGTGCGACCGTGGCATCGTGGTGAACGACAAACTACAGACCTCGGTACCTAATGTGTATGCGCTAGGTGACTGTGCGCAATACGCGTCGGCGGGGGAACGCACCTTGCCCTATGTGATGCCCATCATGAACGCCGCCAAGGCGTTGGCCGCGACGCTGGCCGGCACCCCCACGCCGGTGGTATTTCCTCTCATGCCCGTAAGCATCAAAACACCCGCATTGCCCATTGTGGTGGCAGCACCGCACCCCGCATTGCCGGGCACTTGGAAAGCAGGTGACGGTGAGGGTGTTTGGCAGTTCATGGATGCCGAGGGCGTGCAACGTGGTTTTGTGTTGACGGGCAAAAGTACAGCGCGTCGCATGGAACAAAGCAAGGTCACACAAGCCTGAATAACCCCATTCTTTATCTGCATAAAGTTTCACACCCCTGCGATAGGGGATTAGGTAGCCAGGTCTACAATCCACCACCCATGACCGGACTGAGGGGCATGCACCTGTGTCAAAACCCTCGTCCAGAGGACCTTTAATGCCCCAGCAACCTGCACCTCTCGTTCCACACCCACCGGTGTCCAACTCGGCCGAAAAAAAGGCCCAGCTTCGCCAGGCGGCGCTGGAATACCACGAGTTCCCCACCCCCGGCAAAGTGGCCATCTGCGCGACCAAGCAGCTGATCAACCAGCACGATCTGGCGCTGGCCTATTCCCCGGGTGTGGCTGCGCCTTGCGAGGAGATCGTCAAGGATCCCAACAACGCCTTCAAGTACACCAGCCGCGGCAATTTGGTGGCCGTCATCACCAACGGCACTGCGGTGCTGGGGCTGGGTGACATCGGCCCGCTGGCATCCAAGCCAGTGATGGAAGGCAAGGGCGTATTGTTCAAGAAGTTCGCCGGCATCGATGTGTTCGACATCGAGATCGATGAGAAGAACGACCTCGACAAACTCGTCGACATCATCGCCTCGCTGGAGCCCACCTTTGGCGGTATCAACCTCGAAGACATCAAGGCGCCCGACTGCTTCTACGTGGAGCGCAAGTTGCGCGAGCGCATGAAGATCCCGGTGTTCCACGATGACCAGCACGGCACCGCCATCTGCGTGGGCGCAGCTATCTTGAACGGCCTAAAGATTGCTGGTAAAGACCCCAAGAAGGTCAAGCTGGTGACTTCGGGTGCTGGTGCCGCTGCACTGGCCTGCTTGGGTTTGCTGGTCAAACTGGGCATTCCGCGCGAAAACATTTTTGTGACTGATCTGGCAGGCGTGGTCTATGAAGGCCGCACCGAATTGATGGACGAGGACAAGATCCAGTTCGCCCAAAAGACTGATGCCCGCACATTGCGGGAAGTGATCGCTGGCGCAGACATCTTCTTGGGCCTCTCCGCTGGAGGCGTGCTCAAGCAGGACATGGTCAAATCCATGGCTGACAAGCCGCTGATCTTCGCTTTGGCGAACCCGACACCGGAAATCCTGCCCGAAGAGGTGAAGGCCGTGCGCAGCGACGCCATCATGGCGACAGGCCGCACCGACTACCCGAACCAGGTCAACAACGTCCTGTGCTTCCCCTACATCTTCCGCGGCGCGCTGGATGCAGGTGCATCCACCATCACGCTGGAAATGGAAATCGCCGCGGTGCACGCCATCGCCGAGCTGGCTCAAGCAGAGCAAAGCGAAGTGGTAGCCGCCGCCTATGTGGGTGAGCAACTGGCCTTCGGGCCCGAGTACCTGATTCCGAAGCCGTTTGACCCACGCCTGATGATGAAGATCGCCCCAGCCGTTGCGCAAGCGGCGGCGGACAGTGGCGTGGCCCTGCGCCCCATCACCGACATGGATGCCTACCGCGAGCGGCTGCAGAGTTTTGTGTATGCCTCTGGCACCACGATGAAACCTATCTTCAACGCCGCCAAAAAGGCCTTGCGCAAGCGCGTGGCCTACGCGGAGGGCGAAGACGAGCGCGTCCTGCGTGCCGCGCAGATCGTGGTGGACGAACGTTTGGCGCTGCCCACCCTGATCGGTCGGCCTGCGGTGATTGCCGAGCGCGTGGAGAAGTTTGGCCTGCGCCTGAAAGAAGGCGTGGACTACAACGTAGTCAATGTCGAACAGGACCACCGCTACCGCGACTTCTGGCAAACCTACCACCAGATGACGGAGCGCAAAGGCGTGACCGTACAGATGGCCAAGATTGAAATGCGCCGGCGCTTGACCCTGATTGGATCCATGCTGCTGCACAAGGGCGATGTGGACGGCCTGATCTGTGGCACCTGGGGAACTACTGCCACTCACCTGCAGTACATCGACCAGGTCATTGGCAAGCGCCACGGCGGCAGCCCCAGCACTCCGCAGGATGTGCGAATTTACGCCTGCATGAACGGACTGATGTTGCCCAACCGCCAAGTGTTTTTGGTAGATACCCACGTCAACTACGACCCGACGGCCGAGCAGTTGTGCGAAATCACGGTGATGGCTGCAGAGGAAATGATGCGCTTCGGCTTCAAGCCCAAAGCGGCCCTGCTGAGCCACTCCAACTTTGGCAGCAGCAACGAGCCGAGCGCCCTCAAAATGCGCCGGACCCTGGAGTTGCTGCGGGAGCAAGCGCCCTGGCTGGAAGTGGACGGTGAAATGCACGGCGATGTAGCACTGGACGGCGCCGCGCGCAAGGCCTTGATGCCCAACAGCACCTTGCACGGAGACGCCAACTTGCTGGTGCTGCCCAACATCGATGCTGCCAATATTGCCTACAACCTGCTCAAGACAGCGGCTGGCGGCAACATCGCCATTGGCCCGGTGCTGCTTGGTGCGGCCAAGCCAGTCCACGTACTGACGGCCAGCACGACGGTTCGCCGTATCGTGAACATGACTGCCCTGACTGTGGCGGATGCGAACGCACACCGCTAAAAGGCAGCCCCTCAGTCAGCGCCCACTCTGAACGCCTAAAACCCCGCAGGCCTTGCTTATTTCTTGAGCAAGGCCTTGCTTTTTTGTGCCGGATACGCGACACTACGCGCTTGCTTTTTCGGGTTTACCCGCAGTAGACACACAAGGATTCAGGGTGCGCAAGGGTGTTGTCAAGTTAGTACTTACTGGCTTGTTTTTGAGCGCGGCGCTGGTTGTCGGCTCCCTCTCTGCCAAAGTTGCGCGGCCTTTGCCGCCCGGTACCGAAGTTGCACTGGGTAGTCTGCCAGTCCAAGCCCAAACCACCTACGCGCTGGTTCGGCAAGGTGGCCCCTTTCCCTACGCCAAAGATGGCGTCGTCTTCGGTAACCGGGAGCGTTTGCTGCCCCTGAACACCCGTGGTTACTACCGCGAGTACACCGTGAAAACCCCGGGCGTTCAAACCCGCGGTGCACGCCGGTTGGTATGCGGAGGCCCGCCGACGGTGCCAGATGCCTGTTACTACACGGCCGATCACTATGCGAGTTTTCGCAAGATCGTGCCCTGAATTGAATTTTGTACTTTGAGAAAGAGAATCGGGGATGGATATGCCACTTCGAACTGTTAGAACGAATATCGTTCAATCGATTCGCGCCTTCCGGGTGTCGGATCTGCAGGAGGCCGCACAAGGCTTGGGACACCACTTTCTGTACGCGAACCTGGCCAATGCACAGACCAAACAGGATGTGCTGGACATGATCGGACAACAGTTCATGCTGCCAACCACGGTCAGCAAGAACTTTGACGCGCTCTACGACAGCATGACCGACCCGGTGCACAAATCAGGCCCACAGCCTGGCTTCATTGCCGTGCTCGAACACATTCCTGCGAACGTGAAGTTCGACAAAGAGGCTCGCGAGCAGTTGCTGGATATTTTCCGGGACACCGCCGACTACTGGGGAGACCGGAAGATTCCCTTCCGATGCTTCTATTCTTTTCTGTAGCCCGTTCTGCACACACCAGCCAAGCAGAACGGGCGAACGAGGCAAGCAGCGAAGCTGCATCCACCGAAGTGGTGGGCGTGGATTTGGGTACGGAAACCGGAGAGAAAATGCCAACCGACAAGTTGTTGGACGTGTCCCCTTTGGCACTGCGCATGAGTAGCCCCTTCAACGCAGGGTACTGGCTGGCAGCAGCCTGAATCTCCTGATGCCATTGGGAGCTAGGGTTCCCCAGAAAAAGCCTGTCTCGATGACAGGCTTTTTGCTTTGGGGCCCTGTACTATTGCCCCAAACAATCAAATCATCGTTGGCATGGGGATTCTGGCAAGGCTTCTCCCCACGGCGCTCAAGCGCCGGCTCCTGAACGCGCTCACAGATGGGGAAGACAAATTCTCCCGGGTCTTCAACACCAGTGCGGAATGGATTGTCATCACCCGGCTGGATGACAGCACCATCGCCGAGGCCAACTCAGGCTTTGAGGCCATCAGCGGCTACCTGCGCGAGGAAGTACTGGGCAAGCGCATGCTGGACTTCAATGTGTGGGCCCATCCGGAACAGCGGGTCACCCTGGTTGAAGAAATGATGCGCGCGGGGTCGGCCCGCAATCACCTGGTGACATTGCGCAGGCGCGATGGCGCGCTCCGGGACTGCATGGTCAACTGTGCACTCATTGCACTGGACGGCCCCGAACATTCACACGCCGTCTGGATTGCCCGTGACGTGACCGAACACGCCATCGTGCATGAGCAGTTCAAGGCTGCGTTCCGGCTGATTCCAGACTTCATGTCAATCTCACGTGTGAGCGATGGTTGTTATGTGGAAGTGAATGCGGCCTTTGAACGCATCACCGGCATAGCGCGCACCGAGGCATTGGGCAAAACCTCCACCGAACTGCATATTTGGGCCGAGCCCGAAAAACGCCCCAGCCTGATCAGGCTGCTGGATACCCACGGTGCGGTGAACGACTTTCCCATGGCATTGAACGCCAGGGGGCAGATGCGTGAGGCATTGCTGAATGCAGTCGTCTTTGCGTCGCACGGCGAACGCTACATCATCGCCCTGCTGCGCGACGTCACCGATGAGCGCAAGGCTGCCAGGGCGTTGCAGGAAAGCGAGGCACGCTTTGTGCGCTTGTTTGACCAGTCGCCGCTTCCCATGTGTTATTCCAGCAATGAAAACCAGTACCAGACCACGCAGTGGAACCTGGCCTGGTTCGAGGCCTTCGGCTTTGACCCGGTAGAAGACCAAGGGAAATCGGGGCTGGAACTCCATGTGTGGGTGAATCCTGAAGACCGTGCGCACCTGCTCCACATGACAGCGGAAGGCACCGCGTTCACCGACGTGGAGGTGCAAATGCGCCGCCGCACCGGGGAACTGTGCTGGATTTCGTTGTCGACCCGTTTGTTCGATGAAATGCGACGCACCATGGTGCTGTTCACCTACTTTGACATCACGGATCGCAAGCGTGCCCAAGAAGGCATGCTGGAACTCAATGCGCAATTGGAGGCTCGGGTGGCCCGCCGCACTGCGGAGCTGCAAGGCGCCAATGGGGAACTCTCACAAGCATTGTCCACCTTGCAGATCGCGCAAAACCAGCTCGTACAAAGCGAAAAGCTGGCAGCCCTGGGTTCGCTGGTGGCCGGTGTGGCGCACGAACTGAACACACCCATTGGCAATGGCCTGACAGTCGCCAGCACACTGGAACACCGTATTGAAAGTTTCCAGGCACTGGTGAACCAGGGACTGCGCAAATCGGACCTGCAGACCTTGCTGACGGATATGCAGCTGGCGTCCGAAATTTTGGTACGTAACCTGGGGCGGGCTGCTGCTCTGGTCGCCAGCTTCAAGCAAGTGGCGGTGGACCAAACCAGCTCCCACAGGCGCACATTTGACCTGGGCGCAGTGGTTGCAGAAATTCTGGTCACCCTGAACCCGGCGCTGCGCAAAACTGCCTGTTCCGTACACACCCGCATCGACGATGGGCTGGCCATGAGCAGTTACCCAGGCCCCCTCGGTCAGGTACTGACCAACCTCATCAATAACGCCGTGCTCCACGGCTTTGAGCCCGGAGAAGAAGGCAAGATTGAAGTTCAGGCGTGGTCCAAAGACGCCAATGAAGTCGTGATTGAGGTGCGCGACAGCGGACGTGGGATTGCACCCGAGAACCTGCACCGGGTGTTCGACCCCTTTTTCACCACCCGGCTAGGACAAGGGGGGTCTGGATTGGGTCTGCACATCGTGCACAACCTCGTGCACAGCGTACTGGGCGGCCGTATTGCGGTACACAGCCGCCCGGGCGCGGGTGCGACCTTCAGCATCACACTGCCTATGACAGCGCCAGAGCGTGTGGACGCCACCAACCACGTGCACATCAGCGAGGGCTGAAGCCCGCACGCCCTTCAGACGGCAGGACGCAGCTGTTGAACCAGGTTCAGGTAGTCCTGAACGGGTACCTCTTGGGCGCGGCGCTGCGTATCAAAGGTGCCAGAAAAGTTTTTGTCTTCGAGCCAGCGGCCCAAGGTATGGCGGAGAAGTTTGCGCCGTTGGCTGAAGGCCACTTGCACCATCTCGGAAAACAAAGCCTGGTCGATCGCCGGTGGTTCCGCCAGCGGCACCATGCGCACCACTGCACTGTCCACGCGCGGAGGCGGCTCGAAACTTTCGGGCGGCACAAACAGCACATCTTCCATGGCATAACGCCATTGCAACATCACGCTCAAGCGGCTGAAGTCCGAGGTGTCGGGTTGCGCCACCATGCGGTCAATCACTTCTTTTTGCAACATGAAGTGCTGGTCTTCGATACAGCCCACATGGTCCAGCAAGTGGAACAGGATGGGGGTGGAAATGTTGTACGGCAAATTGCCCACGACGCGCAATTTGGGGCGCACCACAGCGCCGGCATTTGCTATATTTTTAATAGCTATTGACGCACTATCTATGAGGCTAAAGTCAACATTCAGCACATCAGACTCGATAACGGTCAACTGACTATGGCTACGCAGACGTTTGGCCAGGTCACGGTCCAGCTCAATCACGGTCAGGTGGCCCAGGCGTTCTACTAGGGGTTGTGTCAGCGCCGCCAGGCCCGGTCCGATTTCGACCATGGGGTCACCCGGCTTGGGATCGATGGCGCGCACGATGGCATCGATGATTCCACCATCGGAGAGAAAGTGCTGACCAAATCGTTTGCGCGCGATGTGCTGGGTCATTGCGGTGGCTCGCGCATTTCGACGTAAGCCCGGCCGCGCACGTCTTGGGCCCAGTTCCGGTAGGCCTCGTCGTAGCGGCTACGGCGCAATTGGTTGCGCACCGACTCGCGCACCTGCTGCGGGCTCAGCTCCACACGACGACGCTCCAGGAGTTGGATCAAGTGAACCCCAAACCGCGACACCACGGGCTGGCTGATTTCACGTTCCTTGAGTCCATTCATGGCTTCTTCAAAATCTGGCACAAACATACCGGGGTTCGCCCAACCCAGATCACCGCCTTGCTCGGCGGACGTATCTTGGGAGAGGCTGCGCGCTGCCGTGGCAAAGTCCGTCTTGCCACCCATGATGCGCTGGCGCGCATCGACCAGTTTGGCGATCGCCTGGGCCTGCGAGAGTTGGGGGCTGCTGCGCAGCAGGATGTGCCGCGCATGGCTCTGGACCACGGTTTGCACCAGGCGCGGAGGGGGCCGTTTCTCGATAACTTTGAGGATGTGAAAACCGGCGCCAGAGCGCGCGATCTCGGACACCTCGCCCACCTTGAGCGCCTGTGTGGCTTCCACAAAAAGCGGGGGATACCGGTCGGCACGGCGCAAGCCCAGTTGCCCCCCATTGTTGCGGTCGGCTGCCGAGGCTTCTTTCACCAAACGGTCAAAGTCTTCACCCGCACGGATGCGGTCGAGCAATCCCTTGGCCTGCACAAAAATGGCGGCAGCCTGCTCGGCAGTCGCTTTTTCAGGCACCGCGACCAAAATCTGGGCCAGATTGATGTCAAAGGTCAATGGATCGGTGTTAGCCGCCAACTGGGCTTGCATGGCACGCTCCACGTCGACATCTGACACCTTGATGGTGGACTCCACCTCACGTTCGTGCAGGCGGTTCAGCATGAGCTGGTCGCGCAGTCCGTTGCGGAAGGTCGCAATGCTCACGCCGTCTTTGGCAAGGCGCTGGTGCAGGCCGGCCACATCCACCTCATTCTGTGTCGCCACGGCTTGCTCCGCACGGTCAATTGCCGGGGTATCAATCCGAATGCCGGTTTCCCGGGCCAGCTGCAACTGGGCGCGGTCGCTGATCATGCGCTCCAACACCAAGCGGCGCAGTTCGGCAGCAGGTGGCATGGCCTGGCCTTGTTGTGTGATTTGCTGAGCGACACGCTTGACTTCGCGCTCCAACTCCTGGTGCGTAATGGGCTCGGAATTCACCAATGCCACGATGTAGTCCAGCGACTGGCTGGTTTGCGCGTGCAGCGATGGCAGTGCCAAACCGCACACACAGGCAAGGGCTGTGGCCCACATGCGTAATTTCATGGTTCTCAATCGTAGTTACTGAAGCGGCTGTTGGAGCCGCTGGCGTCACGCAAGTTCTGGTAACGCGAGATATTGGATTTCAGGCTTTGCAGTGGACTCACGCCCAGGCGGGTGAAGCCCACAAACTCCAACTCAAACTTGATGCTCTCGGTGGCCGAGGAGGTACTGGTCTGCACCCGGCCAATCACTACCCGTGCCAGCCAGCAGCCCGCATCGTACTCGACGCCCACTAGGGTGTCGACCAGGCGGCGTTCGTTCATGCTGTAGTTCATGCGCCCCACGGCGTAATAGCGCCCCTCGCCCTGTCCGCGCCCTGCGCCCAGGTCCTGGCCGCGGTCACCCCAAAGGTCGTTCAGGGGCCACTGCCAGCTGACGTCCACTTGCTCACTCACGTCGCGCTGGAAGCGGTAGGCCGCATTGAGCACACGGTAGCTGCTGGGACTGTAACGAGCGCCGATCGTGGAGCGCACGGACTGGTCGGTACGGGCGTTGTATTGCACGGTGGAGTCCAATGCCCAGCGTTCATTCACATTGACGCCGGCACCCAAGAGCACGTCACTGAAACCTGAGCGTGCAGGTGCAGTGGTAGGCGTCAAAGTAACCAGCTGGTCTTCAAAGCGGAAGCGTTGCGCGATGCCAAAGCGGGCCAGCTGCGCACCCGTGTCTGCATCCAGGAAGCGGGTGGTCAGGCCCAGCGTGAGCAGGTTGTTGTCCGAGATTTTGTCGTGGCCCACGTAGGCGTTCTCGGTGAAGATGGTGGCAAAGTTGAAATCGTTCGCTCCCGTGTCGTAATTGGGCAGCATGCTCTGGTTGCGATAGGGCGTACGCACATAAAACGCGCGCGGCTCCAGCGTCTGCACCATACCGCGCCCCCAGTAGCTGGTATCCCGTTCAAACACCAAACCTGCATCCAGGCTGAAGGTAGGCACCGTGCTGTCGGCCGAACGGTTGCCATTGGAGATCGGATTGTCAAACTGGTAAGCAGTGGTGTGCAGTTGCAGCTTGGGCACCACAAAACCGGCCGAGCCCAGCCAGGGGTAACTGACCTGAGCCAGTCCATAGACGCGCTGTGCATTCGGTTGCAGCGTGAGTGTGCGGTCTGCCTCAAATTGGGTGAAATCACCCTGCAAGGACCAATCAAAACCATGGTCATTGGTTTGCGTGTAACTCGCCACCAGCTGGGGCACCCGGTCGTACGGCGGGACGATGGGCGAAGTGGCGTCCTGCAGGGTTTGCCACTTGAGCACACTGGCTGTCACGCTGTAAGGGCCCTGCGACCAGCTCACGGATCCGTTGCTGGGCAAAAGGCGCTGCGTCAAGGTCCCATTGGAAGAGCCCGTAAAGTCGCGCCAATAGTTGTCGTCGCTCACCCTGTTCACGTTCAGCAGGTAACTCACCTGACCCACTTCGGGCCAGCCGGTATCCAAGGTGCCGGTCTGGTTGATCGACGCCCCCCAGCGGTCGGCGCTGCGCAGCTTGTCGCTGGGCATGTAGTTGGCGCGCAGCACTCCCGAATAGGTGGGCTCCAGGTAACGAAACTCCCCACCCAGATCAACGCCACGCGCCGTCATCAGCGTGGGCGTGATGGTGGCATCGCGTTGGGGTGCAATGTTCCAGTAATACGGAACACTGAGTTGCGAGCCGTTGACGCTGTCGGCACCAATCGTGGGGGGCAACACGCCAGATTTGCGCTTGTCGCTCAGCGGGAAACTGATGGCCGGTACCGGCAGGATGGGCACGTCCTTGAAACTCAGGTAGGCCCCGTGGGCAATGCCCACATCCTCGCCACTGTCGAATTCAATGTTTGCGGCCTTGAGCACCCAGTCAGGCATCCACCCGGGACCGGGTTTGCGCCGACAGGTGGTATAGGTGGCGTTGTGGACCACGGTGGTGTTGGCATCCACAAAATCGGCGCGGCTGGCCTCGCCATGGGCATCGCCCTGCAAAAACTGGTAGCGCGGCTCGATGAAAAAGCCCTCAAAGGTCTCCACCTGGAGTTCCAGCAATGGGCCTTCAAACACATTGCCGCCACGGTTGATGCGCACATTGCCGTTGGCCTTGGCGCGGTCATTGGCGCCGTTGTACTCCAGCCGGTCCGCCTTGATGACGGTGCCGGGTTTACGCAATTCGGCCTGACCTTCGACCGCCGTCTCCAGATCGGGGCGGCCCGAAATGCGCTCGCCCATCAAAAACGTCGGTGCTTCGTTGCGCTGGGCTGGCGACAAGGACTCGACCAGCCTGGGGCTGCTTTGCAGGCGGGCGGGCTCTGCCTCGGGGCTCTCTGCCGTGGTCGCCGCCTGCTGGGCCTGCGCCGCCATCTGCACGCACGCCAAGGCCACCAGGGCAACCAGGCGCGTTAGCGGGGGCAGACAGGGAAGCGGCCTGCAGTGAAGGTCGCTGGATGAAAAACGCATGGGGCGAAGCGCAAGGTCGGTCGGCAAATGGGTTCTCGAAGAAGCAGCCCATCACGGGATAGCGCCCACAGGCGCCACCAGGGGGCTTTGTAGAATGGATTATCCATGAGCCCAAGCACTGCCCTCCCCCCGAACGCCCCCGCCGCGCCCACAACCGACATCCACTGGGCCGATCCGGTGCGCCAAGACCAGTTTGGCGCCTGGTTTAACCAGGTACAAGTAGCCCACCAGCTGGACGCCAGCACCTTGGGCTTGGCCTCGGCCGATGCCAGTTTTCGCCGTTACTTCCGGGTACAAGGCTCCAATGGCACGCTGGTCATCATGGACGCGCCGCCCGACAAGGAAAACTGCCAGCCTTTTGTGGACATTGCCAAACTCTTGGCGCAGGCGGGTTTGCGGGCCCCGGACATCTTGGACTGGGACCAGCCCCACGGCTTCATGCTGCTGAGCGATCTGGGCACCCAGACCATGATGCAGTTCATGGCCGCCCGCGGCGATCTGAGTCCCACCTTCAGCGTCACGGGCCAGGCGCTCAGCGCACCACCGCTGGACCTGTACCTGGGCGCGGTGGACACGCTGGTGCAGTGGCAACTCGCGTCCAAACCCGATGTGCTCCCTCCCTACGACCACGCGCTGCTCCTGCGCGAACTGGAGCTGTTCCCCCAGTGGTACATCTCCGCACACCGCCAAGTGGCCCTGGAAGCCAGCCAGCGCAAGGTGCTGGACGACACATTTGCCTTGCTGATTGACAACAATCTATCGTGGCCCAGTGTGTACGTGCACCGCGACTTCATGCCGCGCAACCTGATGGTGCCAAATGAAGCCCCCATGCTCGGCACTGGCGTGTCCTCGCTGCCCCCCGAGGGGGCCCCCGCGGCTCGGGGCGGCCCAGCGCCGCTCACGCTGGGACCACGCTATTTCGGCGTGCTCGATTTCCAGGACGCCGTCTACGGCCCCATCACCTACGACATTGCCAGCCTCATGCGCGATGCCTTCCTGAGCTGGGACGAAAGCTTCTGCCTGGACGTGACCATCCGCTACTGGGAAAAGGCCCGCAAGGCTGGCCTGCCCGTGGGGGACGATTTTGGCGAGTTCTACCGCGGCGTGGAATGGATGGGCCTGCAGCGCCACCTGAAAATTGCCGGCATCTTTGCCCGCCTGACCCTGCGCGACGGCAAACCCAAGTACCTGGCCGACACGCCACGTTTTATCGACTACATCCGCAGCACCTGCGGCCGCTACATGCAGCTCAAACCGCTGCTGCGCCTGGTGGAGAACATCGAGGGCATCGAGACACCCCAGGTCTTTGCTTTCGGTCGCTCATGACGCCATTTTTAAACCAAATCGACCCCTAGCCCTCGTGGATATTGCGCAAGCAGCTCCTGATTTAATAGCAAAATATAGCTGCCATGCCACGCTTCTACTGCCCCACACCCCTGCTGACTGACGCCTTGCTGGAGTTGCCCGCGGGTGCGGCGCGCCATGTGCAAGTGCTGCGCCTGCAACCCGGTGACGCCATCACGCTGTTCAACGGCGAAGACAACCACGAGTTCGACGCCACCGTCACCCGCATGGGCCGCAGCGATGTGCAGGTGCAAGTTGGCGCGCCGCATGCCACCACGCGGGAGCCCGTGCGCCGCGTGCACCTGGCCGTGGGTATGCCCGCCAACGACCGCATGGACTGGCTGGTCGAAAAAGCCACCGAGCTCGGCGTAGCCAGCATCCAGCCCCTGATGACAGAGCGCAGCGTGCTGCGCCTCTCTGGCGAGCGCGCCGAGAAGAAGGTGGCGCACTGGCAAAGTGTGGCCATCTCGGCTTGCGAGCAGTGTGGCGGCAACCGGGTTCCCACGGTGCACCCGGTACTGACTCTGCCCCAGTGGCTCAAAAGCCTGCCCGATGTGGCTGCCGAGTCCCAGCGCTGGTTGCTGTCACTGCGTGCCGGTAGCGTGGCGCTACACGCCATGCCCTTCGCCCAGGAGGCCGTCTTTCTGTCTGGCCCTGAAGGGGGCTTGGGCGGCACCGAAGAAGAGCTGGCCTTGGCCCAAGGCTTTGCACCCGTGTCCTTGGGCCCGCGGGTGCTACGCGCGGAAACCGCAGCACTGGCCGCACTCACCACCTTGGCGCTGCAACCTTGACCCAACACCCCAACAGGCGCGCGCCATGAACCGCAACCTCTGGCTATTGGCCCTGTGCCAAGGACTGTTCCTGACCAACAACGTCACCTTCATCGCCATCAACGGGCTGGTGGGTTTGGCGCTGGCGCCCTACGGCTGGATGGCCACGCTGCCCGTGATGGGTTATGTGGTGGGTGGAGCATTGGCCACGCCGCTGGTGGCCCGCACGCAATCGCGTTTTGGGCGGCGCATCTCATTCCAAATCGGGCTGGCGGTGGCCGTGGTGTCTGCACTCCTGGGCGCCTGGGCAGTAGCAGAGAAACAATTCTGGTGGCTGGTCTCCGCCACCGTGGTGGCAGGCTACTACAGCGCCAATGGTCAGCTCTACCGCTTTGCCGCCGCGGAACTGGCGCTGCCCGCTTTCCGCGAAAAAGCCGTGTCGCTGGTGCTAGCAGGTGGATTGATAGGTGCCGTGGCTGGCCCCAACTTGGCGGCGCGCACCCGCACCTTGCTGGAGGTACCGTTTGCCGGCGCGTATGTGGTGCTCGCAGGTGTGGCCTTGTTGGCCATGGTGCTCATGGCGTTGGTGCAGTTTCCGCCACACCAGGCACCTACCGCCCACACCGTACGGGGCCGCCCGCTGTGGGACATTGCGCGACAGCCAGCATTTATGGTGGCCGCTGTCAGCGCCGCTCTGGGATACGGCGTCATGAATCTGCTCATGGCAGCCACCCCGCTGGCCATGCAGCAGTGCGGACTGGGTTTTGACGATGCAGCCTTCGTGCTGGAGTGGCATGTGATCGGCATGTTTGCGCCGGGCTTTTTCACCGGCCACCTGATCAAACGCTTTGGCACCCTCACCATCATGGGTGTGGGTGTACTGTTGAACCTGTTGTGCATTGGGGTGGCACTCTCCGGCGTGGAACTGCACCAGTTCACCATTGCGCTGTTTTTGCTGGGGGTTGGCTGGAATTTCCTGTTCACTGGCAGCACCACGCTATCCCTGGCGGCCTACCGGCCCGAGGAAAAAGACCGCGCCCAGGCGGCCATCAACTTTGCGGTGTTTGCCGTGATGGCGCTGAGCTCATTGGCGTCTGGCGCTCTGGTGGTCACTAGCGGCTGGACCTGGCTCAACCTGGGCTCATTGCCTTTGGTGCTCCTCACGGGAGTGGCCTTGGTTTGGCTGGCGCTACACCAGCGCCGCCACAAAGCCTGAGACTTATTGGCCCAGCAGGGCGTCTTTGAGCTTGAAATCGGCGGGCGCCGGGCCCACCCAAATTTTCAACACCATATTGAAGAATTCGGCATCCCCCACCGGAGCACCCTGGGGCTGGCCCTGGATGAAGAAGGTGGTGCCCTTGCCAGGCACGTACTCCATGGCAAAGGTGTCACCCGACACCAGCTTGGGCTTGCCCGAAAAAATTTCGATCAGGCGGGTGCTGGATGCGGCGTGCTTTTGCACCATGTCTGGCGATGAATTGCTGTTCAGGCCCTTGATGAAGGCCAACCCCAAGTCGGTGCCGGGCATGTCACGCAAAGCCACGAAGTTCAGGCGTTTGGGGCCGGGCAGGGCCAACAAGGCTTCGGGGGTATTGACCTTGCTGGGGGTGTAGAGCGCCAAGTCATAGACCTTGAAGATGGCCTTGTAGCGCGTCCCCATGCCATTCACCGAGAGGGTGGTGCCTTGCACCACTTGGGTAGGGGCAAAGGTGCTGCTCACCGTGGTGGCGGCTTGCACTTGCACGGCAGCGCAGGCGCAAAACAAAGCCCCGACCAGCAGGGTTTGGCGAAGTGGGAAAGGAATAGGTTTCATCGTTCTGTCTCGTTGTTATGGCGGTCTGCCATCCACGCCTCCAGAGCCTCCACCGCCAAGGGTCGCGCGATGTAATAGCCCTGCAGGGTGTGGCAACCACTCTCCCGTAAAAATGCCTGTTGCTCGACCGTCTCGACCCCCTCAGCCACCACATTGAGCCCCAAGGCATCAGCCAATCCGACCACACCGCGCACAATGGCGCGCGAATCGCTGTCCACATCGGCGTCGTTCACAAAGGAGCGATCGATCTTGAGCTGGTTGGGGCGCAAGCGTTTGAGATAGGCTAGCGAAGAGTAACCGGTACCGAAATCATCGATGGCAATACCAACACCAAGCTGACGCAAGCGCTCGATGATGCGCTGACTGGTTTCTGTCTCCGCCATCAGCACACTTTCAGTGATTTCGATTTCCAGCTCGCTGGGGGCGATGCCACTGGCGTCCAGAGCAGCTTGCAAGCTGTCGAGCAAGCGGTGGTCACGAAACTCCAGCGCCGAAACATTCACCGCCATATTGCCCACCTGAATGCCACGGGCCTTCCAGTCGGCCAGCTGGCGACAGGCCTCACGCAGGGTCCAGACGCCCATCTCGGCAATCTTGCCCGACTCCTCGGCCAAACCGATGAACTGCCCTGGCAACAACAGTCCTCGGGTCGGGTGCTGCCAGCGCACCAGCGCTTCAACAGCCACCAAACGCCCGGTCTTGGCATCGACTTGCGGCTGGTAATGCAGCACCAGTTCGCCATGGGCGATGGCGTGCGCCAGCTGTTGCTCCAGCTCCAGGCTGGCCTGCAGGCGGAAGTTAAGCTCGGAGTGGAAGAAACTGTACCGGGCGCGGCCCAAAGTCTTGGCTTGGTAGACCGCAATGTCGGCGTGTTTGACCAAGGTCTCAAAGTCCTGCGCGTCTTCGGGAAAGAGCGCAATGCCGATACTGGCAGACACCCGCACAGTGGTATTGGCCAACTGCACCGGCTCTTCGACCACACGCAAGATACGCTCAGCCATCTCGCCCAGCGACTCCCAGTGGTCGATATCGCGCACCATCACCAAAAACTCGTCACCGCTCTGGCGGCACACCACGTCCACCTCGCGCAGGGTGTCGCGCAAGCGGCGGGCCACCTCAATCAGCAGCTCGTCGCCTGCTGCATGGCCCATGGAGTCGTTGACAGCCTTGAAGCGATCCAGATCGATAAAGAAGATCCCGAACTGCTGCTGGCTGCGGTGGGCCTGCAGCATTTCGCGCTGGACCAAGTCAATAAACAAGGCGCGGTTGGGCAAGCCGGTGAGCTGGTCGTAAAACGCCATCTGCTGGAGCTGGGCGTTTTTGGTGCCCAATTGGCCAAACAGGGTGCGCAGCTCTTCCTGCACACGGCCCAGGTGGCGCCCCAACAGGCCCAACTCGTCTTGGCGGCGCCAGACAAAGCGAGCCCGGTCCACCGCACTGTCCTGTCCATGGTCCAGCAGGGCCGAAGCCTGCTCCTTGAGCCGTTCAATGGGGCGCAATACACGCGACACCAGCACCGGCATCAACACCGCCAGAATAGCCAGCACCTGCAGCGCCACCAGTGACAGCATCTGGCTTCGCCGGGCCTGCAGCAGACCCTGGCCGTAAGTCGCGTCAAACCACACCACCAGCGTGCCCAACACTTCGCCCGATCGCACTACCGTCTGGGTGCGGCGCGTGAGGCTGCCTGCCTCGGTTTCGTTCGCCAAGACCTTGCCGTAGTCAGGCCGTACCCGCTCCAGCTCCGGGGTGTTGGCCAAGCCGTCCTCGATACGCACGGCCACCACTTGGGGACTTTCCAGCAAACGGACCGCTGCTGCGTCTAGCGCCACGCGGTCCACCACCCACATGGGTTCTGCAATCGACACACTGCCAATTTTCATGAGCGCGGTTTCGCTCTGCGCCAGCAAGGCTTTCTGCGATTTTTCCGCCAGCTCCTGCTCCAGAGTCAGCAGCAAGAGGGCCGGCAAGGTCACGCCCACCACCACCACCACCATCATGGTGTAACGCAATGGCAAGCCTGCACGCCAACGGGCACGCAAACTTGAGAAGCTCAGGGGAAAGCGGTTCATAGGGACGTGTGGCATTCAGATAAGCACAGGCAGTGCCAAGCTTAAAACCGCTGATCCAGCCACTGGCGCAAGGCGGCGAACACTGGCGTGGCGTCCAACTCATTGAATATCTCGTGGTACAGACCTTCGAAACAGTGCGTGGTGACCACCCCGGCCGGTGCTGCTGCGGCAAAGTCGCGACTACCCTGTGGCTGGACCAGCTTGTCCTCACCGGCATACATCAACAATGTAGGCACCTTCCATTGGGGCGCTAGCGCCACCGTGGCGGGGCCGGCTGTGGCTATAAAACGCGCCAAGCGCGCGGAAATCCGGTCGTGCACCAAGCGGTCCGACTGGTAGGCAGCGACCACCGCAGGGTCGTGCGAGATGTAGCTGGCGTTCAGACCATTGCCTACGCGCAGATTGGGAAAGAGTTTGGGTAACACGGCCACCAGCAGCTTCTGAAACGCACTGAGCCCCGGGTTCAGCGCGGGCGAAGACATCACCAACGCGTCCACTTTGCGCATCCCCAATGACACAAACCTTCCGGCCACCAGCCCTCCCATGCTGTGACCCAGCACAATCAGCGGTGTGCCTTTGTCCATGCGGGCGCGCGTGCTGTCCACAATGTCTGCCAAGTCGTCCAACAAACGGGTGTCCGTCGGCAAGCTGCCCGGCACACCACCAGACTCACCATGGCCACACTGGTCGTAGCCACGTACCGCAAAACCCCAGGCATTGAGTTGGCGAGCGACATGGTCGTAACGACCCGCGTGTTCGCCCAAACCGTGAACAAGAATGACAACGCCGCGCAGGCGTACGCCTGCTTCCAGAGGCCAATCTTGGATAACCACGTTGTCGCCATCACTGGCCACAAAAGTGGTGAGGGTGGTATCAGCGCACATGGGAAGAGTCCATGGTTCAGGGGAAACGGGAAATCACCTGCGCCACAGCTGCGGTGAGCTTCTTGGCATAGGGAACATGTAAAAACTCGTTGGGGCCGTGGGCATTGCTTTTGGGGCCGAGTACGCCACAGACCATCATTTGTGCCTTGGGGAACCCCTTGGACAGCATATTCATCAGCGGAATCGTGCCGCCTTGCCCGATATGGCCGCAAGGAGCACCGAAATGGGCTTGTGACGCTTCATTGAGCGCGGCCTCAAACCAAGGTGCCGTATCGGGTGCGTTCCATCCTGTAGCGCTGGACATGCCTTCAAACGTGACCTTGGCCTGGTACGGCGCGTTGTCTTCCAGCAGAGTCTTGAGCTCCTGCACCGCAGTCGCAGCCTCCACCAGTGGCGGCAGGCGCAGGCTGAGCTTGAAGGCGGTATAGGGGCGCAACACATTGCCCGCATTCTTAAGCTCCGGGAATCCGTCGGCTCCGGTCACACTGAGTGTGGGTTGCCATGTGCGCTTGAGCAGCGCCTCCAGCGGATCGGTGGTAGTGGGCAGGGCAAAGGTGGTGGCACCCCCACAGTCGTAATGCGCCCAGGGGAACCGCTTGAACAGCTCCTCACCCAAAATCGCCGCGGTAGCCTGCGCTTGCTGCAAACGCTCCCCTGGCACTTGGCAGTGGAAGCTTGCAGGCAACAGTCGGCCAGTGGCACTGTCTTCCAGGCGGTCCAGCACCTGGCGCATGATGCGAAAGCTTGATGGCACCAGGCCACTGGCATCACCCGAGTGGATGCCTTCGGTGAGTATTTCAACCTTGAGCACGCCACTGGCCATGCCGCGCAGGCTGTTGGTCAGCCAAAGCTGGTCGTAGTTGCCAGCACCCGAGTCCAGGCACACCACCAGCCCCACATCGCCCAGGCGGGGCTTGAGGGCATCAATGTAGGGCAACAGGTCGTAAGAACCGCTCTCTTCGCAGGTTTCAATCAAGCCGACGACACGTGGATGGGAAACGTTTTGGCTCTTGAGAGCTTGCAGCGCGGCGATAGCGGCATAGGCGGCGTAGCCATCGTCGGCGCCACCGCGGCCATACAACTTTCCGTCTTCGTATTTGGGGGTCCACGGGCCCAAGTCGTTGCGCCAACCAGAAAACTCGGGTTGTTTGTCGAGGTGGCCGTACATCAGCACAGTCTGGGTGGAACTGCTGCCACTGGCAGCCACTTCAAAAAACAGCACCGGCGTACGGCCTTCCAAGCGCACCACCTCCAACGTGAGACCGGGTACTCCCTGGGCCTCTATCCATTGCGCGGTATTGCGTACTACGGTGTCGAGGTAGCCGCCACTGGCCCAGTCGGCGTCAAACATGGGCGACTTGGCGGGAATGCGAATGTAGTCTTCCAGGCGGTGAACAATGTCACGGTCCCAGGCTTGGCTGACCTGCTCCAGCGCTTGTGGCGCGTTTAACGCGGCGGGTGGTACGCGGGCGTTCATGTCGAACTCCTGAAAGGGCAAAAACGTAAAGCGCCATCATGCCATGGGCGCGGCCCGTTCTGGCTGTCGCAAACCCTCAGCGCGATATCGTCTCACGCCAGACCAGCCCTGCCGTCGTGCCGCCCGCCAAAGCCCCCAAGCGGGGTCGGTACTCGCAACCCACCCACCCCCCGTACCCCAAGCTGTCCAGCAATGCGAGCAGGTAGGGGTAGTGCAGCTCGCCACCGTCAGGCTCCTGGCGCTCAGGCACGCTCGCAATCTGAATATGGCCTACGGCACCTCCAGGCACATAACGGCGCAGCTTGCTGGCCACATCGCCCTCGGTAATCTGGCAGTGGTAGAGGTCCATCTGCACTTGCAAGTTGGATGCAGCGACCTCTGTCACCACCGCATGCGCCTGCGCCTGGTGGCGCAGAAAGTAGCCCGGCATGTCTCGCGGGTTGATGGGTTCGATCAATACCGTGACACCATTTGACGCAGCCTGCTGGGCAGCCCAGCGCAGGTTGTGCACATAACAGGCGTGCAAGTCGGCATCATCAGCACCCTCTGGCACCAGCCCCGCCATCACATGGATGCGGGGACACTGCAGCGCTTGGGCATAACGCAAGGCTTCTGCAATACCGGCACGAAACTCTGCCTCACGCCCCGGAAGGCAGGCAGTACCGCGCTCGCCGCGGTCCCAGGCGCTGGTCATGGAGGTATGGTCTATCCCACCCGGGGGTGCGTTTAGCAGCACTTGTTGCAATCCGGCCTGGTGCAACGCCTGCGCAACATCACCCACCGCCCACGCATAAGGGAACAGAAATTCCACGCCGCTGAACCCGTCTTGGGCTGCCGCAGCAAAGCGTTCGAGAAACGGAAGCTCGTTGTACAAAAAACTGAGGTTGGCTGCAAAGCGGGGCATGGGCGTGCGGTGCCTCGGGCTTAACGCGCCAGTTTGTAGACCGAGGTCCCGGCACGCAAGTTGGGGGCAAAACGGACTGCGCGCCCATCCTGCAGGCCAAAACTGTCGAGCACACGCAGCCCATTGCGCTGAGCCAATACGGCCAGGTCGGCATGGGTGCCCACGCGGATGTTGGGCGTGTCGTACCACTGGTAAGGCAAGCGCTTGGTCACTGGCATACGGCCCTGCAGGATGCTCAGGCGGTTGGGCCAGTGGGCAAAGTTGGGAAAGGCTACGATGCCCACCCGTCCTACGCGGGCCGTCTCGCGCAGCATGGTTTCTGCATTGCGCAAGTGCTGCAGCGTGTCGATCTGCAAGACCACATCAAAGCTGGCGTCTTCAAACACGGTAAGCCCCTGGTCGAGGTTGAGCTGCAGCACATTCACGCCACGCTTTACACAAGCCAGCACATTGGCATCGTCCAACTCCACACCGTAGCCGCTGCAGCCGCGCTCGCGCTGCAGATAGTCCAGCATGGCGCCCTCACCGCAACCAAGGTCCAGCACGCGCGAACCTTGAGGTACGAGGCTGGCAATCGCGTGCAGGGTATTCATGTCCGTCATGCGGTCACCTTCAAACCTTCAGAAATGCTATCGAAATAAGAGCGCATCACGCTCATGTAACGGGCGTCATCGAGCAAAAAGGCATCGTGGCCGTGGGGTGCGTCAATTTCGGCGTAACTGACCTCACGCTTGTTGTCCAACAAAGCTTTCACCACCTCGCGGCTGCGTTGGGGGCTGAAGCGCCAGTCGGTCGTGAAGCTCACCAGCAGGAACTTTGCGCGCGTGCGGGCCAGCGCCTGGCTCAAGTCGCCGCCATAGGCTTTGGCCGGGTCGAAGTAGTCCAGAGCACGGGTGATCAGCAGGTAGGTGTTGGCATCGAAGTACTCGGCAAACTTGTCGCCCTGGTAACGCAGGTAACTCTCGATCTGGAACTCCACCTCCTGCGTGCTGTACTTGTAGCCGGTGGCACTGGCCAGCACGGCGTCCTTGAGTTCACGGCCAAACTTTTCGTTCATCACGTCATCACTGAGGTAGGTGATGTGGCCAATCATGCGGGCAATGCGCAGGCCGCGCTTGGGGATCACGCCGTGCTCGTAGAAGTGGCCCCCGTGAAAGTCAGGGTCAGTCACGATGGCGCGACGGGCGACTTCGTTGAAGGCAATGTTTTCGGCATTCAGGTTGGGCGCGCTCGCCACCACCACAGCGTGGCGCATGCGCTCGGGGTACTGCAGGGTCCAGCTCAGGGCCTGCATGCCGCCCAAGCTGCCGCCCAAGACCGCAGCCAAGGTCTCGATACCGAGCGCGTCCAACAGGCGCGCCTGCGCATTGACCCAGTCTTCCACGGTGACCACCGGAAAGTCGGCACCATAGACCTTGCCCGTGGCAGGGTGGGTGTGCATGGGGCCGGTGGAGCCAAAGCAAGAGCCCAAATTGTTGACGCCGATGACAAAGAACTTGTCCGTATCCACCGACTTGCCGGGGCCAATCATGTTGTCCCACCAGCCTTCGGACTTCTCCTGGCCTTCGTATACCCCCGCCACATGGTGCGAGGCGTTCAGGGCGTGGCACACCAGCACCGCGTTGGATTTGTCGGCATTGAGCGTGCCGTAGGTCTCGTAACTCAGGGAATAGCCGTGGATCGACGCCCCGCTTTGCAAGGGCAAAGGGGCATCAAAGCGCATGGTCTGGGGCGTGGCAATCAGCATAAAAACAAAACCCGGCAACGCTAAACGCGGGCCGGGTTGCAATGCCAAAAGGCGGGTCCGTGTTTAGCTGTATTTATTAAGCGCCCGCAAGCTGGAGCAAATTGGCGCTGTGAGGCCGGAGTATAGCAATGCGAAGAAATTTGGGGCTAAACGGCCCACTTTTTGCCCTGAGCCGCGTAGTCCAGCACCAAGTGAAAAACGTTATCGCAGGTGGTTTGAAACTGGGCACGGTCATAGCCCTCTTCCGGCAGTTCACGGTTCAACACATCGGCAACCGCTGAACGTACCAAGCGCCTCGTTTGGTCTGTTTTGTACCAGTCTTGCACCAACACCTTTGGCTGCTCTTCTCGGAGTCGATGCAATAGGGCCTTGGCAGCAAGCTTTACCTTTTGCGTCTCTACTTGGGTCATGGCATCTTTGCGCAACAGGTCGAAGATTTCCAGCTCATCCTCGGTCAGCCCCTCGCGCACATGCCGCTCTGCCTCAGACGCCAAATCTTGGCTGTATTGCACCAAGTCTTCAAAGTACTGCTCGGTGGATGAGCCGCCCGCGTTGTACTTGTCGATGATGGCCTGAAACCGCTGCGCAAACGGGCTGCGGGTACTGTTTTGGGCCAGCATCAGCTCCAGCTTGTGCGCAATGAAGCCACGCAAATCCGCAATCTCAATGTTCTTGTAGACCGCTGCCCCAAAGTCTTCACGCAATTTTTCAAAGTCAATGCGACTCAGGTCCCAGGTTCGCCCACGTTTGATGATTTGGTACTGCGCCTCAAACTCCTTGGCCTTGAAGCCCTCCGCGTTGTTGACCACCACGCTTTCATCCAGCAAGTCCGCTACGCGCTGCGCCACCTTGTCGATGTCTTGCTGCTCCACCAGCGCTTCCGTCACGCCACGCAAATAGGCCAGCGCGGCAACCACGCGCGCCTTGTTGCGGCCCAGCACCTCGGGCTTGCAAGCCTCGTACAAGGCCGACACCGTGTTCTCAAAGACATAAAAGCTGCGGCGTGACTCATCGTTGCGCAACAGCACGTCCGCAAACCCATTGAACATGCCCACCTTGGAAAAGACGTCCTCTGTAGCCAACACGTCACGCAGCCCAATACCAATGGCCGTGCAATAGGCAAGCGCTTGCTCTACTGCGTCGTCCAGCAAGGTGAACAGCGCATCTTTGTCTCTTACCGGCGGCTCGTCCAGCCCCTCTTCGCCTTGCGCGTAGTCTTTCAGCGCCTTCTTCATGTTGCGAAACACGTTGTAGTAATCAACGATTTCGCCATTCTTCTTCTCCACCCCGCCAATGGCATAGGGCGACACCCGGTTGGCCCGTGCAATGGTTTGCATCAGGGTGTGGTCTTTCATCGGCTTGTCGAGGTACAGCGTGGAAACCGTGGGCGCATCAAAACCAGTCAGCCACATGGCGCACACAAACACCAGCTGCAGCGGGTCGCCTTCGTCTTTGAAGTTGTATTCAATATCGTGGCCCTGCGCGTCCAAGCGGGCCATGCGGTCCCGGTGGGGCTTGATGTTGAGCTTGCGGTTAGCAAACTTTTCTTCCTCGCCCGCTTCCTCGCTCACCACCACCGCCATCTCCACGCGGCGCATCCATTCCACCGTCTTTTTGAGGCGCTGCTTTTCCACCTCGTTGGCGGTTTGGGCAATGCGGCCCAGCAGTGCTTTGATTTCCGCCTTCCAGTGGTGCTGCACCTTGTCATACATCTTGACGGCGGTGAACTTGTCTACCGCCACCACCATGGCCTTGCCCAGGTAGCCCCGGCGGGGAAAGTGGAAAACAATGTCCCTGGCAATCGTCTCCAGCCGGTCATCGCGGGTGATGACCTGCATCTCGGTGGCAAAGCGCTTTTCCAGCTTCTCTTGCTGCGCGTCGTCCAGGTTTTCCTCTTCCACAATCTGGCAAAACTCTTCGCTCAAGTCCTCGTTTTGCACCAGCATTTCGGGCACGCGCTTTTGGTAGAACAGCGGCACGGTGGCGCCGTCTTCATGGACTGTTGAAAGGTGTATTCCGACACATAGTCGCCAAACCACTCGTTGGTTTGCGGTCGCGCCCCAAAAGCGGCGTGCCAGTAAAGGCCAGGTAGCTCGCGTTGGGCAGCCCGGCCCGCATGTTTTCAGCCAGGCTCTTGTATTGCGTGCGGTGCGCTTCGTCCACGATCACCACAATGTCATCGCGCGGCGACAGCACCGGGTACTTGGCCCCTTGGCATAGCGAAACTTGAATAGCGTGAACCCAGCCGCTTGTTTTGGCCCAAAAACTGCGAATTTGTGTTGGTGGGCTGTGCCGCATCTGGCTTTGACCGTGCCCGTATAAGAAGTTACGGTAAATCGACCATCCAGTCGTCCCGGTCCGTCACCACCAAAAGGGAGTTACCCGTGAGCTTGCGGAAAATCTGCGCACATAAAACACCATCGAAAGCTTTGCCCGAGCCCTGCGTGTGCCAAAACACCCCAGTTGCCGCGTGGCGGGGTGGCGTCGCTAAACTGCGCAGGATGGTCACAAATGAACTGGTGGTTTGCGAAGTCTTGTTCGTTGGGTGGAAGAGCACAAAGTCTCACGTAGCAGCAAGCGGCTGCGCTGAAAAGCCTTCCCCAGCCGCAGGCTGGTGCGCTTCGGAAGCTGCGCGGTCTCCTCTCTTTTTCGTCTCCCCGAGCCAGCCAAAGAAGTGTTCCCCTGCCCGGTCAGCTGCCCGCGGGTTCCCCGCGTTGGAGCACGCACAGCGCATTGGAATGAAAGTGCGGAATGTCGTGTTTGTAGTTGGTCAGGTTGTCGGTGTAGGCCGTTTTAGCTTCACGTTGGAATTTTTCAACTCCACAAACACAGCGGATGCCGTTATAAGAGCAATCGGGCTGCGGTAGTCCGCCAAGGAGTGGAGCTGGTGCACTTGTCCACAACTGCGATACCGCCAAGAACTTGTTTGTTGGGCACCATCCGGCCCAAAGTCGATCAGCCGCAGACGCACGCGCTGCTTTTGGCCTTGGGCATCGTCATATTCCACAGGTATGCCATCACGCAGCAAACCATCCCCTGGGTTGGCCGCCACCAGGCTATGGCCTGGCGCCGGTCGCAGCTGGGCCAATGCAGCGTCCACCGTGGCCACTGGCACATCGGGGTTAAGCGCAGTGCCGCCTCACGCAGCCGCTGGGGTAGTAGTACATCGCGCTTGTCGAGCGGCCCGAGCCGTCGTTCAGGTCAGCAGGGTAACGGGCACCCAGCACAAAAGCCACAATGCTGCGGAAGGTGTGTTGGTTTCGGTGATGAAGTTGGGCATGGCGTTAGATCATAAAGTGCCGCTGCCGCTCCGCTCGCCGCCTCCGGCCAAAGCGTGGAAACAAGAAAGAAAGCTGTGCGGAAGCCAAGCGCTGCTGGGGGTGACGAGCAACGGTTCAGCGCCCAGGTGTGGCGCGCGTCGTGCCAGCATGGCCTTAAAGTCCCGCGTGCTTTCGCATAAAAATAGGTGGGGGCGCGAGCGACTCCGCCCAGCCCGTAGCCAAACACAAAGAGGCGAGGCAAGTGTTTGAAAGTAGCATGCTGGCCATGAACTCCCTGTCCGGCCCCGCAGCAATAGCCCCCAGCGTCAGGGCTGTGGCTAGGTTGCCTCGCCCATCAGTCCCCCGGCGAGCTTCGGCATCGGCAGCAGGCGTAATAGCGTCCGTGCTAGGGCAACCCGAAGGGCGCCACAGCGGGTGTAACCCAAGGCGCTCAAAACGTATGGGTATGCAGACGCATGACGCGCCCATTGCCATCGACAAACGGGTGAACCCAACCCAGCCGCTGGTGCGCAAGGCCAGAGCCACCAGCGCAGCCTCACCCCGGCGCACACCCCGTAGAAGCTGGCCCAGCGCGCAAAAACGCCGGCACGCTAGCAAAAGCGGGCGGCACGTGCTCACCCACCCGCACATCGCGAGACGCACTGCCCGGCACAATGGGTTCGCCCTGTCGGTAAAAATCCTTGGGGCACCTGCCAAACAACTCCTCGTGTATGGAGCGCTTGTGGAATAAGCGCACGGGCCACGTCGCCACCCGTATCTCCCCCGCATAGCGCTGCTCAAGGGCCACCTCCGCCTCAATGTGCGCCACGGCCAAGCGCTGTTTGGCAGCCAACTGGCGTTTTGGAGAAGTTTGCGCAGCGCCTGGTCATCTCGTGGGGCGGGTGTGCTGCCCTCATACGGTTGGTGTAGACGAATTATGCTGCGCAGCGCTGCGTAGCTCAGGCGGCACACGCGTGCCCGCCAACAACGTGGCAGCACGAGACAGGTATGCGCCCGGGCCAAAAGCGGCTCCAGACGCGCAGGCTGGCAGCAGCGGCTCAAATGGTGGGGCTCGGTATACATCCCCTATTTTGAAGTTAGGCGTATATCGATTTATAAATGTTTTTTATATTTTGCAAGAATTTGCCAAGTTTATTGCGAACCTTTTTGCAATGTGTAGCAAGCTCGCCAGCCGATTGGGCCAGCAGAAATTTAATGCCAAATTGCCACCTAGCGCTCATGGAATATGCGCAAGCAGCTATCAAAACATGGTAGGCGCCTGCGTCCGCCATGCCCGGCGGAAAGCGGATGTCAGCGCGTCACGGAAGTTGCCGGAGATAGGGGGGGAGCAGGGAGTCGCGGGTGGATTTGAGAACCGCAGCGCTCTTAGAAAGAGGGCGACACTGCGAAGGCGAAGGAAGCGGCACCGCGATGGAATTCGTTAAGTGATTGGGTTAAGGGCGGAGCATTGAGTTAAGTCATTTAAGTGTAGAAGTAGGAGGGTGTTAGTCTTTAATAGCGAGTGTAGGGCCCGCTTGGCAGACGTACAACACCCTTAGCTGAGGCGGGTGTAGAAGGCGGTGAACGTGTGTAGCCTTAAGGGTGGACGGTCAAGGGTAAGGGCCGGGTTATGGTTGAGGAAGTATACGGGCAGAGTTGAAACGCCGTTGTCCCGGGCCGCCCCAGCGTTTAGCGGGAAGCGCAGGCGGCGACAGGGTAGAGTTTGGCAGCGCAGCAGGGTGGCGGGTGGTTGTTGGCGTAGGTGTGAGGGGAGAGGTGGGGCGTTTTTGTGGGTTGAAGGAGGGGGATTTGAGTCTGGAGAGTGAGGGAGTTTACAAGAGTGGTGGATGTGTTTGAAAAAGGGAAGAGCGTAGAAAGGTGGGTTTTTTAGTTAGGGCCCGTGAGAGAGGGGGAGGTCTGGTTGTTGCCCACTACCCAGCGCCCCCGGGCGCTGGCAGCTAAAGGGGAACAGTAAATAGGGCTTGTAGTTGTGTGGAGGCACGTTGTGGTCCGTCCGTGAGTGGGCGGACGTAGGTTTGTTGGTGAGGATCATGAAGGTGGTGCGGTTGGCGTGTTGTAAGTTCGCATATTCAGTGAAGAGAGCGTCGCCCCCGCAGCAAGCCCCGGCAATCTCCCCACCCCGCGCCCGGGTGGTGCTGGCGTTTCAGAGGCCGCTGATGACTCTTCGGTCTTGCCGTCTTCCTCGATCACCACGCCCAGTAGGGCCGGGGTTGAGGGACCAGTCTTGCTCTTCCCCTCTTTGGGGTGGGGTGAAGGCGGTAGTGGGGGGAAGCGCGCTTGAGCAAGCGATGTGGCCGCAGCGGTTTCGGGGAGGGCGTAGGCGGGAGGGCTTGGTGGTGGGTCGGTGTGGGTGCCGGGTGGGTGGTGTGTCAGTGGGCAAGGTGTAGCGCGGGGGGTGAGGGGGTAAGAAGGGGGCGGAAGGGGCGTGGAGCTTGTGTGGGCGGTGTTGTGGGCGTTGGCGTTTGGCTTCCGCGGCTCCGCCCGGACGGCTGCGGTGCTGTCCAGATAGGTGGCGTAGCGGTCTTCCAGCTTGGCCAGGCTTTTCCTGTTCTTGAGGTCCGTCGGTTTGGCGGGCTGCTACGTCTTCAGCGCTTAAAGAGCTGGGCGCAAGGGCGTCCACATGGTTTGGTGGGCGCTCAGGCTGGTACACCTTGGGCAAAGTAGTGGTCTACCAGGGCCAGAAGTGGCGCGCTGGCCTTTGTGCAGCTGGCTGATGATGGCGATGTTGGCCACCTGCTCGTCGCTGAATTCGCGGTGGGCGCGGTCTAGCTGGGTGAAGATGTTGCGCGCGTCGATAAACAAGATGCGCTCGTCCGCCTGCCTTTGTCAAAGAACCACAGCGTGGCGGGCAGCGTCACGGTGTAGAACATGTTGCTGGGCATGGTGAGCATGCCGTAGATGAGGTTGGCCTCGATGAGCGCTTTGCGGATGTCGGCCTCAGAGTGCCGGGCATCGCTGGCGCTGTTGGCCATGACCAGGGCGGCGCGGCCCTGGGGCTTGAGCGAGGTGGCAAACAGGTTGATCCACAGGTAGTTGGCGTTGGGTACGGTCTTTTGCCCTCGTCCGCCTTTTTGAGCTTGGTTTTGTTGCGCGGAATGCCGTAGGTGTTGAAGCGCGGGTCGCCCTCGACCGCAGCGACCGACACGTCGTCCACGTTAAAGGGCGGGTTGGCCATGACGTAGTCAAACTGGCCCAGGCTGCCGTGGGGGTCTTCGGTGTAGGTGTTGGCCTGGATGACGGTGCCGCGCAGGCCGTTGACGGCCAGGTTCATTTTGGCGAGCTTGACGGTCTCTAGCGTTTTTTCTTGGCCATAGACGTAGATGCTGTCTTCGGCTTTGCCCGAGGCGCTGGCGCCTTTACCCATTGCGGCGGCGTCGGCACGGTGGGCGGCAATGAACTCGGCGCTTTGCACAAACATGCCGCCGGAGCCACAAGCCGGGTCATACACCTTGCCGCCATGAGGCTCGATGATTTCGACCATGAGCTTGACGACCGAGCGCGGCGTAAAAAACTCGCCGCCGCCTTGGCCTTCGCTCAAGGCGAAGTTGGACAAAAAGTATTCATAAATCTTGCCGAACAGGTCGCCACCGGCGTCGGCCGGTATGTCGGCAAAGATTTTGAGCAGGCGCTGGGCCAGGCCTTTGTTTCGGTCGCTACGCGAGAGGCGAAAGTATTCGTCTTGCGGCAGCACCTTTTCTAGCTCGGGCTTGTACTCCTCAATAGCCTGCATGGCTTTTTTGAGGGCGTTGGCAATGTCTTCTTTTTCCGGCAGGGCCAGCAGGTGGTTGTAGCGGGCGTGGTCGGGCAGGTAGAAGCCGCAGCGCTCGATGGCAATGTCAGAGAGCTTTTTCTCGATGCGACTGCCTTTGAGCTTTTGGTATTCGGCCAATATGGCCGCCTCATGCTGGCGGTATTTGTTGTCGGCAAACTTCAGGAAGATCAGGCCCAGAACCGGGGTGGAGTATTCGCTGGCCTTGAGGTCGGAATTGGCGCGCAGGCTGTCTGCGGCACGCCAGAGGTCGGCTTCTAGTTTTTTGAACTGGTCTTTATTCATGGGGCGCAATCTTGCCTGAGATTGCGCCCGCTTCTCGGCGTATCAGCCCCAGACAATGGCGGCGATACCCAACCCTGCAAAGATCAACGCCGACACGATGTGCACGACTCGCAGCGGCACGAGCCGCGTCATGCGCTCACCCAGCCAGACCACCGGCGCATTGGCCAGCATCATGCCCAGTGTGGTACCGGCCACCACCCAGAAGTAGGCGTTGTATTTGGCGGCCAGCATGACGGTGGCGATCTGCGTTTTGTCGCCCATTTCGGCCAGAAAGAAGGCGACGACGGTGGTGCCGAATACGCCCCAGCGCGGCTGCGCATCGGCGTCGTCGTCGTCGAGTTTGTCGGGGATCAGCATCCACACCGCCATGGCAATGAAGGAGGCACCCAGAATCCAGCGCAAGGTGGTGGGGCCGATGACGGTGGTGACCCAAGCCCCCAAGGCGCCGGCCATGGCGTGGTTGGCCAGCGTAGCCACCAGGATGCCCCAGACGATAGGCCAGGGTTTGCGAAAGCGCGCGGCCAAGATGAGGGCGAGCAGCTGCGTTTTGTCGCCCATTTCTGCGAGCGCAACGATACCGGTGGAGAGGAGAAAAGCTTCCATGACGAGATCCATGGCCGGGGACCTACCAATGACTGCACGACACCCCCGGCCGAAATCAGAGGCGTGCAGTCAAAGGTCTCGCCAAAACCCGCGTGACGGGCTCTGCTTGCGCCATGTGTGCCGTTGCCGACACCACAAGTCTGTTGACGCAAGCCCCTCTCAATGAAGAAGGGCGGCTACTCCCCAATGACAGCCTGCATTGTAGCCGCCGTCACCAGCGCCAACCAGCCCCAATCTGGCGCACTTTTTGCTTGGTTTTGGTGCATTTTGCAAATTCCACGTGGATTTGCACCAATACGCAGCAATTCAACTCAAGAGGAACGTATGGAAGCACTCAAACAGGGCGCGGATGCCTTGTTCATCCTGCTCGGCGCCATCATGGTCTTGGCCATGCACGCCGGTTTTGCCTTTCTGGAACTGGGCACGGTACGCCGCAAAAACCAGGTCAATGCGCTGGTGAAGATCCTGGTGGACTTCTCGGTGTCCACCGTCGTCTACTTTGCGGTCGGATACGCCGTGGCCTATGGCACCACGTTTTTTGTGGGCGCCGAACAGCTGGCCGCCAAAAACGGCTACGACTTGGTGAAGTTTTTCTTCCTGCTGACCTTTGCCGCCGCCATCCCCGCCATCATCTCGGGCGGCATTGCCGAGCGCGCGAAATTCTGGCCCCAGCTGATTGCCACGGCGGTCATCGTGGGTTTTGTGTATCCCTTCTTTGAGGGCATTGTGTGGAACCAGCACTTGGGCGTGCAGGCCTGGATCAAGGGCCTGACCGGGGCCGAATTCCATGACTTTGCGGGCAGTGTGGTGGTGCACGCCGTGGGCGGCTGGATTGCGCTGGGCGCGGTGCTGCTGCTGGGCGCACGCAGCAACCGCTACCGCAAGGACGGCGCCATCTCGGCACACCCTCCAAGCAGCATTCCCTTTCTGGCGTTGGGCGCCTGGATTCTGACGGTGGGCTGGTTTGGCTTCAACGTGATGAGTGCGCAGACGCTGGACAAGATCAGCGGCTTGGTGGCGGTGAACTCGCTGATGGCCATGGTGGGCGGCACGCTGGCTGCGCTGGCGGTGGGCAAAAACGACCCCGGCTTTGTGCACAACGGCCCGCTGGCCGGTCTGGTGGCGGTGTGCGCGGGCTCGGACCTGATGCACCCGCTGGGCGCGCTGGTGGTGGGCGGCGTGGCCGGCGCCATCTTTGTGGTGATGTTCACGCTCACCCAAAACAAATGGAAGATTGATGACGTGCTGGGCGTGTGGCCGCTGCACGGCCTGTGCGGCACCTGGGGCGGCATTGCGGCCGGCATCTTTGGCAGCCAGGCCCTGGGCGGGCTGGGAGGCGTGAGCTTGGGCGCGCAGGTACTGGGCACGCTGATGGGCGTGGCCTGGGCCACCGCCAGCGGGTTTGTGGTCTACGGCGTGCTCAAGGCGACCATGGGGCTGCGCATGAGCCAAGAAGAAGAATTCGACGGCGCTGACCTCTCCATCCACAAAATCAGCGCGTCACCAGAGCGTGAGGCCAACTGGTAGTCACTATAAAAAGTATAGCTGCTTGCGCAATATTGGCAAGGTCTAGGGCCCTATTTGACACCTAACTCACGGTCTAACCAGGCTTGCAACGCCGCCCCATGCAAGGGGCGGCTGCGAAGATAGCCCTGCATCACATCGCAGCCCAAACGAACCAAGGTGCTGCGTTCGGCCTCGGTCTCCACGCCTTCGGCGGTCACCAGCAAGTCCATGCCATGGCCCATCTCCGTCATGGCGCGCACCAGCTTCTGCGTCCCCGGTGCGCGGTCAATGCCGTCCACAAAACTGCGGTCGATCTTGAGCTCGCTGACCGGCAGCTTTTGCAGGTAGGCCAAGGAGGAATATCCCGTGCCAAAGTCGTCAATGGACAGGGGCAGCCCCTCGGCGCGCAGGGCATGCAGCAGCTCCACGCTCCTTTGCGCGTCTTCCATCAGGCCGCTTTCGGTGATCTCCAGTCGCAGGCGCGCGGGGTCGACGCCGCTGGCAGCCACCATGTCGCCCACCCGCTGGGCAAACCCGGCGTCCTGCAGGTCACGCGTGCTCACGTTGACCGCGATGCCCAGGGCCGGGTGGGTACGCTCCCACACCTGCAAGGTGGCCAAAGCCTCGCGCAGCATCCAGTCCGTCACCATGGTGATGTAACCGGTCTGCTCGGCAAACGGCACAAATTCGGCCGGTGACACAAAGCCGCGCTGCGGGTGCACCCAGCGCACCAAGGCCTCGGCCCCCACCGCCCGGCCACTGGCCAGCGCAAATTTGGGCTGCAACCACATTTGCAACTGGGACTGGGCCACCGCAGCGCGAAGGTCGGACACCAGGCTCAGGTGGTCCAGGCGGGCCGCCTCTTGGGCGGCGCTGTACCAGGTGTGGTCCAGTGCGGCGCGTTTGGCACTGTGCAGTGCCACCTCGGCATTGCGCAGCAGTACATTGGCGGCCACGGTGTCCTGCGTTTCGGCACCGGCCAGGCCACAACAAATCGCCACATCCACACTGTGGCCGCTGCAGGCCACCGAAGGCGCCATGGCCGCACTGAGTGCCAGGCGCAGCTGCTCCACCTCACGGCGGCCGGCGGCCCGCACGGCCATGGCAAAACTGCCTCCTGCCAGGCGAGCCACCACCCCATGCGGCCCCACCCAGCCCTGGGCCATGGCGGCCTGCAGCACCGCCTGGCTGCGCACCGCCAGCTCCTTGATCAGCGTGTCGCCCGTGGCAAACCCCAGGGTTTCGTTGATGGCTTTGAGCCGGGCCAAATCGATCAGCAGCAGCGCGTTGTAGCCCTCGGGCACCGGGTGCTGGGGGTGCAGCAACGCCGTGCGGTTGGGCAGGCCGGTCAAGCTGTCTTGGTAGGCCAGCCGCACGATTTGCTGCTCGCGCTGCGCGACGGCATCGGCCATGGTGTTGAGCGCCTGGCCCACGCGGTCCACCTCTTGGGTGCCGGTATCGGGCATGCGGTGGCGGTAGTCGCCCTGGGCAATCTGCAAGGCGGCGGTCTCCAGCCGGGCCAGGGGCGCCACCACACTGCGGGTGGTGCGCCAGGCCACCAGCGCGGCCAGCGCAACCCCCAACAGGGATGCCGCCCCCACCCACAGGGCCACGCGCTCAAACAGCGCTTGGGCCGCCGCCAGTTGCTCTTCGACCCGCTGGCGCTCACGCTGCAACAGCCGCGCCCGACTCACGCAGCATCGCGTTCAAGGCCGGGTTTACCTGGTCGTTGAGGGCCCGCGCGGCGGCGGGCAGGTTGTCGGCTTCAATCTCGTCCACCGTGGCAATAAACGCCTCGGCATACTTGGCGCGGGACTGCACCAGGCGGCGCAAGGTGGCCTCCTGTTCGGCATCGCGCAAACCTTCGGACAATGATTCGATGATGCCGTCCAGCATGCGGTTGCGCGCATCCACATCGGCGTACTCTTTGACGCGGTCTTCGCGCGGGGCGTGCACCAGGCGCACCAGGGCGCTGCCCACGCCTTCGGTCTGCAAGGTCAGGGCCTGCACCCGCAGCAGGCGCTGCATGTCGCCGGTGGCAAATCGCTGGGTGAGGTCGGCCATCAAGCGCAGCTGCCAGCCCGATTGCGCCAGCGCTACCAGCACCAGGCCCACCAGCACCCCCAGCCCCAAGGCAAGCCGCCACGCAATGCGCTTGGGCCACAGCCCCCGGCGCGCGGCGGGCACAGGCAGCGGCAAGGGGGCGTGGTCGGTGGGCATGGTGCGAGCTTACGCTGCGCGAGTCACCCAACGCCGCAGCACCGGCCCCAGCGACCAGGGGCCGCAGCCATACAACGCCAAGGCGGCCAACAACACGCCCCACGTGGCGTGCTGCTGCAGCGCCGCCGGTGCAATCTCGGCCAGCGCCAGCACCGCTACGCCATTCACCACGCTGAGGCCCAGCGCCGCCAGCCGCCCAGCCAAGCCCAACACCAGCAGTACCGGCAAGACCAACTCACCCTGCGGTGCCCAGCGCCGCAGCCACGGCGGGCGAGAGCAGGGGCACGTGGTATTCGTCGGCAAACAGGGCCAGCGTGATATCCCAGTCGCGCAGCTTGGTCAGGCCTGAGAGAAAAAAGACTTGCGCCACGTACAGGCGGGCCAGCAGCGCAGCCAAGGGCTGCAAGGCGTTGAGGCCACGCTCGACGTGGTCCCAGAGTGTCAACAAGCGGGTGGTCCAGGAAGCTTCAGAAATTTGCAAAGAGGGCATGGCGGTGGGCGTCATCGCAGTGGCGGGAGTGGAAGAATCAGAGGGGGTGGACAGCCAGTAGCAGCCCACTTTGCACAGCGTCGGTGAGCCAGGCCTGGATGTCGAGTTGCGGGGCGGCGTCCAGTGCCCCACCCAAGGAACTGCCCTGCATCAGGGCAGACACCAACAGGACCTCGCCCGGCTGGGCGTTCCGCAGGCGCGGGCGGTAGCCCTGGCGCCAGACCAACGCATCTTCGGCCTGGCCTGCACGCAGCAAGGTGGCGGCTTGGGCCAGCGCCACGCCCCCGTCCCCATGCGCGCGCACCAAGCTGGCCACGGGCCAGCGGCTGCACAGCAGGGCCGTGCCAGGGGCCAGCTGCAGCCGCAGCACGTCCAGGTCGTGGCTGCCCAGCAGGGCCAGGGTGGCGGGCTGCAGCTCGGCATCGCCTGCACTGGCGCAGGTGTGCAGCGCCCACTCCACCCGGGCCACATCGGCCAGGTAAGGATCGTCCGCCAGCTGGGGGCTGGCAGCCACAAAGTCGGCCAAAGTGTCACCCCACTGCGCCATGTCGCCACGCTGCGGAGGGCTGGCATGCCACAGCGCCCGCGCCAGGGCGGCAAAACTTTCTGCACCCAGCATCTGCGCCAGCACCGGGTAGGCCGCCAACAATGCACGCTCGGCCAAGGCGCGACCATTGGATTGATAGGCTTTTAGGCCTCTAGCGCCCATGGAATCTGCGCAAATAGCTATGTTTTTTATAGCATTTTCAGCATCCAGGGAGAACAGGCCCGCCAACAGCTGCTGCTGTTGCTGTGCCAGGGTGCTCATGCCACGGCCTCTGCAGTGCCTTGCACAGCCTGTGCCGCTTGGCGCGCGGTAGCCGCCTCCTCCAGCAGCACGTCCAGCGCCGGCACATCGGTGTCCCACTCCACCAGCGTAGGGACTGGGCCAAAGCGTGCCAGCGCATGTTGGTGCAGCGCCCACACCGCAGGGCTGACCCGACTGCCATGGTCGTCAATCACGATCTCACCATGCGCATCCTGCACATGGCAGTGGCCCGCCACATGCAGTTCGCCCACCACATCGGGCGCCAGGGCGTCCAGCCAATCGCGGCAGGCCTGCACGGGGTCGCCCGCCTGGCCCGCCAGCTGGGCGTTGCGCGCATTCACATAAATGTTGTTCACATCGACCAACAAACCGCAGCCAGTGCGCCGGGCCAAAGTGGACAAAAAATCGGTCTCGGACCAGTCCTGCGCTACCGCAGAGTCCCAGCGCACATAGGCCGAGAGGTTTTCAACCAGGAAGCGGCGCTGCAGCCGGTCTTGCACCTGTTGCACATGGCAGCACAACACATCCAGGGCCTCGTCCGAAAAAGGGATGGGCAAGAGGTCCGCACCATGCACGGTCTGCGCACCCAGCGTGCCACGCGCAAAGCAGGCGTGGTCACTGACCCGCACCGGGTCCACGCGGGCCACCAGGCGCGCCAGCTGGTCCAGATGCCAGGGGTCCAAGCCCACCGCCGAGCCCAGGGACAAGCCCACTCCATGCAGGCTGATGGGGTACTGCGCCCGGGCTTGCATCAGCACCGCCAGCGCGGCCCCACCGGCGCCAAAAAAATTCTCCGAGTGGACTTCCAGAAAATCCAGCGCAGGCTGCCGCTCCAGCAGTTCCGCGTAATGGGAGTGCCGCCACCCGATGCCCACCCCAGCGCAGGGCGCGGGCCGGGATGACAGATAGGGGGTGGCGGTCATGCAACAAACGATCAGCTTTTCATTTTCTTGGCTTCATCCATGGACAGACCCTTCATGTCCTTGCATGTGCCTTTGGCCACGTATTTCCACTCGCCCTTGTCCATGTCCACTTTGGACTGGCCCGCACAGGAGTGGGTGCCCGAGAGGTTGGCGCAGTCGTTCTGTCCCGCTTTGGCAATACCAAAGCACTTTTCTTTCTCTTGCGCTGCCACAGGGGCAGAGGCCAGGGCCAAGGTCATCAGGCTGGCGGCGGTAGCGGCGATCAGGGCACGTTGGTTCATGGGAAAACTCCTAAATTGGAAAAGGAAACAACCAGCAGGGCTTGGCACGGGATTGCGCCAGAACGCTGGTTGAGGTTTAGTCCCGCGGGCGAGCAGTTTCTTACAGTACGGCATGGCGGTTTTTGCAGTCCGAGGGTTTTCCCTTGCCAGCGCAGATGCGCCAACGCGGCAAAACCGTACACTGCGCCCACACCACCCCCAGACCACTATGCCCAGTTTTGAACAGCAGGTCGCCGACCTCCGTGACTACCTCCTCAAATTTGCACGCCTGCAATTGCGCAATGAGGCCTGGGCCGAGGATGCCGTCTCAGAGACCGTGCTGGCAGCCATCGCCAAACCCCAGGCGTTCGACAGCCGCTCCCAACTCAAAACCTGGCTGGTGGGTATCCTCAAGCACAAAATCATTGACGCCCTGCGCCACCACCGCCGCGAAGCCACCACCCTGGATGCCAGCCCCGACAACCAGGTAGACCCGCTGGACCTGATGGCATTCCAGCCCGACGGCCATTTCAGCCAAATGCCATCGGAGTGGGGAAACCCAGAACAAGATGCCAGCCGCCGCCAATTTTTCGAAATCCTAGAAGCCTGCACCAACAAACTCCCAGCGGTTCAGGGCCGCCTTTTTCTGATGCGCGAGTGGCTGGAGCTCTCTAGCGAGGAAATATGTAAGGAGCTGCAGCTCACGCCGACCAACCTGTACGTGCAACTGCACCGCGCCCGCCTGCGTTTGCGCGAGTGTCTGGAGTTGCACTGGTTTGCAAAGGCTGTTTAACCATGATGCCATTCCGAAGAAGCTGCCGAGAAGCTGCTGCCCTGCTGGTCGCCCGGGAAGACCGCGCCCTGGCCATGGGCGACCGTATCGCACTGCGCCTGCACTTGCTGGCCTGTGCGGCCTGCCCACGCTTTGAACGCCAATTGCTCACCATGCGCAACAGCCTCCAACAGTGGCGCGGGTACACCGAGACCGAGCCAAATACGGAACACGGCGCTGAAAAAAATAAAAATTAGGTGGCTTTCCAAAAACTAGCGCATAATGATCTCGCATTGCCCGGAGTACGGGTGTGCAAGTTTGCGGTGTTTAGTCAGTTTCGCGTCTGCTTTAAGTCTTCACTGGTTTGTTGATTGCGGTTAAGGACTCCATCGCGTTTTGAGTTATTTTGAGGAGTCCCTCCATGGGCAACAAACTTTACGTAGGCAACCTGCCTTATTCTTTCCGTGACGAAGACCTGCAACAAGCGTTCGCCGCACACGGTTCCGTTTCCAGCGCCAAAGTCATGATGGAACGCGACACCGGTCGCTCCAAAGGCTTCGGCTTTGTGGAAATGGGCAGCGATGCTGAAGCACAAACCGCAATCAACGCCATGAACGGTCAACAGTTCGGTGGCCGCGGTCTGGTTGTGAATGAAGCCCGTCCCATGGAACCCCGTCCTCCCCGTTCCGGCGGCTTCGGCGGCGGTGCTGGTGGCGGCGGCTTTGGTGGCGGCGGCCGCTCCGGTGGCGGTGGCTACGGCGGCGGCGGTGACCGCTCCGGTGGCGGCGGCTACGGTGGTGGCGGTGGCCGTTCCGGTGGCGGCGGCGGTGGTGGTTACGGCGGTGGCCGTAGCAGCTACTAAGCAGCACTCAGCAAGTACACGTACTTCGCAAAAAGGGACCTTCGGGTCCCTTTTGCATGGCGAAGAGATTTAGCTCAAGCCTCGTCTTGTCGGCGTTTGCGGGGGCGCCCAGCCAGCACTTTGTCAAACACCCCATTGGGCAATGCACGCAAAGCCTTGGCCACCCAACCCATCTGCCATGGAATCACACGGTAAGTTGCGCCCTTCGCGATGGCATCAAACGCGCGGTCGGCGAATGTCTCAGGCTGCATGAGGAACGGCATGCTGTAACGGTTCTGGCGAGTCAAGGGCGTATCGATATAGCCTGGACATAGCGTGACCACTTTGACACCACTGCTGCGCAACTCACCCCGCAAGGACTCGCAATAGTTAATCACGGCGGCCTTGCTTGCGCAGTAGGCACCATGACCGGGCAGCCCGCGAATGCCTGCCACACTGCCAATCCCAACCAGCACTCCGCTGCCCCTCTCCTCCATGGCGCGCACAAATGGATGAAAGGTTGCCGCCAGCCCCACGTTGTTCGTATTGAAGGTTCGCACCATGACATCCAGATCACTGCGGATACCGGTATCCATGCCCACGCTGATGCCGGCATTGGCAATCACCACGTCGGGAACCCCCAAATCTGCAACACAGGCATGGCCTGCAGCCACAATGCTATCGATATCTGACACATCAGCGCCGTACACCCGATACCGCGTCGTATCCAGCGACTGGCTCTGGGCCCACGCTTGGATCTCTTCGGTACGTCGTGCGACCAAAGCCAATGAGTAACCCGCCCGGTAGTAGCGCCAGGCCAAGGCTTGACCGATACCACTCGAAGCTCCAGTAATGAAAATCAAGGCGGCCATCGCAAGTACTCCAGCACAGCGTTTAAGGTTAGCGGGGCTCGGGCACCAATGTGCCGCGTACTCTGCCGCGCAGCTTCATGACCTGGTCTACATTGTCAAATTCCATCGCATCGGCGGTGAACCGATCGTTGCCACGGGTGAGCTCCACAGGTTGGTGGGACTTCACCACCTCCGTGTCCATGAATGCATGCAGAAACTCGCCCCGGTATTCCATGCGTGGCGCTGGCTTGCCAGCCACTGATTTGTCTGCTTCGCGAACCACCACTGCCTTCCCCATGAGTTGAACTTCGGATCCGCTGTCATTGGTCAGGCCCCGCTGGGCACTGGCAGTGGTAAGGCGCCCTTGGGCATCAAACGAGCGGATGCGGATGCGGTCAATCTCAATCCATTGCGTGTCAGGGTAATGGCGCGCAACCTCACCCTCTACTTCGGAGCGCATACGCCCCGTTGCATCATAGGTTTTGATGGAAAACCCATGCATAAAATAGTCTGGCTCGTGACCACGCACACGCTCGGCCTGCACGGCCTCTGGGGCCGGCGTGCTGCGCACCAGCCAGTAAGTTCCAAGCGCCAGTACACCCATCACCATTAGGGGCAGGTAAAGCAGGAAGCGCTCCCAAGCTTCGTATACAACGTTTTTCACTGGGTATACGCTCCAAGCAAGTCGGCATACCGGCCACCGGCAACCAGCAGCAAGTCACACAACTCGCGTACGGCACCATGCCCGCCTTGGGAGCGGGTTACAAATTGGGCTGCGCCCAACACTTCCACATGGGCATTGGCAGGCGCGCAGGCTAGCCCGGCGCGACGCATCACCGGCAAGTCGGGCCAATCGTCTCCCATCGCTGCCGCTTGCGACCATTCCAGGCCCAGTGTCTTGAGACTTTGCTCTGCGGCAGGACGTTTGTCCTCGGTGCCGAAATGCGCGTGCTCAACGCCCAGTGCCAGCAATCGAACTCGCAGTGCCTGCGAATCACGTCCGGTGATGATGACGGGGGTGATACCAGCCCTTTGCAGCAACTTCAAGCCATGTCCATCCAGGGTATTGAAGCGCTTGAGGGTTTCACCTGCCTCCGAAAAATACAGCCCTCCATCGGTCAAGACACCATCAACGTCCAAGAATACAACCCGAATTCCCTGGGCGCTCAACAGCAGGTCTGGAGCGAACTGGATATGTGGAGTCAAAGCCATCAGATGACTTTCGCGCGCATCAAATCGTTGCTGTTGAGTGCACCACACAAAGCGCCATGGGCATTCACCACCAGCACACTCGTAATGCGCTTAGCCTCCATAAGATCTGCAGCATCCACCGCGAGGGCCTCCTCCCCAATGGTGTGCGGGTTGGGACGCATCACGTCTTGGGCCAATTTGCCGCGCAGATCCACGCCCTGCTCAACAAGGCGGCGCAAGTCACCGTCTGTAAAAATGCCCAATACTTTTCCGTCTGATCCCACCACGGCGGTGGCACCCAGACCTTTGGCACTCATTTCACGCATCAGCTCACTGAATGTCGCTGTAGGCTGGACTTGCGGTACCGCCTCTCCCGAACGCATTACATCACTCACATGTGTCAACAATTTGCGGCCTAACGCGCCACCAGGGTGGGACCGGGCGAAGTCCTCTGCCCGAAAGCCGCGCGCATCCAACATGGCCACGGCCAGTGCGTCCCCCATGGCCAGTTGGGCCGTGGTGCTGGCCGTTGGTGCCAAATTGAGTGGACATGCTTCCTTGGCCACACCCGTATCAATCCAGAGATCGGCGTAGCGGGCCATGGTCGATTGCGCTTTGCTGGTCATCGCTACCAGTGGCGCGCCCAGTCGCTTGAGCACAGGCAGGATGGCAGCCATTTCTTGCGACTCTCCGCTGTTGGAGATCATCAACACCAAATCATCCGAGGTGACCATGCCCAGATCACCATGACTCGCTTCCGCGGGATGCACGAACAATGCAGGAGTACCCGTAGACGCCAGCGTGGCGGCAATCTTTCGGCCCACGTGCCCACTTTTGCCCATGCCCATCACCACGACACGGCCCTCAATACTCAGCATCCGTTCCACGGCCTGTGCAAAACTATCTCCCAGGCGCTCTTTCAGTCCCAAAATGGCGGCCGCCTCTATCTCGAAAGTTTCTTTGGCAAGGTCCAAAGCCCGGTGGGCGCGTGAAGACCCGCCGCTTGCTGCTTGTACTGTCATGCGGGCATTTTATAGACGTGCATGTCTCTTGCTAGTATGGAGTTATGACTGGACTCGAAATCACCCTGCTTTACCTGCTGGCTGCCGTGCTGGGTGTGGTCGTGTGCCGCTCGTTGAAACTGCCACCTATGTTGGGCTATCTGGCAGTGGGCGTGGTGATTGGACCCAACGCATTGGCACTCTCACAGAATTCTGAAGGTGTTCGGCATCTTGGCGAATTTGGTGTGGTGTTCTTGATGTTTGTGATTGGCCTGGAGTTCAACCTGCCACGATTGCGTGCCATGCGCAAACACGTCTTTGGGCTGGGGCTGTTGCAGGTGGTCGTGACGATTTGTCTAGCTACCGCAGCCACTTTGGGCATGGCGGTTTTGTTTCCCAGGATCTGGAACATGGAATGGCAAGCGGCACTGGCCCTTTCCTGTGCACTGGCCATGAGCAGTACCGCTATTGTGGTGAAACTGATGGTCGAACGCCTGGAGTTGGATTCCGAACACGGCAAACGTGTGATGGGTGTGTTGCTGTTCCAGGACTTGGCGGTGGTTCCACTGTTGGTGTTAATCCCCGCACTGGGCGCCTCTGGTGAACAGTTGTTCGAAGCGCTGGCCTTGGCTGCTTTCAAGGCTGTTGTACTGGTAACGGTGTTGCTGGTGGGCGGGCAACATCTTATGCGGCGCTGGCTCACGCTGGTGGCGCGCCGCAAAAGTGACGAGCTGTTTGTGCTGAATCTGTTGTTCATCACTTTGGGGTTGGCATGGCTCACAGAACTTGCCGGCTTGAGCTTGGCCCTGGGGGCCTTTATCGCCGGGATGTTGATCTCCGAAACTGAATACAAGCACCAGGTGGAGACAGATATCCGTCCTTTCCATGATGTGCTGCTGGGGTTGTTTTTCATTTCCATCGGCATGTTGCTGGACTGGCGTTTGGTGCTTGAGCGGTGGCCATTGGTATTGCTTTTGGTAGTGCTGCCAATCGTCTTCAAATCGGCACTGGTTGCGGGCTTGGCCAAGAGCCTCGGCACTTCATCCGGTGTCAGTCTGCGCACCGGTCTTTATTTGGCACAGGCCGGAGAATTCGGCTTTGTACTGCTAACGCTGGCGCAGAAGAACTCTCTGGTCCCGCCAGCCTTGCTGAATCCGATATTGGCCAGCATGGTGCTGTCCATGCTGGCGACGCCCTTCATCGTGATGTACAGCAACCGCATCGTAATGAAGCTGGTCAGCAGCGAATGGCTGTTGCAATCGCTACAAATGACCACCATTGCGCGCAAATCGATCAATGCCAACCAACACGTCATCATTTGCGGCTTTGGCCGTTGCGGACAAAACTTGGCACGCATGCTGGAGAACGAAGGTATTCCCTACATGGCCCTTGATTTGGATCCCGACCGAGTACGCCAGGCAGCGGCGGCCGGACACTCGGTGGTATTTGGCGATGCGGCCCGATTGCAGGCTTTGATGGCGGCCGGACTTGCCCGTGCAAGCGCTGTGGTGATCACTTACCTGGGTGAAGGCGCAGCACTCAAGGTTCTGGGCAACACCCATGCGCATGCGCCCCACGTTCCAGTCATTGTGCGCACCCAAGACGACCATGCACTGGAAAAGCTGCGTGCTGCAGGCGCCACCGAAGTGGTACCAGAGGCTATCGAAGGTTCTTTGATGCTTGCCAGTCATGCGCTTGCCCTCGTTGGCGTACCCATGCGCCGTGTGATCCGCATTGTGCAAGACCAACGCGATGCCCGCTACAACTTATTACGCGGCTTTTTCCACGGGGCAGACGATGACTCCGTGGATGAGTTGCAACAAGAACGATTGGTAACCGTCAATTTACCGATGGGCGCCAAAGCCTCTGGGAAATCATTGGCGCAATTCGGATTGGAAGTACTGGGCATTCAAGTGCTAAGCCTGCGACGAGGCGATGGCTCCTCTGTTCGAACGGATGCCAAAACTACTCTTGCCAGTGGCGACACCTTGGTTCTGTCAGGCAAGGCTGGCGCGCTGGCTATGGCAGAGCAAAAGCTGCTCAAAGGCTAATTCTGGGATAGTGCGGTTAGGGGCACAATAGCGCCTGCTTCCATTTCAGTACCTGCCAGCCTCTATGCAACACCTCAGCGTCAACCAATACCTTCGGGACAATATTCGCACCGTTCCAGACTGGCCGGCCCCAGGTGTGCAATTCCGCGACATCACCCCTTTGCTGCAGGATGCCAAGGTATTCAGGGTACTGATAGATGCGTTTGTCCATCGTTACATGGATCCGAGCATGCGACCCGATGTGGTAGCCGGGCTTGATGCACGCGGCTTCATTTTGGGTGCCGTTGTTGCCTATGAGCTCAATATCGGCTTTGTGCCGATCCGCAAGAAAGGCAAGCTGCCCTTCACCACCGTTGAGGAAACCTACGAACTCGAATACGGCAGCGCCACCGTAGAGCTGCACACGGATGCTGTGAAGGCTGGTGACCGTGTGCTGTTGATTGACGACCTCATCGCCACCGGCGGCACCATGATGGCCGGGAAGAAGCTGTTGGAGCGCCTGGGAGCCCATGTAATGGAAGGCGCGGCAATCGTGGACCTACCTGAGTTGGGCGGATCAGACCGTTTGCGCGAGTCCGGTTTGCCCTTGTTCACCTTGGTGGATTTTGCGGGCCACTAAGGCGACTGATCACTTCAATTCAATTCGCCGTACTGGGTACCACTCAGCGGCGAGTTACGGTCGTCCAGCTCCGTGTCCTGAAAGCTGGGAGGCGCTGGGTTGCGCCTCCCGGAGCGAACAATTTCTCCAGGCGCTGACAGGGCCGTGGGTGAGGGGATTGCGGCCAATGCCTGTTTGAATGCTGCCACCTCGTCGGCCTGCAAGGGTTCATAGCGAGGCACTGTGGGCGCAGGTGCCACGACAGCAACAGGGGCCGCTGAAACCGGGACTGCATTAGCACTGCGCGCCAAACCTGCCGTTACATGCTCATTCACCCGCCAATACACGGCAGTCACCAAAATGTCATGTCGGGATTTGGCTACCTTTGCGATGTGGCCCTCCATATCGGCAAGTCGCTGCGGGTCAGCGACATTTTGACGCGCCATATCCATCATGATCAGATACTGGCGGCCCCGAGAATCGAGGGAGAGCACTTTGAATTTGTAGCTGGTAGACAGCAATCCCGCACGCGCCATGGATTCACGCACTACCGCATACAAAAGCTCTCGGCGCTCCAAGCGTTCACTTTTGCGATTCGCAGCACTGCCCGGTACTGAATGGGGGCCTCTGGAGCGCGACTTGCTGCTATGGCTAAACGGCAGGGTGGCATCGATATGGCCCAAGCCGGAGCTTTCTGCTGCGGGCTGGGGAGCCCGTGTTTTTCTGGAGAACCAACGGAATAGGGACATCGTTATTGCTTTCTGCAATCTGGAGCGCTGGAGTGTAGTGCAGGCTATTTGCCAATGCAAAACTTCGAAAAGATCACACCCAGCAAATCGTCTGAGCTGAATTCACCCGTTATTTCACTGAGTGCGTTTTGTCCCAGACGCAACTCTTCTGCCAATAGATCCAGCGCATTCGCCCCCGTACTCAAATGTGCGTAGGCCTCCATCAAATGGGCATCAACCTGGCGCAAAGCCTGCAAATGACGCTGACGGGCGATGAAATTACCCCCCGTAGAGGGTTGCCAACCGGCTGACACCAGCAAGCGCTCTCGCAAGACATCCAAGCCAAAGCCTGTTTTAGCCGACAGCACGATGCCCGGCTGTGGTGCTCGGCCAGTCGCGGAATCAGCTTTGTTCCATACGTGAATGATGGGCGTGTTTTTCGCAAGCTTTTGAGCCAATTCGCTTGCTATGTCTGCGTCGGCAGCTACATATTCAATAGCATTCTGACGCGTTAGGTCATGCAAAAACAACACGGCATCCGCTGACTCGATGGCCTGCCATGCACGGGCAATACCAATCTGCTCCACCGCATCGTCACTACGGCGCAAGCCCGCAGTGTCCACCACGTGGATGGGAATACCCTTGATTTGTATGGTTTCCTGCACCTTGTCCCGGGTAGTACCTGCAATCGGGGTAACGATGGCCAACTCGGCACCCGCCAAAGCGTTGAGCAATGACGATTTGCCCGCGTTCGGCTGGCCCGCAATAACCACAGTAATTCCCTCGCGCAGCAAGGCGCCTTGCGTAGCCTGTTGCAGCACTTGCTGCACCGCCGCTTGCAGTTTTTGCAACTGGCCCAGCGCATCCGCTTTCTGCAGGAAATCAATTTCTTCTTCTGGAAAGTCCAGTGTCGCCTCCACCAGCATGCGCAAATGGATCAGCGCCTCCAGCAGGTTGTGTACCTGCTTGGAGAACATACCTGACAAGGACTGGGTAGCACTCCGTGCTGCGGCTTCGGTGCTGGCGTCGATCAAATCCGCAATCGCCTCCGCCTGCGTCAGGTCAATCTTGCCGTTCAGAAAGGCCCGTTGGGAAAACTCGCCGGGCTCTGCAATGCGCAAGCCCTGCAGAATCGAACCATTTGTACCGCCGTGCGGGGTGGCCGCTAACTCCAGGCAACGCGCCACCAATAGCTGTAAAACTACCGCCCCACCATGTGCTTGCAACTCCAGCACGTCTTCACCGGTGAAGGAATGGGGACCGGGAAAGTACAAGGCCAGTCCCTGGTCCAGAGACTGGCCTTGTGCGTCCGCAAAGGGTAAATAGGTAGCCTCACGGGGACGCAAGCTGCGTCCGAAAAAGGCTTGGACAAAACCAGACAGATCTTTGCCGCTGATACGAACTATGCCCACAGCCCCGCGTCCGGGGGCCGTGGCCACGGCCACAATGGGATCGCTCTGGCGTATCAGCAAGACCGCATCCCGCCCTGCTTACTTGAACTTGGGCAGGTTGAACTGAGGCGGTACACCCATGCGGGTGTTGATAATCCATTGCTGCGCAATGGACAAAATGTTGTTGGTAATCCAGTACAACACCAGGCCCGATGGGAAGAAGAAGAACATCACACTGAATGCCAACGGCATGAACCACATCATCTTGGCCTGCAGAGGATCTGGCGGCGCAGGGTTCAGCGCCGTCTGCAACAAGGTGGTCAGGGTCATGAACACCGGCAAGATGAAATAGGGGTCTGGCGAAGACAGGTCCTGAATCCAACCCAACCACGGTGCGTTGCGCATTTCAACACTGGACAACAGCACCCAGTACAAAGCAATAAAGACCGGAATCTGGACCATGATGGGGAAACATCCGCCCATGGGGTTGACCTTCTCCTCCCGGTAGATACGCATCATCTCCTGCTGCATCTGCTGTGGGTTGTCTTTCAGGCGCTCACGCATTTCCATAATGCGCGGGTTCACGGCTTTCATTTTGGCCATGCTGGCATATGCCTTGGCATTGAGCCAGTAGAAGGCAATCTTGAGCAAAAGCACCAAAGCCACGATGGACCAGCCCCAGTTCTGGATAAAACCGTGCAACTTGTCGAGCAGCCAGTACAAAGGCTTGGCGAGGATGGTCAGCCAACCATAGTCTTTGACCAATTCAAGACCCGGAGCGAGGGCCTCCAGGGCCTTTTCCTCTTGGGGACCAACAAACAACGTCGCCGACATCGTCTGGGTCTTGCCCGGCTCAATGGCGGGCACAGGGGCGATCATGGTGGCGCGGTAGCAGCAGTCAGCAGTGGTGGAGCCGATATCCACCCCATCCAAAGAATAGGTACGTGCAGTACCTGCAGGCAGTATCCAAGCGCTGGCAAAGTAATGCTGCACCATGGCGATATAGCCGTTATCCGCTTCCTTTTCAAACGTTGCACTCTTCTTTTTAATCTCGCTGAACTCTACCTTCTGGTACTTCTTGGCCTCGGTGTAAACCGCTGGGCCTGTGAAGGTGGAATAGAAGGAGGACTCGCCCGCTGGCTTGTTGCCATCCCGCACCAACTGCAAGTACAACTGTGGAGACAAGGCTGCGCTGGAAGCGTTGGTCAGCTCGTGCTTGACTGCGATGTCGTAAGCACCACGGCGCAAGGTATAGGTCTTGACCAGCTTCAATCCACCCACTTCGGGGGAAGTGAAGGTGATGACCAATTCGTCTTGGCCTTCTTTCAATGTGCGCTCACCACTGGCCGTCATGACCGATTTGTGCGTTGGCGATGCGCCACCGGCAGCGCCCGGGATCACGCCGGTTTGCGCCAAGTAAACACGGTCTTTGGAATCGTCCAACAACACGAAGTTGCGGATCTTGTCTGCCATGTCCGAGTATTTGAGGAACTCGGAGCGCACCAAGGATCCACCTTCCGTGTCAAAGGTCAGTTTCAGCACATCAGTGCTTACTTCAAACCGTTCGCTGGCTACGGCAGGCGTGGCGGGTGCTACCGGTGCGGCACCTGCCTGGGCGGCAGTTGCAGGCACCAAGGCATCTGTCTTTCCTGCCGCTCCTGCGGCCGCAGGAGCGGCAGCCTTGGTAGGGCTCGGGAAGAAAGTGGCTTTATTGCCGTTGTGGATCTGCCATTGGTCCCAAAGCAACACCATGGAGAAGCCAAAGATCACCCACAGGATGGTGCGGCGAATATCGTTCATGAAGTTTTCTTTTCAGAAGGAGAGGAAATCAGACGGCCAAACAGCCGAGGACGTTCGACAGGAACCGGATCGTGCCCACCCTCACACCAGGGATGGCAACGTGCCAGACGGGCAAGCGTCAAGTAGGTGCCGCCAGCAGCACCATGGCTTTGCAAAGCCTGCAGGGAATACACGGAACACGTGGGCTCGAACCGGCAGGCAGAGCCCAGCCAAGGGCTCAAAAAGAACCGGTAGCCCCTGACCAAGCCCATCAATGCGCGCTTCATCATGGCTTGGCACCGATCACACTAGTGCGCGCACGCGCAAACAGCTGCTGCAACTCACTGCGTACGGCGGCCTTCAAAGGCTCAGAAGTCGCGCTTGGAAATTGCTTACGGTCAAACCCGGACCGCAAACGCACCAGATGCGCATGCGGCCCCAGTTCCGCTGAGAACTCAGCCCCCAGCGTATAAATTTGACGCTTGATGGTGTTGCGCGTCACGGCGCGTTTGGCCCAGCGCTTGGGCACCATGGCCCCTAACCACACCGCAGGTTCCGGAAACAACAAAGCCTCCGACACGTCGGAGGCTGCTGCCAGTGCACGAGCGTGCAGAGCGAAGTGGGCTGTTTTGGACACAGTCATCCCGCCAAGCACCGCTTGAAACTGGGCACGGGTTTTGAGGCGCCGCACCGGGGAATTGCCGGCATGGAGCGAATCCGCAAGGACCAAAAGCCAGTCAGCCTTGGTTTGCCCGATCCGCGCGGATTAGACAGCCAGACGCTTACGGCCTTTGGCGCGGCGTGCATTGATCACGGCGCGGCCACCGCGGGTCTTCATGCGAACCAGAAAACCATGGGTGCGTGCGCGGCGGATTTTGGAGGGTTGGTAAGTGCGTTTCATGTCAATTTTCCTAACAGGCTCTGTGGGTATCCGTACCCACTCCAGAAGGAGAACGGGGCACGAATGTCGGTCTATCGCCCCGAACACAATCAGGGGAACCCGGCATTATCGCAAATTTTATGAATCACAGCAACACCTTATGGCGCACATGCGGTGCAGCACTGTAAGATTTGATTCTGGCGAGCAGAATGTGGATAAAGTCTTGATAAATTACAATCCAGCGCGCAGCAATCCATAACTATCCACAGAAGCTGACACCGACAATGACCCAGGGCCCCCCTCCCCACACTCCAGACATCCACAGCCAGGAACTCGGGCAAAGCCTATGGCAAAGCTGCGTGGACCAACTGGCCCAAGAGCTGCCTGAGCAGCAATTCAACACTTGGATCAAACCCCTTGCGGCCCATGTCCACGACGACATGTCCAAGGCCACCATTTTTGTGGCCAACCGCTTCAAACTGGATTGGGTTCGCGCCCAATACAGCCAACGTATTGCAGCCCTGCTGGAAAAACTTTATGGCCAGCCCGTTGCGATTGAGTTAGCAATCACTCCGCGCGAAGCTCCCACTAGACAAGCCAGTCTACCCCGAGCTGCCGAAGTACCTGCGGCGGTCGATGAGGTTGAAGTGGGCGAAGACCGCGTTAGCGGTGGCCCCAAAAATCGGCTCAATAGCCTGCTGACGTTTGAAAGCTTGGTGGAGGGCACGGCCAACCGCATGGCTCGGGCCGCCGCCATGCATGTGGCCACCATGCCCGGACACCTGTACAACCCACTCTTCATCTACGGCGGCGTGGGCTTGGGCAAAACCCACTTGATGCACGCTGTGGGCAACCGCCTGCTGGCGGACAAACCCGGCTCCAAAGTTCTCTACATCCATGCGGAACAATTTGTATCGGATGTGGTTAAGGCCTACCAACGCAAAACTTTCGATGAATTCAAGGAGCGTTACCACTCCCTGGATTTGTTGCTGATCGACGATGTGCAGTTCTTTGCCAACAAAGACCGCACCCAAGAGGAATTTTTCAACGCCTTCGAGGCTTTGCTGGCCAAAAAGTCGCACATTGTGATGACCAGCGACACCTACCCCAAGGGCTTGGCGGACATCCACGAGCGCTTGGTCTCGCGCTTTGACTCGGGGCTGACGGTAGCCATTGAGCCACCCGAACTGGAAATGCGGGTGGCGATTTTGATCAACAAAGCGCGGGCCGAGGGGTCAGAAATGCCCGAAGAGGTGGCCTTCTTCGTGGCCAAAAACGTGCGCTCCAACGTGCGTGAACTGGAAGGGGCACTGCGCAAGATCCTGGCCTATTCGCGCTTTAACCAGAAGGAAATTTCCATCCAGCTGGCCCGCGAAGCACTGCGTGACCTGCTGTCGATCCAGAATCGCCAGATTTCTGTGGAAAACATCCAAAAAACGGTGGCCGACTATTACAAGATCAAGGTTGCCGACATGTACAGCAAAAAGCGCCCCGCCAGCATTGCCCGGCCGCGCCAAATTGCCATGTACCTGGCCAAGGAGCTGACGCAAAAGAGCCTGCCCGAGATCGGAGAGTTATTTGGCGGTCGCGACCACACGACGGTGTTGCATGCAGTTCGGAAAATCGGGGGGGAGCGCCAGCAACTCACCGAGCTGAACCAGCAGCTTCACGTCCTGGAACAAACCCTGAAGGGTTGAATGTAAAAACTAGTGCCAGACCCCTCAAGTCGCTATCAAAAAAGGGGAAAATGGTGAGATTGTTTGTAAATGCGGGGCTTTTTGCGCCTTGCGTCCATGGTTGAGTTTCAAAAAGAGGTTGACATGATCGTATTGAAGGCAACGCAAGACAAGGTTCTATCGGTTCTGCAGTCCGTGGCCGGTATTGTCGAGCGCCGCCATACGCTGCCTATCTTGGCCAACGTGCTGTTGCGCAAGACTGGGACATCGCTTCAGCTGACCACCAGTGACCTGGAAATCCAGATCCGCACCACAGCCGAACTGGGCGGTGACACTGGCAACTTCACCACCACTATCGGCGCCCGCAAACTGATCGATATTCTGCGCACCATGCCCGGCGACCAGACCGTGTCGCTGGAGTCCAGCCAGAGCAAGATCATCCTCAAGGGTGGCAAGAGCAAGTTCACGCTGCAGACCATGCAGGCCGAAGACTTTCCGCTGGTGCAGGAAAGCGCCAGTTTCGGCCCGGTCTTCAGCGTGCCGCAAAAGACCCTGAAGGACCTGCTGAGCCAGGTGTCCTTCGCCATGGCGGTGCATGACATACGCTATTACCTCAACGGCATTCTGTTTGTCGCCGAAGGCAAGCAACTCAGCTTGGTGGCGACCGATGGTCACCGTTTGGCATTCGCCTCCGCCACACTGGATGTGGAAGTGCCAAAGCAGGAAGTGATCTTGCCACGCAAGACCGTGATCGAGTTGCAGCGCCTGCTGAGCGATGCCGAAGGCGCCATCGAAATGCAGTTCGCCAACAACCAGGCCAAGTTCACCTTTGACGGCATGGAGTTCGTGACCAAGCTGGTCGAAGGCAAGTTCCCCGACTACAACCGCGTCATCCCCAAGAACCACAAGAACAGCATCACCTTGGGCCGCGAAGCGCTGCTCAAGACGCTGCAACGCACCGCCATCCTGACCAGCGACAAGTTCAAGGGCGTGCGTCTGAACATCGACCCCGGCAGCCTGCGCGTGGCGTCCAACAACGCCGAGCAGGAAGAAGCGGTGGACGAGCTGGACATCGACTACGGCGGTGACAGCATCGAAATCGGCTTCAACGTCACCTACCTGATCGACGCCCTGAGCAATATGAGCCAGGACATGGTGCAAGTCGAGCTGTCGGACGGCAACAGTTCGGCCCTGATCACCATCCCGGACAACGCGACCTTCAAGTACGTCGTGATGCCCATGAGAATCTGACGCTACAAAAACAGTAGCTGCTTGCGCAATCAAACCCCCGGCCTCCGGGGGTTTGGTCATTAAAGAATCGAGAGAAAGTTAGCCATGACCGAAGAAAACAAGTCTGTTCCAGCACCCGAAAACAACGATGGCCTCGTCCATACGGGCGACGCGGGCACAGACAGTTCCAACTTCCAGCCCACCATCGACACCAACCAAGCCGGTGCGACCGAGGCCTATGGCGAAGGCTCGATCCAGATTCTGGAAGGCCTGGAAGCGGTGCGCAAACGCCCCGGCATGTACATCGGCGACACGTCGGACGGCACCGGCTTGCACCACCTGGTGTTCGAAGTGGTGGACAACTCCATCGACGAATCGCTAGCCGGTCACTGTGATGACATCCTGGTCACCATCCACTCCGACAACTCCATCAGCGTGGTCGACAACGGCCGTGGCATTCCCACCGGTATCAAGATGGATGACAAGCACGAGCCCAAACGCTCGGCCGCTGAAATCGCCCTGACCGAGCTGCACGCCGGCGGCAAGTTCAACCAAAACAGCTACAAAGTCTCCGGTGGTCTGCACGGCGTGGGCGTGTCCTGCGTGAACGCGCTGTCCAAAATGCTGCGCCTGACCATTCGCCGTGACGGCAAGGTACACACGCTGGAATTCTCCAAGGGCTTTGTGCAGGGCCGCATTGTCGAAACGCAGAACGGCGTTGAAGTCTCGCCCATGAAAGTGATCGGCGACACCGAGAAGCGCGGCACCGAGGTGCACTTCCTGCCCGATACCGAGATCTTCAAGGAGAACAACGATTTCCACTACGAAATCCTTTCCAAGCGTCTGCGCGAACTGTCCTTCCTGAACAACGGCGTGCGCATTCGCCTGAAGGACGAGCGCAGCGGTAAGGAAGACGACTTTGCTGGCGCCGGTGGCGTGCAGGGCTTTGTGAACTACGTGAACAAGGGCAAGACGGTTCTGCACCCCAATGTGTTCCATGCCATGGGCGACCGCCAGAGCGACCAAGGCACGAACATCGGTGTGGAAGTGGCGATGCAGTGGAACAGCGGCTTCAACGAGCAGGTGCTGTGCTTTACCAACAATATCCCGCAGCGTGATGGTGGCACCCACCTGACCGGCCTGCGCGCCGCGATGACACGCGTCATCAGCAAATACATCGAACAAAACGAGCTGGCCAAAAAGGCCAAGGTCGAAGTCACCGGTGATGACATGCGCGAAGGCCTGTGCTGCGTGCTGTCGGTCAAAGTGCCCGAGCCCAAGTTCTCCAGCCAGACCAAGGACAAGCTGGTGTCGTCTGAAGTGCGCGGCCCGGTGGAAGACATCGTCGGCAAGCTGCTGGCCGACTACCTGGAAGAGCGCCCCAACGATGCCAAGATCATCGTCGGCAAGATCATCGAAGCCGCCCGCGCGCGCGAAGCCGCGCGCAAGGCCCGCGACATGACGCGCCGCAAGGGCGTGCTGGACGGCATGGGCCTGCCCGGCAAGCTGGCCGACTGCCAGGAAAAAGACCCGGCGATGTGCGAGATCTACATCGTCGAGGGTGACTCCGCCGGTGGCTCTGCCAAGCAGGGCCGCGACCGCAAGTTCCAGGCGATCCTGCCCCTGCGCGGCAAGATTTTGAACGTGGAAAAAGCACGTTACGAGAAGCTGCTCACCAGCAACGAAATCCTGACGCTGATCACCGCGCTGGGCACCGGCATCGGCAAGGCCGGTGGCAGCACCGGCGGGGACGACTTCAACGTCGCCAAGCTGCGCTACCACCGCATCATCATCATGACCGACGCGGACGTGGACGGCGCGCATATTCGCACCCTGCTCTTGACCTTCTTCTACCGCCAGATGCCCGAGCTGGTGGAGCGCGGCCACATCTACATTGCGCAGCCACCGCTGTACAAGGTGAAGTCCGGCAAGGAAGAGTTGTACCTGCAAGGCCCCGCCGAGCTCGACGGCTTCTTGCTGCGCGTCGCACTGGTGAATGCCTCCGTCTTCACGGGTGGACCCAATGGCACGACCCTGAGCGGAGACACCTTGGCCGAGCTGGCGCGCAAGCACCAGCTGTCCCAGGCGGTGATTGCCCGCCTCAAAAACTTCATGGATGCCGAAGCTCTGCGCAGCGTGGCCGACGGCGTGGTGCTCAACCTCGACACGGTGGCCGATGCCGAAGCCTCTGCAGCCGCACTGCAAGCCAAGCTGCCCGATGCCGAAGTCGCTGGCGAGTTTGACGCCCGCACCGACAAACCCATTCTGCGCATCAGCCGCCGCCACCACGGCAACGTGAAGAGCAGCGTGCTCACGCAAGACTTTGTGCACGGCGCCGACTACGCTGCCCTGGCCGAAGCCGCCAACACCTTCCGCGGCCTGCTCTCCGAAGGTGCCCGTGTGATGCGTGGCGAAGGCGAACGCCAGAAGGAAGAAAAAGTCTCTGACTTCCGTGAAGCCATGGCATGGCTGATTGGTGAAGCCGAGCGCACCTCCAGCCGCCAGCGCTACAAGGGCTTGGGAGAAATGAACCCTGCCCAGCTGTGGGAAACCACCATGGACCCGACCGTGCGCCGCCTGCTCAAGGTGCAGATCGACGACGCCATCGAAGCCGACCGCGTGTTCACCATGCTGATGGGCGACGAGGTGGAACCACGCCGCGACTTCATTGAAACCAACGCATTGAGGGCGGGGAACATTGACGTGTGATGGAGATGTTCCTCCATGGCGCGCGAACTGATTCTTTATTGCGACGAGTCTGACTCTTCAGGCAAGCACTTTGGCAACTTCTATGGTGGCGCGCTCGTAGAGTCAGCACATCAAGCCGAAGTGATTGCCAGACTCGAAAGCTGCAAAGTTCAGCTTAACCTTCTTGGCGAAGTCAAATGGCAGAAGATTACGGAGCCCTATGCGCAAAAGTACATGGAGTTGGTGTCTGAGATTTTTAGCCTGATCCGCGAAGGCAAACTAAAACTGCGAATCATGTTTACGCAGAATTATTTTTCCGCGTACAGGCTTACGTCCGAGCAACGCGAAAACGGTTTCTTCCTTCTGTATTACCAATTCATCAAGCACGCATTCGGTTTGAAACACGGCGGCTTTCCCAATTTCCAATCCGCTGGCGTACGCATCTACTTTGACAAGCTTCCCGATACCGCCGAAAAATGCGCTGCGTTTAAAGGCTACGTTACGGGTCTCACAAAGAGTGTTGATTTCAGGCGTGCTGGCATTGTCATCCGGCAAGATCAATTGGCTGAAATCGACTCGAAGGAACACGTCATATTGCAGGCGCTGGATATCGTGCTTGGTGCGATGCAATTCAGACTGAACGATAAGCACAAAGAAAAACCAGAAGGCAGCAACCGCCGCGGCAAGCGCACTATCGCCAAAGAGCGTGTGTACAAACACGTGCTGAGTGAGATCCGCACTACCTATGACGGCAAAGCATTTAACGTCGGTACAAATACAGGTAGGCCGCAGGGCATGTTGAGCCTGTGGGCTGACCCTTACAGGCACTGGCTATTTAAGCCAGCAGATGGGGCCATCCGCCCTGAGTACGCGAAAAAACGGGGGGCAAAAGAAAAAGGCCCCGCGATCACTACATCAGCGTCCCAAGTGGAACTTGGGCGTTCGTGAATCGAAGGGCCGAGCTGGATCGTACCATAGGGCCAGTTTTGAGTTCGTCGACGCGTCTAGAACACCCCATGCCCACCCTCACCCAGCAACGCACCCAAAAGTACCTGAGCGCCCGCCAGCAGCACCCGGCGTGGATGTTGCTGGCAGCGCGGCGGGGGCCGCTGATGCTCAGTGGCTTGGAGGCGCTGTTTGAACACCAGCGCGACGGCGTGCCCTTTGATGCCGCTGTGCAAGCCTTGGCGGACATGCTGGCCGCGCACGCCAACGACCCGGACTTTGAGATCAACACCGCCGATGTAGCCACCCAGGCGCGGCACGAGCTGCGCGACTGGATCAAGCGCGGACTCGTGACCGAACGGGAAGGCCGCATCTTTGAGACGGATGCGCTCAAGACCGCGCTGCGCTTTGTGACGCAACTCGACCAGCGCATGATGACCTCCACCGCCTCGCGCCTGGCCGTGGTGCAACGCGAAATTGACAACCTGGCCGCCGCCCTCAACCCCGACGCCAAGAGCCGCGCCGCGCACCTGGAGCGGCGCATGGCAGAGCTGCAACAGCAGCTCGACGATGCGCGCGCCGGCCGCATCGCCACCTTGACCGAAGACCAGGCCATAGAGGGCATCCGCGAGGTCTATGCCCTGGCCACCAGCTTGCGTGCCGACTTTAGGCGCGTGGAGGACTCCTGGCGCGAGGCCGACCGCGCACTGCGCCAAGCCATCATCAGCGCCCAATATCACCGGGGCGCGGTGATGGACCAGCTGCTCGACGGCCACGCCCACCTGCTCAACACGCAAGAAGGGCGCGTGTTTGAAGGCTTCCAGCAACAGCTCAACCAGCAAAGCGAGCTGACCGATATGCGCCAGCGCATACGCGCCATCTTGCAGCACCCCAGCGCTGCACGCGCACTGGACGACGTGCAGCACAGCACCCTGCGCTTGCTGGTGCAGCAGCTCATCAAAGAAGCCCAAGTGGTGCAGGGCGTGCGTGCGCGCAGCGAGCGCGAGGTCAGCCAGTTCATGAAAACCGGCCAAGCCGCCGAGAACCAGCGCGTGGGCCAATTGCTCAACGACATCCTGCAAGAAGCCTTGCAGGTGGACTGGCAGCGCCAAGCCGTGCGCCGCCAAGACGCGCCACTGCCCCCACTGGGCGTGGCGCTGGCCCACCTGCCGCTGATCGAGCGGCTGCGCATCAAGTCGATGGAAGGTGGTGCAGGGGCCGAACTGCAGCTCACCACGCAGTACGCCAATTTGGACCAGGTGGAAGACGAGTTCTGGCAAGCCTTCGAAGGGCTGGACCGCGAGGCACTGCGCGCCCGAACACTAGACGTGCTGGAGCACAGCGGCCAGCCCATGACCCTGGCCGCGCTGGCAGAGGCACTGCCGCCCGGCGCGCACGACCTCGAAACACTGACCCTGTGGCTGGCCCTGGCGCGCGAATCGGGCGCGCAATTTGATGACGGCGAGGTAGAACACATTACTACCCACGACGCCGCCACCGGCTGGCAATTCACCGTGCCCCGCGTGGCGCTGGATGCTGCTGCACTCCACGCAGCGGGCGCGTCTGGCGGCGCTGAATGATATGAAAATGATAGCTGCCCACGTATATTACATGGGGGCTACAGCCAAGAATGGCATAAAAAGCTTGCGCAGAGCCGTTTGAGAGCCATCTGAAAAATGCAGAGAGAAACCGATGCCACCTGAACCCGCAGACATCTTTGACCAGTGGGCCAGCGCCGTGCCGACCCACGGCGCACCACGGGGCCAGACTGCCGATAGCGAGGCCGCCACCATGCCCGACGACGCACACGACGCCACCACAGCCGCCGCCGCTACGCCCGCCGACAGTATCCCAGCCACCCCTGCCACGCTGCGCCGCGCGGTGCAAGAGCTGCTCAAGCAAGGCATGCTGGAACGAAGCGCCAAGCCTGCGCTGTTTCGCCACATGGCCACCGACACCGCACGCATCAACGCCTTGCTGGAGCCGCTGGACTTGACTGTGCGCCTGGACGAGCACCGGGGCCTAGCCTTTGTGGCCATCGCCGCCACCTACCAGGCGGACGACGAAGACGAGGATGAATGGACACACCCGCTGGTGCGCCGCCAGCGCCTCACCCAGGAGCAATCGCTCTTGCTGGCCCTCTTGCGGCGTGAATTTTTGCAGCGCGAACAAGAAAGCGGCCTGGGCGTGCCTGTGCAATTAACGGTGGACCACCTGCTGCCCCAGCTGGAAATCTACTTGGGTAGCACTGGCAGCGACATGCAAGAGCGCAAGCGCCTGCTGAACCTGCTGGACAACCTGCGCGGCCACGGCGTGGTGTCCGAGGTGGATGCGCAAGAGCGCTTCACCATTCGCCCCCTGATCGTGCACCTGGCCAACCCCGAAAACCTGCAAGCCTTGCTGCACAGCCTGCGCGAGATGCAGCACGCCCGCGCAGCCGCCGCACCAGGAGGCGAGGCATGAGCAACATAGCCAGCGGTTACCGCCTGCAAGCGCTGCACCTCTACAACTGGGGCGCCTTTGCGGGCCGGCATGTGGCCCACATCGATGCGGACAACACCGCCATCATCGGCCCCACCGGCAGTGGCAAAACCACGCTGATCGACGCGCTCATGACCCTCTTGTGCGCCAGCCCGCGCTACAACCTGGCCTCCACCGGCGGGCACGAGAGCGACCGCGACCTGGTCTCCTACGTGCGCGGCGCCAGCGGCCCCGGCCAGGGCGCGGTGGACAGCACCGACAGCCACAGCCACTTGGCCCGCAGCGGAGGCTGTGTGAGCGCCATTGCGGCGCGGCTGGTGCGCGGCACGGGTAATGCGGGCAGCGCAACGCATGGCGCCCAAGACAAAGCACCAGGCAGCGAGCCAGACTGTGTGCTGATAGGCGCCCTCTTCTGGTTTGACGGCAGCAGCTCCAGCGCCAGCGACCTGAGCAAGCGCTGGTTCTTCGCACAAGGGCCGGAGCACACGCTGGACCTGTGGCTCGAAGAACACCACCACGGCGGTGCCCGCGCGCTGGGCAAGCTGGAAAAAGCCACCGAGAGCCTGCGCATCTTCCCCAGCAAGACGGCGTACTTGGCGCGGCTGCAAAGCTGCTTTGAGGTCGGGCCCAACGCCTTCACCCTGCTCAACCGCGCGGCGGGGCTCAAGCAGCTCAACAGCATTGACGACATCTTTCGCGAACTGGTGCTGGACGACCACAGCGCCTTCGATGCCGCGCTGGACGTTGCCAAAGGCTTTGACGAACTGGCCACCATCCATGCCGAGCTGGAACTGGCCAACCGCCAGTACCTGGCCCTGCTGCCGCTGCGCGCGATGGCAGAGCGCGAAGCGCAGCAAAGCCAGCGCCTGAGCGAGCTGCGCCTGCTGCAAGCGGCGCTGCCGCACTGGTTTGCAGCCCAAGGCGCGCGGCTGTGGGGCGAACGCGTGGCGCAGTTGCAGGCCACGCTGGAGGCGCAGCAGCGCCAAATGATCGCCGCCGCCAACGCGCAGCAACAAGCCCGCGAGCACGAGCACACCCTGCTGAGCGCCTACCTGAGCGCAGGCGGTGGAGACATCGCGTCGCTGGAACAGCTCATCGACGCGCAGCGCAAAACGCTGACCCACAAGCAAAGCAACGCCAAGCAGTACCAAGCGTTGGCGCAGCACCTGGGCCTCATCACCACGCAGCAGGGCGCCACGCCCCTCACTACCGAGCGGCTGGCGCAGCACCAGCAACAGGCCGCGCACCAACTGCAGGCGCTAGAGGCGCAACAAGCCGCACTGCAAGAAGCCACCGAAGCCGCCGTCACCCGCGAGCGCAACGCGCACGCCGAACTGGCGCAACTGCGCCAAGAGCTGGAGGCCGTGCGCGCCCGCCCCGGCTCCAATGTGCCCACCGCGTTCACGCAGTTCCGCACGGCATTGGCCGAGCAGTTGCAACTGTCGCCCGACGAACTGCCCTTTGTGGCCGAGCTGGTGGAAGTGCAGAAAAAGCAGCAGGCCTGGCGCGGTGCCATCGAGCGCGCCCTGGGCAGCCACCGCCTGCGCATTCTGGTGCCGCCGCACGCGATGCAGGACGCACTGGCCTGGGTCAACCAGCGCCATAACCACCTGCATGTGCGCCTGCTGGAAGTGCGCGAGCTTGCCCAAGCCGCACCGTCTGCCGTGCAATTTTGGGGCGACGGCTTTGCCGCCAAACTCAACGTCAAAGACCACGCCTACGCGGGCACGCTACGCCAGTGGCTGGCCGAACACGACTTGCACTGCGTGGACAACGCAGAGGCCCTGCGCACCACGCCGCACGCCATGACGCAGCAGGGCCTGATGTCTGGCAAGGCCCGGCACTTCGACAAGCAAGACCAGCGGCGCATCGACCAGGACTGGATGACCGGCTTTGACAACCGGGACCGCCTGCAGCAGCTCGAAGCGCACATCCGCGAACTGGCTGGGCAGTGGGATTTGCTACAAAAAGAGAAGCTACTCGCGCAGGAAAAACAAGCGCTAGCGGCCCAAAAGGCTCATTTTTTGGGGCAATTGCAGGCCCTGCGATGGGACGATCTCGACGTGGACGGTGTGCAGGCCGAACTGCAGCGCCTGCAAGACCGCCTGCACTCCCTGCTGGCCCCCCAGTCCGACACCGCCCAGGCCAAAGCGCGCTGGGAAGCCGCACGCACTGCCACCCTGCAAGCCGAAGCCGCGCTGCGCACCTTGCAGCAGCAAAGCGCCACCACACAAGCAGACCATCGCCAAGCCGAAAAGCAGCAGGCCAGCTACGCAGCCCGTTGCGCAGAAGCCCCTGCAGACGCACCCGTGCTCACCGAGGAAGCACTGCGCCAGCTGCCCCAAGCCCGGCCCCCGCTGGACTGTGACCAGCTCGACACCCAGGAACGCAAGGCGCTGGCGGAGGTGCGCCAACACCTCGACACCCAAAGCAGCCAGCTCACCGAGCTGCACAAAGACATCATTCGCCAAATGGCCCGCGCCCACAAAGAAGACCGGGGTGCGCTGGCCGAAGAGCTGCAAGAAGTAGCCGCCCTGGGCGCCTACCTCGCCCGCCTGCGCACGCTGGAGGAAGAAGACCTGCCGCCCAAGCGCGCGCGTTTTCAGGACTACCTCAACGCCGCCTCCGACCAGGGCGTGAGCACGCTGCTCTCGGGCATTGAAGCGCAGGTGTCCGAAATCACCGAGCGGCTGGACCGCCTCAACGACACCCTGGCCCGCGTGGACTTCCAGCCCGGCCACTACCTGCAACTGGCGCCGCAAGCCGTGATCCACCCCGTGCTGCAAGAGCTGCACAAAACCATGGCGCAACTGCGCAGCGAACGCCTGCGCGACGACGGCGGCCACAGCCACTACCGGGCGCTGCAAACCATGGTGGCCCTGTTGCGCGAGCACGCCACCAACCGCCGCACCAAAGCCGCCCAGGCGCTGCTGGATGCGCGCTACCGCTTGCAATTTGCAGTCCACGTGCTGGACCGTGCCACCGGCCAGGTGCTGGAGCGGCGCACCGGCTCTCAGGGCGGCAGCGGCGGCGAGAAAGAAATCATCGCCAGCTACGTGCTCACCGCGTCCCTCAGCTACGCGCTGTGCCCGCAGGGGCGCAGCCAGCCGCTGTTTGCCAGCATCGTGCTGGACGAAGCGTTTTCCAAAAGCTCGCAGGCGGTGGCGGCGCGCATCATCCAGGCGCTGCGTGAATTTGGCCTGCATGCCCTCTTCGTCACGCCCAATAAAGAACTGCGCCTGCTGCGCAACCACACCCGCAGCGCCGTGCTGGTGCACCGCCTGGGGCGGCAGGCCACGCTGGCATCCTTGCGCTGGCACGAACTGGACGCGCGCGCTGCGCAACGGCAGCTTGCACAACAAATAGGCCGATAGCGCAGGTAAATCATGCGCAAGCAGCTATCTTTTTAATAGCATATGAAATCTCCCCACCAACTCGCACACCAGCTGCTGCGCCAGTGGCAGCGTGGCGACTGGCGCGAACAACACCTGCTGCGCGACCGGGACGCGTGGCCGCTGCGCCTGTCCATTGGCGAGCCCGGCGCGGCCCGCTTTCGGGACGACAGCGCAGCCCTGCGCCAGCACCTGCAGCAATGGCGGGCGGTGGCCGCGCAGGGGCCGGGCCATGTGGAGTGGGCTGCACGCCAATACCGGGCCGGCGCCACGCCGGTGGACATTCCCATCCACTGGGTCTTGCGCCCCTCCGACTGCCCCGCTGTGTTGGAACAGCATGCCACTGACGGCGGCGGCACGCAGGCCAGCGCCGACTACCGCGCACTCACCGCGCTGCTGCCCCAGGTGGACGCGTGCTTTCACACCTTGCTGGTGCGCAGGCTGGCGCTGTGGCGGCATCTGGAGGTGGCGCAGGTGCTCACCGCCACCCGCATGGCCCTGCAGCTGGAACCCGGCTGCGCCCAAGGCCGCCCCCTGCGCGCACTGGCCTTGGCGGGCAATGACAGCAAGTTTTTTGAGCGGCACGAGGCGCTGCTCACCGCCTTGCTGGACGAACGCTTTGCAGGCGAAGTCAGCGCCCAGGGCCTGGGTGCTTTTCTGGGCGCAGCCGTGGAGGGCGAGCACTGGTTGTTGGTCGTGCCCCTGGCACCGGGGCTCCTGCCCTTCCAGCGCCAGCGCGTTGCTGCCAGCGAACTGCTGAGCACCGCCTTGCCCGCCCGCAACATCGTGCTGGTGGAAAACGAACGCTGCCTGCACCAGCTGCCCCAGCCCACGCCCGACACCATCGCCATTCTGGGGGCCGGGCTCCACTTGGGCTGGCTCGCCGCCCCCTGGCTGCCACAGCGGCGTGTGGCCTATTGGGGAGATATGGATACCTGGGGTTTGGCCATGCTGGCCCAGGCGCGACGCCAGCTGCCGCAGGTGCATGCGGTGTTGATGGATGCGGCCTGCTTTGCGGCGCACCACCACTTGGCGGTGCCCGAACCCGTGCATGCGTCCACAGAATGGAGCGAATGGCTTTTGCCTGCCGAAGCGGCGCTGGACCGCCACCTGCGCACCCTGCCCGCCGGGCGGCTGGAGCAGGAGTTTCTTCCTCCGGCAGCGGTAAGCAACGCCATTGCTCGCTGGTTGAGCGCTAGCTAGCCACCTTACACTGCCGCCTTTGTCACCTACACCTATGCCACAAGCCTCTATTACCCGCATCCACCCAGCTGCCCAATGGTCCGGCGCCGTCGTACACAACGGCACCGCCTACTTTGTGGAGGTGCCCGAAAGCGGCACGGACATCACCAGCCAATCGCAGGCGGTGTTTGCCCAGGCTGAGCGCACGCTGGCGCTGGCCGGCAGCGACAAAAGCCGCTTGCTGATCGCCACCATCTACCTCAAACACATGACTGACCGTGCGGCGTTCAACGCTGCGTGGCAAGCCTGGTTGCCGGAGGGCTGCGCGCCAGCCCGGGTGTGCGTGAGCGCCGAGATGGCCAGCCCGGACTACTTGCTGGAAATAGCGTTTACCGCAGCGACAGCGCAGGGGTAGTCAGGCAGATTTACAAGCAAAATATGCCTTTGGAGTTTATGGATGCTGCGCAAACAGCTCCTTTTTTGATAGCATTTAAGTCGACTTTCACAGACACCCGTATCCACAGCCGCTAGCCGGCGCGCACTCTGGCCGTGGACGCACGCACCACCAGCACCGGGTCGGGCACGTGCACGATGGTGGGTTCGTGGGTAGCGTCTTCTATCAAGTCCAGCAGCAGGTTGATAGAGATGGTGGCCACCTGTTCAATGCCCAAGGCCACGGTGGTGAGCGCCGGGCGCATGTCGCGCGCGAGCTGGATGTCGGTAATACCAATGATCGAAATGTCTTGCGGGATGCGGATACCCCGGTCGGCCAGGGCCTGGCTGGCACCGTAGGCCATCAGGTCGTTGGTACAAAAAATGGCGGTGATGTCAGGGTGCTGTTCCAGCAGCGCGTCGGTGGCTTCGTGACCTCCGGCCACGGTGTCGCTGACATTGCGGACCATGGCGTCTGACAGGGTGATGCCGCTGGCGGCGAGAGCGCTTTTGAAACCATTGAGGCGGCCCAGCTGCATGCCCTCAAGACCACACCCGACGATGGCGCCGATGCGGCGGTGCCCCAGCGCCAGCAAATGCTGGCCCGCAATCTCGCCCGCACGGTGGAAGTTCACCACCACATGGGGGATTTGGTTGGCCAAGTCCACCTGTTCTTCAGATGCCAGCACGATGGGGGAGCGGCGAGTCTTCAGCTCGTTGATGTCCTCGGCGCTGATACCGGTGTGCAGCACCAGCACGCCATCGGCCAAGGTGCCGGCAATCTGGTGCAGGTAGGCGCGGCCAATATCGGGGCGCTCGTCGGTGTTGCACACCATGAGAAAGTAGTTGCGGTGCCTTGCCACCCGCTCGGCCACCCGCACAAACTCCGGGTAGAACGGGTTGTTGATATCGGGCAGCACCAGCGCCACCATGGACGACTTGCCTTCGGCCAGCGCCCGCGCCATCAGGTTGGGCCGGTAGCCCGTGGCGGCAATCGCCTCCTGCACCTTTTGCACGGTGGCAGGCTTCACCTTCTGCGTATTGCGCAGCACGTTGGAGACGGTGGCGGTGGTGACACCGGCCAAGCGGGCGACTTCACTCAGGGTGGCCATGGCGCTGCAACTTCTTGTGAAATGGCATGAATCGATACGTTTTTTGAATCCTAGGACTTACCCTAGGGGCCGGCTTATTTGCGAGCACCCCTAGGTATACTCCAAAAATTGCTGAATTTAACCGCTTAAATTTTAATTTTCGAGGTGTAGCAAGGGAGCTTCCGGGATGTCGCTCCCTTGGCTAGTCAGCGTATGCGGGCCGCAGGTCAGGCCAGAAATTTAACCGCTTAAATTTTGGAAAGGATGCCAGTCGCACCACCGTCATTACACGCAAACCGGAGACAACAAGCCGTGTGCACCAGTGTTCCACTGGGCGCCACTTGCCACTTATTCATTGACACAGAGACAGGAAAACACACCATGAATTTCGCCAAACGCAGCACCCTCAGCACCATGATCGGTCTGGCCCTGAGCACCTCCGGCCTGATGGCCAGCCACGCCGCCAACGCCGGTGAGGTCACCATCTGGGCTTGGGACCCCAACTTCAACATCGCCATCATGCAAGAGGCTGCCAAGCGCTACACCGCCAAGCACCCCGGCGTGACCTTCAAAATCGTGGACATGGCCAAGGCCGACGTCGAGCAAAAGCTGCAGACAACCCTGGCTTCTGGCGTGACCAAGACCCTGCCGGACATCGTGCTGGTGGAGGACTACAACGCCCCGAAGTACCTGCGCTCGTTCCCCGGTGCGTTTGAGCCCCTGTCTGGCAAGGTCGACCACAAGGCGTTTGCCAACTACAAGGTCAACCTGATGACCATGGGCGGCAAGGTCTACGGGCTGCCCTTTGATACCGGCACTACCGGCATGTACTACCGCAGCGACCTGATCAAGCAGGCCGGTTTCAGCGACAAGGACATGCAGAACATCACCTGGGACCGCTACCTGGAAATCGGCAAGCAAGTCGAAACCAAGACCGGCAAGAAGATGTTCGCCATGGACCCGCAAGACATTGCCAGCATCCGCATCATGATGCAATCCGCCGGTCGCTGGTACTTTGACAAAGACGGCAAGCTCGACATCAAGAACAACCCCGCCCTCAAGGCCGCGCTGGAAACCCAGGTCAAGTTCATGAAGACCGGTGTCTACAAGCCTACTTCCGGTTGGGGCGAGTGGGTCGGTGCCTTGAACAAGGGCGACGTGGCCTCCGTCATCACCGGCGTGTGGATTACCGGCTCGGTCAAGGCCGAAGCCAGCCAGTCCGGCAAATGGGCAGTGGCTGCTACGCCCCGCCTGAACGTGCCGGGCGCCACCAACGCGTCCAACCTGGGCGGCTCCAGCTGGTATGTGCTGGCCGCAGGCAAAGAGAAGGCTGCTGCAGCCGACTTCCTGAACGAAATCTACGCCAAGGATGTGGACTTCTACCAAACCATTCTGCAGTCCCGCGGCGCAGTGGGCTCCTTGCTGGCCTCGCGCAATGGCAAGGCTTACTCTGAGGCAGACCCCTTCTTCGGCGGTGCCAAGGTGTGGCAGCAGTACAGCGACTGGATGGGCAAGGTGCCTAGCGTGAACTACGGCATTTACACCGCCGAGGGCGATGCAGCCGTGGCAGCGCAATTGCCTGCTTTGGCACAAGGTCTGCCTGTCGAGAAGGCGCTGGAAAACATCCACAACCAGCTCGCCTCGCAAGTTAAGTAAACCGACCAAAGGAGCACCATGGGGCCCAAGCCTACGACCAGCTACCGACGTTTTTACGACGTCAACGGTTGGCTATTTGTTTCCATCGCACTCGGGCTGATCGGGGTCTTCATGGCCTACCCGATCGTCCGCTCGCTGTGGATGTCTCTGCACGCCGGACAGGGAACGGTGGTTGAGTTCGTAGGCGTGGGCAACATCGTGCGTCTGGCCAGTGACCCTGTCTTCTTGAAAGCGCTGCAGAACACCAGCATTTTTTTGGTGATCCAGGTGCCCATCATGCTCTTGCTGGCGCTGGTCATGGCCAGCTGCCTCAACATGCCCAACCTGCGCTTTCGCGGGCTGTTGCGCACGGCGGTGTTTCTGCCATGCGTGACCTCGCTGGTGGCGTATTCGGTGGTGTTCAAGAGCATGTTTTCGTATGACGGCCTGGTCAACCACGCCCTAGCGTGGCTGGGCCTCATCAGCGAGCCGATTCCTTGGCTCAACGATCCGTTCTGGTCCAAGGTGGTCATCATCATCGCCATCACCTGGCGCTGGACTGGCTACAACATGATCTTTTATCTCGCGGCCATGCAGAACATCGACAAGTCGATCTACGAGGCTGCGCGCATTGACGGCATCTCGGCCTACCGCCGCTTTGTGTCCATCACCATTCCCAATCTGAAGCCGGTGATTCTGTTCACCACCGTGACATCCACCATCGGCACGCTGCAGTTGTTTGATGAACCCATGAACATCACCACCGTGGGCACGGTGTTCTCCGACAACACGCTCACGCTGTCCATGTACATCTACAACCTGTCGTTCAAGTTCGTGCCCAACTTTGGTTATGCCGCCACGGTGTCTTACGTCATCGTCTTGCTGGTTGCCGCGCTGGCCGCCATCCAGTTTTACGCCGCACGGGAGCGTAACTGACATGAGCAACTGGACCGAAAAATTCCGCATGGGCGGCGTCTACCTGTTTCTCGGGGTGATGGCCTTTGTGTCCCTGTTTCCCTTTGCCTGGATGGTGATCAGCGCCACCAACGCATCGGTCGATGTAACCAAAGGCAAGTTCACGCTGGGTAGCGCCTTGCTGGAAAACTTCGAAAAGCTCAACAAGAGCTTTGACGTTGCCCAGGTCTTCTGGAACTCCGGAAAAATCGCCATCATCGGCGGATTCTTCACCCTGGCCATCTCGTCCCTGGCGGGCTATGGCTTTGAGGTGTTCAGCTCCAAGGCGCGTGAACGCCTCTACAACAGCCTGTTGCTCACGCTGATGGTGCCGTTTGCCGCGCTGATGATTCCGCTGTTCATCCTGATGGCGCAGTTCGATTTGCTGGACACGCATCTGGGCGTGATCCTGCCTGCGCTGGCGTCAGCCTACATCGTGTTTTACTTTCGCCAGAGCACCAAGGCCTTCCCGCCCGAGCTGCGCGAAGCCGCCCGCCTGGATGGCCTGAAAGAATGGCAAATCTTCCTGTTTGTCTATGTGCCGGTGATGCGCTCCACCTACGCGGCGGCTTTCATCATCGTGTTCATGGCGGCATGGAACAACTTCCTCTGGCCCCTCATCGTGCTGCAGTCGCCAGAACTCAAAACCATCACCCTGGTCTTATCCTCACTGGGCTCGGCCTACTTCCCCGACTTCGGCGTGATCATGCTGGCGGCCATGCTGGCCACCTTGCCCACCCTGGTCGTCTTTTTCGCAATGCAACGGCAGTTCGTACAGGGCATGCTGGGCTCCGTCAAATAAGGTTTTTCACATGCGTACCGTTACCAAGCTCGTCTCGGGCTGGACCTTCCACACCTCTTTTGCGTCCGAACTGATCACCAAGGCCCAGCCAGGCGCCGCCGTGCGCCTGCCGCACAACGCCGTCGACCTAGACATGACCTACTTCGACGAGCGCAGTTTCCAGAAAGAATTTGCCTACCAGTACACCCTGGCGTGGACACCCGACATGACAGGCCGCGAAGTGGCCCTGCGCTTTGACGGCGCCATGGCCAACAGCGTGGTCTGGGTCAACGGCCAGCAAGTGGCTGCGCACAAAGACGGCTACACCCCCTTCAGCGCCCGCCTGACCGGCTTGCTCAAAGAGGGCGACAACCTCATCACCGTCAAAGTAGACGGTAGCGAGAACCCCGAAATCCCCCCCTTCGGTGGCCAGATCGACTACCTGACCTACGCCGGCATTTACCGCGACGTGTGGCTGCAAGTGACCGACACGGTGTCAATTGCCAACCTGAAGGTGGAAACGTCGAATGAGCTGACGGACGCAAAGGGAGTTCTGGTCAAGGGTTTCATCGCCAACCCCACCAACGCCCCCATCAGCGGCAAAGCCTTGGTGGAACTCTGCAAGGTGGATGGCACGGTACTGCAGCAGCAAACTGTGGCCGTGTCGGGCGCTGGCTTTGAAGCGAACTTCGCGCAACTGACAGGCCTCAAGCTCTGGGAGCTGGACGCACCGCAGCTCTACCTGGTGCGTGCCACCATGGACAACCGCGACCAGCTCAGCACCCGTTTTGGCTTCCGCACTGCGCGATTCACCACCGAAGGCTTTTTCCTCAATGACAAGCACGTCAAGATTCGCGGCCTGAACCGCCACCAAAGCTTCCCCTACGTGGGCTACGCCATGGGCCAGCGCGCGCAGGCCAAAGACGCCGACGTGATGAAGGACTTGCTCAAGTGCAACCTGGTGCGCACCTCGCACTACCCGCAGTCCACCTACTTCCTGGACCGCTGCGACGAAATCGGCCTGCTGGTGTTTGAAGAGATTCCGGGCTGGCAGCACATCGGCGGCCAGGCCTGGCAAGACGAGTCGGTCGAGAACGTGCGCCGCATGGTCGAGCGCGACTGGAACCACCCCTCCATCATCATTTGGGGCGTGCGCATCAACGAGTCGCAGGACAACCACGACTTCTACACCCGCACCAACGCCATGGCCCGCAGCCTGGACAGCACCCGCCAGACCGGCGGCGTGCGTTACATCGAAAACAGCGAGCTGCTGGAAGACGTGTACACCGTGAACGACTTCTGCCACGTGGCCACCGAGGAATGGATGAAGGGCATTGCGCCTACACCGCTGCGCCAGCCCCGCCAGGTGACGGGCTTGGACCACGAGGTGCCGTATTTGGTGACCGAGTTCAACGGCCACATGTACCCCACCAAGCGCATCGACCCCGAAGACCGCCAGGCCGAGCATGTGCGCCGTCATCTGGATGTGCTGAACAAGGCCTACGAGAACCCCGTGATCAGCGGCGCCATCGGCTGGTGCATGTTTGACTACAACACGCACAAAGACTTCGGTGCGGGCGACCGCATCTGCCACCACGGGGTAATGGACATCTTCCGCGAGCCCAAGTTCGCCGCCTGGGGCTACACCAGCCAGTGCAGCCCGGCCGAACAAGCGGTGCTGCAGCCCGTGACCTACTGGGCCCGTGGCGAGAAAGACCGCTGCGAGGTGTTGCCCCTGATCGTGCTGACCAACTGCGACTACGTGGAACTGCAAGTCGGCGACTTTGCCCCCAAACGTGCTGAGCCTGACCGCGAGCGCTACCCGCACCTGCCACATGCGCCGGTGATTTTTGACAGCCGCCACGTCAACATGAACGACCTGGGTGCCTGGGGCATGCTGTGGCGCGACGCCACCGTCACCGGCTATATCAACGGCAAAGCCGTCTCCACCGTCAAGCTCTCCGGCAACCCGGTGCCTACCACCTTGCAAGTGCAGGTGGACGACACGGCCCTGCACGCCCATGAAAAAGACGCCACCCGCGTCATCGTGCGCGCGCTGGACCAAGCTGGCCGCCTGTTGCCCTTCATGGACGATGTAGTGCAGGTCGAGGTGACAGGCGCTGCCAAGCTGCTGGGCCCGGACCTGCTGACGCTCAAGGGCGGCACCACCGGCTTCTGGGTGGAGACCACCGGCGCCGTGGGCAACATCAGCGTGCGCGTATCCACCCGCCGCATGGGCGAACAGCGCGTGACGCTGCAAGCCGCGTAAATTACGGAGTCGACGAGGAATAGAACATGGCAGACGTCAAACTCACCCAGGTCCGCAAATCATTCGGCGAGATCGACATCATCCGGGGCGTGGACCTCGACATCAAACACGGCGAGTTCGTGGTGTTCGTGGGCCCCTCCGGCTGCGGCAAGTCGACGCTGTTGCGCGCCATCTCGGGCCTGGAAGACATCACCAGTGGCGAGCTGCGCATCGGCGAACAGGTCATGAACCATGTGGACCCGTCCAAGCGCGGTATTGCCATGGTGTTCCAGAGCTACGCGCTCTACCCCCACATGACCGTGCGCGAAAACATGGGCTTCGCCCTGAAGCACGCCGGTGTGGCCAAAGACGTGGTCAAGAGCAAGGTCGACGCTGCGGCCAAAATTTTGGGCCTGGAGCCGCTGATGGACCGCAAACCCAAGGCCCTGTCGGGCGGGCAGCGCCAGCGCGTGGCCATTGGGCGCGCCATCGTGCGTGACCCCGAGGTGTTTTTGTTTGACGAGCCACTCTCCAACCTCGACGCCGAGCTGCGCGTGCACATGCGCATCGAGATTGCGCGTCTGCACCGCGAGCTGGGCAGCACCATCATCTACGTCACGCACGACCAGGTGGAGGCCATGACCCTGGCCGACAAAATCGTGGTGCTGCGCGCCGGTGTGGTGGAACAGGTGGGTGCCCCGCTGGAGCTGTATGACAACCCGGCCAACACCTTTGTGGCGGGCTTCATCGGTTCGCCACGCATGAACTTCTTTGACGGTACCGTCAGCGGCCACAACCGCTTCAACGGCGTGAACCAATGCCAGGTGACGCTCGCCGGTTTCAACAACGCAGTGGTGAACCTGCCACTGGATGGGACATTGCCCCCGGTAGGCACTGAAGTGTCCGTGGGCGTGCGGCCCGAGCACTTTGTGGAGGACGGCAGCGCCACGCTGCCCGTCACCATCGACATGATGGAGCACCTGGGCGGTGAGACCTTTGTGTATGGCCGTTCTGCCAGCGGTGTGATGGTGGTGATGGAAAGCAAACACGGCCGCAGCCTGCGCTCGGGCCAAGCTTTGGAAGCACGCTTTGATGCGGCCAAGGCCCTGCTGTTCGACAAGAGCGGCGCCCGCATTTACTGCAACTGAACTGCGCCATGCCCACCCACGCGCCCGAGGCCTCTGCCGACTTCATCACCCTGCACGGCACCTATACCAGCGTGGTGCTGGAAGCGCGCCCGTTTGAGGCCCCGCTGTGGCGCTATTGGGGCCCGCGCCTGCCAGACCACTGCGTGCCGCTGGCCCCGCTGCGCGATGGCCGTGCCATCCCGCCCAGCAGCATGGAGTTTGACCAGCCGCTGACGGTGGCGCCCACCTTTGGCGTGGGTTGGTATATGCAGAGCGCGCTGCTGGCCCACCGCAACGGGCAACAGTTTGCACAGCAGTTCACCGGCTGCCACATCGAGACCCTGGCAGCGGGCCAACGCATTGCAGTTCATCTGACCGACAGCGTGGCGCAACTGCGTCTGGTGCTGCAGGTAACGCTGGATGCGCACGATGTGCTGCAACTGCGCAGCGAGCTGTTCAACGACGGCACGGATGTGCTGGACGTGCAATGGCTGGCCGCAGGCACCGTGCCGCTGCCCGGCGATGCGCACACCGTGCGCTCTTACACCGGCCAGTGGGCCAACGAGTTCCAGCTACAGGAAGACGCACTCTCGCGCAGCCTGTGGCAGCGCGAGAACCGGCGCGGCCGCACCTCGCACGACAGCTTTCCGGGCGCCGTGGTCACCACACCGGGCGCCACCCAGCACAGCGGCACCGTGTATGGCGCGCAGCTGGCCTGGTCGGGCAACCACCGCCAGGCGATTGAGTGGCTGCACGACGGGCAGTACCAATGGCAGATGGGCGAATGGCTGGCACCGGGCGAAGTGCGCCTGGCCGCGGGTGAATCGCTGCAAACACCCACGCTGGTGGCCAGCTGCTCCACACAGGGCCTGAACGGCCTGGCCGCCAACTTCCACGCCACGGTGCGCAGCCGCCTGCCCTGGCCCGGTGGCCGCATGCGCCCGCGCCCGGTACATCTGAACACCTGGGAAGCGGTCTACTTTGACCACCGCACCGACGACATCCGCGCCCTGGCCGCTGCCGCCGCCAGCGTGGGGGTGGAGCGCTTTGTGCTGGACGACGGCTGGTTCCAAGGCCGCCACAGCGACCAGGCCGCCCTGGGCGACTGGTGGCCGGATGCGGGCAAGTACCCGCACGGCCTGCAACCCTTGGCGCAGTACGTGAACGAACTGGGTATGGAGTTTGGCCTGTGGGTAGAACCCGAAATGGTCAGCCCCGACAGCCAGCTCTTCCGCACCCATCCCGACTGGGCGCTACAGCTCGAAGGTCGCCCCCTGCTGACCATGCGCAACCAGCTGGTACTGGACGTGGCCCGCCCTGAGGTGGCGGACTACCTGTTTGCCAAGCTCGACACGCTGCTGCACAACGTGCCCATTGCCTACCTCAAGTGGGACATGAACCGCGACCTGACCACGGCAGGCAACGTACTGGGGCGCCCCGCCTACCGCAGCTTCGTGCATGCGCTGTACGCGCTGTGGGACCGCGTGCGCGCCGCCCACCCGCAGCTGGAGATCGAGAGCTGCGCTTCCGGCGGCGCCCGGCTGGACATGGGCGCACTGGCACACACCCACCGCGTCTGGACCAGCGACTGCAACGACGCCTTGTCGCGCGTGGCCATCCAGCGCGGTGCGCTGCAGTTCTTGCCGCCCGAGATTTTGGGTGCCCACATTGGCCCCGCACCCGCGCACACCACGGGCCGCAGCCAGAGCCTGAACTTCCGCGCCGGTGTGGCCATCAGCGGGCACCTCGGCATTGAGGCCGATGTACGCCACCTGAGCGACACCGAACGCATGGCGCTGAGCCGTTGGGTCGGCCTGTACAAGCAGCTGCGTAACCGCCTGCACACCGGCCAGGTCTGGCTGGGCGAGGCTGGCGACGGCGTGCTATGGCAGGCCCATGGCGATGCGAACGCCAGCGAAGTGCTGCTGCTGGTCTACCGCACCACGCCCACCAGCCACCGCAACACGCCGCCGCTGCGCCTGCCCATGCTGCGCCCCGCAGCGCACTACACCATCGAGCGACTGGACCCGACACCGCCCGACTGGACCAGCAGCCCGCTCAATGACGCCGCGCTGGCCGCCGGTGCCCAACAAGCCCTGCCACCCACGGCGCACGGCGCGTGGCTGGCTGCGGTGGGCCTGCCGTTGCCGCGCATGAACGCTGAGAGCGCACTGATCTACCGGCTGCGCTTCATCCCGCAATAGGCCAAGTTGGCGCGAGGCGGCGACAATCGGAAGGAAACCACCACCTTCCGGGGCTCCCGCATGAAAACACTCGTCGCCAGCATCACCCTTGCCCTGATGGCCCTCTCGGCCCAGGCCAAAGACGTCATCATCGATGTGCGCAGTCCGCAGGAATTTGCCGCCGGGCATGTGGAAGGGGCCATCAATATCGAGCACACCGCCATTGCCCAGGAAATTGCCAAGGCCGGCGTGAGCAAAGACGACACAGTGCTGCTGTATTGCCAGAGCGGCCGGCGCAGCGGCATCGCGCTGGACACACTCAAGGGCATGGGCTTCAGCAAAGCCCAGAACGTTGGCGGCATTGAGCTGGCCCGCAAAACGCTGTCCAAAAAGTAAGGCCGCGTCTCGCCAACGCCCGATTCAGGGCACAAGCTCGGCGGTGAAGGTTCTCAGGCTGTAGCCGCCCTGCGCCATTCCGCGGCACAGCGGGGCTGTTGATGCGTCGGTGAGCACGAAGCCCTTGTCCGTCCAGACCCAGGCATAGTCGGCCCCGCAGTCGTTCACGCCACGCCCCTTGGCGTAAGAGCTCAGGCGCCCATCCTCAAAGCTGGCGTTCATGACGTAGTCGCTGGTTTCGCCACCGGGCATCGGCAGCTCCAGCCGCTTGGCGCGATAGGGCGGCTTGCTGTTGGCAAGCCACAGGCCGCTACCGCCCTGGTAGGCCCCCCGGCCGCATTCCCGCATCACCAGCACCTGCGTAGCGGAGACGCGCGTAATCGACGTCTCGGGGTCGTTGTCGTCGGGCATGTCGTCCCAGCAATCGCGCTCTTTGACGGATTTCAGGATGGGTTGCAGCAGCGCCTCGTCGGCTTTGCTGGTGCCCGGCAGCGTTGCAGCCCGGACCTTCGGAGCGGGCAAGGGCGGCAAGACCGAGGCTTCCGGCTTTTTGCCCTTGCGAAGCAAGGCGCCCGGCGTGCCGACGCGGCCCTGCACATCGTCCATCTTGAGCAGCGCTGCATTGCTGCCGGCCAGAGACACCTCCCAACGCTTGCCACCATCGGCCAGCGTCAGCTTCTGGCCTACCAGCACATGCGCCAGCAGCTGCTGGGTCTGGGTCGGGCTCAGGTCTTCGCCACGGGCCAGGCCCTTGAGTGTTGTACTGCCCAAGCGCAGAGTCAGCTGTCGCGGGTCTTCACTGTCATTCACATCCAGCTGCACCCGCACTGGGGCATTCGGTCCCGCGTCGCGCGACAACCAGAGCACCACGGGCTCCGACGCCGAATCTTCGCTTTGGTAGGCCACGGCTTCACAGTGGCGTGTGTTGTCGCAGGCCACCGCCCAATCCTTGTAGACAAAGGCCTGGGCGTGCGCCATGCCCGCGAGGGCGAGGAGGGACAGTACGGCGGTGTGCGGAATGAAATGCATGCTGGGCGGGCTCACTGGCAGGGTCAGAACATTGGCGAGAATAGCGCAGCAACATCCACCTGATCCGCCCATGCCCACCACTGTGCTCACCGGCCTGCCGCCACTGGTGTCGCCCGCCACGCGGGTGCTGATTCTGGGCAGCTTTCCCGGCGTGCGTTCGCTGCAAACGCAGCAGTATTACGGCCACCCGCAAAACCAGTTTTGGCGCATCTTGCAAGCCATTTGGCCCCTTAGCCCCCATGAAATAAGCGCAAGCAGCTATGAAAACCGTAGCAAATGGCTGCTGGAGCGCGGCTTGGGCGTGTGGGACGTGTACGCCAGTTGCGAGCGCGAAGGCAGCCTGGACAGTGCCATCCGCAACGCGGTGCCCAACGACATCGCTGCGCTGCACCTGCCGCAGCTACAGGCCATCGCCCACAACGGCGGCGAAAGCTTCAAACACGCCCGCCACACCCGCACCCTGGGCGTGCCCGTCTACCAGCTCCCCAGCACCAGCCCGGCCAATGCCAGCTGGAGCTTTGAGCGCAAGCTGGCAGCGTGGCGGGAGGTGATGGAGCAGCATGGCTTGGTTTAAGGCCATAGGGCACTTTGGATAATGGGAAATTGGCTAAGTCTTTGTTTATTAAAGATAATTTTGCTTCTCAGCTTTCATTATCCAGCGGGTTAGATAATGAAATTGTGCGAAGCGCACGACCCATTAGCTCCCTTCCGGTTGTATGTCGTGCAGTAAATCAGCATCTAGCTGACTCGGCTTGCGATAGACCGTGTTGCGCTTGCCCCGCGTGTCGTCACTCACAAGAAGCCCCTGAACAACCCACTTTTGCAGCTGCTTTGAGGACTTCAAGGTGTCCAAGCCCGTAATTTGACAAAGTGCACCGTTGCTAATTGGGCCGTTGCGATCCATCCAATCGCTCACTTGCTCCCACACCGGAGGGCGCTCTTCATTCAACAGCGTCACCACGATCGCCTCTTGCGCCTGATCACGTATTTCTCGGTACTGTGGGGGATACAGATTGCCAGCACGCATCAAACTAAACATCATTCTGACCCCTTCGCCTGCATCCACGTTTGGCGGGACAGGGAACTCACGCAAATTGCTTGCAATGAGTGGGTTGCGTGAAAAGGACCCCATCTTGTGCACAGTGGCTGCAGTGATGCGCCCCGGAAACAGCCCTGGACTAATGACTTCAATACGGTTGTCGAAGATACGTATCTGAACATCACGGTTCAACCGATAGTCCCGATGAATCAGTGCATTGGTGATCGCTTCTTTGATCACACGCACAGGATAGCGATGCACGGTTTGAAAACCAGACGCCGCCAAAGTAAGCCCCTGCGCAAGCTCATCTTGCACATACGCATCAACTTGTGAAATCAGTTGATAAACCTGACCAGAAAATGTTTTCGGCGGCCTCTTCAAATTGGGCACGTCCCCCAATTGCTCCAATGTGCCTTTGTAATGAAACACCCTTACATCAGCGCGGGTCCCCGACGCTGCCAACAGAGCCCCTGGATGATCCGCAAACAAAAGCACGGCAGCTCGTAATGGCTTGAGCACACCACTAGCCTTTTTTGCCAACCCAATGCGGTACAACTGATCTGCAATGTCTGTGGAGGCTAGTCCACGCCCTTGCAGGAAAAGGCGCCAAACCCCGGTATCCAGCAAGTCAAAGTCCACATCAACCGGCTCACTTTCTGCACTATGAACGCCACGGCGGTATGAAAGGTCGGTGATCTCGCTTGCAACCATTTCACGATTACTTGCAGGCAAGCGGATCCATGTACCGCCGTCAATGATCGAATGAACTTTGTCGCTAGGGGGTACCTGAATGCAAATTAATTGATCTAGCTTGCCATCGCGCAACTCGGTCATCAAAAACCAAGGCTGGATACCGGAGATGGGCGGGGTAAAGTTAGTGCGGACTTTGCGCAGTAATTCATCAACTGCTTCTGGATTTTCTTGCACGCCATAAAGGCGGTCACGCCCTGTAGCTTTATCAAAATCCTCCACGCCTAGCATTAGCCACCCGCCGTGGGTGTTTGCAAAAGCACAAATGGTCTGCAATGCCTTGCCAACCATTTTTCCTGAAACTCTTTTGGTCTCCAACTGCAAGGTCTCGCGCCCCTGCAGCACAGAGTCCAACAAAGATTCCGCCATTGCCTTCGGCATTGGAGACATGCCCCATCCATTTTCAAGTAATTTAGGGTAATCGATCATGGGTTCAGTGGCTTTTAGTGGCTTTGCTTGCGGGAGTCTACAAAACCCAGATGCCGACTGGCGCTTTGAGCGCAAACTGGCAGCGTGGCGGGCGGTGATGGAGCGGCATGGCTTGGTGTGAGTCATACGTTCACTGCGACTTGGGTCTGAGCGTCATTTGTTTGTCGGACAGCGTGATCTCGAACTGATTCAAAAAGCTCTGGCCCAGCAGCGCCTCGTCGGGCTCCGCGCCCACCAGCCCCACACCGACCCGCACACCCGACACCTGCGCGGGCCCCAGAGACACCGGCACACCCGTCAGCACACGCCCCTGCAAATCGCCGTTGGCCGTTTTGAACACCGTGGGCGTGCCGCCCACCAGTCCCGCCTGCTGCGCGAACGCCTCGCTCACCGTCACCATGGACGCGCCCGTGTCCACCAAAAACCGCGCCGGCTTGCCGCCCACCGTGCCCGTGGCATAGAAGTGGCCATCGCGCGACATGGGAATCACCAACACCCCACCGGGCAACACCGCCACCGGCTTGGGCTTGAGGTACTGGGCGGACAGCAGGTACAACACGCCCATGACCGCCAGCCACACGGCCACGATCGCCATGGGGCCCCACTTGAGGCTGGTGGGGAGGTCGTTGGAGGGAGGGGTGGAATTAGCCATGCGTTGATGATTTTTACCTAGGATCGCAACACTGGCTGCGTGGCAGGAGGTGATGGAGCGGCACATCAGCCCTCTGGAATGACATGCCCCGCGTCTCGGGCAATCGCAATCCATCGGCGGATACGGGCACTCAGGGCGCGCTGATTCACATCAGGCGGCATGTTTTTCACCAAGGCCAACGCCTCGGAAGGGCGCAGGTACTGGTGCACCAACAGCGCCGTACAAAACTCCATGTCCTTGGCGCGCCCGGCGGCGGCCTTGGACAAAAACAGATCCAGCACCCCAATGCAATAACCCACGCCGGTGGCAAAAGAGGCCTCTGGCACCCGCACCACCCGGGCACGCCAATCGTGCGGGAGTTTGGCCGTGTGGATATCCACACCTTGGGCGTAGTAGCCATTTGTTTCGTGGAAAACCGAACCCTCGCCAATGGCACCATCGATCAACTCGGACAGCGCAGGATTGTTGAGCGGATAAATGTCGGCCTCGGCCGAAACCGTCAGCTCTGCAGGTGGGTTGGGGTGGGTACCCAGAATGGCCTGACTCCCGATGACCACCAACTCGTACTCCTGCGTAATCTCGCTGCAGGCCCGGATCAGGTGTTCCAAGTCGATGCGCCTCATGACTCGGCTCCCTGTATTGGCTGCCCCAAGGTCACACCGGTTTTGAGCTGTGACACTTCGTTCAAGATGGACTGACGCACCTCGGCGGGTAACACGATCGTGAGCGGAGACGCCTGACGCAACTGCTGTGCATGCACAGAGCGCCCGGTCGCTCGCCGGAACGCCCCGGTCTGCAGCATCTGCTGCCACTCACGCCACAAGGGCGCAGAACGGCTGCCGGCGTCAGCATCCAGCCACTTTTGCACGACCTGCCTGGCCTGATCGCGCAGCGCAGCATCGGCCTTGACGAGCCGCACCGCAGCTGCATGCAAGGCCAAGCTCTGCAAGTCTTGCACCTGATGGCGGCCCGCATCCGCAGACACCGTGACCTGCACCACAGGCCGCGCCCGGAGCGAGCGCCCTGCCGCCGTGCCCGGTTGCACGGCTTGCATTACGTCGCTGGCCACCATCGCCAGCTCGCCACTCAAGCCCAAGCACGCCATCACCCGCAAATAGGAACCCATGGATGCATTAGGGTCCCCCGACTCCACCGCATACAAGGTGGTGCGCGACATGCCCGCCTGCTGCGCCACCGCCACGGTGCCCAGCCCCCGCGCCTTGCGTGTGCGCTTGATGCGGTCGCCGAGCTGGTGCAGCAGTTGCATGTCCAGCACGGAAAGGCTATTGGCTTGGGGCGGGAGTGGATTGCTCATTTGTCCAGCATAGTAGTCAAAATAATGTTATTTGTCTATTTTGATGGACGGATGATCAGCTATTTTTCATCAGCTGTGGTGACACCGGCTGGAGCTTCGAACGCAAGCTGGCGGCTTGGCGGGAGGTGGTGGAGCGGTGTGGCTTGGCTTAAGAGTCAAATCAGGCTCTGGCGCTCGTGGATATTGCGCGAACAGCTATTAAAAGCAGAGCAAATAAGTCTATAAAAAGCGCGGATTCAAGTCCGAAGTGCAACTTTGTAATTAACCGGTTGGGTGGGCGAGATGTGAGAGCATCCGAGCCCCTCGACCGCCAAGTCAAAGTTGCCCTGAATGACCTATACACATCTCACCCAAGACGAACGCTACCAGATTGCCATCCTCGCCAAAGCCCATCATGACCAAAGTAGCATTGCGCAACTGATGGGGCGCCACAAGTCAACCATTAGTCGGGAGCTGCGCCGCAACCGGGGTTTGCGCGGCTACCGCCCCAAGCAAGCCCATCAGCTCTCACAGGAGCGTATGTCTGCCTGCCAAAACGGCCGCAGGATTGCTGATGCGATATGGGTCGTGGTGGATAGCAAACTTGACCTTGCCTGGAGTCCCGAACAAATCAGCGGCTACCTTGAAGTCAATGGGCAACCGGGCGTCAGTCATGAGAGCATCTATCAGCGGATCTACGCCGACAAACGATGCGGTGGCACTTTGCACCAGACGCTACGCTGCCAAAAGGCCCGCAAGAAGCGTTACGGGGGCCGTGAGCGGCGTGGCACCATTCCCAATCAGGTCTCGATAGAGCTACGCCCCGACATCGTGGACCAGCGCGCCAGATTTGGGGACTGGGAGGCTGATCTGGTCATCGGTGCAGGGCAGAAGCAGGCGCTGGTGACGATGAACGAGCGCACCTCTCGCTATTCTTTGATCGCCCACGTGCCATTCAAGACGGCCCAAGCCGTGGGCGACACCATGATTGCCTTGTTGCAGCCGTTCGCACATTGCGTGCACACACTCACGACGGACAATGGCAAGGAGTTTGCGCAGCATGAGCGTGTGGCCTCATCCCTGAACGCAGACTTCTTCTTTGCGCATCCCTATGCCTCCTGGGAGCGCGGGGCCAACGAAAACATGAACGGTCTTATCCGTCAGTTCTTCCCAAAGAAGATGGCCTTTGATTCCATCAAGCAAAAGGACATTGCCTTTGCCATGGATCGCCTCAATCATCGTCCCAGAAAGTGCCTGGGCTTCAAGACGCCCCATGAAGTTTTTATGAACCAGTTACAGTTCCATCAACAAGCCGTTGCACTTCGAGCTTGAATCCGCCAAGCCAAAATGGGTGGCGTGCCACGTTAAAAAGCTAGGTGCAGGCGCGAATCTTGAAAGCATACGAATGGGCGCTTTGTCGAACCGCAACAATGCGTCTTGCATAAAGGCATCGGCGGTCTTCGCTTTGAGCTTGGGGCTCACTCGCACGGTGTAGTCAGGCAGGACCGTCATCAACCCCTGATCGTAGGCGCGGTCATGCAGGGCGGAAAGACAAAGGCCGTTCTGCGGATTCAAGCGGTTGTGCGTGTCTTCACTCCAGGGAACGATATGGCTGGCAATGAGCAGACGCTCATCTTGCAAACCGCTGATGCAGCAGGTGCTGTCATAACCCACTAAAACAGACTTGCGAAAGCGGGCTTGATTTACGCGCACTTGAACAGTGGCGGTCCGGGTGCGCCCCAGTTCCGTGGGAGGCAACTCAAGATCCACAACTTCTGCAAGCTCCAGCCCGTGACCTGCCGCCAGCTTTCCATAAATGGAGGCTGCTTCGAGGACCACGGCATCCCAATTCGCCAAGAGCTCTTTCCAAACCGCTTTGTCCACCTTGGATGCCCCGTCCATCCCCTTGCGTCCAGACGCAAGCACTGCAGGATCGAGGCTGGCTAAGTTGCACAGCTTTAACGCCACCGAGTTAGCAGTTCGATTAATCCAAACTGCTAACTCCTTGATCTTGGGGTTGCGCGCATGGAGCTGCCCGTAGTTCAGCTGCAGGTAGATATGCAACCCTGCCAGTACCTGCTCTCGCGTCCAGTCGTTGCGTGGCTTTGTCTCTTTGGGCATACCGCCTTCCTCCTTGAAAAGCAGTATGCCAGGCAGACATCCAATTACTTCGGCATCGGGTTGTGTGCAATCCGATAACCAGCCCGCTTGCTCGTCCTGAACGTGTCCTTAGGTGGCAAACATTCGGTAGGCGGCACGTAGTAAACCGTCCAATCGCCGTAGTACTTTCCAGCGTAAATCAGCATGTCGCCATTGGTCTCCAAATGTAGGTGCGTCAGATCATCGCCAAAGTATCTCTTCGCGTCGCAGTCGGATTCGAACTCGATCTTCACGTCGTTCGCATAGGTGGTGTGGCACCACACCAGTGGACCGATGGTGGGTCCATTGAAGCCCCAGCCATCCATCTTTTGGTTAGGGTCGTCCCGTCCATGGAAGAGTCCCAAGTACAAACCGGGCTTGGCAGGGCTCAGGCCGTACTCAGGAATTGCGTCGTCAGTCTGCACATTTATCGTCATCACCTTCTCCTTTGAAAAGGGCGAAGCGTAGGGAGCTTCCATCGCTTTGTGACCCAGGGCTTTGCCTGGGGTGACAGCGCAATTTCCAACAGCGAAACTCATGGAGGCGGAGTGCACCTAAAATGCGAATCAAATCACCCTCTAGCCCCCGCAAAATATGCGCGAGCAGCTATTAAATTCATAGTATGACTACCTCCACCATCGCCGCCCTGACCACCCACGACACCACGCGCATTGACGATGTGCGCATCGGCGCGGTGCGCCCGCTCATCACCCCCGCGCTGCTGGAAGAAAAGCTGCCGGTGCCGGCCGCGGCCGAGGCGCTGGTGGAGAGCAGCCGGGCGGCCATCTCGCGCATCCTGCAGGGGCAGGACGACCGGCTGGTGGTGGTGGTGGGGCCCTGCTCCATCCACGACCATAGCCAGGCAATGGAATACGCGCGCCTGCTGAAGGCGCAGGCCGATGCGCTGAGTGCCGACCTGCTGGTGGTGATGCGCGTGTACTTTGAAAAGCCGCGCACCACCGTGGGCTGGAAGGGCTACATCAACGACCCGCACCTGGACGGCAGCTTTGCCATCAATGAAGGGCTGGAGATGGCGCGCAAGCTGTTGCTCGACATTCTGGACATTGGCCTGCCTGCGGCGACCGAGTTTTTGGATTTGCTCTCGCCGCAGTTCATCAGCGAGCTGGTGAGCTGGGGTGCCATTGGCGCGCGCACCACCGAGAGCCAGAGCCACCGCCAGCTGGCCAGCGGCCTGAGCTGCCCCGTGGGCTTCAAGAACGGTACCGATGGCGGCATCAAGGTGGCCACCGACGCCATCCAGGCCGCGCAAGGCGCGCACGCCTTCATGGGCATGACCAAGATGGGCCAGGCCGCCATCTTCGAGACACGCGGCAACAACGACTGCCATGTGATCCTGCGCGGCGGCAAGGCGCCCAACTACTCTGCCGCCGACATTGACGCGGCCTGCGCCTTGCTCAAGGCGGCCGGCTTGCGCGAGCAGGTGATGGTAGACGTGAGCCATGCCAACAGCAGCAAGCAGCACGCGCGCCAGATTGTGGTGGCGCAAGACGTGGCCGCGCAGATTGCCGCTGGCGATGCACGCATTACCGGCCTGATGATCGAGAGCCACCTGAACGAAGGGCGCCAGGACATCGTGGACGGCAAGCCGCTACAGCACGGCGTGAGCGTGACGGATGCCTGCATCAGCTGGGCGCAGACCGTGCCGGTGCTGGAGCAGCTGGCGGCTGCCGTACGGCAGCGCCGCCAGGCCGCGCACTAAGCCAAGCCCTCAGGGCAGGCTGGCTTTCACCGCCGCCCAGTCCAGTGGCAGTGGCTCCCAGGGGCCGGGGTGTTGCGCGGCCAGCGCACGCAGCGCGGCTGCGCGCTCGCTGGACGCAGGGTGGGTGGACAGCAGCGCAGGCGGGGTTGCATCTTTGCTCTGCGCAGCAAGTTTGTCCATAAAGCGGGCCATGCCTTCGGGGTTGATCTTGGCGGCCACCAGGCGGCGCAGGCCCTCCATGTCGGCCTCGGTTTCGGCTTCGCGGGAGAACTTCATTTCCAGCAGGCTGGTGCTGGCTTCGCTGGGCACGGCACCGCTCCAGTCACCCAGCAGCACGGCAGCACCGGCCCGCAGGCCCATGCTTTTAACCATGCCCTGCAGGCCGTGGCGCAACTCGGCGTGGGCCACCTCGTGGGCAATGACACCTGCGGCTTCTTCGGGCGTGTCGGTGCCCTTGAGCAGGCCGCTGTAGACCACCACCACGCCACCGGGGGCGGCAAAGGCGTTCATCTCGGGCTTGTCCACCACCAGCCAGCGGTAGCGGTGCAAGGTGCCAGGGGTCAGGCGCTCACCCAGGTGCTTGACAGCGTCCACAGCGGGGCCGCTGTCGATGACGCGCATCTGCGCGCGGGTTTGCGCCAGCACCAGGTCACCCAGCCTGGCCTCTTGCGCATGCGGGATCTGCCGCACGGCCCAGTCCACCACATCGCCGCCGCGCAGCACCAGCAGGGCCAGCGCCAACACCGGCAACAGGGCTACCGCAGCCAGCGCGGCCCACCAGAGTGTGAAGCGCCGCTCCACGCCGCGTGCCGCACGCTGGGCGGCGCCGTGCGGCTGGGCCAGGGTGGCTGGCATGGTGGCGGCAAAGGCGGTGCGTGCCGCACCCGCGTCCACAAAAAACTGCACCTGACCACCCTCCGCAGGCCAGGCCACGCTGAGCTGCGCGGCGTTGAAGCCACCAGCGCTGAGCGTGGGCTGCTCGGGCGCCAGCCATTCGCGTTCAGCCACACCGTCTTGCACGCACACCACCAGCCGCCCCTGGCGCCACTGGCCGGTGGCGGGCACGCCCACCCCGTCCAGGCCGGGCGCAAACAGCCGGCCGCCAAAGATGGTGCTGGTGCTGTGCATGGCGCGTGCGCTCAGTCGTCGCGGCCGCCGCCAATGAGCCCACCCAGCACCCCGGCGCCCAAGAGCGAGCCCTGGTCTGCCGAGCGGCCACCTGCGGCCGGGGCCGACAGGATGATGCGGTTGGCCAGGCGCGACAGCGGCAGGCTTTGCAGCCAGACCTTGCCGGGGCCACGCAGCGTGGCAAAGAACAGGCCTTCGCCACCAAAGATGGCGGACTTGATCTTGCCCACAAACTGGATGTCAAAGTCCACCGTGGGCTGGAAGGCCACCACGCAGCCGGTGTCCACGCGCAGCGTTTCGCCGGGGGCCAGGGTGCGCTCCATCAGCGTGCCACCGGCGTGCACAAAGGCCATGCCATCACCGTCGAGCTTTTGCATGATGAAGCCTTCGCCCCCAAACAGCCCCACACCCAGCTTCTTCTGGAATGCAATGCCCAGTGACACGCCCTTGGCCGCACACAAGAAAGAGTCTTTCTGGCAAATGATGGTGCCGCCCAGCTGGCTCAGGTCCATGGGCACGATCTTGCCGGGGTAGGGCGCAGCAAAGGCCACACGCTGCTTGCCCGCACCGCTGTTCTGGAACACGGTGGTGAACAGGCCTTCGCCGGTGAGCAAGCGTTTGCCCGCGCCCATGAGCTTGCCAAAGAAGCCGCCTTGTTGCGAACCATCACCAAAGATGGTGTCCATGGTGATGCCTTCTTGCATGTACATCATCACGCCTGCTTCGCCGATGGCGGCCTCGCCAGGGTCGAGCTCCACCTCGACGTATTGCATCTCGGAACCAAAGATTTCGTAGTCCACCACATCCATTGCCATCACGCACTCCTTTGAACAAAACGCGCCCCATGTTGGGCTCAAGCCGTAACGATAGCAGCCCGCATTGGTGCGCCTGGTACCCCTGTGGAAATCAGGCTTGTGCGGGTGCATGGCTTGACATATAACTGACACCTTGCTGTCTTAATCTCCGAAGGGTTTGGCCACTTCTGGCCAAAACTTCCATCCACTTCAAGGACGATTCCATGACTTTCAAACGTGCTTCTATTGCTGCTGCCGTCGTGACTCTGGTGTTCGGCGGTTCTGCCATGGCCCAAGAAAAAACCCTGCGTTTGCTGACCTGGGCCGACTACGCACCCGCTGCAGTGGTGGCACAGTTTGAAAAGGAAACCGGCTACAAGGTCGAGCTGACTTTGTCCAACAACGAAGAAATGATTTCCAAGCTGCGCGCCACGGGCGGCGCTGGCTTTGACCTGGCCCAGCCTTCGCAAGACCGCATTGCCGGCCCGCAAAAAGAATTTGGCATCTACAAGCCGCTGGACCTGAGCAAGCTCAAGAGCGAGCTGTTCATCCCCTCCATGCTGGACGCTACCAAGGGCAACACCACAGTGGATGGCAAGGTCTACGGCCTGCCCCACATCTGGGGCACCGATGGCCTGGTAGTAAACACCAAGCTGGCCCAAATGGCCGACTACACCGACCTGTGCAAGGCCGACTACAAAGGCAAGGTGGCCTACCGCCTGAAGCGCCCCACGCTGCTGGCATTTGCATTTGCGGCTGGCAAGAACCCCTTTGCCCTCTACAACGATGCCAAGGCCTATGGCGCGCTGATGGATGAGGTGGGCAAGACCATGATTGCCTGCAAGCCCAACGTGAAGTTCTACTGGGACAACAAGGACCAGCTGCTCAACGGCATGCGCGCCGGTGAAATCGTGGGCGCCATGATGTGGGACACCGGTGGCTGGAAGCTCAACGGCGAGAAGGCCGAGATCCAGTTCATCGCCCCCAAGGCGGGCGCCATGGGCTGGATTGATACCTTCGCCATCCCTGCCAAGGGCAAGAACGACGCGGCAGCCTACGCCTGGATCAACTTCAACATGCGCCCCGAAATTGCTGCCAAGGTGGCTGGCTCGGCTGGCAACTTCACTGCCTCCAAGGGTGCAGACCAGATGATGGACGCCAAGCTCAAGGCCCAGTTTGCCGCCAGCTTCCCCGAAGCGGCGCTGAAGAACATCAAGTGGTACCCCGCTGTGCCCGCTGGCATTGAAGAGATCGAAGGTCGCGTGCTCGACCGCATCAAAGCTGCCAACTAAGCGGTAGCGTTGAGCGCCGCCACCATTGACCTTGAAGCCGTAGGCGTAGCCAAACGCTACGGCGCGTTTGCGGCGGTGGACGACCTGTCGTTCACCGTGCAACGCGGGTCGTTCTTTTCTATTTTGGGCCCGTCTGGCTGCGGCAAGACCACGCTGTTGCGCATGGTGGCGGGCTTTATCCAACCCGATGCAGGCGAGATCCGCATTGGCGGCAAACCCATGAACGGTGTGCCGCCCAACCAGCGGCCGGTGAACATGGTGTTCCAGCACCTGGCGCTGTTCCCCATGATGACGGTGGGCGAGAACGTGGGCTACGGCCTGGCGCGCCGCGGTGTGGCGGCTGACGAGATCAAGCGCCGCGTGGGCGAGATGCTGGAACGCGTGAGCCTGCCCGGTGCGCAGGCCAAGCGGGTGGACCAGCTCTCCGGCGGGCAAAAGCAGCGCGTGGCCATTGCGCGCAGTCTGGTGCTGGAGCCCACGCTCTTGTTGCTGGACGAACCGCTGGGCGCGCTGGACCTGAAGCTGCGCGAGCACATGAAGATCGAGCTCAAGCAGCTGCAAGCCGCCTTTGGCACCACCTTTGTTTACATCACGCACGACCAGTCCGAGGCCTTGGTGCTGTCGGACCATGTGGCGGTGATGAACCATGGCCGCTTTGAGCAGCTGGGCACACCGCAGGCGCTGTACTACGAGCCACATACGCCGTTTGTGGCGGGCTTTGTGGGTGCCAACAACCGCCTGGTGGGCAAGGCCGTGGGCGTGCAAGGCGATGTGGTGCAGGTGAGCACGGCCAGCGGACTGGCCCTGCATGCGCGGGCGGCGCATGGCCATGCCCACATCAAGGCGGGTGATGCCGTAGAGGCTTTTGTGCGCCCCGAGGTTGCCAGACTTGCGCGAGCAGCTACTGAATTCATAGCAACCGGCATGCCGCACTTCACCGGCGTGGTGGAGAGCCTGCTGTTTGATGGCGCCAACTCGGCCGTGCTGCTGCGCGAAAAGCACAGCGGCGCTGAGTTCCGCATTGCGTTGCCACAAACCGGCCAGTTTGCCGACCTGCGTGCCGGTGAGGACGTGGTGTTTGGCTTTGACCCGCAGCGCGCCGTGTGCTTTGCCGCACCGGCGCAGGCCCATGCTGGCTGAAGGCGTGCCACGCAGCACCATGGCCCGGCTGCTGGGCATGCTGCTGCTGGCGCCTGCCCTGCTCTGGCTGCTGGGGCTGATCATCCTGCCGCACGCAGAACTGGCGGTGCTGTCGCTACGCGCACGGATCGCACCCCGGGTCTACGAGCCCAGCCTGGCGCAGTACCTCACCTTTATTGACGAGCCGCTCTACTGGCGCACCTTTGTGCGCACGGCGGTCATGTCACTCATTGCCACCGCCATCACGCTGCTGATGGCGTTTCCGATTGCCTGGACGATTGCCAAGATTGCGCGCGGCCGCAGCAAGGCGCTGCTGTTTGTGCTGTGCCTGATTCCGTTTTGGGTGAGCGAAACGGTGCGCACGCTGGGCTGGATGATTCTGCTGCGCGAATCGGGCGTGTTACCCGGCATTCTGGTGTGGCTGGGCGTGACGCCCGCGCCGGTGGAGATGCTGTACCACGACGCGACCATCCTCGTTGGCCTGGTCTACACCAGCATGCTGTTCATGGTGATTCCGCTGATCAGCGCGCTGGAGAGCCTGGACGACTCCTTGATTGAGGCGGCCTACGACCTGGGCGGCAATGGCTGGTCCATCCTGCGGCACATCATCATTCCGCACGCCGCGCCGGGCATGGTGGCGGGCTGCATTGTGGTGTTCATGCTCACGCTGGGCAACTACCTCACGCCCACACTGTTGGGTGGCAAAAACTCCCTCTGGTTCACCGAGCAGATCTACACCCAGTTCATCACCCGATTCAACTGGGAACAGGGCGCCGCCTTTGGCTTCCTGCTGCTGGCGCTGAGCACGGGCCTGGTGTGGCTGGGGCTCAAGCTCTCGGGCCAGAAGTTTGGCGAAGTGATGCAACGCTCATGATCCCATCCCTCCCCCGCCCTGCCTGGCTGCGCGCCAGCACCGTGGTCTACGGTGTGCTGTTCTTTGCCTTTCTGTTTTTACCGCTGGCTGTGGTGGCGGTGTTTGCGTTTAACGATGCGCCCTACCCGGCCCCGCCGTGGAACGGCTTTACGTTGGACTGGTTTTTAGGCGGCGCAGACGGCCCGCGCCGTGGCCTGTTTGCCGACACCGCACTCTTGGGCAGCCTGTGGACCAGCGTGGTGGTGGCGTGCTGGGTGACGCTGCTGTCGGTGCTGGTGGGTACCGCCAATGCATTTTTGATCGAGCGCACGCAGTTCCGTGGCAAGCAGGCACTGAGCATGCTGATGCTGGCGCCGCTGGTGATTCCGGGGGTCATCTTGGGCATCTCCATCCTGGCACTGGCCAGCCGTGTGGCCAACCTGGCGGATGACCTGTGGGGCCTGGAGCTGGAGTTTTTGCGGCCCGGCCTGCCGCTGGTGGTGCTGGGGCAGTTTGCCTACATCGCGTCCATCGCCACGCTCACCATCTCGGCCCGGCTCAAACGCTTTGACATCACGCTGGAAGAAGCGGCTTACAACCTGGGTGCCTCGCGTTTTGCGGTGCTCACCACCATCACGCTGCCCTACCTGAAGCCTGCGCTGATTGGCGCAGCGGCCATTTCGTTTCTCATGTCGTTTGAGAACTTCAACACCACCTTGATGCTGGTGGGCTCCGACGCGCCACTGACGGTGATGATGTACGGCCGCATGCGCGAAGGCGCTACCCCGGTGCTCAATGCGGTGAGCCTCTTCCTCATGGTGGCGTCAGCGTTGCTGGCGCTCACCCTGCTCAAGCGCTCAGACGCCCCGCAGGAGCGCTGAGCGTCTGGTCTGCCTGCGGGGCTCAGGCCTTGCGCAGATGCCAGGCCTTGGGCCGCGTGAAGGTCTGGATGCCGTAGGTGGACAGCGTAAGACCCACGCCCGAGTCGCCATGGCCGCTCCAGGGCAGGCGCGGGCTCACGCGGTCACAGCAGTTCCAGTACACCGTGCCCGCGTTCACCTGTTCCAGCACCGCCTTGGCCCGTGCCTCGTTGGGCGTGAATACACCGGCGGTCAGGCCGTAGCGCGTGTCGTTCATCAGCTTCACGGCCTCGGCATCGCTGCCCACTTTTTGGATGCCAATGACCGGGCCAAAACTTTCTTCGCGCATGATTTCCATGCTGTGGTTCACGTCCGAGAACACGGTAGGTTCAAACCAGTTGCCTTCGCCGGTGCCGCGGTGGCCACCGGTGTGCAGGGTGGCGCCCTTGGCCTTGGCGTCGTCCACCTGGGCCTGCAGCACATCGAGCTGCGGGGCGCGGGTGATGGCGCCGATGTAGGTGTCCTCGGCCACCGGGTCACCGGTCTTGAAGGATTTGACGGTGGCGACAAAGGCCTGCACAAACTGGTCGTACACCTTCTCGTGCACATAGACCCGCTCCACCGAGCAGCAGCTCTGGCCGGTGTTGTACATGGCGCCATCGGCCAGGCTCTCGGCGGCCACTTGCACATTGGCGTCGTCGCACACATAGGTGGGGTCCTTGCCACCCAGCTCCAGCTGCAGCTTCACGAACTTGCTGCCCACCGTTTGCGCAATGCGCGCGCCGGTGGCGTAAGAGCCCGTGAAGAACACACCGTCCACCTTTTGCTCCAAGAGCGCGGCGCCCACGGCACCGCCGCCCACCAGGCAAATCATCACGTCTTCGGGCACACCGGCTTTGTGCAGCAGGCGGGTGATTTCCAGGCCCGTGAGGGTGGCGTACTCCGAGGGTTTGTAGAGCACGGTATTGCCGGTCAGCAGCGCGGGCACGATCACGTTGCAGCCGACAAACCAGGGGTAGTTCCAGGCCGAGATGTTGGCCACCACGCCCAGCGGCGTGTGCTGGATCTGTTCGGTCATGCCACCGTCGGCAAACACGGTCTGGGTGGCTAGCGTGGCGTCGGCCTCGGCCAGGAAGAAGTCGATGCGACCGAGCAAGCCATTGAGTTCGTTGCGCGACATCTTGATGGGCTTGCCGGTCTCGCGCGTCATGGTGAAGGCCAGGGACTCGAGGTCGTGCACCACCCCGGCTCGAAAAGCCGTGATGCAAGCCTTGCGCTCGGCCAGTGGCGTGGCGGCCCAGGCATGCTGGGCCGCGCGCGCGCGCGCAGCTTTGGCGGCCACGGTGCTGGCATCGTCGGCGCCCAGGGTGGTGATGAGGTGGCCGGTGGCCGGGTTGTGGATGGCGAGTTGGCTCATGGTGGTACTCAAAGTTCAGGAGAAAGGGTTGGGCTGGCCGCCACGCGCGCCGCGTGCGCCTGGGCCAGAAAGTCGTGCAAGAGCGGCGTGTCGTCCAGCGTGCCGTGCTCGGGTTTGTGGAACTCGGGGTGCCACTGCACGGCGGCGATCCAGTCGGTGCCGGTGGCGCGGATGGCTTCAATGGTGCCGTCGTCCGGGCAACGCGCTTCCACCTCAAAGCCGGGCGCCAGGTCTTTGATGCACTGGTGGTGCACGCTATTAATTTTGTAGCTGCTCGCGCAATCCAGTAGCGCGCTGAGGCGGGTTTTTGGCACTAATTCGAGCTGGTGGAAGTTGTGGTCGTAACGGTCGGCATCGCGGTGCTGCAGGGCCTGGGGGCGCTGGGTGGGGATGTCCTGCACCAAGGTTCCGCCATAGGTGGCGTTGATGAGCTGCAAGCCGCGGCAGATGCCAAACACCGGCTTGCCCGCCGCCACAAAGGCCTTGACCAGCGCCATCTCATACGCGTCACGCACCTTGTCGCCCTGCCAGCACGGGTCGATGGGGGCCTCGCCATAGCTGCCCGGCCACAGGTCGGCGCCACCATGCAAGACCAAACCATCGAGCCACTGCGCGTAGTCGTCCAGCGTGACGCTGCCGCGCGCCGTGTCGCCCGTGGGCGACGGCACCATGACCGGCAGCGCGCCACCGGACATGAGCCAGTGCGGTACCGACTGCTCCACGTAGTTGAGCGTCTTCTTGGCAAACGCGGCACGCGCCGGGTCAGGGTGCATGAAGCATGCACTCACGGCAATCTTGAGACGTTCCCCGGCCTTGTGCATCACATGGCAGCCTTGAACAGGCGCTCAAAGTCGGCCGCCGTGCAAGGGCGGGGGTTGGTCTGGTGGCAGATGTCGGCCGTGGCCACCTGCACCAGGCGCGGCAGATGTTCAGGCTTGACGCCGTGGCTTGCCAGCGACCCGGTGATGCCCACGCTGGCCTTCAAGGTTTTGAGCCAAGGCACCAAGGCCTTGCCACCACCGGCCACGCCGCACACATGGGCCAGCTCGTCAAACTTGGCGGGCGCGGCTTCCAGGTTCCAGGCTATCACGGTGTCGATCATCAGCGCGTTGGCCAGGCCGTGGTGCAGGTCACACACGGCGCCCAGCGCATGGGCGCAGGAGTGCACAGCGCCCAGGTCTTTCTGGAAGGCGATGGCGCCCATCATGGACGACATCATCATGTCGGAGCGCGCGGACAGGTTGCCGGGGTCTTTGACCGCCGTGACCAGCGCGGCAGCAGCAATGCGCGTACCCTCCAGCGCAATGCCATCGCACAGCGGGTGGTAGGCGGGCGAGAGGTAGCTCTCGATGTTGTGGGTCAGGGCGTCCATACCGGTAGCGGCGGTCACGTGTGCAGGCAGACCCAGCGTGAGCTCAGGGTCGGCAAACACCGTCTTGGCCAAGATTTTCGGACTGAAGACCACGCGTTTCAAGTGCGTGTCGTTTTCGCTCACCACGCTGGAGCGACCCACCTCCGAGCCGGTGCCCGAGGTGGTGGGCAGTGCCACAAAGTAGGGCAGCTCGTTCACGATGGGGCGCACCTGCGGGTGGTCCCACACGTATTCCAGAATGTCGCCCGGGTGCGTGGCGGCCAGGCCCACGACCTTGGCCACGTCCAGCGCGGCACCGCCGCCAAAACCGATCACACAGTCCGCCTTGTGCGCCTTGTAGGCGGCTGCACCGTCCATCACCTGGCTGCAGGTAGGATTGCCAAACACGCCAGAGAACACAGCCACGTCCAGCCCCGCCAAATGGGTCTGGAACTCGGCCTGCACGGGCAGGGCGCCCAAGGCTTTGTCGGTAACGATCAGCGGGCGCTTCAGGCCCAGGTCCTTCAAGTGCTGGGCGACAAGCTTGCGGGCGCCGGCACCAAACTTGATGGGCGTAGGGAAGGAGAAGGAGGTGATGCTCATGGTGGCCTCTAGATGATTTCGAAGTAACGTTTCATTTCCCAGTCGGTCACGGCGTCCAGCCACTGGCGCCACTCCCATTCGCGGGTGGCGGCAAAGTGGTCGACAAAGGTGTCGCCCAGCCAGTCGCGTGCGACGGCTGATTCCTTGAAATTGCGCGTGGTCTCTATCAGGGTGCGCGGCGCACGCGGGACGTGCTCGGCGCCGCCATTGGTGCCGGTGATGGGTGGCGTGCTGAGCTTGAGGCCTTTTTCCACACCATCGAGCCCGGCCGCAATCACCGCAGCCATCGCCAGATACGGATTCACGTCGGCACCGGGGCAGCGCGTCTCAAGGCGTGTGGCCTTGGGCGATCCGGCAATGACGCGGAAGCTGGCGGTGCGGTTGTCCATGCCCCAGGTGGGTTTGACGGGCGCCCAGAAGCCGTCCACCAGGCGTTTGTAGCTGTTGATGGTGGGCCAGATCATGGGGCCAAACTCCATCAGGCAGTTGATCTGTCCGGCCAGGTAGCTCTCGAACAACTTGCTCATCTTGCGCGGGTTCTTCGCATCAAAGAACAGGTTGGTCTTGCCCTCATCACCCAGTTTTATCAGGCTTTGGTGGATGTGGCCACTGCAGCCCGGCAGCGGCTGGTGCGGCTTGGCCATGAAGCTGGGCATGATGCCAAAACGCGCGCCGATTTCTTTGGCGCCGGTCTTGAACAGCACGGCCCGGTCGGCCTGCTCCAGCGCCTCCGAGAAGCCGATGGCGACCTCGAATACGCCGGGGCCGGTTTCGGTGTGCAGGCCCTCGATGGGCACCTTGAAGGCCAGCATGTCGTCCATGATGGCGTTGAAGAAATGGCGATTCTGGTTGGCGCGCAGGAGCGAGTAGCCAAACATGCCAGGCGTGAGCGGTGTGGCGCCCACGCCTTGTTTGTCGGCCCAGCTTTGCGGCGTTTCCAGAAAGTTGTACCACTCGAACTCCATGCCGGTCATGGGCTGCAGGCCCATCTTCTCGGCGCGCTTCAACACGCGTTTGAGGGTCTGGCGCGGGCACAGCGGGTGGGGCGTGCCATCGGCGTTGACAAACTCACCCAGGAAGAAGGGCACACCGTCGTCCCACGGAACATGGCGCGCCGTGTTCAGGTCCAGCCGCGCCAGCGCATCAGGGAAAGCCGTGCTGCCAGCCGGTGACGGTGGTGTTGTCGTAGCAGTTGTCCATCATGTCCCAGCCCATCACCACGTCGCAGAAGCCAAAGCCTCCGGCCGGGTAGGGCTCGGCCGCACCGAGGAACTTGTCGCGGTGCAGGTACTTGCCACGCAGCACGCCGTCGATGTCGGTCACTGCCACCTTGACTTTGGGGGCGCCGGATTTTTGTACTGCGGCCAGCGCTGCATGGGGCGCAACTGACGTGGCCCGCGCGCTACCAGCGGAAGACTTGCGTGTTGCCATGTTGGTCTCCGGTGGATTCAAGAGCGTGCCTTGTCGGCCATGTCCATGGCGAACTCTTCTTCAGGCGAAAGGATCAGGCGCTTGCGCCCCACCAGGGCAAAGTAGGCAATACCGGCGGCAAACCAGACGGCGACCCACATCACACCGTCACGGTACAGCGGGTCGCTGAGCTGGAAGTACAAGGTGACCACCGCAATCACCACGGTCAGCCCCGCACCCACCACGCCCAGCGGGCTGCGGTAGGGGCGGGGGATGTTGGGCATGTTCTTGCGCAGCATGATGAAGGACAGCGCCTGCATGATGTAAGAGAACATGGCGCCAAACACCGCCATATTGAGCAGCGTGCCGCCGATCACGGCCGCGCCCTTGTCGGAGCCCAGGCTGAACCACAGCACGAACATCACGGCCAGTGCCACCACCGAGCCGAGGATCATGGCCAGGTGCGGTGTCTTGCGGCTGCCGTGGGTAATGGACAGCACCGAGGGGAAGTAGCCGGCACGGCTCAGCGAGTAGATCTGGCGGCCCTTGGCAAAGATGATGGTGTGAAAGCTGGCAATCAGGCCCAGTACGGCCACCAGTGCCAGCACTTTGGCAATGCCATCCCCATAGATGGCCTTGAAGCCATCCAGCAGGGGTTCGCCCGATTTGGCCAGGGTGTGCGCACCGATACCAGCAATCGAGGGGTTGAGCCACAGCACCATGAAGGCCGAGAAGATCAGCGTGAAGATGCCGGCCAAGATGCCGCGCGGCATGTCGCGCTTGGGGTCCACCGATTCTTCGGCCGCCAGCGGCAATTGCTCAATCGCCAGAAACAGCCACACGGCAAACGGCATGGCGGCCAACACCCCGGTGATGCCCATGGGCAACAAGGGGCCGTTACCGTTTTCCAGCAAGGCACCGCCCTCACCCACGTTCATGGCCCAGCGGCTGAAGTCGATATTCGGCAAGGCGCTGGCCCAGAACACGGCAAGGCAGGCCAGCGCCAGCAGCGTGATGACGAGGGTGACCTTGAAAGACAGCTCCACCCCGACGATGTTGAGCCCCACAAAGAAGATGTAAAAGCCAATCCACCAGAGGGGCAGGTATTCGGTGGGTGTGCCAAAGATACCGCCCATGTAGCTGCTGATGAAGTACACGATGACCGCGGGTGTGATGACGTACTCCACGTTCTCCGACAGGCCAGTCAGGAATCCGCCCCACGGGCCCATGGCAGTGCGTGCAAACGAGTAGGCGCCACCGGTGTGCGGCAGGGCGGGCGACATCTCGGCCAGTGAGAAGGTCAAGCCCAAATACATGATGGCGATGATGATGGTGGCAAACAACATGCTGCCCCAGCCATTGGCCAGGCCCAGATTCCAGCCTGAAAAGTGCCCCGAAATCACGGCCCCCACTCCCAGCGCCCACAGGGACCAGACCCCGGCATAGCGGCGCAGCCCGCGTTTGTCGAAATAGCTTTGGTCTACCTTGGTGTACTGGACTCCCGAATGCTCTGACATGAACGACTCCTTGACTGGGTTGGACAAAAGTAAGCCGATTCATTGTGGAGAGGCCTCGCGCCAGCGGCTATCCCGTATTGGCAGTATGCGGAGCCGGGTGTAAACACCTAGAAGCCGCTTGGCCGCTTGTTTGCAAAATCTTCGGCCTATGTCCCAACATCCCATTTCGGCAATCCACCCAGCTGCCTCGGCGGCGGGTGGCCGCGCCTTGGGGTTCGAGTCAGCCATCTACGCCGACGTGGACGAGCAGGCGGCTGCCCTCACGGGGTGGAACCAGTCCTACTTACAGCTTTCGGGCGGAGGGTTTCGGGGTGCCATCCAGCGCGTGGATCTGGGACCGGTGCGTTTGTTCATGGAAGGACTGGAGTCCACCGTGTACCAGAGTGGTCAACTGCAAGAGGGCGTGTTGGCCTTGGGCGTGCCGTTGCGTTGCGATGGAAGCAGTGTGTTTTGCGGTGTGCAAAGTGACCGCAATGCGCTGCATGTGTTCTCCGGCCAGTCGGGGTTTGAATTCCGCACTGGTAGCGACCACGTGATGATGGGGCTGGAGCTGGACCCCGTGCTGAGCAATACCTTGTACCCATGGGGCCATGGCGCACTGGCACGCAGCGAGGCAGGTCTGCGGGCTACCGACCCACCATCCTTGGAAGGTTTGCGACAGGTCATGCTGATGCTCTTTGAAACCGCACACACCGCGCCTGCGATGTTTTCCTTGCCAGCCCTGCGTGCAGGCATGGTGGACACCCTGGTGGAAAAAGTGGCGGCGCTGAACCTCGCATCTTGTACCAACGAGGTTGCACACGATGTGCATTGGCTGCTGGTGCAGCAAGCCCGCGCCCTGCTGCAAGGGCAATTGCAGCAGCCCCCCACCGTGGGTGAGCTATGCCAGCATTTGGGGGTCAGTCGGCGGACCTTGCAAAGTGCGTTTCAGCGTATTTTGGGCATCAGCCCCTTGGCCTACCTGCGAGCCATACGGCTGGGCGCTGTGCGCCAGGCCCTCAAGACCGCGAGCTCCGTGACGGAAGCAGCCACCGACATGGGCTTCTGGCATTTTGGCCACTTTGCCAAGGACTACCAGGCCATGTTTGGCGAGCTGCCCTCACAAACCCACAAACGCTGCGCGCCGCCGCTGCAATAGCGGCGGTGACTCAGCGGAATTGGTCGGCCTTGTAGTAGCCGGAGGTCACCAACGTAGCGCGCCAGTTGCTCACATCCACAATCACTGGCTTGAGCAGGAAAGAGGGCACCACTTTTTGCCCGTTGTTATAGGTCTTCTCGTCGTTGATCAGCGGTTTTTTACCGGACAACAAGGCATCGACCATGGTGGTCACCACCTGGGCCAGCTCCCGGTTGTCCTTGAACACGGTGGACGTTTGCTCACCACGGATGATGGAGCGCACGGTGGGCATTTCGGCATCCTGGCCGGTCACCACGGGCAGGGGTTGACCACCTTGGCCGTAGCCGGCTTTTTTCATGGCGGTCAGCAATTCCATACTGATGCCGTCATACGGTGACAGCAGGGCGTCCAAGCGCTGCTTGGCGTAATACTTGTCCAGGATTTGTGTCAGGCGTGCACGCGCCACCGAGCCGCTCCAGCGCTGTGTGGCCACCTTGTCCATGCCCCTCTGGCCTGAACCCACTACGAGTTTGCCCTTGTCAATGTAAGGTTTGAGTACAGACATGGCGCCGTCGTAAAAGAAGAAGGCGTTGTTGTCATCGGATGAGCCACCAAACAATTCGATGGTGAAGGGCCCCTTGCCCTTGTCCAAGCCCAGGTGTTCCACGATGTAGGTGCCCTGCAACACACCAACCTGGAAGTTGTCGAAGGTGGCGTAATAGTCCACATTGGGCGTATCGCGGATCAGGCGGTCATAGGCAATGACTTTGATCTTTTTGTCGGCTGCCTTTTGCAACACGGGTGCTAGCTTGCTGCCGTCAATGGCACCAATCACCAGCACCTTCATGTCACTGCTCTTGATCATCTCTTCCACTTGGGCGATCTGGGTGGTGACATCGTCATTGGCGTACTTGAGATCAGGGCGGTACCCCAGTTTGTCCATGGCGCGCACCATGGCCAAGCCGTCTACCACCCAACGCTGCGAGGTAACGGTTGGCATGAGTAGGCCAACCCCTCCCTTGCTAGTGATTTGTGCGTGGGCCCAGGGCATGGAGCCCAACAACACCGCACTTAAAAAGAACCGTCGTAGGGGTCGCATACCTGTCTCCTCGATATTTATTTTTTCAGGCCAGCGTGTAAGCCGTCTTGACGGTGGTGAAGAACTCGGCCGCGTACTTGCCTTGTTCGCGTGAGCCGTAGCTGGAGCCCTTGCGGCCACCAAACGGCACGTGGTAGTCCACACCTGCGGTGGGCAGGTTCACCATCACCATGCCAGCCTGGCTGTGGCGCTTGAAGTGGGTGGCGTATTTGAGGCTGGTAGTGGCAATGCCAGCCGACAGGCCAAACGGCGTGTCGTTGGCAGTGAACAGCGCTTCCTCGTAGTCCTTCACGCGAATCACGCTGGCCACCGGGCCAAAGATTTCTTCACGGTTGATGCGCATGGCAGCGGTGCTGTCCACCAGCAGGGCGGGGGCCATGTAGTAACCCTCGGTGCCACGGCTCAGGCGTTCACCGCCTGTGAGCAGGGTGGCGCCCTCAAGCTTGCCGATTTCCACATACGACAAGTCTTGCTCCAGCTGGGGCTGCGAGGCCACCGGACCAATGTCGATGCCGGCTTCCAGCGCGTCGCCCACCTTGATGGCGGCCATGCGCTTTTGCATGGCTTCGATGAAGGCGGGGTAGATCTTGTCGGTAACGATGAGGCGGCTGGACGCGGTGCAGCGTTGGCCGGTGGAATAGAACGCGCTTTGCACGCTGAGCTCCACCGCCACATTCAGATCAGCGTCGTCGAGGATGACTTGGGGGTTCTTGCCACCCATTTCCAGCTGCACCTTCTTCATGTGGCCGGCACAAGCAGCAGCAATGCGCTGGCCCACGCCCACCGAGCCGGTGAAGCTGATGGCAGTGATGCCGGGGTGGTTGACCAAGGCGTCACCAATCACGCGGCCGGGGCCCATGACGAGGTTGAACACACCGGCGGGGATGCCGCTGCGGTGGATGATGTCAGCCAGCGCCCAGGCGCAGCCGGGCACCAGATCGGCGGGCTTCAGGACCACGCAGTTGCCGTAGGCCAGCGCTGGGGCGATCTTCCAGGCAGGAATGGCGATGGGGAAGTTCCAGGGCGTGATGAGGCCAATGACGCCCAGCGGTTCGCGGGTGACTTCCACACCAATGCCGGGGCGTACGGACGGCACGGTTTCACCGGCCAGGCGCAGGCATTCGCCGGCAAAGAACTTGAAAATGTTGCCGGCACGGGCGGCTTCGCCAATGCCTTCTGCGCGGGTCTTGCCTTCTTCACGGGCCAGCAGAGTGCCAAGTTCTTCCTTGCGCGCCAAGATTTCGGAGCCGATCTTGTCCAGCGCATCGGCGCGGGCCTGGATACCGCTGGTGGACCAGGCAGGGAAGGCCTTTTGTGCGGCGGCCACAGCAGCGTTGAGCTGGGCGACATCTGCCTGGGCGTATTCACCGATGACGTCTGCCAAGTTGCTGGGGTTGAGGTTGGGAGCGTAGCTGCTGCCAGCGATCCATTCACCGTTGATCAAGTTGTTGTGTTGGGAGATAGTCATGGTGTTTGCTAATAGTTAAAGGGCAGTCCAAGCGCCTTGCTGGCTGCTGGAAGCCACGGCAGCGGCTACAAAGCGGATGCCCTGCAGGCCATCGGTGGCGTTGGGGAAATGGAGAGATAAGGGGTCAGCAGACTGGCCGCTGCGGCGCGCGGCAATAGCGTCGGATGCATCGGTATACAAATTGGCAAATGCCTCATGGAAGCCTTCGGGGTGGCCGGCCACAATGCGCGAGGCACGCGCAGCCAGAGGCAGCGTGCCGGGGCCATTGGGGGTACGCACCTGCGCCGGAGCATCGAGCGGCTTGAACTGCAGCACCTGCGGGTGCTCTTGGTGCCACTCCAGGCTCCCTTTGGAACCGCTCACGCGAATACGCAAGCCGTTTTCTACACCGGCCGCCGCCTGCGTAACCCAGAAACTGCCACGCGCGCCATTGCTCATGCGCAGCATGGCGCCGGCATAGTCATGGGTGGTGCGGTCCGGGACGATGCTGCCGACCTCAGCCGCCACCTGCGCCACTTCGAGCCCGGTGATGAATCGCAGCAGGTTGTGCGCATGGGTACCAATGTCCCCCAGCACCAGCGAAGGGCCACCACGGGCGGGGTCTTCCTTCCAGGCGCGGCGTCCGGGCCCGGCTTTGGCACGGCCACCTTGGACGTACTCCACCTGGACCAGTCGAACGTCGCCAAGCTCCCCGCCCATCACCATGGCTTTGGCTTGGCGGACCATGGGGTAGCCGGTGTAGTTGTGGGTCAGACAGAATACCAAGCCGGTATCCTGGACGCGTGCGTGTAGCGCCTCCGCCTCAGCCAGCGTGTTGGTCATGGGCTTGTCGCATATGACATCCAGTCCGCGCTCCAGCGCCTGCATGGCGAACTGGTAGTGGCTGTCATTGGGGGTCATGATGGCAATCACCTCGGCGCCATCAGCGCGCTGTGCTTCGGCATCAATGAGCGCCTGGCCACTGGGGTAACAACGGTCTTGCGCCACCCCAATACCTTGGCCGGTGATGCGGGAGCGCTCGGGGTCTGACGACAACGCCGCAGCCACCAGCTCATAGCGGTCATCCAAGCGGGCGGCCTGGCGGTGCATGGCACCGATGAAGGAACCAGGCCCTCCGCCAATGACGGCCAAGCGCAGGCGGCGGCCCAACAACTTGAAAACGGTATTTTCCGACATGGGAGCCTCCCTGTGGGTAGTGGCTTTACTTGCCCCAGCGCAGAACCATGGGGTCCAGGCGCTTGGCGGTATCGAGCAAGCCTTCGCGCACTGCGGGGTGCATGGCCGGGAACGGATGGCGGCCTGCTTCAGAGGCGATCACACCGCCGGCTTTCATCAAGGCCTTGGCGGTCAGGATGCCGCCTTGGCGGTTCTCATAGTTGATGAGCGGTAGCCACTTTTCGTAGTGGGCTGCGGCCTCTTCACGCTTGCCTGCTGCATAGGCATCCACAATCTTGCGGATACCGTCTGGATAAGCACCACCAGTCATGGCGCCAGTGGCCCCCGCATCCAGGTCGGGCATGAGGGTAATGGCTTCTTCACCATCCCACGGCCCTTCGATGGCGTCACCACCGACGCGGATCAGCTCACGCAACTTGGAGGCAGCGCCTGCAGTTTCTATCTTGAAGTACGACACCTGCTTGATTTCTTGCGCCATGCGGGCCAGCAGGGGCACGGACAGCGGCGTGCCGCTGACCGGGGCGTCTTGGATCATGATGGGAATGTTGATCGCATCCGACAGGCGGGCGAAGTACTCATAGATCTGCGCTTCGGGCACGCGGATGGTGGCACCGTGGTAGGGCGGCATGACCATGACCATAGCCGCACCCCACTGCTGCGCTTGCACGCTGCGTGCAATGGTGATCTGGGTGCTGAAATGGGTGGTCGTCACGATCACGGGCACGCGGCCCTTGACGTGTTCCAAAATGGTTTTGGTGAGCACTTCGCGTTCTGCATCAGCCAGCACAAACTGCTCGGAGAAATTGGCCAGGATGCACAGGCCGGTGGAGCCAGCCTCGATCATGAAATCGACGCAACGCTTCTGACTTTCCAGGTCCAGCTCACCGGCATCATTGAAGGTCGTAGGGACGACCGGGAACACGCCCTTGTAACGGGCATTGGCAGCAGAGTACATGGTGAATCCTTATTTGTTCTTGTTGTAGACGTCGAAGCACACAGCCGCCAACAGCACCAAGCCCTTGATGACCTGCTGGTAGTCGATGCCGATGCCCATGATGGACATGCCGTTGTTCATGACGCCCATGATGAAGGCACCGATCACGGCTCCCAGCACCTTGCCCACACCACCCGAAGCGGATGCACCGCCAATGAAGCAGGCTGCAATCACGTCCAGCTCAAAACCCAGGCCCGCTTTGGGGGTGGCGGTGTTCAGGCGTGCCGCGAAGATCAGACCGGCCAAGGCAGCCAGCACACCCATGTTGATGAAGGTGTAGAAGGTCAGGCGTTCGGTGCGGATACCGGACAAGACGGGCGGCTTTTTCGTTGCCGCCCAGTGCGTAAATGCGGCGACCAATGGTGGTCTTGGAAGCCACGAAGTCATACACCAGCATCAGCAACAGCATGACCACCAGCACATTGGGCAATCCCTTGTAGGTGGACAGCATGTAGGCAAAGGCGACGATCATGACCACGAACACCAAGTTCTTGACGGCAAAGATAGCCAAAGGCTCGTTTTCCATGCCGTGGCGGTTGCGACCCGCGCGGTCACGCACTTTCGCAATCAACATCGCCAGCGCAATCAGCAGCCCCAGAATGAGAGACGCGATGCGCAGGTTTTCACCCGAGAAGGGATCGGGGATAAAGCCGGTGCTCAGCAACTGAAACTCCGGTGGAAAGGGTCCCACGGACGCGCCTTCCAGCACGGCCAGCGCCAAGCCCTTGAACACCAGCATGCCAGCCAAGGTTACGATGAACGACGGTATTTTGTAAAACGCCACCCAATAGCCTTGGGCGGCGCCGATAACACCACCCAGTACCAAGCAAACGATGGCGGCAGGCACGTAGTGCCAGTTGTAATTCACCATGAGCACCGCAGCCACGGCACCAATGAAACCGCACACCGAGCCCACGGAGAGGTCGATGTGGCCAGCCACAATGACCAGCAACATACCCAGCGCCATCACAATGATGTAGCTGTTTTGCAGGATCAGGTTGGTCAGATTGAGCGGCTGGAACAGCGTGCCATCGGTCATGACCTGGAAGAAGCCCATGATGACCACGAGAGCCATTAACAAGCCGTACTCGCGCAGGTTGTTTTTCAGGAAAGCAGCGGCGCCCGTGGTCGGGGGGGTTGCGCCTGTGTTGGGGGTTGCCATGTCAATTCACTCCTGATGTCACGATAGATCGCATAATTTTTTCCTGGGTCGCTTCGGCGGCCGAGAACTCGGCCACAAAAGCACCCTCATTGAGCACGCAGATACGGTCGCACATGCCCAGCAGCTCCGGCATTTCGCTGGAGATCATGAGCACGCATTTACCTTCCGCTGCCAACTGGGCAATGATGGTGTAAATCTCATACTTTGCGCCCACGTCAATGCCGCGGGTGGGCTCATCGAGGATCAGCACCTCGGGCTCTGAAAAAAGCCACTTGCTCAGCACCACCTTTTGCTGATTGCCGCCCGACAGGTTGACGGTGCGGGCAAATACATTGGGGCTGCGAATATTGAGTTTTTTGCGGAAGTCTTGGGCTACGCTGAATTCCTGGCCCTCGTTCACCACCGCACGCTTGGCCACAGCCGGCAGATTGGCCAATGTGGTGTTCCAGGCAATGGTTTCATCCAGCACCAGACCGTAACCCTTGCGGTCTTCGGTCACATACGCGATGCCATGGTTAATGGCTTTTTGCACCGTACTGGTGTCCACCTCTTTGCCATTGAGAAACACTTGGCCGCTGGTGTTTTGCCCATAGGTGCGGCCGAAAATACTCATGGCCAGCTCGGTACGGCCCGCGCCCATCAGACCGGCAATGCCCACAATTTCACCACGCTTCACATGCAGGTCCACGCCTTTGATGACCTTGCGTTCCGCGTGTTCGGCGTGGTGCACGGTCCAGTTCTTGACCTCAAACACCTTGTCGCCCACATTGGGGGTGCGCTTGGGGTAACGGTCGGCCATCTCGCGGCCGACCATGTTGCGGATGATGGTGTCCTCGTTGGCGGGGCCTTCACTGCAATCCAGCGTGGCCACGCTGGCACCGTCGCGTAGCACGGTGATGGCATCGGCCACCTTGGCAATTTCGTTGAGCTTGTGCGAAATCAGGATGCAGGCAATGCCCTGGCGCTTGAGCTCGAGCAGCAGTTCCAGCAAGGCATCGCTGTCTTTTTCATTCAAGCTGGCCGTGGGTTCGTCCAGGATCAGCAGCTTCACTTCTTTGGAAAGGGCCTTGGCAATTTCAATCAGTTGCTGCTTGCCCACGCCCAAATTGGTAATCAGCGTGTCGGGAGATTCGTGGAGCCCAACTTTGCGTAGCAAAGCCTCGGTTTTGACGTAAGAAGCATTCCAGTCAATGACCCCAGCCTTGGCTTGCTCGTTGCCTAAAAAAATGTTTTCGGTGATTGAGAGCAGCGGCACAAGCGCCAGCTCTTGGTGAATGATGATGATGCCAAGGGCTTCGCTGTCGTGAATGCCCTTGAATTTGCATTCCTGGCCCTGGTAGCGAATTTCACCTTCGTACTCGCCGTAGGGGTAGACCCCGCTGAGCACTTTCATCAGGGTGGACTTGCCCGCGCCATTTTCTCCAACGATGGCATGAATCTGGCCCGGCAGCACGGTGAGGTTCACGTTGCTGAGCGCCGTCACGCCATGGAATGTTTTGCGCATTCCACGCATTTCTAGAATTGGTTCGACCATGTTGCCTCGACTGTCGTTCTCTCTTGAACCCGGAAGAATGTAAAAAGCCCTGTGCTGTGGGGCACAGGGCCTCTTTCGCTCGTTGCCGAGGTTACTTCAATTGTTCTTCCTTGATGTAGCCGCTGCCCACCAAGACTTGCTTGTAGTTGGACAGATCCACGGAGAGAGGCTTCAACAGGTAAGAAGGAACAACCTTGACCTTGTTGTTGTAGGTCTTGGTGTCATTGATTTCTGGCTTTTTTCCACTCATCACAGCGTCCACCATGTTGGCAGCGACCTTCGCCAACTCACGCGTGTCCTTGTAGATAGTGGAATACTGCTCCTTGCGGATGATGGACTTCACGGAAGGTACTTCAGCGTCTTGGCCACTCACGAAAGGCATGGGTTGTGCAGCGGTGCCGTAGCCGACGCCTTTGAGGGCGGACAGGATACCAATACTCAGACCGTCATAAGGCGACAAAACTGCGTGCACTTTGTCCTTGCCGTAGTAGGCGCTCAACAAGTTTTCCATACGGGCCTGGGCCACTTGACCGTCCCAACGCAGGGTTGCCACTTTTTGCATGCCGGTTTGCTTGGAGCGCACCACCAGCTTGCCGGACTTGATGTAGGGGTCCAGCACCGACATTGCACCGTCGTAGAAATAGAAGGCATTGGTGTCGTCAGCGGAACCACCGAACAGTTCGATGTTGAAAGGACCCTTGCCTTCTTTCAGGCCCAAAGCCTTTTCCAGGGATTGGGCTTGCAACACGCCCACTTGGAAGTTGTCGAACGTGGCGTAGTAATCGACGTTTTTGGAACCCACGATCAGGCGATCATAGGAAATAACCTTGATGCCCTTGTCAGCGGCTTTTTGCAGCACATCGGTCAAAGTCGATCCATCTACCGATGCGATCACCAGCACCTTCGCACCCTTGGTGATCATGTTTTCGATCTGGGCCAACTGGTTGGGAATGTCGTCTTCGGCGTACTGCAGGTCGGCCTTGTAGCCCTTGGCAGCCAATGCGGCGACCATGCTGTTGCCGTCGCTGATCCAGCGGGTGGAGCTCTTGGTTGGCATAGCTACGCCAACCAGACCTTTGTCTTGGGCGTTGGCCACGGTGCTGCCAAATGCCAAGCCGATGGCCAAACTGGCAACCAGGGCCTTCAGAGTGCTTCTACGTGCTGTCATGGGATGTCTCCTGTTTAATTAACTTGATTCACAAGGGGTCTTTGCCAGGTCGGCGCAGAGTCCGGATGATAAAGATGTGATAGATTAATTTCTAATATAGTTTGCAGCTCATTCGATACTTAAATACAGATTGGTGATAACCCTCGTATGACAAACTACACACACTGGTTCTTGCGCGCTCGCCTCAAAACACGGCAGTTGCTGCTACTTGTGGCGTTGTCAGAAGAAGGAAATATTCATCGCGCCGCCCAAGTACTCAACATGACCCAGCCTGCGGCCTCCAAGCTACTGAAGGACCTGGAGGACGTATTGGGCGTCTCGCTGTTTGAGCGGCTCCCCCGCGGCATGCGCCCCACTTGGTACGGTGACACCATGATTCGCCATGCGCGCGCAGCACTGGCCAGCCTGAACCAGGCGCATGAAGAGCTGCAAGCCGCCAAGAGCGGGCAATTTGGCCAGGTCAATCTGGGCTCCATCACGGCGCCTGGCCTGGCGTTGCTGCCACCCACGGTGGCAGCGGTCAAGCAGGCCCACCCCAACCTGCACATCACCATCCAGATCGAGCCTAGCAACGTGCTGATCGAACGCCTGAATCGCGGCACACTGGACATTCTGGTTGGGCGGCTTTCACCCGAGCACGACAAGGCTGCACTGCGCTATGAGATGGTGAGCGACGAACCGATTTGTGCCGTGGCACGGCCCGGTCATCCGCTGCTCACTGCCATCAAACCCAGCCTGGAGGACGTATTCCAGTACGGCTGGATCGTCCCCCCAGCGGGCAGCATGCTGCGCCACCGCTTTGACCTGATGATTCAAGAACTGGGGCTGCAGCAACCTACCAACAGCGTGGAGACCAGCGCCATGCTGTTCATCAGCAAAATGATGCAGCAAAGCGATATGGTGAGTGTGATGGCGGTCGATGTGGCGCGGTATTACGCCAACCACGGCCTCATGTCGATCTTGCCCGTGGTGCTGCCCCTGGATATGGAGCCGTTTGGCTTTATCACCCGGCGCGACCGCCTTTTGTCGCCCGCGGGCGAGGTCGTGTTGCGCGCCCTCAAGGCGTCGGCCATGACGGTGTATGGCAAAGAATTCACCTTCACACCGCCACCCGCCTGAGAGCGCCAGACTCAGGACCAGCCCGCATCGACCTTGAACTCCTGGGCGGTGCACATGGCACCATCGTCAGAGGCCAGAAACAACACCATACGCGCCACATCCGAGGGGCGGAGCTTGTCAGGCAGGCACTGGTTGCGCTGGATTTCGGCCTCTCCGGCCGCGTCCAACCACATGGCGATTTGACGCTCTGTCATCACCCACCCCGGTGACACCGTGTTGACACGGATGCGATCTGCCCCCAAAGAGTCCGCCAGACCGCGGGTCAATCCGTTGACCGAGGACTTGGCCACTGCGTAGCAGGGGTAGCCACTGCCCTTGGTCTGCCAGCCCGTGGACCCGAGGTTCACCACGGCACCGCCGCCCAGTCGGCGCATACCGGGCACCACGGCTTGAATGGCAAAGAAAGCCGGTCGCTGGTTGACGGCCATGCGTTCGTCCCAGTACTCGGGGGTCACCGATTCGAGCGTGTGGCGGTCGTCCCGGGCGACGTTGTTCACCAGAACCGAGAAGTCGCCCAGCTCTGCTTGTGCGCTTCCCACGGCACGCTGCAGCGCCGCCACGTCTCGTACGTCGCAGGTTTGCCACCAAACCGTACCACCCTGCGCGCGCAGCGTCGCCGCAAGGGCTTCACTTTCGGCGGCAGCCACATCCACAAACGCCACATGCGCGCCTTGCTCCGCAAACGCAGCAACCATGGCAGCCCCAATTCCGGTTCCGCCTCCGGTAATAAACACGTTTTTACCGCGCAAACTTGGGTACTGCGCCAAGCCAGAAACTGCTGACATAATTTTCCTTTTTTATTGATTGCAATATAGATATATGAATTGCTAGTTAATTCATTTTCTATTATCACTGTGCATTGTTACGATGCCTGCTGTCAAGAACCGGAGGAGAATTTCCTCCCCACAAAACGAGGCATACCCCATGGACTCCGAAAAGCCCCCATTCCGCCGCAGCCACGCCTGGTTCGGCCGTCAAGACCGTGATGGCTTTGTGCACCGCAGCTGGCTCAAGAACCAGGGCTATCCGCACGACCTGCTGGACGGTCGCCCCATCATTGGTATTTGCAACACTTGGAGCGAACTCACACCCTGCAACGGCCACTTCCGTGAGCTGGCTGAGTTTGTCAAACGCGGTGTCTACGAAGCCGGTGGCTTCCCGCTCGAATTCCCTGTGATGTCTCTGGGCGAGACCCAGTTGCGCCCCACCGCCATGCTGTTCCGCAACCTGGCGTCCATGGACGTGGAAGAAAGCATCCGTGGCAACCCCATCGACGGCGTGGTGCTGCTCATGGGCTGTGACAAGACCACCCCCTCTTTGATGATGGGTGCGGCCAGCTGCGACTTGCCCACCATTGGCCTTTCCGGCGGCCCCATGCTCAACGGCAAGTTCCGTGGCAAGGACGTGGGTTCCGGCACTGGCGTATGGCAAATGTCCGAGATGGTGCGCGGCGGTCAAATGACCATGCAGGAATTCACTTCCTGCGAGAGCGATATGCACCGCTCCAGCGGCACCTGCATGACCATGGGCACCGCTTCCACCATGGCCAGCATGGTCGAAGCCTTGGGCATGGCCTTCCCCGAGAACGCTGCAATCCCCGCTGCCGACACCCGCCGCAAACGCCTGGCCCAGCTCACCGGCCGCCGCATTGTGGAAATGGTCAAGCAAGACATCAAGATGTCGCACATCATGACCCGCCAGGCCTTCGAGAACGCCATCCGCACCAATGCGGCCATCGGAGGCTCTACCAACGCCGTGATCCACTTGCTGGCCATCGCCGGTCGTCTGGGCGTGGATCTGAAGCTCGAAGACTTTGACAAGCTGGGTTCGGAAGTGAACAACATCCTGAACCTGCAGCCGTCGGGCCAGTACCTGATGGAAGACTTCTGCTATGCCGGCGGCCTGCCCGCCGTGATGCGCGAAATCTTGCCCATGCTGCACGCCGATGTCATGACCGTGAACGGCAAGACCATCCGCGAAAACGTGGAAAACGCGCCTTGCTACAACCGCGAAGTCATCAAGACCGTAGCCGAACCCTTCATGCCCGCCGCCGGCATTGCCGTGGTGCGTGGCAATCTGGCTCCCAATGGCGCGGTGATCAAGCCGTCTGCGGCCTCCAAGCACCTGCTGCACCACCGAGGCCCGGCCGTGGTGTTCGAGTCAATTGAAGAGTTCCACGCCAAGATTGACGATCCAGACCTGGACATCGACGAAAACAGCATCATGGTGCTGAAGAACTGTGGTCCGCGCGGATACCCCGGCATGGCAGAAGTCGGCAACATGCCGCTGCCGCCCAAGGTGCTGAAGAAGGGCATTACCGACATGGTGCGCATTTCTGATGCGCGTATGAGCGGTACTGCGTACGGCACCACCGTGCTGCACACCAGCCCCGAAGCGGCGGCCGGTGGCCCCCTGGCCGTGGTGCAGAACGGCGACATGATTGAACTCAACGTGGCTGAGCGCAAGCTGCACCTGGAAGTATCGGACGAGGAACTGGCGCACCGCCTGGCTGCCTGGCAGGCGCCCGAGAAACCCAAGCGTGGCTGGTACAAGCTGTACGTTGAGACTGTGCAACAAGCCCATCTGGGCGCCGACCTGGACTTCTTGGTCGGAGGCAGTGGCGCCGGAGTTCCGCGCGACTCACACTGATATGGCCGCGGTGTTGCAAGCAACACCACAGCGCTATCCACCGCCTGCTGTGCGGTCAGAGGTGCGCAGCGTCTGGTCCGCCCAGGCGCTGCGCGGCGCTGGACCGGTCTGGTCCAGCCGTGAAGATGCACTTTATTGGGTTGACACTGCGGGCAGGCAACTGCACCGCTTTCATCCGCAGCGCAAGCTGCGTGACAGCTGGTCTTTCGACGAAAGCATTGGTGCTGTAGCTGTATGTGCCAGCCGGCCTGGCTTGCTGCTGGCCCTGCGCCACGAACTGGCAGTGTTCGACCCCGACTCCGGCCGCCTGCAACGCCTGCACCAAGCCGAACCTGCCCAGCCAGCCAACCGTTTGGGGGACGGGCGCTGCGACGCACGCGGCCGCTTCTGGGTCAGCACCCGACATGCCACCAGCCAAGTCCCATCAGGTGCGTTGTACCGCTATACCGGCGGCTCACACTGCCAGCGGTTGCAAAGCGGCATCGGCCCCAGCCACGGGCCGACCTGGTCGTTGGACCATACGACCTTGTTCATGACAGATACCGCTCAGCGGCGTGTGTTGGCCTGCAGCTTTGACGCCGACACAGGAACCCTCGGCACGCCTCGCACATGGCTGCAACTCGCGCCTGGCGAAGGACACGCACAAGGCTTGTGCACCGATGCAGTAGGCCGCATCTGGATGGCCCGCTCTGGGGCCGGCTTTGTGAGCAGCCACGACCCTGATACCAGCGAAGAGCTGTTACGTATTAGTATTCCTGCCACACAGGTCACCGCGTGCACCTTTGGCGGGTCCGATTTGCGCACGCTGTTCATCACCAGCGCCAGTCAGCAGACCAGCGAGATTGGCCTGCTCAGCGAGCCCCTGGCCGGCGCTTTGTTTGCGGTGGAGGTCGATAGCCCGGGATTGCCTGCGCACTTGTTTGTTGGATAGTTAATAGGCCCATTTATAAATACGAGGAGACAGGCCATGGAATTTCGCAATCTCAAAATTTCCACCCGCCTGATCGCGGTGATGGCGCTGCTGTCGGCCCTGTTGGTCGGCGTGGTGTTGGTGGCACTGCTACAGATGCAGGCCATGCGCAGCAGCACACAGGAAATCATCGACGACTGGCTGCCCAGCGTCACCGTGATTGGCAACCTGAAAGCGGCCATTGCGGACCTGCGTACGCTGGACAGCCAACACGTACTCAACACCGATGAGGGCGCCATGGAGCGCTTTGCCGCCACCATGGTGACCAAGGTGGCCAGCATCGAAGCTTTCCGCCAGACCTACGCCAAGCTCGTCGACACCCCGGAAGAGCAAGCCCTGGCGAATGTGCTGGAAGCTGACTGGAAGAAATACCTGGCGCAACACCAGGAAATTGTGGACATGTCCACACGACGCGAAAAATTCCCAGCGCGCAAGCTGCTCGAAGGGGAGGCCAAGGACACCTTTGACCGCTTGGGCGACACAGTTACCAAGATTACCGCGCTGAACCAACAAGGCGCAGCCAATGCAGCCGTAAACAGCGAGAACCACGCCACCAAGGCCCGGACCATTATGCTCACGGCCATGGTGGCGGCATTGGCGGTAGCTGTAGCGGCTGCGCTATGGCTGATCGGCTCCATCACCAAGCCGATTCGCACCGTTGTCGCTCTGGCAGACCAGATTGCCGAGGGCAATTTGTCGGAGCAAATCTCGGTGGATTCGACCAATGAGACAGGGCAACTCATGGCCGCCCTGCAGCGCATGCAAGCCAAGCTCTCTGAAGTGGTCTCCCAAGTTCGCAGTGGCAGCGAATCGGTGGCTACTGCCAGTGCCGAAATCGCCCAAGGTAACCACGACTTGAGTGCGCGCACCGAACACCAGGCGAGCGCGCTGGAAGAAACAGCAGCCTCCATGGAAGAACTGGGCTCCACCGTCAAACAGAATGCCGAGTCCGCCCGCGAAGCCAACCAGCTCGCCCTAAGTGCCTCCAAAGTTGCCATCCAGGGCGGCGACGTCGTGGGCCAAGTGGTCGAAACCATGAAAGGCATCAATGAGTCCAGCCGCAAGATCGCCGACATCATCAGCGTCATCGACGGCATCGCTTTCCAGACCAACATCTTGGCCCTGAACGCCGCGGTAGAGGCTGCCCGTGCTGGCGAGCAAGGCCGCGGCTTTGCGGTAGTGGCTAGTGAAGTACGGTCCCTGGCTGGCCGCTCCGCGGATGCTGCCAAAGAAATCAAGACCCTGATTGGCACCAGCGTGGAGCGGGTAGAGCAAGGGACCGCCTTGGTCGATCAGGCTGGCAGCACCATGACTGAAGTGGTGAGCGCCATCAAGCGCGTCACCGACATCATGGGCGAGATCAGCGCAGCCAGCTCCGAGCAAAGCAGCGGTGTGTCCCAAGTAGGCGAGGCAGTAGGCCAGATGGACCAGGCCACGCAGCAGAACGCGGCGCTGGTGGAACAGATGGCGGCTGCGGCCAGCAGCCTCAAGAGCCAAGCCAATGAGCTGGTACAGGTGGTGGCGGTGTTCAAGCTGGGGGCGACTCACCATAGTACAGCCGAGCCCGCCTGGACCAACGCACAGGCAGCCCTGCCAGGCCATCCAAGCGCGCTGCGGCTGGGCATGCGCCGCTAGTTTTTGGTCAAGTCGACCTTTAGCCCCCGTGGATAGTGCGCGAAATGCTCCTATTTTGATAGCGATTGTGCGGTAGCCAAACGGGCTACATCGGTAAAAACCGCCAGCTGCTCCGGCGTCACCGTGGCAAACATGCGCTGCACCAATGCCGTGTGCTGAGCTTCAAACAGCGCACAGGCCTCCAGCCCTGCGGGCGTTAGTTCCAGAATCTGGCTGCGCCCGTCTTGCGGGTCGGGGCTTCTGTGCAACAGGGCCTGCGCCTCCAACTCCTTGGTGATGCGGGCAATCTGGCCTTTGTCGCGTGTGCTGGCCTGCACCAGCGCTTGCTGATTCCCACCTGGATGGGCCTTGCAGTGGCTCAATATATGCAAATGCAGGGGCGATAGCGTGATGCCCGCCTCCGCCAAGGACAGCCCCATTTGCGCCTTGAGGGCCTCGAACATGCGCAGCATAGCTTGGATAGCGTCTTCTTGGGGGCTGGAAGGGTAGGGCATGGCATTTGGTTGACTAAGTCAACCTTATCAGTTACATTGGTTGACATTATCAACCAAATAGCAATGAACACCACCATGCCAACCCAGACTGCCTCGTCACCCCGTCCATCGCGCCTGCGTGCCATTGTCCCGCCACTGCTCATCCTGCCCACCATTGGGCTGCTGCTCAGCGGCGTGATCACCTGGATCAATATCGGCTTTGCCGACGATTTCACGGTGCGGTGGATGCAGGGGTTTTTGTCGGCGCTGCCAGTGATGCTGGTGGCCTTTGCCTTCATGGCCGTGCTGGACCGCAAGGTGCAGCAGGTGTTTGCCGGGCACAGTGCCCTGGTACGTAAACTGATTCTGGCGGCCTGCACCGCATGCATGATGGAGTTGCTGCTGGCCAGCGCGGTCACGCTAAGCAACCGGGGCTTGGCAGCGGGCTTTGTCAGCGCCTGGGGCGCCGCCTTCCTCAAGTCCCTGCCAGTGGGCTTGTGTGTCAGCCTGTTCATGGGCTTTGTCATCAAGCCCCGGCTGGACCGACTCGCAGCCAGCCAATAATTGCGCCTCAACAACTGGGGCGCAAGACCCCGGCAACGCCGTCTTAACGGCGTGGCGTCATGGGGCCGCGGCCCTCAATGTGACGGAAGTTGATGCGGCCCTTGCTCAGGTCGTACGGCGAGAGCTCCAGCGACACGCGGTCCCCCGCCAAGATGCGGATGTGGTTCTTGCGCATCTTGCCGGCGGAGTAGGCGATCAACTGGTGACCGTTGTCCAGGGTCACGCGAAAACGGGTGTCGGGCAACACTTCGTTGACAACGCCCATCATCTCAATCAGGTCTTCTTTGGCCATGGTGGTTTCCTTTATGCAGTAGCTTACTGGGTGCGGGTAGCACTGTGCACCCAGTGGATGCCTTGCGCAATGGCGTAATGGGCCGCTGCGTCAGGCGTGGAAAAGTCGTCATGAAAGCTCATGACACGGTCGGTTGACGCGCTGCCGCGTCCGCTGGCAATGGATACTTGTGCTCCAAAACGGCCGCTAAGGAGCGGCTTGGAGCAAGCGGCAATGCGGTATTTGCCGATGGTAACGGGATGCAAAGAAGCGATCTTATTGTGGTTCTGAATCATTAAAAAGTACAAACGCACCGGCCACGGCAGAGGCAAAGTGCTCAAAAGAGAAAAGCTGCGGTGCCGTGAGAGGGCGGCTGCAGGTCGCCGACATCTGGGCTCGATTGGCAACCCCACTGCCGGGGGTGGATGTGTTGCGGTATGCCTACCAGAACACGGCCAATCGCCTGTCAAGCGACTGCTTAATGTAGCACGACAGGCTAAATCAGGCCCTATTTACGCTCCAAAGACCCTGCTGGCTGTGGTTTTCAGGGCGAAACTGCGAAAATTAGGGCCATGAAACTCTGCATTCTGGACAACGACACGATTGACCCGGCCCTGGTACCCACTTACGGCAACTATGCCGCCATGATGGAGCGCGTGCTGCGCGACGCAGGCGCCACCAGCTGGACCATGGAACGCTTCAGCACGCCGCTAGGTGAGTACCCCGATTCATTTGCCGACTACGACGCGGTGCTGCTGACCGGTAGCAAGGCCGACTCTTTTTCCGACGAGCCTTGGGTGGTAGAACTGCGCCGCCGCGTGACCGAGCTGCTGGAGACCGACACCAAACTGCTGGGTGTATGTTTTGGCCACCAACTCATCGCCCTGTGCATGGGCGCCAAAGTGGGTCGCGCGCCGCAAGGCTGGGTCACCGGACGCAACACCTACGCCTGGCACGCCAAAGACCTGCTGCCCGAAGGCGAGCGCGAGAGCTTTGCCTTGCTGGCCAGCCACCAAGACCAGGTGCTGGAGCTTCCCGCCGGTACCACGCTGTTGGCCAGCAGTGATCGCTGCCCGATTGCAGCCTACGCCAAAGGCCAAGAGGTGCTGTGCATCCAGCCTCACCCTGAATTTGTAGAAGACTACAGTGCCCACCTGCTCAACAAGCGCCGCGCTTTGCTGGGTGACGAACACTACACCGCCAGCATCGAAAGCCTGGCACAGGGCCACGAGGGCACTGACTTTGCCCGCGTGATGGTGGCTTTTGTGGAAGGCCGCGCCGGGGCGACGGCCTAAGCCAAGGCCTTTTGGCGGGTGGCCAGCGCGGCCCCCAGCCATAAGGCGGCTGCCGAAAACACCAGCCCGCGTGCAAGGCCTCCAGGGCCATCGGCAATCCAGCCCACTACCGTGGGCCCCACAATTTGTCCGGCAGCAAACACAGTGGTGAAGGCGCTGATGCCTGCGGCCCAAGCCGCAGGCGGCAGGTTGTGGCGCACCAACGCGGTCGTGGACGCGACCACCGACAAGAAAACCGCACCAAACAGCAACCCCGACGCCAGGACCATCGGCCACCACTGGGTTAAGGCGGGCACAACCGTAGCCACACCCAACAGCCCGTTGAGGGTGGCCAAGGCTCGGCCATTCTTGTGGCGGTCCAGCAGCCCCGCCCAGATACGGCTGGATGCCACCACGGCCAGCCCCAGCAGTGCATAAAACACGGTAACCGCCAGCGCCGTGCTGCCCTGCGCCCGCAACAGCGCCACCACAAAGGTCATGTAACCGATGTAGCCCACGCCAAACAGGGTGTAGCCAGCCAGGCCAAAGGCAAACTGGTGCCAGCGAAACGTCAGTGCTGCAACACCAGAGACCGCCGCGGGAGCTTCCCAGCGCGCCATCACGCGAGCTGGCCACACCAGCACAGCGCTGGCGGCAGCGCAAGCCAGCGCTAACATCCACCAAGCCCACCGCCAGCCGTGGGTCTGCGCCAACGTAACTTCGAGCAACCAGGGCACCAACAAGGCAGACAACACGATGCCCAAGCCGGTCCCCCCGTAATACATCCCCAGCAGCAGTCCGCTGTGCTGTGGATGCCTGGCGCCCAAGCGGGCTGCCAATAGCCCACCGGCGATGAACACCAATGCACTGGCGACTCCCGCAAGCAGGCGCTGCAGCAGCAACGGCTGCGCATCGGTAAAAAACCCGCTAAGGCCCATAAAAGCGCTGGCCAGCATGGCGCCGCCCCACAGCAGGGCCGACGGCCCGACGCGGCGCATGAGCCAGGGCGTGGCCAACGCGCCCAGAAAGTAGCCCAAGGCATTGGCGGTGTTCATGGCGCCGGCCAGTGTGTAGCTCCAGCCCAGATCAGCGCGCATGGCCGGCAGCAGCAGACCATAGGCGAACCGGGTAATGCCCAGAGAAACAGCAGCGCCCAAGGACAAGGCCAGCGCCAAGACCCAGGTCTGCCGCATGCCGCGATCGCTGCGGACGTGCACCGCTGGGCTTAAGCTCGCGCGCTGTCTTGCAAGCGGAACTGGCGCACCACCTGGGCCAAGCGCTCGGCCTGCTCACGCAAAGACTCGGCGGCGGCGGCAGACTGCTCCACCAGCGCCGCGTTTTGTTGCGTGGCCTGGTCAATCTGTCCGACCGAGGCATTGACTTGGGCAATGCCGGTGGATTGCTCAGCGGACGCCGTGGTGATTTCACCAATGATGTTGCCCACCCGCTGCACCCCCACCACCATTTCCTGCATGGCGGCGCCAGCTTCTTCCACCAGCTTTACGCCACCAGTAACCGCAGTCACGCTACTGCCCACCAAAACCTTGATCTCTTGTGCGGCATCGGCTGAACGTTTGGCCAGGCTACGCACCTCCGAGGCCACCACGGCGAACCCACGACCCTGCTCACCGGCACGGGCGGCTTCCACCGCGGCGTTCAGCGCCAGGATGTTGGTCTGGAACGCGATGGAATCGATCAGGCCAATGATGTCGCTGATCTTGCTGCTGGATGCAGAGATCTCGTGCATGCTGCCCACCGCCTGGGTGACGACTTGGCCACCGCGCACCGCGAGAGAAGATGCGGAGTCGGACAGCTGGCGTGCAGTTTGGGCGGAATGGGCCGTCTGCTGCACATTGGTCGTGAGGTCGGCCAGCGACGTGACCGTTTCTTGAACGCTTCCGGCCGACTTTTCGGTGCGCATGGACAAATCTTGGTTGCCCGAGGCAATTTCCTGGCTCGCCAGCGCCACGCTCTCGCTGGCGTTGCGCACCTGCGAAACCAAGGCGCTCAGGCCTTCTTGCATGGCCTGCTGGGTGCGCTGCAGGTCGGCCACCTCGTCCTTGCCGTTCACCACCACGCGCTGGGACAGATCGCCCCCTGCAATGGCTTGGGCCAGCTGGCGTGCCTGCTCCAGGGGCTTGCAGATCGAATTCATATTGAGAATGGTGAGCGGCACCACCACCAAAGTCGCCACCACCAGTGCGGCAACAAAAATCCACTTGATGACGCTGCCAACGGCTTTCTGATTCGCAATCGCGCCTTCCGCCTCAGTCTTCAGCACTACATCCAGCTCTTTGAGCTGTTGCTCCACCTTGTCGACCTCGGCCAGTGCCTTCTGGCTCATGCGGTTGGCCGTGGTGGCAGATTCGTACCCGCTGCTTTTGAGCTGGTTGGCCACGGGCTCAAACTGCTGCGCATAGGTTTTGAGGTTGCCCTCCATGGCGCGAATGATCACATTGTCGGGGTCGTCATCGCCGACCAGAAACTCGGCGGCCACCTTGTTGGTCTGGTCCAGCGCCGCTTTCCAGCGGGTGTAGGCTTTTTCCACCTCGTTGGTGCGCTCGTACTCAATGATCATGTCTTTTTCGGCCATGCGCACCGCACTCAGTGCAGAACGGAGCTGCGTGAGGTGCTGCACCTCGGCGAAGGAGTTTTCCAGGAAAACATCACTCTCCGCCTGAATTTGGGCCATACCCCACAGGCCGCCGGCACCCACGACGCCCAGCAGGGTCAAGACCATGGCAATGGCGCCAAGCATGCGCAAGCGGATCGTGAAAAGGCGCATCAAGGACATGGTGTTCATGGTCGTATTCCTTATCAAGGCCCGGGCAGCCTAGGCTTCGGGGCATTCTTTCAGAGTCTCGGAGTGAGTACAAGGCGCCACGAGCTTACAGCTTGTTACGTGGTGGCAAGGTGAGAAAAGCGCCATGAAACCGATTTCGGCTTAGATTGCTGCTTTTCATTGACCCAAGCCAAACACCGCTGCCCTCACCATGAGCACCCGCCTGGCCTACCACGTCGTCGTGCACGCACTTGAAGCCCGCGCAGGCTGGACACCGGCGCGTCGGTTTGCGGCGGCGGTCAGCCACAGCCTGGACGGCCACTTGCCTTACAGCCGCTACCTGATGGCAGGCGCCGAGGCCAAGCGCAGGCGTACCAGCGAAAGCACGGTACAGCGCTGGGTAGAGGATTGGCTGGCCACAGACCTCAACCCGGTTGTCCAGACCATGGGGCAGCTCACCCTGCCGGCAAATACGGCCTGGGCACTCAATGCCTATACCCGCTCGGCGCAGGTCGGGGTGCGCACCACCATTGCCCTGTCCCCCACCGCCCACCAGCAACTGCAAGTACACCGCGAGCTGCTGGCCAGCGATACCGATCCTGCCCTGTGCCGCGCCGGGGTGGTAAGCACCATGGAAACCTTGTTGGCCCAGACGCGGAAAAACGCCATGGGCATGGCGCCTGCGGGCTTGCGCCCACTCTCAAGCCTGGCCAGGGTCTTGGGCGTAGAGCGGCTCGCCGCCGCGCAGTTGGCTGGGGTGTTTGAAGCCCAGGGCCCCATTCCTATCCCCCTGGCCGCGCACCAATTGGGCTGCCACCACCGCACCCTGGAACGCCGCCTGCGCGAAGAAGGCCTCACCGCCGAAGCCGTGCGCCAAACCGTGCGCCTGCTGAGCGCCACACACGGTGTGCGTGGCACACGCAGCCTCACTGAGGTTGCACACCAGACCGGCTTTTCCGACCTTTCCCACATGAGCCGGGCGTTTGGTGCGGCCTGCGGCATGGCGCCCAGCCTGTTGCGCCAGGCCGCACGGGGTGGGCTGCTTCCCGAAGCGGCCTGAGCCCCCGGCGAAGGCGGTTTGTCGCATGGATTCAAGCCAAAGCCTGTGCGCTGGGACACACTGCCAAAGGGTCTGCAGCCACCCAGAAATGCTCCTGAAAGAATAGCTGTTTGCGCATATTTCATAAGGCCTTGAGGCCTAAAAGACTCATAAAACATGCAATTCATCCGTAACCTCTTCTCTGCCCCTGTGCCACGCCAGCAAGACTTCGATGCCACCCTGGCGAGCCTGCGCGCCACCCTGCTGGAGGAAGGGAGCCTGTTTTCCGGGTCGGCCATGTACCAGGAGCTGCAGGCGCTGGAGGCCCAAGCACTGGGCCTGCCTGCGCACTCTGCGCAGCGCGGCTGGCTGTTCGAGACCTTCACCCGCCTGCAAACCAAGCGTGGGGACAGCGAGTCCGTGCTGCACTACGGCGCATTGGCGCTCCATGTCCACAGCAGCCAACCCTTCATGGACACGGAATCCTGTTTCTACTTGCACTACCGCATGGCCTGTGCGGCCGATGAGGAAGGCGAAACGGCGCTGGCGCTGCACCATCTGCAAACCGCCCTGTCCACCGAGCCCAGCCCGTGGCTCAGTGACGAGCAGAGCCTGGCGCTACGCGAAAAACTCGGCTACCTCTTGCACGAGGCCGGGCAACACATGGAGGCACTGGCCTGCAATACCCGCCTGCTGCACGACGCGAGACTGTTTTACGAATCCGACACCCACGCGCTGTGCAATTTGCTCAACAACCTTGCCCAGAACACCTACGAATTGCAGCAGTTTGGCGAAAGTCAGCGCTACCTGCAGCGCCGCCTGGCCCTGGCCCAAAGCGCACAGGATTACGAAACCGAAGCCGACTGCCTGTTTCAGCTGGGCGTGCTGGACTGCGAGCAGGGCGACCCCGTGGGCGCCCGCACCTGGTTTGACTTGCGCGTGCAACGCGCGCGGTCGCTGGACGACCCGGACCTCATCGCTGCGGCCTTGCAGGCGCAACAGGAGCTGATTGCCCGCTTGCGATCCGCCGACGGGAAATAGGCGTGAACCGGACACTACGCCTGCAACAGTGGCTCGCCTGCTGCAGTTTGGCCACATTGGGCCTGCTCAGTGCCTGCGGTGGCGGCGGTGGTAGCGGTGACCCGGCCCCCTCCGCTGCGGCGAGCCTGCAGGTCCGGGTGCAAGGGCTGGCTTTGGGTGCCGAACTGGAGCTTGCCCACGGCTCCCATCGCATCCCCGTTGAGCTCAATGGCCCCTATACCTTCGACCAAGTCCCGGGCGGTAGCCCGCTGAACCTGCGTATCGCCACCCAGCCCAACGGCCAACACTGTGCCGTGTCCGAACTGGCACCGGCCAGCGTGGCGACCGATGGGGCACCCGTGTTTGTGCGCTGCGTCCACACCACGGCGGCAGCACTGAGCCTGCCGGCCACGCTTCCCAACAACGCACTGAGCGCCAGCTTTGGCCTGCGCGACGTGGCGTATCCGGGCATTCCGTACGAAAGCCGGCCGGGTGTGGTGGGCGGTATCTTTCCCTATGCCTTTCGCTTGGTGGGCCTGACGCTGAACGGCGTGGCGCAGGCCACAACCGGCGTCAGCCTGGACGCCCGCCGGGGCACGGTGCGCTTTACCCCCACCCTGGAGGGCAGCTATGTGCTGACCCTGGAGGCGAGTGACAGCGGCAGCCCAAGCAAGACCCTGCAACAGAGCTTCACCATTGAATCGTCTGCTGGGCGCTTTCTGTTTGTGGCCCCCGACGGGCAAGACAGCAGCGGACGCGGCAGCCGCGCACTGCCCTACCGCAGCATTGCCTATGCGCAAGCGCAGTCCAGCGCCAACCAGGTGCTGATGCTACGCGCAGGCACTTACACGCCAACGGCCATCAGCCTGCGGGACACCCGGGCCAAGCAACTCGTGGCCTATCCGGACGAAGTGGTCCGCCTGGACCTGAACTACAGCGCCAACATCACCGTCAACAGCACCAGCCTGCCCATGGCGCGCATCGAAGGCCTGGACATCCTGCATGCGCGCCAATACGGCATCGTCAGCGATCCGAGCCGGGCGGGCCTGGTGATTCGCAACGTGCGGTTTGTAGACGGTGAGGAGGGCAACAACCCCAGCGAGAACCCTGCGTTTATTCATGGCTGGGGCGATACCGCCGCAACCTGGCGCCACAAGCTGCTGGTGCAAGACAACGACTTTGGCACCTACCGCATGAAAAGCTCTGGCGCCTATGCCCTCACGCTGTTTGACGCCGGAGAGTCTTTGGTGGAAAACAACCAGATCCGCCTGGGCGCAACCACCGGCGGCATCCACGACAAGGACAACTCGCAGAACAACACCTACCGCGAAAACTACATCATGTTTGCCAGCAGCAACGCGCGGTCCAATGGCATCCAGATCAGCGGCCAGGCCAATGCCGACAAGGTGCACATCCACCACAACCTGCTGGTGAACGCCGGTATCTACCTGGGCACCCAGTGCTTCCAGGCCAGCTGCTACATGCGCGACCTGGACGTGCACCACAACACCCTGGCCGGGCAGCACGTCTCCTTCAGCTGGGGGCCGTTCAACACCAGCAGCTATGGCACCCGCATCTCGCACAACATCATTGACGCGGGGAGCGTAGCCCCCTACTACGGGCTGTCCTGCCAAGCTTCGGTGCCCGCCACCTTCACCACCAACCTGGCGGCGGGCAGCAACCTGATTGCGTCCAGCCACGCCCTGGCCTTCAAGGACTCCGAGTGCACGGCGCGCGACATGTCATGGGCCACCTGGCAAGGCACCTATGGCATGGACACGGTTGCCTCTGGCAGTACCTATGGCAATGCCAGCCCGCTGTTGGGCAGCGGCCCGCGCACCGGCCTGCCGGAAGGCGACACACGGCGTACCCAGCGTGGCCACCAGTACTAAGGCCGCCATGCACCAGCATTGCTCCCACCGGACACACCGCCTCTGCAGCCTGCTGACACTCTGCCTGGTACTGAGCGCATGTGGCGGTGGAGGTGCGGACGGGGGCGATGCTGCCCCCGCCGCTGCCAACACCACACCGCTGCCCGCGCCCAGCATCTCGGGGGTGGTGGGCTCGCTGCTGCACCAGCAGACTGTCACCGTCCATGGCAGCCACTTTGGCAGCAAACCCCAGGCCGCGCCGCTGCGGTTTGAAGACTTTGACACCCGTACCACCGGTGCGGCACCGGCCAGCTTTGGCTACACCAACTATGGCGGCTTCGGCGGCAGCACCACGGTGGACGACAGCGTGGCGTTTGGCAGCGGCAAATCGCTCAAACACCAAGGGCACTTCGGCGCCGTGTCCACCAGCGACGTGGAGGAGTCATTCCCCCACATTGCCGTCACAGGCTTCAGCACCCAAGAGCTGTACCTGAGCTACCGGCTCAAATTCCGAACCCACGGGGGCCGCATGGTGCAACTCAAGTTCAACCGCAGCGGCATGGAGGCGGCGGGGGCCCACGGCAGCCCCTGCTACGGCGGCAAGCCCAAGTACTACTCCAGCTACTACCCCGACGGGCCCAGCGTCAACCGCTATTCCAGCGACAAACGCTTGACCAGTGTGCAGGGCGGCATTGTGCGCAGCGACGGCAGCCTGGACGAAGGTTGGGCTGGCGAACCCAAAATGGGCAGTGGCACCGTGCTGACCATACAAGAAGACACCTGGGTGCAGGTGGAAGAGTACTACCGCCTCAATGACCTCGGGCAGGCCAACGGCGAACACATCACCTGGGTGAACGGCAATCTCCAAATTGACCGGCACACCCTGCAACCACGGGCCGCTGCAGGTGGGTGTGTGGAAATAGTTGGGTAGAAGGGCTGCTTTGCGCCAAGGTTGCGCGAGAACCGCCGGCGCTTGAGCGGTGGCGCTTGGGGCCTATGAAGAGACTAAGGACTGCCCGCGTTTCGCCTATTCCTAGCCAAGTCAACACGCTTGAAGTTGTCGCCAGTCTTGCCTTGCGCTGACGTTGGGGCCGCTTGGTGAGGAAGGGAGCCACAGCTTTGAGCGTGCCGAACAGTGCTTCGGTTCGTCGCCTGAGGTATGGAGTAGGAGAACGATAGGCGACGTTGCACAGCTCAACCTTATGTTAGCGGGAGATTGCCGATTGCCGTGGGTGTGTTGCGACTTAATGGGATTGGGGAGGCGCTGCTCAGTAGCGGCGAGTATTTCCGCGCATTTGGCTCTGACTCGCCGGCCGGGGACACGTTTCGCATTTTCTTGATGTGTGAGTGTTGTCGAAGCGACTCGGTGGGCGTGTCGTGGGTTGGGAAGGACTGATAATCTGCACGGCATGCTTGATTTGCGGCCACTAAAGTGCCACGGTCTGCGATTGCGCGCAACCTCTTCTTCCCGCGAGTTGCGCATGGGACTGAGTTGGGCTCTATCTCCCGATTGGTGCTTATGCGCGACGATAGATGGTGTTTGGCGTCACAGCCCGTCGTTGTGGCCACTCCGTCCTGCCACTGGTGGATGGAGTGTGGGTCGGTTGATTTGCGGGGCTGCGCTGGTGTTTTTGTTGCGCGGGGCTGGCGCGGAATTTTGTGTAACGAAAGTCTGGTGTAGTGTGTGCGTGGGGCCGTGCCTAGTGCGTTGGTGCTTTTTCTGCTCCTGGCGCTTGTCGTCTTTGGGGGGGTCGGGTTCTGCGCTGCGCGTGGCTCTGGGGGGGGGGGGGGGGGCGGGGGGGGGGGGGGGTGGGGGGGGGCGCGGGGGCCGGGGTCCCGGCGGGGGGGGTCGGGGGGGGGGGCGGCGGGGTGGTGGCCTGGGTGCGCTGGGGGCCCGCGGGTCGGTGGCGCGGGGTGCGTCTCCCGGCATCTCCGGGGCGCCGGGGTTAACAGCCCGGCCAGCTGCTGAACTGCAGCTACCTCGTGGTGGGTATGGACTACTGGATCAACCCCAACAGCACCGACGGCGTAGCCGTCTGGTATGACGACCACTACCTCGACACCAGCCGCGCACGCCTGGTACTGGCCAATGCCGCCACCTGGGAGGCAAGCACCATGCGCAATCCGCAGGTGGCTACCCAGTGGCAAGATGGCAGCATCAGTGCCACCCTGCAACGGGGCGGCTTTTCTTCCGGTATCGCCTGGCTGTATGTGGTCCGCGCAGACGGCAGCACGTCTGCCAGTTGGCCGGTAACATTGCCATGAATTTTTACCACCAAGCTCCGCCCATGCGCCTGACTAACGCCCTTTCGCCTTTGTTTTGCACCGCAGCGCTCCTGCTTTGTGCCTCCACCGCCAGTGCCCAGGGCGTCTACAAATGGGTAGATGCCGAAGGCAAGACCCACTACGGCTCCCAGCCCCCTGTCAACGACAAAGGCGGCGAAGCGCTCAAGCTGCACAGCAACAGCGGCTTTGGCGGCAACAACAGTGGCAAGGTCAAGCCCACGCCAGAGTACAACGCCGACGGCACGAAAAAAGTGCCCAAAGGCGTGCAGGAGATGGGCGAGGGCCTGATCAAAGGCCTGCAAAAGGTGGACCCCAAGGAGGAGCCGCTGAACTGCAGCGTGGCGGTGGAGAACGTGCGTTACCAGTTCGACCTGATGTTGGAAGTGGGCCAGAAGAACGCCAAGGACGGCTACATCAACCAAAGCGACTTTGACACCAAGGCCGCCAAGCTGCGCCAGGCCAAGTCCGAGGTCACGCTCACCGACTGCCAGCTGGCCAGCGGCAACAAAAAGTCGTTTTACCAGTGCATGAGCAACAGCAAGAACCACGTAACCGGTTGCGGCAACAAGTACAGCTTCTAGCGCGCCACAGCCGCTAGTGGCGCGGCGCCAGCGCAATGACCGCGGCACCCGCCAACATGATGGCCACGCCCACACCATCCCACCACTGAGGGCGGATGCCATCCACCAGCCACAACCAGGCCAGCGCCGTAGCCACATACACCCCGCCATACGCGGCGTAGACCCGGCCGGCAGCAGCCGGGTGTAAGGTCAGCAGCCAGACAAACAGTGCCAGAGCCAACGCTGCAGGCACCAGCACCCACACCGAGGCGCGCTGGTTCAGCCACAGCCAGGGCAGGTAACACCCCACAATCTCGGCCACGGCGGTGAGCACATAGAGGCCGATTGTGGTGAGCAGGGGGTGCATGCAATGTCCTTTGAAACGATGGGGAAACGCGACAGGATTATTGACCCTGGAGTGCACTCCAGGGCCTAGCGTGGGGACTTGTTTCACTCAACAAGGTTTTCCCATGCCCCGCTTTTCCATTTCTCCCCGCGCCTTGGCGTGGTTCACGGGCAGCGCCTGTGTGGCCTGCTGCACCCTGCCCCTGTTGGCGCTGGCACTGGGGTCCACCGCCCTCACCGGTTTGGCCTTCTTTCTGGAGCCTGTCGCTGCGGTTCTGGCCATCGCCACGGCGGCTCTGCTGGCCTGGCGCTGGTGGCAGAAGCGCCAGGCACCTGCGTGTGATCTGGACTGCGAGAACGGCAAGGCCCCGCGCTAAACCACGTTGCGCGGTATCAAGCCGCGCAGGCCACATTGCCCGGCACACAGCTGGGCATGCCGTCAACCGAGGTGCAGTCCCCATCGCAAGCGCGCTGCACGGCCAGCAGCGCCTGGTGCTGGGCTTTCATGTGCGCCATTTGGGTTTCCAGCTGCAACACCTTTTGCGCCAGGCGCGCGGGCAGCGTGGCACATGATGGGGCGCTGTCGGCCCCCCCCAGCAAGCGGGCAATGTCCTGCAAGGTGAAGCCCACGCCCTTGAGCTGCTGGATGTGTGCCAGCCGCTGCACGCTGCTGGCGTCGTACACGCGGTAGTCGCTGTCGGCATCGCGGTGGCGCGCCTGCAGCAGGCCACGCTTTTCGTAGAAGCGGATCGTGTCGCGCGACACACCGCTGCGTTCAGACAGGTCACCAATCCACATGGCAAGATTCCGTTTAGGAGTTTGAGATGCTATAAATTAAGTAGCTGCTTGCGCATATTCCATGGGGGCTAGAGGCCTATTTTATTACTAATCCGGCTTCCAGCGCTTGAGCAGCAGGGCATTGGTCATCACACTCACCGAACTCAGCGCCATGGCCGCGCCGGCCACCACCGGGCTAAGGTAGCCCAGCGCGGCCAGCGAAATGCCGGCCGCGTTGTAGGCGAAGGCCCAGAACAGGTTTTGCCGGATCTTGGCCACCGTGCGGCGGCTGATGTCCAGCGCGCCCGCCACCAACAGCGGGTCGCCGCGCATGAGGGTGATGCCGGCGGCGTGCATGGCCACATCGGTACCTCCGCCGTTGGGATTAGCCATAGCCATGCCCACATCGGCGGCCGCCAGCGCGGGGGCATCGTTCACACCGTCGCCCACCATGGCAACTGGCAGCCCCTCGGCCTTCAGCGCCGCCACCTGCGCAGCCTTGTCGCCGGGCAACACCTCGGCGCGCACATCGTCCAGCCCCAGACGCTGCGCCATCGCTTCGGCCGCGCCCCGGTTGTCGCCCGAGATCATGACCGTGCGGATGCCGCGCGCCTTCAGCGTGGCCAGCGCTTCTTTGGCGCCGGGCTTGGGTTCGTCGGCAAAAGCGAGCAGGGCCAGCAGCCGCACGCCAGCGTCCGTGCGCTCCGCCATGGCGGACACGGTGGCGCCTTCGGCCTGCAGTTGTGCGGCGCGTGCCGCCACGGGGGCCGCATCCACGCCCAGCTCGGCCATCCAGCGCAGGCTGCCCAGCAGCAGCGTGCGGCCAGCCACCACACCTTGGGTGCCTCGGCCGGGCACCGCCTGCACATCCGTGGGGGCGTGTACTTCGATGCTCTTGGTTTTGGCCGCCGCCATGACCGCATGGGCCAGCGGGTGTTCGCTACCACTTTGCAAACTGGCGGCCAGCCCTAGCGCCTCGTCGTCCACCAGGCCTACGGGCACCAGCGCGGTCAAGCGCGGCTGGCCCACGGTCAGCGTGCCGGTCTTGTCAAAAGCCACCACGCGCACCGTGTGCGCCAGCTCCAGCGCCTGCGCGTCCTTGATGAGGATGCCGTGCTTGGCCGCCACACCCGTGCCCGCCATGATGGCCGCTGGCGTGGCCAGACCCAGCGCACAGGGGCAGGCAATCACCAGCACGGCCACGGCGTGGACCAGCGCGGTCTCCACGCTGTGGCCGGTGAACACCCAGGCCAGTAGCGTACCCAGCGCAATCACCAGCACCACCGGGACAAACACCGCGCTCACCTGGTCCACCAGCCGCTGGATGGGCGCTTTGGCCGCCTGGGCGTCTTCCACCAGGCGGATGATGTGGGACAGCACCGTGTCCACCCCCACCGCGCGCACCTGCAGCACCACGCGGCCCTCGCCATTGATGCTGCCACCGGCGAGCTTGGCGCCCACTTCCTTCGTCACAGGCAAGGGTTCACCGGTCAGCATGGACTCGTCCACCTGGGTGCGGCCTTCGAGCAGCGTGCCATCCACAGGAAAGCGCTCGCCCGGCTTGACCACAATCTTGTCGCCCACCAGCACTTCATTCACCGGCACATCGACCTCGCCATCGCGCCCCAGTAAGTGCGCCGTGTCGGGCCGCAGGGCGTGCAGCGCACGGATGGCGGCGGTGGTCTGGCGCTTGGTGCGCGCCTCCAGCCACTTGCCCAGCAGCACCAGCGTCACCACCACGGCGCTGCTTTCAAAGTACAGATGGGGTGCCATGGCAGGCATGACGTGGGCCGCATGGTCGGGCGCGCCAAACCACTGGGGACCCAACCACAGCCACATGGACAAGGCCCAACCCGCCGAGGTGCCGAGCGCCACCAGCAAATCCATATTGCCGCTGAGCGCGCGTGCGGCGTGCCAGCCCGCCTTGTAGAAGCGCGCACCCAGGATGAACTGCACCGGCGTGGCCAGCAGAAACTGCCACAGCGCTGGCAGCATCCAGTCCTTGCCAAACAGGTCCCCCACCATGGGCAGCACCAGCGGCGCCGACAAGGCCAGACCCAACCCCACCGGCGCAAAGCCCGCCCACGGCGAAACATCCACGGCGTCAATCGCTGCGCTGGGGGCCAGCGGCTCATAGCCCGCATCGCGCACGGCGCGGCGCAGGCGCGGCTCCAGCTCGGGGTCATGCACCGCAATGCGGGCAGACTCGGTCGCCAGGTTCACCGTGGCGCTGTCCACACCAGGCACTTTCTTCAGGGCTTTTTCCACACGCATCACACACGATGCGCAGGTCATGCCGCCAATGCCGATATCGATGGTGGAGGTGGTTGCAGGGGAGGGGGTTTCGGTACTCATGGCGCAAGCGTAAGGCTTGCCTTAGTGGGAAGGTCAAGCCCCAATGCAGCCGCATCGTGGCCGCTGCGCTACTGCAGGCGCAAAGGCTCACCCCGTGTCAGTTCGACTTCGCGGAGTTTGAACGTCGCCACGATCTGCCCCAGCTTGATCGCTTGATCTTTCAGGCTATCGGCTGCAGCTGACGACTGCTCCACCAATGCAGCATTTTGCTGGGTCATCTGGTCCAGCTCCGCAATAGAGGCGTTGACCTCACGAATTTCATGGCCCTGGCCGTCTGCGGTCGTGGTGATGTCGGCAATGATGTCCGACACGCGCTGCACCGACTCCACGATCTCTGTCATGGTCTGGCCAGAGGCTGCCACCAGGCGACTGCCACCCTCTACCTTGTCCACACTGGCACCAATCAGCGCCTTGATTTCACGTGCCGCCTCTGCACTGCGCCCGGCCAAGCTGCGAACCTCACTGGCCACCACGGCAAAGCCACGGCCCTGCTCGCCAGCCCGGGCGGCCTCTACGGCGGCATTCAATGCCAAGATGTTGGTCTGGAATGCGATGCCATCAATCACCCCAATGATGTCCCCAATCTTGCGACTGCTGCTGTTGATGTCCTCCATGGTGGTAACCACTTGCCCCACCTGGCTACCACCACGGGCGGCCACTTGCGCAGCGGACCCTGCCAAAGTGTTGGCCGTGCGGGCCGAGTCGGCAGATTGCAATACGGTGCCCGTGAGCTGTTGCATGCTGGATGCCGTGCGGGCCAGGTTACTGGCTGCTTGTTCAGTGCGCTGGCTCAAATCCAGGGTTCCGCTGGCAATTTCCGCACTCGAAAGGCGAATGGAATTACTGCTGTTCAACACCTCCCTCATCGCCTGACTCAGCTGCGTACTCATCCGGCCCAACGCCCGGATGAGGTCGCCGACCTCATCCGCTTTGCTGCTGCCTGTGTCAACCTGCAAATTGCCACTGGCCACATCGTTGGTTACAGCCACTGCACGGTGCAACTCTCGCACGACCTGGTTTTGCATCCACGCCGCCACTGCGATGACAGCGCCCGCCAAGCACAAACCCAATACCGAGAACAAAACGCTCATGCCCTGCGCCCGCTCACGCGAATTCGTCAGACTATCGGTAAGCTGAGCGTCCAGCCGGGCGACGATGCTGCCCAGCGACTTGCCCACCTCGGCAAAAGTGGCATCCGCCTGCTGCATGGCCACGGCTCCGGTGTTCGGATCAAAACTGGCCAGGTCAAGCGCTTGCGTAGTCTGCGCGACATAGTTCTTCAATTGGCTTTTAACGCCCTTCAAGGCCTTGTCGGCCACCTCGTCTTCGCCGGCGATCTCAGCCGCTGTCGAAATGGCGCGCGTGATTGCCACCACCTGGGTTTCAATGTCTGCCTTCACTTCCTTAATCTTGGCTTCGTCCAACGAAGCTGCCAGCGTCACCGTACGGTAAGCCGACGCGTGAACACGCCCTATCTGGTCTTGTGTACCAGTAAACACGCCCAATGCACCTATTACTGTTGCAACTCGTTCCTCGGTCTCAATGCGACTTTTTTGCAAAAGCCACGTACTGAACAGCGACAGACCCAACAAAATCACCGCAGTAAGAATGGGAGGGATCAGCAGCTTTTGGCGTAATTTCATAGGGACCTCAGATGCAAGACGTTGAAAACAGGTGTTGCCGCTTTGGCAACACCGGCCACCTACCCGTTACTTGTAAATGCCGCCACACACAATGGTTTCAGCAAGCCTCTCGCAATACATCTCTTTGGGTTCTATTTTTTTTGTTTCCGGATTGGTGAACTTGTAGTCTTGCCAAAAGCCGGTGGGTTTGGATTTGCCCAACTCAACGCGTTCCTTGATAAAGGCCTTTCCGTCAATGTCTTTCATCCCAATAAGGTCGAGCCCCACCTGCTTGGGATTGGCACCATGCGCCATGTTTTTCCCCTCTAGGCTGTAGACCACCAAATACAGGTCGTCCTTGATCCACTTTTTGTCCTTGCCGGTAATCTCGGCATACACCTTGTCTGCCCCCTCTGCCTTGATGGCAGCCACGCCGGCCTTCACCATCTTCATCGCATCGTCTCGCGTCGCGCCGCCCTCAGCACTCCACGCACCGGCGCACAGCACCGCCATGGAGGCACCGGTTGCGAACATTGAAAAAAGCTCTTTGACATGGGAATCTCCTGCTAGTGAAAGGTCGGAATGTGCATCTCGAACCCGAATGCAGCCCAAGGTGCCATTTCATTGTGGCACGTCAACCTCATTCTGAGTAGGCAAATTGACAAGGGTTTTCCCACAAAACTTTTGCCTACATTCACGGCACTGCGGGCGGTATTCGCAGCCGGGTTCACCACGGCGCTGTCCACGCCAGCATTTACTTCAGGGCCTTTCCACCCGCATCACATTCAATGACGCTGGTCATGCCCCGATGCCGATATCGATGGTAGAGGTGGTCGCGAGGGGAGAGGTTTCGCTACTCATGGTGCAAGCGTAAGGCTTGCCATAGTGGGAAGGTCAAGCGATGGTCAAACGCATGGGGACAAAGGCAATGCCCTTGGTCTCTACGCGCGGCCCGGTAGCCACAAACCCGAAGCGTTCGTACACCGGCTGGGCATAGGGTGTGGAGTTGACCGTGAAGTAGCCGGGGTTGGTGTCCCGCACCGCCGCACGGGCATGGTCCCACAGCTGGCGGCTCAGGCCCTGGCGCTGGCACGACGCGTCCACAAACAGGTGGTAGAGGTGGCTGGCGTCACGCACCGCCACCACACCGGCCAGGGCGCCGTCTTGCTCTGCCTTGAAGTAGGCGAAGCGCGGATCGGTCAGGTAGCCAGCGACAGATTCGGGCGAGATTGTCTTGAGAAAGTCCTCTGCCCCTGCGCCATCCGGTTGCAGCGTGAAAAAGCGGGCCACGCTGCCAATGAGGCGGCTGATGGCAGGCGCGTCTTCTGCTGTCGCGTTCCGAATTTCCATGAGGTTCTTCGTTTGCATTGAATTGAACGGTCAGCTTACGCGGGAACATGGACCTTGGCACAGCAACAGCTTTTTTGCAAAAGCACTTGACCCTCCCACCATGGCAAGGTTCACAATTCCTGCATTCACTGAAAACAAGGAGTTGCCATGAACCAAACCTTTACCGTCACCGGCATGACCTGCGGCCACTGCGAAAAGGCTGTCACCCGCGCCATCCAGGAAGTGGACGCCCAAGCGCAGGTGAAGATTGACCGCAGCCTGAACTTGGTGGAGGTGGAATCCACCAAGCCCCGCGAAGCCCTGGCCCACGCCATTGCAGAAGAAGGCTATGCCGTCGCAGCCTAAGCCTGCCCAAGTGTCCAGCCAGCCGGTCAACATTGGCGAGGCGGCGCGCCAAAGCGGGGTGTCCGCCAAGATGCTGCGGCACTACGAATCGCTGGGCCTGCTGGGCACGGTCAACCGCACCGACAGCGGCTACCGGCTCTACAGCGCCACTGACGTGCACACTCTGCGCTTCATCAAGCGCTGCCGCGACGTGGGCTTCTCCATGGCCGAGATTGGCGAGTTAGTGGGCCTGTGGCAAAACAAGCGCCGGGCCAGCGCGAACGTTAAGAAGATCGCCCAGAAGCGCATGGACGAGTTGAGTGAGCGCATCGCCGCCATGCAGGCCATGCAGCGCACGCTGTCCACCCTGCTGGACTGCTGCCATGGGGACGACCGGCCGGACTGCCCCATCCTGGACGACTTGGCGGGCACCACCACTTAGTCCACGAAACGCTATGTAATTGATAGCTGCTTGCGCACATTCGACGGGGGCTAGAGGCCATTTTTGCGCCACAATGCGCCCCATGGCCCTGAAACCGCGCATCCTTCTCGTCGAAGACGAATCCGGCATTGCCGACACCCTGCAGTACGTGCTGTCCACCGACGGCTTTGCCCCGGTGTGGGCCAGCACCGCCGAAGAGGCCATCCGCCTGTTCGCCGCCGAGCCTCCTGCACTGGCCGTGCTGGACGTGGGCCTGCCGGACCTCAACGGCTTTGAGCTTTTCCGCCGCCTGCAGGCCCTGCCCGGCGGCAGCCAGGTACCCATGCTGTTCCTCACCGCGCGCAGCGACGAGATCGACCGCGTGGTCGGCCTGGAGCTGGGCGCGGACGACTACATCGCCAAACCCTTCTCCCCGCGCGAGCTGGTGGCCCGCGTGCGCACCATCCTGCGCCGCAGCGCGCGGCCCGTGACCGCCCCCGTGCCTGCGCCTGCACCAGCGGCGCCCGTCAGCGCGCCCGCCATCTGGGCGCTGGACGAAGAACGCCACCAGATCCGCTTCTATGGCAAGGCACTGGAGCTGTCGCGCTACGAGTACGGCGTGCTGCGCTTGCTGGTGCAAAAGCCCGGCCGCGTGTTCACACGCGACGAACTGCTGCTGCAAGTCTGGGGCGGCGACAACGACAGCTTTGACCGCACGGTGGACGCCCACATCAAAACCCTGCGCGCCAAGCTCAAGGCCGTCGCCCCCACGCTGGAGCCCATCCGCACGCTGCGCGGCACGGGCTACGCGCTGAACGAAGAACTGCCCGCGAAACCTGCATGAGCAAGAGAAGCCGCATCTTCTTTGGCCTGCTGCTGATTTACGCAATCGGCATGGCCGCCGTGCTCTACCGCGTGGTCAGTGATCTGGACCCACGCTACCGCGAGTCCGCCGAAGAATCGCTGGTGGAAACCTCGCAACTGCTGGCCACCTTGATAGAGCAAGACGTGCGCGACGGTGCCATCGACACGGCGCGGATGGACAACCTGTTCAAAGCGGCATACGCCCGCGAATTCAGCGCACAAATATTCAGCGTCAACAAAACCAAGGTGGAACTGCGCGCCTACGTGACCGACCGCAACGGCACCGTGCTGTTCGACTCCACTGGCCAATCGCAGGGCAAAGACTTCTCTCAGTGGCGCGATGTGCAGCTCACGCTCAAGGGCGAATACGGCGCCCGCACCACGCTGGATATTCCGGGCGACCCCAACTCGGCCGTCATGTACATGGCCGCCCCCGTCCGCTGGACCGGCAACGCGCAGGGTGCGGGTAGCGGCGAAATCATTGGCGCGGTTACCGTGGGCAAGCCGGTGCAAACCTTCGGCCAGTTCGTGGCCGCTGCACGCAGCCGCACGCTGTATGCGGGGCTCATCTCGGTGCTGGCCGTACTGGTGCTGGCCGTCATGGTGTCCATGTGGCTGGTGCGGCCCTTTGGGCTGATTACCGATTACGCGCGCTATATCAAGGCCCAGCGAGGCTTCCACCCAGCCCGCCTGCTACGCCGCGGCTGGGACCTGATGCGCGCCGCCTACGACGAAATGCGCGATGCCCTGGCCGGGCGCAACTACGTGGCCGACTATGTGCAGACGCTCACGCATGAGGTGAAGAGCCCGCTCTCCGCCATTCGCGGCGCGGCCGAGTTGCTGCAAGAGCCCATGGAAGAAGCCCAGCGCCAGCGCTTTCTCACCAACATCCAACGCGAAACCCAGCGCATCCAGGAGATGGTGGACCGCATGATGGAACTCACCGCACTGGAAACCCGCCGCGTGTTGGACAACGTGCAGCCCGTCGCGCTGCGTCCCCTGCTGGAAGAGCTGAGCCTGGCCACCCAAGGCGTGGCCACGCAACGCGGCATCCGCATCAGCGTGCAGGCACAAGCGGATGCCACGGTAGAGGCCGACCCCTTCTTGCTGCGCCGCGCGGTGAGCAACCTGCTGGACAACGCGCTGGACTTCTCCCCTGAAGGCGGCACCATCGAACTCGGTCTGCAAGTGCAAGGCCGCTGGGCCCAGATCACCGTACGCGACCAAGGGCCTGGAATCCCCAGCTACGCGCAGGACAAGGTGTTTGAGAAGTTCTATTCGTTGGCGCGCCCGCACTCCAAGAAGAAGAGCACGGGGTTGGGGCTGAGCTTTGTGAAGGAGATTGCTTCGCTGCACCGGGGCAGGGTAGAGCTGGGGAATCGGCCTGAAACCCAAGGCTCTGGGGCATACGCTGTACTGTGGCTGCCTCGCAGAATGGACTAATTCTTGCAAAGAGCCGAACAACATTTACCTCCAAGTACCTATGCCATCCATTTACATCATCAAAATCCCAGGATGGCGCACATTCTCACTTGAGATCCCTGCTTTTAGGCAGATCATTGATTCCGCAATTGGTCGGTCGAAACAAGTCTTTCGATCGCCCATCTTCGCGGCCATTGAGCAAGGTCATGACGACAAGGCACTACGTCTTGCTACATCCAGACGATTGCACGGCGCCCGTGGGAAATGGGGCGAAACGCCTCTAGTTGCAGCCATTGCTGCTGATAGACAAGATCTAGCACTTGCATTGATTCGGCGCGGAGGGACATTCGCAGGGGATGGCGCACTCGCTCATGCGGCCATGAGAGGAAATCTTCAGATAGTTCAATCACTTTTAGCAACGGGGAAAAGCCCCGATGAACCACTAAATAATGGTGATGGGGGAGTCACGCCACTCATGTGGGCGACAAATCGGAAGTTCTACGCCTGCATGGAAAGCCTTCTTGCTGCGGGAGCAAACATCAACGCGCAAGACAAGAACGGGACTACTGCGGCAATGTATACCCGCAGCGGGACACCAGAATTCCTAACGGCTTTGGATGTTCTGTGCCGCTACAAACCCAACATAAGTCTTCAAGACTGGCGGGGGCGAAATTTAAAAAAAGAAGCAAATGACAGAGAACGCAATAGCAACGATCCGGCAATGCGGATCCTGCTTGAGCGCCATTTTCCGGAAGTTGATTTTCAAGATGAATAGTATTGGGGACATATTTTCGATACACCTTTATTAGGTGCGAATCAAATCCTTTTCACCCCCATTTCACACAGGCTTCACACAAGCCCCCAACCCCTTCAAACTGACTTCTCCCCCGGGCGGGATGCTCTCTCCACCGTGCAATACCGCACGCCGACTGGAGAAGCCCCATGGCACTTGTTGCTACCCACCCGGCCCACCATGCCGCCTCTGCTGAGCCCCCCGCGCGCCGCTCGCGCTGGGTCTGGCTGGCCACCACCGCGCTGTCTGCCGCCTGCTTTGTGGCGCTGACCATCAGCCCGCCAGCCCAAGCGCAGGACCGCGACGCGACACCGCGCCAAAAGACCGAGAGCCCCTATTTCTTCATCAAGAGCGACAACCCTGGCGTGGACCAGTTGCCGCTCAAATCCACCCAAGTCAACGTGAAGGTCAGCGGCGTGATTGCCGACGTGACCGTGGTGCAGACCTACAAGAACGAAGGCCAACGCGCCATCGAAGCCAAGTACGTGTTCCCCGGCTCCACACGCGCTGCCGTGTACGGCATGAACGTGCGCCTGGCGGACCGCCTGATCACGGCCAAGATCCGCGAGAAACAACAGGCCAAGATCGAATACGACGCGGCCAAGGCCGAGGGCAAGACCGCCGCGCTGCTGGAGCAGCACCTGCCCAATGTGTTCCAGATGAACGTGGCCAACATCATGCCCGGCGACGACGTGAAGGTGGAGCTGCGCTACACCGAACTGCTGCTGCCCACGGATGGCAAGTACCAGTTCGTCTTCCCCACCGTGGTGGGCCCGCGCTACAACAGCCCCACAACGCAAGGTTCAGGCAGCCAAGCCAAGGCCACCTGGGTGGCCCAGCCCTATCTGCCCCAGGGCCAGAACACGCCCACCAGTGCCGCGGCGCCTGCGTTTGACATCCACGTGTCGCTGAACACACCCATTGGCGTGAAGGAAGTACGCTCCAGCTCGCACACCATCCGCAGCTACACCGAGCAGGGTGGCGCCACGGTGGTGGGCTTGTTGCCCACCGCAGAGCCGACCAACAACCGTGACTTCATCCTGGACTACCGCCTGGCGGGCGACAAGATCGAAACTGGCGTGATGCTTTACAAGGGCCAGGACGAAAACTTCTTCCTCGCCATGGTGGAGCCGCCCAAGGCCCCGCCTGCCACGGCCATCACGCCGCGTGAGTACATCTTTGTGGTGGACATCTCGGGTTCCATGCACGGCTTTCCGCTGGATACGGCCAAGGGTGTGTTGCGCGAGCTGATTGGCGGCCTACGCCCCAGCGACACCTTCAACGTGCTGCTGTTTTCGGGCAGCAACAGCTTCTTGAACCCTACGTCGGTGCCCGCCACCAAGGCCAACATTGACCAGGCCATCCGCACCATCGACAGAGAAGGCGGCGGTGGCAGCACCGAGCTGATCCCCGCGCTCAAGCGCGTGTACGCCCAACCCAAGAACGCCGACACCTCGCGCACCGTGGTGGTGGTGACGGATGGCTATGTGACCGTGGAACGCGAAGCCTTTGAACTGGTGCGCAACAACCTGTCGAGCGCCAACGTGTTTTCCTTCGGCATCGGCTCCAGCGTGAACCGCCACCTCATGGAAGGCCTGGCCCGTGCGGGCATGGGCGAACCCTTCATCATCACCAAACCCGAGCAAGCGGCCGAACAAGCCAAACGCTTCCGCCAAATGATCGACTCCCCCGTGCTCACCAACGTAAAAGCGCGCTTTGAAGGCCTGGACGTGTACGACGTGGAGCCGCGCCAGCTGCCCGACCTGCTGGCCCAGCGCCCGCTCATCGTGTTTGGCAAATGGCGCGGTGAGGCCAAGGGCACGCTGGTGGTGGACGGCAACTCGGCCAACGGCCCCTTGCACTTCAGCATGCCCATCAACGCCAGCAATGTGACCGACACTGCCGCCCTACGCCAGCTCTGGGCCCGCCACCGCATTGCTGCGCTGAGTGACCAGGAAGCCCTGGAAGGCGGCAGTGCCGCCAAGGACGCCATCACCGACCTGGGCCTGAAGTACAGCCTGCTCACCCAGTACACCAGCTTTCTGGCGGTAGACCAGGTGGTCCGCAACAAGGCGCCTGCAGACGCCCCCAGCGTGAACCAGCCTTCGCCCCTGCCGCAAGGTGTGGAGAACTCGGCCCTGGGCGCTGAAGTGCCCAGCACGCCCGAGCCCGCCACCTGGGGCGCCATGCTGCTGACGCTGAGTGTGCTGGCCATGTTGGCGCACCGCCGCCACCGCGCTACGCGCCGCGCCCACCACTTCACCAGTTGAACGGGAATCGCCATGGCTTTGTCCCGCCTTCTGCAAATGCCCCGCTTTGTGCGCTTCGGCATCGCCATCGACACCGCCCCCGAATGGCGCTGGCTGGCCCTGCTGGCCCTGGCGCTGTGGCCCACCTGGTGGTGGATGGGCCAACGCATGGCTGACGGCTCAGACGACCCGCTGGGGCTGCTGGCCCTGGCGGCCTTGGGCGGGCTGCTGTGGCAACACCGCCGCCAGCTGCGCGCCGCGCCGCGCCTGGGCTTTCAGGCAGCGGCGCTCACTGGCGCGGTGCTCACCACGGCGCTGCACCAGCAGCTGCCGGACCTGGTGGTGGCGCTCATCGGCCTGCTGTCCATCGCGACCGGGCTCATCGCCTTCTTGCCAGCGCGCGTGGCCACGGCGCCGGTGCTCGGCCTGTCGGTGTTGTCGCTGCCGCTACTGGCCTCGCTGCAGTTCTATGCGGGCTTTCCGCTGCGCGTGGTGACGGCGGAGTTGAGCCGCTGGCTGCTGTCCATCGCCCACACCGTGGAGCGCACCGGCAGCAGCCTGGTGGTGAACGGGCAACTGGTCATCGTGGATGCGCCCTGCTCGGGCGTGCAGATGGCATGGCTGGGCTACTTCACGGCCTGTGTGGTGGCGCTGGCCACCAGCCAGCGCAACAAGACCTTTTTGCTGCGCCTGCCCGTGGTGGGGGTGCTGGTGCTGCTGGGCAATGTGTTGCGCAACACGGTGCTGGTGGCGCTGCAGGCCTCGGGCATTGCTTTCCCCGGCTGGGGCCATGACGCCGTGGGCCTGCTGGTGTTGGCCACGGTGTGCGGTGGCATTGCCTGGGCCATGGGCCGCACCGGTTCTTTGGAGCGCGCAACAGCATGAACTTTCTGGAAAACCGCTTTCTAAACCGCGTGCTGCACAAGACCCTGTGGACTGCCGTGCTGCCACTGTGTGCGGTGTGGGGCATTGCCCAGGCGCTCACCGGGCAGGACACCATGCGCGACCCCAACACCACCCACGTGGAGTTGCCTACCAAATGGCAAGGCGCGCCCCTGCGCCCCTTGGCGCTGAGTGAGGTGGAGGCACGTTTCGCCCGCCACTTCCCCGGCACTGTTGCGCGCCTGACCGATGACCGCCAGGTGCTGGTGCTGCGCACTGTGAACCAGCCTACGCGCATGCTGCACCCCGCCACCGACTGCTACCGCGGTCTGGGCTACCGCATCCGCAATGAACAGCTGGAGGAGCAGGCCGACAAGACGCGCTGGCGCTGCTTTGTGGCGGACAAGGGCGGCCAGGCGGTGCGCGTGTGCGAGCGCATCGAGGACGCGCAAGGGCAGGGCTTTACCGATACCTCGGCCTGGTACTGGGCTTCGGTGGCCGGCCAGTCCACGGGTCCGTGGAAAGCCGTGACGGTGGCAACGCCGCTGTAAGGCGGCTAGGTTTCAGGAAGGAAGATGCTGTGCGTACTTGGCTTGGGGCTGCGGCCCGGGTTCTGCTCATTACGGTGGTGCTGGCCATGCTGGGCCTAGGCGCCTTGCTGTTCACGGCGCGCGCACTGTTGCGCCCGGCGCCGGGGGACTGGGCCACCACGCTGCGGGCCGGGCCGGTGAGCCTGGACGTGGGTGTGGCCGCGCTGGTGCAGTGGGGCAGTACGCCCTGGATTGCCCGGCAGCTGCATGGCCGCACCCTGCCCACACGCCTGGGCGAAGTGCAGCTGAGCTGGATTGAGGCCAGCCAACAGCTCAGCCTGCGCTGCCAACCCTGCACGTTGCGCAGCAGCAGCTGGGGTGGCGAACCCATCCGCCTGCAAGAAGCCCGCATGACCGTGCGCCGCAACGCCACCGAGCTGCGCGGTACGCTGCACAGCGGGGCGGTCAACGCCACGTGGCGCGGCAACCTGCGCCCCACCGGCATCACGCTCCACATTGAGGTACCCGACACGCCGGTAGCCGATGGCTATGCACTGTTTGCCAGCGCCATCCCCGAAGTGGCGACCGCGCAGATCGATGGCACGTTCTCCCTCAAGGCCACGCTAGACCTTCCCAGCAAGACGCTGACGGTGCGGCCCCGCATCAGCGGCATGGCCGTACAAGGCCTGGGCACCGAAGCCTGGGCGCAGGCGCAAAGCCAGTGCAACCGCAGCCTGCCTGTGGCCATGACGCGCGCCAATGTGCGCGCCGACAGCCTGCTGGCCCGCGCCGTGCTGGCCGCCGAAGACCAGCGCTTTTATGAGCACCCCGGCTACGACCTGGTGGAGATGGGCAAGGCCCTGCGCAGCAACCAGGTGGAAGACGCGACCTTGCAAGTCCTTGGACGCGCAGCTCGCCCGCCGCGCGGGGCCAGCACACTCTCGCAGCAAGTGGCCAAGCTGCTGGTCACCGGCGGGGAGCGCTCGCCCGTGCGCAAGCTGCGCGAACTGCTCTACGCGGTGGAGATGGAACAGACCCTGGGCAAGGCGCGCATCCTGCGCCTCTACCTGGACCACGCACCTTGGGGCGCCACGGTCTGTGGCGCGCAGGCCGCGGCCCACACCTACTTTGGCAAACGCGCCGACCAGCTCACCGCTGCCCAGGCCGTCTGGCTGGCCGCCATGCTGCACAACCCGGCCCTGGAAGCCCAGCGCTGGAAGGCGCGCGGCAGTATCAACCTGGAACGCGCACAGTGGGTGGCGGCCGGGCTGCGGCCTTTGCCCAAGCGGGAACGAGCTGCGCTGCTGGAGGAACTGCCACTGCTGGTCTGGGCTCAGTCCAGTCCCAAGATCCCCGCCACCCCGCTGCGCACCAGTTCCACTAGCTCCGGGTCCATGTAGCGGTAGTCGTCGGGTATATCCAGCACGTGCAGGGGCTTGCCCTGTAGCAACTCCCGAAAGCTGGCCTTGAGCTGGGAGGCGTGTTTGTCCTCCATCACGCACACCGCGTCCGCCCACAAGATGTCTGCTTCGGACACTGGATGGCGGGCGTTGCGGCTGGTGCCGCCGGAGCGCACCGACAGGCCGGGGTGCTTGCGCCACACCTGTTCGGCGGTGGGGCTGCGCCACTGATTGCGACTACAGACAAAAAGAAGGTTCATGGAACGTTGGCGCAGAGATGGAGCGCATTTTAGGCCCCAAGTCCGCTTCAAACATACGTGAATAGCTATCAAATCAGTAGCTGCTCGCGCATATTCCATAAGCATTGGAGGCCGATATGATGCCTAACCATGCACACCGACCTGCTCACCCTGTATCCCACCCTACAGCCTTTGGCCCCAGCGCTGGAGGCACTGCAAGCGCAGGCGGTGTCGGTTCCCGCCGGTACGCAGCTGTTTGCGCAAGGCGCGCCCTGCCAGGGCTTTCCATTGGTGCTGGCGGGGGAGGTGCGGGTGGCCTGCCATTCGGGTGACGGGCGCAGTCTGGAGCTGTACCGGGTGCTTCCCGGCGAGTTGTGCCTGGTGAGCAGTGCCAGCCTGTTTCGCGGGCTGCCGCTGGGGGCCGACGGTACGAGCACGCAGGCCAGCACCTTGCTGATGATTCCACCCACGTTGTTTGAGGAATGGCTGGCGGAACCTGCTTTTCGCACGCTGGTGCTGGGCCTGTTTGCCGAGCGCATGGCCGAACTCACCAGCCTGGTGGACGCGGTGGCCTTTCAGAAACTGGACCAGCGCCTGGCGGCCACACTGCTGGGGCGGGGGCAAGACCTGCACCTGTCGCACCAAACCCTGGCCGACGAGCTGGGCACGGTGCGCGAGATGGTGACGCGCCTGTTGCGCCGGTTTGAGCGGGAGGGCTGGATTGCCCTGGGCCGCGAGCACATCCATATCCAGCGCAGCGCGGCCCTGCGCGCCCTGGCCAGCGGCCTGCCACCCCCTGTGTGACTTAGGTCACAGACACCAGCGCCGCCCGGGCGTCCAATCACTCCATCGCAACCAAGGAGTGACTCCATGAAAGCAAATGTTGGCGGCATTGACCGCATCGTCCGTATCGGCGCTGGCGCTGTTCTCATCGGCCTGGCTGCCACCGGGACCGTGGGCTGGTGGGGTTGGCTGGGCGCAGTGCCCCTGGCCACCGGCCTGATGGGTTGGTGCCCACCGTATGCCATCTTCGGCTTCAGCACCTGCAAAATGAAGAGCTAGTTACTATCAAATAGATAGCTGTTCGCGCAATATCCATAAGCGCTAGCAGCACATTTGGCACCCAAATGGCAAGCCAACGCTGGCTTGCCCGCACCAAAGCCGCGCGCACCGGTTTGCGCCCTTGGTGTGCTGCATCGCACAAAACGGGTGCATTTTGTACACAAAGTGCCAAAAACATTGTGTACAAAGCTGGCACAGGCTTTGCGTAAGGGTTGGGCATGAACGCCACTACCCCCGTGCAGGCCGCGGCCATTGAGCTGGTTGGACTGAGCAAACGCTACGCCCAGGGCAAGCCTGCCGTGGACAACATCAACCTGCGCATTGCCAGCGGCAGCTATTGCTGCTTGTTGGGCCCATCGGGCTGCGGCAAGAGCACCACGCTGCGCATGATTGCGGGGCACGAGTCGGCCAGCAGTGGCGACATCCTGCTGGAGAACCGCAACATCACCGACCTGCCCGCCGCCGAGCGCGGCACGGCCATGATGTTCCAGAGCTTTGCACTCTTCCCGCACCTGAGCGCGCTGGACAACGTGGCCTTCAGCCTGAAGATGAAGGGCGTGGACAAGCTGGCGCGCCATGCCAAGGCGCAGGATCTGCTGGAGCGCGTGGCCATGGGCCACCTGGCAGACCGCAAACCGGCCGAGTTGTCGGGCGGGCAGCAACAGCGCGTGGCGTTGGCGCGTGCCCTGATTACCCAGCCGCGCGTGCTGCTGCTGGACGAACCCCTTTCCGCACTGGACCCCTTCTTGCGCATCCAGATGCGCGCCGAGCTGCGCCGCTGGCAAAAGGAACTGGGCCTGACCTTCATCCACGTGACGCACAGCCAGGAAGAAGCCATGGCGCTGGCGGACACCATGGTGGTGATGAACCACGGCGTCATCGAACAAGTGGGCAGCCCGCACGAGGTCTACAACAAGCCAGCCAGCGAGTTTGTGGCGCGCTTCATGGGCGGCCACAACGTGCTGGAAACCCCAGCCGGCAAGATTGGTGTGCGCACCGACCAGATGCAGGTCACCCCCGCCACCAGCGCCAACACCGACGCACCACACACCAAGCGCGCCGTGATCACCGATGTGGAGTACCAAGGCACCTATGTGCTGCTGGGCCTGCAAAACCCCGGCGTCGCCCACACCGCGCACACCACGGCCGAGATCTCGGTGATGGTGTCCGAAGCCACCTTTGCCCAACAGCCCTACACCGTAGGCGAGACCGTGCAGCTGAGCTGGGCACCAGCCGCTGCGCACCCGCTGGCGTACTGATTTCCCGTTCTCTATTTCCCCTGTCTTCGCAAGAAGTTTCCAACCCCTCCGCACCTCTCAAGGAGTTTTCTCATGGCTGATGATCTGAAAGACACCCTCTCCACCGCCGCACCCATGCAACGCCGCAGCCTGCTCAAAGGCACTGCTGGTATCCTGGCTGCGGGCGTGTTCCCCGCCGTGCACTCGGCCGACCCCATCGTGCTGCGCTACCTGGGCACCGCCGTGAACCAAGACAAGGCGATTGCGGAGAAGTTCGAGAAAGACACCGGTATCAAGATCCAGTATGTGGCCGTGACCACCGACGACGTGACCAAGCGCGCCGTCACCGCACCCAACAGCTTTGACCTGATCGATTCCGAATATTTCTCGCTCAAAAACATCGTACCCACCGGTAACTTGAAGGGCATCGATACCAAGCGCATCAAGAACGCCGACAAGATCACCACACTGTTCACCAAGGGCGAAGTGGCGGGCAAAAAGGTTGGCGACCAAGGCACTGCGCCCAAGAAGGTGATCTACCTGGAAGGCGAGAAGAGCAAGAAGTTCTCTGCCGCGCCGACCCAATTCATGTCGCTCATTCCCACCGTGTACAACGCCGACACGCTGGGCATCCGCCCTGACCTGATCAAGCGTCCCATCTCCTCCTGGGCCGAGCTGCTGAACCCCGAATTCAAGGGCAAGGCCGCGATCCTGAACATCCCCTCCATCGGCATCATGGACGCCGCCATGGTGGTGGAAGCCATGGGCATCTACAAGTATCCCGACAAGGGCAACATGACCAAGAAGGAAATTGACCTGACGATCAAGACCCTGATTGAAGCCAAGAAGCAAGGCCAGTTCCGCAGCCTGTGGAAAGACTTCAACGAGTCCGTGAACCTGATGGCCTCTGGCGAAGTGGTGATCCAGTCCATGTGGAGCCCTGCCGTGACCGCCGTGCGCACCAAGGGCATTGCCTGCAACTTCCAGCCCCTGAAGGAAGGCTATCGCGCCTGGGCCTCCGGCTTCGGCCTGCCCGCCACCTTGTCTGGCAAAAAGCTGGATGGTGCCTACGAGTTCATCAACTGGTTCCTGGACGGCTGGGCCGGTGCCTACTTGAACCGCCAGGGCTACTACAGCGCCGTGCTGGACACCGCCAAGGCCAAGATGGAAGCCTACGAATGGGCCTACTGGATGGAAGGCAAGCCTGCCACCCAGGACATTAAGAGCCCCAACGGCGATGTGCTGGCCAAGAAGGGCGAAAGCCGCGACGGTGGCAGCTACGAGCAGCGCATGGGCGGCATCGCCTGCTGGAACGCCGTGATGGACGAAAACGCCTACATGGTCCAGAAGTGGAACGAGTTCGTCGCAGCCTAACGACCCGCCAGCCAAGGAAGTGAAATCACCATGAGCGCACCTTCAGCACCCTCACTTCCGGCGGCATCTGCGCCCGGCCGCACACTTGCGGCCTGGTGGCAGGCCTTGCCGCTCACCACGGTGTTTGCGCTCTTCTTTTTGATTCCATTGGCGCTGGTGCTGATGGTGAGTTTCTGGGACTACAACCAGTACGAAATGCTGCCCGGGTTCACCTTCAAGAACTATGTGGCCATCTTTGACGGTTGCCTGTCGCGCAATGAGTACGGCGACTTGTGCGTCACCGCCAAAACTTATCTGTCGACCTTCAAGTTCAGCCTGTTGGTGTGGCTGCTCACGCTGGTCATCGGCTTTACGGTGTCGTATTTTTTGGCTTTCCACGTGAGGTCCAGCGGTGTGCAGGTGGTGCTGTTTGTGTTGTGCACCATTCCGTTCTGGACCAGCAACGTGATCCGCATGATTGCCTGGGTGCCACTGCTGGGACGCAACGGTTTGGTCAACGATGCGCTCATGACCATGGGCGTGGTCAAGCAGCCCGTGGAGTGGCTGCTGTTCTCTGACTTCTCGGTGGTCCTGGCCTTTGTGCACCTGTTCACCACCTTCATGATCGTGCCCATCTTCAACAGCATGATGCGCATCGACCGCAGCCTGATCGAGGCCGCCAGCGACAGCGGCGCCACGGCCTGGCAAACGCTGTGGAATGTGATCATTCCGCTGTGCCGCACCGGCATCATCATCGGCTCCATCTTCGTCATCACCATCGTCATGGGTGACTTCGTGACCATCGGTGTGATGGGTGGCCAGCAGATCGCGTCTGTCGGCAAGATCATCCAGGTGCAGACGTCTTACCTGCAGTTCCCGCTGGCCGCGGCCAATGCGGTGGTGTTGCTCAGCATCGTGCTCATGATCATCTGGGCGCTGACCCGCATGGTCGATATCCGCAAAGAACTATGAACACCAAAAATCGCTCCGCAGCCTTTTGGCTCCTGGCCCTGTTCTTCGCGGCCTATGTGCTGTTTCTCTACGGCCCCATGCTGGTCATCGTGGTGCTCAGCTTCCAGGGCCCCGAGGGTGGGCTGACTTTCCCCATGCGCGGCATTTCGTTGCACTGGTTCCACAAATTGGCCGAAGGCCTGGGCGTGGTGGACATTGGCGCAGCACTCTACCGCTCGCTAGGCCTGGGCCTCACGGTCATGGCCTTCACCATTGTGTTCTCGGTACTGGCCGGATTGGCCTTTCGCAAAAAGCTACGTGGTGGGCACATCCTGTTCTTCACCGTGGTGGCCAGCCTCATCATGCCGTCCATCATCGTGTCACTGGGCATTGGCCTGGAGTTTCGGCTGCTCGATACTGGCATCAAGAAAATGCTGGAGACGTTTGGCATGGAGGGTGTGCTGGAAAACTACGGCACCGCCCTGGGGATCTACACCTCGGCCTTGGGCGCGCACCTGACTTGGACACTCCCGTTCGGCCTGCTCATCATGTTTGCCATCTTCAAGCGCTTTAACCCCGCCTATGAAGAAGCTGCACGCGACTTGGGTGCTACGCCGTGGCAAGGCTTTCGCCACGTGGTGCTGCCGCTGATTGCACCCTCGGTCGTCGGCATTGGAATGTTTGGCTTCACCCTGAGCTGGGACGAGATTGCCCGCACCTCGCAGGCTATTGGCGATGTAAACACGCTGCCGCTGGAACTGCAGGGCCTCACGACCACCGTCACCACACCCTCCATCTACGCCTTGGGCACCGTAACCATGGTGGTATCGTTTCTGGTGATGGGACTGGCGGTGGGCTTGTCCAAACTACTGGCCAAGAAGCCAGCCAATCGGCGGTAAGCATGAGTGACTTTGTCGCACTGACAGAAAACGAGATTTACGAGCGCATGGTGGCCACCATCCTGGACCACCGCCTTCCACCGGGCACCAAGCTCATCGAAGAAAAGTTGGCCAGCGCCTTCGGGGTGTCGCGCACCCGCATCCGGCCTGTGTTGGTGCGCTTGGCCAACGAACAGATCGTGACGCTGACACCCAACCGCGGTGCCATGGTGGCCCAGCCCACCGAGAAAGAGGCGCGGGAGGTATTCGAGGTGCGCCGCATGATCGAGCCCACGCTCATCGAGTGTTTTATTGCCAGCGCCACTACCGACGACATTGCCGCACTCACGCAGTGCATCAACGACGAAGAGGCCGCGCGCGCGGCAGGGGACATGCGCCGTGCCATCCGCCTTTCGGGCGACTTTCACCTGCATATTGCCAATGCCTCCGACCACCAGACGCTGGGGCGCATTCTGCGCGAACTGGTGTCGCGCACCTCGCTGATTTTGATGACCTACAGCGATAACCATTTGCAGGCCCGGGCAGAGGCCACCTCGTGCGGCTGCCAGGAGCACCGTGCGTTGCTGGATGCCATCCGCCTGCGCGACGCACGCGAGGCCGCGCGCCTGATGCGGGAGCATTTGGCACAGCTTGAAGCCCAGCTGCGCTTCACCGCAGCCGAAGAAACCGCGCCAGATCTTGCCTCCCTGTTTGGCAACACCCCGACCAGCCATTGACACCACGCATGCGCCATTTGCTGGTCATCAATCCCAACACCTCGGTGCATGTGAGTGCGCTGCTGCAATCACATGCGCAGGCTACGGCCGGTCCGCAGGTGGCGGTACGCACCGTGACTGCACGGTTTGGTGCTCCCTACATTGCGTGTGAGGCCAGCTACGCCGTCGCTGCGCATGCTTTGCTGGATCGGTGGGCCAGTGCACTGCAGGATGGGACGCCAATGCCTGACGCTGTGTTGATTGGATGTTTTGGTGACCCCGGGCTGCTGGCCTTGCGCCAGGGCAGCCAGGCGCCGGTAATGGGTCTGGCAGAGGCTTCGTTCCTTGAAGCCTCCCAACATGGTCCATTCGCCATCGTGACCGGGGGAGAGCGTTGGAAACCCATGCTGGAGCGACTTGCCTACACGCTGGGCCATGCACCAGCACTGGCCGGCATCCACACCGTGGTGCCCAGTGGGGCAGAGCTGGCCAGCAACCCTGAGGCGGCCATTGGCCTGCTGGCCCAAGCCTGCCGCGAAGCGGCCGAGCGCTGGCAAGTGGGCGCTGTGGTGCTGGGCGGTGCCGGGCTGGCAGGCATGGCCGCAGCGGTGCAGGCGCATGTACCCGTACCCGTGATTGACAGTGTGCAAGCGGGCACGCGCCAGGCCCTGACGCAACCCACTACTGGCTTGTCCCGCAATGGCTTTGCCATCGCTTGGGAAGGGGTGGGTGAAGCGCTTGCTGCCCTGGGCGAACGTAAGCAGTTGCTGCAGGTGTAAAGCCTTGTAAGGGGGGTCATCCCGCGCCGTGGGCTGGCGTTGTGGGTGCATAAACCGCCACGTTTGGCGGTACGGGCTGCGGCCCCTTGATCGCATGACTATTTACACCGTTTCTGCAAAAACCTTGCGCATCTCGCTGGCCGCCCTGGGCCTGCTGGCCCTGGCACACACTGCCCAAGCGAACGACTGGACACCGCTGCTGGGCAGGGGAGCTGGTGCGGCAGCCGGTGCAGCCATCGGCCAGAGCATGGGTGGCAAACAAGGCGCAGTGGTGGGTGGTGCCTTGGGCGGCGCAGCGGGTGCTGCAGTCAGCACCCGTGGTTCTGGCCAAACAGGTGCAGTGATTGGCAGCGCCGTAGGCGGTGCCGCGGGTGCGGCCGTGGGTCACTCGGTGGGAGGACGCACCGGCGCTGTGGTGGGTGCAGGTGTGGGTAGTGCTGCAGGCGCTGGTGTAGGCCGCACTGTGACCCAACAACACGCGCAGTCAAGGGCCTATGGACCCGACCCTTACTACCACCGTGCAGGCTATCGCGGCGATGACCACCGCCACGGCTTCAAACCCCACAAGGGCAAAGGCCACGGCCACCACCACGATCGCGGCCGTGGGCATGACCGCTACGACGACTAAGTAAGTCCAGCCTATCCGCGCAAGGTCTGGGCAAAAAAGGCCAGTGTGCGTTCCCAGGCCAATTTGGCCGCGGCAGCATCAAAGCGCGGTGTGGTGTCGTTGTTGAAGCCGTGTTGGGTGCCCGGGTACAGGTGGGCTGTGTAGCGGGCACCAGCAGCCTTCAGCGCCACTTCGTAGGCGGGCCAGGCAGCGTTGATGCGTTCGTCCACGGCAGCAAAGTGGATGAGCAGCGGCGCCTTGACTTTGGCTGCCTCTTCAGGCGCCGGATGGTTGCCGTAGAAGGGCACTGCCGCCGCCAAATTGGACAGGCGAGTGGATAAGAAGTGGACCATGCCACCCCCATAACAAAAGCCTACGGTTCCGAGCCTGCCGTTGCCTTGTGGCAGGGTTTGCAGCCAGCCTGCAGCGGCCACAAAGTCTTCGCGGGTCTTGGTCTGGTCCAGCTGGGCAAACAGGGTTCGGGCCTTGTCTTCATCACCAGGATAACCACCCAGGGGCGTGAGGGCATCAGGGGCCAACACCAGGTAGCCTTCCAGCGCCAAGCGGCGCGCAATGTCCTCGATGTGGGGATTCAGGCCGCGGTTTTCGTGCACCACCAGAATGCTTGGCAGTTTGCCGTCAATTTTGGCGGGCTGGGCCACATACGCCTTGATGCTGCCGTAACCGGCGGGGGAGGGAATATCCACCATGCGGGTGCTGATGCGCGCATCGTCTTTGGGCACCACCTGGCCCATGGCGAAGTTGGGGCTCAGGGCTGCCAACAAACCCACTGCTGTGGCACCACCCACTGCAAATTTTTGGGCCTTCTCCAGAAAGCCGCGCCGGTCCACCAGACCGTGCACATAGGCATCAAACAGGATCAGAAGCTCTTGGTCGAAGTCTTGTGCAGTCTTGCGTGGCATGGAGAGCCTCCAAAAAACTGGCAGCTTAGCCCGTCACGCCCGCATGTGTATTAACAGGGCTGGGTGCAGGGTTTTCGCCCAGAGCCACCTCACCCCCCAAAGCTTCCAGCAAATCCGGGATCAGCTGCACCAACTCGCCCGTGGCAATCGCTACATCGGCATCAAAGTTGTCGTCCTTGCCATCACCAGCCGCTTTGGAAGCCTCTTCAAACACCGTGTCCAGAAACGCAATTTTTTTGATCTGCAGCGCTTCAGTCAGCACAAACGACACGCGCTCGTTCCAGGTCATGGCCAAGCGGGTGGGCATCTTGCCAAGCGCGATGTGTTGTGCCACTTCATCGGTGTCCAGCGCATGGCGGGTGTAGCGCACCACCGCCTTGGACTCATCGGCCGCCTTGAGCTCACACTCCCGGTCCACGCTGAAATCGGGGGGTGCCTCTTGCGTGCCCAACCAGCTGGCCATGGCGGCCGCCGGAGACACCTGGGTGTTGATGAGTTGCACGGCCAAGCCGTCCACCGCCTTGATGAGCGCCGTCATCACCTCATCGGCCTTGCCCTGGCTGCCAGCATCGAGCACCAAGCGCCCAGCGGTGGGGTCTATCCACACCAGCACGCTGGACTGCTTGGTAAAGGCCATCGGCAACAGGGCCAAGCGCGCATCGTCACGGATTTCACGCGCCTCTTTCTTGCCGGGTTTGCGGCCGGTGGTGGCCTCGATGTGCTGCAGCTGCTCTTGCACCTTGCGTTTGACCACCGAGCCCGGCACGCTTTTGACCTCGATCATCAACTTGAGCAGCCACTGGCCACCGATGATTTCCACCAGCGGGCCATGGGCCTGGCCGCGCGGTTCGGCCCAGCCCACCGATTTTTCTTGGCTGGCGCCACATTCCACAAAACGGGCGCCGTCCAGCGCCTCTTCCAATTGCGCCTGGGTCGCGGTCCAGCCCGACACCAAGCGGTACACCATCATGTTTTTGAACACGTTTACCCTTTTCTTTCAGAACCGGGCATTGTGATGCAACTTTACACAGTCTTCTCCCAACGCAATCGTCCGCGTTACATGCCCACCGCACACTTGCCTTCAACCTGATGGCGATATCCGCTACGGGTTCTAGACCTAAGGAGCTCCCCATGAAGACACATTTCAAAACCCTGATCATTGCTTCCGTGCTGGCTGGTGCCGGTGTTTCCGCCTTTGCCTACAAAGATGATGGCGCCATGATGGACGGCAAACCACGCGCTGAACACCGCCGCATGGACCCGGCCAAGATGGAAGAAATGCACGCCAAGCGCAGTGCTGACCTGAAAGCGAAGCTGAAGATCACGGCGGCCCAGGAAGGCGCCTGGACCACATTCACCACCGCCATGAAACCGCCGGCCCGTGATGCAAAGCAACGCCCTGACCGAGCCGAGCTGGAAAAACTGAACACCCCGGAACGTCTGGACAAAATGCGTGCCCTGCGCACGCAGCACATGAGTGATATGCAGACGGCTATGGCCAAGCGTGACGACGCTACCAAGGCGCTGTATGCGACGCTGAGCCCTGAGCAGAAAAAGGTGTTTGACGCCGAGCACAGCCGCAAGGGCGGCCAACGCGGCGGTAAGCACCACTAAGCTCAGGCCAATAAGGCCTTAAGTTCACCGCTGGCAATCAGGGCCTGCACATCACTGGCGCCGCCTACCAGGGTGCCTTTGACAAACACCATGGGAAATGTGGGCCAGCCGGTCCACATTTTCAAAGCATTGCGGCGACGCCATTCGTTGAAGTAATTGCCGTATTCAAGGTAGGTGTAAGGCACCCGCGCCGCGTCCAACGCGGCGCGCGCTTTTTTGGGCATGGGGTTCAAGCCCATGCCCACCACCACCACGGCATTGCGCGCCACGGCCGCTTGCACCTCTTGCACGATGTCGGCATGGTGGGTCGCAATGCGCGCACGCACAGCAGGATGGATGCGGGATTCGTCGAGTACGGGACGGGGCATGGGGTCTCCTGGGCGTTGGCGCAGAATTATTGGGTCAGTACAGGTGCTTGATGGATATCAATATCTGCGCCATGCTAGCCACCTACACTGAGACCCCATCTACCGCATGCCTTCTTCCGCTTTCACCCCCCCCCTTGTTCGCACCATAGGCTTGATGCGCCCCATGGCATGGCTGGCGCTGGCCTGGCGTGACATGGCGCGTGCTGGTTGGTCCAGCTTTGCCCATGGGATTGCGCTGGCGGTATTTGGCGCAGGCATTGTGGCAGTGGCACACCACCGGTTCTGGTTGTTGGCGGGTGCCTTGTCAGGGTTTTTGGTGGTGGCACCGGTGCTCGCCACCAGCCTCTACGCCCTGAGCCGGGCGCTGGAGCGCAAGGAAACTGCGGACTGGGGCGTGGTCTTCAAGACTTGGCTGAACTGGCAAAACAGCCATTTCAACAAGTGGGGCAACGACTATTGGTGCATGGTGCAGTTTGGTGCCTTACTGGCTTTGGCGGCTACGGGCTGGGTCCTGACCTCGGCGGCCCTGATCACCCTGTTGGCACCTGTGCCCATCAATACACCGCTGGAGTTTGTGCACCACGTCATCTTGGCGAAGGATGGTTGGCTGTTTGAACTCTGGCTGGCACTGGGTGGTGTGATGGCAGCCCCCATGTTTGCCTCCAGCGTCGTCTCCATGCCCTTGTTGCTGGACCGTCGTACTACCTTGCTGCAGGCGGTATTGACCAGCTGGCGCACGGTGCTGGCCAACCCGGTGCCCATGGCGTTCTGGGCGGCGTTGATCATGGGTTTTACGCTGCTGGGTTTAGGCTCGTTGTTGTTGGGTCTGATCCCCGTGATTCCCATGCTGGGCCATGCCAGCTGGCATGCCTACCGTGACTTGGTGGATGCCTCGGCACTGCCAGCACGTGAAGCCTATTCCGAGCCCTACATCCCACAGGGCCAACGCTAATGTTCGGGTTCTCTGAAGAGCAAATTGCCGGCTTTGGCCTGAGCTTCGGCGTGGGCGGCTTCATGCTCTACATGCTGTTCATCATTGGGCAACTGGCCTGGGAATCAAAAGCCGGGAAGTTCGGCACCTTTGTGCTGTTTTTGGGCCTGGCCTTTGGCATGGTGGGCTTTGCCGCCAAGTTTGTCATCCAGTGGTTACTGACTCCCTGAATGCGCCTCAGCCGAGCGGACGGATGCCGATCAGCACACCGTGCAAATAGAAGGCGAACAATGCCCAGCCCACAACACCCACAACAACTGTAGCGACAGTCCCGGGTAACGCGCCTGCCGCATACACGGTCCCCTGCGCCCGGTCACGCCGGCGCGACGCAACAAAACACAGCACCGCCCACACCAGAAAGCTGCCGAACAATAGGAGGTGTGCCACGGTTCCGGTAGCCAGCAAATGGGCCAATGCCCAGGTTTTGACGGACAACACCATCGGGTGGTGCACACGTGCCTTGATGGCGTTGCCTGGTACATACGCAGCGGCCAGAAAAACGAACGCTGGCAGTGTAAGCAAAGCAGCCAGATGGCGCATGCCGGTGGGCGGCGTCCACAGCACGGCGGGGGTTTCCCGCGCAAGCCCAAAGCCCCAAACGATCAGCCCAAAACCCAGCAAAGAAAGCACGGAATAGACACCCTTGTAGGTGTTCTCTCCCCACACGGTGCGCAGGCGTGTGCGGGTGGTCTCCGCCACGATGCGGATGGAATGTAGGCCCAGAAAAATGAGCAGGCCGGCAAGCAGATACACCATGGTTATGTCTCCCGGTCAGGCGCCCAGCACCCTGTTTTTGCCAGCGCGTTTGGCGAGGTACATGGCCTGATCGGCACGTTTGATGGCGTCGGCAGGCTCTTCGTTGGTCACGAGCTGGGCGACCCCGGCGCTGAAGGTGATCAACACCTTCTCGGTACCGGCAAGAAAGAATTTTTTGGTTAATTCCCGCTGCAAGCGGGTCATGGCATCTATGCCTTTGTCCAATGGGGTATCTGGCAACAGAATGACAAATTCTTCACCGCCGTAACGCGCCAAGGTGTCTTGTGGCCGCATGCATTCGCGTGCCACCTTTGCAAGATGGGTCAGTGCCACGTCACCCGTAGCGTGGCCCATCGTGTCGTTTAGCTTTTTAAAGTTGTCGATATCCAGCAAGGCCACGCTGAGGGGTGCATCTTTGCGCCGCACATTCGAGACTTCGCGGTTCAGCGCTTCGTCCAGTCCTTTGCGGTTCAGGGCACCCGTCAATGGATCATGGCGAGCCTGTGCGCTCACACGGTCCAATTCCTGGTGCAACTTGGCAAGCTGCGCATCGGTCTCTGTAGCGCGCTCTCGCATGTTTTGCATTTGCTCTCGGGATACTTGACTTTCTTGCGCCATCGCGCGGGTGGTACCCACGACATCCTTGAGCACAGGCGCAATCTCGGCAATCGACTTGGCCTGTTCAATCAGCTTCGCACTTTCTTCCAGCTTTTGCTGGAAATTGCCGGTGGATTGCGTCATTTGTGAAAGACGTTCCACAAAAGTGGCCAGCATGCTACGCATCTCATTTTGCGCTTGAAGGGTTTTTTGTTTGGCGTCCTTTTGTTTGAAGATGACGTCCTTGAGGCGGCGTTCAACATCATCCAGGCGACGCAAGGTCAAGGGTGGCGTGGACGCTTCCATCAGCGCATCCATCTGGCCCTTGAGCCACTGTTCTTCGAGGCTCAACTCGCCAATATTTTCAAACACCAGATGCAGCAGTTTCAGCAGGGTGGTGCGAACCTCGGCCTGATCCTCTGCTGCAAACGACAAACGGTGGCTGTAGTTCACCAACATGAGTTTGGCGGTGGCCACATCCGTGCCCGGTTGACGCAAGGCCTTTACCAAGGTGTCTGTCTGCTCGTTGAAGCGGACGTCGTCATTGCCCAAAGCAGGTTGTGCGTACTCGATAAGCTTGCCAATCTGTGCCAAAAACTCGGCGGTGAGTGCTGCGGGCTGTGCCACAGAAGCTGCAGGTTCGGCAGCAAAGCCGCCAGTGCTGGTGGCAGCGCCGTTGTCTGGCACGTTGATTGGTGTGAAACCACCATAGGCCACCAGCGCAGATTTGACACCATCCCAGCTCAGCCTATCAATCGAATAATCCAACAAACCCTTCTGCTTTTGTTGGCCCGGTGTTTTGGCAGGCAGCGACTGGGAAATATCGCGCAAGATGTCTGCCGGGAAATGCGGCACATGGGGTATGCCCGCAATCTCGTTGTAAATGGAAAGGTAATTGGCCGGGGTAGGGACCAGCTTGCGCGCGGTGAGTTGCTTGAGCGTTTCGCGGGCGATTTCAAATGGTTTTTTGTCAGCCATGGCAACACAGGTTCTAAACGATGTTCAGGAAAGCACGCACGGCATCCACCGTGCGCTGGGGGTCCTCTTCATGGGGCACATGCCCCAAGTCATCAAAAACAAGCAGGCGCGCATTGGGGATGTCCCGCACAAACTTCTGGGCATTGTCCAGTGGAATCAACCTGTCTTGTGCACCCCAGATCACCAAGCTAGGTATTTTGAGGGTTTTGAGTGCCTCTGTCTCGCCAAACAGGCCCTGCTGAAAACGATGCGCTAAGGCAGCGCGGTTGCCCGTACGCAAGGTTAGCTCGTAATAGCGGTCTACCAACTCAGGTGTCACTTTAGAGGGATCCCCATAGACATTGCGCAAGCTGCTCTGAATCACCCCGCGCGGCAGCACATACTCCATCAGCTTGCGCACACCGGGCAGACGAGCCATCTGAAACCCAATGGGTACCGATTGCGATGCCAGGGGGTAACCCGCGGAGTCCACCAGAATGAGTTGGCTCACCCGTTGGGGATGGGCCAGCGCAGTGGCCCAGGCAATATGCCCACCCAAAGAGTTCCCCGCCAATACAAACCTTTCAACACCCAGGGCATCCAGAACCTGGGTGACAAATTGCACATACGCTTCAATGGAATAGTTGTTGGCCGGATGGGGTCCGGTCAATCCGAAAGCTGGCAGATCAAAACGGATGACACGGCGGCGGGTCTTCAAATCGGTGGCCCAACCATCCCATGTGTGCAAACTTGCCGATGTTCCATGGAGCAGTACGATGGGATTGGCGTCGTCACGTGGCCCTTCATCGCGCAAATGGACACGCATTCCACCCACATCCAACCAGGTAGACGGCTTTTGGGCCCAGCGTTCAGAAAGTCGTTCCACCGTCCGGTCTGGTGCCCAGGTTGCAATCACTCCGGCTACCAAAAACACGACGCTGGTCACCACCAACACCAACAGAAGACGCAAAAGGTATTTCATAGGGCGTGAATGTACTCTTTCAGTGCGGCGGCGGCGATTGCTAATAACCCTGTGCATAATTTTCTAACAAGCAGCAAGTTATCCACAGTTTTTTTCAAAGAGCCCAAGTTATCCCCGATGGGGTAGCAAAAACAAAGCACAGTCACCCACATGGGTTCATACAAGGTAAGTACTTGATTTTTAACAAAAAAAACTCCTTGTCCACACAAAATGCCTTTGCTTACCTACTACTACTATCTTTAAATAATGAATTTAGTTAAATAGCAGCGAACATCTTCAGACGGAAAGTGCACCCAATTTTTCATCTGAAAAAATGTTGTGAACATCTGCAAAATGAGGACACCAAACTGCCAGAACGACCTTGTCAATCAAGTAAGATTTGCCAGCTTCCGATTACTCCTCCGCAAAAACGCCTACATGCCAGCCCCTTCTGCAGGTTCAGCCCCCATTTCCAAGCCTGTGGGCTTTGAAATCAAAAGTGCCCAGTTGCCGCTGGTGGCTCTGCTCCTGAAGTCGGAAAATTGGAGCACCGTGTGTGCTGAATTGCAGCAGCAGTACGGGCAGGGGAGTGAAAGTGCTGATTTTTTCGACAACGACCCTTTGGTCATTGATTTTTCCCATTTGCCAGCCGATGCGGCAGTGCAAGACTTGGTCCCGCTGCTCAAGGTATTGCGGTCTTGCAACCTGATTCCGGTGGCGGTACGGGGTGCCAGCCCCGAATGGACTGCAGCGGCCTTGGCCGTGGGTTTGGTGGAGGCACCCCCAGAGGTGGTGCGGGTCAAGCAGGCAGAAGCGGTGGTGCCAGTACCCGTGAAAGAAGTGGTGCGCGAAGTGCCAGGCCCGGCCACCATGGTGGTTGACAAGCCTTTGCGCTCCGGCCAAAAGGTCTATGCCCGTGGCGGCGATCTGGTGGTATTGGCCATGGTGAACCAAGGTGCCGAGATTGCAGCCGATGGCAATATCCACGTCTATGCGCCCCTGCGTGGCAAGGCCATGGCGGGTGCACGAGGCAATACCCAGGCGCGAATTTTTTCGCTGTGCCTGGAACCCGAGTTGGTGTCTATTGCAGGTGTGTACCGCACCAGCGAAAACGCATTTCCCAGAGAGGTGCATGGCAAAGCTGCGCAGGTGCGTTTGAGCGACGATGGACAAGAAAAACTGCTCATAGAGCCGCTGAAGGCCTGAGTCCGTTTCCATTTTTTAATTCGAAAGACTTTTCACCCATGGCAAAAATCGTTGTAGTGACCTCCGGTAAAGGCGGTGTGGGAAAAACCACGACCAGCGCCAGTTTTGCAACTGGCTTGGCCCTGCGAGGTCACAAAACTGCCGTCATTGACTTTGACGTGGGCCTGCGTAACCTGGACCTGATCATGGGTTGTGAACGCCGGGTGGTGTACGACCTGATCAATGTGATTCAGGGCGAAGCCAACCTGAACCAGGCCCTTATCAAAGACAAGCAATGCGACAACCTGTTTGTGCTGGCTGCGTCCCAAACACGCGACAAGGATGCACTGACGCAAGAAGGCGTGGAAAAAGTGCTGAGCGATTTGTCCGCCATGGACTTTGAGTTCATTGTGTGTGATTCACCTGCCGGTATTGAAACCGGTGCCCTCATGGCCATGCACTTTGCCGATGAAGCGTTGGTGGTGACCAATCCTGAAGTCTCCAGCGTGCGCGACTCGGACCGCATTTTGGGCATGCTGGCCAGTAAAACCAAACGTGCCATGACGGGTGCAGACCCCATCAAGGAACACCTGCTGATCACGCGTTACAACCCCGCTCGCGTGGACCAGGGCCAGATGCTGTCGCTGGATGACATTCAGGACATCCTGCGCATCAAACTGATTGGGGTGATTCCCGAGAGCGAATCGGTGTTGCAAGCCTCCAACCAGGGCGTGCCTGCGGTGCACATGCAGGGTAGCGACGTGTCCGAGGCATACAAGGACGTGATTGACCGCTTCTTGGGCACTGACAAACCCATGCGTTTTACCGAAGCGCCCAAACAAGGCCTGCTCAAGCGCCTGTTCGGAGGGAAATAAGCCATGGCTTCCCTTCTGTCCTTTTTCCTTGGTGAGAAGAAAACTACGGCCAGCGTTGCCAAAGAACGCTTGTCCATTCTTTTGGCCCACGAACGCTCGGGGCGCAATGCCCTGCAGCCCGACAAACTGATGGAACTGCAGCGTGAGCTGGTAGCGGTGATCAGCAAATACGTCAAGATCAATCCATCTGACATCAAGGTCATCCAAGGTCGTCAGGACAATCTGGAAACTTTGGAAGTCAAGATCGAGTTGCCAGAAGGCCGTTGAGCGGCATTGGTAGCTATCGTATTTGTAGCTGCCCGCGCAATATCCATAAGGGCTAGACGCTAAATTGGCTTGCAGTTATGCCCGTGTGAGGCGCAACAGCGTGATTTCAGAAGGCGCACCAAAACGCTTGGGCGGACCCCAGTAGCCTGTGCCCCGGCTGGTGTACACCCACAGGGCACCCAGCTTGTGCAAGCCCGCGGTAAACGGTTGCTGAAAGCGCACAAAGTAACCCCAGGGCCAGAACTGGCCGCCGTGCGTGTGGCCCGATAGCTGTAAATCAAACCCTGCTTGTTCCGCCGCTGCCGCACTGCGCGGCTGGTGGGCCAGCAGCAGCTTGAAGAGAGCCCCGTCTGGCGCCCGTGCCATGGCGGCATGCGGGTCGCTGCGGTGATTTTCATCAAAGTGGTGCGCCGTGTAGTCCGTCACACCAGCTACCACCACCATGGCGCGCTCTGGGTCTTGCGTGCCATTGCCATGGTGAACCACCACGTGCTCGTTCATCAGTACTTGCACACCGAGTGCGCGTAGCGCATCAATCCAGCTGTGGGCGCCCGAGTAGTACTCGTGGTTGCCTGTCACAAAGAAGGTGCCATGGGTCGATTGCAGGGTGGCCAGAGGTGCAATGTGTGAGCCCAGTTCTTTCACGCTGCCATCCACCAAGTCACCGGTAATGGCCACCATGTCTGCACCCAGGCTGTTCACCCGGTTCACGATGCGTTGCAAGTAGTGTGTTTTGATGGTGGGGCCGACATGGATGTCGCTGATTTGCGCCATGGTGAAGCCTTGCAAGGCTGCTGGCAAGTTGGTGATGGGTACGTCCACCCGCACCACCGCCGCGGTGCGGCGGGCGTTCCAGAAACCCAGCATAGTCATAAGCAATGCGAGCAAAGCCACGGCCTGGGCACTGGTGCCGCGCAGCACCACCCGATCCAGCGTCACTCCCAAAGCCTGTACAGACCATGCACCCAGCAGCAGCACGTCACGCAACAGCGTGAGCACCAGCAACGAGGAAAATAGGCCATGCAAGAAGCCCATCATACAGGGGTATCGGGGCACCCCCCCCCCAACAAAAAAAAAAAAAAAACAAAGAAAAAAAAGAAGGAGGCGGCAGAGTGGAAAGGCTAATAGATGGTGCGCAAATTACCGGGTTCAAGTGCTGAGCTTGCTTGATCCTTTACCCTCACGCAGGGTCAGGGTGCTGTGGCCTGTAGTGCCGTGGGCATCAAAGCGTAGCTCGCTGAAGCGAGTGTCGGCAGTTGTGACCCGCACCACACTGCAAGCCCGTGTGCCATAGCTGGGTGTGGTGATAAACACTGCGGAGAGTGCACGTTCCAGTTCCAGCGGTACGCCGGTCTGGGGCAGTTCCGTATCGGCCGCCAGTGTGGCCGATTGCAGCAGGTCCCAGAGGTGTTCGTCATCTATTTCGCCGCGTTCTACACAAGCCGCCAGACCACTGCTGAGCAGGCGCAGCTTGGGCCAGGGGATGTGAAAGTCGGCATTCGATACCGCGCCTATGCCGGGCTGCAGCGTTACGATGCGGGCGCCGCGGCTTTCCAGGCCCAGCAGGGTGTGGCCGTCAAACACCAGCAGGTTGAAGGGGTTGTAGGTGCTGGCATCGGGCTGCAGCCTACGCAGGTAGGCAGCCGCATCCAGCGGGCTTTGCAGAAAGTCAGTGACCAGCTGACCGCGTGATGGTGCATCTTTGCGGGCTGGCACGCTGCTGCGGTAGTTGGTCAGCGCGGCCAGTCGCCCGCCGCAGCCCACACCCAGCCAGGTACCACCGGCCTGTATATCGCGCCCCGCAAGAATGGGCGCGTCGGGCCAACGGTGCAAAGGCTCGGCAGGGCGAGCGTGAAACTCGTCACGGTTGCTGATCAGCAGCAGAGGTGTTTCACTGCCAGGCTGCCAATTCCAGGCGATCAGGCACATGGGGTGTGTGCCGACGCTCAGGCAACTGGCAGAGCGGTCCGGTCGACCACGCGGCGTAATACAAAGCTGCTGTGTACGCCAGTGACGCCTTCAATACGCGTCAATTTGTTGAGCAGCAAGGCTTGGTAGTGGTCCATGTCACGCACGGCGACCTTGATTTGGTAATCCGCGTCCTGCCCGGTGATGAGCAGGCATTCCAGTACCTCGGGCAGCACGCTTACGCTGGCTTCAAAGTTGGCAAAACGTTCGGGGGTGTGGCGGTCCATGGAAATGTGGACGATGGCCATGAGCGCCAGACCCAGTTTTTTGGCGTCCAGCAGCGCGCGGTAGCCTACAACGAGACCTGATTCCTCCAGCGCGCGCACCCGGCGCAGACAGGGTGACGGGGAAAGGCCGATGCGGTCTGCAAGGTCCTGGTTATTGATGCGGCCATCGGTTTGCAGGATTTCCAGAATTTGCTGATCGTAGCGGTCGAGTTTCATATGTATGCCTCGTAGTTCGATGATTGAGGCAGAGTATGCCAAAAATAATGGCTTACTACGCAATAACGCAATCGTCTGCCGAGGCCTGCGGCCTACACTGGAGTCCTCTGTTACCCACAGCCCCGCAGCGACCCGGGTCTACCAACCCCACGCCGCGCACACCGCCTCACAAGGGCGGTTTCAGCAAGCAAAAAGCCCCTGACCTACCAAGGTTCGGGGCTTTTTGCCTTGTAGCGCCCGTGGAATATGCGCAAACAGCTATAAATACAATAGCAAAAAGGCCCCGCAGGGCCCCTTGGCTGACCAGCGCAAGCCCGGTCTTATTTGATCAAACCCTCTGCCTTCATGGCAGCTACCACGGCGGGGCGGACTCCCACACGTGCGCGGTAGGTGCCCAGGTTCGTGAACCCGGAAATGTCCACCCCCACCAGCCGGGCCCAGTTGGTCACCGTGAAGAGGTAGGCGTCTGCCACGGAATAGGCGTCACCCAAGAGGTAGTCTTTGCCCGCCAGTTCATCGTCAACCCAGGCCAGGCGCACCATCAGGCGCTCTTTGGTGCTGGTTTTGACTTCGTCGGGGGTGCCGGGTGCAAACAAGGGTGAGAAGCCTTTGTGCAACTCGGTGCCAATGAAGGTCAGCCACTCTTGCAGCTTGTAGCGCTCGAAAGTGCCGTTGGCGGGTGCCAGGTTTTTTTCGGGAACCAGGTCCGCGATGTACTGCACGATGGCGGGGCCTTCGTGCAGGGTGCGGCCGTCGTCCAGCACCAGAAAGGGCACATACCCCAGTGGATTGATGGTGTAGAAGTCGGTGCCATCGGGTGTCTTGTGCGTTTTGGTGGGCGTGAGAATGCCCTCATAGGCCAGACCTGCTTCGTGTAGTGCGATGTGGGGCGACAGGGAACAGGCGCCGGGGGAGTAATACAGCTTCATGCGAATCCTTGTGCAATTAAGGTGCCTGGCGACGGGGGTCGCAGACCAACTGTGATGCTAACGCGATGTTCAAGCCCGTGCAGCCATGAGGATCATGTTGGCAGCTTTCTCCGCAATCATGATGGTGGGCGCGTTGGTGTTACCTGTCACCAGGTCCGGCATGATGGATGCGTCCACCACGCGCAGGCGCTGCACGCCGTGCACCCGCAGTTCGGCGTCCACCACGGCCAGGGGGTCGCTGGCGGGGCCCATCTTGCAGGTGCCGACGGGGTGGTACTCGGTGTCGGAGTGGTCGCGCAGGAACTGCTTGATCTGCTCCGGGTTATTGCGGTCGATGGGGTAGAGCATCTGGCCACGGCTGGCCTGCAGGGCCGGGGCCTGCATGATGTCAAAGCCCATTTGCGTGCCACGCACCAGGGTGTCCAAATCGTCGGGGTCTTGCAGGTAGGCGGGGTCGATCAGCGGTGCGTCGGTGGGCTTGGCGCTTTGCAGCGTCACACTGCCCCGGCTCTTGGGCCGCATCAGTGTCACGTGCAGGGTGTAGCCGTGGCCCAGGTGGGCCTTGCGGGTGTGGTCATCCACGATGCCGGTGCAAAACGCGAGTTGAATGTCAGGCGCTTCCACATCGGGCCGGGTTTTCATGAAGGCCTGCGATTCGGCCACGTTGGTGGTGATCCAGCCGGTGCGCTGCTTGCGCCATTCGAAGACGGACTTGACCATATTGAGCGCCCCCTTGGCCGAGAAGCCCAGGGTCGCATCCTGTTGCTGGGTGCGGTAGATCAGCACCGTGGTCACATGGTCTTGCAGGTTCTGGCCCACACCGGGCAACACATGGCGTACCGGAATGCCGTGGGCCTGCAGGTGGTCTGCCGGGCCCACGCCCGAGAGCATGAGGATCTGTGGTGAGCCAAAGGCGCCGCTGCTGAGCACCACCTCGCGCCGTGCGCGCACCTCCTTGGTCTGTCCTTGGTGCAGGTACTGCACGCCCACGGCGTGCTGGTCGTCGTTGCTGCCTTCCAGCAGCACTTTGCAGGTGTGCGCGTGGGTGATGATGGTGAGGTTGGGCCGCTGGCGATGTGGCGTGATGTAGGCCTTGGCGGCACTCCAGCGTTCACCGTCTTTTTGGGTTACCTGCGCGGGCGCACAGCCCCATTGTTGGGCACCGTTGTAGTCAGGTGTGCGCGGCAGGCCCTGGCTTTCGCAGGCATCCAGAAAAGCCTGGTTGAGCGGGCTGGGGCTGCGCAGGTAGCTCACGTTGAGTGGGCCCCCGGTGCCACGGAATTCGTTGGCGCCCACACACTGGTTGTTCTCGGATTGTTTGAACAGCGGCAGCACGTCGCGGTAGCTCCAGCCCGGGTTGCCCAGGCCGGCCCAGCGGTCGTAGTCGCAGGGGTTGCCACGGGTGTACACCATGGCGTTGAGCGAGCTGCTGCCCCCCATGACCTTGCCACGTGGGGCAAAGCCGCGCCGCCCGCCCAGGCCGGGCTGGGGAACGCTCTCGTAGTTCCAGTTGAAGATGCCCAGCGGAGCCGTGGCGGCAAAGCCCAATGGTGCGTGGATGAAGGCGCTGGTGTCCGGGCCACCGGCTTCGAGCAGGCAGACGGAGACCGCCGGGTTCTCGCTCAGGCGGCTCGCCACCACACAACCGGCAGAGCCGCCGCCGACAACGATGTAATCAAATTCTTGGGAAGACATGGTGCTCACTCTTGGTAACTGGGGTCAATGCGGTTGAGTTTGCGGATCAGGGCAGGCCAGACAAAGGAGCCACCCAGCCCACCGGTCTGGACCCGCATGGCTTCGCTCACGCCTTTGACAATGTGCGGGTTCACGTGTGTGAGTTCACCACCGGCCTGGGCGCCGATCTGGATCTGGCAGGTGGCCTCGAAGGTGTACATGCTCAAAAACGCGTCGGCAATCGTCTTGCCCACGGTCAGCAGGCCATGGTTGCGCAGCACCAGAAAGTTGGCTTGGCCCAGGTCGGCCTGCAGGCGCGGCTTCTCTTCTTCGCGGAAGGCCACGCCTTCGTAGTCGTGGTAGGCCAGCGAGGCCAGCACAAAGGTGGACTGCTGGCTCAAGGGCAGGATGCCGGCCTTTTGCGCGCTCACGGCCACACCGGCACGGGTATGGGTGTGCATCACACAGCCTGCGTCTTCGCGCACCTCGTGTACGGCGCTGTGGATCACAAAACCGGCCGGGTTGACGGGGTAGGGTGAGTCGATCAGCTTATTGCACTGCGGGTCAACTTTGACGAGACTGCTGGCCGTGATCTCGTCAAACATCAGGCCGTAGGGGTTGATCAGAAAGTGGTGCTCGGGGCCGGGAATGCGGGCGCTGATGTGGGTGAAAGACCAGGTCGCTCCAGCCGTACAGTGCCACCAGCCGGTAACAGGCGGCCAGGTCCACGCGCAGTTTCCACTCGTCGGCACTGACTTGCGACTGCACAGAGGTGCTTGCCATGCGATATCTCCTGCGTTTGTAAGTTTGCAGTCACGTTAACCGGGGCAGAGGCTCTAAACTGTCAAAAAATCAACAATCTAGGGTATTCACCGGGGAGAAATGGATGGCGTACTCAAAAACCGAGCTGCTGCGCAGAATGTCGCTCAACCCATGGTTTGGTGCACTGCCCTTGGCCGAGCGCAAAGCCATGCTGGCCGTGGCCATGCTGCAGCCGATGCATGTCGGCGATGTGGTCTACCGCAAAGGGGACAAGCAAGGCGGCTTTTATGGCGTGCTGTCCGGAACGCTGCGGGTATCCACCTTGGGAGAAGACGGGCGCGAGGGCATTTTGTCGGTCATGGAAGCGGGCAACTGGTTTGGCGAGACCGCCTTGCTCGACGGCCAGCCACGCCCGCATGATGTGACGGCGCTGGAAGCGTCGGAGCTGTTGGTCATTGCGGCAGCTGACTTCAAGCGCCTGATGCGGCGCAATGGCTTTGCCCATGGCATCACGGCTTTGTTGTGCACGCGCGTGCGCAGCCTGTTCGGGCTGGTGGAAGACACCATGTTGCGCTCTACCCGCACCCGCGTGGCCCGGCGCCTGATTGCGCTCTCCCGGGGCGACACCACCATGGCCCTGCAGGCGCGGCCCAAGGTACAGGTGTCGCACGAGGAGCTGGCCATGATGTTGGGAGTCACCCGTCAGACCCTGGCCAAGGAGCTCAAGTACTTTGTGCACAGTGGCGTGCTGGCGCTGGGTTATGGCCGTATTGACATCGTGGCGCCCGACGCACTGTTGCGCGAAGGCGCTTTGGCCTAAGACCGCTGCTTTAGCCCAACAGTGTCTGCCGGAACTCGCTGGGGCTTTGTCCGGTGCGTTCGCGGAATACGCGGCTGAAGTGTGAGGGGTTGTTGAAGCCCCAGTGCAGCGCAATGTCGGTGATGGGCCGCGCTGCCGGACCCACCTGTTGCAACTCGCGCAGGCAGGCGTCCAGCCGCAGGTGCTGGATGTAGCTGGCCAGCGTATGGGGTTCGTCGGCGAAGGCGTTGTAGAGATGGCGCTTGCTGCAGTTGAGCGCGGTGGCAATCTGGTCCACTGAGAGCTCGGGGTCGCGCAGGTGCAGCGCCACATGGTGGCGAATGCGGTCTTTCAGTGCCTCGCGCTGGGTCACTGGCGTGTGCTGGCCGGCCAGTTCAATGAGTGAGAGCCGCACCAGTTGGGTGACCAGCTCGCCAGCACCCCGGGCGGCATCGGGGCTCATATTGGGCAGCTCTTCAAAGGTGCTGCGCATGGTGGTCAGCGCCACGCGTGCAATGCCGGTGGTGCCGCCCACGGGCCGCGCCATCAGCGTGTCCAGGCGCAGGCCCTGGCCTGCCAGCTGGGCCTTGGGCACCATCACGATCAGGTGCTCCACCCGTTCGGGGTTGGCAATCAAGTAGTCGGCCGTGGTGTCGTAAATCGTCCAGGCGCCGGGGCCCACCCAGGCTTGCCGGCCCGATTGTTCGACACCCGCACGGCCACGCAGCGGGGCCACGATCTTGAGGTAGCCCTCGTCACTGGCGCGCACCATGTCCATGGTGCGAACCACGCGGTGGCGGTTGGCTTCCAGCCGGGTGAGGATCAGGTCACCCGCGCGGCCGGTGCTCAGGTGGCCATCAAAGTCGGTGTCGCCATACAGGTCAGAGCGCAGGCCGCCAAAGTGTTTCCACACCCACTCGCACCACAGCGGCGCGCGCTCTTGGGGCGCGAAGTCGTCTGTGCTCATGGCCCGTGCCGCGGCAGGGCGGGCCGGCGCAAGTGTGGTGGTGGAGTGCATGGTGAAGCGATTATGGGCGGCCCCCCGCGTTTTGGTGCATCCGCGTGCCAAGGGTTATCCCTAGCGGGCTTGCGCGTTTGTGCAAGCGCTTTGTGCACGGCCAGCACAGCCAGCGCGCGTCCGGTTTCCTACGATGCAGACTCCTCAAAAAAACCGCATTGCGCAGGAGACACCATGGTCCAGAACACAAAACGCACCTTGCTCAAAGGCGCTGCCGCCGCGGCCGGCGCTGCCGCTTTTGCCCCGCACCTGTTCGCCGCAGAGCCCCCGGTGCGCATTGGTTACACCATGTCGCGCACCGGCCCCTGGACCGGTGGTGCCCAGGTCAGCCAGGAACCCAACTACCTGCTGTGGGCCGAGCAGCAAAACGCCGCCGGTGGCCTGCTGGTCAAGGGCGTGCGCCGCCCGATTGAGCTGATCAGCTCCGATGACCGCAGTGACACCGAAACCGTGGTGCGCACCTACGAAAAACTCATGGGCAGCGACAAGGTGGATCTGGTGTTGCCGCCCTGGGGCAGCAATGCCAACTTTGCAGTGGCACCGCTGGCCAACCGCTTTGGTTATCCCTTCTTGGCGCCCACAGCCCTGTCCAAGCGCCTGGTGGAGATGAAGCTGCCGTATTTTTTCTTGCTACTGCAGCAGCCCAAGCCCATGTGTGATGCGCTGGTAGACATGCTCAAAGCCAGCGGTGCGAAGACGGTGGCCGTGGTCTATGTGGACGACCTGTTTGGCCTGGAAAACTACGCCGCGCTGCGCGTGGCGCTGCAAGGCAGTGGCATCAGCATGGTGGAGGACAAGAGCTACCCTGCGGGCGTGAAAGACCTGTCGCCCGTGCTGCGCTCCATGAAGGACAAAAACCCCGATGCCTTCATCGGCTTCACCTACCCGCCCGACACCATTTTGGCCAGCAAGCAGGCCAAGGAAGTGGGCTTCAACCCCAAATTCTTCTACGCCTCGGTGGGCACAGCTTTCCAGCTGTACAAGAACGTGATGACCCCGGCCGGCGCAGAGGGTGTGTTGGGCATGGGCTCGTGGAACGGCAAGACCAGCCCGGGCGCCAAGGCCTACTTTGATGCCCATACCAAGAAATTTGCCGGCAAGGAACCCGACCGCTGGGCCAGCGGTGCCACCTGGGCCGGGCTGGAGATCTTGACGGCTGCGGTGGCCAAGGTAGGCTTGGACCGCAAGGCCCTGCGTGACTACATTGCCACCGGCACCCACAAGACCATCCTGGGCGACATCCAGTTCACCGGCAGCGAAAACACCGCCACCCCCGGCACCGTGGGCCAGTGGCAGAACGGCGAGTTTGAGGTGGTGTGGCCCAAGAAGCTGGCCACCGCAGCCTTGAACCCCAACAAACCGGCCTGGAAGTAAAACACCCATGGGATTGGCGTCGTGGTTGGAGTTGCTGGCGTCGGGCTTGATCACCGGAGGCATTTACGCCTTGGTGGCCTTGGGCCTGAACCTCCAGTACGGGCTTATGCGCATTCTCAACATTGCGCATGGCGAGTTTTTGATGGTGGGGGCCTATCTGACCTGGATGGCCCACACCAGTCTGGGCTGGTCGCCGCTGTGGATGGTGCCCATATCGTTCGCGGTGATGATGGCGCTGGGCTTGGTGATCCACTGGCTGTGTTTCCGGCGGCTCAACGCCACCTCGCCCAACCTCGACATCTTTGAGGCACGCGGGCTGATGGTGGCCTTTGGCCTGATGTTCCTGGTGCAGAACTTTGCCTCCTGGATGTGGGGCGGTGACCTGCGCGGTTACGACTACCTGGCCGACCCGGTGAAGCTGGGTGAAGCCCAGTTTGCCGGCAACAAGCTGCTGGTGTTTGCCTTGGCGCTGGTGTTCAGCCTGGCGCTGATGCTGGTGTTGCGTTTCACCCTCTTGGGCAAGGGCGTGCGCGCCCTGATGCAGTCACCCACCGGGGCGCAGCTGGTGGGCATCGACACCAAGCGCCTGCACCCGCTGATGTTTGGCATCGGCCTGGGCCTCTCGGGCGTGGCGGGCTGCTTGTTGTCCATGGCCTACACCATCACCCCCAGCATGGGCGAGCCCTACACGGTAACGGCGCTCATCGTCATCACGCTGGGCGGCTTTGGCAGCATGGGTGGCGCGCTGGCGGGTGGCTTGTTGTTGGGGGTGGTGGAAGCTTTGGGTATGCACTTCAGCAACCCTTCGCTCAAGGCTTTGCTGTCCTACGGCATTTTTATAGCGGTGCTGCTGTTGCGGCCTCGCGGACTGTTTGCGAAATGAGTGGCCTGATGAACAACCGCCAAATGTTGGTGCGTGATCTGCTGGTCTTGCTGGCGTTTGCGGGGTGGGCCCTAGCCCTGCCGCACTACGGCAGCGAGTTTGTGGTGTCCATGGCGCTGACTTGCCTGATGTACGTGGCCCTGTCGTCCAGCTGGGGGCTGTTTTGCGGCAGCACCCGCTACCTGTCGCTGGCCACCTCGGCCTTCTTTGGCATTGGGGCCTACACCAGTGCCTTGGTGCTGGAGCAGCTGGCCTGGTGGCAGGCGGTTGCGCTGGGTGCTGGCATTGCCACGCTGGTGGCGCTGCTGATGGGGGCCGCCGTGCTGCACCTGCGCGGCACCTACTTTGCGGTGCTGACCTTTGGCATGACCGAGCTGATTCGCCACGCCGTGACCTACTTTGAAAAGTCGGTCACCGGCACGGTAGGCCGTGTGCTGATGGTGGTGCCCGAGCGCGACACGATTTACCTCACGGTGCTGTTGCTGGCGGTGCTGGCGGTGCTGTGCTCCATCGTGTTGCGGCGTAGCCGCCTGGGGCTGGCGCTACTGGGCATTGGGGCCGACGAGCAGCGCGCGCAGACGCTGGGCGTGAACACGCGGCTGGTGAAGATTGCCGGTTTCGCGCTGACGGCGGCGTTTGCCGGTGCGGTGGGCGCAGCCATGTCGGTGCGCTGGACCTATATCGACCCGCACACCGTGTTCAACCCCTTCATTGGGTTTCAGACGGTGCTGATTGCCCTGATTGGCGGCGCCGCCACGCTGTGGGGCCCCCTGATTGCCGCGATTGTGTTCAGCGTGCTGGCAGAAACGCTGCGCCTGCAGTTTCCGCAGATCTACATGATGTCGCTGGGCATTCTGTTGATCCTGAGTGTGTTGTACCTGCCCGGCGGCTTGGCATCGCTGCGCTGGCGCACCTTTGCCGACTGGGGGCGCGACAGCCGGCAGTGGCTGCGTGGCCTGGGCCGCAAGGAGGGTCGCCATGTCTGAGGTCTTTCTGCAAGCCCAAGACATCACGGTGCGCTTTGGTGGCCTGACGGCGGTGGACGCGGTGAGTGCCAGCTTTCGTGCTGGTGAGCTGGTGGGCATCATTGGCCCCAACGGCGCGGGCAAAACCACCTTCTTCAATGCCATCTCGGGTGTCACGCCGCCCACGTCGGGCCAGCTGGTGGCTGCTGGCAAGCGGCTCGATGGGCGTGCACCGCACCACTACGCAGCAGCGGGTGTGGCGCGTACTTTCCAGACTCCGCGCGTGTTTGCGGATATGCCAGTGCTCACCAATATTGAGTTTGGCCTGCAATTCGCCGGGCGCAAGCGCGAGGGCCCTTGGCACCTGCGCGACGCCGCGAGCATTCTGGAGCTGATTGGGCTGGCGCATCTGGCGGCACTGCCCGCTGCGGCCATTACGCCCTCGCAGCAGCGCCTGCTGGAGATTGGCATGGCGCTGGCCACACGGCCGCGCATGTTGCTGCTGGACGAGGTGGCTGCGGGGCTGACCGAGTCCGAGGTGGAAGCCATGGCCCAACTGATCCGCCGCATGCGCGATGAGCTGGACCTGACCGTGGTGTGGATTGAGCACGCGGTGACCACGCTGTTGCGCCATGTGGAGCGCGTCATCGTGCTGCACCAGGGCCGCAAGATTGCCGATGGCACGCCAGCCGAGGTGGTGCGCAACCCGGAAGTGATTGAAGCCTACTTGGGCGACGAGATGGCAGAGCCTGCAGGAGTCGCCGCATGATGTGGTTTGAACCCACCCCCTTTGTGCTGGGCGGTGCGCCCGGTGCGCATTTGCAGGTGCAGGGTCTGAGTGCCGGCTACGGCGCCTTTCTGGTGCTGCGCAACTTGTCGCTGGAGATCAAGCCGGGCCTGACCGTCATCCTGGGGCCCAACGGCGCGGGCAAGACCACGCTGCTCAAGGCCTTGTCGGGCCTGATTGCCCGCCAGGGCGAGGTGCTGCTGAACGGCGAAGACCTGCCGACCAAAACCAACGAGATCGTGCAGCGCGGTATGGCGCTGGTGGCGGAGGGCCGCCAGCTGTTCCCGCAGATGACGGTGACCGAAAACCTGGAGCTGGGGGGCTGGCTTGCCAAGCCGTCTGAGCGTGCGCAACGCATGGAGCAAGCCTTTGCCGACTTTCCCAAGCTGCGCCAGCGGGCCCAACAACTGGCCGGCACCATGAGTGGTGGTGAACAACAAATGGTGGCCGTGGCGCGCGCCATGATGAGCGCGCCACGCCTGTTGATGCTGGACGAACCCTCGCTGGGCCTGGCGCCCAAGATGGTGGACGAGCTGCTGGCGATTGCCCGGCGCATTGCCGATGCGGGTACCACCGTGTTGATGGTGGAGCAGAACGTGAAGAAAGCGCTGGCCGTGGCCGACCGCGGCTACGTGCTGGAACGCGGCACGCTGGTGGCCAGCGGACCTGCCGCTTTGCTGGCCCGCTCCAGCGTGATCCGCGAAGCCTACCTGGGTGCACCGGCCGCGACAGCCACGCCCAAACCTTGATCCCCCATTTCCCGAATTTTTAGGAGAACCCCATGTCCGATTTGTCCATGTTGATCAATGGCCTCAAAGTCACCGCCGAGAAGGGCGCCACCTTCGAGCGGCGCAACCCGCTGGACGGCAGCGTGGCCACGCGTGCACCTGCTGCGTCGGTGGCTGACGCCGTGATGGCGGCCGATGCAGCTGCAGAGGCGTTCAAGGCCTGGAGCCAGACCGGCCCCGGCGAGCGCCGTGCGCTGCTGCTCAAGGCCGCCGATGCGCTGGAGGCCAAGACGCCGCAGTTCATTGAGGCTGTGGGCGCTGAAACTGGTGGCACGGGCATGTGGGCCGGCTTCAACGTGCACCTGGCCGCGGGCATGATCCGCGAGGCCGCGTCGCTGACCACGCAGATCAGCGGCGAGGTGATTCCGTCCGACGTGCCCGGCAGCTTGGCCATGGGCGTGCGCCAACCGGCGGGTGTGGTGCTGGGCATTGCGCCGTGGAATGCGCCCATCATCCTGGGTGTGCGCGCCATTGCCACGCCGCTGGCCTGCGGCAACACGGTGATCTTCAAGGGCAGCGAGAACTGCCCGCGCACCCACCAGCTGATTGTCGAAGCCTTTGCCGACGCGGGTTTCCCGGCCGGTGTGGTGAACTACATCACCAATGCTCCGGCGGACGCGGGGGCGGTGGTGGAAGCCATCGTGGCTCACCCGGCCGTGCGTCGCGTGAACTTCACCGGCTCCACCAAGGTCGGCAAGATCATTGCGATGACCTGCGCCAAGTACCTCAAACCCGTGGTGCTGGAGCTGGGCGGCAAGGCGCCGTTGGTGATCCTGGACGATGCGGTGATTGAGGACGCGGTGAATGGTGCGGCCTTTGGCTGCTTTGCCAATAGCGGGCAGATCTGCATGTCAACCGAGCGCATCATCGTGGACCAGACCATTGCCGACGCCTTCACCAAGCAGTTTGCCGCCAAAGCCGCCGCGCTGCCCGTGGGTGACCCACGCAAGCCCGACCCGGTGGTGCTGGGCTCGGTGATTGGCATGAACACGGTGGAGCATTGCAACGCGCTGATCGACGACGCGCTGGCCAAGGGTGCCAAACTGCTGTGTGGCGGCAAGGCGCAGAACACGCTGATGGCCGCCACCGTGCTGGACCATGTGACACCCGCCATGCGCATCTACTACGAGGAAACCTTTGGCCCGGTGAAGTGCGTGGTGCGCGTGAACGGGGTGGAGGAAGCCGTGGCCTGCGCCAATGACAACGAATATGGCCTGTCCTCCGCCGTGTTTGGCGCCGACATCGCGCGTGCCTTCAACGTGGCCCGCCGCATCGACTCCGGCATCTGCCATGTGAACGGCCCTACGGTGCATGACGAGGCGCAAATGCCCTTTGGCGGTGTGAAGGGCAGCGGCATGGGCCGCTTTGGTGGCAAGGCCGGGGTGGCCGAGTTCACCGAGCTGCGCTGGATCACGCTGCAGACCACGCCACGCCACTATCCGTTTTGAGGGCGGCGCAGTGGCGCGTTAGTTTGCTATATAAATAATAGCTGCTGGCGCAATATCCACGGGGGCTAGGGCCCTGTTTGGCACTTAATCGCTCGCCAAACGAGGCGCCGCCCACAGCACCTGGTCCACCACGGCTTGCACGCCACGGCGCTGGCGTTCGTCGATGAGCTGGCCTTGTTCGTCAAAGGCCTTGCTTGCGGAGCCCAGCGCAAACTGTTTGGGCGCCAGCCAGCAGTGCAGGGCGAGCAGCAGGGGCTGCAAATGGCTCAGTGAACGCAGGCCGCCCAGTGCGCCGGGTGAGGCGCTGAGCAGGCCCACCACTTTTCCGCCAAAGGGCTTCTCGCCATCGGCCCACACCGGGTGGCCTTTGACCGGGCTGCTGGCCCAGTCGATGGTGTTTTTCAACAGTCCGGTGTAGCTGCCGTTGTACTCGGGCGAGACGATGATCCAGGCCGGGTGCGCGTCCATGATTTCCTTGAGGCGGATCACGTCGGGCGGCGTGCCGCTGGCTTCCAGGTCGGCGTTGTAGAGCGGGATGTTGAAGTCGCTCAGTTCCAGGTGCGTGACGTCGGCACCTGCCTCACGGGCGAGGGCTGCGGCCACGTGGGCGAGGCGGCGGTTGAAGGAGTGTTGGCGGGTGCTGCCGGCGAAGATCAGGAGTTTGGTCATGGCTTGGATTGTCGCCAAGATGGACTTCTTTTGTTCTTGCTCGCCCGCCCGTTTGTTCGCTCGCCCGCAGCAGGGGCGGCGCATGCGTTTTGCTTCGTGTCCCCCGGCCGCTGCGGGGCCTCCTCCTTTACCTACGCAAAACCCATACCCCACCCCTGCCGCTCGAAGCGTACGTATGCCAATGGTTGAGTGCGGAAACTGTGTGGAGATCCAGTGGGGTGGGTGCTCTGCAAAGTGAGGTAAAGGAGGAGGGCCCTCACGGCCCGGGGGACACGAACGGCGCAGAGTACCCGCCCCGCTGGAGCCAGAAGTAATGCAGCCCAGCAATGACCGAATGCCCACAAGGTGCCAAAAACTTAGGCACCCAGTAAAATCATGCCCTTCCCCCACTTGGCGCGCACCCTCCCTGTCTTTGGCGCGCCTGAACAGAACACCATGCTCTACCCACAAGATTTCGATGTCATCGTCGTTGGCGGCGGCCATGCCGGTACCGAGGCTGCGCTGGCGGCTGCCCGCATGGGCTGCAAAACGCTGCTGCTCAGCCACAACATCGAAACCCTGGGCCAGATGAGCTGCAACCCCTCCATCGGAGGTATTGGCAAAGGCCATCTGGTCAAAGAGGTGGACGCCATGGGCGGTGCCATGGCGCTGGCCACGGACGAATCCGGCATCCAGTTCCGCATTCTCAACAGCAGCAAGGGCCCCGCCGTGCGCGCCACCCGCGCCCAGGCAGACCGTGTTTTGTACAAGGCCGCCATCCGCCGCATGCTGGAAAACCAGCCCAACCTCTCGTTGTTCCAGCAAGCTGTTGACGACCTGATGGTGGAAGGCGACGGAGACGGTGCGCGTGTGGTGGGAGCCGTGACCCAGGTGGGCATCCAATTCCGCGCCAAGACCGTGGTGCTGACGGCCGGTACCTTCCTGGACGGCAAGATCCACGTGGGCCTGAACAACTATGCGGCCGGCCGGGCAGGGGACCCGCCCGCCGTATCCTTGTCCGCCCGCCTGAAAGAACTCAAGCTACCCCAAGGCCGCCTGAAGACCGGCACACCACCACGCCTGGATGGTCGCACGATCGATTTCAGCAAGTGCATCGAGCAACCTGGTGACGGTGTGCCCGGCGGCATGAGCGACGTGATGCCGGTGGCCAGCTTCATGGGCAATGTGGCCATGCACCCGCAACAAGTGCCATGCTGGATCACCCACACCAACGAGCGCACGCACGACATCATCCGTTCCGGCTTTGACCGCAGCCCCATGTTCACCGGCAAGATCGAGGGCGTGGGTCCGCGCTACTGCCCAAGTGTGGAAGACAAGATCAACCGCTTTGCGGACAAGGACAGCCACCAGATTTTTCTGGAACCCGAAGGTCTGACCACGCATGAGTACTACCCCAACGGCATCAGTACCAGCCTGCCGTTCGACGTGCAGTACGACCTGGTACGCAGCATGGCCGGGCTGGAGAACGCGCACATTCTGCGTCCCGGTTACGCCATCGAGTACGACTACTTTGACCCGCGTAGCCTCAAGAGCAGTTTCGAGACGCGCCAGATCGGCGGCCTGTTCTTTGCCGGCCAGATCAACGGAACGACTGGTTATGAAGAGGCTGCGGCCCAAGGCATGTTCGCCGGCATCAACGCCGCGCTACAAGTGCGCGCCATGGGCGGCGGTGTGGCCGCTGCCAGCGCAGCGGGCGCCATTACGTACACGGGTGACAGCTGGTTGCCCGGCCGCGACCAGGCGTATCTGGGCGTGTTGGTGGACGACCTGATTACCAAGGGCGTAACTGAGCCCTACCGTATGTTCACCAGCCGGGCCGAGTTCCGCTTGCAGCTGCGCGAAGACAATGCGGATGCTCGCTTGACCGAAGTGGGCCGCGAGTTGGGCTTGGTGGACAACGCCCGCTGGGATGCGTTCTGCCGCAAGCGCGATGCTGTTTCACGTGAAACAGAGCGCCTCAAGTCCATCTGGGTGAACCCCCGTAACCTGGCTGCCGAGGAGTCGGAGCGGGTGCTGGGCAAGTCCATTGACCACGAATACAACCTGGCCGACCTGTTGCGCCGCCCCAATATCGCTTATGCCGCATTGATGTCTTTGGACCACGGCAAGTACGCCAACCGCGATCTGGCGCCGGCTGTTTCACGTGAAACCACGGACGCAGCGCCCAGCCTGGAAGCTGCGGCACAAGACGCCTTTGTGGCTGCGGTCGTGGAGCAGGTGGAAATTGCCGCCAAGTATTCCGGCTACATCGACCGCCAGAAAGACGAAGTGGAGCGCGCCGCCCACTACGAGAACTTGCGCCTGCCGGCCGAGCTGGACTACATGCAGGTTGGCGCGCTCAGCATCGAGGCGCGCCAGCGCCTGAACAAGTACCGGCCCGAAACCCTGGGCCAGGCCTCGCGCTTGTCGGGCATCACACCCGCCACCATCTCGCTGCTGCTGATCCATCTGAAGAAGGGCAACTTCCGCGGCTTTGCTGAAAAAGTGGCAGCGTAAACTAGCCCCTTTTCAAACGGGCCGGGGAGGGCTGTGCATGCCGCGTGCGATTGTTCTGGTGCTGACTTTGGTGGGGATTCTGGTGGTCCCCTTGATGCTTAAAAAATGCGCTGCCCCCAAAACGCCGCCCGTGGCAGTGGCTCCCTCGGGCGCGCCACTCACGCCTGCCGTGAGCGCACCCGAGCCAGCCGGGAACAAACCCATTGGTTATGGCCTGACCTTTGGTCTGGCCCCACTGGAAGATAACGATCCCAAAGACGTTGCCAATATGGTTTGTGATGCAGGCGAATCCTCCCTGGACCGTGCCTACAAGGGCGCTTGCAACCCCAATGTGGGTGACACCAGTTGTCGCATCGTGCTGCCGGTGTTGTGTATCAAGAAAGGTGACTTGCCCCGCCCCGGAGGCCTGAGTGGCGGCGGCTGGACGCGTGGCGAACTGGCTGCCACCCAAGCGGTAATGGGCGCCACGCTGGACTCTGAAATGAAAGCCAACGTGATGTGCGAGCGCGAGCTGGGCCCCGGCTGGCGCATGGCAACCTTTGCCGATGGTGGCAACCACCTGGACGATCAACATTACAACCACGAAGACCGCGGCGATGTGTGGGCCTTGCAAGGCAAGCTGGGCCCCGGTATTGGCGGGCACGGGCGCTATTGGGTGCACTCGCAGGGTCAGACGGCGAACTGCTGGGATTGATGACCATGTACCTGCTGCGCTTGTACATGGTGGCCGCTGGGCTGTTGGTTCCGGGTGCTGCTGCGCAGGCCGAGGTCTTCAAGTGCAAAGGCACCGATGGCACAGTGGTGTTCAGCGACCATGCTTGTGCGGCGGATCAGACCAGTTCGTCGGTGCCGGGCATTACCAAGTCGGCGCCAAAGGCTGCAGCGTCTCCGGAGCAAGCGAAGGATCCAAGCCTTGCCAGCGCAGCGCACGATGCAAAGCAGAGAGCCCTAAACCGGCGTATATCGGCCGGCATGTCACCCGAGTGCCGGGAGATTGGCGAACAGCTGGGCCAGACCTTGCGCCAAGATTCGACTGCGGAAATGGCAGACTCCAAGCGGCTGTTGACCGAGTTTCAGCAGCGCTGCATGACCGAATTTGCGAAGGTATGGAAAGCCGAGCAAGGCAAGGTGTTGGACTTGGCGAGTTGCAAGCAGTTGCGGCAGTTGGTCGACAAGAGCCGCGCCCGGCTTTCCAGAATGACAGACAAGGAAAAGATGGATTACGCAAAACTACAGAACGAGGTCTCCGTTGCCTGCCCCTAATTTGAACCATCGCGAGGTGTTGGCACAGTCTCTGCCCACCTTGGGCTTGGCACTGGACGATGCCCAAGTCTCTGCGTTGCTGGACTACCTGGCACTCATCGGCAAGTGGACCAAGGTCTACAACCTGACCGCCGTGCGCGACCCCGACGAGATGCTGACCCACCACTTGCTGGACAGTCTGGCGGTGATTGCGCCACTCCAAAAGCAGCTGGTTGTGTTGAAAGAGCAGGGCGTTTGCGGCGACACGCCGCGCTTGCTGGATGTGGGTTCGGGTGCTGGTTTGCCCGGCATCGTGATCGCCATTTGCTGCCCGCACATCACGGTGCACTGTGTGGACACGGTGGCCAAGAAGGCGGCGTTCATTCAGCAGGTGGCGGTGACTTTGAAGTTGCCGAATCTGCGTGGCATCCATGCGCGGGTGGAGAGCCTGACTGAGCCCTATGACGTGGTGAGTTCGCGGGCGTTTGCGTCCTTGGTGGATTTCACGACCTGGTCGGAAAAGGCGCTGGCGGTGCAGGGCGTCTGGATGGGGATGAAGGGCAAGCACCCTGTCGACGAGTTGGCTGCTTTGCCATCTTCGGTGGAGGTATTTCACGTGGAACAACTTTCCGTGCCCGGGCTGGATGCGGAGCGGTGCATTGTCTGGATGCGGAAGAGGGTGGGGGGTTAAGCCACTCGCTTTCAGGTTTGGTTGGTAGCTGGGTTGGGCTATGCGTTTTGCTTCGTGTCCCCCGCCCACTGCGTGGGCTCCTCCTTTACCTACGCAAAACGCATAGCCCAACCCAGCCTGCGGGCGGGATGTGTGCTCACCCGCGGTGGGGAACCCACTCGCTCGTCGTAGCTGCGCGGCAGGGGTGCGCTCCAAAGTGAGGTAAAGGAGGAGACCGCGCAGCGGGCGGGGGACACGAACGGCGGGGCGTACCCCTGCCACGCAGCGAGCCCAGCAAAACCGCTGCCTGCCCACAAAAAGTTTCACGTGAAACAGCGCTTGGCAACGCCAACGCAGGCCACTAGCAACAAGCCACACTGAAGCCCAAAGTTTCCAACGTAAACTCACCCCCTTCCCCCGAAAGAAAATTCCCATGCTCGGCGTCACCGATTACGGCACTTTTGTCATCACCATCATCGTGTTCTTGGCTATTCCCGGCCCGGGTAATCTGGCGCTGGTGACGTCCACCAGCAAGGGTGGAATCCAGGGTGGGCTGGCCGCCACGCTGGGCGTGATTCTGGGAGACCAGGTGCTCATGTGGTCGGCGGTGGCTGGCGTGGCTGCCTTATTGGCCGCATACCCCGACGCCTTTCATGCCGTGCAGTGGGCCGGTGCCGCTTACCTGGCGTGGCTGGGTTTCAAGATGCTGACTGCCAAACCTGGCGCCGCACCCGTGCTCAACATCAAGGCCGGTCAGTACCTGCGCCAGGCGCTGCTCATTACCTTGCTCAACCCCAAGGCCATCCTCTTTTACATGGCCTTCTTCCCACTGTTTGTGGACCGGGTGACAGGCCAGGGCTTGGTGACCTATGGCTTCATGGCGGCCACCATTGCCTTCCTCACGTTTCTGTACGGCTTGGGCGCCACCTTGCTCACGCACTTCTTGGCCGAGCGCATGCGCGCCAACCCCAAGATCGGTCGCGTGCTGGAAAAAGTCGCGGGTCTGTTCTTGGTCGGCTTTGGCATCAAGTTGGCCTTGCAGTCGCGCTGAGCGCCGGCCTGCCTTTTGCTCTCTCGTTTGCTCCCGATTTTTAGTCTCTTCAGGTAAAGCGCTCTATGGCCAAAATTTTCTGTGTTGCCAACCAAAAGGGTGGCGTTGGCAAGACCACCACCACCGTCAACTTGGCGGCCGGTTTGGCCAAGGTGGGCCAGCGCGTGTTGATGATTGACCTGGACCCGCAAGGCAATGCCACCATGGGTTCGGGCGTGGACAAGCGCAAGCTGGAGCTCACCGTGTATGACGTGTTGCTCGAATCTGCCTCCGTGGCCGAGGCACGTGCCACGAGCGAGAAACTGATTGAAGGTGGCTGCAGCTACGACATCCTGGGTGCCAACCGCGAGCTGGCCGGCGCCGAGGTGGAAATGGTGGAGCTGGAGCGCCGCGAAAAACGCCTGAAGCAGGCGCTGGCGGTGGTGGATGCCGAGTACGACTTTGTACTGATCGACTGCCCGCCGAGCTTGAGTATGCTGACGCTGAACGGCCTGTGCTGTGCGCACGGCGTCATCGTGCCCATGCAGTGCGAATACTTTGCGCTCGAAGGGCTGACCGATCTGGTCAACACCATCAAGCAGGTCAAGGCCAACCTCAACGACGACCTGCAGATCATCGGGTTGTTGCGCGTCATGTTTGACCCGCGCATCACGCTGCAGCAGCAGGTCAGCGACCAGCTCAAGGCCCACTTTGGCGACAAGGTGTTCAACACCGTTATTCCCCGCAATGTGCGCTTGGCCGAAGCCCCCAGCTATGGCGTGCCCGGCGTGGTGTTCGATCCCCAGTCCAAGGGCGCGCAGGCCTTTGTGACCTTTGCCCAAGAGATGGTCGATCGCATCAAGGTGATGTGATGCAATCCCAAGCCAAATAGGCCCCTAGCCCCCGTATCTATTGCGCAAACAGCTCCTGAATTCATAGCAAACAGCATGACGTCCCCTGTTACTACCGTCCTTATCCTGCCCGGCTGGCAGAACTCGGGCGCGGCCCACTGGCAGAGCCGCTGGGAAGCGCTGCATGGCTACACCCGCGTGCAGCAGCACGACTGGATGCAGCCCTTGCGCGGTGACTGGATGATGCAACTGGAAGAAGCCGTGCTGGCCGCGCCCACGCCCGTGGTGCTGGTGGCACACAGCCTTGGTTGCATGCTCACGGCCGCCTGGGCCCAGCATTCGCAAAACACGCACAAGGTGCAGGCCGCTTTTTTGGTGGCGCCGGGTGACCCGGAGCGCGAGGAGCTGCGCGCCGCGCTCAAGAGCTGGTGGCCCGTGGTGATGGACAAACTGCCCTTCCCCGCCGAGCTGCTGGGTAGCCAGAACGACCCGTATTGCAGCTTTGCCCGCGCCCAGCAATTTGCCACCGCCTGGGGTGCCGATTTTGTCGACTACGGCCATGCCGGCCACATCAACGCCGACACCGGCCTGGGCGACTGGCCCGATGGCCACGCCCGCTTGCAAACCCTGATTGCACGCAGCGCCTGAGATCAGACGCACAGAAATTCAAAGAAAGAGAAATCGCTATGGTCACGAAGAAACCCAAAGGCTTGGGCATGGGATTGGAGGCGCTCCTGGGCCCCAAGGTGAAGGACGCCCCTGCTGCCGACGCAGCGCCTGCCAACCCGGGCACGCCCAGCACGCTGATGCTGACCGACATGGTGGCGGGTGTTTACCAGCCGCGCACGCGCATGGACGAGGGCGCTTTGTACGAACTGGCCGAGAGCATCAAGGCCCAGGGCATCATGCAGCCGATTCTGGTTCGCCAGCTGGACGAGGCCGATGCCGCCAAGCACCTGGGCGATAGTCGCAAGCGCCCCATCTACGAGATCATTGCCGGCGAGCGCCGCTTCCGCGCGGCCAAGCTGGCCGGGCTGGACAGCGTGCCGGTGCTGGTGCGCGATGTGCCCAACGAGGCCGCCGCGGCCATGGCGCTCATCGAGAACATCCAGCGCGAAGACCTGAACCCGCTGGAAGAAGCGCAGGGCCTGCAGCGCCTGATCAAGGAATTTGGCCTCACCCACGAGACGGCCGCCCAGGCCGTGGGCCGCTCGCGCAGCGCCGCCAGCAACCTCCTGCGCCTGCTGAACCTGGCCGACCCGGTGCAGACCATGCTGATGGCAGGCGACCTGGACATGGGCCACGCGCGCGCACTGCTGGCGCTGGACCGCGCCACGCAGATCACGGCAGCCAACCAGATCGCCACCAAGAAGATGTCGGTGCGCGAGGCCGAGAGTCTGGTGAAGAAGCTGAGCGCCGAGTTCTCGCTCACGCCGCAAAAGCCGACCAAGGAAAAATCGCGCGACCTCAAGCGCGTGGAAGAAGAACTGTCGGATCTGCTGATGGCGCAGGTGGAAGTGCTGGTGAAAAAACGCGTCAAGCGCCATGGCCGTGTGGAGGAGATGGGCGAAGTGGTGATCCAGTTCGGCTCGCTGGACGAGCTCAACGGCCTGATCGAGCGCCTGGCGCCCGGTGGCAACCGCTAATTGCTATCAAAACAGTAGCTGTTCGCGCATATTCCACAAGCGCTGGAGGCCTATTTGACCCCTAAACCCTGGCAGCGCCTGAACCCGGCCACCTGGCTCTGGCCGCTGCCGGCCATCGTGGCCTGGGTGCTGTGCTGGACCTTGTTTCGCGCTGTGTGGGAGCGGGGCTTGGCACTGCACTGGTCGCTGGCGCTGGCCAGTGCTTTGGGCGTGGCGCTGAGTCTGTGGGGCGCCAGCTGGTGGCGCCGTGCCCTGATTGCGGCAGGGTTTCCGGTGTCGCTGGCCCTCACCTTGGGCCTGTTGGGCGGCAGTGCGGTGCCGGCATGGGCCTGGCTGTTGCCGCTGGGGCTGCTGCTGCTGGTCTACCCCATGAACGCCTGGCGCGATGCGCCGCTGTTTCCCACGCCGTTGAACGCGCTGACGGAGCTACCAGCTCATGCGCCGCTGCCTGCGGGTGCGCAGGTGCTGGACGCCGGCTGCGGCCTCGGCCATGGCCTGCAGGCGCTGCGCCTGGCCTACCCGCAAGTCCAGCTGCACGGCATTGAATGGAGCTGGCCGCTGCGCGCCCTGTGTGCACTGCGTTGCCGCTGGGCGCGTGTGCGCCAGGGCGATATCTGGCAGGCCGACTGGTCGGGCTATGACATGGTTTACCTGTTCCAGCGGCCAGAGAGCATGGCGCGTGCCGTCGCCAAGGCGCAGGCCGAGTTGCGGCCCGGTGCCTGGCTGGTCAGTTTGGACTTTGAAGCAACACAGCTGATTTCGAGCGCCAGCTTGCGCACACCCGGTGGCAAAATGGTGTGGCTGTACCGGGCGCCCTTGTCCGCGCCCCCAGGAGAAAGCACATGACATCCGATACCACCCCATCCACCGTGGCCACAACCCTGGACCCTGCGGATGCCCTGCAGGCCACCCAGGTGGTGGTATTTGCATTGGCCACCCTGTCCGAGTTGCGCGACTCCGATACCGAGAGCCACATGTTGCGCGTGCAGCGCTATGTGCGCGCCCTGTGTGCCGAGCTGCAAACCCAGGCCAGCCACGCCGAGGTGCTGACCCCCACCTATGTGGAAATGCTGATCACCAGCGTGCCGATCTACGACATGGGCACCGTGGGCATTCCCGACCGCATCCTGCTCAAGCCCGGTCGCCTCACGCCTGAAGAAGTGGCCATCATGCGCACCCACACCACGTTGGGCCACGATGCACTGGCCCGCGCCGAAAAAACGCTGGGCCGCGTGTCGCCACTGCTCACCATTGCCAAAGAAATCACGCTGTGCCACCAGGAAAAGTGGGACGGCTCCGGCTATCCCAAGGGATTGTGGGGTGCCCAAATTCCGCTCTCTGCCCGCATTGTGGCGCTGGCCGATGTGTACGACGCGCTCATCAGCAACAAGGTCTACAAAGACGGCGTACCGCACGAACGTGCCGTCGAAATCATCACTGAAGGCCGCGGTGCCCACTTTGACCCGGACGTGGTGGATGCTTTCCTGCAGGTGCAGGACAGCTTCCGCACCATCGCCCAGCGCCATGCCGACACCGATGCGGACATGCAGCAGAAGATCGAGTACATGGCCAACGCGATTGCCGAAGTGGCAGTGATCTGAGTCCGTGAGACGCCGCATGCCTTGGCTGTGGGCGGCAGCAGTGGTGTGCCTGAGTGCCGCCGCTGCCACCGCCGCCGCGTGCACCAAATCTGTCCGTTGGTCAGACGATGCACCCTATGCCTTCCGTGGCACCGACGGCGAACTCAGGGGCCTGCACGTAGACACCGTGCGTGCCGCGCTCAAGCGCCTGGGTTGCCAGCCGCAGTTTGTGGAGCGGCCCTGGGCCCGCGCCTTGGTGGAGCTGGAAGACGGCGTGCTCGACATCCTGCCCGGCACCCTGCGCCGGCCCGAGCGCGAGGTCTACGCCATGTTTTCCCGGCCGGTGAATCGCTCGCCCAACGTGCTGTTCATGCGCAAGGCGGCGGCCGACAAATACAAAATCACCAAACTCGCGGATCTGATCGGCACCCCGTTCCGCTTGGGGGCACAAATTGGCGTGGCCTATGGCCCGTCGTTTGAGGCATTGCAAAAAGACCCGCGCTTTGCCGCCTTGCTCACACCGTTCACCGCGCGGCGTGGCGCCTGGCAGATGATGGATATGGACCGGCTCGACGGCCTCATTGCCGATGAAACCACCGGCCTGCTGGAGTTGCAGTCACTGGGCTTGTCGCAGGCGATCGTTAAAACGCCCATCGTGACCTCGTGGGAGCCCGGCATGTTTGCCCTGAGTAAAAAGGCATTAACGCCCCAGTTTGCCGCTGACTTTGACCGCGCGCTGGACGCCATGGTCAAGGACGGCGAGTTGCGCCAGATCCGTGAGCGTTACGTGCCCTGCCCGGTGTCGGCCGACCAGATCGGTTGCAAATAGGCCAGCCGACCCAGGCCGGGTTCAGGCACTGCCGCGCTGCTTCAGGTGCCGCTCCAGCCGGCGCAGCAGCAGCGACAGCGTGATGGTCAGCATCAGGTAGAGCACCGCCACCACGTTGTAGGTTTCGACCGTGAGGAAGGAGCTGGACGCATACAGCTTGCCCAGCTGGGTGATGTCATTCACGCCCAGCACCGACACCAGCGACGAGTCTTTCACCATGGCAATGAAGTCATTGCCCAGCACCGGCAGCACGCGGCGCACCGCCTGCGGCCACACCACCAGCCGGAAGGTGAGCCAACGGTTCAGGCCGATGGCTTGGGCTGCTTCGATCTGCGCACGCTCCACACTCTGCAGCCCGGCGCGGAATACCTCCGCCAGAAACGCACTGTAGGCCAGTGCCAGCGCCACAATGCCGCGCACGGTGTTGGACACATCGCGCACTTGCACATCGGGCAGCCACCCGTTGGCAATCCAGCCTTCGCAGGCCCACTGGTACAGGTTGACCAAGGCAGGCGCCCCCACAAAGGTGACGTAGAGCAGGATCACCAAGGCCGGCAGGCCGCGCACCACCTCGATGTAGAAGCGCGCGCTCTGGCGCAGCCACAGCCACTGCGAGCGGCTGGCCAGCGCCAGCAGCAGACCGATGCTGGCGGCCAGCGCAAAGCTGATGACCGCCACATAAACGGTGGTCCACAGCCCTTCGGCCAGGGTCTGAAAGATGAAGGCATAGCGCCCGTCAGCCACCGCCAGCGCCACGAAGGCGGCGCTGATCAAGCCCAGCGCGATGAGCCAGTAAGGACGTTCGGACGATTCCGAATCAACAAGGATCTGCACGCGGTGCTGTCCCGGTGCCGCTTATTGGTTCAGCTTGTAGTCCACAAACCATTTCTGGTCCAGGGTCTTGAGCGTTCCATCGGCCTTCATTTGTTTGAGTGCTGCGTTGATGGGCTTCACCAGGTCCGAGCCCTTTTTATAGATGAAGCCAAACTCCTCGCGGCCCATGGGCTTGCCCACCACCTTGTAGACGCCGGGAAACGCTTTCACATAACCCTGGGACGACACGCCGTCGCTCAGCACCGTGTCCACATCTCCGGCCTTGAGGGCTTGCATGGAGAGGCCGAAGGTTTCATACAGCTTGATGCGTGGGTTCTTTTCGTTGCCGTCCAGCACTTCGTACACCGCGGTGTAGAAGTTGGTGGTGCCGTTTTGTGCGCCCACCAGCAGCTTGGGGTTGGCCTTGAAGCCCTTGGCATCGGTAAAACGTTTCTCGTTGGCGCGCACCATCATGAACTGTTCCGACACCATGTAGGCGTCCGAAAAGTCCACCTGCTTCTTGCGGTCGTCCTTGATGGTGATGCCGTCCATGCCCACGTCGAACTGGCCCTTGCGCACGGCTTCGATCATGGTGTCCCAGCTGGTCAGCTTCCAGTCCACCTTGGCGTTGAGGCGCTTGGCAATTTCGTTGAAAACGTCGTACTCCCAGCCCACGCTCTGGCCGGTCTTGGGGTCCTTGAAGTTCAGGGGCGGATAGGCGTTTTCGGTCACCGCTATGATGGTGCGGCCCTTCAGGTCGGGCAGGGCTTGGGCGCTGGCGTGGGTGGACCAGGCGCCCAGGGTGGCAAGCAGGCTGGCAGCGAGGGTGAGGCGGCGAGTAGCGGTCAAAGGAAGCTCCAAATCAACGATGGTATGAATGAAATAGGGCGCTAGCGCCCATGGAATATGCGCGAATAGCTACTAAAGTTATAGCGAAAAAATCTTGCCGGGGTTCAGGATGTTGTGCGGGTCCAGCGCGCGCTTGATGGTGCGCATCATGTCCACCGCACCGTTGCCCGTCTCTTCCACCAGAAAGCCCTGCTTGTGCAGGCCCACGCCGTGCTCGCCTGTGCAGGTGCCGCCCAGCTTGAGTGCGCGGCCCACCAGCTGGTGGTTCAGCTGCTCGGCCAGCTCGCGTTCCTCGGGCTTGTTCGGGTCAATCAGGTAGCCCATGTGGAAATTGCCGTCGCCCACGTGGCCGACCATGAAGTAGGGCAGGCCGGCCTCTTTCGCCTCGGTCACGCTGTCCAGCAGCGCCTCGGCCAGGTGCGAGATGGGCACGCAGGCATCGGTGGTGATGGCCTTGCAGCCGGGGCGCGACTGCACGCCTGCAAAGTAGGCGTTGTGCCGCGCGGTCCACAGGCGGGTGCGTTCTTCCGGGGTTTCGGCCCAGGCAAAGGCGGCAGCGCCGTGCTCGCCTGCAATCTCCTGCACCACGGCCACTTGTTCTTTCACGCCATCGGGCGAGCCGTGGAACTCGAACAGCAGCATGGAGCTCTCGGGCAGGCTCAGCTTGGAGTGCGCGTTGACCATGCGGATCGTGTTTTCGTCCAGCAGCTCGCAGCGCGCGATCGGCACGCCCATCTGGATGATCTGGATGGTGGTGTTCACCGCGTCGGCCAGCGTGGGGAAGGAGCAAGTGGCCGCCATCACCGCTTCGGGCAGGGGGTAGAGCTTGACGGTGATCTCGGTCATCACCCCCAGCGTGCCTTCGCTGCCGACCAGCAGGCGCGTGAGGTCGTAGCCCGCGCTGCTCTTCTTGGCGCGTGTGCCGGTGCGAATCACTTCGCCGCTGGCCGTCACCACTTCCAGCGCCAGCACGTTCTCGCGCATGGTGCCGTAGCGCACGGCGTTGGTGCCGCTGGCACGCGTGGCGCTCATGCCGCCAATGGTGGCGTCCGCGCCGGGGTCTATGGGGAAGAACAACCCGCTGCTCTTCACCGCCTCGTTCAGCGCCTTGCGCGTCACGCCGGGCTGCACGGTCACCGTCAGGTCTTCGGCGTTGATGGACAGCACCGCATCCATGCGGCTCACGTCCAGGCTGATGCCGCCCTGCACGGCCAGCAAGTGGCCTTCCAGCGACGAGCCCACGCCAAAGGGAATGACAGGCACCAAGTACTGCGCAGCGAGCTTGACGGCATCGCTCACGTCTTGCGTGCTCTGCGCGAACACCACGGCCGCGGGCGGCGGGATGTCAAAGGCCGACTCGTCGCGCCCATGTTGCTCACGCACGGCCATCGCAGCAGAGAACTGCGCGCCGAAGCGGGCTTGCAAGGCGTCCAGCAGGGCCTGGGGCACATCGCGTGCTTGGACTTGGGGCAACAGGTGGTGGGGGGCGGTGGGGGCGTTCATGGGGGTGTCTCCGGTACGGGCAAGGCCCCATTTTGATCTAAAGCCATGCGCCTAGCCTCACCCTAGGGCTACCGCGAAATGACGTCCCAGCTCAAACCGAACTTCAGCAAATATTTGCGCAACCGGTCGGCGTCATTGACCACGCTGCGCTGCGCGCGCGATCGGTCGAACAGGGCGCGGCCCGCATCGCTCAGAGACGTGTGTTTTCTGCAAACTGTGATGACCGATTGCAGCTGTAGCAGGTCAAACTGATCCAGTTCATTCGTCCGCTCGCCGAGCAGGGCATACAGATCAAATGCGTCAGCTGCCGAGGAGCTGGCTTCCTCCACATCGCTCCATTGCCAGCGCAGGCGCTGTATCTCAGCTTCCACCAGGCCTATGCCGATACGACCGTGCTCTGCAAGGGTGGCCAGGCGTGTGACCGAAGCGCTCAAGTCCCGGAAGTTTCCGCTCCATGCGGCCTCCGGGGATGTGGCGTAACGCAGATACGCCGCGCGCCCCTCTGCCGTTAGCCGTACCTGCTTGCCCAGATCTTGCGATGCCTTGTCCAACTGGTGGTCCACGTTGGGCTCAATGTCTTCGCGCCGCCGCGCCAAGCCGGGCAAGGTGTACGTCCACAGGTTGATACGGGCGAACAGGTCTTCGCGGAAGCGCCCTGCGCGAATCTCCAGCCGCAAGTCCCGGTTAGTGCCTGCAATCAGCTGGAAGTCGCTTTGAACTTCCCTGTCAGACCCCATGGGGAAGAAGCGCTTTTCTTCTACCGCCTTCAAGAGCATGGCCTGTTCGTCCAGTCCGAGTTCACCGATCTCGTCCAGAAACAGCAGGCCCTGGTGCGCGGTGCGCAGCACACCGGGGCGGTCCGCCACGGCGCCGGTGAACGCGCCCTTTTTGTGGCCAAACAGGGTGGAGCCCGCACCGTCCCCACGCAAGGTGGCGCAGTTGATCTCGACAAAACTGCCTTCGAGTTGATGGCGTGCTTTCTTCAGCTCAAACACACGCCGCGCCAGCATGGACTTGCCTGCACCGGTGGGGCCGGTCAGCAGCATGGGGGCTTTGCTTTGTACGGCGACGCGCTCCACCTCTTCAATAAGCGCATTGAACTTGGCATTGCGGGTGGCAATGCCGCTTTTCAAGAACTTCAGGGCGTCTTGCTGAGCGTTGTGCAAGCGCTGGTTGATTGCGTCGTAGCGCGATAGATCGAGGTCGATGATTTCGTGGCTGCCGGGGCCGCTGCTCTGGCGCCCGCGGGGTGGCGCGCTCTGCAACAGCACCCCAGGGAGGAAACGCGCTTCCACCAGCAGGAAGAGGCAGATCTGCGCCACGTGCGTGCCGGTGGTGATGTGGGCTTGGTAGTTCTCTTTGGTGGTATCAAAAGGGTAGGCCGATGCCCAGTCATACAGCGCCGCGTACACCTCGCCAAAGTCCCAAGGGTTGGCGAGATTCATCTCCACCAGCTTCACCTCGGTCTCTGGCGATGTTTGGGCAATGTCTTGCTTGACCAGCGCTGCCAGGGAGACGTGGCGTCGGTCATGGAACAGCTCCAAGCGGTCCACCACCAGATCCTCGTGCTGCGTCAGCGCCACCGTGGGACGCCACTTCTCCCAACGGCCCGCGCTTTGCCCGGAATCCAGTTGGCTGCCAAGAAATCCAATCACGACCGTTTTCTTCATTTGGCTAATGTACTAGCTAAAAATCTATAAATAGAAAAACGTCGAGGGCTCAATGCCTGAGGAAAAACATGGATGTTGGAATTAAATCCTTATAAATCAATGATTTACGAATAAATCTGTTGTCATGGCGATGGTTGGCACGATGGCTGCAATAGATGTTCCGTCACCGACATACGGTGAATGCAAACAAGGAGCACAACATGGTGAATACCCAGCTTTTCCAAACTCTCAAGGGCAAATTTCTGCCTGCTGCTAACACGGTGAACAAAGCCGGTGGCGTGGCATACAGCCTGAGCCCCAAGCAGGCATTGGCGCAGCTGGCAACCACTGGTTGCCTGAGCAATACCTATTACGCCGGCGCAGCCCAGCAACTCGATAAGGTATTGGAGTTGGCAGCTCAGGTGGATGCGAAGTTTGTGGCTCAGACCGCCATCTATGCCCGTGAACGCGGCCACATGAAGGACATGCCTGCGCTGCTGTTGGCAACGCTGGCAGTACGGGATGTGGCGCTGTTTGCCGCTGCATTCCCCCGCGTGGTGGATGGCGGCAAGATGTTGCGTAACGTGGTTCAGATTCTGCGTAGTGGTCAGGTGGGTCGCAAGTCGCTGGGTTCGCGTCCCAAGAAGCTGGTGCAAGCGTGGTTGTGCAATGCCACCGAGGCGCAATTGCTGAATGCGAGTGTAGGTACGACTCCTTCCCTGGCGGACGTGGTGAAGATGGTTCACCCCAAGCCGCAGGAGGCCTGGCGTGCCGCCTGGTTTGCCTGGCTGATCGGTCGTAACTATGAGGCTGCCCAACTGCCTGCTGTGACGCAAGCGCTGGAAGCCTATAAGCAGGATGCTGGTGCGACGGTGCCCAAGGTGCCGTTTCAGATGCTGACGGCATTGAACCTGAATACTGCGCAATGGACATCGGTTGCGTTGCAAGGATCGTGGCAGATGGTGCGTCAGAACCTGAACACCTTTGCACGGCACGGTGTGTTTGCTGATGCGTCGGCGACGCAGGCCATTGCCGCCAAGTTGCGGAATGCCGAAAGCATTGCCAAGGCGCGGGTTCTGCCGTACCAGCTGATGGCTGCATTTACTGCCACCGGAGAAGGTGTGCCATCAGAGGTGCGCGAGGCATTGCAGGATGCGATGGAGGTTGCGCTGCACAACGTGCCCGCCGTGGCGGGCCGCGTGGTGGTGTGCCCTGACGTGTCAGGCTCCATGAGCTCGGCAGTTACTGGTCAGCGTGGTTCGGCTACGTCGGCGGTGCGTTGCATCGACGTAGCGGCTCTGGTGGCTGCAGCCTTGCTGCGCAAGAACACTGGCACTCTGGTGCTCCCGTTCGAGCAAAAAGTGGTGAAGCTGTCACTGAATCCGCGTGACTCGGTGATGACCAACGCGGTCAAGCTGGCTGCCGTGGGTGGTGGTGGTACTAACTGCGCCGCACCATTGGCGCAGTTGAATGCCGACAAGGCCCAGGCAGACCTAGTGGTATTGGTTTCGGACAACGAGTCGTGGGTGGATGGCAAGCGTCGGGGAGCAACGCAGACCATGGTGGAGTGGGAGATGTTCAAGCAACGCAACCCGCGCGCCAAGTTGGTGTGCATCGATATCCAGCCCTCTGCCCATACGCAAGCGGTCGAGCGGGCAGACATTTTGAACATCGGTGGCTTTACCGACGAAGTGTTCAAGGTGTTGGCCATGTTCGCGGCGGGGGAACTAGGTCCAGACCACTGGGTTGGTGTGATTGAGGAAACGACTTTGTAGAAAGGAAATGTGTCGTCGCCTGAGGAATGCTGGTGTGATTACATCCAAATTGTCAGATCACACCAATTGTTCGTCCTCAGGCGGGGGCGCTGATACGCAGAGCGTTTTGACAAGCGCGAATGCTGATGGGATTACATTGGATTAGCCGGTTCGACTCTGGCCATGTGCAGCACAGGCAACTGACTGCGCATGAAATCTCATCGATCTCGTCGCGCTTGTTAAAACGCTCTGCCAGCGCAAAAACTTTTGAAGGTTTGCGGTGAATGCCGTTGAAATTACAGCATTGTCACTGCCGATGTCGCGGGTTCGAATCCCGCCGGCACAGCAATGGGTTCATGACCGAATCTATTACTGTGCCGTAGCTCAGCCTGGTAGAGCACGAACATATTTCAGCAATTTAGTCGCTGCAAGCATTCAAAAATTTTTGAACAAATGAACTGGGAGAAAAAAACATGAACTACCAACAACTCGAAGTAGAAGGCGGCGTACCCGTCAAGATGTGGACGAATGGCGTGCCCATCGAAGAGTCGGCCCAGCGCCAGCTGGAAAACACAGCCAAGCTGCCAGTGGTGTTCAGCCACGTGGCAGTGATGCCCGACGTGCACTATGGCATTGGTGCCACCATTGGTAGCGTGGTACCCACGCTCAAGGCCATCATTCCCGCTGCGGTGGGTGTAGACATTGGCTGCGGCATGATGGCCTGCAAGACCACGCTGGTTGCGGCCGATTTGCCCGACAACCTGGGCCCACTGCGTACCGAGATTGAGAAGGCTGTGCCGCACGGCTCAGCACCCAAGCAGTTTCGTCGCCACGGCTCTAACCGCGAGGTGGGCGCCTGGACCAACCCGCCCGTGACGGCGGACACGGCCTGGGCACAACTGGTGGAAGAGTTCGACGCCATTTGCCAGGACTACCCACGCTTGAAGAACACCAACAACCACCGCCACATGGGCACGCTGGGCGGTGGCAACCACTTTGTGGAAGTCTGCCTGGACGAAGCCGGCAGCGTATGGATCATGCTGCACAGCGGTTCGCGCGGCGTAGGTGGTGCCATTGGTAACCTGTTCATCGAGCTGGCCAAAAAGGATGCAGAACAACACCAGCGCAACCTGCCCGATCAGGACCTCGCGTATCTCGAAGAGGGCTCCCAGTACTTTGGCGACTACGTGCGCGGTGTGGGCTGGGCCCAAAAATTCGCACGTTTGAATCGTGAAGTGATGATGCAGGCTGCGATTGGCGCACTGCGCAAAGTGATCAGCAAGCCCTTCGAGACCCACCTGGAAGCGGTGAACTGCCATCACAACTACGTGCAGAAAGAAAACCACTTTGGGCAGGACGTGTATGTGACTCGCAAAGGCGCGGTGAGCGCCAAGGCAGGTGAGCTGGGCATCATTCCGGGCAGCATGGGGGCCAAGAGCTTCATCGTGCGTGGCAAGGGAAATCCGGAGAGCTTCCAGAGCTGCAGCCACGGCGCAGGACGCACCATGAGCCGTACCAAGGCCAAGAAGCTGTTTACGGTGGAAGACCAGGTGCGTGCTACAGAAGGCGTGGAGTGCCGCAAGGATGCCGACGTGATCGATGAGATCCCGATGGCATACAAAGATATTGATGCCGTGATGGCGGCGCAGAGCGATCTGGTGGAGGTGGTCTACACCCTCAAGCAGGTGGTGTGCGTGAAGGGTTAGGGAGAAAAAATGATTGAAATTGATGGTTCGCAAGGTGAAGGCGGAGGCCAGATCCTGCGCACGGCACTGGCCCTGAGCCTGGTGACGCAACAGCCTTTCACGCTGGCCAACATTCGTGCCAAGCGCTCCAAGCCAGGGTTGATGCGCCAGCATCTGGCCTGCGTGCAGGCCGCGGTCGCCGTGGGTGGTGGTGAGACGCAGAGCCATGCGATAGCGCAAGGAGGCGGACCGGTCGGTCTTGGCTCCAGTCATCTGGTGTTCCAGCCCGGCCCGGTACAAGGTGGTGACTTCACGTTCGCCGTGGGCTCAGCTGGTAGTTGCATGTTGGTGTTGCAAACGGTGCTGTGGCCTTTGGTCATGGCGGCCCAACCCTCCAACCTTGTGCTGCAGGGCGGCACGCACAACCCTATGGCACCTTCGTTCAGTTTTCTGCAGCATGTGGCGCCTTTCTTCGTTGGCCAAGGCTCGGCGTTCTTCAGCATGACGCTACAGCGCCACGGCTTTTACCCCGCAGGCGGGGGTGAAGTGCACGTTCGTGTGCAGCCTCCGTCCGATGGATTGGCCGCGGTTGAACTTATGGAGCGCGGCGACTTGATCGAAGCGAGGGCCGAAGCCTTGCACGCGGGCATCCCCAGAAGCGTGGCCGAGCGAGAGCTGGGAGTTCTGCAGCGCGCGCTGGGTTGGCGCGATGACCAGTTGCATGACCGCGGCCTGCGCAGCAACGAAGGCCCTGGCAATGCATTGCAAGTGATTCTGCGTTACCAGCACATCACGGAAGTTGTGACCGCCTACGGAGAGAAGGGCGTGGGCGCGGAAGAGGTTGCGCGCAAGGTGCTGACGGAGGTGAAGGACTACATGGCGCATCAGGCACCTGTGGGCGAGCACTTGGCCGATCAGCTCATGATCCCTGCGGCTTTGGCTGCCTTGCAGGGCAAGACGTGCCAGTACTGGGCGACTACTCTGTCGGAGCATTCAAGAACTAACGCACGGGTTATCGAGGCATTCTTGCCCGTGACGTTTGACATGGCGCCCTGGAAAGAAGGCTATCTGGTGCGTACAAGTAAGGCCTAGAGACGCTGCGCCAGCGTGACGGGGCAGATTACGATAGGGTCCAGCCAGACAACACGGAGCGCCTGATGGCCAATCGACTCACACAAATCGCCACCCGCACCGGGGACAACGGCACTACGGGGCTGGGTGACAACACCCGGGTTTCCAAGAACAGTTTGCGCGTGCACGCCATGGGCGATGTGGACGAGCTCAACAGCCACATCGGGCTGCTGCTGTGCGAGCCCATGCCCGAGGGCATGCCCGCGCTGCTGGTGGAGATTCAGCACCAGCTCTTCAACCTGGGGGGCGAGTTGTCCATCCCCGGCTACGAGCTGCTCAAGCCCGAGGCCGTGCTGGCGCTGGACGAGGCGCTGGCGGAGCACAACGCGAACTTGCCGCGCCTGCAGGAGTTCATCTTGCCGGCCGGCACGCGCGCTGCCAGCCAGGCCCACATCTGCCGCACCGTAGCCCGCCGGGCCGAGCGCGCGGTGGTGGCGCTGGGCAACGAAGAAGCCCTGAAGGACACGCCGCGCCAGTACCTCAACCGCCTCTCGGACCTGATGTTTGTGCTGGCCCGTGTGCTCAACCGCTACCGCACCGATGGCACGGTGGGGGACGATGTGTACTGGAAGAGC
>NZ_JAXHOL010000033.1:0-18368 GCF_034519335.1 Rhodoferax sp.
TGACTGCGCTGTCCCTGCCCACCGGCGTCAGTGTTTTTGAGCGCGGCTGGCTCTCCAGCAACAACATCCTCATCCAGGGTGCAGGTGGCACGGCGCTTATCGACAGCGGGTACTGCACGCATGCCGACCAGACGCTGGCGCTGCTGGATTCCGCCTTGCAGGGCCGCCCACTGGACCTGCTGCTCAACACCCATTTGCACAGCGACCACTGCGGGGGCAATGCCGCGCTCCAGGCGCGTTATCCGGCGCTACAAACGCATATTCCGCCTGCCCATGCCGACTATGTGCGCGTGTGGGACGCCCATGCCCTGAGCTACACGCCCACGGGCCAGCAATGCCCGCGCTTTCATCTGGACGCCACGCTGCGACCCGGCACCGAGATACAGCTGGGTGACTTGCAATGGCAGGTGCACGCAGCGCCCGGGCACGACCCGCATTCGGTCATCCTGTTTGAGCCGCATAGTCGCGCACTGGTCTCGGCAGATGCCTTGTGGGAAAAGGGCTTTGGCGTGGTCTTCCCCGAGCTGGACGGCGACGACGCGTTTGACGAGGTGGCCGCCACGCTGGACCTGATTGAGCGCCTGAACCCCGCCACCGTCATCCCTGGCCATGGCGCGCCGTTTACCGATGCTGCGCAGGCCATTGCCTATGCACGCCAGCGTTTGAATGGTTTTGTCCAAAACCCTGCCAAGCACCTGCAGTACGCGGCCAAGGTGTTGCTCAAGTTCAAGCTGCTGGAAGCCCAACGCCTGGAGTTGGACGCGCTACTGGGCTGGGCCCGCGGCACGCCCTACTTTGCGACCATGCTGTCCACACACTTTGACGGGCAGACCTTTGAAGCTGCCGCCCGCCAGCTGGTGCAGGACCTTGTGCGCTCGGGGGCTGCAAGGGTGCAAGACAGCGTGGTGTACAACATCGGGTGAACCACATTCTGGAGGACATGCCGATGCGAAGCCGATTGTTCTGCCTGATCGCTCTGCTGATGTGCGGGGCGGGTGCCCGGGCCCAGGCAGTGGAGTGGATAGACACCCACTTTCACTTCACCATGGACAATGCCTCCAGCACGGCCGAGCTGGTAGCCAAAGCCCGGACCCTGATGCAGGCGGAAAACATGCGCATGATGGTGGTGTCCTCGCAACCTCGGCCCAACATTGCTGGGGCTGATTTTTTGGCGGTGCAAGCCCAGTTGGCGGCGGAAGGCAAGCGGTTTGCCGTGATGGCGGGCGGTAATTCGCTGAATCCGTTGATGCACCAGATCCACGATGGCAAAGTCCCCCCGGAAAAAGTGGCCGCCTTCCGGGCTCTGGCAGAGCAGTCCGCACAGAGTGGGGTCAAGGGCTTTGGTGAAATTGCGCTGCACCATTTGTCGCTGAACGATTTGCACGCCTACGAGGCCATCCCCGCCGACGACGGTTTGGTCAAAACCCTGGTGGATGTGGTGGCCCAATACGACTTGGTGCTGGACGTGCATTTCGACCCGGTCCTGGCCAAAATGGCCAAGCCTGCGGAGCTGACCTCGCCCAACAACCCAGCAGAGTTTGAGCCCAATTTCGAAGCCTTTGAGCGCCTTGTGGCCTACAACCGCAAGGCCCGGATCGTTTGGGCCCATGCAGGTGGCAACGATATGTTGGGCAACTTTACCCCGCGGCTTGCCGCCGCCATGCTGGAGCGACATCCGAATCTGTACATGAGTCTGCGTCCGCGTGGCATGCAAGCCGGTGTGATGTTGCAAGGCCGAGGCAAGCTCAATCCGGAGTGGATGGCGGTGGTGCAGAAATATCCCGATCGCTTCGTGATGGGCAGTGACAGTTTTCTCGTGGCCGATCAGGCTCAGGGTGGCCCCGCCGCGCGCATTTTTGCAGAGCGCTCTGCCACGCAGCGCCAGGGCATTCTGATGGTGTTGGCAGCTTTGCCGCCCGACGTGGCGCGCCAAGTGGCGTTTGAAAACGCGGTGCGGATTTACAAACTTGAACCCTGAGGACTCTTTTTACATGCCCATTACCAAAGGATTCCGCGCACTGGTCGACGAAGCCATGGCGCAAGTCACCACCTACAGCGTGGCCGAGGTGCAATTCCGCCTGCAGGACCCGTCTGTGCAGATTGTGGATATCCGTGACATCCGCGAGCTGAACGACGGTACCGTGCTTGGCGCCTTTCATGCGCCGCGCGGCATGCTGGAGTTCTGGGTGGACCCAGCGTCGCCGTACCACAAGCCCTTGTTTGCGGATGAGTCCAAAGAGTTCATCTTGTTCTGCGGAGCTGGCTGGCGCAGTGCGCTGGCTGCCAAGGCTTTGCAGGTTATGGGCATGACCAATGTGGCCCATATCGATGGAGGCTGGGGCGAATGGGTGAAAGCCGGTGCGCCCACCGAAACCCTGGAAGCCCAAAAGGCGCGTCGCCAAGCCAAGGGCTGACGCTGCCAAAAGCCAAGGCATGATCGAGGGCATGAAGCCCTTTGTGATGACCGACGCCTGCCCCTGCGGCAGGCTGCACCAGAAGAAGCTCCTTGCCTATGGCGCCTGCTGCGGCCGCTGGCTGGAGACCGATGCTCCCGCACCCGATGCTGAAAGCCTGATGCGCAGCCGCTACTGCGCGTTTGTCTTGGACCGCGAAACCTATCTCCTCAAGACCTGGCACCCCAGCCAGCGGCCCGCGAACGTGGCGTTTGAGCCCGGCGTCAAATGGCTGGGGCTGGAGGTGCGCAGTCACACCGTGCAAGACGCTACCCATGCGCAGGTGGAATTCGTCGCGCGCCAGAAGCCCGCGGTAGGCGCTGCGGTGCGGCTGCATGAGCGCAGCCGCTTCGTCCTCGACAATGGCGCCTGGTTGTATGTAGATGGAGATGCCCTGTGAAGTTTGAAGCCGTGTTGTTTGACTGTGATGGTGTGCTGGTGGACAGCGAACCCATCACCAACGGCGTATTGCGCGACATGCTGGCCGAGCAGGGCTGGTGCCTGAGCGTGCAGGAATGCATGGATATTTTTGTGGGCAAGGCCGTGATCGATGAGCGCAGCCGCATAGAGGCCGAGACCGGCAAACCGCTCACGCCCGAATGGATGGCCGAATTCCGGGCCCGGCGCAATGCCGCGCTGGATGCGCAGGTGCTCGCCATTGCCGGTGCGGTGCCCGCAGTGGCGGCGGTGCACGCCGGTCTCCAGGGCCGTATCGCTTGTGCCTCGGGGGCGGACCGCATCAAGGTGGAGATGCAGCTGCAGAAGGTCGGCCTGTGGCCCTACTTTGACGGGCGCGTTTTCAGCGGCCACGAGATGCCGCGCTCCAAGCCTGCGCCGGATGTGTACCTTGCGGCAGCTGCCGCCTTGGGCGCCAACCCGGCGCGCTGCGCCGTGGTGGAAGACACCGTGACCGGGGTGACGGCTGGCGTGGCCGCCGGTGCTACGGTGTTTGCCTATGCCCCCAGCGGACAGGGCGACGTGCTGCTGCGGGCCGGAGCGGTCCTGGTCTTCGCGTCGATGGCTGAGTTGCCGGCAAGGCTGGGCCTATGAGGGCTGGCGCTGTGCGCTGCGGCCTGCTTCTGCTCGTGGCCGCCTTTCTGGTGGGGTGTTCTACGGTCAGGCCTTGGATCAATCAACCGAACAAGGAGCTGACCCCTGCGATTGCGCCGGTGGACGGGGACGAGCGCGACCCAAGTATCTTGATGGCCGTCATATTTTCCGGTGGTGGCGCGCGGGCGGCGGCATTCGGATACGGCGTCTTGGAAGAGCTGCAGGCCAGCCGGTTTATGTGGAACGGGCAAGAGCGCAACTTGCTGCAGAAAGTTGATTTGGTCGGCGGGGTATCTGGGGGCAGCATCATGGCAGCCTACCTCGCGACCTATGGTGAGAAAGGACTGGGCCGCTTTGAACATGAATACCTGCGGCGAGACTTCCAAGATAGCCTGCTGAACTACGCGCTGCGCCCGGGCAACCTCGTGTCTTTGACCTCACCTTGGTTCGGGCGCTCGCACTTGTTGGCTGAGCGGCTCGATGCGCTCTACCAATCGGCAACGTTCGGGGATCTGGCGCGACGGCCCGGGCATCCTGAGCTGCTGATCACGGCGACCGACATGTCCTTGGGCACCGGGTTTGACTTCAGCAAATCACAGTTTGACCTGATTTGTTCGAAGCTGGAGGACGTTCCGGTTTCTTTCGCCGTGGCGGCCTCGTCCGCGGTGCCCCTGTTGCTCAGCCCTGTGACTTTGCGCAATTTTGCGGGCGAATGCCCGCCCCCTGCGCAACAGGGTGACGCATGGGATGACTATCGCACCCGTCTGTACCGGGACCAGGCGCGCAGCTACCTCGATAGCAAGAACCGCCCCTACATCCATTTGGTGGATGGCGGGCTGTCAGACAACCTGGGCGTTCGTCGCATGCTGGACAGCGCCTTGGCGGATGGCGGGCTTCGCCCGACGCTGCTGCGCACCGGCATTGCGCCTGGCACGATCCGCAAGCTGGTCTTGATTTCGGTGAACTCCGAACGTGATCCGTCGGCCAACATCGACATGAGTGATCGCCTTCCTGGCACCGCAGAGGTTCTGGATACGCTGCTGTTCGGTGCCGGTGCCCGCGCCACCAAGGAGACGCAGGAATTTCTCGCCGATCTGACCCGCCAGTGGAAAAGTGAGCTGGCACAGCGGTACCACGGGGGGCAAGACGTGTTCGCGCCCGACGCCCAAGTGCATGTGATTCAGGTGAACCTGCGCGATGCGCCGGATGTCGTGCAGCGGCGCAAATTGCTGCAAGTGCCCACGGCGCTGAGTATTTCTGACCAGGACGTCACCCAATTGATTGGAGCGGGGCGCACCATACTGAGCGAATCCCCGGAGTTCAAGAACTTGATGCAGGCCTTGAGGCAAGACGCGCCGCGCTGAAGTGCCCCACCTTGAGGGGGCGTCGGCCCATATGCCAGCCAGCCTGCAGCGGTATCAGGGGCGAATGTCGGGCGAGGGCGTTGTTGGCACACCTTGGTCCAGCGCCGCCTGGTGCTGCACCTGCAGCGCGCGCTGGTAGGCGGGGCGGGCCTGCAGGCGCTGCCAGTAGGCGGAGATGGCAGGTGGAAACTGGGCGGACAAGCCCAGATGCTGCGCCAGCAGCAGCGCGTAGCCCACGGCCACATCGGCGGCGGTGAAGCGGCCGGCACACAAGTATTCTGCGTTCTGCAGTGCCGCGTCCACCGCCCGCAGGCGCGCCAGAAACCAGCGCGCGTAGTCCGCAGCCACCTGGGGCTGCAGACGGTCTGGGGGCTCGAAGTGGGTGTAGCGTAGCACCAGGGTCTGCGGAAAGGTGAGCGTGGCGTCGCTCATGTGCAGCCAGTTCAGGTAGGCACCGTAGGCCGGGTCGTCCGATGGCACATCGAATGCACCAGCGCCGTGTCGCGCGGCCAGGTACTGGCAGATGGCGGCGGACTCGGTCATGCGCGTGGCGCCGTCCACCAGCAGCGGCACCGTGCCCAGCGGGTTTTCTTCCAGGTAGTGGCGCGCCAGGGCGCGCGGCGGAAAGGGCAGCATGCGCAGTTCGCAGGGCAAGCCCAGTTCTTCCAGCATCCACAGGGGGCGAAAGGATCGTGCGCTGACGCAGTGGTAGAGAACCATCATGGCAATCAGTGTAGGCCGCGGCCGGGTGCGGCGTGTGCCACGTCGGGGCACAAATCACGCCAACTGCGTCAGTCCTGGGGCGTGGCTTGGCGGCGGAATTCGGCTGGCGACTGGCCGGTCCAGCCCTTGAAGGCGCGCATAAAGCTTTTCTCGTTCTGAAAGCCCGCCGCCTCCGCCACCTGCTTGATAGGGCGGCGCGTGCGCAGCAGCAGCTCGGTGGCGCGACTTTGGCGCACTTCATCCTTCAGGGCCTGCAGCGTGGCCCCTTCCTCTTTCAGCTGGCGGTGCAGGGTGCGCGGCGACAGGTGCAGCAGCGCTGCCAGCGCCTCGGCGCCATGCGTGTCCTGCTGCTGGGTGGCCAGCAGCTGGCGCACGCGCTGCACCAGCAGGCGGTCGCGCCGGTACTGCAGCACGGTCAGCGGCAGGGCGTGCTGCAGCATCTGCTGCAGCGCTTTTTCATCGCGGCGCAATGGCAGCTGCAGGTACTGCGCATCAAAACTGATAGCAGCCTGCGTTTGATCGAAGCGGGTCGGGCCCGAAAACAGCACTTGGTAAGCCTCCGCGTGCGGCGGGGGAGCAAACGGAAACTGCGCTTGCAGGAGCGGAATGCGCGAGTCCACCAGCCAGCAGGCTAGGCCCAGGATGTTGCGCAGCACCGAGACCAGGCAAAACTCGCGCAGCGCGCCCCCCTCGCCTAATTCGCGGTTCTCGGCAATGGTGATGCTGGCGGTGCTGCCGCTGGTCTGCAGGGTGAGGGTGATGTCGTCGGCAATGAGGCCGTGGTGGCGGCACCAGCGCTGCACGGCCAGCGCCAGTGTGGGCGCACTGATGGAGGCACGCGCCAGCATGCCGTAGCTGCCCCAGGGCAGGCGGCGGTGGAACCAGCCCAGCGCCTCGTCGTCCAGCTCACGCATCGCAGCTTCCGAGATACGTTCCATCTGCCAGGCGGTAATGCGGGCGCTTTGGTCTCGCAGCTGCGCTGGCGCAATCTGTGCCTGGGCCAGTGCCTGCGTCGGGTGCTGCCCGTAGCGCGCATAGGCCGCCACAATGGCTTGGACAAAGGCCATGGGCGTGGCAGCGATGGGGGCGTGGGCGGGCATACTTGCAGTGTGCCAAAAAATGCGGCGTGTGTGGCAGGATTTGCAACCTCGGCAGCGCTGGTGCCCACGGGCTACAGGCGGACAATGCCGCTTGACTGTCCAACCCCTGACCGGATGCGCCCATGACGATTCTGGAAACCCAGCTCAACCCCCGATCTGCCGACTTTGCGGCCAACGCCAGCGCTATGCGCGCCCTGGTGGCCGATTTGCAGGCCCAGGTGGCCCGTGTGGCCCAAGGCGGTGGCGAGGCCGCCCGCGCCAAGCACACCGCTCGCGGCAAGCTGCTGCCGCGCGACCGCGTGGCCATGCTGCTGGACCCCGGTACGCCGTTTCTGGAGCTGGCCCCGCTGGCTGCGCTCAACGTCTACGACAACGCCGCCCCGGGCGCCGGCATTGTGGCGGGCCTGGGCCGTGTGAGCGGGGTGGACTGCATGATCGTGTGCAACGACGCCACCGTGAAGGGCGGCACCTACTACCCGCTCACGGTCAAGAAGCACCTGCGCGCACAAGAGATTGCGGCGCAAAACCACCTCACCTGCATCTACCTGGTGGACAGCGGCGGCGCCAACTTGCCCAACCAGGACGAAGTTTTCCCCGACCGCGACCACTTTGGCCGCATCTTCTTCAACCAGGCCAACATGAGTGCGCAGGGCATTGCGCAGATTGCGGTGGTCATGGGTAGCTGCACCGCCGGTGGTGCCTATGTGCCCGCCATGAGCGATGAGACCATCATCGTCAAAAACCAGGGCACCATCTTTTTGGGTGGCCCCCCGCTGGTGAAGGCGGCTACGGGCGAGGTGGTGACGGCCGAAGACCTGGGTGGTGGCGATGTGCACACACGCCTGTCGGGTGTGGCCGACCACTTGGCGCAGAACGACCTGCACGCCATTAGCCTGGCGCGCCAGGCGGTGGCGCATTTGAATAAAAAGAAGCCTCCAGCCCTTGCCACGCTTGCGCCAGTAGCTCCTAAATATGCAGCAGAAGAGCTGTATGGCGTGATCCCCACCGACACGCGCAAGCCTTTCGATGTGCGCGAGATCATTGCACGCATCGTCGATGGCAGCGAATTCCACGAGTTCAAGCCGCGCTATGGCGCCACGCTGGTCACGGGCTTCGCGCATATCGAAGGCATGGCCGTGGGCATCATTGCCAATAACGGCATCCTGTTTTCTGAGTCGGCACTCAAGGGTGCGCATTTCATCGAGCTGTGCTGCCAGCGCAAGATTCCGCTGGTCTTTCTGCAGAACATCACTGGCTTCATGGTCGGCCGCAAGTACGAGAACGAAGGCATTGCCCGCAACGGCGCCAAGATGGTGACGGCCGTGGCCACCGCGAATGTTCCCAAGTTCACCATCATCATCGGCGGCAGCTTTGGCGCGGGCAACTACGGCATGTGCGGACGTGCGTACAGCCCCCGCTTCCTGTGGATGTGGCCCAACGCGCGCATCAGTGTCATGGGTGGCGAGCAGGCCGCCAGCGTGCTGGCCACCGTCAAGCGCGATGGCATTGAGGGCAAAGGCGGGCAGTGGAGCATGGAAGAGGAAGAAGCCTTCAAAGCCCCCATCCGCCAGCAGTACGAAGAGCAGGGCCACCCCTACTACGCCACGGCCCGCCTGTGGGACGACGGCATCATCGTCCCCGCCGACACGCGCCGGGTGCTGGCGCTGGGACTGAGTGCAGCTCTCAACGCCCCCATTGAAGACACCAAGTTCGGCGTCTTCCGCATGTAAGGGGCAGGCCATGACCGCACTGACCCTGACCCACACCGGCGCACTGCTCACGATCACGCTGAGCCGCCCCGAGGTGCGCAACGCCTTCAATGACGAGGTGATTGCCGAGATCACCCAGGCCTTCCAGACCGCCGCGGCCAGCGCCGAAGTGCGTGCCGTGGTACTGGCCGCCGAGGGCCCGGCCTTCTGCGCGGGCGCCGACCTGCACTGGATGCACCGCATGGCCGACTACACGCGTGCCGAGAATCTGCTTGATGCCGCCAAGCTGGCCGAGATGCTGCGCGTGATGTATGCCTGCCCCAAGCCCACCATCGCCCGCATCCAGGGTGATGTGGTGGCCGGTGGCATGGGCCTGGTGGCCGCGTGTGACATGGCGGTGGCCGTGGACACCGCGGGCTTTTGCCTGAGCGAAGTGAAGCTGGGCTTGATCCCGGCCACCATCAGCCCCTACGTCATCCGCGCCATGGGCGCACGCGCCGCGCATCGCTACTTTTTGACGGCCGAGCGCTTCAGCGCGCAGGAGGCGCACCGCATCGGCTTTGTGCATGAGGTGGTGCCCGCCGAGCAGCTGGACGCGAAGGTGGCCGAGCTGGTGAAGGCGCTGGTTAATGCTCAGCCCGAACGCCGTGCGCAGCTGCAAAGAGCTGGTGCAGACCGTGGCGGAGCGCGAGATCGACGGCGCCTTGATCGCCCAGACGGTGGAAGGCATTGCCGACATACGCAGCAGCACCGAAGGACGGGAGGGCGTGCAGTCCTTTTTGCAAAAGCGCAAGCCGAACTGGCTGGTCTGAATTTCCGAGGAAAACACTATGTTCACCAAAATCCTGATCGCCAACCGCAGTGAAATTGCCTGCCGTGTGGCCGCCACGGCTGCGCGACTAGCTATCAAAACCGTAGCGGTGTACTCGGATGCCGATGCCCGCGCCAAGCACGTGGCTGCGTGTGACGAAGCCGTGCACATCGGCGGCAGCGCGCCCAAGGACAGCTACCTGCGCTGGGAACGCATCATCGAGGCCGCCAAGGCCACGGGGGCGCAAGCCATCCACCCCGGCTACGGCTTCCTGAGCGAAAACGAAGACTTTGCCAAGGCCTGCGCCGCAGCAGGTCTGGTCTTCATCGGCCCGCCTGCGTCCGCCATCCAGGCCATGGGCCTGAAGGCCGAATCCAAGCAGCTGATGGAAAAGGCCGGCGTGCCGCTGGTGCCCGGTTACCACGGTGCTGACCAGGATCCTGCGCTGTTGCAGCGCGAAGCCGACCGCATTGGCTACCCCGTGCTCATCAAGGCCAGCGCGGGCGGTGGTGGCAAGGGCATGCGTGCGGTGGACAAGGCGGAGGACTTTGCCGCCGCGCTGGCCAGTTGCAAGCGCGAGGCCATCAACAGCTTCGGCGATGACGCGGTGCTGGTGGAAAAATACGTGCAGCGCCCGCGCCATATCGAGATTCAGGTGTTTGGCGACACGCAGGGCAACTACGTCTACCTGTTTGAGCGCGACTGCTCGGTGCAGCGCCGCCACCAGAAGGTGCTGGAGGAGGCGCCCGCGCCCGGAATGACCCCTGAGCTGCGCGCGCGCATGGGTGCTGCGGCCGTGGAAGCCGCGCGCGCAGTGAACTATGTGGGTGCTGGTACGGTGGAGTTCATCGTGGAGCAGCCCCAGGGTTACGCGCACCCCGAAGCCATGAAGTTTTACTTTATGGAGATGAACACGCGCCTGCAGGTGGAGCACCCGGTGACCGAGGCCATTACCGGGCTGGACTTGGTGGAGTGGCAGTTACGTGTGGCCAGCGGTGAGCCGCTGCCGCTGCAACAAGACCAGCTGCAGATTCACGGCCATGCCATTGAGGCGCGCATCTGCGCCGAGAACCCGGACAACAACTTCCTGCCTGCCACCGGCACGCTGCAGGTCTATGGCCTGCCCACGCATGCCACGTTTGAGCGCGCTCCGGACGCTGTGCGTGTGGACTCTGGCGTGCGCCAGGGTGACACCATCAGTCCTTTCTACGACTCCATGGTGGCCAAGCTCATCGTGCACGGTGCCACGCGTGCAGAAGCCTTGGCACGCTTGGACGCCGCGCTGGCGCAGACCTACATCGTGGGGCTGGCGACCAACGTGCAGTTTCTGCGCCATGTGACCACCAGCGCATCGTTTGCCAACGCCGAGCTGGACACGGCACTGATCCCCCGCGAGGCGGCGGCGCTCTTTCAACAAGACAAGGTGGGCCTGCCCCTGGCCGCTGCGGCCTTGGTAGCGCACACCCTGCAGGCCGAGCAGGCGCAGGGCGCCGCGGTGGACGCCAGCGGCTGGCGCGACCCTTGGGCGCAGCGCGATGGCTGGCGCTCGCACGGCGTCTCCACACGCAGCTTTGCGCTGGAGTACGCGGGTGCGGCGCACACGGTGGTGCTGACCACCCAGCGCGACGGACAGACGCTGACGGTGGGCGGCGATACCCAAACGCTGGCGTGGGCCGAAGCGGCCGGTGGTACGTTGGACTTGCAGCTGGGCAGCCAGCGTGTGCAGGCCCATATCCATAAAAATGGCGATGTAGCCCACGTATTCACTGCGCAAGGCGCTACACAAATCGTAGCAATTGACGCGCTGGCGCATGCCGGCGACACGCACGCTGAAGGCGGGCGCCTGACCGCGCCCATGCCGGGCAAGGTGGTGTCCTTCGCGGTGAAGGCGGGCGACGCGGTGACCAAGGGCCAGGCGCTGGCGGTGATGGAGGCTATGAAGATGGAGCACACCATTGCCGCACCGGCCGATGGCACGGTGGCCGAGCTGTTGTTTGCGCCGGGCGATCAGGTGAGCGAAGGGGCGGAGCTGCTGCGCTTGGCCACGGCCTGAGCCGGGGAGGGCAGAGGGGCTTTGCAAAGCGGCGAAAATCCGTCCATGTCTTCTCTGCGCATTACCTATTACTCGGCCGACATGGACGCGGCCTCCTGGATTCCCGGCCTGCAGGCCGCATTGCCCGGCGCCACGGTCACCCTGTGGGAGCCCGGTGCCCCGCAAGCGGATTACGCGGTGGTCTGGAAGCCGCCCCAGCAGATGCTGGACGAACAGATCAGCCTGAAGGCCATTTTCAACACCGGCGCCGGGGTGGATGCGCTGATGCAGCTGCGCCTGCCGGCGGGTGTGCCCGTCATCCGGCTGGACGACGCGGGCATGTCGGTACAGATGGCCGAGTACGTGTGCCACGCCGTCATCCGCCATTTCCGTGAGCTCGATGGCTACGAAAGTGACATGGCCATGGGCAAGTGGTCCTTCCGCAAGCCGCGCAGCCGGGTGGACTATCCCGTAGGTGTGCTGGGGTTGGGCGTGCTGGGCGAACGTGTGGCCAAGGCCGTGGCGCAGTTTGACTTCCCGGTGAACGGCTGGAGCCAGTCACCCAAATCCATCGCCGGCGTGCAATCCTTCCATGGCGCAGCGCAACTGGACACCTTTTTGGCGGCCAGCCGCATCGTGGTCTGCCTGCTGCCGCTTACCCCCGACACCGAGAACATCCTCAACGCCCAGCGCTTGGCCCAGATTCGCCCCGGTGGCTACGTGATCAACGTGGCGCGCGGCGCCCATGTGGTGGACGCGGACCTGCTGGCAGCCATTGATGGCGGCCACCTGGCGGGTGCCACACTCGATGTGTTCCGCGTCGAGCCGCTGCCGCAGGGTCACCCCTTCTGGAACCACCCCAAAATCACCATCACCCCCCACACCTCCGCCCGCACCCTGCGCAGCGAAAGCATTGCGCAAATCGCCCGCAAGATTGCCGCGCTGCAAGTGGGCGAAGCCGTGGCGGGCCGCGTGGATGCGGTGCGCGGCTACTAAATAGAGAGACTGACCATGTCCATCCCCTCCAAAGTCACCATCATCGACGTGGGCCCGCGTGACGGCCTGCAGAACGAGAAAGAGCCCGTGCCCGCCGCCGTGAAAGTGGAGCTGGTGCACCGCCTGCAGGACGCGGGCCTGAAAGAGATTGAGGTCACCAGCTTTGTGTCGCCCAAATGGGTGCCGCAGATGGCGGACAACGCCGAGGTGATGGCCGGCATCCAGCGCAAGCAGGGTGTGCGCTACTCGGTGCTCACGCCCAACATGAAGGGCTATGAGGCCGCGGTACTGTCCAAGCCTGACGAGATTGTGGTCTTCGGCGCAGCCAGCGAGGCCTTCAGCCAGAAGAACATCAACTGCTCGATCGAGGAAAGCATTGAACGCTTCCGCCCCGTGACCGAGGCGGCCAAGGCGGCCGGCATTGCGGTGCGCGGCGCCATCTCGTGTGCCGTAGGCTGCCCCTACGAGGGCGAGATTGCGCCCGAGCGAGTGGCGTTGGTGGCGCGGCTGATGAAAGACATTGGCGTGGAGCATGTGGGCGTTGCCGACACGATTGGCGTGGGCACGCCGCTCAAGGTGCAACGCGCGATGGACGCGACGCTGCAGTACTACAGCGTCGACCACGTATCCGGGCACTTCCACGATACCTACGGCATGGCGCTGGCCAACACGCTGGCCTGCCTGGAGATGGGTATCTGGCATTACGACACCTCGTCCGCTGGCCTGGGTGGCTGCCCTTATGCCAAGGGAGCGACCGGCAATGTGGCCACCGAAGATGTGGTCTACCTGCTGCACGGCATGGGCATTGAGACGGGCATTGACCTGGACAAGCTCATCGACGCGGGCAAGTTCATCAGCGACTTCCTGCAGCGCAAACCGCACTCGCGCGCGGCCAACGCGCTGCTCACCAAGCGAGCTGGGATATGAGCGCTGCCGGGCCGACCCAAGGCGCGAGGGCCCTCTTGGGGGGCAGCGCAGTACACGCAGTGACAAGCGTGGGGGTTTTGTTTTGATGTGTGGAGCTGAATTGACTGAATTACCCGAAGGCGTGCAGCGTGTCGCTGCCGAATTGCAAGCAAAAAATCACCCTCACAGCCCGGTGATGCTGGACGGCGCCGCGCGCACCGCGCAGCAGGCGGCGGATGCGCTGGGCGTGGCCGTGGGCCAGATTGCCAAGAGCATCATCTTCAAGCGCATCGAGGACGATGTGGCCGTGCTGGTCGTCACCTCGGGTGACCGCCGTGTGGACGAGGCCAAAGTGGCGGCACTGGTGGGGCCGCTGGGCCGGGCCAATGCGGCCTTCGTGAAAGAGCGCACCGGGTTCAGCATTGGTGGCGTGAGTCCGGTGGCGCATGCCATGCCTGGTGTCACGCTGATTGACCGTGAGCTGTTCCGTTTTGATGAGGTGTGGGCTGCTGCCGGACATCCGCATGGCGTGTTCCAGCTGCACCCCGAGCACCTGGTGGCGCTGACGGGCGCACCGGTGGCCGATGTGGTGGAAGTGCCTGAGGACGAAAACGTGCTCGATGCGCTGGCGCGCGAAAATGCTATTAAAACGCTAGCTGCTCGCGCACTATCCATAAGCTCTATGGCCGAAAACGTGCCTAGTCCTTGTGTGAATGTGTGCCGTATGGATACGGGCAGTGGCCTGTGCGAAGGCTGTTTTCGCACCATCGATGAGATTCGCGAATGGGGCCGTAGCGACGACGCAGCCAAAAAGGTGATGTGGACCCACATCACCGAGCGCCTGCGGCAGACCCACCCCAGCGCATTTGCCTGACTCCGTTGCCTCACCAAAGCCCCCCCATGAAGCAAATCACGTTTTATCTGGACTTTATCTCGCCCTATGCCTACCTGGCATTTGAAGAGCTGCCGCGGGCCTTGCAGGGCCTGAGCTACCACGTGGTCTACAAACCCGTGTTTCTGGGTGGGCTGCTCAAGCACAACGCGGTGCTGGGCCCGGCCGAGGTGCCTCCCAAGCGCGCCTGGATCTACCGCCACGTGCAGTGGCTGGCGCAGCGCCAAAGCATCCCTTTGGATTTTCCGGCCGCCCATCCCTTCAATCCCTTGGGCTTGTTGCGCCTTGCCATCGCCTGTGATGCGCAGGGCCTGCCCAACCGCTATGTGTGTGAAACCTTGTTTCGGCATGTGTGGCAGGGTGGGGCAGATGCGGCGGATACACAGCGCCTGGAGGATCTGACGATGTCCCTGTCACCGGCGCAAGACGCCGCTGGCGCCCCTGTGAAAGCCCAGCTCAAGGCCCATGGTGACGAGGCCATTGCGCTGCAGGTGTTTGGCGCGCCCAGTTTTGCGGTGGATGGCAAAGTGTTTTGGGGGCTTGACGCTTTGCCAATGTTGCGTTCCTATCTCGAAGGGGACGCTTGGTTCGCGACCTTGGATTGGGATGGCATAGCAGCCATCCCCTCAGCCATTGCCTTGCGTAAATAGAACTCACCCGCGGGTTTCAGAACGGGAATAGGCGGAAACAAACAATTGCAACGATAGTCGGGGGTATTGCGCCCAGCAGCAAACTTAAGGGAGAAATTGCACCCTGATGGAAAGTCGACTTCAAAATCGAAGCACCTGCCGGGTTCGGCGCATTTGCAATGATGGTGAGTCCCCCACCGGTGACCGCGCCGGTAAGAAGGGCATACTTAAACTCTGGTGTCAAACCTTCGACCAAAGAACCCAAGTAGGTTAGCGCCGCATTGTCCGTGATTGCGGTTAGTGCGGTTGCTCCGAAATACACGGAGGTTGCATCCATGCTCAGCAACACGGGCTGAAGCCACCACTGCTGCGTGCCTCCAAGGACAACGAGTCCTCCGAGGAAGAATGCAACTAGCAGGCCCTCACGCAAAATTAGTCGCTCTTGAAAAGCTGGATAGGCCGTAGCAACTCCCATGAATAATAAGAACACTGCAATAAAGGCTGCTGGATGGTGCGCAAATATGACAATTGCTACCAAGAATGCCAAATGTAGTGCGATCGCCCAGCCCGGAACACCGGTGTATGGCGACTGAGTGGAGTAGCTCATGCCTTTGAGCTCCTTTGCGAATAGCAAAGTCAGTACTCCGGCGTTGATGAATACTGCGATGGCCGCTTTCCAGCCAACATGAGTGATCATGTAGACGATATCCAAATCCCACTTCGCAGCTACCATCAATACTGGAGGCGCTGCAAAAGGTGTTAGGGTGCCTCCGATAGATATGTTGACAAATAGGACCCCTAGTGCAGCATATTGGAGCCGGCGCGAGGCCTTGGCGAATACGGTGTCTTTCATCAAAAGCGCTGCCAAGGTCATCGCTGCAGGCTCCGTAATAAAGGACCCTAGCAAAGCAGTAGTGTCCGGTTAAAAAGTAAACAAATTCAACTGGTTAGAGCTGATCGGTGTTTCTGGCAATGGGGTGTCGGGCTGCAAGGCGCATGAAATCTGGGTTTTCTCAAAAACCGACACTGACAATATCTGTAGAAATGTGTAGAGCGAGGCATCCAAGTGAAGCTCCTTCTTGACGATGGCAATCAGCACGTAAGTGGACACGGCGCACCAAATTTGTGTCTTGACCGCGTTCTCGCTCGTGCCCAAAAAGCGCTTGATGCGCAAGTGCTGTTTTATCCACTTGAAGAACAGTTCCACCTGCCAACGGTTCTTGTACAGGGCGGCAATCGTCAGCGCCGGCAGACTGGTGTTGTTGGTCAGAAACACCAAGGTCCTGCCGGACTCGGGATCCTTGAATCGGATGCGGCGCAAGTGCTCGGGATAGTCTTGAGCGGTGTAGAACCCGTTCAGAGCAATGGTCTGATCGCAGATCACTCCGGTATCCCGATGGGTGGGTGCCGAATACACCCGACGCGCATCCATACCCCGCTTGGCGCGGGTGACAAAGAAAGCTCCGGCCTGATGCATCTTGTACAGCCGAGCGAAATCCAGGTAGCCCCGATCCATCACGTAAAAGGCACCGGCTTCGATGGGCAGGATGTCCAGCACGTTGACCTCGTGCATCTTGCCGTCGCTGATGTGAATGAAAGCGGGAATAGAGCCACGCAGGTCCAGCAGCGTATGCATCTTCACAGCCGCTTTGGTGGTACGAAATGGGGCCCAGTCGAACAAACTCAGACACAGGTCGATCGTGGTCGCATCCAGCGCGTAGACCGTGGCATCCAGGTCGATGTTCAGGGCGTCTCTGGCATAGAGACTTCTGGCACGTTGGATCAGACGCATCGCCAGCGCGTGGTAGATGCGCCAATCCCGCAGGTTCAGCGCATCGGACAGCGTGGAGCGTGCGGGAACGCCCTTCATGCCCATGTGAAACAGCTTGGTTTGGTTGGCAGCAAGACAGACCTCGATGTCGCGCAGGGATTCGCGCCAGGTCAGTTGCGCAAAGGCCATCACCCGAAACAAGTCGGCGCAACTGAGAGTTCGCACTCCGGCATCGCCCGCGTGGCGATCGATGATGCGACCAAACGTCTTCCATGGCACGTACTCCATGATTTGCGCAAACAGCGTCTTGCCCACGTTCATGCGTCACCCCAGGCTGTTCAAACCCGAGAGCATCGCAAATGTGCCAATTGAAATTCAAATCGTGGACAGCCATGAACCTCTTGAAACCCGCGTTGCTATTGGCTTGCAAGCCGATGGCCATCATTTAAACCGGACACTACTGCTAGCAAAGGAACTATTGCCAGCGCCGTGAAGAAGAATGCCATGGTTCGGTGCATTGGTATCAACCGGATAAATACGAATAGAGGCTCAGTGAAGTTGGATTTCAAGTACTGCAAGGGAGGAGGGGATCCTTCCATGGCCCCATGAGGGCCATGAAAATCTCCCCCCAGTAGTGTCCGGTTAAAAAGTAAACAAATTCAACTGGTTAGAGCTGATCGGTGTTTCTGGCAATGGGGTGTCGGGCTGCAAGGCGCATGAAATCTGGGTTTTCTCAAAAACCGACACTGACAATATCTGTAGAAATGTGTAGAGCGAGGCATCCAAGTGAAGCTCCTTCTTGACGATGGCAATCAGCACGTAAGTGGACACGGCGCACCAAATTTGTGTCTTGACCGCGTTCTCGCTCGTGCCCAAAAAGCGCTTGATGCGCAAGTGCTGTTTTATCCACTTGAAGAACAGTTCCACCTGCCAACGGTTCTTGTACAGGGCGGCAATCGTCAGCGCCGGCAGACTGGTGTTGTTGGTCAGAAACACCAAGGTCCTGCCGGACTCGGGATCCTTGAATCGGATGCGGCGCAAGTGCTCGGGATAGTCTTGAGCGGTGTAGAACCCGTTCAGAGCAATGGTCTGATCGCAGATCACTCCGGTATCCCGATGGGTGGGTGCCGAATACACCCGACGCGCATCCATACCCCGCTTGGCGCGGGTGACAAAGAAAGCTCCGGCCTGATGCATCTTGTACAGCCGAGCGAAATCCAGGTAGCCCCGATCCATCACGTAAAAGGCACCGGCTTCGATGGGCAGGATGTCCAGCACGTTGACCTCGTGCATCTTGCCGTCGCTGATGTGAATGAAAGCGGGAATAGAGCCACGCAGGTCCAGCAGCGTATGCATCTTCACAGCCGCTTTGGTGGTACGAAATGGGGCCCAGTCGAACAAACTCAGACACAGGTCGATCGTGGTCGCATCCAGCGCGTAGACCGTGGCATCCAGGTCGATGTTCAGGGCGTCTCTGGCATAGAGACTTCTGGCACGTTGGATCAGACGCATCGCCAGCGCGTGGTAGATGCGCCAATCCCGCAGGTTCAGCGCATCGGACAGCGTGGAGCGTGCGGGAACGCCCTTCATGCCCATGTGAAACAGCTTGGTTTGGTTGGCAGCAAGACAGACCTCGATGTCGCGCAGGGATTCGCGCCAGGTCAGTTGCGCAAAGGCCATCACCCGAAACAAGTCGGCGCAACTGAGAGTTCGCACTCCGGCATCGCCCGCGTGGCGATCGATGATGCGACCAAACGTCTTCCATGGCACGTACTCCATGATTTGCGCAAACAGCGTCTTGCCCACGTTCATGCGTCACCCCAGGCTGTTCAAACCCGAGAGCATCGCAAATGTGCCAATTGAAATTCAAATCGTGGACAGCCATGAACCTCTTGAAACCCGCGTTGCTATTGGCTTGCAAGCCGATGGCCA
>NZ_JAXHOL010000007.1:0-57450 GCF_034519335.1 Rhodoferax sp.
TAAATTTCTATGAGAAAGCAAGCCACGGATGAAGTTTCGCTCCATCCATCGTATTCATTAGGCAAGTCGCTATCAAAATAGAGGCGAACTTAAAGTTGCTAGTCGCGAAATCAAGTTGTTGGCAGTGGAAATAGCTGATTGATCAAATCGCGCACCGCCAGAAACGCCCAACCCAGATTCGGGTCTAGAAGAACTTCACCATGGGCCAGCGAGTTGCGAATATGACGAAAAGCGTCAACTAACCGTTTGGCGTAGTCCTGTTCATGCAAGGGGCCGACAAAAGGGCTGCGATCCACACCCATGAAGCGAAGGTTTTTCAATTGTTCTGCCTCTCGCTCCGCCCTCCTAGCCGTCACTTCAAAGTTGGTATCCAGCAGCCAGCGGCGATCCAACGCCATATCCATCAGCACTTTGAGAGATGTCTTGGCTGTATCCACTCCTTCAGCCTTAGCTCTTGCTTTGATAGCAGCTTCGCCGGCCACATGCACTTGCATAAGCGCGACCTGCAACAGCCGGTAGCTGAAAAAGGCATACAGCCAAGTGTTGCGAGCGTTTTCGTACTGCTGCGCCACCTGCTCGGGCACGCCTGCGTGCAAGGAGTACTGTGCAATCAAAGTGTGATGCTGTTCCAAGGAGCGGTTACCGAGTGCGCACCAACGCTCATCACGGTTCAGCACAGATTGCAGTGGCTCCAGCCCGTCTAGCTCTTCAGACATACCTAGATGCTGTCAGCCAAGAGGAATGCCCGGTCTGCGCCAGTTCGGGCTGCACTTGACCTGAGAAGCAGCGCAAACGGGGGCACCAGTGCCTGGCCGATCCAGCTGGACTTGTCGACGATGCGCAGGCTGTCGGGGTCGCCATCAGCGACGAGGAGGCGGAGGGAGAAAGGAATACTCACGCAGACTCCTCGCCAGACGCAGGGGGCTCGGGCAACTGCAACGGCAACTGCTCTTCACGACGTTGTTGCAGCGCCAGCGGAGTGTTTACCTCATACACCTTCGTAACAGCATAGCCTGCGATCTCAATGTCACCAATGTCATCCTCTCGCTGATGTACCTCGAAATCGCAAACCAGCGTCGTTCCGTTTTGGAATTGAACCTTCTGGCTTGCAACCTCGCTGCGAAACGCCTGATCTAGCAACTCAAAACTAACGACCTTCTTGTCGAAAATCCCCCTCCACTTGATTGCCCCCGAGCGAAGGACTGGCGACACAATTTCCAGTGAAATTCGTTCGTATATCAGTGGCTCTAGGTCAGACCTAGCAATCACGTAAGAGGAAAAATTCCCTCTTGCAACTCGCAGTTCCATAACATCTTTGTCATGGGAAGGGGCAAAACCAACGGCTTCGATTTTTGAGTCAACGAGAAGTGCTTCATAGTAGTTAGACCTACGCCGAGCGACTCTCTTCCTAGTCAGTAGCGCTTGTGCTATTTCATCCGCTGTGGGAGGTGTCTCAAGCTCAAACACTTTGTTCTTGCTTTCTACCCTCTTCACTTTTTCGGCCTCGCGCAGGGTTGCGGAATCCTCCTTTTCCTTGATTTCCAGCTTGATCTTTTGAAGATTCAGTTCATTGAGAGCAGTTTGCTGCTTTGACTGCTTAATTTTGTCGATGTAGAAAGGTGCACCAAGCAACGGGCTCAGCAAAGCCATCACCGCTGCGATCTGTTCTTTGTTCTGAAAGATCAGGTCTAGATACTCAACTAGACCGCCTTCTCCGTAGGCGTGAGTCTCCACTTGAACTGGCAATCCAAGCACTACACCCACTTCCTTCAGCAACGCGAGCAATTCGCCCTCGGCCCGATTTCGGACAGTGGCATCCATTCGGTGCACACCGCCATTCAAGTGATAGTGAATCTTGAACTCCCCTGACTCACTATCACTTGCGTTACTGTTTAGATCTTTCGTCACATTCACTCCCTGTAGCAACAAGAAATCAGTCCACTTAACGAGATAACCTATTTGCAGGCAAATAGGCCTCGCTGGTCTGGGACGCGTGCTGCCTTACACGAGAAACCAGCTCCGGGAACTCCCATAGCCCCTGCAAGGACAGAAACACATGGCTCGCATCTAACAGCAACAATGGCGTTCTGGGTTTTGAAGCTTGAGATATAGCTACCGAGCTGTAGCCGGCCATAGATACGAATAGCCCCATCGTGTTGTCCGCTTTGCTATTTACCTTGGCCATGAACGAATCAATGTCACCCGTTCCGGTCTGATTGGCAGTGAATTTCAGCTCTACGAGATAGGTCGTTCCTTCAATCGTGACTGACCCGTCGATTTGACGCTCGTCTGCCTTGTACGGAGGTCGATGATCGACATCGAAAAACTTCACAAATTCATAGAACCATTTCTCGAAGGCATAGCCACCCGCCTGGGTACCCGCCTGAGGATGAAGCTCTGTCAATTGAACCTGTAGCTTTGTTAAGTCTTGTTAGCTGGCTACCTTCTCAGCGCGTTGGCGTGCCGCCTCCTCACGGATCGCAACTCGGGCAGCTTCAACCTCAGCTTTTGAGCGCTCACGATCAACGTAGGTTTTCAACGCTGCCACCGCGGTCTTTGCAGACGCAATTTTTTCCTTTTCGTCAGCCCAGCCCATCAAATCAGGGAATGCAGCTTGATCTGCCAAATGCACTGCAAGTTGTTTGATGACTATGTGCCCCTCTCCGCACGTTCAAGCGCAGGAATCAGCCTGTCTAAGAGTTGCCTTTTTGACTCGTCTTCAGCCCAGCCATCTAAAAAGGCCTCAGCAACACCGTTGCGACGCAAGACATTGCGAAACGCTTTGCGACGCCAATAGGACTTGAGCAAGGCATCCTGAACCAGCTCCACAAAATGCGAAGGCAACTTCTCAGCCATTTGCCTATCCTGCCAAAAACACTTTTGCCAGAGTCTCCTGCCGGAGGGCCTGCGCGCGCTGGAGGTTGGCGTCTGAAACATAGCAGACGTGCGAGCCCGCTTGCTGCAACAGCGCATCGATGCTGACTCTGGCTTTTTGCTCTGGCGTCATGCCTCGCGTCCTCCCTTGGCTTGCATTCTAGGTTACAAGTCAAATAGCATTCCAGCCCTCATGGAATATGCGCAAACAGCTATCAATACAGGAGCAATTTACAACTGCGGGGCAGGCAGCGTGACGCTGATTTCCAAGCCCGGCTGCGCATTGCGCACCGCAAAGCTGCCGCCGTGCGCTTGGGCGACCAGGCGGCAGAGGTAGAGGCCCAGGCCGACGCCACCGCCTTCGCGGGTGCGGGCGGCATCGGGGCGGAAGAAGGGTTGGCCCAGGTGGGGGAGCTGGTCTTCGGCCACGCCGGGGCCGAAATCGCGCACCGTGATCTGTACCGCACCATCCGCAAGCGGCTGCACCTCAATCCGCGGAGCGGCGCTGGCGCCGCTGCTGTGGCGCAAGGCGTTGTCCAGCAGATTGCGCACCAGCAGGCGCATGCGGGTGGGGTCCAGCGACAGCGGTGGCAAGGCGGCGGGCAGCACCGCGTCGATGTGCGGCGCGTCCGAGCCGTGGGGCTGCGCGTGGGCGGTTTGCAGCTCGCACACCACGTCGCGCACCAGGGCCGGCAAGTCCACCGGCTCGCGGTGCAGGGCGGCGTGGGGGCTGGCTAGGCGTTCACTCTCCAGCAGGTCGGTGACCAGGTCACGCATCAGGGCCAGGTCGCGCAACAAGGCTTCGCGGTTGGGTTGCAGCTCGCTGGTTTCGGGCAGCAGCTCGGTATTGAGGCGCGCGCGGGTCAGCGGGCTGCGCAGCTCGTGGCTGATGGCCAGCAGCAGCGTGCGCTTGGCCTCCAGCATCTGGTGGATGTCGGCGCCCATGGTGTTGATGGTGGCGGCAAGTTCACCCAGCTCGTCGGGACGGTGGGCATGGCGCACAGGGATGTTGTGGGCAAAGTTGCCCGCGCCAAAGCGCAGGGCACCAGCCCGAATATCGTCCAGCGGACGCAGCATGCGGCGTACCCACTTGTAGGCCACCCAGGTTAGCAGCAGCAGGGTGGCCAAGGTCACCCAGCCAATGAAGCGGGGCTTCTGGTTCCAAGCCTGCACGCTGATACCAAACTGGACACGATGCCCATCGGCGGTGGTGCGCTGGAAGAATTTGTACTCCTCCCCGGGGCCGTGGTCGTCATACATCCACTCCAGCTCGGGCTCCTGCGGGTGGCTGCGCCAGTTGAGTTGCGGGCCGGTGATGCGAATGCTCAGGGGCAGGCGCTCGGTCAGGGCCAAGGCCCGCTCGGTGCTGGGTGGGCTGCCAATATCGGCAGCCAGGCGGTCCACGTAATCGGCGAGCAGGGGCTTGGCCACGGCGCGCCAGCTGGCCCCAATGGCAGCCTGCATGCCAAAGGTGAACGCGGCGGCCATGGTGAGCGCCAGCACCACAAACAGCACCACCAGCTTCACGCGCAGCGAGTGCCCCAGCGCGTGCTTGGCACGGCGGTGCGCCATGACACAAAACTTGAGCCCCTTGAACTTCATGCAGTGCTGCCAGCCAGTGCAAGGGTGTAGCCTGCGTTACGCAGGGTTTTGATGCAGTCCAGCGGCTCCAGCTTCTTACGCAGGCGGCTGACCACGATGTCCACCGCGCGGGTGTAGAGCTCGGCTTCGTGGCCACGCAGCTGGTTGAGGATGTCATCACGGCTGAACACCTTGCCTGGCGCACGGGCCAGCAGCAAAAGCAAATCAAACTCGGTACTGGTGAGGTCCACCGCCTCGCCCCCGCGCAGCACGGTGCGGGTGGTGGCGTTGACCTGCAGACCGTCAAACACCAGCGTGTTGGCATCAGGCGCCGCCGCCTTGGCGGCCACGGGTGCGCGGCGGCGCAGCACGGTTTGCACGCGAGCCACCAATTCGCGTGGCTCAAAGGGTTTGGGCACGTAGTCGTCGGCGCCCAGCTCCAGGCCCACCACGCGGTCCATCACCTCGCCGCGTGCGGTCAGCATGATGATGGGAATGTCGCTGTCTTTGCGGATGGTGCGGCACAGGGCAAAGCCATCCATCTCGGGCAGCATGACGTCCAGAATGGCGGCATCGATACCGCCCTGCTGCAGGCGCGCCAAGCCTTCGCTGGGGCGCAATGCGTGCTCCAGCTCCATGTCAAAGCGCGCAAAGTACGCGGCCAGGGGGCCGCCCAGTTGGGTGTCGTCGTCGATCAGCAGGATGCGGGGCATAGGGCGTTAGTGGGCTGCACGTACATTGTCCCACCGGCTTCGGTGCCGCAGGATAAGAGTGCGCAGGCGCTGCCGCTCGGCCTCGGGCAGGCGGTCAAAGTGGTCTGCGGCCTGGCGCACGGCCTGTAGCACCTGCGGCACATACCCAGGGCGACGCTCCAACAAGGTGTGGGCGTGCTCCCGGTCAAACCGGGGACCCCATACCAGTGCCATGACCTCGGCGTGGGGTTCTTCATAGCCCTCAAACACCACTGGGCCATAGGCCCGGAGCGGTGCGGCGATGGCGTTCAACGCTGCCGTGGCCATGGCACTCACCCGCGGCTGAACCAGTGGCCACGACCTTCCATGTAGTCGCGAACTTTTTGTTGCTGCACCGGGTTCAGGCTGTTGTAGAAATCGGCCAGCGCGGCAATGACTTCAGGGCTCTTGGACTGCAGGGCGGCGGTTTTTTCGTTGATGAGGGCCTGGGCACGCACGGCGTCAAACTTCTCGCCGGCCATCAGCGCTTGCAATTCGGCGCGTGGATTTTTGGTCTGGCCAACGAGTGCGGCGCGTTGCTCATACAGCTTGTCGCCCAGCACGCTCAGGCGCTTTTTCTGGTCATCGTTGAGGTCCAGCTTGCTGGCCGCCTTCTCCACCATCTTGTCGCGCTTCTGGGCGTATTGTTCGGCGTTCATGCTGGCGCTGTAGTCATGGCGGTTGCCAGCGCAGGCGGCAAGCCCGCCCACCAACACGGTGGCGGTCAGGGCGCCCAAGAGGGTGCGTTTGAGGCTGATGCGGGTGAAGTGTGTCATGGCGGTCTTTCGTGTCCTACAGGACGGGTTGAACATGACCGCAATGGTGCTACGGGGGCCCTGACACTGGGTGTCAGGGCAGTTTCGCTTTGTTTCGGTTTATGTCGCTCAAAAAGCGTAGCCGAGGGCCAGCAAGGCCGTGTTGGCGCTGGTCTTGCGCACCATCGGGGCATCTTTGGCATCACCCATCAACTGGGTATGACGCAAGCCCCCCGTCAGCGACCACTGCGGGCTGATCAAGTAGGTGAGCGAGACCCGTGCACTCACATCGCGCAGGCCGGCAGACGGTGTGTACACCGCGTAGCCACTGGCCTGCGCCTGCTTGGCCGTTACGCCGAAGTAGGACTGCAGGTAGTCGGCATTGGCATAGGTCGCGACCAGCTCACTCCCCAAGCGCCAGCTTGCGCCCAATGGCTGACCGTATTCGAGCCCCACATCCCAGAGCGCACCCTTGTTGTCTAAACCTGAGCCCGCACGCACGCTGGTCTTGGCGGCAAAGCCTCTGCCCAGGGCAAAACGGGCAAAGCCACCAACTTCGGCGCTCGCATCCACATTGCCCAGGCCGCGCAGCGCCGTGCTGCGCCCTTCTTCACGCCCCATGTCGTAGCCCAGCTTGAGGCCGTATTGCAAGCTGTCGCCCGCACTCCACTGGCGCCCCACGCCGTTGACGCCGGCAAACCATCCGTTGGCCCAGGTGTAGTCCAGTGTGGGCAGCACCAGGGTGCGCGTTTCGTCCGACCCTTGGTACTCGTAGCCCCCCAAAGCCGCCAGACCGACGCGCCCCCCTTCCCTGGGGGGCTGCTGGGCGTGCGCAACACCCAGCATTGCAAGGCTGGCCGCGGCCAGAGCAGAAAAAGACAGTGCGGATACTTGTAAAACCATCACAGAAACCTTTTGAAAAAAGTGAGGCGCTGATGGTGGAGGGGCCGTCGACTGACAAGGTATCAAAGTGGTTTCACTTTGTATCGGTTTATGTCGGCCGAGCAACTTACCACCACAGCCCCACAATGACCGCCCCTTGACTCTAGCAGTCCGCCTTATCGCCGAAAACGCCGCCATGCCGCACCTGGTTATTGGCGGCGATGCCACGTTTTTGCGCAGCAGGGTGGATGTGGAGAGGTACCGGGCTGCGGGCTGCGGGCTGCCAGCGTATCAACAGCATGGACTGAACTGCACCAGTCGGACTGACAGGTCCATTTACTAAACCGATCAGCGTACAGACGATTTTCTAAAAATTCTCTGGAATATTATTTTTGTAGCCTTATTGTGTCTTGGCTACAACAAATGCTTGAGCGACATTACTGGCCATGACACATCGATCCAAACCAACCGGAAGACCCCCTTTTCGCATTAATGGACAGCGGCTCCAACAACTTCGGAAAAATGCAAACCTTACACTGACTTCGTTCGCGAAGCAGGTGTACCTTTTAGCGAATACAAAGGCTCGCGACGGGATGGAGCCAGTCGACAAAACAATGAGAACCAGTGCCTCGCGATGGGAGCGCACAGGCAAAATTTCACTTGCTATGGCCCGCCACGCCGCACTAGTGCTTAAGACAGATCTTTCGGACTTGCAAGGGGAAGTCTCCCAATCCGCACCCAGCCGAATTGACGCGATTGAAAAGCGTCTCCACGCACTGAACTCCAACGGCGCATCACCCGCACTGGCCCAAGCACTGGAGGCCTGCAAAGACGATCCGAATCCCATCCGAGAGTTGGCCGAACGCATCGCCAACCGATTGGAAGCCGCTCAACTGAGTCAAGACCGACAGGCATTCGAGGGAATCTCAGCACTAACCGGGTACAGCTTTGCCGAACTGAACGAGCCCGCAAGCATGCATGGGTTCTGGATGCTGATCGGCACCGGCGCTGGGGGGCCGGAAAGGTCAGAAATTCTGCGGGGCGTCAGCGCCGTCCGCTATGAAGTGGCCGCAGAACTGCGAGAGTTCTTTGTGAACCGGCACGAAAGCGACACCCATGTGGCGTTTGTGCGCGAAAAGCATTGGCTACAAATCATCATGCTCCACCCCAGGGTTCCGCATTGGAACCGCACTTTGCGATTCGCACGGTGCCAGCCCCATGAGCGCGGACTGCAATGGGTGACCCCCACGTGGCTTGACGACTTCTGGCTGGATGAGATGCCCCGTTCGGCATATGCCAACGCCAATTTTGTAACGGGGTTCGACGCCACCTGTATCCCTGCCGAGTGCACCCAACTTCGCTTTGCCATCAGCCGCAACCCCAGCGCTGAAGAATTTGAAAAACTGGGACTAGACGCAACGCCTGAACTCGTCGCGCTGACTGTCGGCGACCTCGCGGAACTGCATTCTGAAACGCTGGAAAATTTCAAACGTGAAGGCAATGGCCACCACTTGATCATCAACAGGTTGGCCGCCACACTTTGGGAAGACTTGCTGCCTTGGATGTCGGATTGGCCATTGGAGTTCTGGATCATTTCGACCGCAGAGTACGGCATTGTCATCCGCACTGATGAAATTCCATACCGACTGCTCGTGAGCAATACGTTGCGGCCACAGTTTGTTCAACTGCATGTATCTCTGGTTGAACAACTGGCCGACGGATCTACACGGGATGCTCCGTGGGCCGCCAAAAGCATTGCATACGTTTTTGACAGGCTGAACACATCGCTGCACGAAGCACGCAGAACACAAGCTCAAAGCCCGCCAGGGCCGGCACCGGTCTAACAAGCCAATTCCACTTTCTTGAGCAGCACGGGAATGTTGTCCCGGGCTCGATGCTGCTCACTCTTTTTTCCCGGGACATGGAGAACGCAATGAACACGAACCTCGACAACGCCCCGAGCAAAACCGGCAACCCCTCCGGCGGCGGCCGGAGCAATAACCCACCACGCAAATAAGCGACTCCAGTCCCTGCCGCGCAGGTGCGGCAGGGAATTCACTACAACCGAACAACACCATCTATGAAAAACACCATCCACATCGGTACCACAGCCCTTACCGAGCGCGAATTGGTTGCAACCGAAGGCTTTGCAAAACCTCGCCCGATCACCGGAGAGAAGGCACTGGACTTCGTGCCCCATAGGATGAGCAACCACTGTTTGATGGTGTCGAAGCTGATCACCATTGATGAATTTTGGGAGTTCTATGAGAGGAACAACTGGAAGACTGACAGGTTGGAGCAGGCAAAAAGAGGAAATTTTCAAATTGAGGAACACCTGTCGCCAGTCAACTTCCTTGATGAGGGCAAATTGCCGGTGAGCGTGACGTGGCTCGATGCGATGGCTTTCTGTACAGACTATGAGTTGAAGACCAAGTTTCCGATACGACTGCTGACTGTGGACGATTGGAGGCAAATCGCTCCGCAGCCAACACTTAACTTATCGGACATTCGCAGAAATACATGTTCCGTTTCTGTCAAACGCAGTGACCCAATACCGCCAGACGAAGCCTATGACCTGATCGACTGGGCAGTGCATGGGGGTGACGACGTGCGCGGAGGAAATTCAGCGCATCGATACAAACCAGGTGGCGTACTCAAGTACGGCCCGAACCTGAAGTGGACAACCAACCGTTATGGACTTGAATTTTTATCTGTAACCGGCTTTGCCGAGTGGCTGGGCGATTGCAAAAATGGCCACTCACCCACAGCTTGTGCGGCCACAGGACAAGCGCTGATGGGTGAGTCAATTGAGCGTGACTTGTGCCCTATTCATCTATCCATGAAATACAAGGGTGCCAAGGTGGGTTTTCGTCTGTGCTACGTCGCACAGTCAGACGCATAGCCCGCAGCGCTCCCACATCCGAACCTTGAGCAGCATGGGAATTGCGTCCCGGGCTCGATGCTGCTCACTCTTTTTTTCCCGGGACATGGAGAACGCAATGAACACAGACCTCAAAAACGGCCCCAGCGAAACCGGCAATCCTTCCGGCCGGGGCCGCGGCAACAACCCGCCGCGCGGCAAATAAACCCCAGAACACGCCCCGCCGCCCTTGGTGGCGGGGCGACCACCAACGAGCAACACAAAAACCACCCATGAAAAACACCATCCGCATCGGCGCCACGGTCCTCGCCATCGCCTTCCTCGGCGCTTGCGTCGCCCCCGGCCCGAAATACCGCAACGTGGGCAAATACAGCGAGGGATTAGCTCCGGTACAAGCACAGTCCGGCAAATGGGGCTTTATCAACCAGCAACAACAGTGGGTCATCCAACCACGTTTCGACGAAGCCAAAGAGTTTCAAGATGGAAAAGCAGCCGCCAAGCAAGGCGGTAAGTGGGGCTTCATCAACAAGCAAGGCAACTGGCAATGAAGTACTGCAAATCCAAAGAAATCAATGCACTTGTCTCTACGCTCGTTGGGGAAGGTTGGTCATTCTGGCGCGGGGGCCGACACGGCAGGCTTCGGCGTCCGCAAGGCGATCGCACGCTGACGGTCCCAATCTCGCCCAGTGATCACAGGGCATGGCTCAACTTCCGACGGGATGTGCGCCAAGCCCAGAAGCTCGCATGAGCCACTGCGATCACCGCGCCAGCACCGCCTCCAGCGCCTTGCCCGTATGCGTGCCCAAGCGAACCACCGCTTCGGGCGTTGCTGCCGCCACCACGCGCCCGCCGCCGTTGCCGCCGTCTGGCCCCAGGTCAACGACCCAGTCGGCTTCGGCAATCACGTCCAGGTCGTGCTCGATGACCACCACGCTGTGGCCGCCGTTGACCAAGCGGTGCAGCACGTGGATGAGTTTTTCCACATCGGCCATGTGCAGGCCGACCGTAGGTTCGTCCAGCACATACAGCGTATGCGGCACCTTGTTGCCACGCTTGCCCACGTCATCACGCACCTTGCTGAGTTCAGTGACGAGCTTGATGCGCTGGGCCTCGCCGCCACTCAATGTGGGTGACGGCTGACCCAGCGTGAGGTAGCCCAGGCCCACGTCCTTCAGCAATTGCAGCGGGTGCGCAATCACGGGCATGGCGGCGAAGAAGTCCACCGCTTCGTCCACTTCCATCTGCAGCACATCGCCAATGTTTTTGCCGCGCCACGTCACGGCCAAGGTCTCCGGGTTGAAGCGCGCGCCCTTGCAGGTTTCGCACAGCACTTTCACGTCGGGCAAAAAGCTCATGCCAATGGTGCGTATGCCCTGCCCTTCGCAGCTTGGGCAGCGGCCTTCGCCGGTGTTGAAGCTGAAACGGTTGGAGGCATAGCCGCGCGCCTTAGCCTCCAGCGTGTCGGCAAAGAGTTTGCGGATGGTGTCCCAAAACCCGATGTAGGTGGCAGGGCAGGAGCGTGGTGTTTTGCCGATGGGGGTCTGGTCCACTTCGAGCACGCGGTCCACGGACTCAAACCCGGTGACGCTTTCGCAGCCGGCCCAGTCGATCTGCTCGCCTGCATCCAACGCATCACGCCCAGCTTTGGTACTGCGCTTTTGAACGGCCGCCTGCACGTTGGTCAGCAGTACATCACGCGCCAGCGTGGACTTGCCGGAGCCGCTGACGCCGGTGATGGCGACCAGGCGTTTCAGTGGCACATGGGCGGTGACACCTTGCAGGTTGTGCATGGTTGGCGCCTGTTGACGGTGAGCCAGTCGATTTTGGGCTTGTACGTTGGCTCTGTGCCCGCAGCGGGTAGCCCGCCAGCGGGCTCCTCATGCATTTGCTGCGCAACTGCCAAATCGTCACCCACTGTCGGGCTACTCGCTGCTGCGACGGACATTTGGGCGATGCGACGATCAGCGAGTGCGGCGTATTCGGCGGCCACGCGGCTGCGTTCTACAAGCTCGGCGTTAGCCGTTTCGCTGGCGCTCACTTGTGCAGCTGCGGCAGCCGCCTTCGCAGCTTTTGCACTGAGTTTTTTCGCAGGCTTGGCGCCAGCACCCGCGGCGGAAGTCGTTGCGCCGGGTGACGATATTCGCTGGTCCCGTATGAGGAACCCGGCGAAACGGCTTCCGCCGCGTCGAGCACCAATGTCTCCGCATGGCTAACCATGCCCCTGCGAGCAGCCAGCGGATGCTTCATCGCATGCAAAAGATAGCGCCCCGTCTGAGACTCCGGCGCGTTCTGCACATCTGGAATCGACCCCTGCGCCACCAACCGCCCACCGCGCTTGCCTGCGCTGGGGCCAATGTCGATGATGTGGTCCGCATGGCGAATGGTGTCTTCGTCGTGCTCCACCACCACCAGCGTGTTTCCCTTGTCGCTCAAGCTTTGCAGCGCCCCCAGAAGGATTTTGTTGTCACGCGCATGCAGGCCGATGGTGGGCTCGTCCAGCACGTAGCACACGCCCTGCAAGTTGCTGCCCAGCTGCGCCGCCAGGCGGATACGCTGCGCCTCGCCACCAGACAGCGTGGGCGCACCACGGTCCAGCGTGAGGTAACCCAAGCCCACCTCTTCCAGAAACTCCAGGCGGCTGCGGATCTCGGGCACCAGGTCGCGCGCAATGTCAGCCTCCCGTGTGCTCATGCCACCCGCGACCTGTAACGTCTGCACCCACTTGCGCACATCGGTCACGCTCAACCGCGCGATGTCGGTGATGCCCACGCCCGCGAACTTCACGTTGCGCGCGGTGGCATTTAGGCGTGTGCCGTTGCAGGTGGGGCATGTCGCGTCGTGCAGGTCTTCAATGTCGGCCTCGGCAAAGGTCTGCTCGCGGCCCTTGTTGTCGTCGTCTTTCACCGAATCGTCAAACACCTTGCGCTGCTCCTTGGTGAGCGCCACACCGGTGCCCACGCAATCGGGGCACCAGCCGTGTTTGCTGTTGTACGAAAACAGGCGCGGGTCCAGCTCCGCATAGGAGGTGGAGCACACCGGGCATGCGCGTTTGGTGGAGAACACCTGCAGCTTGCCAATGCCCGCAGCCGGAGAGCCTGCCACCATGGCCTCGCGCAAACCATCAATGTCACTCAGTACATAAACCACACCCTTGCCATGCGTCAGCGCATCGGCCAGCGCCTGGCGCAGCGCAGGCTCATTGGACGGCGTCACATCCAAGCTGGCCACAGGCAGTTCGATGTTGTGTTCCTTGAAGCGGTCAATGCGCGGAAAGCCTGAGGTGGGCAGAAAGTTGCCATCGACGCGCAGGTGCGTGTAGCCCCGTGGACGCGCCCAGTCTGCCAGCTCGGTGTACACGCCCTTGCGTCCTTGCACCAGCGGGGCCAGCAGGCCAATGTGCTGGCCACGGTAATTCTTGAGCAACTGCGCCGCAATGCTGTCTGCCGACTGCGGCTCCACCGCCGCACCGTCTTTGTAGCAATGCTGCGTGCCCAGCTTCACATACAGCAGGCGCAAGAAATGCCACACCTCGGTTGTCGTACCCACAGTGGACTTTCGCCCGCCGCGTGACAGACGCTGTTCGATAGCGACGGTAGGCGGAATGCCATACACCGCATCCACCTCGGGCCGCCCCGCGGGCTGAACGATGGAGCGCGCATAGGCGTTGAGCGACTCCAGATAACGCCGTTGCCCTTCGTTGAACAGAATGTCAAACGCTAACGTGGACTTGCCCGAACCGGACACACCAGTGACCACACTGAACTTGCCCCGAGGAATATCCACCGACAGCGACTTGAGGTTGTGCTCCTTCGCATTCACGATGCGAATGGAATTGGATACATCGACCACCCCAGCGCCAGCGGTGGATGGGCTTGCGCCTTGGGCCGATTTTGCAATCGCAAAGCGAGTGTATGCGGCACTGGGCGCAAGCCCATCCGCCGCAGCAAGAGCTAAATACTTCGCAGAGGGTTCTGCGACTTCATGCACCACCCCCATCGCCGCCGCGTAGTCACGCAAAGCCTGCCCGGTGTGCGAAGACGCATGCAACATCACATCCTCAGGCGTTCCATGCGCCACCACCTCGCCACCCGCATCGCCGCCTTCGGGCCCCAAATCAATCAGCCAATCCGACGCACGAATCACATCCAGGTTGTGCTCAATCACCACCAGCGAATGGCCTGCGTCCAGCAACTTGCGCAGTGCGCGCATCAGCTTGGCAATGTCGTCAAAATGCAGCCCCGTGGTCGGCTCGTCCAGCATGAAGAGCGAGCCCTTTTTGCCAAGGAATTGCCGGCTGGCGCTCACACCCTTCGCTGCCTCTGCAAGAAAGCCTGCCAGCTTGAGACGTTGCGCCTCGCCGCCCGACAGCGTGGGCACGGGCTGCCCCAGCTTCACATACTCCAGCCCCACATCCACAATCGGCTGCAGCACACGGATCACATCGCGGTCCGCGCTAAAGAGGTCGGCCGCCTCGCTCACCGTCAGGTCCAGCACATCGGCCACGTTCACATTGCGGCCCTTGCGTTCAATGGTGACTTCCAGAATCTCGGGCCGGTAGCGCTTGCCATCGCAGTCCGGGCAGCGCAGGTACACGTCACTGAGGAACTGCATCTCCACATGCTCAAAGCCCGAGCCACCGCACGTGGGGCACCGGCCGTCGCCACTATTGAAGCTGAATTTGCTGGCCGTGTAGCTGCGCTCTTTGGACAGAGCCGCACCCGCGAACAGTTCACGGATCGCATCCCACGCGCCCACATAACTCACAGGGTTGGAGCGCGCCGTCTTGCCGATGGGTGACTGGTCCACAAAGACCACTTCGCTCAGCTGCTCGGCCCCCAGCAGGCGCGCGTGCGCACCCGGGGTTTCCGTGGCCTTGCCAAAGTGGCGCAGCAGTGCGGGCGCCAGCACATCCTGAATGAGCGTGGATTTGCCGGAGCCCGACACGCCAGTTACACAGACCAAGCGCTGCAGCGGAATCTCCACGGACACGTTTTTAAGGTTGTGCTCGGTCACACCTTCCAGAATCAGGCGCGGCGTGTTGGGCGCCACCATGCGTTTGAAACCCATGCCCACCTGCTTGCGGCCGCCCAGGTAGGCGCCGGTCATGGTGTCCGCGCCCTTCAGAGCTTCGGTGCTGCCATCAAACACAATCTGCCCGCCCTTCTCGCCCGGGCCAGGGCCCATGTCGATCATGCGGTCAGCGGCCAGCATCACCGCCGGGTCATGCTCCACCACCACCAACGTGTTACCCGCATCGCGCAGGCGCTGCATGGCCACAATGATGCGGTTCATATCTCGCGGGTGCAAGCCAATACTGGGCTCGTCCAGCACAAACAGCGTGTTCACCAGCGAGGTACCCAGCGCCGTAGTCAGGTTGATGCGCTGCACCTCGCCGCCACTGAGCGTGCGGCTTTGCCGATCCAGCGTCAGGTAGCCAATGCCCACATCGCACAGGTACTTGAGGCGTGTTCCGACTTCTTCGAAAAGCAACTTCAAGGTCTTTTGCTCGGCTTCGCTCGTCGTCGCCGGTAGGGCTGCAGACAGGGGAGTGCGGGGCTCCTCGTCGCGTAGCTCAATTTCGTCACCCCGCGCTCCCCTGCCTACAGCTGCGCTGTTCGGAAGAGCGTCCGCCGAAGAGGCCTCTGCCGATACACCCAACTCCACCCCCCGCCCGTCCAACGTCGCCTGCAGTGAATCAAAAAAGCGCTTCAGCTTGTCCAGCGACATCAGCATCATGTCGTGCAGGCACAGCCCCGGCAACGCCTCCAGCTGCGCGCGCGTCCACTTCACCCCTTGGGGCATGAACCGCTTGGCAGGCGGCAGCACCGCATCGGCCTGTGCCTTGGTGCCAATGCGCCACAACAGGCTCTCGGTCTTGAGCCGCGCGCCGCTACAGGTACCACAGGGCGTATAGCTGCGGTACTTAGACAAGAGCACCCGGATGTGCATCTTGTAGGCCTTGCTCTCCAGGTACTCAAAGAAACGGTCCACCCCAAACCAGTGCTGGTTCCACTTGCCATTCCAGTTCGGTGAGCCCTTGAGCACCCAGTGCTTCTGCTCCTCGGTCAGCTTGTACCAGGGCGTGTCGCGCGGAATACCGCTGGCCTCGGCATGGCGCATCAAGTCGTCTTGGCACTCTTGCCATGCGGGGGTCTGCATGGGTTTGACGGCACCCGCGCGCAAGGTCAGCTTGTCGTTGGGAATGACCAGCCCATAGTCCACCCCCACCACGCGGCCAAAACCACGGCAGGCCTCGCAGGCGCCCACGGCGGAATTGAAGCTGAACATGGAGGCGAGGGGGTCGCTGTAACGGATGTCGCTCTGCGGGCAATGCAAGCCAGTGGAGAAGCGCCACAAGCCAGGTGCCGCATTCGCTACAGTTTCAGGAGCTGTTTGCGCAGTATCCGCGGGGGCTAGAGCCTCATTTAATACATAAACATTAAGTCGACCGCTGCCGCGCTTCAAAGCGACTTCAATCGCCTCCAGCACACGGGCCTTCTCCACACCGTCGATGCGGAAGCGGTCGGCCACCACGTCCAGAACCTTGCGGGGACCGCTGATGGTGCCCACTTCACGCTCCGCCTGCACGCGCGTAAAGCCGCTGGCGCTGAGCCACTGGGTCACTTCGTCTTGTGTGGTGCTGGCGGGTAGCTCCACGGGAAAAGTCAGCACCAAGCGGGGGTTGCCCTCGCTGGTGGCGCGACGCAACAGCTCGGCGTAAATCGTCTCCGGCGTGTCGTGTTGCACGGGCAGCGCCGTGTCTTTGTCAAACAGCTTGCCCGCGCGGGAGAACAGCAGCTTCAGGTGGTCGTTGAGCTCCGTCATGGTGCCCACGGTAGAACGGCTGGAGCGCACCGGGTTGGTCTGGTCGATGGCGATGGCCGGAGGCACACCCTCCACCTTGTCCACGGCCGGCTTGTCCATGCGGTCCAGGAACTGGCGGGCGTAGGCACTAAAAGTCTCTACATAGCGACGCTGGCCTTCGGCATACAGCGTGTCAAACACCAAGCTGGACTTGCCCGAGCCGCTGGGCCCGGTCACCACGGTCAGTTCGCCGGTGCGAATGTCGAGGTCAAGGTTCTTGAGGTTGTGCTGCCGCGCTCCGCGAATGCGGATGGTTCCCAGGGACATAAGTGAATGCTCTTCGGTAGGAGGAGAATCATTCTAGAGACCTTTATCGCTGACAACTGGACGCCTATGGCATTTCCCTTAAAGGTCAGTCACCCCACGTAATTTCTTCCATGCTTCGGGCTCTTCAGTCAAGGCAGAGTTTGGATATCTACATCCTTTGTTTCCTTGATAAATAGCGCGCCGATCACCACAGTAGAGGCGGCGATGATGATGGGATACCAAAGACCGTTGTATATGTTGCCAGTTTGCGCCACTATGGCGAAAACCGTTGTTGGCAGCAGGCCACCAATCCATCCATTGCCGATGTGGTAGGGCAAACTCATGGAGGTGTAGCGAATACGAGTTGGGAACATTTCCACCAACATGGCTGCGATCGGCCCATACACCATGGCAGCGAGCACTATAAGGTACGTCAAAATTATGACTACCACCCAACCTTCAAACTCGGCCATATCTGCTTTTTCAGGATACCCGGCGCCCCTCAAAGCGGCAGTCACGTTTGCATTGAAGAGCGCAGCCGATGCAGTTTTCTCAATACTGAGCTCAGAGAGCAGCTCGCGACTGGCAGCGACAGCACTTTCGTCGACAGCAGCCTCCTTGCGCATTGCGACAATGCGGTCGCGCACCTCCAATTTGGCCTGCTCAATCTCTTCCGTCGAATAATTCACCTTTACGGTGTTGCCGCCTATCAAAATAGTCGCCAGACTACCAGAAGAAGAGGCCGCGTTAGCGTACGAAACCGAAGCTCTGGCCAAACGCTGCTTTGCTACATCACATGATGATGTGAATTTTTTTGTTTCTGTCGGATTGAACTGAAATGAGCACTCAGCCGGGTCTGCATATACGACGACTTTGGCTTCCTTTTGAGCTAAATGAAGATCCGGATTGGCAGCTTTGGTCAGCGCCTCAAAAGCCGGCAAATAAGTCAATGTCGCAAGCAAGCAGCCGGCAAGAATAATCGGCTTACGACCGAACCTATCGGACAATGCACCGAACAAGACAAAAAATGGGGCTCCGATCACCAGGGAAATTGCGACCATGAGTATGGCTGTTGTTTCGTCTACCGCAAGTACATGGGTCAGAAACAGAAGTGCATAAAACTGTCCTGTGTACCAAATAACCGCCTGACCGGCTGTCAAGCCGAACAGGGCATAGATCACCACTTTTAAGTTATGCCATTGGCCAAACGAATCTGACAATGGCGCCTGAGATGTTTTACCCTCGGCTTTCATCTTTATAAAGGCTGGTGACTCGTTCAGACGCAAGCGGATGTAGACGGAAATACCCAACATCACAAGAGACAGGAGAAATGGAATGCGCCATGCCCATTCGGAAAAAGCCTGCTCGCCGACAAGCTTACGAGTCCCCAATATAACCATCAGCGACAACAACAGTCCAAGCGTTGCAGTCGTTTGAATCCACGCAGTGTATGCGCCGCGCTTCCCAGGCGGGGAGTGCTCGGCTACATACGTAGCTGCTCCGCCATATTCACCACCTAGGGCAAGCCCTTGCATCAAGCGCAAACCAATCAATATGACGGGAGCAGCTACACCAATAGATGAATAGCTCGGAAGTACTCCAACGATAAAGGTGGAGAGACCCATAATCAATATGGTGATCAAAAACGTGTATTTGCGGCCGACCATATCTCCCAACCGACCAAATACCAGCGCACCAAACGGACGCACGACAAAGCCAGCAGAAAAAGCAAGCAATGCAAAAATGAATGCTGAGCTATCGTCCAAGCCGCTGAAGAACTGCCTAGCAATGACGCCCGCTAGTGCCCCGTATAGATAGAAGTCGTACCATTCAAAAACAGTGCCTAAAGATGATGCGAAGATGACGTGCTTCTCTTCGCCCGTCATCGGACGGACTACAGTAGCGACCATGTGCTTGTCTCGGTTAGTCTCTGCTTCATGCAAGGGCATGTGCACTGCGAGAACTATCCAGCTGCGTACTGACGCATTTCTGACGTTCACCTCTAAATGGTCGCCTTAGTTTGGCGAAAAAGTTTTACTAGGACACTGCTGTGGAACCTGAAACTCTAGTGCACCGACTTCAGAAACATTACGCCTTCTCTCAAGCTAACGATGCAAGCCTGCTGCGTCTAGCAGAGATGGGGACTCCCCTAAATGCAGCTCCCAGGCAAAAGATTGCCGACCCGCACGAACATACAGAATACCTGTACCTCCTTCTTGAAGGCAACGCAGAGATTCACGATGCGGATCAAGAATTGACACTTCGACTGCAGGCCGACAGCTTGACGGGCTATGGCACTCGTTCAAGCTTGCACGGAACTGCTTGGACTACGACCGGAATCTCTTCGACTATTTGGCTTAAATGGTCATCAAAAGAGATCGATTTGCTTTGTCAAACCGAACCTGCGATGGGCTTCTATTTGTCGCACAGAAAGCCCGAGGCCATCGAAGCCCCCCCTATAGGTACCAGGCAGGCTACATCCAATTGGCTGTCTGCGCCTGTGCGGACGTTGCTTCGCAGTGGCGAGGCGATCTGCATCCAGCAGGAGGCGTCCGTACGAGATGCCGCGATATTGATGTCAGAGAGACAAGTTTCAGCAGTATTGATATTGGATCAATCACGGCTTTTGGGAATCGTCACAGACAAAGATCTGCGCAACCGGGTTGTATCTACCGGTCTCAACATTCAAAGCCCTGTATCAGCAATAGCAACACTTCAGCCACGCACGCTGAGTGCTGGGGACAAAGGGTTTGACGCCATCATGCTCATGGCCCAACAGCACATCCATCACATTCCCATCTTGGAAGAGGGGTTGCCCATCGGAGTCCTCTGTGCCAATGATCTTTCCGAACAACGCCAAGCATCGGCGATATTCCTCGTAAAGAATATTCAGAAGCAGTCAACGACTGAAGGTCTGTGCCAAGTTGTGTCCGAAGTGGGGCGACTACAGCTCACACTTGCTCTGCAGGGGGCAAGTGCTCTCATCATAGGAAAAATGGTGACTGCCATTACTGATGCACTAACCAAGCGCTTGCTTACCTTGGCACACACGAAATTCGGCCCTGCGCCGATTCCGTATTTGTGGGTGGCTGCCGGGTCCCAGGCACGCGAAGAACAAAGTGCAAAAACTGATCAAGACAATTGCATGATCTTGGACGATGCTTACTCTGCGTCCGAACACGGGGCCTATTTCGAACAATTTTCAAGGTGGGTGTGTGATGGACTCGACGCCTGCGGATACATTCATTGCCCCGGGGAGATGATGGCGATGACAGCCCAATGGCGCCAGCCATTAAAACAATGGCGGGCATACTTCGAACGCTGGATCCGAACCCCAGATCCAAAGGCCCTCATGTTGACGTGTGTTTTCTTTGACATGCGCGCCATTGAAGGTGACTTCACTTTGCTTCAATCATTGCGCGCGGCAGTATTGGAAGCCACTCGCAAAAATAGTTTGTTCTTGGCTCACATGGTTGGCATTGCACTAAAGCACCAGCCGCCTCTGGGACTTTTCGGTCAATTAACCTTCAGTCGGAATCAAGAAAATCTCCGAAAAATCGACCTCAAACACGGCGGGACAGTCCCTATCATTGACTTGGCACGGATTTACGCGCTAGCCGGAGGAAGTCATGCCGTCAATACCGATGAGCGTCTTATCCACGCAAGCGAAGGTGGCGAAATTAGTGAAGACAAAACGAGAGATTTGCGCGAGGCTTTGGAATTGATCGCAGGAATGCGAATTGATCATCAAACGCGGCAAGTGTCTGCTGGGCTTCGACCGGACAACTACTTGGAAATCAATGAGCTATCCCACTTGGAGCGCTCTTTCCTCAAAGAGGCGTTCGGAGTGGTAAAGGGCTTGCAGAGCGTTTTAGAGCAGCGGTATGGCGGGAGAAATTGACTACCAAGCCCTACCCATGTGCTACCCGTCAGTAATTCAACCGGGCCAAATACGTCGCCCGAGAAGCTTCAATTGCTTGGCGCAACGTGTAAATACCTCTAGATTGTAATTGTGGCACAAAGCGAGCGAACAGCTCAGCTGTCACCAAGGCATCGCCCAACGCTGTGTGTCGACCTTGAATGGCCAATCCATATCGCTCGGCCAAAGCATCAAGCCGATTGGATTTCTGACTGGGATAAAGCACCGCTGCAATTAGCAATGTGTCCAATACCGGATGATTAAATGCAACGCCCAAGCTCTCAGACTTGATTTCAAGAAATTTCATGTCAAAGGCAACGTTGTGCCCAACCAGCACACTATCTTTGGCAAAAGCGTGAAAAGCAGGTAACACCCTCTCAAGAGGGGGTTGCCCTTCCACCATTTCTTGGGTAATCCCGTGAATCGACGTGCTTTGCGCTGGAATCCGCCTTCGCGGATCGACCAATTGATCAAAGACTTCTGTTGTGAGAATCTTAGAGTTCACGATGCGAGTTGCGCCTATTTGGATAATCTCATCGCCGTCTCTCGGATTCAAACCAGTTGTCTCAGTGTCAAATACGGTGTAAACCAAGTTTGAGAGCATTTGATCTTCCAACGCCCGGACTTGAGGACTCATCTGGAACAAATCAAAGTCGTAATATTCTGGCCGTCCAGATGTGCGCGCGGGAAGTACTTCACTGCTACTTGTGCCCTTGAACGATGTTAATGTGGACGGCAAGTCCAGACGAAAAAAGCCTTCGTGCCTAGGTCGATCACGCTCAAACCACATTTGACCGCCGTGACGTGTTAGTACATCCCGGGCTGACAGTGGCAAATCCACTTCATCAATACGCATTCCATCCATTTCCCAAGACATTACAGTTTCTGTACTCAAGGGCAACCCCGGCCAAACGACATCCAAATATACCCTTCCGCTGCTCTTGCTGATACGCAACCGTACTCGTCGGACCTCGTATTCGGTGTTCAACCGTTGCACCAAAGAATGCACAACCTGCAACAAGCCATAGCTATCCACGCGCATCAGTATGGGCTCGGCAGGATGCTCAACGGTCACTTGCACCTTCGAGCCTTTGCCGATTCGATGGCATGCCAATTCCAGCCAGTCACTTGCCAGCGCCTCCTCAAGCGGCCAGCGTGTTGGGGACTGATGACGCATCTCGGACAAGGCGTCGCCCAATAGCCCGACCAATGAATCAGCCTGGGCTCGGAGGTCGGCTGCCTGTCCCGAAGCTGGACTGATCGCAGCCATGCAAAGGATGTTTCCAGCAATGGCACGTGCAGATTGCAACCATTGCAGCACTTGCCGGTCACGAAGTGTGTCCGACTCAAACGTCTGCGTTATGTTCTCCAGCGTTAGCACATAGCCTGACAGCGCTGCGCGGGGAGCATGGGCATCGCCCTCCAACTCCTCCGTTGAAAGGACCGGGGCCACTTGGACCCGGAGCAATTGCCCGCCATGGGTATGGGTCACGAATTGTGCATGGGGCTGGTCTGCTCCATTGCGCAGCCTTCGCTCGATGCTCTCCACGGCATGTTGAATAAGCTGTTCATCAAATGCCGTAAAGATGGAGCGACCAATTCCCAATAATTCAGTGCCTTGATGGGCCCAAGAAAGTTTCGACAGAGCTTTGAACTGCAAACGTGCACGACGGTTATACAGAATGATGCGCCCGTCGCGATTACATACAACCACACTCTGAGACAACTCAGACATCAACGCGGCAAGACGACTTCTCTCTTGTTCCAAGCGGCTACCAGCTATCGCGACTTGTTCAGCGATATCCGCGCGCACCTCATCGCGTTGATATGCCAATTGCTGCAGAACACCCAACAATTGCTTTCCTGCTTGGGATTGAGCTGGAAAGTTAAATCGCGACTGGCCAGCCTTCAAGAGTAAATGAGAGGCTTCTGCAATTTGATGGAATTCTATGATCCAGCGCTGAGAGCCATGCCACGCAATCAGGCCAATAAGAAACAGAACAGGAATGGCCGCAAGAAGAAGTAAAGGCCAGCGCGCCAGATAGACGGGAATTGGAATTTCAATCCAGCTAGTCGGCGGAGAAACGTCGAGGGTTGACCACACCAGACTGACCGATAACGCAATCCACAACAAGCATGCCGCCAGTAAGAAAACAGCAGCGCCGGCAGCAAGAATCCACCGAGGTTTCATACCCGCAAATCAAATATCTGCCTTGTGTGCACGGGCCTGGACTTTGCTTTTTCTGGGCCCAGGCTTGGTTGTAGGCAAGTGGGCAAAACGTGCCAGCGCAAACGACAAGAAAAACTTGATCCAAAGAGTGCTTCCGGCAATAGCCGACCACACCTCATAACGAACAAGTCCCATAACAATAAAGAAAATAGTTACGGCGATCACGACACCGCACACCAGATTGATCGCCATTTCGTACGGGGCAAATTTCTCGGGGTTCAACGGGGACTCCCCTTTTCGTACCGCAACATCGGAAAAATCGCGCCTCACCAGAATCCGCCAGGCGCGACGGAGCCAAAAATACGCGATGGGAAACAGGGCTAGAAACAAAACCCAAGTCATCGCAACTGAAACATCAAAAGTCATTCAAGCACTCCTAGAAGGGCAAACAACATACTACCTTTTCAGCAAAAAAGCCCCGCAAACCGAGCGGCTTGCAGGGCCTCTGCTGGCAACCCTAGGGCCTTTCAGCCTTTGGGGTACGAAGCAAAGTCGGCGGCAATGCGTTTTTAGTGCGCTCCAGTAACCGCAGAAGATCCGCGTGGTACGCGAACAGCTTCCACCATCGCTTCGATGTGATGTGGTACGGGACTTGTGACTTTCGCAACGACAAAGGCGACTGCGAAGTTCAGCATTGCACCAACTGCACCAAAGGCTTCAGGCGTGATGCCGAAGAAGCTATTGGCGCCTCCGATCATTGACAAATACTCAGTGCCCTTCACAAAGAACAGGCCCTTGTGTGCGAACACATAGAACAAGGTGATCAGGAGGCCAGCCAGCATGCCTGCCATTGCGCCTTCTTTATTCATCTTCTTAGAGAAAATACCCATCATGATGGCGGGAAACAGGGAAGAAGCCGCAATACCGAAGGCCAAAGCCACGGTGCCCGCAGCGAAACCTGGGGGATTCAAGCCCAACCAACCCGCGATCACGATCGCGACGGCCATGGAAATCTTGCCAGCCATCAACTCGCCCTTTTCACTGATACCGGGCGCGAAGATGCCCTTCACCAGGTCGTGGGATACGGCCGCAGAAATCGCCATCAGCAAGCCCGCTGCGGTAGACAGCGCCGCAGCCAGACCGCCCGCTGCAACCAACGCGATCACCCAGTTGGGCAGCAACGCGATTTCAGGGTTGGCCAGCACGATGATGTCGGCGTTCACAGTAAGCTCGTTGCCTTTCCATCCTGCTGCTTCAGCCTTGGCTTTAGCGTCAGGGTTTTTGGTGGCATCGTTGTAATACTGGATACGGCCGTCACCGTTCTTGTCTGTGAATTTCAGCAAGCCAGTTTTTTCCCAGCGCTTCATCCAGTCAGGGCGATCCTCTGCCTTGATGGATGCTTCAGGGGCGTACAAATCACCACCAGCTTTCACCGCGGTGTTTACCGTACCATGCAGGTTCAACTTTGCCATGGCTGCCACAGCAGGCGCCGTGGTGTACAGGATCGCAATGAAGACCAATGCCCAGCCCGCAGAGGAACGCGCATCCTTCACCGAGGGAACGGTAAAGAATCGCATGATGACGTGGGGCAAGCCGGCAGTACCAATCATCAACGACAGGGTGTACATGAACATGTTCAATGTGCTGCCGGCGGTGGTTGTGGTGTACTTGCCAAAACCGAGGTCAGTGACTACCAAGTCCAGCTTGGCCAACAAGCTCATGTCGGTTCCAGAAAAACCGGAGCCCAGACCCAACTGGGGCAGTGGATTGCCAGTTAGCTGCAGAGAGATGAAGATTGCAGGAATGGTGTATGCGAAGATCAGCACGACATATTGCGCCACCTGGGTGTAGGTAATGCCCTTCATGCCACCGAACACAGCATACGCAAACACAATTGCCATCCCGACGTAAATGCCAGTATCACTACTCACGCCCAAGAAGCGGGAGAAAGCGACACCCACACCCGTCATTTGCCCAATGATGTACGTGATAGAGGCAGTTAACAAGCAAATCACAGCAATCGTAGATGCGCTCTTGGAATAGAAGCGATCGCCGATGAACTGTGGCACCGTGAACTTGCCGAACTTGCGAAGATACGGTGCCAGCAACATCGCCAGCAACACGTAACCACCGGTCCAGCCCATCAGAAACAAGCCGCCGCCGTATCCCATGTTGGAGATCAGTCCCGCCATCGAAATGAAGGAGGCTGCGGACATCCAGTCAGCTGCAGTCGCCATGCCATTCATCTTTGGGCCTACGGCGCCACCGGCAGCGTAGAACTCAGAGGTTGACCCGGCACGGGCCCAAATAGCAATGCCGATATAGAGCGCGAAGCTCAAGCCGACAAAGATGTAGATTGTGGTTTGAAGATCCATGAGTTGGACTCCTTATTCTTCGTGAACGTCAAACTCACGGTCAATTTCGCCCATTTTTTTACCGTAGTAAAAAATCAGCGCAATGAACACGTAAATGGAACCCTGCTGGGCAAAGAAAAAGCCAAGTGGATAACCCCCAAGCTTGATACCGTTGATTGCATCGGCAAACAGAATGCCCAATCCGAATGAGCACAAAAACCATACGATCATGATTTTTGTGAGCAATCCGATTGTGGCCTTCCAGTATCCGCCTGCGCTTTTGTCGCTGGACATGTGAAGTCTCCTTGGAAGAGTGATGAGTATCAAAAATTGGTGCTGCACACCGGTTTCTTGAACGCCGCCCACTCGTGGCAGGAGGCATTACGAGGCGGACTGTGGGTCTCGAAACTTACGCATAGCTTGCCCATTGCTTCGGCGGGCGATATCCTAGGGTAAGTCCTAGGAAAATTTCACTGCGATTAATTTTTCTAAATGTTTAGTGCATACCGGAACGCTTGACACTGTTAAACCCGGGTCGATTGAAAATGGACCAACAAGGGCTTACCCGGATTTACGTTCGCTGCAGCTCAGGGAATGATGCAGCGCCTTATCAACTTTCGCTCGCTGTTCTCAAAATATGTCCTCTGTCCCCATTGAAGTAACGCTGACTGTTTTTGAGAAAACAGAATTGGGGCACCGCGAGATTCAGTCACGAGAATTGGGGCTGGATCCGTTGACGCGGAGAGTGCTGATCCTGATTGACGGGAAGCGAACGTATTCAGAGCTTGCAATCCTAGTGCCCTCGTCAGACCTCAAAGAGCGGATGCAGGCTTTACATTCCAAGGAGTGCATTGCAGCAACTGTTGTCGCGCCCATTGCTAGTGAAGCAAAGGCACCGATGGCCAAGGCGGCAAACAGTGCAACTCTCACCATTAGTGACGAATTGGCAAAGCTCCCCCCTGCCGAGACGCGCACTGCCAAAGAAGCTGATATGGCGCGCAATTTCCTGATGAATACGGTTAACACAGTGTTTGAACAGAACACCCGACTGACCCTCATGGAGGCTATTTTTGCGGCCCGAACCACTGAACAACTGCGCAAGGTTTACCCTAAATGGGTCGAGACGATGAAAGGCAGCGTCATTGGAACTAAAAGACTGCCAGAATTTCGGGAAAAGCTTTTTCAAGTTCTCTAGCGACATCCAGGCTGCATTTGGCGCACAGCCTCAGATTTGCATTGCCGCTCCCCAACGGCTTGCGCCAAGTCCGCGCCTTGTCGGCCTCATGTCATGAAGTCAAGAACATAATCCTCAGCACTATGGCCGAAATCCGTAGCCGACACCAAAGAGGAGATAAATTTCATGAACCCGACCGCCATTCAGGCCGTTGCCGCAGGCTTGTTTGCCCTAGCATTGATCCACACTTTTTCCACCAAATTTTTTGAGCATTTAGCGCATACCCGTCCAGCCCATGCCGGCGTCTGGCATTTGCTTGCCGAGGTAGAAATTGTCTTTGGTGTGTGGGCGATGATTTTCATGGCCCTCATGGGTGCCATGGAAGGATTCGCTGCTTCCATGCAGTACTTGGACAATCGCAACTTCACTGAGCCTCTATTCGTATTTGCGATCATGGTTGTTGCGGCAAGCAAACCAGTGTTGCAAGTTTCTTCAGCGGCCGTGCAGACGATTGTCCGGTTGATACCAATGCACCGAACCATGGCATTCTTCTTCACGGCGCTGGCAATAGTTCCTTTGCTAGGGTCCTTTATTACGGAGCCTGCAGCGATGACCTTGGCAGCGCTTTTGATGAAAGACACCGTATTCGCCAAGGCCTCGCGCCGGCTCCAATATGCTGCACTAGGGGTCCTATTTGTCAACATATCTATCGGAGGCACCCTAACACCTTTTGCAGCGCCTCCAGTATTGATGGTAGCTGCGAAGTGGGATTTGGATATCGTCTACATGATCACTCATGTTGGCTGGAAAGCGGCCATCGCAGTATTCATCAACGCCGGAGTACTGACTTTGCTATTCGCAAAGGAGCTCAAAGGCATGAGCTACTCCACTCAGTCGCCATACACCGGTGTTCCGGGCTGGGCGATCGCACTACATTTGGCATTCTTGGTAGCAATTGTCATATTTGCGCACCATCCAGCAGCCTTTATTGCAGTGTTCTTATTATTCATGGGAGTTGCTACGGCCTATCCAGCTTTTCAAGAGCGACTAATTTTGCGTGAGGGCCTGCTAGTTGCATTCTTCCTCGGAGGACTCGTTGTCCTTGGAGGCATGCAGCAGTGGTGGCTTCAGCCCGTGTTGCTGAGCATGGATGCAACCTCCGTGTATTTCGGAGCAACCGCACTAACCGCAATCACGGACAATGCGGCGCTAACCTACTTGGGTTCTTTGGTCGAAGGTTTGACACCAGAGTTTAAGTATGCCCTTCTTACCGGCGCGGTCACCGGTGGGGGACTCACCATCATTGCAAATGCGCCGAACCCGGCAGGTGCTTCGATTTTGAAGTCGACTTTCCATCAGGGTGCAATTTCTCCCTTAAGTTTGCTGCTGGGCGCAATACCCCCGACTATCGTTGCAATTGTTTGTTTCCGCCTATTCCCGTTCTGAAACCCGCGGGTGAGTTCTATTTACGCAAGGCAATGGCTGAGGGGATGGCTGCTATGCCATCCCAATCCAAGGTCGCGAACCAAGCGTCCCCTTCGAGATAGGCACGCAACATTGGCAAAGCGTCAAGCCCCCAAAACACTTTGCCATCCACCGCAAAACTGGGCACGCCAAACACCTGCAGCGCAATGGCGTCGTCGGCATGGGCCTTGAGCTGGGCTTTCACGGCATCACTGCCGGGGTCTTGCACGGGAGACAAGTGCTGGGTCAGATCAACCAGCCGTTGCGGGTTCGCGGCATCTGCCCCGCCCACCCACACATGGCGAAACAGGGTTTCGCAGACATATCGGTTGGGCAACCCTGCCGCGTCGCTGGCCACGGCGAGGCGCAGCAGGCCCAGCGGGTTGAAGGGGTGTGCAGCCGGGAAGTCCAGCACCACGCCGTTGCGCTGCGCCAGCCACTGCACGTGGCGGTAGATCCAGGCGCGCTTGGGAGGCACCTCGGCCGGGCCCAGCACCGCGTTGTGCTTGAGCAGCCCACCCAGAAACACGGGCTTGTAGACCACGTGGTGGCTCAGGCCCTGCAAGGCCCGCGGCAGCTCTTCAAATGCCAGGTAGGCATAGGGCGAGATGAAGTCCAGGTAAAACGTGATTTGCTTCATGGGGGGCCTTGGTGAGGCTACGGAATCAGGCAAATGCGCTGGGGTGGGTCTGCCGCAGGCGCTCGGTGATGTGCGTCCACATCACCTTTTTGGCTGCGTCGTCGCTGCGGCCCCATTCGCGAATCTCATCGATGGTGCGAAAACAGCCTTCGCACAGGCCACTGCCCGTATCCATACGGCACACATTCACACAAGGACTAGGCACGTTTTCGGCCATGGGGCTTATGGATAGTGCGCGAGCAGCTAGCGTTTTGATAGCATTTTCACGCGCCAGCGCATCGAGCACGTTTTCGTGCTCAGGCACTTCCACCACATCGGCCACCGGTGCGCCCGTCAGCGCCACCAGGTGCTCGGGGTGCAGCTGGAACACGCCATGCGGATGTCCGGCAGCAGCCCACACCTCATCAAAACGGAACAGCTCACGGTCAATCAGCGTGACACCAGGCATGGCATGCGCCACCGGGCTCACGCCACCAATGCTGAACCCGGTGCGCTCTTTCACGAAGGCCGCATTGGCCCGGCCCAGCGGCCCCACCAGTGCCGCCACTTTGGCCTCGTCCACACGGCGGTCCCCCGAGGTGACGACCAGCACGGCCACATCGTCCTCGATGCGCTTGAAGATGATGCTCTTGGCAATCTGGCCCACGGCCACGCCCAGCGCATCCGCCGCCTGCTGCGCGGTGCGCGCGGCGCCGTCCAGCATCACCGGGCTGTGAGGGTGATTTTTTGCTTGCAATTCGGCAGCGACACGCTGCACGCCTTCGGGTAATTCAGTCAATTCAGCTCCACACATCAAAACAAAACCCCCGCGCTTGTCACTGCGTGTACTGCGCTGCCCCCCAAGAGGGCCCTCGCGCCTTGGGACGGCCCGGCGGCGCTCATATCCCAGCTCGCTTGGTGAGCAGCGCGTTGGCCGCGCGCGAGTGCGGTTTGCGCTGCAGGAAGTCGCTGATGAACTTGCCCGCGTCGATGAGCTTGTCCAGGTCAATGCCCGTCTCAATGCCCATGCCGTGCAGCAGGTAGACCACATCTTCGGTGGCCACATTGCCGGTGGCCCCCTTGGCATACGGGCAGCCGCCCAGGCCGGCGGACGAGGTGTCGTAGTGCCAGATCCCCATCTCCAGGCAGGCCAGCGTATTGGCCAGGGCCATGCCATAGGTGTCGTGGAAGTGCCCGGAGATGTGGTCCACGCTGTAGTACTGCAGCGTCGCGTCCATCGCGCGTTGCACCTTGAGCGGAGTACCCACACCAATCGTGTCGGCCACGCCCACATGCTCCACGCCAATGTCTTTCATCAGCCGCGCCACCAGCGCCACGCGCTCGGGGGCAATCTCGCCCTCATACGGACAGCCCACGGCGCAAGAGATCGCGCCGCGCACCGCAATGCCGGCTGCTTTGGCCGCTTCGGTCACGGGGCGGAAGCGTTCAATGCTTTCCTCGATTGAGCAGTTGATGTTCTTCTGGCTGAAGGCCTCGCTAGCCGCACCAAACACCACAATCTCGTCGGGCTTGGACAGCACCGCCGCCTCGTAGCCCTTCATGTTGGGCGTGAGCACCGAATAGCGCACGCCGGGTTTGCGCAAGATGCCCGCCATCACCTCCGCGTTGTCCGCCATCTGCGGCACCCATTTGGGCGACACAAAACTGGTGACCTCAATCTCTTTCAGGCCCGCGTCCTGCAGGCGGTGCACCAGCTCCACTTTCACGGCGGCCGGCACGGGTTCTTTCTCGTTCTGCAGGCCGTCACGCGGGCCCACATCGATGATTTTGACCTTAGATGGATAGCTCATCAGGTATCTTTCAATGGAGAGTCAATCTGTGCAAACGGACATTTCTACGGAGCTTGTGCGCTTTTTCAAGTCACAGAATCTGCCCGTCTTACTGCAAAAAAATTTGCAGTCGCTCAAACGTTCGCCTCAAACTCGGGGCAGATGAAATAGCCTTGTCAACATCCCAAACATCCGTCACAAACTCTGTTAACCGCTCGTTGTACAACGGGCCTTTCGACATAGGAACACCTTGTGCCGGGACTATCTCGGTAATCAATTTTCGATTTCGTCCCTTACGAACAATGTTGATCAACGACTGCTTCGGGTCTTGAAGAGACTCGGGATCCTGTGTAATTTTGTTCACAGCCACCCCAAAGAAGGCAGAAAAACCGTCACGATCTGCAAGCACCCAAGATTCAATCTCTCGTACTGCGACTCGAAACAACATCGCATCGGGAAGATTGACAACGCCCCATTGTTCTCGCAAAAGAGGAGGACACTCCGCATCATCTAAATCCACCAAAACAACATGCGCGAGCGCATAACTCGCGTTGCGGTATTTATCCAAAGCCTTTCGAATATTGCCTACGCCCTTTTCATTCAAAGTGCGCACTATTTGATAGTCACGTCCTGTGTGCTCAATGACTTTCCGCATAACAGCAAGACTCAACACATCCTCTGCTACCAAAGCGACATCAACTCTCATAGCGATCAGAAAATCGACATCTGTTTGATCTGTTCCGTTTGCGGCTTGTGAACCATTGCCTCGACCACGTTATAGCCAGCCTGCACAAGGGCGATCTCCTGCTCAGTCGCTGTGGCGGCACGAGTGCCGTCACCCGATGGCTCAAGTCGCAGTACGTCTCGAGGGTCAACGCTTGTGTGCTCCAACAAAGCTTCGCTGTGAGTTGTCACAAAAACCTGCCTGCGATGTTTCGCTTTTCGTTGCATTTGCCAAAGCAGCGGAGGAATCTGGCGAACGATTGTCTCGTTCAAGGACAACTCAGGCTCTTCCAAGAGCAAAAGGGAATCACCGTCCAATAGGCTCCACATAATCCCCAAAAGACGCAAGGTTCCATCTGAAAATTGGTCTTCGCGCTGCCAACCTGCATCCGGCCGCCAATGTTCGTAGAGCGCCTCTAAGTGTGGGGTCCCCGTCGAGTCATCACGCACAAACTTCAAGTGCTTCATGTTAGGCACGCAAGCTTGTAGCGCAGCTTCGATTTTTTTCAACCGAGCGTCACGCGTACGATCTGCTGTTTTTGCAATCCGCTCAAGGAACGACTGTCCAAAAAGGGTCTCCCTCCAAGAGAGCGGAACCACCCAACTCCGAATGTTTGAGCAGCTGAGGGACTAAGTGCAAATAAGTCAGTCCACCAAAGAACTGCGCAATCTCACGAAAATCCTTGTTAGCGTTAACCTGCTCCAAGCTGGTCTCTGTCAAACGCTCAGAGTCCAATTTATCTTGATCATCCGGGCGATCTAATGGAGTCTTTCGACTACGCAAGTCTTCTACCTTCTCTTGACTCACGACTACACGCTGGCGCCCTTTTCCTTCACTCTTGAAGGCTAGGGTGTAGCGCCAAATTGCAGGCTCATCCACTCGTTCGGACAACTCCACTTCGATCAACACCTCTGGATCACGCCGAGCCAGAAGGCATCGTAGTTTGGTCATTCCACCACGCGCCTCCACAGCACGCTGCAGCCCTCCTCCCTTCGGCTTAGCCACGTCCCGTAGGAATCTAAATACGTCTAAAAAGATTAGACTTCCCGGACGCATTGGGGCCAATAACAAATACACGCTCCCGTAAGCTAACTTCGACTTTTCGAAAATTGCGCCAGTTCTGTAGCTTCAACTTAGAAATCAACATTACGCGTTCCTTATGCGGAGGATGACGTCAACGCCGTCCTTTTAATTTCTTACCTAGTCGATGATCGCCCATTTTCGATCCGTAGACTGCCAATAGCTGTTCAGTACTTCAAACTCAGTAGCCGCGTATCGCATCTACACGACCCGCCACCGCCTCGCCACGCTGCAGCGCGCCGATCTTGAAGGCGATCTGCGCAATGCTTTCGCTGCGCAGCGTGCGGGCCGAGGTGTGGGGGGTGATGGTGATCTTGGGGTGGTTCCAGAAAGCGTGACCTTGCGGCAGCGGTTCCATACGAAACACGTCGAGCGTGGCGCCAGCAAGGTGGCCACCATCAATGGCGGCCAGCAGGTCGGCATCGACCACATGGGCGCCGCGTGCCACATTGATGAGGTAACCACCGGTGCGAATTTTGGCCAAACGTTCGGCGTTGAGGATGTTTTCGGTGTCAGGGGTGAGCGGCAGCAGGCACACCACGATGCGGCTCGCGGCCAGAAAGGCGTCCAGCTGCGCCGCGCCATGGAAGGACTGCACGCCAGCGATGGATTTGGGTGACTGGCTCCAGCCGTTCACCGGGAAGTCGAACTGCGCCACGGCCTTGGCCACACGTTCGCCCAGCACGCCCAACCCCAGCGCACCTACGGGATAGTCCACCCGGCTGCGCGGCTTGCGGAAGGACCAATTGCCCATGGCCATGTCACTTTCGTAGCCATCGAGCTCACGGAAATGGCGGATGACGGCGTGGCACACGTACTCGGCCATCTGCACCGACATGCCGGCGTCGTCCAGCCGAATGACGGGCACACCCGCCGGCAGGCGCAGCTTCATCAGCGCATCCACCCCGGCGCCGGTGTTGAAAATGGCATTCAGGCTGGTTTGCTCATCCAGCAATTGCTGGGGCGGCTTCCAGACCACCGCGTAGTCTGCTTGCGGGGCACCGGGCTCCCATAGGGTGACCGTGGCGCCGGGCAATGCGGCCTGCAGGCCGGGAATCCAGGAGGCCGCATCCATGTCGGCCGAGTAATAGGTAATGCGCAGAGAAGACATGGACGGATTTTCGCCGCTTTGCAAAGCCCCCTCGCCCACGCCTGCCTCAGGCCGTGGCCAAGCGCAGCAGCTCCGCGCCCTCAGTCACCTGATCGCCCGGCGCAAACAACAGCTCGGCCACCGTGCCATCGGCGGGAGCGGCAATGGTGTGCTCCATCTTCATGGCCTCCATCACCGCCAGGGCTTGGCCCTTGGTCACCGCATCGCCCGCCTTCACCGCGAAGGACACCACCTTGCCAGGCATGGGCGCGGTCAGGCGCCCGCCTTCCGTCTGCGTGTCGCCAGCGTGCGCCAGCGCGTCAATTGCTACGATTTGTGTAGCGCCTTGCGCAGTGAATACATGGGCTACATCGCCATTTTTATGGATATGGACCTGCACGCGCTGGCTTCCCAGCTGCAAGTCCAGCGCACCACCGGCCGCTTCGGCGCACGCCAGAGCTTGGGTATCGCCGCTCACCGTCAGCGTCTGTCCATCGCGCTGGGTGGTCAGCACGGCCATATGGGCGGCACCCGCGTATTCCAGCGCAAAGCTGCGTGTGGAGACGCCGTGCGAGCGCCAGCCATCGCGCTGCGCCCAAGGGTCGCGCCAGCCGCTGGCGTCCACCGCGGCGCCCTGCGCCTGCTCGGCCTGCAGGGTGTGCGCTACCAGTGCCGCCGCGGCCAGAGGCAGGCCCACCTTGTCCTGCTGAAACAGGGCTGCTGCTTCGCGGGGGATCAAGGCCGTGTCCAGCTCGGCGTTGGCAAACGATGCGCTGGTGGTCACATGGCGCAGGAACTGCACATTGGTCGCCAAGCCGACGATGTGGGTCTGCGCCAGTGCAGCGTCCAGCCGGGCCAAGGCCTCGGCGCGCGTGGCACCGTGCACGATGAGCTTGGCCACCATGGAATCGTAGAAGGGGCTGATGGTGTCGCCTTGGCGCACACCAGAGTCCACACGCGTGCCGTGGCTAGCCCGCTCAAAGGTCACGTGTGCGGGCAGGCCATAGACCTGCAGCGTGCCGGTGGCAGGCAGGAAGTTGTTGTCCGGGTTCTCGGCGCAGATGCGCGCCTCAATGGCATGGCCGTGAATCTGCAGCTGGTCTTGTTGCAGCGGCAGCGGCTCACCGCTGGCCACACGTAACTGCCACTCCACCAAGTCCAGCCCGGTGATGGCCTCGGTCACCGGGTGCTCCACCTGCAGGCGCGTGTTCATCTCCATGAAATAAAACTTCATGGCTCCGGGGTGCGCGTAGCCCAGCGGCTGCTCCACGATGAATTCCACCGTGCCTGCACCCACATAGTTCACGGCACGCGCGGCTTCCACGGCCGCTGCGCCCATGCGCGCGCGCAACTCGGGCGTCATGCCGGGTGCGGGCGCTTCTTCCAACACCTTCTGGTGGCGGCGCTGCACCGAGCAGTCGCGCTCGAACAGGTACACATAGTTACCCTGGGCGTCGCCAAACACCTGAATCTCGATGTGGCGCGGGCGCTGCACGTACTTTTCCACCAGCACCGCGTCATCGCCAAAGCTGTTGATGGCTTCTCGCTTGCAACTGGCCAGCGCGGCGGCAAAGTCCTCCGCCTTGTCCACCGCACGCATGCCCTTGCCGCCGCCCCCGGCGCTGGCCTTGATGAGCACGGGGTAACCGATGCGGTCGGCTTCGCGCTGCAGCAGCGCAGGATCCTGGTCAGCACCGTGGTAACCGGGCACCAGCGGCACGCCGGCCTTCTCCATCAGCTGCTTGGACTCGGCCTTCAGGCCCATGGCCTGGATGGCAGACGCAGGCGGGCCGATGAAGACCAGCCCAGCAGCGGCGCAGGCCTTGGCGAATTCTTCGTTCTCGCTCAGAAAGCCGTAGCCTGGGTGGATGGCCTGCGCCCCCGTGGCCTTGGCCGCCTCGATGATGCGTTCCCAGCGCAGGTAGCTGTCCTTGGGCGCGCTACCGCCGATGTGCACGGCTTCGTCGCACGCCGCCACATGCTTGGCATACGCATCCGCATCGGAATACACCGCTACGGTCTTGATAGCTAGCCGCGCTGCGGTGGCGGCGACGCGGCAGGCAATCTCCCCCCGGTTGGCGATGAGTATTTTTGTAAACATATTTGTCTCCTCGGGGCTCAGGCCAGCCAGTTCGGTTTGCGTTTCTGCAAGAAGGACTGCACGCCCTCCTTGCCTTCGGTGCTGCTGCGGATGTCGGCAATGCCTTCTACCGACTGGGCGATCAAGGTGCCGTCGATCTCGCGCTCGGCCACGGTCTGCACCAGCTCTTTGCAGCTGCGCACGGCATTCGGGCTGGCATTGACCAGCGCCTTCACCAGCTCGGCCACCTTTGTATCCAGCTGCTCGGCGGGCACCACCTCGTGCACAAAGCCGATGCGGTGCGCCTCTTGTGCGCTGAAGCGCTCGGCCGTCAAAAAGTAGCGGTGGGCCGCACGCGCGCCCATGGCGCGGATCACGTAGGGGCTGATGGTGGCGGGGATCAGGCCCAGCTTCACTTCGCTCAGGCAAAAGCCGGCCGTGTCCACGGTCACCGCCATGTCGCAGGCGGCCACCAGCCCCATGCCGCCAGCCACCACATCGCCCTGGATGCGGGCAATGGTGGGCTTGGGGCAGGCGTACATCACACGCAGCATTTCGGCCAGCTTGGCCGCGTCGGCCAGGTTTTCGGCGCGCGTGTAGTCGGCCATGCGGCGCATCCAGTTGAGGTCGGCGCCCGCGCAAAAGGCCGGGCCATCAGCGGCCAGCACCACGGCGCGCACCTCGGCGCTGGCGGCGGCGGTCTGGAAGGCCTGGGTCAGCTCGGCGATTACCTCGTCATTGAAGGCGTTGCGCACCTCGGGGCGGCTCAGTGTGATGGTGAGCAACGCGCCGGTGTGGGTCAGGGTCAGTGCGGTCATGGCCAGGCCCTTACATGCGGAAGACGCCGAACTTGGTGTCTTCAATCGGTGCGTTGAGCGCCGCACTCAGGCCCAGCGCCAGCACGCGGCGCGTGTCGGCGGGGTCGATGATGCCATCGTCCCACAGGCGGGCGGTCGCATAGTAAGGGTGGCCCTGCTCTTCGTACTGCTGGCGGATGGGGGCCTTGAAGGCCTCTTCCTCTTCCATGCTCCACTGCCCGCCTTTGCCCTCGATGCCATCGCGCTTGACGGTAGCCAGCACGCTGGCCGCCTGCTCGCCGCCCATGACGCTGATGCGCGCGTTGGGCCACATCCACAGGAAGCGGGGGCTGTACGCACGTCCGCACATGCCGTAGTTGCCCGCGCCAAAGCTGCCGCCGATGATGATGGTGAACTTGGGAACATTCGCGGTGGCCACGGCCGTCACCATCTTGGCGCCGTTGCGGGCAATGCCTTCGTTCTCGTACTTGCGGCCGACCATGAAGCCGGTGATGTTCTGCAGAAAGACCAGCGGAATCTTGCGCTGGCAGCACAGCTCGATGAAGTGTGCGCCCTTGAGTGCCGACTCAGAAAACAGGATGCCGTTATTGGCAATGATGCCCACGGCCATGCCTTCGATATGCGCGAAGCCCGTGACAAGCGTAGCGCCATAGCGCGGCTTGAACTCGTGGAATTCGCTGCCATCGACGATGCGTGCAATGATCTCGCGCACATCGAAAGGCTTGCGCGTGTCGGTGGGGATCACGCCATACAGCTCCTCTGCTGCATATTTAGGAGCTGCTGGCGCAAGCGTGGCAAGGGCTAGAGGCTTCTTTTTATTCAAATGCACCACCGCCTGACGGGCCAGGCTAATGGCGTGCAGGTCGTTCTGCGCCAAGTGATCCGCCACGCCGGACAGGCGCGTATGCACATCGCCACCGCCCAGGTCTTCGGCGGTGACCACCTCGCCCGTGGCTGCCTTCACCAGCGGCGGGCCACCCAAAAAGATGGTGCCCTGGTTTTTGACGATGATGGTCTCGTCGCTCATGGCGGGCACATACGCGCCACCAGCCGTACAGCTGCCCATCACCACCGCAATCTGCGCAATGCCTTGCGCACTCATGTTGGCCTGGTTGAAAAAGATACGGCCAAAGTGGTCGCGGTCGGGGAAGACCTCGTCCTGATTCGGCAGGTTGGCACCGCCGCTGTCCACCAGGTAGATGCAAGTGAGGTGGTTTTGCGCCGCGATCTCTTGTGCGCGCAGGTGCTTCTTCACCGTCAGCGGGTAGTAGGTGCCGCCCTTCACGGTGGCGTCGTTGCACACGATCATGCAGTCCACCCCGCTCACGCGGCCCAGGCCTGCGACGATGCCGGCGCCAGGCGCGGCGTTGTCATACACATTGAGTGCGGCCAGCGGCGCCAGCTCCAGAAACGGCGTGCCGGGGTCCAGCAGCATGGCCACGCGGTCGCGCGGCAGCAGCTTGCCGCGAGCGGTGTGCTTGGCGCGGGCGGCCTCGCCACCGCCTTCGGCTACGCGGGCCACCTGGGCCTGCAAATCGGCCACCAGGGCGCGCATGGCGCTGGCGTTGGCCGCAAAGTCGGCAGAGCGGGGGTTGAGCTGGGTTTCCAGAATCGTCATGGGCGCATCCGGTCAGGGGTTGGACAGTCAAGCGGCATTGTCCGCCTGTAGCCCGTGGGCACTAGCGCTGCCGAGGTTGCAAATCCTGCCACACACGCCGCATTTTTTGGCACACTGCAAGCATGCCCGCCCACGCCCCCATCGCCGCCACGCCCATGGCCTTTGTCCAAGCCATTGTGGCGGCCTATGCGCGCTACGGGCAGCACCCGACGCAGGCACTGGCCCAGGCACAGATTGCGCCAGCGCAGCTGCGAGACCAAAGCGCCCGCATTACCGCCTGGCAGATGGAACGTATCTCGGAAGCTGCGATGCGTGAGCTGGACGACGAGGCACTGGGCTGGTTCCATCGCCGCCTGCCCTGGGGCAGCTACGGCATGCTGGCGCGTGCATCCATCAGCGCGCCCACGCTGGCGCTGGCGGTGCAGCGCTGGTGCCGCCACCACGGCCTGATTGCCGACGACATCACCCTCACGCTGCAGACCAGCGGCAGCACCGCCAGCATCACTATTGCCGAGAACCGCGAATTAGGCGAACGGGGCGCGCTGCGCGAGTTTTGCCTGGTCTCGGTGCTGCGCAACATTTTGGGCCTGGCCTGCTGGCTGGTGGATTCGCGCATTCCGCTCTTGCAAGCGCAGTTTCCGTTTGCTCCCCCGCCGCACGCGGAGGCTTATCAAGTGCTGTTTTCGGGCCCGACCCGCTTCAGCCAAGCGCAGGCTGCTATCAGTTTTGATGCGCAGTACCTGCAGCTGCCATTGCGCCGCGATGAAAAAGCGCTGCAGCAGATGCTGCAGCACGCCCTGCCGCTCACCGTGCTGCAGTACCGGCGCGACCGCCTGCTGGTGCAGCGCGTGCGCCAGCTGCTGGCCACCCAGCCGCAGGACACGCATGGCGCCGAGGCGCTTGCTGCCCTGCTACACCTGTCCCCTCGCACCCTGCACCGCCAGCTGAAAGACGAAGGCGCCACGCTGCAGGCGCTGAAGGATGAAGTGCGCCAAAGCCGCGCCACCGAGCTGCTGCTACGCACGCGCCGCCCCATCAAGCAGGTGGCGGAGGCGGCGGGCTTTCAGAACGAGAAAAGCTTTATGCGCGCCTTCAAGGGCTGGACCGGCCAGTCGCCGGCCGAATTTCGCCGCCGGGCCACGCCCCAGGACTGACGCAGTTGGCATGATTTGTGCCCTGCGCTGGCACACGCCGCACCCGGCTGCGACCTACACTGATTGCCATGATGGTTCTCTACCACTGCGTCAGCGCACGATCCTTTCGCCCCCTGTGGATGCTGGAGGAACTGGGCCTGCCCTGCGAACTGCGCATGCTGCCCTTTCCGCCGCGCGCCCTGGCGCGCCATTACCTGGAAGAAAACCCGCTGGGCACCGTGCCGCTGTTGGTGGACGGTGCCACGAGCATGACCGAATCTGCTGCCATCTGCCAGTACCTGGCCGCGCGACACGGCACTGGTGCATTCGATGTGCCATCGGACGACCCGGCCTACGGTGCCTACCTGAACTGGCTGCACATGAGCGACGCCACGCTCACCTTTCCGCAGACCCTGGTGCTGCGCTACACGCACTTTGAACCACCCGAACGCCTGCAGCCCCAGGTGGCGGCCGACTACGCGCGCTGGTTTCTGGCGCGCCTGCGGGCGGTGGACGCGGCTCTGCAGAACGCAGAATACTTGTGTGCCGGCCGCTTCACCGCTGCCGATGTGGCGGTGGGCTACGCGCTGCTGCTGGCGCAGCACCTGGGCTTGTCCGCCCAGTTTCCACCCGCAGTCGCCGCCTATTGGCAACGCCTGCAAGCCCGCCCCGCCTACCAGCGCGCGCTGCAGGTGCAGCACCAGGCGGCGCTGGACCAAGGTGTGCCAACAACGCCCTCGCCCGACATTCGCCCCTGATACCGCTGCAGGCTGGCTGGCATATGGGCCGACGCCCCCTCAAGGTGGGGCACTTCAGCGCGGCGCGTCTTGCCTCAAGGCCTGCATCAAGTTCTTGAACTCCGGGGATTCGCTCAGTATGGTGCGCCCCGCGCCAATCAATTGGGTGACGTCCTGGTCAGAAATACTCAGCGCCGTGGGTACTTGCAACAATTTGCGCCGCTGCACGACATCCGGCGCATCGCGCAGGTTCACCTGAATCACATGCACTTGGGCGTCGGGCGCGAACACGTCTTGCCCCCCGTGGTACCGCTGTGCCAGCTCACTTTTCCACTGGCGGGTCAGATCGGCGAGAAATTCCTGCGTCTCCTTGGTGGCGCGGGCACCGGCACCGAACAGCAACGTATCCAGAACCTCTGCGGTGCCAGGAAGGCGATCACTCATGTCGATGTTGGCCGACGGATCACGTTCGGAGTTCACCGAAATCAAGACCAGCTTGCGGATCGTTCCAGGCGCAATGCCGGTACGCAGCAGCGTCGGGCGAAGCCCGCCATCCGCCAAGGCGCTGTCCAGCATGCGACGAACGCCCAGGTTGTCTGACAGCCCGCCATCCACCAAATGGATGTAGGGGCGGTTCTTGCTATCGAGGTAGCTGCGCGCCTGGTCCCGGTACAGGCGGGTGCGGTAGTCATCCCATGCGTCACCCTGCTGCGCAGGGGGCGGGCATTGGCCCGCAAAATTGCGCAAGGTCACGGGGCTGAGCAACAGGGGCACCGCAGACGAGGCCGCCACGGCGAAAGAAACCGGAACGTCCTCCAGTTTCGAGCAAATCAGGTCAAACTGTGATTTGCTGAAGTCAAACCCGGTGCCCAAGGACATGTCGGTCGCCGTGATTAGCAGCTCCGGATGTCCGGGCCGACGCGCCAGGTCCCCGAAAGTTGCCGATTGGTAGAGCGCATCGAGCCGCTCCGCCAACAAGTGCGAGCGCCCAAACCAAGGTGAGGTCAAAGACACCAGGTTGCCCGGGCGCAGCGCGTAGTTCAGCAGGCTGTCTTGGAAGTCTCGCCGCAGGTATTCGTGTTCAAAGCGGCCCAGTCCTTTTTCACCATAGGTCGCCAGGTAGGCCGCCATGATGCTGCCCCCAGATACGCCCCCGACCAAATCAACTTTCTGCAACAGGTTGCTCTCTTGCCCTTTCCACACAAACCGGCTGGCCTGCAGTTCTGACAAGACCCCGTATCCGAATGCCGCCGCCCGCGCGCCACCGCCGGAAAATATGACGGCCATCAAGATACTGGGGTCGCGCTCGTCACCCTCCACCGGCGCAATCAAGGGAGTAAGTTCCTTGTTCGGTTGATTGATCCAAGGCCTGACCGTAGAGCACCCCGCCAGAAAGGCGACTGCGAGCAGAAACAGCCCGCAACGCATAGCGCTAGCCCTCATAGGCCCAGCCTTGCTGGCAACTCTGCCATCGACGCGAAGACCTGGACCGCTCCGGCCCGCAGCAGCACGTCGCCCTGCCCGCTGGGCGCATAGGCGAATACCGTTGCACCGGCGGCCACCCCGGCTGCAATGCCGGTCACGGTGTCTTCCACCACGGCGCAGCGTTTCGGGTCTGCCCCTAAGGCGGCCGCTGCGGCCAGGTAGACATCGGGGTGGGGCTTGGAGCGTGGCATCTCGTGCCCGCTGAACACCCGCCCGTCAAAGTAAGGCCACAGCCCGACCTTCTGCAACTGCATCTCCACCTTGGCTCGGTCGGCCCCCGAAGCACAGGCAATGCGCCCCTGCAGGCTGGCGTGCACCGCTGCCACTGCGGGCACAGCACCGGCAATGGCAGCCACCTGCGCATCCAACGCCGCATTGCGACGCACGCGAAATTCGGCCATCCACTCAGCCGTGAGCGGCTTGCCGGTCTCCGCCTCTATGCGGGCGCGCTCGTCGATCACGGCCTTGCCCACAAAAATATCCATGCATTCCTGCACGCTCAGCCACCAGCCCTGCTCGGCCAGCATGTCACGCAGCACGCCATTGGTAATCGGTTCGCTGTCCACCAGCACACCATCACAGTCAAACAACACCGCATCAAACTTCACAGCGCATCTCCATCCACATACAGCCAGTGGCCGTTTTCCAGTACAAAGCGACTGCGCTCGTGCAGGCGCACGGCAGCACCGCTGGCGGGTTTTTGTCGCGCGACGAACTCCACCTGGGCATGGGTCGCGTCCTGCAGCGTGTGGCTGCGCACGTCCAGCCCCAGCCACTTCACGCCGGGGTCAAAGTCAATCTGCGCGGGGCGCTGGCTGGCGCTCCAGGTGCGCAGCAGGTAGGGCGCGCGCTCCAGAGCGAAGGCGCAGTAGCGGCTGCGCATCAGGCTTTCGGCATCGGGCGCGGGGGTATCGGTCTCCAGCCAGCGGCCACAGCATGCGCCGTAGGCGAGGGGTTTCTTCTGGTGCAGCCTGCCGCAGGGGCAGGCGGAATTCATCTCACAACGTTTCATGGCCTCCATCATGCCTTGGCAGCGCGGCGGGCTTTCTGCTGGTCCAGCGTTTCAGTGGGGCCACCCGCCGCCAACCAACCCTCCCAGCCACCGTCCATATGGGCCACATTGGTCATGCCCATGTCCTGCAGCGTCTTGGCGGCCAGTGCGCTGCGCCAGCCCAGGCCGCAGAACAGGATGAACTCCTTATGCTCGTCGGCAAACAGCGTCTTGTGGTACGGCGACTCGGGGTCCACCCAGAATTCGAGCATGCCGCGCGGTGCATGGATAGCGCCCGTCACCGTGCCCGGGTCCAGCTCGCGGATATCGCGAATGTCCACCAGCTGCACGCGCGGGCTCTGCAGCTTGGCTAGCACTTCGGCCACGCTGTAGGTGGTGACCTGCGCCATGGCGGTGTCGACCAGTGCGCGAAATCCTTTGGTGATGGGCATGGGAGTCTCCTTGGGGTTAGGCGTTGAGTACCAGCGAGCCCTGTACCGTGGCAGCACCCGAGCGCACCAGGTCCTGCACCAGCTGGCCTGCAGCGGCTTCAAAGCTCTGCTCAGCAAAGTGCGTGGCTAGCATGGCCGCAAAGTAGGACGTGCCGCGGGCCCAGCCCAGCAGCGCGTCCATCTCCAGGCGCTGCGCTTCCAGCAGCTTGAACTTGAGCAACACCTTGGCCGCGTACTGCAGGTGCTTGGCCGGGTTTTGCACAAAGCCGTTCAGCCGCTGGCGGGCAAACGTGATCGCTGCGGTGGCATCGGCAAACGCAGCGCCGTGGCCGGGGATGACGGTGGCAGGGTTTAGGCGCTCGATCAGGTCCAGCGTATCGGCCACCTCGTCAAACGCACCGTCCCCGTCCAGCTCGGGAAACACCACACCAAAGCCACGCTCCCACAGCGCATCGGCCGACACCAGCGTGCGGCTGAGCGGCTCGAAGAGGATGACGGAATGCGGGTCGTGCCCGGGCGCAGCATGCACCTGCCAGTCCAGATCGCCCAGGCGCATGGTGGTGCCGGGTTGCAGTGTGGCGTTGAAGTGAAAGCGCGGGCAAGCCTGCCCCGTGGGCGTGTAGCTCAGTGCATGCGCATCCCACACCCGCACGTACTCGGCATGGCCGGGTGGAATGTGGGTGTGCAGCGCAGGGTAGCGCGCCTGCAAGGCGGCATTGCCTCCGCAATGGTCGCTGTGCAAATGGGTGTTAAGCAGCAGGTCCAGCGGGCGGCCCTGCAACGCAGACGCCACCAGCGCCAGCGTCTGGTCGGCATGGGTGCAGTAGCCACTGTCGACTAGCGCCACACTGTCGCGCCCCTGGATCAAGATGTTGTTGCTGGAGAGCCAGCCGCGCTCAAAAACGGTGATGCTGTCGGGCAATGTCATGTCGGGTGGGGTCTTTCAGTAGCGGGTCAGTGCATTGACCAGAAATCCGTCTTTCTTCATGTCCTGCAAGGTCTTTCGCAGCAGCGCTGCATCTTTCGCCCAAGGTGACTTTTTGGACAAGAAGATGAAGACTTCCGAGGTCCAGATGGGCCGGGGCAGAGGCACAAACAGGCCCTCCAGCTTGTTCTGCTTGAGCCAGTAGTTCGCGTCCATGGGGTCTTGCACGATGTAGTCCATGCGACCCGCAGCGAGCATGGGAAACAGGTTTTCCTTCACGCCACCGCCAATGTCCTGCACGGGGGCGTTGCTTTCCTTGAGGAAGGTCTCGTACTCGTCGCCATATTTGGAGCCCAGGCCGCGTGCTACCGATTTGCCACGCAGGTCTTCGAGTTTTTCAAACTTGAACTGCTTGCCCCAGGGCACATAGGGGTGGTAGCTGCTGGTCATGAAGGGCTCCAGCTGCAGGTACTTCTCCCGTCGCTCTGCGCTGCTGGCACCGCCAACAATCAGGTCCAGTTCGCCATCGTCCATCATGGTCCACAAGCGTGCCCATGGCACATCCTTGACCCAATTGGCTCTCACGCGAGGCGCCGGGCCAGCTCCTGGGCCACGTCGTTCCCCAGCGCCGGCAGCACCATCTTTTTGTCTTGCGCGGGAAAGATGGGGTACCAGCCAGAGGCGCCCGAAAAACGCAGTTCCGCCGGGGTTTGTGCCATGCTTGCCAGCGACAACCGCATGCCGCAGGCCAGGATCAAGATCCGACGGTTGAACATCATCTCCGCGCCTGGGCGCGCTCCCCTGCAAAAGGGAAATACTCGCTCAAACGCTGCGCCTGCGCAAGCCCCGCCATCTGAACGCCCAATGCGCTCAGCCCAGCGCGCGCTGGATGATGATCTTCTGCACGTCGCTGGTGCCTTCGTAAATCTGGCACACGCGCACATCGCGGTAGATGCGCTCCACCGGGAAGTCACTCACATAACCATAACCGCCCAGGGTCTGGATGGCGGCGCTGCACACGCGCTCGGCCATCTCGCTGGCAAACAGCTTGGCCATGGCGGCTTCTTTCAGGCACGGGCGGCCCGCATCGCGCAGCGCTGCGGCGTGCCAGATCAATTGCCTTGCAGCCTCGATCTGCGTGGCGCATTCGGCCAGGCGAAAGCCCACGGCCTGGTGGTTGAAGATGGGCTGACCAAAACTCTGGCGGTCTTTGGCGTAGGCAATCGCCACATCGAGCGCGCTGCGCGCCATGCCGACACTTTGCGCGGCAATGCCGATGCGCCCGCCTTCCAGCCCGCCCAGCGCGATGCCATAACCCTCGCCCTCTTTGCCAATCAGGTTCTCGGCGGGGATGCGGCAGTTGTCGAAGTTGATCTGTGCGGTGTCGCTGCTGTGCTGGCCCAGCTTGTCTTCCAGCCGCGCCACCACATAGCCCGGCGCGTTGGTGGGCACCAGAAAGGCGCTCATGCCCTTCTTGCCCGCGCCCTTGTCGGTCACCGCGATGACGATGGCGACATCGCCATTTTTGCCGCTGGTGATGAACTGCTTGACGCCGTTGATGACGTATTCATCGCCCTCTTTCACGGCCGTAGTGCGCAGGCTGGAGGCGTCGCTGCCCACATGCGGCTCGGTCAGGCAAAAGGCACCCAGCAGTTGGCCTTGGGCCAGCGGCTCCAGCCACTGCTTTTGTTGTGCCGCGTTGCCGTATTTCATGAGGATGGCGTTGACCGGGCAGTTGGTCACGCTGATGACCGTGCTGGTGCCGCCGTCGCCGGCGGCGATTTCTTCCAGCACCAAGGCCAGCGTCACATAGTCCAGCCCTGCACCGCCTAACTCTTCCGGCACGCAAATGCCGTAGGCGCCCAGTGCGGCCAGGCCTTGGTGCGCCGCTTTGGGGAAGGTGTGCTCCTTGTCCCACTGGGCGGCGTGGGGCCACAGTTCAACCTGCGCAAAGGCACGCACGGCGTCGCGCACCATTTCCTGGTCTTGGGTCAGCAGCATGGGGTTTGTCTCTCTCGGGTCTTTATGTTGTGGGGCTTACCAGCTGGAGAAGGGCGTGCCGTTCCAGCGGATGTAGGGCACATCGCTGCAGCCGAGATTGGCCTTGCCAGTCTTGCGGGCTGCCACGGTGGCGCGGATGGCAGCCACGCTTTCTTCGGGTAGCAAGGGGGCATCGGGCGTGCCCATCTCGGTACGCACCCAGCCGGGGTGGATGAGTAGAAACTGCGCCTTGGGGTAGTCGGGTTGCGCGGCCACCACGGCCATGTTGAGCGCGGCCTTGCTGACGTGGTACACCCAGCCACGGCTGCTCTCCACGCCGCCAATCTGGGCAAAGTCGCTGGTCAGGAAGACGAACTGGCCCTGCGCCTCTTCCACCCAGGGCGCGACCTGGGGCAGGGCCTGCATGGCGCCCAGCACGTTGGCGTGCATCATCGAATCGAAAGCCTGCGTGGTGGGGGGCGACTTGGCATCTTCCGTGCTGAACACGCCGGCCACGTAGTAGGCCAAGTCCAGCTTTTCACCATCCAGCGCCCAGCTCAGGCCGCTCACGCTGGCGGGATCCGTCACATCCAGCCTCATGGCTTGCGCGCCCATGTCGCGCAAGCGCTGCAGGCCAGCGTCGTCGCGTGCGGTCGCAATGACACGATCGCCGGTATCCAGGTGCTGGCGCACCACTTCGAAACCAATACCGCGCGATGCGCCGATGACGAATACATTCATTTATGCCTCCAGCCCGCGTGCAATATGCGCAAGCAGCTTCGGAATTTATAGCAATTCCAACGCGATTGCAGTGGCCTCGCCACCACCGATGCACAGGGTGGCCACACCCTTCTTCAGCCCGCGAGCCTTCAGGGCGTGGATCAGCGTGACCATGATGCGCGCACCGGACGCGCCAATGGGGTGGCCCAGCGCGCAGGCGCCGCCGTTCACGTTCACCTTGTCGTGCGGGATGTTCAGCTCGGCCATCAGGGCCATGGGCACCACGGCAAAGGCTTCGTTGACTTCCCACAGATCCACGTCCTCCACCGTCCAGCCGGCCTTGGCCAGCAGCTTCTGCGTGGCGCCCACGGGGGCGGTGGCAAACCAGTTGGGCTCTTGCGCATGCGTGGTGTGGGCCACGATGCGGGCCAGCGGCTTGCAGCCCAGGTCTTTGGCCGTGCCTTCGCGCATCAGCACCATCGCGGCCGCGCCGTCGTTGATGGAGCTGCTGCTGGCGGCGGTGATGGTGCCGTCTTTTTTGAACGCGGCTTTCAGCGTTGGGATCTTGTCGAGCTTGATCTTGCCGGGGCCTTCGTCCACGCTGACCTGCACATCGCCGGTGCGAGTTTTGACAATGACAGGCGTGATTTCCGCCTCAAACGCTCCTGATTTAATAGCTGCTTGCGCACGCTGCACGCTAGCCGTGGCGAAGTTGTCTTGTTGTTCGCGGGTGAAGCTGTACTTGGCGGCGCAGTCTTCGCCAAAGGTGCCCATGGAGCGGCCAGGCTCGTAGGCATCTTCCAGGCCGTCGAGCATCATGTGGTCCATCACGCGGTCGTGGCCGATGCGGATGCCACTGCGGCCCTTGAGCAGCAGGTGGGGCGCGTTGGACATACTTTCCATACCACCGGCTACCAGCACATCGTGACTGCCGGCCAGCAGCATGTCGTGCGCAAACATGGCTGCGCGCATGCCGGAGCCGCACATCTTGCTCAAGGTGACTGCGCCCGCGCTCTTGGGCAGGCCACCCTTGAATGCCGCCTGGCGCGCAGGCGCCTGGCCCTGGCCCGCCATCAGGCAATTGCCAAAAATCACCTCGCTCACCAGCTCCGGGCTGATGCCCGCGCGCTGCACGGCAGCCTGGATGGCGGCGCCCCCCAGGTCATGGGCGGCAAGGCTGGCGAAATCACCCTGAAAAGCCCCCATGGGCGTGCGGGCGGCGCTGACGATCACGATGGCTTCTGGCATGGTCTTCCTCGGTGTTTCGGTTGCTAGGTCGCAATTGACGTTTACGTAAACGTCAATTGTGGCAGAAAATCTTTACCCCGGCTTCACGCGCCGCATACACGTCTTCATGCGGGCCCGGCACCATGGCGGGCATGAGCTCTTCTACCCTTACCCGCCTGACCCGACTCACCCTTGTTGCGCTGGCCAGCGCCAACTTGCTGGTAACCGCGCATGCACAAAACACCAGCCCCACCCCCGCAACGCCGGTTGCCATCCGCACCTTGGGCACGCCCGACTTCGCCCAGATCGTGCAGCGCTACGGACCGGCGGTGGTGAACATCAGTGTGAGCGGCACGCGGCTCATCACCGCCGACAGCAAAGACAGTGACACCAGCGCCAAAGGCGCCGACAGCGAAGACCCGACCCAGCTGTTCCTGCGCAAGTTTCAAGAGCAGTTTGGCGCTACTGGCGCCAGCATGCAGATTCCCGTGAGCGGTCGGGCCTCGGGCTTTATCGTCAGTGCCGATGGCTTGGTGCTCACCAATGCCCACGTCATCGCGCACGCCAGCGAGGTGACCGTCAAGCTGACGGACCGGCGCGAGTTCAAGGCCAAGGTGCTGGGCAGCGATAACAAGACCGATGTGGCCGTGCTGAAGATCGACGCGAAGAACTTGCCCACGGTAGCCATCGGCCAACCGGGGGACCTGAACGTGGGCGAGTGGGTGCTGGCGATTGGCTCGCCGTTCGGGCTGGACAACACCGTCACCACCGGCGTGGTGAGCGCCAAGAGCCGCACGCTGCCCGATGACTACACCGTGCCCTTCATCCAGACCGATGCAGCCATCAACCCCGGCAACTCGGGCGGCCCGCTGTTCAATGCGCGCGGCGAGGTGGTGGGCATCAACTCGCAGATTTACACCCGCAGCGGCGGCTACCAGGGCCTGAGCTTTGCCATCCCGATCGACCTGGCGCAATCGGTCGCACGCCAGATCGTGGCCACCGGCCATGCATCGCACGGCGTGCTGGGTGTGTCGGTACAAGAGGTGACGCAGGCGCTGGCTGATGCGTTCAAGTTGCCACGCCCCGCAGGCGCACTCATCTCGGAGGTGCGCGCTGACACCGCAGCTGCCAAAGCAGGTTTGCAAGCCGGAGACGTCATCGCGGGCATTGACGGCCACGCCATCCTCGCGTCGAGCGACCTGCCTCTGTGGGTGGCCATGGCATTGCCGGGCCAACAGATGCAGATCGACGTGCTGCGCAACGGCAAGGCCATGCAAGTGCGCGCCACACTGGAAGACACCGCAACCGCAAAACCTGCGCCCCATGGGGTACCCAATGTCCCTGTGCTCTCCCAGCTGGGCCTGGCCGTGCGCCCCCTGCTACCCGTGGAGCAGCGCGCCGCCGAGGCACGCCACGGCCTGATGATTGAGGGCGTGCAACCCGAGGCCGACAAGGCCGGTATCGCCCCCGGCGACATTCTGCTGGCGATCAACCAAGTGCCGGTGACGTCCGTGGAACAAGCCCGCGCGCTGCTGGCGCAGGCCAAGGGCTCCGTGGCGCTGCTGGTGCAGCACGGGGCGGAGAAAAACTACATCGCCATCCCGCTCAAGCCGGGCGCGTAGTCCCGCCAGCAAAGCCCTGCAGCAAAGCCGCACACGCTTGCTCAGGGCTAATCGCCTTCGTGATCGCCGAAATCACCGCTGCACTGGCCGCCCCAGTTGCGGCCACATCCGCCACATTGCTGGCATCAATGCCCGCAATCCCCACCACGGGCAGCGGCAGCACATTGGCCCAGTAGCGCAGGTTGTTCAGGCCTTGCGGAATCCAGGGCATGTCTTTGCTTTGGGTGGCGAAGATGGGGCCGCAGGCGATGTAGCTGGGGCGCAGCGCCCAGGCGCGGGCGACTTCCCAATAACTGTGGGTGCTGAGGCCTATGCGTATACCGGCCTGGCGCAGCGCTTGCAGGTCTACGTGCTCCAGATCCTCTTGCCCCAGGTGCACGCCGTACCCGCCGTGCTGCAGGGCCAACTGCCAGTGGTCGTTGATGAAGAGTTGCGCGCCGGGTACGGCATGTGCGGCGGCAATAGACGCCTGAATCTGCGCGGCCAGCGTGGGCTCGGCCGGGTCTTTGATGCGCAGCTGGACGGTGCGTATACCGGCGTCCAGCGCGCGGCGTACCCATGCGGCGCTATCGACCACGGCGTAGACGCCCAGGGCCGGATTGCTGAGCGGTGCGAAGGACGGCAGCGCGTGCACGTTCATCGGTGCCGTCGCACCCGGCAGCGTGAAGACGGGAAGGTTGTCGATGTGCTGCGCGAAGTCTGGTTGCGCGTTCACCGGGCCAGCGCCCTGCCCTGCGGCATAGGCATGGCGCAGGGCGTGGGTGGTGGCCATCTTGGCGAGCACCACGGCGTCGGCCACGCAGTAGCCGCTGGCCAGCGCGGCGGCGGCGGTGGACGCGAAGGTGCAGCCGGTGCCGTGGTGATGAATGGTCGCCACACGCGGCAGACTAAGCCAGCCTGTGGCCTGCGGGCTGTGCAGCCAGTCGCTGGCCTGGGCGTCGTTGGCATCACCGCCGGTGATGCACAGGGATGCACCTTGTGCCAGCAGAGTTTGTTGCGCTACGGGCTGTGCCAGCCCGAGAAGCTGCGCCTCGGTCTGGTTGGGCGTGATGAGGGTGGCGCGGGGCAGCAGTTCATCCACATAGGCTTGGCGCACTGCATCGTCGGCAAAGGCGGCGCCCGTGCTGGAGCCCAGCACCGGGTCCACCACCAGCGGCACCTGCCAGCCGTGGGCCGCCGCATCGGCGCGTACACGATCCACCCAACGGCAGACCACGCGCACGTTCTCTGCACTTCCCAGCAGGCCGGTCTTGATGGCGTGGGGCGGCATGTCCTGCGCCAGCACGGCCAGCTGGGCGTCCAGCAGTTCGGAGCTGACAGGGTCCATACGCGTGACGGCCACCGAGTTTTGCGCGGTGATGGCGGCCACAGCCGAGCAGCCATGCACGCCAAAGGCCTGCAGCGCTTTTATGTCAGCTTGCACACCGGCCCCACCACCAGAGTCGGAGCCGGCAATGCTCCAGACCACGGGGCGCGCACCGGGCGCTACGGGACCAACTTTAGTGTCTAAAGTGCCTCTAGCCCTTATGGATATTGCGCAAGCAGCTTCTTTTTTCATAGCAATTTCACAACAAGATGGGATAGCCAGCCACGGGGGTGGATGCCACGGCCATGTCCTGGCGGGCCATGACACCGGCTTCGAACGCCAGGCGGCCGGACTCGATGCCAAGCCTGAAGGCACGCGCCATGCGCACGGGGTCGATGGCGTGGGCGACTGCGCTGTTCAGCAGTACTGCGTCCAGCCCCAGCTCCATGGCCTGCACGGCGTCGGCCGGCGAACCAATGCCCGCGTCCACGATGAGCGGCACACCGGGCAGGCGCGCGCGCAGGGTGCGCAGCGCGCCGGGGTTCACCAGCCCCTGGCCGGAGCCGATGGGGGCACCCCAGGGCATGAGGATGGTGCAGCCCACGTCCAGCAGGCGCTGGCAGCTCACGAGGTCGTCCAGGCAATACGGAAAGACTTCAAAGCCATCGCTGACCAGCTGGCGTGCCGCGTCCAGCAGTGCAAAGGGGTCGGGCTGCAGGGTGTGGGCGTCGCCGACCACTTCGAGTTTGATCCACTTCGTATCGAACAACTCGCGTGCCATGTGGGCCAGGGTGATGGCTTCGCGCGCGGTGTGGCAGCCGGCGGTGTTGGGCAGCAGGTGGGCGCCGGTGGCTTTGATGAGGGCAAAGAAGTCGCCGGCCTCGCTGCCAGCGCTGAGTTGGCGGCGTAGGCCCATGGTGACGACCTGGGCGCCGGACGCGGCGACGGCGTCTTGCAGGACTTGGGGGGATGGGTAGGCGGCGGTGCCTAGGAAGAAGCGGCTGGTGAGGGTACGGCCGCCTATTTGCCATTCGCTCTGTTTGGGGGAGAGCCTGGAAGTCAGAGCGTTCTGCTCCGTGTCCCCCGACCGCTGTGCGGTCTCCTCCTTTACCTGCGCAGAACGCTCAGCCTCCCAGTCTGTTGGTGTGCTCAACATGTTTCAACCTCCTTCTATGGGTTGGAAGGTGAGGATGGTGTCGCCTTCTGCCAGCGGTTGTTGCGCGCGCAGACTGCGCGGCACAAAGTTGCCGTTGACAGCAGTAGCCAGTGCGGCGGGCAACGCGCCGCGCGCGTCGACCCAGGCTTGTAAGGTGCGGGCGGTGGTGCTCTCGGCTTGGCCGTTCACCACCACGGTGATGGTGTGCGGCGCGGTGTCGGTGGTGCTCATAGTTCCAGCTCTTGCAGGGCCTGCTCTACCAGTGCCGGCGCGATGAGCCAGCCGTGGCGGAAGAGGCCGTTGATGACGGTGAGGCCCGGTGCGTGGCGCAGCGCGGGCAGGTTGTCGGGCAGCGCGGGGCGCAGGTTGGTCTCAAAGTGGACCACGCGCGCCTCGGCCAGTGCAGGGATGGCGCTATGGGCAGCGCTCAGCAGTTCCAGCGTGCTGCGCAGCGACACGGGGGAGCGGTCTTCGCTCTCGATCTCGCTGGCGCCCACCACAATGATGTCGTCCGGCCGCGGCACCAGGTAGACCGAGTGGCGCGGGTGCAGCAGGCGCACCGGGCGGTGCAGCGGCACGCCGGGCGCGTGCAGCCAGAACACCTCACCGCGCACACCGCGCACGGGCACGGCGGGCTTGGCGCCCACGCCGCGCACGTCGAACACGTGGTCGAAACCAACCCGCTCAGGCTGAGCTTGTCGAAGCCCTTCGACAAGCTCAGGGCGAGCGGAGGTAACCATCAACGCACCCGCTTTCACGTGCGTCACGTAGCTATTCCAGTGCCACGCCACACCCTGCGCCGTGCCTTGCGCGGCCAAGGCCTGCAGGGCTTGCACGGGGTGAATCTGTCCCTCGCAGGGTAGTAGCCAGGCCAGCGCCGGGCCGCTCACTGCGGGCTCAAGCTCGCGCAATTTCTCCAGCGTCAACGACTGGGGTTGGTAGGCCGACTCGGCCTTGGCCTGCAGCAGGCCCACCACGCGCTGCGCGGCGCCCGCATCGCTGCGGTGCGCCAGCAGCAAGCTGCCTTGCATACGCAGATCCACCGGCTGGCCCAAGCCCAGCACGATCTGCGGCCACAGCACGCAGGAGCGCAGGCCCAAGCCAAAAACCTCGGCACCCGCGCGCTCCAGCTCAGCCACGGGGCTCAGCATGCCAGCGGCCGTCCAGCCCGCGGCCTGCGAGCCGGATTCGGCGCGCGGGCCAGGGCCGCTGGCCGGGTCGAACACCTGCACGGCGTGGCCCGCGCGGCTGAGCTGCACGGCCAGCAGCCGCCCCAGCACGCCCGCACCAGCAATGCCTATGCGCATGGCTGGCATGGTCAGATCGCGTCAGCAGGCGTCGCAGGCACGAAGGCGATGGGAATGTAGATTTCCCCGCCCACCTTCTTGAACTCGTTGGACATCACGTCCATGCCGCTTTGCAGCGCCTGCTCGTCACTCACGCCCAGGTTCTTGGCGTATTCGCGCACTTCCTGCGTGATCTTCATGCTGCAGAACTTGGGGCCGCACATGGAGCAGAAGTGCGCCACCTTGGCACCTTCGGCCGGCAGGGTTTCGTCGTGGAACTGCTTGGCGGTTTCCGGGTCCAGCGAGAGGTTGAACTGGTCCATCCAACGGAATTCAAAGCGTGCTTTCGACAACGCATCATCCCGCGCCCGCACACCGGGGTGGCCCTTGGCCACATCGGCCACGTGGGCGGCAATTTTGTAGGTGATGATGCCGACCCTCACGTCCTCGCGGTCCGGCAGGCCCAGATGTTCCTTGGGCGTGACGTAGCAGAGCATGGCGGTGCCGAACCAGCCAATCATGGCCGCGCCAATGCCGCTGGTGATGTGGTCGTAGCCCGGCGCAATGTCGGTGGTCAGCGGGCCGAGTGTGTAGAACGGGGCTTCGCCGCAGTGCTTCAGCTGCTCGGTCATGTTGGCCTGCACCATGTGCATGGGCACATGGCCGGGGCCTTCAATCATCACCTGCACGTCCTGCTGCCAGGCCTTGTGCGTGAGTTCACCCAGCGTGCGCAACTCGGCAAACTGCGCTTCGTCGTTCGCGTCCGCACCACTGCCGGGGCGCAGGCCGTCGCCCAGCGAATAGCTGACGTCGTAGGCACGCATGATCTCGGTCATCTCGTCGAAGTGCGTGTAGATGAAATTCTCTTTGTGGTGGGCAATGCACCACTTGGCCATGATGGAGCCGCCGCGCGAAACGATGCCAGTCACGCGGTTGGCGGTCAGGTGGATGAAGGGCAGGCGCACGCCGGCATGCACCGTGAAGTAGTCCACGCCCTGCTCCGCTTGCTCAATCAATGTGTCGCGGAAGATGGCCCAGGTCAGGTCTTCGGCAATGCCGCCCACTTTTTCCAGCGCCTGGTAGATCGGCACGGTGCCGATGGGCACGGGGCTGTTGCGCACGATCCAATCGCGCGTGGTGTGGATGTTCTTGCCGGTGGACAAGTCCATCACCGTGTCTGCGCCCCAGCGGATGGACCAGACCAGTTTTTCCACTTCCTCTTCGATGCTGGACGTGACGGCCGAGTTGCCGATGTTGGCGTTGATCTTCACCAGAAAGTTGCGGCCAATGGCCATGGGCTCCAGCTCGGTGTGGTTGATGTTGGCCGGGATGATGGCGCGGCCACGCGCCACTTCGTCGCGCACAAACTCGGGCGTCACGATCTTGGGGATGCTGGCACCAAAGCTGTTGCCGGCCAGACGCTGCTCGCGCTCGGCGTTACCCAGGTACTGCGCCTGCCATTCGAGGTTTTGGTTCTCGCGCAGCGCCACGTACTCCATCTCGGGGGTGACGATGCCCTTCTTCGCGTAGTGCATCTGCGTCACGTTGGCACCGCTGCGTGCGCGGCGCGGCTGGCGTTGCAGGCCGGCGGCCTGGGCGCGCAGGGCGGCCAGTGCATCGGTCTCGCCGTTCTTCAGGCCATCGTCCAACGCAAAGGGCTTGCGGCCTTCGTAGGCCTCGGTGTCGCCCCGGCTTTCCACCCAGCCGGCACGCACCAGCGGCAGGCCATTGCGCACGTCGATGTCGGCACGCGGATCGGTGTAGGGGCCGGAGGTGTCATACACCGTGATGGCCTCGCCATTGCTCTGCATGATCTCGCGCAACGGCACCTGGATGTCAGGCCGGCTGCCTTGCAGATAACGTTTGGTGGAAGCGGGAAGCGGTTCGCGCGTGAGGCGGATGAACTGGGCAAGTTTGTCGGGTGCGTTCACTGGGAAATCTCCGGGTTAACGCCCGAAGGAAGAGAACGATAGGCCCCCGAAAACTTGGAGTGAGCGAACGCCCGCGCGGCACACGACCGGGGGGCACTGCTCTGCACTTCTTACGCTGGTATGAACCAGATCAAGTTCACGGGTTTGGAATCCATCTCAGCGCAACCACTGCGCACCCCGGGCAGCGCGGAGTGTACGCGAAACCCGGTGCCCTGCTTTTCAGGGGGCGAGCTTGGCGATGAGCCAGGTGCTCAGGTCTTGAACCACCCGGGCTTCCAAACCATTGAACCCATGGAAGGCCATCGCCTCGCAAGGATCACCTACGTTATTGCCGCCCTCGTAGAGCCGAACAGCATGGTCTGCAGGCAGCTTTTCCCGTAACGCCGGCAAATCAGCGAATGCGCAATGCTTGCACCCGTCCTGCTGATGGTGCATGAGCAGCACCGGAATGCGCAATTGCTCGAGCGCCATCTTGGGCACGGCGCGGCTCTGCGGGTCGGTGAGGATGGTGGACGTGAGGACCAAGGCATCGGGGCCACCCGAATCCGACAGTGCAATCGCCGCAGCCGCGGCCGACTGGGTGCCACGACTGGTTCCAACCAGCGCGACCGGACGCTGACTGCGTTGACGCACGTCTGCGATCAGGGCTTTGATATCTGCCATGTGCTCTGGTGTTTGCCGAAAACCGCCAAGAAACGGCGCCACCTGCCGGTCGGATGGCGCATCCATCAAGGCCACCGCCAGCCCCTGCTGAACAAACTGTGCACGGCTGCGGGCCAGAAAATTTCCGCCCATGCCACCCAGGCTGCCGTCGGCGCCCAGCCGTACCCCGCCGTTGCCACCCACCATCAAAATCACCACCGCCTTGGGCTGCTGGGGAGATTGCCACAGGTAGCGCACGGTCACGCCAGGACGTGTCGGCACATCGATGACAGTCGATGGCTGGGCATACGCGGCTACCGACTGAAAGACGGCCAGAGCGACCAAGACGCAGACGCCTATAAACCTCTTCCACATACCTAGGCCTCCGAATGTGAGTGACGGGGAAACCGCTTTCCCTTTTCATAGGGAAACACATCGTGCACATACCCTGCGGCAATACGCTCTTTCTGCGTTTGCCAAAACGCAGGATCGAGCAGGTTGGCGTGGTACTGCATAAAGACTTCGCGCACCAGCGGATTGCCCAGCAGGAAAGGGGCAAAGGTCTCGGGGAACACGTCGTGCGGGCCGACGCGGTACCAGATTTCGCTGGACATTTCCTCTTCTTCATTGCGCGGCTCGGGCACCTTGCGGAAGTTGCACGCGGTGAGGTACTCGATCTCGTCGTAGTCGTAAAACACGACCTGGCTGTTGCGGGTGATGCCGAAGTTCTTCCACAGCATGTCGCCAGGAAAGATGTTGGCAGCCACCATGTCCTTGATGGCGTAGCCGTAGTCGATCACAGCGCGGGTGATCTGCTCGCGCGCGCGCAGTGCGGCCGGGCTGGTGTTGGCAGGATCGGCGCCGCCCGCGTCAAAGGCTTCCTGCAAATACATATTCAGCGGGATCATGCGCCGCTCGATGTAGAGATGCTTGATGATGACTTCGGTGCGGCCATCCGCGTCGCGGTCGCTGATCTCCACCTGGCTGGGCGCAAACTGTTGCAGCTCCGCCAGCAGCTCGTCACTGAAGCGCTCGCGCGGAAACGCCACATCACCATAGTCCAGCGTGTCGGCCATGCGCCCGACACGGTCGTGGTGTTTCACCAATTGGTACTTGGCCATCACCTGCTCGCGCGTGGTTTCCTTCTGGTGCGGAAAGAAGTCCTTGATGAGCTTGAACACATAGGGGTAGCTGGGCAGGTCGAACACCAGCATGACCATGCCCTTGATGCCAGCCGCGATGCGGAACTGGTCCGTGCTGTGCTGCAGGTGGTGCAAAAAGTCGCGATAGAACAAGGTCTTGCCCTGCTTGGCCAGCCCCAACGCGTTGTAGAGCTCGTTGCGCGGCTTGCGCGGCATCATGCTGCGCAGGAACTGCACGTAGGCGCTGGGAATCTCCATGTCCACCATGAAGTAGGCTCGCGCAAAGCTGAAGAGGCGCAGCAGATCGTCTTCGCCGAACAGCGCCGCATCGATGCGAAGGCCACCGCGGCCGTGCAACACGGGCAGTGCAAAACCATGCTCGTAAAAGCCGTTGATGAGCTTGCCGATGATGTAGCAACCCTTGTTGCGGAAGAACAGCCCAGTAAGCACCTGCACCTGAAAGTTGGCGCGCAGCTTGACGTCGCCCAGCTGGGCTTGCATCACCCCCCGCACACGTGCGGCGTCGCGCGTCAGATCCTCAAACGGCGCCCGCAGGTCAAAGTCCTGCACCATGCGCACCAGCTGTTGCTGCAGGTCGTCTTGCGTGGGGTAGTAGCAGCGGTAGGTGGGGCGGTGGCTGGGGCGGCCGGCGGAGGCCAAGTTCTCGATGTACTCGGTGCTGACCGCGGGGCGCACAAAGATGAAATTGTTCTGGAAATAGCTGCGGTGCAGGATCTTGGTGGTGACCGAGTTGAAGAAGGTCTCGGCCAGCTCTGGCTGGTGGTGGTCCACCAGCAGCCCGATGTAGTGCAGCTTGATCTGCTGCCAGACCTCCATGGCCTGCGCCCCCGCCTTGAACTCGCGCTCCAGCCGCTTGGAGCACTCTTTCACGCGCAGGTCGTAAAACTCGATGCGCTCGCGCTGGGCACGTTGCTGGCCGTGCCAGTCGGCCACTTCGAAGCGGTGCTTGGCCCGCGCGCTCTCGCTTGCCGGGGAAAAGA
>NZ_JAXHOL010000023.1:0-96273 GCF_034519335.1 Rhodoferax sp.
CCATAACCAGCCAATCGCCAACGTCAGCTAACCGGCGGGTCACTTCTAAATCCTCGGCCGCGATTATTTATTCCAATTTGCAGTTGGTTGCCCGTTGAGTCGCTTCTCGATACCCGTCATTGGATGGGTAAAAGTGAATCCAATGGCGAGGCTGTACCTCCTGCGGCCACCTTCAATACATGGGTGTAAATCATGGTCGTACTCACGTCGCTGTGCCCCAGAAGCTCCTGCACGGTGCGGATGTCGGTGCCCGCCTGCAGTAGGTGCGTTGCAAATGAGTGGCGCAAGGTGTGAACGGATACGGGCTTAGCGATGCCCGCCTGTACAACCGCCTTTTTGAGGGCACGCTGCAGGCGTTCCTCGAATAAGTGATGGCGGCGAACCACACCGCTACGTGGATCGGTCGACAACGTGGGCGACGGAAACATCCAAAACCAACCCCATGTGTTACCCACCTTCGGATATTTGACCTCCAGTGCGTGGGGCGTGTCTACGCCGCCGCGCTGAGCCAATCGATCCGCCTCCCACAGACTTCGAGCGATTAACATCTGCCGTTTGAGGGCGCCTTCAAGCGAATGCGGCAGCATCACGACCCGGTCCTTATTGCCCTTCGCCTCGCGCACAACAATGGCATGGCGGTCAAAGTCAACGTCTTTGACGCGCAAGCGCAAGCCCTCCATCAAACGCATACCGGTGCCGTACAGCAATCGAGCAAGTAGTGCAGTGGTCCCTTCCATCTGCACCAAAAGGCTTGCGACCTCCTCTTTGGTCAACACCGTCGGGATGCGCTTGGTCTGATGGGGACGGCCGATATTGTTGAGCCATGGCAAATCGATGTTGAGTACTTCTCGGTACAAAAAGAGGATGGCGCTGAGCGCCTGGTTGTGAGTGGACGCTGATACCTTGCGCTCATTGGCCATCATGGACAGAAACGCCTCCACCTCTTGAACACCCATGTCTCTGGGATGGCGCATGCCGCCAAGCTGGGTGGCACTCCAACGGACGAAAAAGCGCACCCAGTACAGGTAGGCCTTTTCCGTCTTCAAGCTATAGTGCAAATACCGAACCCGCTCGCGTACCTGATCGAGCAAGCGGGCAGACTGCAACGGAGGAGCGCCGGGTTTCATGGAAAATTTATACCTGTTTATTCATCCAGTATATGGACACCAAAGCCAGCAGACAAGCGGGTTTCGCTGTTTTTTCAAAAAAGATGTATCGTCGCGTCCCTGGTGTATCCACCGGTATGACCTAACTACATTACTACAAGGGCTTCCCCACTTTTGTCAAACAAAAATCCACCGGGGTTGAATCGCGCAAGCGATTGACCCCGCACTGCTTTTGGCTCCAAGTTCTGCGCTGAGCTGTGCTTTTCAAGTGACAAGAGGTGCGGACAGCGAAACTACAAACGGTCATTGCTGCAGACATGACGCCTGCGGACCCTGATGAAAGACGCACGTGGGGGACTCATTCGTTAGCCGAGCACACCGAGGTGTCTCCGTAATGTAGTCAGTCACTCCCCACGCAGGTCCAACCTTTTGCACATCAACACTAGCTTTCACGCGGTGACATCAACGAACCCTGTTTTTAATATTCAAAGCTCAGGTGGGCAAACAGAACGCATCCCCCCGGTTGAGCACTGCCCAACACATTCGCGCATTCTTAGCGGCAATAGCCACAATCGCTCTCCAGTAGCCTCGCCGCTCGGCTAAGCTCATGGCCCATTTGCTTACTGAATCCGTTTTATTCTTCGCAGCAACCAGCACGGCCCGTGCACCCAATACCAACAATGAGCGCAAATACGGATCGCCAGCTTTGGTAATGTGACCCAAGCGCTGCTTACCACCTGAGCTGTATTGCCCCGGAACAAGGCCTAGCCAAGCACTGAGCTGCCTACCACTCTTGAAGTCGTGTCCATTGCCAATGGTGCTGACAAGTGCCGTAGCTGTCGTCGGCCCCACTCCGGGTAATTGCATCAGACGCTGTGTAGCTAAATCTGCTTTGGCCAGTGTGGCGATGTGTTGGTCGTATTGGGTGACGCGCTCATCCAGGCGGCTTACCTCGCTGAGCAGGTCCCCGATTACGGTGTTGATCCAGCCAGGCAAATCTTCAAGTCGATGCAGTGCCTCACGTCGAACGACGGCAGCTTTCTGGGGCAAAACCACACCAAACTCAGAAAGCAGACCACGAATGCGGTTAATCGTTGCGGTGCGTTGTTCGACAAAGCCTTGTCGGGCACGATGCACCAGCAAGTGCCCTTGTTGCTCCAGCGACTTGATCGGCACGAAGCGCATATTTGGTCGGGTAACTGCTTCACAGATGGCGGCTGCATCCGCTGCGTCATTTTTGCCACGCTTACCCGACAGCCTATATGGCACCACGAACTTGGGTGCCATCAAACGAGCGGTGTGGCCGAACTTCTCAAATTCACGTGCCCAGTGGTGTGCGCCCGAGCAGGCTTCCATTCCGATGAGACACGGCGGTAGTTTCGCTATCATTTCCAGCAGCTTGCCGCGCGCAACACTGGGGCGCACCAGAGCGGGCTTGCCCGTCTCGTCTACGCCATGAACGGCAAAGACATTCTTTGCCAGATCGATTCCAACGGTTACGATAGTCATGATTTCCCCTCTCAAAACAAGTTGATGAAAAGATTTGCCTCTCCATCTTGGCACTTAGTTGCCGTAAACCGCAACCCTGACGGGACGCGGCTTGTTTGGGACGGGGAAGTCCCTTTCATTCGTTAAAGCGCATATGGATCTGTTCACTTCACCTTGGGCCTCAATGACAAAGCGCAAGCTGTTTGGGACCATCGCGTTCGTCATTGCCATGTTCATAGCTATTGCTGCTCTGGGACAACTTTGGATCACGACCTCCGAACCATATGAGCTGGGTCGTTCCGCAGTTGGTTCCAAGCTCAACGTACAGCCCACTGCGGTTGAGCTAAAGCGGTTTGCCTCATTTCGCTTTGCTCAAAGCGATTTTTCGGGTGAGGCATTGTTTGTGCTCTGTGCGCCCGAAGCGCGTTGTTTTACCGTCGTCGCAAAGAAACGCGATGCGCGTTGGTCTATTGTTGATCTTGTGGAACGCTGAAGTGGCTGCAATGCTCTTTAACATGCCAGTCGAGCGGACCGCCTACGGCGCTCGCTCACCTTTACGTTAAAGCACATCAAATGACCACCACGCTGCGTTGGCTTGCGATACCTCCTGCAATAGTTGCAGCGTGGGCTCTTACGTTCCTTCTCGGATTTGGTTTGAGTGACGTGGCTACTCGCTTCTGTCCTGCTGAGGATATGGTCTCAGGAATGTGCACGGCGTACTGGTACCGATATGTCGAGGGCGGCATCATCGCAGGGTGCGCTGGAATTGCGGCCGCATTAATTCTTGTGGTTTCCGTTCTTCTCGCTCCTTCTCATCGTGCAACCGTTGCGTCAGTGGTCCTCGGTGGTGGCGTTGCGGTAGCCTTTTACATGGCGTATGTGGCAGGGTCGTGGGATAGTTTCGGCGTAGCCGTCCTAGCTGGCGCTATCGCATGGTTTGCGATACTACGGCGGACGCAAATGCACGTAAGGGGGCCAGATGTGCTCTAACATTTCGGCCCACATGGACACCCAGCAGCAGGTTGCCGCTGCGCGGCGCATGCTGCGTGCCAGTGGCCTCCAACGTTGAACTGCAACTTGAAGACGCTGATCGTCAGTTGCGAATTTCGTTTGGTCGTTTCGATGAGCGACCTGATGACGTGGTCGTCAGTTTCCGATGGGCCGGAGGTGAATCATCCGAAGCTGCAGGCCGTTCTTGATGCGCTGGGGGCCTGTGTCGACCTTGTGCCGCTCGCCAATGCCTATTTCGGCGACTTCGCTCGCGCTGGCTGCGGTGATGTTCATGTATTTGACTGGACCAACAGCGACGGCAGCGCAATAGCCATCGACACCTACAACGATCCAACGGATCAGCTGGACTTGATCGAGTTGTTCATCAGGTGTTCGGGTACCCAGATCGGCGATGTTGCTGAACGCGTTTGGTCTTACTTCAATGCCTGCGAAATCCAGATCGGCGCTTCTCAGCACGCCGTTTGCGAGCGGCTACGCAATGCGCTTGATGGCAGTAAATTTCCGCGCCTGGTCGGCAACAGCGGCTTTTCACAGCGCCAGATTCGGCACACTGCCGTTCAACCCTTTGCTCCAGCGGACGGCTTCGCCGCCCGCTGAGCGCGAACGTTAGACCACACGAGGTCCCAAACATATGTCCGTTGCCAGTGAAACCGTGATCATCCAAGCCGAGTCGCGCCTTCGGCAAGCAATGTTGGGCTCTGACCTTGCATCGCTCGATCGATTGATTTCAGGCGACCTCCTATTCACGAATCATCTTGGCCAGCTGCTGAGCAAGCAGGCCGACCTTTCAGCACACGGCTCGGGCCTGCTCAAGTTCACAAAGCTCGAACCATCTGAGCAAGCGGTTGTCGTCCACGATCAATTCGCGGTAGTCTCTGTGAAGATGAGGACAGAAGGTGTCTACGCCAACGAGCTCTTCTCGGCGAGTATCAGATACACCCGCGTTTGGGCGCCCGCAAGTAGCGAAAGCTGGCACGTAGTCGCGGGCCATAGCAGCTTGGTTCCAGAAGGGTAGCGCGGTGTGGTCTAACCCTACGGTCAAGCGTACGCTGCGCGATGAAGCCGCGCAGCGCCGCTTACCTCCACGTTGGACGCCAGCTACCGCATCCTCTCACCATACATTAGGGTATTTCGCATGAATAAACGCTTTCTCAGTATTGCTTTACTCGCTGCATTTGTCAGCTTGCCTATCTCCGTGTTGGCGCAAGAGGTAAAGCGCACCCCACTGCCTAAAGATCACCCGCTTATTGGCAGTTGGAAAATCGATCTTCCTCAGGCGCAGTGCTTTGAGCTTTACAACATTCACCAAGATGGAACCATGGCGGGTACTAGTGGCGCGCAGGCTGCCGAGTCTGAGTTTGAAATTTCGGCCAGTCCTAGCTCGCTAGGCTTCTACAAATGGGTAGACAAAATCACTAGAGACAATGGCAAACCAGATTGCATGGGATCAATCATGGAGGTTGGTCATGTCGCTACCAATTTCATTGCACTTCACCGGGCAGGCAAGATGTTTCTTTTGTGCGAAAAGGAAGACCTAAACACTTGCATTGGCCCGTTCAATCTTCAACCATGACGCCCAACAGGTCGGCCCACATGGAAACACAACATCAGGTTGTCGCTGCGCGACGAGTGTTGCATTCCAGTGGCCTTCAACGTTATACAAGCAAGGGTGGAAAAATTGAGACTCGATAAGGCTTCGTCCATCTTAGTCGGCTGCATTTCGCTACTGTGGCTATATAAAAGCTTTTCTACCGATCTTGAGTTTGCGATACCGGCAACCCTCTTCGCAATTTGCTCCATATTTCTTTATAACGGCACAAGGAGAGCCAAATGGGCTGCGCTCTTACTTGTGCGGTTAAATGTCCTGATGAATTTTTTGGTTGCCACGTTTATGTCTGAGAGACCGCCACTTGCAAGCACATCTGCAGAGGTGTCAGTCGAGCTGCAAATATCAAACTTTTTATGTTTTATATCGTTGGCAGTTCTATGTGTATCCATTTTGAAGTGGCGGATTCAAGCTCGAAGTGCAACGGCTTGTTGATGGAACTGTAACTGGTTCATAAAAACTTCATGGGGCGTCTTGAAGCCCAGGCACTTTCTGGGACGATGATTGAGGCGATCCATGGCAAAGGCAATGTCCTTTTGCTTGATGGAATCAAAGGCCATCTTCTTTGGGAAGAACTGACGGATAAGACCGTTCATGTTTTCGTTGGCCCCGCGCTCCCAGGAGGCATAGGGATGCGCAAAGAAGAAGTCTGCGTTCAGGGATGAGGCCACACGCTCATGCTGCGCAAACTCCTTGCCATTGTCCGTCGTGAGTGTGTGCACGCAATGTGCGAACGGCTGCAACAAGGCAATCATGGTGTCGCCCACGGCTTGGGCCGTCTTGAATGGCACGTGGGCGATCAAAGAATAGCGAGAGGTGCGCTCGTTCATCGTCACCAGCGCCTGCTTCTGCCCTGCACCGATGACCAGATCAGCCTCCCAGTCCCCAAATCTGGCGCGCTGGTCCACGATGTCGGGGCGTAGCTCTATCGAGACCTGATTGGGAATGGTGCCACGCCGCTCACGGCCCCCGTAACGCTTCTTGCGGGCCTTTTGGCAGCGTAGCGTCTGGTGCAAAGTGCCACCGCATCGTTTGTCGGCGTAGATCCGCTGATAGATGCTCTCATGACTGACGCCCGGTTGCCCATTGACTTCAAGGTAGCCGCTGATTTGTTCGGGACTCCAGGCAAGGTCAAGTTTGCTATCCACCACGACCCATATCGCATCAGCAATCCTGCGGCCGTTTTGGCAGGCAGACATACGCTCCTGTGAGAGCTGATGGGCTTGCTTGGGGCGGTAGCCGCGCAAACCCCGGTTGCGGCGCAGCTCCCGACTAATGGTTGACTTGTGGCGCCCCATCAGTTGCGCAATGCTACTTTGGTCATGATGGGCTTTGGCGAGGATGGCAATCTGGTAGCGTTCGTCTTGGGTGAGATGTGTATAGGTCATTCAGGGCAACTTTGACTTGGCGGTCGAGGGGCTCGGATGCTCTCACATCTCGCCCACCCAACCGGTTAATTACAAAGTTGCACTTCGGACTTGAATCCGCGCCAGTATTCATGAGTAGCGCGCGCTAAAAATTACTCAGGGTGATTAACCTGCCTGCTTCTTTTTTAAGCAGGACCGAAGGAGATGATCACCATGAAAGATTTGGGCATTGTTCGACGCTTGTTTTACCGTGACGGGTTGTCGGTATCGGAGATTGAAAGACGCACGGGGCTTACCCGAAAGACGATCAGCAAATGGCTCAATGCGGCTGAACGCACGGAACCGAAGTACCCGCGGCGAGTAGCAGATGACACCAAGATTGCGCCGTTTGCGGCGCAACTGACCAAGGCCCTGGAGGTGGATAGTCGGCGCCCCAAGCGTGACCGGCGCACTGCACTGAGGCTATTCAAGGACATCCAGGCGCAGGGATTTGACGGAGACTACAGCCGCGTCACCGAGTTTGTTCGCAAGTGGCGAGAGGCTGGTGGTCAATCCGTGGTCAAGGCCTTTGTTCCTTTGCGGTTTGAGCTCGGGGAAGCATTCCAGTTTGACTGGAGCGAGGAGCGGCTGCTCGTGGGCGGGGTGTGGCGCAAGATTCTGGCCGCACACCTGAAGTTGTGTGCAAGCCGTGCCTTTGTGCTGCAGGCCTACCCCACCCAGAGCCACGAAATGCTGTTCGATGCGCACACCCGTTCGTTCATGGCGCTGGGCGGGATCCCCAGACGGGGCATTTACGACAACATGCGCACGGCGGTGGACAAGGTCAACAAGGGCAAGAGCCGCGTCGTCAATACACGCTTTGCAGCGATGGCCTCGCACTACCTGTTTGATCCGGACTTCTGCAATGTCGCCAGTGGCTGGGAGAAAGGCGTGGTGGAGAAGAACGTGCAGGACAGTCGGTTGCGGATTTGGCAGGACGCAGCCAAGGAGAGGTTCGGCTCCTTCACCGAGCTCAACTTGTGGCTACTGGCACGGTGCCGGGCTCTGTGGAACGAACTGCGGCATACGGAATTCACAGAGCACACCATCGCGGAGATACTCGAGCATGAGCAAAGCAGCCTCATGCCCATGGTGGCGCCATTTGACGGGTATGTGGAAACGCTGGGCAAGGTCAGCAGCACCAGCTTGGTGATCTATGACAGAAGCCGTTACTCCGTACCCTGTGAACTGGTCGGTCAGATTGTGAGTGTGCGGGTGTACCCGGAACGCATTGACTTCGTCGCGCACGACGCCTTGGTGGCCAGCCATGTGCGCTGCTTTGAGCGCAAGCAAACACGCTACGACTGGCAGCACTACATCCCGATCATCGAACGCAAGCCTGGTGCCCTGCGCAACGGCGCGCCCTTTGCAGACATGCCGCAACCGCTCATGCGGTTGCGGGCTTTGCTGCTCAAACATGAAGGGGGCGATCGGGTCATGGCCAAGGTACTGGCGGCCGTTCCCAGGTCCGGTCTGGAAGCGGTGCTGGTGGCCGTGGAACTGGTCCTGGAGTCGGGCAACCCAAGCGCCGAGCATGTTGAAAACGTGCTGAACCGGCTGAAGTCAGCGACGCCCCCCGAATCCGTAGAGACCCACTTGGAGGTAAATGAAGAGCCCATTGCTGATGCTGGTCGGTATGACACCTTGCGTGCGGAGGTGAATCATGCGTGAAGTCGCCACAGAGCTGAAGGACTTGCGCCTGTACGGTATGTCCAGCGCCTGGGATGACCTGGTCGCACAGGGCAATTCTGCGGGTCTGCAAACCGCACGATGGCTGGTAGAGCACTTGCTGGATATGGAACACACCGACCGTGCCATGCGGTCCATCCGCTACCAATTGCACAGTGCCAAGTTCCCGGTGCACCGTGATCTGGCAGGGTTTGAGTTCGATCATTCCAAGGTGGACCAAGGTCTGATCAAAGAACTCGCAACCTTGTCATTCACAGAAGCTGCACACAACGTGGTCTTCATCGGAGGCACGGGAACCGGCAAGACACACCTGGCAACAGCATTGGGCGTGGCGGGGATTACCCAGCACAGCAAGCGGGTGCGGTTTTACTCCACAGTGGATCTGGTAAACCTGCTGGAGCAAGAGAAGGCTGCGGGCAAGGCAGGCAAGCTGGCCTTTGCACTGATGCGCATGGACTTGGTGATTCTGGATGAGTTGGGCTACCTGCCATTTAGCCAGGCTGGAGGTGCCTTGCTGTTTCACCTACTGTCCAAGCTGTACGAGCACACCAGCGTCATGATCACCACCAACCTGACGTTCGCGGAATGGGCCAGCGTGTTTGGCGACGCGAAAATGACTACGGCACTGTTGGACCGGCTTACGCACCATTGCCACATTGTGGAGACTGGAAACGAGTCATACCGATTCCGCCACAGCAGCGCAACTGCCAAATCCAGGATCAAGGCAAGGGAACAAACCAAGCGGCCCAAAGCCACTGAAAAAGAGGAGCCATTCTGAGACGTTCTCAGCGTGGAAATCCGCTTCGGGCTACGCCCTGCGCGGCTTCCCACGCTGGTTTTGAATGAACAGAAAGTTCATCACAAAACTACCGTTGGGATAAACTTATCCACAGGTCAGTCGTTCAAGACTGGCTGCATTCCCTGAGTATTCGTTCATCGCGCACTGCTGAGGAATATTGGATGCGCGCCGACAAGCGGGCAACGATGCAATCACCGCAAGCTGGGGCGCCGATAACATCAACGCTGGTGATGGCAACAACGTTGTTAACGCGGGTGGTGGTAACAACACGATCATCACGGGAAGTGGCAATGACACCATCACGGCAGAATGGGGCAACGACGTCATCAACAGCGGCGCTGGAAACGATTTGATCTCGGCAGGTTGGGGGGCAGACACCATCAATGCCGGCGCTGGGGATGACACCATCACCACGGGCGGAGGCAATGATACGGTCCGTGCAGGTCTGGGCAATGACACCATCATTGCCGACCAGTGGAGCAATGACACGTATTTCTTTGCAGCCGGGGATGGCCAAGATAGCCTGCTGGATGCGGGGGGCCAAGACCAGTTGGTCTTGGAGAACATCAGTTCCAGCCAGCTGTGGTTTACCCATACCGGCAACGACCTGAACATCAACGTCATCGGCACCACGGACAGCATCACCCTGAAGGACTGGTATTCTGGATCCCAGTATCCTGGCAGCCAATACCATGCAGAGCAGATCCAGACCAGCGATGGCAAAGTCCTACTGGATAGTCAAGTGCAAAACCTGGTGGATGCGATGGCGGCGTTTGCGCCCCCGACTGCGGGGCAGACGACGCTGGCGGCGGACTACGCGAATACGCTGGCGCCGGTGATTGCGGCGAGCTGGCAGTAAGCCGGAGAGAGGGCGCAGTGCGCATCGTATTGCGCCCTAGAGTACGGTAGGGCGGCATGTCAATGAACCGGCGCGCTAGTCCATTGCCAAAGATCTTTAGCAATGCCCGCCCGAGTGGTGGGTCTCTACTGGAATGGGTGGCCTAGTTTGGATTGGACGAAGTAGCGCTTTTGAATCAGAACAGGCGGCGGGTTTGGACTGGAATGACTGGCTGTATTGATCTGGAATACGCAGCCTCACAAAATTCAATAGTAAAAGCCACCAAGGAAGAGCACTCGCTAAGCAGTGGAGTGGCAATGCGTCTGGATGAAATCTCGCGGATGGACATGCCTTCTCACAATGCCCAACGCCTGATGACATTCAATGCCGCCACGTCTATCACTCCTATCGGTGGAGTGAATCCTTTGGAATGAGCCACTGGGGGCTGACGAACTAATGAACTAAATATACCGCTTAGGCCTTCATATGGGCCCAAAGTATCTCTCTTCGACCTATGCGGCACAGTTATGCCGCCCTAAGCGGCACGTTTATGCTACCAGCGACACTTTCATTTCCCTGCTTCAAACCGCCAAGGCGTTGACCTCGGTGTCAAGCTGCAACCAGCGAGCGGCTGCATCGCGCAAGTCGTTAACTGGGCCCGTGGTGTAGAAGCGGGTGGGCGCGGTCGATGCGGATTCTTGGCTTGCCAGCAAGCCCGCGGCCTCCAGCAGCCGCCGGGTTTGGCGTGCCACCGGGGCGCCACCTTCCAGCAGGGTGACGTGTTCGCCGATGGACTGGCGCAGCATCGGCTCCACAAAGGGGTAGTGGGTGCAGCCCAGCACCAGTGTGTCCATGGCGCCAGAATTCAAGCCAAATTGGCCCATAGCCCCCGTGTAATCTGTGCAAAGCGCTTCTATTTTGATAGCGTCATTGTGCTCAATGGCAATCGCCAGGCCGTCGCAAGGCTGCAGTACAAAGGTGGCTTGTCCGTGCAATGACGCGAGTAGGGCCTGGAACTTCTCACTCTGCAGCGTGCCGCGGGTGGCCATGACCCCCACGGTTTTGGTCTGGCTGGCCGCCGCCGCAGGTTTGAGTGCGGGCTCAATGCCCACCAGCGGAATGCTCGGGTAGGCCGCGCGCAAGGTTTTGATGGCCGCCGCCGTAGCCGTGTTGCAGGCCACCACCAGCGCCTTGATCTGGTGGTGGCCCAGCAAGTAGTCGGTGATGGCGTGGGAGCGGGTGGTGACGTGGCCATCATCCCTCTCGCCATAGGGCGCGTTGCCGCTGTCGGCCACGTAGACAAACTGTTCGTGTGGCAGCTCTGCGCGCAGCGCGCGCAGCACGCTCAAGCCGCCCACGCCGCTGTCAAACACCCCGATGGGGTGGCTGACAGAGGGCTTTGTCGCTGCGACTACCAAGGGCTTAGCGCGAGGTGACGGGAATGCTCTTGAACTCGCCGGTGGCGATCTTCTTTTGCCACTCGGCGGGGCCGGTGATGTGGGCGCTGGTGCCGCCCGAATCCACGGCCACGGTGACGGGCATGTCGACCACGTCGAACTCGTAAATCGCTTCCATGCCCAGGTCTTCAAAACCGACCACCTTGGCAGCCTTGATCGCCTTGCTGACGAGGTAGGCCGCGCCGCCCACGGCCATCAGGTACGCACTCTTGTGCTTCTTGATGGCTTCGATGGCGACCGGGCCGCGTTCGGCCTTGCCGACCATGGAGATCAGGCCGGTTTGGGCCAGCATCATTTCGGTGAAGCCGTCCATCCGGGTGGCGGTGGTCGGGCCAGCGGGGCCCACCGCTTCGCCCTTGATGGGGTCCACGGGGCCCACGTAGTAGATGACGCGGTTGGTGAAGTCCACGGGCAGCTTTTCGCCCTTGGCCAGCATTTGCTGGATGCGCTTGTGCGCGGCGTCGCGGCCGGTCAGCATCTTGCCGTTCAAGAGCAGGGTTTGGCCGGGTTTCCAGCTTGCCACTTCGTCCTTGGTCAGGGTGTTCAGGTCCACGCGCTTGCTGAGTTCGGTGTTGGGGGTCCAGTTCACGTTGGGCCATAGGTCTAATGAGGGCGGAGTCAGGTAGACCGGGCCGCTGCCATCCATGGCAAAGTGCGCGTGGCGGGTGGCCGCACAGTTGGGAATCATCGCAATCGGCTTGCTGGCCGCGTGGGTGGGGTACATCTTGATCTTGACGTCCAACACCGTGGTCAGTCCACCCAGGCCCTGCGCGCCAATGCCCAGTGCGTTGACCTTCTCAAACAGCTCCAGGCGCAGCTTTTCGACGTTGTCAAGCTCGGCGCCGCTGGCCTGCTTGGCCTGCAGCTCGTACATGTCCAGGTCGTCCATCAGGCTTTCCTTGGCCATCAGCACGGCTTTTTCGGCCGTGCCGCCAATGCCGATGCCCAGCATGCCGGGTGGGCACCAGCCCGCGCCCATGGTGGGCACCGTCTTCAAGACCCAGTCGACCACGTTATCGCCGGGGTTGAGCATGTACATCTTGCTCTTGTTCTCGGAGCCACCACCCTTGGCGGCCACCGTCACTTCGACGGTATTGCCGGGCACGATCTCGGTGAAGATGACCGCGGGCGTGTTGTCCTTGGTGTTCTTGCGCTGGAACTCGGGGTCAGCCACCACGCTGGCGCGCAGGGTGTTGTCGGGGTGGTTGTAGCCCTGGCGCACGCCTTCGTTGACAGCGTCGTCCAGGCTGCCGGTAAAGCCTTCCCAGCGCACATCCATGCCGACCTTCAGGAACACGTTGACGATGCCGGTGTCCTGGCAGATCGGGCGGTGGCCCGTGGCGCTCATCTTGCTGTTGGTCAAGATTTGGGCAATCGCGTCTTTGGCGGCAGCGCTTTGCTCGCGTTCGTAGGCGCGGGCCAAGTGGGCAATGTAATCGGCCGGGTGGTAGTAGCTGATGTACTGCAGCGCGGCAGAGATGGATTCGATCAGGTCGGCTTGGCGGATGGAGGTCGTCATGGCGGTGGGCGGTGAGCGCAATCCCCGTGGCTGGGCATTGCTTTGATTGAGGGCTATGCTGAAAGTCTTCCAGCCGCTATTTTGACAGGTCAACCCCTGCCGAGCCTTCCGTGTGCCTTACAAAGGCGTGTACCGTGGTGCCTATTTGCCGTGGGCGAGGCCGTAAGCGGACGCCACATGCTGTCGGGACTTTCTTTTGCTATCAAATGAGTAGCTGCTTGCGCATATTCCATAAGGGCTAGGTGCCAAATTGGCTTGTATTTGCGGGCTAGCGCCTTGGAGGCGGATTTCGTGTGGTTTTGTAAGCTAGCCGCCAGTCAGTGGCTTGTAAGTGCAGGCCACCACAGTCCGGGCAGTTTTGATACGTTCGAGGAGACAAAAATATGAGTACATCGACATCTGCCATGGAATCCCTGCTGGTTGAAAACCGCGTGTTCCTCCCCAGCGAGGCCATGGTCAAAGCCGCTCGCATCTCAGGCATGGAGGGCTACAACGCCCTGTGCGCCGAAGCGGACAAGGACTTTGAAGGCTTCTGGGCTCGCTTGGCCCGCGATAACGTGGTGTGGAACAAGCCCTTCACCCGCACGCTGGACGAATCCAACGCGCCTTTTTACAAGTGGTTTGACGATGGCGAGCTCAACGCCTCGGCCAACTGCCTGGACAAACACATCGGCACGCCCACCGAGAACAAGGTGGCCGTGATCTTTGAAGCCGATGACGGAACCGTCACCAAGACCACCTACAAAGAGCTGCTGGCCCGCGTGAGCCAGTTCGCCAATGCGCTCAAAGCCGATGGTGTGAAAAAGGGCGACCGCGTGCTGGTCTACATGCCCATGACGCTGGAGGGCGTGATTGCCATGCAAGCCTGCGCGCGCATTGGCGCCACCCACAGCGTGGTGTTTGGCGGGTTCTCGGCCAAGGCCTTGCAAGAGCGCATCATCGACGCGGGTGCCGTGGCGGTGATCACCAGTAACTACCAGATGCGTGGCGGCAAAGAGCTGCCGCTCAAGGCCATCGTGGACGAAGGCCTGGGCTTGGGGGGCTGTGACACCATCAAGACCGTGTACGTTTTCCAGCGCACCAAGACTGCTTGCAACATGGTGCCCGGCCGCGACAAAACCTTTGACGAAGCCCTGGCTGGCAAGAGCACTGAATGCGCACCCGTGCCCGTGGGCGCGGAGCACCCGCTGTTCATCCTCTACACCTCGGGCTCCACCGGCAAGCCCAAGGGCGTGCAGCACTCCACCGGCGGTTACCTGCTGTGGGCCAAGCTCACCATGGACTGGACCTTTGACCTGAAGCCCGAAGACGTGTTCTGGTGCACCGCCGACATAGGCTGGATCACCGGCCACACCTATGTGGCCTACGGCCCCTTGGCTGCAGGTGCCACACAAATCATCTTTGAAGGCGTGCCGACTTTTCCGAACGCGGGCCGCTTCTGGCAGATGATCGAGCGCCACAAGTGCACGATTTTCTACACCGCGCCCACCGCCATTCGTTCGCTGATCAAGGCCGCTGAAAGTGATGCCGCAGTGCACCCGGACCGCTCCGACTTGTCCAGTCTGCGCATCCTTGGCTCAGTGGGCGAGCCCATCAACCCCGAAGCGTGGATGTGGTACTACAAGAACGTGGGCCACGAAAACTGCCCCATCGTGGACACCTTCTGGCAGACCGAAACCGGCGGCCACATGATGACGCCGCTGCCCGGCGCCACACCGCTGGTGCCCGGCAGCTGCACGCTGCCACTGCCCGGCATCATGGCTGCCATCGTGGACGAGGTGGGCAATGACATCGCCAACGGCACCGGCGGCATCTTGGTGGTCAAGCGCCCTTGGCCGTCGATGATCCGCACCATCTGGAATGACCCCGAGCGTTTCAAGAAAGCCTACTTCCCCGAGGAGATGGGCGGCAAGCTTTACCTGGCCGGTGACGGTGCGGTGCGCAGTGCCGACCGTGGCTATTTCCGCATCACCGGCCGTATCGACGACGTGCTCAACGTGTCGGGCCACCGCATGGGCACGATGGAAATTGAATCCGCGCTGGTGGCCAAGACCGACCTGGTGGCTGAAGCCGCCGTGGTGGGCCGCCCTGATGACCTGACTGGCGAAGCCATCTGCGCATTTGTGGTGCTCAAGCGCCCCATGCCCAAGGGCGACGAAGCCAAAGCGATTGCCAAGGAACTGCGCGACTGGGTAGCGAAGGAAATTGGCCCGATTGCCAAGCCCAAGGACATCCGCTTTGGCGAGAACCTGCCCAAGACCCGTTCCGGCAAGATCATGCGCCGCCTGCTGCGTTCGCTAGCCAAAGGCGAAGCGGTCACGCAAGACACCTCGACCCTGGAGAATCCGGCGATTCTCGATCAATTGGGCCAAGCTTACTGATTGGCCATGTGGGGCGATGTCAATCGCCCCACCCAAATAAAAAGCCGCTGCACTTGCGTGTGGCGGCTTTTTATTTGGGCGGCCGGCTTTTGCAAGCGGGCCGCTGTTCCTCGGGCCTTACTTGGTGGCCAGCACCCAGGCGGCCAACTTTTTGGCGTCTGCTTCGTTGACTTGGGCGTTGGCAGGCATGGGCACAGCACCCCAGACACCGCTGCCGCCCTTGATGATTTTGGTGGCCAGCTTGTCCACGGCGGTCTTGTCGCCCTTGTACTTGGCGGCCACATCCTTGTAGGCGGGGCCAACCAGTTTCTTGTCTACGGCATGGCAGGCCATGCAGTTCTTGGAGGTGGCCAGCGCCAAGTCTGCAAAGGCGGGAGCAGCCGACAGGATGGCGCTTGCGCCGAATGCCAAAGTGATCAGGGACTTTTTCATTGAGACCTCGTGGGTTGGTTTACAGTGCTTCAACGCCATTGTAGTAACAGAGGTTGACGCCACGCTTGCGCTGGCGCAATCCAGTAGGAGACAGTCATGTATTTTCTGGGAATCGGTTTGGTGCTTTTGTTGTTGAAGTACCTGGAAGTGGATCCAGTGGCTGCCTGGTCCTGGTTGACCGTGCTCGCGCCTTTCGGTTTGGCCGTGGCGTGGTGGGCCTGGGCCGACAGTTCCGGGTATACCAAGCGCAAGGCCATGGAGCGTGAAAACGCACGCAAACAAGAGCGCATCGATAGAAACCGCAAAGCCATAGGCACTCTGGGCAGCAAGAAGCGCCGATAAGAGGCGCTGGGACATAATTGCAGCTGGTTTTTAGCCCATCCACCCCCCGAATCTTCAAGAATCACCATGCCAGCTTACCGTTCCAAGACCTCCACCGCCGGCCGCAACATGGCGGGTGCACGCTCCTTGTGGCGCGCCACCGGCATGAAGGACGCTGACTTCAGCAAACCCATCATCGCCGTGGTCAACAGCTTTACCCAGTTCGTGCCCGGCCATGTGCACCTCAAAGACTTGGGCCAGCTGGTGGCGCGCGAGATTGAAGCGGCGGGTGGTGTGGCCAAGGAATTCAATACCATTGCCGTGGACGATGGCATTGCCATGGGGCACGACGGCATGCTGTATTCGCTGCCCAGCCGCGACATCATTGCTGACAGTGTCGAATACATGGTCAACGCCCACTGCGCGGATGCCATGGTCTGCATCTCCAACTGCGACAAGATCACCCCTGGCATGCTGATGGCCGCCATGCGCCTGAACATTCCCGTGGTGTTTGTGTCCGGCGGCCCCATGGAGGCGGGCAAGGTCAAGCTCCTCAACCCCACCACCCAAAAGATCGAGTTCAAAAAGCTGGACTTGATTGATGCCATGGTGATGGCGGCCGACGACAAGGTGAGCGACGCCGATGTGGCCGAAGTGGAGCGCTCTGCCTGCCCTACTTGTGGTTCGTGCTCGGGCATGTTCACCGCCAACTCCATGAACTGCCTGACCGAAGCGTTGGGCCTGTCCTTGCCAGGTAACGGCACCGTGGTGGCCACACACGCTGACCGCGAGCAGCTGTTCAAGCGCGCTGGCAGCCTGGCCGTAGAACTGTGCAAGCGCTATTACGAAGAAGAAGACAGCAGCATCCTGCCGCGTTCCATGGGTTTCAAGGCGTTTGAGAATGCCATCGCGCTGGATATTGCCATGGGTGGGTCCACCAACACCATTCTGCACATCCTGGCAATTGCGCAGGAAGCGGAAATCGACTTCACCATGGCCGACATCGACCGCATGTCCAAGATCGTGCCGCAGTTGTGCAAGGTCGCGCCCAACACCAACAAATACCACATTGAAGACGTGCACCGCGCAGGCGGCATCATGGGCATTTTGGGTGAGCTGGACCGTGCGGGTCGCCTACACACCGATGTGCCCACCGTGCACAGCAAGACCATGAAGGACGCACTGGATGCTTGGGACATTGCCCGCAATCCATCGGACGCTGTCAAGACCTTTTACATGGCCGGCCCCGGTGGCATTCCCACGCAAGTGGCGTTCAGCCAGGCCGCCCGTTGGCCCAGCTTGGACACCGATCGCGCCGAGGGTTGCATCCGTTCGTTTGACCATGCTTTCAGCAAAGAGGGTGGATTGGCCGTGCTGGTCGGCAACATCGCGCTCAATGGCTGCGTAGTGAAGACGGCAGGCGTGGACGACAGCCTGCTGGTCTTTGAAGGCCCTGCCCACGTGGTGGAGTCGCAAGACGAGGCGGTGGCCAATATCTTGGCCGACAAGGTGGTGGCCGGTGACGTGGTCATCGTGCGTTACGAAGGCCCCAAGGGCGGCCCCGGCATGCAAGAGATGCTGTACCCCACCAGCTACATCAAGTCCAAAGGCCTCGGCAAGGCGTGCGCGCTGCTGACCGATGGCCGTTTCTCGGGCGGTACATCCGGCCTGTCCATCGGCCACGCCTCGCCCGAGGCGGCGGCGGGTGGTGCCATTGGCCTGGTGCGCAATGGCGATCGCATTCGCATTGACATCCCCAATCGCAGCATCAATGTGCTGGTGTCAGACGAAGAGTTGGCCAAGCGCCGTGTGGAGCAGGACACGCTGGGCTGGAAGCCCGCCCAGCCACGCCCACGCAAGGTGTCAGCCGCTCTCAAAGCCTATGCCAAGCTGGTGATGTCAGCCGACAAGGGCGCGGTGCGCGACCTGTCCCTGCTCGACGACTGAGATTCATCGCCTGGGGGCCTGAGCGGCCTCCGGGCCGGGGCACAATGCTGCCCATGCTGATTCACCCTCAAATTGACCCTGTTGCCCTCCAGCTCGGCCCTGTGGCCGTGCACTGGTATGGCCTGACCTACCTCGCGGCGTTTGCGCTGTTCCTGTTCTTGGGTAGCCGCCGCTTGCGCCAGGCACCGTACAACGCCTTGCAGGGGCAGGCCGCCTGGAGCTTCAAGGATGTGGAAGACATCCTGTTTCTGGGCGTGTTGGGCGTGGTCTTGGGCGGGCGCATTGGCTACTGTCTGTTTTACAAGCCGGGTTACTACGCCACCCACCCGCTGGAGGTGTTTTTTGTCTGGCAGGGCGGCATGAGCTTTCACGGGGGCATGTTGGGCGTGATTGCGTCCATGGTCTGGTTTGCACGGTCGCGCGGCCGCTCGTTCTGGCAAGTGGCCGACTTTGTGGCGCCTTGCGTGCCCACAGGGTTGGCTGCCGGACGGGTGGGCAACTTCCTGAATGGTGAGCTGTGGGGGCGCCTGGCCGACCCCACGCTGCCTTGGGGAATGGTATTTCGCGGCGCGGGGGATGCACCACGCCATCCCTCGCAGGTCTACCAGTTTCTTTTGGAAGGCCTGCTGCTGTTTATGTTGCTGTGGTGGTACGCCAGCAAGCCGCGCAAGCAGGGGCAAGTGGCTGCGGCATTTTTGTTTGGCTACGGTGTCTTCCGTTTTGTTGCGGAGTTCTTCCGTGAACCCGATGCCCACCTGCTGTGGCTGCAGCAGCAAACCGGCATGAGCATGGGCCAGTGGTTGTGCGTGCCCATGATGGTGGGGGGCGTCGGCCTGTGGCTGTGGGCCGGCCGCCAAACCACCAAACCCTGAGCGCCTGCTAGGGTAAACACCGGGCCGAAATGGCTTGACCATCGCGGTCTGCAGGTTTGTAATTATCCGTAATTACAGAAAATTACGGCGATGCGACTGATCCACAACTCCCTGCACGACGAGGTCGCCGATGGCCTGCGGGCGCGGATTTTTGATGGAGCGCTGGCACCGGGCAGTTTCATCGATGAGGTGGCCTTGTGTGCTGAATTGGCCATCTCACGCACACCGCTGCGCGAAGCGCTCAAGGTGCTGGCGGCAGAAGGCCTGGTGCGCCATGAGCCACGCCGTGGAAGTTTTGTGAGCCAGGTGACCGAGCAGGACCTGGACGAGATCTTCCCCGTGATCGCACTGCTCGAAGGCCGCTGTGCGCTGGAGGCTAGCCACAATGCCACCGATGCGGACATTGCCGCGCTGGAGACTCTGCACACCAGCCTGCAGCAGCACGCCGCAGCCAAGCGCATTACCGATTACTACGCGGTCAACTACGCCATCCACGAAGCCATCATCACCCTGGCCAACAACCGCTGGCTGGCCCAGGTGATTGCCGATTTGCGCAAAATCCTCAAGCTTGCGCGCTTGCAGCAGTTGCATGCGCCGGGGCGCCTGGAGCAAAGCTTGAGCGAGCATCTGGCTGTGTTTGCCGCCATCAAGGCGCGTGATGGCGAAGCCGCCGACGCCACCATGCGCACCCATTTGCTGCGCCAGCGCGATGCGCTGCGCGAACTCTCCCGTAGCCAGAAAAGCAGGTTGCTCGCATGAACCAGGACTCGTGGATCAATCGCAATGTGGCGCGGCTCATGCCCAAAAGTTCCAAGTCAAAAGACGCCTCGGAGCCCGTGGAGTCTGCGCCAATAGCTCCTAAAGATGTAGCAAAAAGCGCCGGAGGTGCTGGCACTGCCAAGGCGCCGGTGGGCCAGCGCAGCACCCGGGCGCGCCTGCAGGCCACCTTGCGCCACACCGGTGAGGCACTGTCGCCGCGCATGCTGCGCCGCACGCTGCAGGAGCTGCAGGCCGTGATTGACGACCGCGTGAGCGAAGTGGAGGGCGGACGCCGTGCGGCTGCGCTGATGGCGTGGTACGCCGGTGCCACGCCGGCCCGGCGCCAGGACATGTGGCTGCTGATGAGCGAGATGTTCATGGCCGACCCGGACAAGGTGAAGGCCGCCCAAGCGAAGTTTGCCGCCGCACTGGGCACACCCGACGAGGCCGCTGCCGAGGTGCACTACCGCCGCGCCACCGTGTCGCCGCGCCGGCGTGTGCTGCAGCGCTTTAGCGCCGACGCCACCGGCATCCGCTTTTTGGTGAACCTGCGCGCCGAGATGCAACCGGCCCTGAAGGGCGACAAGCGCCTGCAGGCGCTGGATGTGGAGATGGAGTACATGTTCTCCACGTGGTTTGATGTGGGCTTTCTGGAGCTGCGCCGCATCAGCTGGGACTCGCCGGCCTCGCTGGTGGAAAAACTCATCAAGTACGAGGCGGTGCACGACATCAAGAGTTGGGCCGATGTGAAGAATCGGCTCGACTCGGACCGCCGGTGTTACGGCTTCTTCCACCCGCGCCTGCCCGACGAGCCGCTGATTTTTGTGGAGGTGGCGCTGGTCGATGCGCTGGCCGACAGCATCACGCCGCTGCTGGATGAGTCGGCCGATGCCTCAGATCTGGGCGCTGCCACCACCGCCATTTTTTACTCCATCAGCAACACGCAGGAAGGTCTGCGCGGCGTGAGTTTTGGCGACTCGTTGATCAAACGGGTGGTGGAAACACTCAAGGCCGAATTTCCCAAACTCAAGACCTTTGCCACGTTGTCGCCGATTCCGGGGTTCCGGTCCTGGTTGGGAAAAAACGCGGCGGCTGCGTTGGAGCGCCTGGACGCCAAGAGTCATGCGGAGCTGGGGCGCGCCGTGGGTTTTGAGCCTGCCTCCGCTGCGCATTTTCTGGCAGCGGCCGAGTCGCCGCTGGCGCTCAAACCGGCGTCCGCCGTGCGCCTGATGCTGCTGCGCTGCGCCGCGCAGTACCTGGGGCAAGAGACCGTGCAGGGCCGTCCGCTGGACGCGGTGGCGCGTTTTCACCTGGGCAATGGCGCCCGCGTGGAGCGGCTCAACTGGGCCAGCGACCCCTCGCCCAAGGGCCTCAAACAATCGTATGGTTTGATGGTCAATTACCTCTACGACCTCAAGCGCCTGGACAAGCACCGCGAGCTGCTGTCCCAGGGCAAGATTCCGGTGGCTCCGGCCATCAGTGAGCTGTTTTTTTGAGCGTGTTTTTAGTGTGTGCCCAGCCGATAACAAACAGGAGACAAGCATGACCCGATTCCCCAAACCTGATGGCACCAGCCGTCGCAGCCTTCTTGCCACCGGCGCCGCCGCCGCGGCCACTTGGGCGCTGGCGCCCTTGGCCGCGCTGGCCCAGGCCAAGTGGCCTGCCAAGCCTGTGAGCCTGGTGGTGCCTTTCCCGGCCGGTGGTGGTACCGACGCGTTTGCGCGCCCCATGGCGGCCCAGTTTGCCAAGCTCACCGGCACCCAGCTGGTGATTGACAACCGCGGTGGCGCGGGCGGCACACTGGGCGCCAGCATTGCGTCCAAGGCGGCGCCTGACGGGTACACCCTGTTCATGGGCGCGGTGCACCACGCCATTGCCCCCAGCATGTACCCCAAGCTGGACTACGACATCCAGAAAGACTTCATCCCGCTGGCACTGGTGGCCAACGTGCCCCAGGTGCTGGTGGTGAACCCCAAGAACGTGCCGGGCGACTTCAAGGCCTTTCTGGCGCAGGTCAAGGCCAACCCCGGCAAGATGAACTACGGCTCCGCCGGTGGCGGCACATCCCACCACCTGGCGGGCGAGCTGTTCAAACAGCAAACCAATACCTTCATTACCCACATTCCGTACCGCGGTGCGGGCCCCGCGTTGCAAGACTTGATGGCCGGCAGTGTGGACATGATGTTTGACGGCCTGGGTTCATCCGCAGCCCACATCAAGGGCGGACGTATCAAGGCGCTCATGGTGTCTGGCACCAAGCGCAACCCGGCTTTCCCGGACGTGCCCTGCGCGGGTGAGTTGGGCCTGCCCGACTACACCGTGACCACCTGGTACGGCCTGTGGGCGCCCAAGGGCACGCCGGCCGATGTGCAGGCGCGCATTGTGGAAGAGGTAAACCGCCTGGCCGCCGCCGACGAGATCAAGGCCAGCTGGGCCAACAACGGCGCCGAGTTTGGCAAGCTCACGCCCGCGCAGTTCGGTGCCTTTGTGGCCGCCGAGGTAAAGCGCTGGGCCGCGGTGGTGAAAGCCTCTGGCGCCAAGCTGGACTGAAACAGAAACACCCACAGGCAGCAAAAGGTAGCAAAAGGCACGCATGGCAGGAAGTATTTTGGTCACACGTGGCGCGGGCGAGGGGCAGGGCGTGGTCAGCATCACGCTGTCCCACCCCGGCAAATTCAACGCCATGTCGCGCGCCATGTGGCGCGAGCTCAAAGCCGTGTTCACCGCCCTGCAGGCTGACCCGCAAGCCCGCTGCGTCCTGCTGCGCGGGGAGGGTGGTCACTTCTGCGCGGGTGGCGACATTGCCGAGTACCCCAGCTTCCGTTTCAACGAGGCCGAACTGCGCCAGTTCCACGAGGACGAGGTGTGGGGCGGCCTGCAGGCGATGCTGGACTGTGATGTGCCCATCGTCGCGCAGATCGAAGGCAACTGCATGGGCGCGGGCGTAGAGATGGCCAGCTGCTGCGACTTGCGGCTCGCCGGTGCTTCGGCCCGTTTTGGCGCCCCGATTGCGCGGCTGGGCTTTCCCATGGCACCCAAAGAGGCTGCGCTGGTGGCGCAGGCCGCTGGCACCACGGTAGCGCGCGCCATGCTGCTCGCGGCCGAGGTGTTTGATGCATCGGCCATGCTGGCACACGGTTTTCTGACCCAGGTGCTGGCCGATGCCGAGGTGGCGGGCTACTGCCAGGCGCTGGTGCAACGCATAGCCGGACTGGCGCCGCAGGCCGCACGCCTGAACAAGCAGACCCTGCGTGCTATTTTGGCATCAAATAAGCCTCTAGCCCTCGTGGATTATGCGCAAGCAGCTCCTGATTTAATAGCGAATTCGGCGCTCGTGCCCGATGCGGCGTATGCCTACGCCGACAGTGCCGAGCATCGCGAAGGCATCAGCGCCTTTCTGGCTAAGCGCAAGCCGCAGTTTTAATCTCCCGACATCCGACTCTGACCACCGACACCCGAGACACGACCATGGCCCACCCCTCCGAGAATGCCAACCTCTTTGCCGCACTGCGCGCCGCCTTTCCCGCCGACCTGAGCGCCTGCGCGGTTGAGACCGACAGCGGCTTGCAGTACAGCTGGTCCGACCTGGACCAGGCCACCGCCATGGTGGCCAATCTGTTCGAGTTTTTGGAGCTGCCCAAGGGCGCCCGAATTGCGGTACAGGTGGAAAAATCGGTGGAAGCGCTGGTGCTGTACCTGGCCACGCTGCGCGCCGGTCTGGTTTATCTGCCGCTCAACACCGCCTACCAAAGCGCGGAGATGGCCTATTTCATCGAAGACGCCAAGCCCGCCATGGTGGTGTGCAGTGCGCGCAACTTTGGGTGGGTCAGCAAGATGGCCTTCATGGCCGGAACGGCCCACGTGTTCACGCTCAATGACGACCGCACCGGCTCGCTTTTGGACCGCGCCAGCCAGTTCCCCACCACCCACACCATGGTGCAACGCAAGCCCGATGACCTCGCTGTCATCATCTATACCAGTGGCACCACCGGCCGCAGCAAGGGCGCCATGCTGAGCCACGGCAACCTGCTGAGCAATGCGCGTGTGCTGCACCGCTATTGGGATTGGCAGCCGGGCGATGTGCTGATTCACGCGCTGCCCATCTTCCACGTGCACGGCCTGTTTGTCGCCATCCACGGCGCGCTCATCAATGGCAGCAAGATGGTCTGGTGTGCCAAGTTCGACCCCAAGGTGGTGCTGCAGCACCTGCCGCGCGCCACGGTCTTCATGGGCGTGCCCACGCTTTATGTGCGCCTGCTGGCCGAGGCCGGACTTACCGCACAGGTCACCAAAAACATGCGCCTCTTTGTCTCCGGTTCCGCCCCCATGCTGGTGGACACGCACCACCAGTGGCAGGCCCGCACCGGCCACACGATTCTGGAGCGTTACGGCATGTCCGAGACCGTGATGCTCACCTCCAACCCCGGCCGCGTGGCGGATGGCGAACGCAAGGTGGGCACCGTGGGCCAGCCCTTGCCCGGTGTGCAGCTGCGCGTGTGCGACGACGCGGGCAAGCCCCTGCCGCAAGGCGAGACCGGCAACATTGAGGTGCGGGGCCCCAATGTGTTTCTGGGCTACTGGCAGATGCCGGAGAAAACTGCGCAGGAGTTCACTGCCGACGGCTTCTTCAAGACCGGTGATGTGGGCCGCGTAGATGCCGACGGCTATGTGACCATCGTGGGCCGCAGCAAAGACCTCATCATCAGCGGTGGCTACAACGTCTACCCCGCCGAGATCGAGGGCTACATCAACAACCTGCCCGGTGTGGCAGAGAGCGCGGTGGTCGGCGTGCCTAACGCCGACTTTGGCGAGGTTGGCGTGGCCGTCATCGTGCCGTTGGCCGGTGCCACGGTGGACCCGACGCAAGTAATTGCCACCCTGAAGGCCATGCTGGCCAACTTCAAGGTGCCCAAGCGCTGCGTGGTGGTGCCCGAGTTGCCGCGCAACGCCATGGGCAAGGTGCAAAAGAACCTGCTGCGCGAGCAATACCGCACTGTGTAAGTCCTGCGTGGCCCAGCGTCGGCTACAGTAGGCCGGTCTTTGTCATATTTTGGTCATGCAGCACGTACTCATCGTTGACGACGCCCCCGCCGCCCTGGCCCTGCTCAGCGAGCTGGTGGAAAAGCTGGGGGACTGCCGGGCCATACCCCTGTCCAGCCCCGTGGAGGCCTTGGCGTGGGCCAAGGGCAAGCCAGTCGACCTGGTGATCGTGGACTACACGCTGAACGGCATGGATGGGCTGGAGTTCATCCGACGGTTTCGCCAGATCCCGGGCAAGGACATCACCCCCATCATGATGGTCACCGCCAAGGACCAGAAGCCGGTGCGATACCGTGCGCTGGATGCCGGGGCCAATGACTTTTTGGGCAAGCCGGTGGACAAGGTGGAGTTTCTGGCACGCGCCAAAAACCTGCTGATCTTGAGCGATGCCCGGACCAAGTTGGCCGACCGTGCCGCGTGGCTCGCCGATGAAGTGCAGAAGGCGACGGCTGAAATTCTGGCGCGCGAGCGCGACACCGTGATGCGCCTGTCCCGTGCGGCCGAATTTCGCGACCCCGAGACCGGCGCCCACATCTCGCGCATGGCCCATTACTCCCGCTTGATCGCCAAAGGGCTGGGCCTGAGCGAGGCAGAGCAAGATCTGTTGCTGGAAGCCGCGCCCATGCACGACATCGGCAAGGTGGGCATTGCAGACAATATTTTGCTCAAGCCCGGTCGTCTGAGCGAAACCGAATTCGCAGTCATGCAGCAGCACGCGGTGTATGGCTACGAGTTGTTGAAGGGCAGTGCCTCGCGGGTGCTGCAGGCAGGGGCCGAAATCGCACTTGGCCACCACGAGAAATTTGACGGCAGCGGCTACCCCCGGGGTCTGAAGGGAGAGGCGATTCCGCTGTTCAGCCGCATCGTGGCGGTGGCCGATGTGTTTGACGCACTCACCTCCGAGCGACCCTACAAAAAAGCCTGGACGCTGGAGGCTGCGGTGGACTTTCTCACCGCAGGCTCCGGCACCCATTTCGACCCGCGTTGCGTGCAGAGTTTTCTCAACGCCTGGGACGATGTGTTGGCAGTGCGCGACCTGCATGCAGATGCAGGCGAATCGAAATTGCTCTCTATTTTGTAGCTGCCTGCGCAGTGTCCGCGAGGGCTAGAGCTCGATCTACTTCAAAATCAGCACGGGAATGGCAGCGTGGGTCAGCACGTGTTGCGTCTCGCTGCCCAGCAGCAGGCGTTTGATGCCCTTGCGCCCGTGCGAGGCCATGACCACCAGGTCGCATTGGTGCTTCTTGGCGGCAGCCAAGATGGCGTCGGACACCACATCGGAACGCACCACCACGGCCTTGGCCTCAACACCTTTGGCGGCTGCGGCTTTCTTCACTGCATCGACCACAGCCTGCCCGGCGTCGCCCCAGGTTTTTTCGACTTGTTTCACCTCTGCAGGCGCCAGCGCAATGCCTCCTTCAAAGTAGGACTGCGGGTAGCGCGGCACCACTTTCAGCGCCACCAGCTCGGCGTTGCAGAGTTTGGCCAGGGCAATGGCGCTGGTCACGGCCTTTTTGGAGAGGGCGCTGCCATCGGTGGGAACAAGAATACGCTGGTACATGAAGACTCCTTGTGACTTGGAAGCTTTCAGATTACGCTTGCGCCCAGAAGATGACTTGATCTGAATCAAGCTTTTCATGCATCGGACTCGGCACACTCTCCACCATGACTGCTGCAACTCTGACCTCACCACCGCTTGCGCCCCATTCGGCAGCTACGCTGGCGTTGTTGGACGACCCGCAGGAGTGGGGCGCTTTCAGTCGCGCTGACCAGTATGACCCTGCGCAGTGGGAGTCCAGCGTAGTCATAGAAGGCATGCACTGTGCAGCCTGTTCCCTGACGGTGGAGGATGCGTTGCGCCGAGTGCCTGGCGTACGCAGTGCGCAGGTCAGTGCCGCCAGCCAGCGTGCGCGCGTGGTGTGGTCGTCGGCGGTGGTGCAGCCCTCGGGCTGGATGCAGGCGGTGCAGCAGGCGGGCTACCGCGCGGTGCCTGCCAACGACGTATTTGCCAGTGAGCGCAGGCGCGCAGCCTCGCGTCAAGCACTGTGGCGGTGGCTGGTGGCGGGCCTGTGCATGATGCAGGTCATGATGTACGCGTGGCCCGCCTATGTGGCCCAGCCTGGCGATTTGACCGGCGAGATGGAGCAACTGCTGCGCTGGGCCTCCTGGGTGCTCACCTTGCCGGTGATCCTGTTTTCCTGTGGACCATTTTTCAAAAGTGCGCTGCGCGATGTGGCGCAGCTGCGCATCAGCATGGACCTGCCGGTGGCACTGGGCATGGTGATCACCTTTGTGGTCAGCACCGCCGGTACCTTCGACCCGCAAGGCATCTTTGGTCGTGAGGTGTATTTCGACTCGCTCACCATGTTTGTCTTCTTCTTGCTCACGGGCCGCTGGCTGGAGCTGCGCCTGCGTGACCGCACCGCCGGTGCGCTGGAGGCGCTGATGAACCGACTGCCCGACAGTGTGGAGCGCCAAACAGCGCAGGGCGATTTTGAGCGTGTGGCCGTGCGCCGCCTGGTCGCCGGTGATGTGGTGCGGGTGCAGCCCGGCGAAGCCTTCGCGGCCGATGGCCTGGTGGAGCAGGGCAGTACCTTGGTGGATGAGGCCTTGCTCAGTGGTGAATCACATCCGCTGCCGCGCGGCGTGGGCGCCACAGTGGTGGCTGGCAGCCACAACCTGCATGCCACGGTGCTGATAAAAATCACCCACGTAGGAGAAGCCACGCGTTTTGCGCAGATCGTGGCATTGATGGAGAGCGCCTCCACGACCAAGCCGCGCGGCGCCTTGCTGGCGGATCGCCTGGCCAAGCCTTTTTTGTTGGCCGTGCTGGCGGCTGCTGGGTTGGCCTGCGCCTGGTGGTGGCCGCAAGACCCTGGTCATGCGCTCATGGTGGCAGTGGCGGTGCTGGTGGTCACATGCCCATGCGCCTTGTCATTGGCAACGCCTGCGGCCATGTTGGCTGCAGCTGGCACCCTGGCGCGCGCCGGGTTATTGGTCCGCAACCTCCCCAGTCTGGAGGCTTTGGCCGCCGTGGATACGGTGGTGTTTGACAAAACCGGCACCCTGACACGGGATGCCATGGCCTTGCGGGCGGTTCACACGCGTGAAGGTGTCAGCCGCACCGACGCTGTGGCCATGGCTGCAGCGCTGGCCCGACATTCTTTGCACCCGGCATCCAAAGCCCTGGTGCAGGCGGCAGAACGAGAAATCGGTTTGTCGGCGTGGAGCTGCCAGGCCGTGGCGGAGTCTGCCGGGCAGGGTGTCGCGGGCCAGGTGTTGAACGTGACACAGCCCGGTGTTGTGGGCGAAGCCTTGCGTCTGGGCTCTGCGAGTTTTTGTCAGTTGACCGCCAGCCCGGTGGTGCCAGAGGGCTTGAGTGTGCACTTGGCTGACAGCCAGGGATGGCTGGCTACTTTTGTATTGCAGGAGGACTTGCGACCCGAAGTCCCCGCCGTAGTTTCTGCTCTGCGCGCACAGGGAGTTCAAGTGCATGTACTTTCGGGTGACCGGCCCGAGGCGGTAATGCTGGTGGCAGAGCAAGCGGGCATAGCGCACGCGCAAGGCGGCTGCTCGCCAGCTGACAAATTGGCCTATTTGCAGCGTCTGCAGGCCCAAGGGCACACCGTCGCGATGGTGGGTGATGGCCTCAACGATGGCCCGGTGCTGGCGGGTGCCCACACGTCCTTTGCGTTTGGGCAGGCGGTACCGCTGGCGCAGGCACAGTCGGATTTGGTGGTGATGGGGGGGAGTCTGGATGCCGTGGTGGGCGCATTGCAGTTGGCCCGCAAGACGCAGCGCATCGTTCGGCAAAACCTGTGGTGGGCGCTGGCCTACAACGCCGCCTGTGTGCCACTGGCCGTGGCGGGCTACTTGCCAGCGTGGTTGGCGGGGTTGGGCATGGCTAGCAGCTCTTTGTTGGTGGTGCTCAATGCTTTGCGCCTGGCGCGTACACCACGCCCCATGTCAACGCAGTCTTTGGAGGTTTGATGGACATCTTGTATTTGTTGATCCCACTGTCGGTGGTGCTGGTGTTTTTCATTCTGGGCGGGCTGTGGTGGGCTATTGACCGCGGGCAGTTTGAAGACATTGAGTCTGAAGGCGATCGCATTTTGCGGGATCCCTAAAAGTTCCAGGGTTTTTAGGCCCCCGGTTGATTTGGGTCAACCCGAGCGGGCAGGGGCGGTAAGACACTCGGTTTGCAGTAATCCAAGAAGAGGTAAATATGGCATTTCCAAATCAACAGGCGACGGTTTACAACGATAGCGTTGTGCGCCAGTTCGCCATCATGACCGTGGTCTGGGGGGTGGTGGGCATGCTGGTCGGTGTGATCATCGCCGCCCAGCTCGCTTGGCCCGAGCTCAACCTTGGCATCCCATGGCTCTCATACGGGCGCTTGCGGCCCCTGCACACCAATGCAGTGATTTTTGCGTTTGGTGGTTGCGGTCTGTTTGCTTCGGCCTACTATGTGGTGCAGCGCACTTGCCAGGTACGCTTGTTCGGCGACAAGCTGGCATCTTTTACTTTCTGGGGCTGGCAGCTGGTCATTCTGGCTGCTGCGATTTCGCTGCCGCTGGGCTACACCCAGGGCAAGGAATACGCTGAACTGGAGTGGCCCATCGACATCCTGATCACGCTGGTCTGGGTGTCGTTTGCTGTGGTGTTTTTCGGCACCGTCGGTACCCGCAAGGTCAAGCACATCTATGTGGCCAACTGGTTCTTTGGTGCTTTTATTCTGGCGGTAGCCATCCTGCACCTGGTCAATAGCGCTGCCATTCCTGCGGGCTTCATGAAGTCTTACTCGGCCTACGCTGGTGTGCAAGATGCCATGGTGCAGTGGTGGTACGGCCACAACGCGGTGGGCTTCTTCCTGACCGCAGGCTTCCTGGGCATGATGTATTACTTCATTCCCAAGCAGGCAGGTCGTCCTGTCTACAGCTACCGCCTGTCCATCGTCCACTTCTGGGCGCTGATCTTCACCTACATGTGGGCCGGTCCCCACCATCTTCACTACACCGCGCTGCCCGACTGGACCCAGTCCGTGGGTATGGTGTTCTCCCTGATCCTGTTGGCGCCCAGCTGGGGCGGCATGATCAACGGCATCATGACCTTGTCCGGCGCATGGCACAAACTGCGTGACGACCCCATCCTGCGCTTCCTGATCGTGTCCTTGTCTTTCTACGGCATGTCCACTTTCGAGGGCCCCATGATGTCCATCAAGACCGTGAACGCCCTGAGCCACTACACCGACTGGACCGTGGGACACGTGCACTCCGGCGCTCTTGGTTGGGTGGGCCTGGTGACCATGGGCTCCATGTACTACCTGATTCCCCGCTTGTTTGGCCAAAAGCAGATGTTCAGTGTCAAAGCCATTGAGCTGCACTTCTGGGTAGCCACCATCGGTATCGTGATCTATATCGCCGCCATGTGGATTGCCGGTGTGATGCAAGGCCTGATGTGGCGCGCTATCAACCCAGACGGAACCCTGACCTACACCTTTGTGGAGTCGGTGAAGGCCACCTATCCCTTCTACGTGCTGCGTTTGCTGGGCGGGCTCTTGTACCTGGGCGGCATGCTGATCATGTTGTGGAACACCCTCAAGACCGCGACTGCGGGTCGGGCCACTACGGTGACCATTCCGACTGTTGTGGCTCATGCCTAAGGAGAACAAGAATATGGCTAACGAAACCAAAACCTCTGGCTTGTCGCACGAGAAGATTGAGACCAACAACTTCTTGATGATTGTGTTGATCCTGCTGGTCTTGCTGGTGGGCGGTATGGTGGAAATTGTTCCGCTGTTCTTCCAGAAGTCCACCACCGAGCCGATCAAGGGCATCCAGCCCTACACCGCACTGCAGTTGGCGGGGCGCGACGTCTACATCCGCGAGGGTTGCTACAACTGCCATTCGCAGATGATCCGTCCCTTCCGTGCCGAGACATTGCGCTATGGCCACTACTCTGTGGCGGGTGAGTCGGTGTATGACCACCCTTTCCAATGGGGCAGCAAGCGCACCGGCCCGGATCTGGCCCGCGTGGGCGGCAAGTACAGCGACGAATGGCACCGCATTCACTTGGTGAACCCGCGCGATGTGGTTCCCGAGTCCAACATGCCTGCCTACCCATGGCTCGAAAAAAATCTGGTGGCAGCTGCCGAGATGCCAGCCCGCATGAAAGCCCTGCGCACCGTAGGCGTGCCTTATACCGATGAGCAGATTGCCAAAGCACCAGAAGAGGTGAAGGGCAAGACCGAGCTGGAGGCCACCATTGCCTACCTGCAGGTCCTTGGTTTGGCACTCAAGTAAAGCGAAAGGGAGATTTCCATGGACATCAATACCCTGCGTTCCGTGACCACCTTGGTCAGCCTGGTGGTGTTTGTCGGCATTGTCTGGTGGGCGTGGTCCAAGCGCCGCTCGGGTGATTTTGCGCAAGCTGCCAACCTGCCTTTTGAGCAGGACTGAACCCGCATAAGGAATACAAATGAGCGACTTTACGAGTAACTTCTGGTCCGTCTACGTGGCGGCCATCACGGTGATTGGCATCGTGGCGTGTTTGCTGCTGCTGTGGTTCAGCGGCAAGGCCAAGGCCATGACTGCCAATGACAACACCACAGGCCACGTGTGGGACGGTGACCTGCGCGAGATGAACAACCCTTTGCCCCGCTGGTGGGTGTGGCTGTTCGTCATCACCATTGTGTTTGCTGGCGTGTACCTGGCGCTGTACCCCGGGCTGGGCAAGTCGGCTGGCAAACTGGGCTGGACCCAAGAGGGGCAGTACCAGGCTGAAGTAGCCAAGGGCAACCAGGAAGTGGCCCCGCTGTATGCCAAGTTTGCGGCCATGAAGCCTGAGGACGTGTCCAAAGACCCGCAGGCCCATGCGATTGGTGAGCGCTTGTTCATGAACAACTGCTCGCAGTGCCACGGCTCAGACGCCCGCGGCTCCAAGGGGTTCCCCAACCTGACCGATGCCGATTGGTTGCACGGTGGTACTCCAGAAAAAATCGCTGAAACACTGACCTTGGGTCGCATCGGCCAGATGCCTCCCATGGCAGCGGCCGTCGGCACTGGGGATGACGTGAAGAATGTGGCCCATTACGTACTGAGCCTGTCGGGCAGCCCACACGACTCGGTGCGTGCCGCGCTGGGCAAACCCAAGTTCGCTGCCTGTGCCGCTTGCCACGGCGCAGATGGCAAAGGCAATATTGCCTTGGGTGCTCCCAACTTGGCCGATGACATTTGGCTGCATGGCTACGGTGAAAATGCCATTGTTGCCATGGTCAACAACGGCAAGGTCAACCAGATGCCCGCACAGGCCGACAAGTTGACTGCAGCGCAGATCCAGGTGCTCGCTGCCTATGTCTGGGGCATGTCCAACAACGGCGTGCCTGCCAAGTAAGCGACCTGTATTCAGGACATTGTGTTGAACACAGCACCCGACTCGACCCGCAAGGTCATTCCAATTGCACCGTCCCCGGACCGAGGCCCGATAGAGCCACCGCCCGGAGCCGATGCCGAGATGGTGGCCTTGTACGAGGCCCACAAGAAGATCTACCCTCGCAGTGTGAGTGGGTATTTCAGCAAGTGGCGTTGGGCGCTGGTGTTCCTCACGCAACTGGTGTTTTATGGCCTGCCCTGGTTGGAGTGGGGGCAGCGCCAGGCCGTGCTTTTTGATCTCGGCGCGCGGCGGTTTTATATTTTTAATTTGGTTCTGTACCCGCAGGACTTTGTGTATCTCACCGGCATTCTGGTGATCTCTGCCCTCTCGCTGTTCCTGTTCACGGCAGTTGCGGGGCGTCTCTGGTGCGGCTATGCCTGTCCCCAAACGGTGTACACCGAAATCTTTCTCTGGATGGAGAAGCTGGCCGAGGGGGACCGTTCCGCCCGCATGCGCCGCGATGCTGCCCCCTGGAGCTGGGACAAGGTGTGGCGTAAATCGGCCAAGCAGGGCATGTGGATTGCCGTCTCCCTGTGGACAGGATTTACCTTCGTGGGCTACTTCACGCCCATCCAAACCCTGAGCCAGGAAGTCCTGCACTGGGGCTTGGGTCCTTGGGAGAGTTTCTGGATTCTGTTCTACGGCTTTGCCACCTATGGCAATGCTGGCTATATGCGTGAGCAGGTGTGCAAGTACATGTGCCCCTATGCCCGCTTCCAAAGCGCGATGTTTGACAAGGACACGCTGATCGTGACCTACGACCAAGAGCGCGGAGAGCCTCGCGGTGCACGGTCGCGCAAGGCCGATCCATTGGCGTTGAACCTGGGTGCTTGTGTGGACTGCAGCCTGTGTGTGCAGGTGTGCCCCACCGGCATCGACATTCGCAAGGGTTTGCAGTACGAATGCATTGGCTGCGGTGCGTGTGCCGATGTGTGCGACACGGTGATGGACAAGATGGGCTATGCCCGCGGCTTGGTGAAGTACTCCACACAAAATGCCGTGAGCCAGCACTGGACCCGTGCCCAGACGATTCGCCACGTGCTGCGCCCCCGGGTGCTGGTGTACACCGGAATTCTGCTGGCGGTAATTGTGGCCATGTTGGTGAGTCTGGCTTTGCGTTCGCCCTTCAAGGTGGATGTGGTGCGTGACCGTGGCACGCTGGCGCGCATTGTGCAGGGGGGCAAGATCGAAAACGTGTACCGCTTGCAGGTCATGAATGCCACTGAGCTAGACCAGGATTTCAGCATCAGCGCTACGGGTATCGAAGGCATCACGACACAGCTCGATGCGCCTTCGCTGGCAGTTGGGTCCACGCAGGCACGTTGGGTTGCGGTGCGGGTGCAAGTGCCCTATGAAGCAGTACCCGCGGGCTCCCATCCCATCCAATTTGAAGTGGCCAATGCGGCCAAAGACATCACAGTGACCGAAAAATCGGTGTTTATCGTTCCCCGTTAAGGATTGCATATGGACTCTTCCACTTCCGCTTCCCATTCGCCACAACCTTGGTGGCAATTTGGTCATGTCTGGTTGGTGCTCTCTGGCCCTGCCATTGTGGTGGTCGCAGGTTTTGTGACCCTGTATTTGGCCATGTCGGGTGCGGACCCGGTGGTGGACCAGAATTACTACCAAAAAGGCATTGAGATCAATCGCACGCTGGAGGGCGCCCCTGAGAGCTTGGCTCCCGCCATGCAAGCGCGCAACCACGCGGCCACCGGTGTCAAGCCGCCTGTTGCTCAGCCAAAACCCTGACTAACGAGGGCTCACCATGCGCAAAGCCAAATGGACCGCGATTGTGTGGCCAGCCTTTTTGACGGCATGTTTGCTGGAGGTCTTGGTGTTTGCGTTTGTCGACCCGCATGAGCTGCACTGGCTGGGGCAGCCTCTGGAGTTCTCGCGCCAAGGTGTTTACACCGTGGCGTTTTTTGCGTTTTGGGCGGTCACGCTGGTTGCCAGCGGACTGGCGGCACTGCTGTGCCTCAGCCCCGCGGAGCTTAACGACTGATCAGTTGCAGACCTTGGGGTTCACGATGTCCTTGAGGGCGTCGGTGTTGAGGATGCGCACGTGGCGCTGCTTGACCTCCACAATGCCGTCTTCCACAAACTTGGAGAAGGTTCGGCTCACGGTCTCAAGTTTCAGGCCCAAGTAGCTGCCGATCTCTTCGCGCGTCATGCGCAGCACCAGTTCGGATTGCGAGAAACCTCGCGCGTGCAAGCGTTGCACCAAGTTCAACAGAAACGCGGCCAGGCGCTCCTCGGCGCGCATGCTGCCCAGCAGTAGCATCACGCCGTTTTCCCGCACGATTTCGCGGCTCATGATTTTGTGCACGTGGCGTTGCAGTGCATTCACCTCGCGCGAGAGTTCTTCAATGCGGTCAAACGGCATCACGCAAACTTCGGCATCTTCCAGCGCCACGGCATCGCAGGTGTGGTGGTCGTTGACGATACCGTCCAGACCAATCACTTCCCCTGCCATCTGAAAACCCGTGACCTGGTCACGCCCATCCTCGGAGGCCACGCAGGTCTTGAAGAAGCCAGTACGGATGGCGTACAGGCTGGTAAAGCGTTCGCCATTGCGGAAGAGGGTGCCGCCGCGTTTGACTTTGCGGCGGCTGGCCACCACGTCATCAATCTTGTCCAGCTCGCTGGGACTCAGGCCCAGGGGCATGCACAGCTCGCGCAGGTTGCAGTTGGAGCAGGCGACCTTGATGCTCTGGGAGGTCAGGGGCGTTGCGGATGCGATGGCAATGGTGGCGTTGGCCTCGTTTGCCTTGGTGGATGGAGTGCTTGGTTCAAACATATGGTTCCCCTGATGCAAGTCAATTATCTGCCCATGCACCCACGCGGAACTTGATCTGTATCAATGTCGGCAGCAGGTGTTTGGGTGATATTTACCGGGCCAGTTTGGAGTATCCATGAACGCAGTCCTCGACACGCCGCCCATCTCAGAAAATTTGTTGACCCGATTCGACGTCTCGGGGCCGCGTTACACCTCGTATCCCACGGCGGACCGATTTGTGGAGGCCTTCACAGCAGATGACTACGCCCAGGCCCTGGCCCAGCGCCGGAGCGGCGCCTCCGCCTTGGCGCTGCCGTTGTCCTTGTATATCCATATCCCCTTTTGCGAGTCGCTCTGCTACTACTGCGCCTGCAACAAAATTATCACCAAACACCACGACAAGGCTGCGACGTATTTGCGCTACCTGAGTCGCGAGGTGGACTTGCACACGCAACGCATGGGGACGGGCCAAACGGTCAGCCAGCTGCATCTGGGCGGGGGCAGCCCCACGTTTTTGAGTGATGCCGAGTTGCACGAGCTGATGGGGATGCTGCGCCGCAACTTCCACCTCGCACCGGGTGGCGAATACTCGATCGAGGTGGACCCCCGCACCATTGACGCGCAGCGCCTGGACACGCTGGCCGAGCTGGGCTTTAACCGCCTGAGCTTTGGCGTGCAGGATTTTGACGCCGCCGTGCAAAAAGCAGTTCACCGGGTGCAGCCCGCGGAGCAGGTGTTTGCGCTGGTAGAGGCCGCACGTGCACGCGGGTTTGAATCCATCAATGTGGACCTGATCTACGGCCTGCCACAACAAAGCCCCGAGTCGTTTGACCGCACCTTGGCGCAGGTAAACCAGTTGCGACCCGATCGCATCGCGCTGTATGCCTACGCGCACCTGCCTGAGCGCTTCAAGCCGCAGCGACGCATTGCCACGGTGGAGCTGCCCAGTGCGGGCGCCAAGGTGTCCATGTTGTCGCGTTCGCTGGCGGCCTTCATCGGTGCCGGATATGTGTATGTGGGCATGGACCACTTTGCCTTGCCCGAGGACTCGCTGGCTGTGGCCAAGCGCCAAGGGCGGCTGCACCGCAACTTCCAGGGCTATAGCACCCAACCCGACTGCGACCTGATTGCATTGGGTGTGTCGGCCATTGGCCGCATAGGCGCCACCTACAGCCAGAACGCCAAAACGCTGGATGAGTACTACGACTATCTGGACCAAGGGCGCTTTCCGGTGGTCCGGGGTCTGGCCGTCACCCGCGATGATCTGGTGCGCCGCGCTGTCATCATGGCGCTGATGTGCCAAGGCCAACTGCAGTTTGAGTCCATCAACCTGGCCTATCTGGTGGACTTCAAAAACTATTTCGCCAGCGAGATGGCGGCACTGCAAGGTCTGGCTGACCAAGGCATGGTGGTGGTGGACGATGCAGGCATCCAGGTCACCGCTCAAGGCTGGTTTTTTGTGCGTGCGGTGGCCATGGTGTTTGACAAATACTTGCAAACCGACCGCACCCGCGCCCGCTTTTCCAAGATCATTTAGCATCGTCTGATGCAATCTTCTCTGGCACTCACGGCCCTGGTGATGGGTCTGGTGGGCGGGCCGCACTGTGTGGCCATGTGTGGCGCCGCCTGCGCCGGTATCGGGCAGGCAGCGGGTCCGCGCCAAAACTCTGCGCTCTTTCTGTTCCAAATCGGTCGCGTGCTCGGCTATGCCGTGCTGGGTGCGCTGGCTGCCGCGTCCATGCAGGGACTGGGCTGGCTGACGGTGCAAAGCGCAGCGCTGCGCCCCGTCTGGTCCATGGTGCACGTGGCGGCACTGGTGTTGGGGCTGTTGTTGCTCTGGTTGGGGCGCCAGCCACTGTGGCTACAGACAGGGGCCCGCGCGATCTGGAGCCGCACCCGCAGCCTGGGCCTGCGTTGGGGCCGCGGCGCGCCGCTGGGCCTGGGCATGCTGTGGGCCTTGTTGCCGTGCGGCTTGCTGTATTCAGCCCTGCTGGTGGCTGCGCTGGCGGGCGATGTGGTGAGCGGCGCTGGGGTGATGGCCTTGTTCGCCCTGGGCACCTCGGTCACCATGCTGCTGGGGCCCTGGCTGTGGTTGCGCCTGCAGGGTGGCCGAATGGGCGATGGAACCTGGGGGGTGCGGCTGGCGGGTGTTGCCTTGGCGGCCAGTTCGGGATGGGCTTTGTGGATGGGGCTGGTGCACAATCAGGCGCCATGGTGCATCACACCTTGATGCGCATCAAGAAACCACCCCCTGTTGGAGGGCTCGCCCGATGGATCGAACCGCTGCTGAGGCTTTGCGACTGGAAGAGTTGCGCCGCTTTGGCATTCTGGATTCCGCCGCAGAGCAGGCCTATGACGACGTCGTCAAGCTCGCGGCGTTTATTTGCGACACACCGATTGCCCTGATTTCCCTGGTGGACGAAGACCGCCAGTGGTTCAAGGCCCGGGTCGGCATGAACGAGATGGAAACGCCGCGCGGTATCGCGTTTTGTGCCCATGCCATTACCGAGCCGGAGGCCCTTATGGAGGTGCCTGATGCGCTCGAGGACAGCCGTTTTGCCAACAACCCGCTGGTGACTGGGGCCGAAGGGGTGCGCTTTTATGCTGGCGTCCCCTTGCTCACGCCGTCGGGGGCAGCCTTGGGCACGGTGTGTGTGATTGATCGCGTGCCGCGCAAACTCACCGAAGCCCAGGCCGAGGCGCTCAAAGCTTTGTCGCGTCAAGTGGTGCAGCTGCTGGCGCTGCGCCGCGCCAATGCCGAGCTGGAATTGCTGTCGCGCGCACATGGCCTGCGCCAGCGTGAGCTGGAAGAGGCGCAGAAGCAGTTGCAGGAGCTCAACGAAGAGCTGTCCGAGCAAAGCCTGACCGACGTGCTAACCAACTTGAAAAACCGCCGTGCCTTTGACCGGTTGCTGGCCAATGAATATGCCCGCAGCCTGCGCACGCGTTCGCCCATGGCGCTCATGATGGTGGATGTAGACCATTTCAAAGCCTATAACGACCAGTATGGTCACCTGGCTGGAGACCAGGCGCTGCAGGCGGTGGCCGCTGCCATCAAATCGCAGGCCCGGGCCTACGACCACGTGGCGCGCTACGGGGGCGAGGAGTTTGCCGTCATCTTGCCCGACACCCAGGTGGCAGACGCACGGGCTGCGGCGGAGCGCATTCGCCAGGCCGTGCAAGCCTTGCAGGGCTTGCACAGGCCCGTGACCGTGAGTGTTGGCACTGCCATGGCCGCAGCCGAGACAGACCCCGCCGACCTTGTGCACCGGGCTGACCAAGCCCTGTACCAAGCCAAGCAAGCAGGCCGAAATCGGGTAAACCTGCAGCTTTAGAGGCCGGGCTGGGATAATCCCGCCCATGTCTTCTGTCTTGCCACTGTCCGGCACCCCCACGTCCATTTTCAATCCTTGGCGCCTGTCCGTCGCGCCGATGATGGACTGGACGGATCGCCATTGCCGCTATTTCCACCGCTTGCTGAGCCGCCACGCTTTGCTCTACACCGAGATGGTGACCACCGGTGCCCTCATCCACGGCGACGTGCCGCGCCACCTGCGCTTCAACGCTGAAGAGCACCCTGTGGCCCTGCAGCTGGGCGGCAGTGAGCCGGCGGACCTGGCGCAGGCTGCCAAACTGGGCCAAGACTGGGGCTATGACGAAATCAACATCAACTGCGGCTGCCCCAGCGAGCGTGTGCAACGCGGTGCCTTCGGTGCCTGCCTGATGAACGAGGCGCCACTGGTGGCCGACTGCGTGAAGGCCATGGTGGATGTGGTGGACGTGCCGGTAACGGTGAAGCACCGCATTGGCATCGACAAAGAAGAGAGCTATGGCTTTGTGCGCGACTTTGTGGGCACCGTAGCCGACGCGGGCTGCACCGTGTTCATCGCCCACGCCCGCAACGCCTGGCTCAAGGGACTGAGCCCGAAGGAAAACCGCGAGATTCCCCCTTTGCGCTACGAGCTGGTGCACCAGCTCAAGCAAGACTTTCCCCACCTCACCATCGCCATCAACGGCGGGCTGACCACCAGCGCGCAGGTGGCCGAGCAGCTGGAGCATGTGGACGGCGTGATGCTGGGCCGCGAGGCCTACCACAACCCCTGGTGGCTGGCCGAGTGGGATGCTACGTTTTTCGGAGCTGCTCCCGCAGAGCTGACGAGGGATAGCGTTGAATTGGCTATGGTGGAGTACATGGAGCGGGAAGCTGCAGAGCACGGTACCTCTTGGTACAGCATCGCCCGCCACATGCTGGGCCTGCGCCACGGCTTGCCGGGTGCGCGCAAGTGGCGCCAGGTGTGGAGCGACCACCGCCTCAAGACCCTGCCTGCCCGTGACGTGATGGCGATTGCCCGGGGCACTGCGCTTGCTGCGGCCTGAGCAGGAGCGCTGGGCCCTGCTGGGGCTGTGGCTCATTCCTGCGTTGTGGGCGGTGAATTTCATCGTCGCGCGCTGGGCGCCCGGCACCGTGGCGCCGTATGCGCTGGCGCTGGGGCGCTGGGCCATCGCCGGCATGCTGCTGGGCGCCGTGGCACGGCATGAGCTGTGGGCCCAGCGCCGTGCCATTCTTGCCGTTTGGTACCAGTACGTGTTGTTGGGCTTTTGCGGCATGTTGGTCTGCGGTGCCTGGGTTTACCTGGGTGCGCGCACCACCGGCGCCATGAACATCGCCCTCATTTATGCCGCGTCGCCGGTGCTGATTGCCGTGGGTGCGGTGCTGTGGTTGGGTGAACATTTCCGCTGGACACAAGTGGCGGGCGTAATGGTTGCGCTGGCCGGTGTGGTGCATGTGGTGGTCCAAGGCCAGTGGCTGGCACTGGGCCAGGTGCAATGGGTGGTGGGTGACGCGTGGATCGTGGCGGCCATGGTCGCCTGGGCGGCCTACGCGTTGCTGCAAAAGCTATGGCCCAGCCCGCTGGGCTCCACCGCGCGGCTGGCGGCCATTTGTGCCGGTGGCGTGCTGGTGCTGATCCCTTGCGCGGTGTGGGAAGCCGGCTTGCCTGAAACGCCCGCCTGGTCGTGGGCCGCCACTTGGCTGGTGCTGGCCGCGGCGCTGGCGCCGGGCTTGGGAGCGTACTGGATTTATGGCGCCGCGCAAAAAGTGCTGGGCGCGAGCCGGGTGGCGGTCACGCTGTACCTGGGTCCGTTATACGCAGCCTTGGCTGCCTGGGGCGTGTTGGGTGAGCCGCTGGGTGTGCACCATGTGGTGGGGGCCGCGCTGATTCTGCCCGGTGTGTACTGGGTGTCGCGGCGCTAAGACGCTTCAGACGCGCAGGAGACAGCCATGGCCAAGCGCGCGCATCACCATGTCTACGTGGTGGAGTTGTCCCCCAAAGTGCTCGACATTGCCAAGTTCATGCGGGCCAACCCGGGCTACATCACCGGCAAGCCCTGCGTGTATGTGGGCATGACCGGGCTAGACCCTGATATTCGGTTTGACAAGCACAAGGCCGGCATCCAGGCGAACCGCTATGTACTGAAATTTGGCCTGCGTTTGTTGCCCGACCTGTACGAGGCCTACAACCCTATGCCCTACGAAGCAGCGCGCGACCTGGAGGTGGAATTGGGGATTAGCCTGCGAGCCGCAGGGTTTGGGGTGTGGCAGGCCTAGGGGGGCATTTATGAGTCAAGAAATTGGCCTCTAGCGCCCATGGAATATGCGTGAGTAGCTATCAAAAGAGGAGTGATCGATATGTCAACTACGGTTGTACCGACAACAGGGCGTGCACCCGCCGCGGCTTTTACGGCGCTGGACGCCCACGTGTTCCGCGCCAGCCAGCTCACACGCGGCCCCTGGCACCCGCAGCAGCAGCACGCCGGGCCCCCCATTGCGCTGCTGAGCTATGCGCTGGAGGCGGCAGCCCAGAGTCACGGCCTGCAACATATGGCGCGGCTCACGGCCAACCTGCTGCGCCCGGTGCCGATAGCCGACATAGAGGTGCGTGTGCAGGAGGACTATGTGGGCCGCAACGCCGGGCACTTCTCGGCCATTGCGCTGGCCGATGGCAAAGAGCTGATCCGCGCCACCGCCCTGTTCCAGCGCGAGGGCGAGGTGGACATTCCCAGTGGTTTGCCCGGCCACCCGCTGCCCAAGGCGCCCAAGTCGCCAGCAGATTCGCCCGTGCAGCGCTTTCCGTTTGCCCGCGGCGAACTGGGCTACCCCGATTTGGTGGAGACCCGGCTGGCTGCCGGCCGCATGTTCGCAGGGCCCAGTGCGGTGTGGTTCCGCCTGAGCTACCCACTGGTGCAGGGCCAAAAACCTAGCCCTTACCAGCGCGTGGCGGTGGCGGCCGATTCGGGCAACGGCATCAGCGCCATCCTCGATCTCTCCACCCATGTTTTCGTCAACTCCGACCTCAGCATCAACCTGCTGCGCCGCCCCGTGGGCGAGTGGATCTGCCTGGATGCGCGCACCCATTTGTCCAGCCACGGCGGCGGTCTGGCCGAGTCGGCGCTGTACGACGAAGCGGGCTTGATTGGGCGGGCCACGCAGAGCCTGTTTGTGCGCAAGCGTGACTGAGTTACGCAGCCACCGAATGGCCCGGATTTAGCAGCGGTAACGCAGCCCCCGGGATGTCGCGATCACCCGGTCACTGCTACCGCGCGGAAGCTTCTCTTCGTGCGCGTTGTACTGAAGGCCCAGACGCAGGAAAGCCGGTAAAGCCTGTGCTTAGAAAAGAAGGTGGGTAGCAAATCCCAGTATTTTCAAAGCCGCAAATTGCCACGCAATCAACATGCTAATTGCCAGTTAACTTGCATGGGGAAAACCCTAGACTGAATTTAAATTCAACTAGGGAGTGTTCCATGTTTCCGTCAGCCCGCTCGACCCACATCGCCTCAAACGAAGAGGTTTTGCCATTCCGGGTCGAAATAGTTGCGCGTCGAGCGCTTCAAGAAGTAGCCACTTTGCGGGCGCAGACCTATGGTAAACACTTGCCCGATTTGGCCGCTCAGCTTGGTCAACCCGAGCCCGCCGATTTCTCTCGTGGCTGCGAAGTATTTGCCGCCAGGTCCAAGCTGGACGGCAGCTTGCTGGGCACGCTCCGAACCCACGCCAATGTGTACAACCCTTTGCCACTGCAGGCGTCCATAGAGCTACCCCATCGCTTCCGCGGGACCCGCATGGTGGAAACGACACGGCTTTGTGTCAAGGGAGGGCTTGGTGCCTCCACCGTGCGAAATGCCCTGTTCAAAGCAATGCACCAGTATTGCCTGGACCAGAACGTGGATTGGATGGTGGTTGCAGCACGCAGGCATGTAGACCGCATTCATGACAGTTTGTTGTTCGAAGATGTCAAAGAGCCACGCGTGTATTACCCGATGGCGCATGCCGGAGGCGTGCCGCACCGCGTGTTGAGTTTTTCGCCGAGCAACGCCGAGCAACTGTGGCGGACACATCAGCACCCGCTGTATAGCTTCATATTTGAAACGCACCATCCCGATATCGACATTTCCAGGGCGCAGGATTTGAACTACGAGTGGCAATGCCCAGATGGTGGTGCCACTGTGACCTATCTGCCAGAGCGCAGGCTGATGCCCAGGCAGCCCACCAACACCGCGGTATCGCAGCCAATGGCCTTGAGGGCCTGACAGTCCGGTCAGTGTCCAGGCGTTCTCAAGTCAGGGGCATGTATGCAGAGGGGAACAGCGACATGTTGTCGGTCGATTCTCTCTGCAAGGTTCGAATGAAATCCATGATCTCGGGGTCTTCAATGAAATCAGCACCACTCTTGGCCGCCAGGATGCGCTCGGGCATCACGGGTTTGCTGATGCCGTAGCCTTGGGCGTAGTCGACACCGGCTGCTGCCAGCACTTTGATCGTGGGCAGGTCCTCGGCAAATTCGCCAATCGATTTCATGCCCAGGCTGTTCACCAGGCCAGCAAGGGCTTCCACAATCGCCATGCCGGACGGACTGTGTGCGGCATCGCGCACCAGCGATCCATCGAGCTTCAAGGCATCTACCGAGAGCTGCTTGAGGTACCCAAAGGACGAATAGCCCGCGCCAAAATCGTCCAGCCCCACCTTCACGCCAATGCTGCGCACCCGATCTATGAAGCGCTGCATCTTGTGCATGTCGGTCAGGGCCACGGTCTCGGTGATCTCAATGCAGATCATGGATGTGGCAACCGGATGCTGTTCGAACAGTGCAAACAGTTCCGCGGTGAATGTGTCGTCGTTGAGCGAGCCGCCCGAGAGGTTGACTCCGACGAAGCGCGTGTTCACCAAGGAGGCTGCGTGTGTCTCCAGCCACGCAATGGTGGTGTTGACGACCCACCGGTCAATGATGGCAGTCTTGCAGTGGGCCTCGGCTGCGTTGATGATGATGCCCGCGGGAAGTACCTGACCATTCGCCTTGCGCAGGCGCAGCAAGACTTCAAAGTTCAAGGAATCGAAAGGTGCAGTTAAGGAAATCTCAGGCTGCATCACCAGAAACAGGCCCGCTGGCGTTTCGCCACGCTCCAGCGCAGCAATAAGGTCCAGCTCTTCCTTGTGGTGCTGAAAGAACTGGTTGCCCGATTCCATCACCACCAGACGTTCGCCGCTGCGGCTTTTGGCAACGCGGCACAAAGTATCCGCAGCGGAAATCACTTCGTTCAAAGGGGCTTCGCTAAACTGCGCAGTGCCCACGAGGCCACCCGACACGCTGAGGGAAAAACTCTGCGAGTCGATGGGATAGCTCGCCGAGGAAATGTCATGGACGATGTCCCTGCAGATGCTGGAGGCCTCTTCCATACTGGCTTGGGAGAAGGCCACGACAAACTCATCGGCTCCCATCCGTGCCAGCATATCGTTGGGCCCCAGGTGTTTTTGTATGCGGCGGCAGACTTGCTTGAGCACGTTGTCCCCGGCGGTATGTCCGTAGAGGTCGTTGATCAACTTGAAGCGGTCCAGATCCAGATAAGCCAGCGCGTCGGGCTGTCGCTCATACCGTTCTAACGTGCGCGTCATACCTCGCAGGTTCAGGCACCCGGTCAGGGGGTCGTGGTTGACCATGAACTCCAGCCGCTCATTGGCCCGCACCCGCTCGGTAATGTCTTGCAAGGTTCCTTCCACGGTGCTGCCATTTGCGGTTGACGCTTTGATGGAGAACCAGTGGTCCAGCCGCGTCTGGATATTGGTGACTTTGGTTTGCAGTTCGACTGAGTGGTGTGCGCCGGTGTACTGCAGCTGGGCGATGGCATCAACCACCTCGCGCCCGAATAGCTGTGCGACATGGGTTGGTACGTCGGGGCCCATGCCCGCGAGCATGCGCTGGAAGGCCGGATTGGTGTTCAGCAAGAGGCCCCCCTTGCCGACCGTAAAAAGGCCAATCGGCGAATCCTTGTAGGCCGCTTGAACGGTTTTTTGGGCCTCGATTTTTTCCAGCCGATCGGTGCGCATGTCTTCGGCCATGGCGAGTGAAGCGAGGAGTGCAGAGGCAATGGCGGCTGTGACGTGGTTGAATCCCGCCATCAGCACGACCTGTCCGGTGGCGGCTACGATGACTTCGGCCAAGCCGGCCAAGGTGGCTATGGCAATCGACGCCGCGTACCAGCTCGCTACGCGGGAGGGTGTCTTGCGCAGAATCTTTGCTAGGTACCAGGCAATGATGGCAGTGCCCGCTGCGGTGCATGGCCAGATCGCACGCAAGGTTTGTTCGAACGTGAGCAATAGGGGTAACGAAACTATAACCACAGCGGATACTTGCAATAGCACCAGTGTCCAGCCTGCTTTAAGTTCGTCCAACTCTTTCTTGAAAAGCTGGCTGAATAACGCAACGGTCATGGAGAAGTACAGGCAGACCGTCCATTGCCGCATCCCTATGACCATGGATGGATCAATCACGATGCCAAACATGTCCCAATCCGTCCCGGCCGAGAGGGACGCCATGCGCATATTGAGTAACAGCCAACCGACGAAAGTCCAATACAAGCGGCTGCGTGTCACCCAGGCGGTCAGCAACATAAAGAGGGCCAGGACGCCAATACCCACCTCCAAAGTTGCGCCTGCATTTTTGTGGGTAGCTTGCGCGTTCCGCAATTCGTCCACTGGCCACGAACGGGCCGATATCTTGGCCGGACCACGGAACGCAGCCTTGCATACCACTTGGTCCAAAGAGCGTTCAGGGATTCCTGCAAGGGCGAATCCGCCCCGGCTGTAAGACAGTTGTCCCCCGACCCCGCTACGCGAGGCCGTACCCAAATGCCTGTCGTCAGCGATGTCCCAGCAGGAGAGTGTGACCAAGTGCCGCGATGGAAACTCAATCACTTGTTTTTTGCCGTCGAAAGCCGGACCCGCGCTCAGCGCAAACCAGAAGTCCTGCGTTGCGAGCTTGGTTTCATACGATGTTATGGGGGTGCTGTTTTCAAGAAGGCCCAGCGCAGCCTTGTGGTCGGGCACTGGTGTGACGGAATCTTGCATCCATACACGGATCGGCAGGACCTCGGATGACACCGGATCGACCTGCGTGAGCTTCAACATGAGCACACCAATGGCAATCGCAACCAGCAGGGTTGGGATCAGTACGGATGCGAGCCTATCGAGTAATTTTTCGATGTGCTTTCGGATTGCCACGGGTTTAAGAACAGAGTGCCGTACAACCTCTCCGGGTCGTGCAGGCGGGACCAGACCTCACTGATGAGACGCGATGGTATCCCAATACATGCACGGCCTACGGCATGTCTATGCAAGTGAAATTTCGACTTACTCTGCCGCTTCCAGACCATTGGCAAAATGTTCGCGCACCCGCTGTACTGTCAGCGCGGCGTCGCGCGCAGTCAGCGCGTCCATGATGGCGCGGTGTTCGGCCAAGGATTCTTCGATACGGCCGGTTTTGAGCAGGGAGTTGTGGCGGTTCAGCTTCATGACCTTGCGCAGGTCGGCGACCATCTGGTCGCGCCAGCGGTTGTTGGCGATCTCTAGCAATCGCATATGGAACTTCTCGTTCACTGCAAAGAACTGGTCGGTGTTGGCCTTGCCGGGCTTGGCTGCGGCTTCCAATGCCTTGTGCAAGGTCTGCAGCTCTTTGAGTTCCGCGTCCGTGGCTTTGGTGGCTACGACGCCAGCCGCGTCGCTTTCCAGCAGGCTGAGCAGGTGGTACACGTCGGCCAGGTCCTGCTGCGACACTTCGGTCACATAGGCGCCGCGGCGCACTTTCATGGTTACCAGGCCTTCGGTGGCCAGCACCTTCAGTGCCTCGCGCAGCGGGGTGCGGCTGATGCCGATTTCTTCGGCAATCTTCAGTTCGTCGATCCAGGTGCCCGGCTCCAGCTCACGCTTGAAGATGCGCTGGCGCAGCAGCTCAGCGACTTCTTCGTACAGGGCGCGGTGGGCGAGAGGGGGCGTGGCAGGTGGCATAGATGGCAGGTGTACAGGGCTGCCAGATTGTAAAGGTGTGCCGTCTCAAAATACATAATTACGAATAATGCAGAGGCTAGTTCTGCTCAGGCAGAAGCCGGAAACACGGGCCACTGGGCGTCCAGGCGACCCTGATCGAACACCGCCAGCGGGCCAAACTGCAGAAACACGGCCTCGCTTTGCCGGGGGCGGAAAAACACCCAGTCGCCTGCCCGCAGGCCCACGGAGGGTGGGGCCACCATGACCTGCTGGTTGGACGACGGGCCATACAAGCTGCTGGCCTGTACGCCCGGTGGTGACACCGGGTCGGCCAACCAATGCCCGCCGTGGATGGCGAGCGCTTGGCGCTGGTTGACATCCCACCAGCGGGCGAGGGCAGAGACAGTTTCTGCGCCGCGTGGCAGTCGGAAGGTCTCCATGGTTTTGAGCACTGGCGTCGCGATAAAGGCGGCGGGCTCCAGACTGGTCAGCGACGGTTTGTCAAAGTCCAGTGGTTTGACGGCCGCCGAGCCGACGGACAGTTCATTGGGGGCGTGCTGGTCATGGTGCAAATGGAAGGTGGGGGAGCCCGCGGCATTGAGCGTCCATGGCGCGGCGCTGGCACTGCCCAGCGCTTGGCGGGCCAGTGCCAGCATGTCGGCGTAGCGCGCTTGGGCGTGGGCCAAGGCCTGGCTGCGGTTGCCCGGCAGGTCGGGAATAGCCGCCAAGTGGGCGTCGTAGCCCATAAGGCCCGAAAACTCCAGCAAGGGTTCTTCGCGCAGCAGGGCCAACATCTCAGTCATCTGCTCTGCAGTTTCCACCCCGCCACGGTGCAAGCCCACGTCAATTTCCAGATTGATGCGCAGCGGGCGCCCAAGGCCCTGCGCCAGCGTGCGGTAGTCTGCCAGCAGGGCCGGGCTGTCCACCAGCCATTGGGTGCGCAGTGCGGCCGGGCTGTTGCCTGCTTGCTCCAGCGCCCATCGCGCGGCGGAGGCGCGCAAGGGTTTGCCCAGCAGCAGGTCCAGCTGGGGGCGCGCTTTCGCGATCAGGACCAGTTGCTGCGCATTGAACAGCATGGCACGCTCGGTTTGCCAGGCGACCAAGGCCTCGTCCAGCAGGGGTAGAGAGGGCAAGGACTTGACCACCACGCGCAGCGGAAGCTTGGGGTGGGCCAGCGTGCGGATACGATTCAGATTGGCCTTCAGGCGGGTTTTGTCCACCACCAGGGTGGGCTGGGCGGGGTGGTCTTGCAGGGCATGGGCCAGTGTCTGGAAGTAGGCGTCATGGGCGCCCCCGCGGTCACCCGGGCGCAGGGCCACTGCAGCGGCTACGCCAGTGGCGCTAGCGCCCAAAATCAGATGGCGGCGTTGCATGTTCAGGCTCCCATCAGGATGCGTTGCAGATGTGGATTCAGCATGCGGCCTTGGGGGTCGAGCTGGCGGCGCACGGCCAGGAAGTCGTTCCACCGCGGGTAGAGCCCGCGAAGCTCTGCCTGGCTGCGGTCGTGCAGCTTGCCCCAGTGCGGGCGTCCGCCATAGCGGCGGAAGATGACGCCCATGTCACGTAGCAGGTAGTCCCAAGGTTCATCGTGTGCGGCATGCACGGCAATCGAGCAGCTGGCCCGCTGGTAGAAGGGGGAGAGCCAGGCATCGTCGGCGGCGATAAAGCGGAACTCGACCGGGAAAAACACATCGTTGCGCAGCTCCAGTGCGGCCAGCACCTCGCGCAGGCAGGCCACGCCGTCGGCCTGGGGCACATGGCATTCGGTTTCATTGAAGCGGGTGGGGCGCTGGGTGGACAGCAGTTTCCACGACCAGTCCACGGCCTCCTCCTGCAAGCTGGGGTCAATCAGGCGCTGAGCCACCCAGTGGCGCATGGCAGGCCAGCGGCCAAACCAGTCGCGCAGGCGTTTCAGGTCGGCCAGCACGTCCTCGTCGGGGGCTTCGGTGCGTGCCTGAGGTTGCTGTTGCACCTCGTCGTGCACGATGGCCGCACCGTAGCCTGTGTGGGGCAGCAGGTAGCACTCAAACTGCCGGTGCGCGGCCGCCAGGCGTGGAATGGCGCGTAGCAGCTCCTCCGTCGGCAGCAACCAGGCCTTGCGCCGCAGCACATGGCGTGGGCGCACGCGCAAGGTCATTTCGCCAATGGCACCCAAGGCCCCCAAAGACACTTGGGCTGCCGCAAACACCTCGGGGTGCTGCTGGCGGCTGCACTCCAGGCGCTGGCCGGTGGGGGTGAGCAACACCAGTTGCTGCAGGTCCGCGTGCAGGGCGGGCAGTTGCATGCCGGTGCCGTGGGTGCCGGTGGCCATGGCACCGGCCAGGGTTTGCACATCAATGTCGGGCAGGTTGCGAAACGCCAGACCCACGGCGTCCAGCGCCCGTGAGGCCTGGGCCAAGCGTGTGCCAGCGCCCAGCGTGGCGGTGGCGGTTTTGAGGTCGTGCTGGCGCAAGCCTGAGAGCCGGTCCAGCGAGAGCAGGCTGCCTGTGGTGGGCACAAGCGGGCTAAAGGAGTGGCCCGCGCCCAGGTTGCGCAATGGGGGCGGGGCGGTTTGCAGCAGCTGCAGCACTTCGGTCTCGTCGGCTGGTGCTTTCCAGGCTTGGGGCTGGCAACTTTGCAAACCTGACCAGTTGTGCCAGCCCTGCGGGGCGGTGCCGGTTTGGGCGACAGCCGGGGGGCGCAGGCCAGCCATTAAGGCAGTTGCTGTCAGGGTTTGCAGGATTTGACGGCGTTGCATGCTCACTCCTTGGGGGCCCGCAAGTAGGCGATGAGTTGCTGAAAGTCCTCTTGGTTGCATTCGGCGCACCAAGCCATGGGCGGCATGGCGCCTTTGCCCTGGCGCACGCTGGCGAGCAGGGCGGCGTCGCCCTGGCTTGCGCGGCGCGCCCACTCTGCGGCATCACCTTGCTGGGGTGCGCCGCTGCCTTTGGCGGCGTGGCAATGGACGCACGCACGCTCGTACAGGCCTTGCAAGCGGGCGTCTAGCACCACGCGGGGCAGAGCATCTGGGCCGGGCTGGGGGCTGCACGCATTAAGGGTGAGCAGCCACAAGGTTGCTATTGAGAGCCAAAAAAGACGGCGTGCTAAAAACATAGTAAAAACTAGTTTATTGGGTTTTACGCTTCCGCCCACCGGGGAGAACCCTAGGCCGCAGGCCGGTGCTACCATGAATCAAAAGCCCTCCTGACCCATGACGGACCTTGCGAAAAAGACGACAACGCCGCAACAAGTGCGGGCCCAGCAAACCTACGAGCGCATCCTGGAGGTGGCCGCCGAGGTGCTGGCCGAAGCCGGCTTGGACGGCCTGACGACAAACCTCGTCTGCAAACGCGCAGGGCTGACGCCGCCCACGCTGTACCGCTATTTCCACGACAAATATGACCTGCTGGCGGTGCTCGGGCACCGGCTGATGGACGCCCAAAACCAGGTGTTGTTGGGCTGGGCCACGCCAGCGACACTGCGCCAGCCACCACAGGCGCTGGGCCGCAGCGTGCTGGAGCTGTTTGCACAGGTGCTGGAGGTGACCCGGGCCTACCCTGCGGGGGTGTCTATCACAAGGGCGGTGCAGGCTGTGCCTGCCTTGCACGGGGTGGTGCTCGAATCGCACCGAAGCATGGCTGCAGCCCTGGCTGCGGTGTGCCAAGAGGCTTTCCCCCAAGCGCCGCCCGAGCGGGTGCGGGCGATGACGCGCGTGGCCATCCAATGTGCCTATAGCCTGATGGAGATGCTGTTCGATGAGCCTGAGCAGCCCGTGGAGTTGGTTGGCGAGGGGCTGGCCCGGGTGGTGGTGGCCCTGGTGGACGATTTGCGTCCCTGAGTCGTTTCCTCTGCTTGTCTGTCTTCTTGTTTAATTTATAATTATGAATAATGAAACCCATCGCCCCGCGTTACTTGTGGAGATAAGCATGCAAGCACCTGCCCAGCCGGATCAGCCGGAAGAAATGTTCAAAACAGCCACCCTGGAGCAGTGGGCAAAGGCCGCCGCGAAGTCCGCGCCCGGCGGCAATGTGGACGCGCTGAACTGGATCACACCCGACGGCATCGCGGTCAAGCCGCTCTACACGGCGGCAGACACAGCCGACCTGAAGCACGCCGACACGCTGCCGGGCTTTGAGCCGTATCTGCGCGGCCCGCAGGCGACGATGTACGCGGTGCGCCCCTGGACGATCCGCCAATACGCCGGTTTTTCGACGGCCGAGGAGAGCAATGCCTTCTACAGAAAGGCACTGGCGGCAGGTGGCCAGGGGGTGAGCGTTGCGTTCGACCTGGCCACCCACCGAGGGTATGACTCCGACCATCCGCGCGTCACGGGCGATGTGGGCAAGGCAGGAGTGGCGATTGACTCAGTGGAAGACATGAAGATCCTGTTCAACGAAATTCCGTTGGACAAGGTGTCGGTGTCGATGACCATGAACGGCGCGGTGTTGCCGGTGCTGGCGGGCTATGTGGTGGCGGCCGAAGAGCAGGGCGTATCGCAAGACAAGCTCTCGGGAACGATTCAGAACGACATTCTGAAAGAGTTCATGGTGCGCAACACCTACATCTACCCTCCCGCGCCCAGCATGCGCATCATCGGCGACATCATTGGCTACACCGCCAAGAACATGCCCAAGTTCAACTCGATCTCCATCTCGGGTTACCACATGCAGGAGGCGGGCGCGAACCAGGCGCTGGAGCTGGCTTTCACGCTGGCGGACGGCAAGGAATACGTGAAGACGGCTATTGCTACCGGGCTGGATGTGGACGACTTCGCCGGGCGCCTGTCGTTCTTCTGGGCGATTGGCATGAACTTCTATTTAGAGGTTGCCAAGATGCGCGCGGCACGGCTGCTGTGGTGCCGCATCATGAAGGGCTTTGACGCCAAGAACCCGAAGAGCCTGATGCTGCGCACGCACTGCCAGACCAGCGGTTGGAGCCTGACAGAGCAAGACCCGTACAACAACGTGGTGCGCACCACCATCGAAGCGATGGCTGCGGTGTTTGGCGGCACGCAGAGCCTGCACACCAACAGCTTCGACGAAGCCATCGCACTGCCCACCGAATTCAGCGCCCGCATTGCCCGCAACACGCAGCTCATCATCCAGGAAGAAACCCACATCACCAACGTGATCGACCCCTGGGCCGGCAGCTACATGATGGAGAAGCTGACGCAGGACATGGCCGATGCCGCCTGGAAGATCATCGAAGAAGTGGAAGCCATGGGCGGCATGACCAAGGCCGTGGACAGCGGCTGGGCCAAGCTGAAGATCGAAGCCGCCGCTGCCGAGAAGCAGGCGCGCATCGACAGCGGCCAGGACGTGATCGTCGGCGTGAACAAGTACAAGTTGAAGAACGAAGACCAGATCGAAGCCCGCGACATCGACAACGTGGCCGTGCGCGAAAGCCAGATCGCCCGCCTCCAAGATATCAAGGCGAAACGCGACTCCGCGCTCGTGGAGTCTGCGCTAGCTGCTATCACTTCTGCAGCAGAGTCCGGTACCGGAAACCTGCTGGACTTGTCCATCAAAGCCATCCGCCTGCGCGCCACAGTGGGTGAGGTGAGTGATGCGTTGGAGAAAGCCTTTGGCCGCCACCGCGCCGATACCAACAAGGTCAGCGGCGTGTACGCAGCCGCCTACGACAGCGCCCAAGGAGACACCATGGAGTACTGGAACGCCCTCAAGGCCGACATCGCCGGCTTTGCCGACAAACAAGGCCGCCGCCCCCGCGTGATGATCAGCAAGCTGGGCCAGGACGGCCACGACCGCGGCGCCAAAGTGGTAGCCACCGCGTTTGCTGACCTGGGCTTTGACGTGGACATGGGCCCGCTGTTCCAGACCCCCGAAGAATGTGCCCGTCAGGCAATTGAAAACGACGTACACGCGGTCGGCGTATCGACCCTGGCCGCGGGCCACAAGACCCTGGTGCCCGCCATCATCGCCGAGCTCAAGAAGCAGGGTGCTGACGACATCATTGTTTTTGTAGGCGGTGTGATTCCGCGCCAGGACTACGACTTTTTGTACGCCGCAGGCGTCAAGGGTATTTACGGCCCTGGCACGCCGATCCCGGTGAGCGCACGGGATGTGCTGAGCCAGATCGAAAAGGCACTCGGGTGACACCTGAAACCGTGCAGGCCGGTCTGTTGGGGGGCGAGTCTCTCCTGCAGCGCCGCGCTATTGCCAAAGCCATTACCCTGCTGGAGTCCACCCGCGTGGACCACCGGGCCCAGGGTGATGCGCTGCTCACCGCGCTCTTGCCACACACTGGTAAGTCGTTCCGGCTGGGCATCAGTGGCGTGCCCGGCGTGGGGAAAAGCACCTTCATTGAAGCGCTGGGCCTGTACCTGATTGAACAAGGCCATCGCGTGGCGGTGCTCACCATTGACCCGTCCTCTTCGGTATCCGGCGGTTCCATCCTCGGCGACAAAACGCGCATGGAAAAGTTGTCCATGCACGAGAAGGCCTTTATTCGCCCCAGCCCGAGCAGCGGCACGCTGGGCGGTGTGGCCGAGAAAACGCGCGAGGCCATGCTGGTCTGCGAGGCGGCAGGCTACGACATCGTGATTGTCGAAACTGTGGGCGTGGGTCAGAGCGAGACAGCAGTGCAGGGCATGACCGACATGTTTGTGCTGATGCAGCTGCCCAACGCGGGCGACGACTTGCAGGCCATCAAAAAAGGCGTGATGGAGCTGGCCGACTTGGTGGTCATCAACAAGGCCGACATTGACGCCGATGCCGCCACCCGCGCGCAGGCGCAGATCACCTCCAGCTTGCGCTTGCTGGGCATGCACGGCAACCCGAATGACCCGCATAGCGACAAGCACTGGGCCCCCAAAGTGATCAGCTTGAGCGCGTTGTTGGGGCGGGGCGTCGACACCTTCTGGCAAGCCGTGTGCGAATTCCAGACCCTGCAAACCGCCAACGGCTTGTTCAGCCAGCGCCGCCAGAACCAGTCGCTGTCGTGGATGTGGGAGCGCATCGACGCAGGCTTGAAGCAAGCCTTCAAACAAAACCCGGCGGTGCGCGAGCAGCTGCCCCAGCTCACCGCGGCGGTGCAGGCAGGCCAGATGGCTGCCAGCACTGCAGCAAGAAATCTGCTCTCAGCGCTCGAACTCACTGCGCAGGCAGCTCCTAAATAGATAGCAAAAGACTTTCCATTTTCTGACCTGAAGGACGATAACATGCAAGACATCCTCGAACAACTGGAAGCCAAGCGAGAGCTGGCCCGCATGGGCGGTGGGCAAAAGCGCATCGACGCACAGCATAAAAAAGGCAAGCTCACCGCGCGCGAGCGCCTCGAAGTGCTGCTGGACGAAGGCACGTTTGAAGAGTGGGACATGTTTGTCGAACACCGTTGCGTGGACTTCGGTATGGACGAGCAGAAGATTCCCGGCGACGGCGTGGTCACCGGCTACGGCATGATCAACGGCCGCCTGGTGTTTGTGTTCAGCCAGGACTTCACGGTGTTCGGCGGTGCCTTGTCTGAAGCCCATGCCGAGAAAATCTGCAAGGTGATGGACCAGGCCATGAAGGTCGGCGCACCCGTCATCGGCCTCAACGATTCGGGTGGCGCACGCATTCAGGAAGGCGTGGCCTCTTTGGGCGGCTATGCCGACGTGTTCCAGCGCAACGTGATGGCCAGCGGCGTGATTCCGCAGATCAGCATGATCATGGGGCCGTCAGCCGGTGGTGCGGTGTACAGCCCGGCCATGACGGACTTCATCTTCATGGTGAAAGACAGCTCCTACATGTTCGTGACCGGCCCCGAAGTGGTGAAGACCGTCACGCACGAAGAAGTGACCGCCGAAGAGCTGGGCGGCGCACTCACCCACACCACCAAGAGTGGCGTGGCCGACCTGGCGTTTGAGAACGATGTGGAAGCGCTGCTGATGCTACGCCGTCTTTACAACTACCTGCCTTTGAACAACCGCGAAAAGGCACCCGTACGCAAGAGTGGCGACCCCATCGACCGCAAAGACCTGAGCCTGGACACCCTGGTGCCCGAGAACGCCAACAAGGCGTATGACATGAAGGAGCTGATCGTCAAAACCGTGGACGATGGCGACTTCTTTGAGATTCAGCCCGAGTACGCCAAGAACATCATCATCGGCTTCGCGCGCATGGACGGCCAGACCATAGGCATCGTGGCCAACCAGCCGCTGGTGCTGGCAGGTTGCCTGGACATCAAGAGTTCTATCAAGGCCGCACGCTTTGTGCGCTTCTGCGATGCCTTCAATATTCCCGTGGTCACGTTTGTGGATGTGCCCGGCTTCATGCCCGGCACCTCTCAAGAGTTCGGCGGCATCATCAAACATGGCGCGAAACTGCTTTATGCGTATGCAGAATGCACCGTTCCCAAGATCACCGTCATCACCCGCAAGGCCTACGGTGGCGCGTACGACGTGATGGCCTCCAAGCACCTACGCGGCGATGTGAACCTGGCTTGGCCGAATGCCGAGATTGCGGTGATGGGTGCCAAGGGCGCCGTGGAAATCATCTTCCGCGAAGACAAGGGTGATCCTGCGAAATTAGCCGCCAAGGAAGCTGAGTACAAAGCCCGCTTTGCCAACCCGTTTGTGGCAGGTGCGCGTGGCTTTATCGACGACGTGATCCTGCCGCACGAAACCCGCAAACGCATCTGCCGTTCGCTGGTCATGCTCAAGGACAAGAAGTTGGAAAACCCGTGGCGCAAGCACGGGAACATTCCGCTGTGAAGCACATCGCAACGGTCAGCAGTGTCGAGGACGCATTGCGGGCTATTGACTCTCACATTGGTTCGCCGGAGGAGTTCATCCTTCGGATAGCGCATAGTGCTATTGGCCCGGTTGAAGTTGGGGGCCAAGTAATTACAGGCACCCAAATGGCCGTCATAGGCGATCGCGTATTGAGTAGGAATTGGTGTCCTAAAGGCTTTGAAGAAGACCGAGACCACCGCCTCTACTTTTACGGAGATTGGTGAATGGAAGAGATCATGAATTCGTTTCACCCTTTGCATCTTTTTGATCGTAGAAGAGGGGCAGCTATTTTCGCTGGTGCGGGATCGGGTTACCTGAGCGTTTTGCTCCGTGTCCCCCGCGCTGCGCGCTCCTCCTTGACCTGCGCAAAACGCACAGGCAGCCCGATCCCGGCGGCTTGGTATGCCTGGGCCTGTAGAGCACGCGCCTTCGCAGCAGCGGGCATGGTGTGTCCGTCGCAGCGAAGTCAAGGAGGAGCCCGCAGGGCGGGGGACATGAGCGGAGGCGGATACGCCGTGGCCGCTGCGAGCTCAGACAAAACGCCATCTCAAAAAACACATGCCTAAGTTGGCACACCCCACACCGTTAGGAGACTAGAAATGTTTACCAAAATCCTGATCGCCAACCGTGGCGAAATCGCTTGCCGCGTCATCGCCACCGCCAAAAAAATGGGCATCAAGACGGTTGCCGTCTACTCAGACGCCGACAAGGAAGCCCGCCATGTGGCGCTAGCCGACGAGGCCGTCAACATTGGCCCCGCTCCCAGTCGCGAGAGCTACTTGCAGGCCGAAAAAATCATTGCCGCTTGTAAGCAAACCGGCGCACAAGCGGTGCATCCCGGCTACGGTTTCTTGAGCGAGAACGAAGCGTTTGCCAAGCGCTGCGAAGACGAGGGCATTGCCTTCATCGGCCCCAAGGCACACTCCATTGCCGCCATGGGCGACAAGATCGCTTCCAAGAAGCTGGCGAATGAAGCCAAGGTCAACACCATCCCCGGCTACAACGACGCGATCAGTGGCCCAGAACAAGCAGTGGAGATTGCCAAAGGCATTGGCTACCCCGTGATGATTAAGGCGTCTGCGGGCGGCGGCGGCAAAGGCTTGCGTGTGGCCTTCAACGACAAGGAAGCGTTTGAAGGCTTTGCTAGCTGCCAGAACGAAGCCCGCAACAGCTTTGGCGATGACCGCATCTTCATCGAGAAGTTTGTGCAGGAGCCGCGCCACATCGAGATCCAGGTGCTAGGCGACAGCCATGGCAATGTGATTTACCTGAACGAGCGCGAATGCTCCATCCAGCGCCGTCACCAGAAGGTGATTGAAGAGGCGCCCAGCCCCTTCATCAGCGACGCCACCCGCAAAGCCATGGGCGAGCAGGCGGTGCAACTGGCCAAGGCCGTGAAGTACCAGAGCGCCGGTACGGTGGAGTTTGTGGTCGGCAAGGACCAGGACTTCTACTTTTTGGAGATGAACACCCGCCTGCAGGTGGAGCACCCGGTGACCGAGTGCATCACTGGCCTGGATCTGGTGGAGCTGATGATCCGCGTGGCGGCTGGCGAAAAGCTGCCGCTCACGCAAGCTGACGTGAAGCGCGACGGCTGGGCCATTGAGTGCCGCATCAACGCCGAAGACCCGTTCCGCAACTTCCTGCCCAGCACCGGGCGTTTGGTGCGCTTTGCGCCGCCGGACCAAACCATGTGGCAGGGCGACACCGCGCACCTGCAAGGCGTGCGCGTGGATACCGGCGTTCAGGACGGTGGCGAGATCCCCATGTTCTACGACTCGATGATTGCCAAGCTCATCGTGCATGGCAAGGACCGCAATGACGCGATTGCCAAGATGCGCGAGGCCCTCAACGGTTTTGTGATTCGTGGTGTGTCGAGCAATATCCCGTTCCAGGCCGCGTTGCTGGCCCATCCCAAGTTTGTGAGCGGTGATTTCAATACCGGCTTCATCGCCGAGAACTACGGCAAGGGCTTCTTTGCGGAAGACGTGCCGCATGACGATGCCGCCTTCCTCACCGCGCTGGCCGCCTTTGTGCGCCGCAAGTCGCGCGAGCGCGCGGCGGGCATGTCCGGCCAGTTGCCCGGCTACGCCGTGGACGCAGGCAAAGACTATGTGGTCGTCACGCTGGATGCCGCGGGCAACAACAGCTACACCGCGGTGCATGTGGACGAGTTTGAGGGTGACACCGGCTCTGCCCAAGTACGGGTGGGCGCGAGCAGCTATGTTATTCGTAGCAAATCGCGCCTGAACGACATTGCCATCACCGGCACAGTGAACGGCAAAGCCTTCACGGCCCAGGTGGAGCGCGGCACGCCCAAGAACCCGCTGGCCCTGCGCGTGCAGCACAACGGCACCCGCATCGATGCGCTGGTCATGTCCCCGCGCATGGCCGAGCTGCACAAGCTGATGCCGCACAAGGCACCGCCCGACATGAGCCGCTACGTGCTCTCGCCCATGCCCGGCTTGCTGGTGGATGTGGCGGTGGTGCCCGGCCAGAAGGTGCAGGCCGGCGAGCGTGTGGCCGTGATCGAGGCCATGAAGATGGAAAACGTGCTGTTTGCCGCCGCCGATGGTGTGGTCGGCAAGGTGCTGGCCGCCAAGGGCGAGAGCCTGTCGGTTGACCAAGCCATCGTGGAGTTCGTATGAGCGCTGCTGCAGACAAACGCCCCTTCAAGGTCTTGGGCATCCAGCAGATCGCCATTGGCGGGCCCGACAAAAAGCGCCTGCAAACCCTGTGGGTGGACATGCTGGGCCTGGAGGTCACCGGCACTTTCCAGAGCGAGAAGGAAAACGTGGACGAGGATATCTGCGCCATGGGCTCCGGCCCCTACAAGGTGGAAGTTGACCTCATGCAGCCCATGGACCCTGAAAAAAAGCCGGCGGTGCACACCACGCCCTTGAACCATGTGGGCTTGTGGATAGACAACTTGCCGGTGGCGGTGGAGTGGCTCACGGCCAAAGGCGTGCGCTTTGCGCCCGGCGGCATCCGCAAGGGGGCCGCGGGCTACGACATCACCTTTTTGCACCCCAAGAGCAATGACGAATTCCCGATTGCCGGGGAGGGCGTGTTGATCGAATTGGTGCAGGCACCGCCGGATGTAATCGCCGCTTTGAGTTGAGTTGCCGCTTTCCAACGGCAGTTCAAGGGGAAACACGGGGGGCAATGCCCCCCATTTTTCTGTCATTTAGGGATGGAAAAGCGATAAAGTCAACGCAATTGAAGAATTTGCAAGGAACGCCCGCTATGAGCTTTGTGAAGTTTCTGTACCCCGGCATGTGGGTCATGCGCAAGATGCGCTTTGGTACCAAGCTAGCCTTGCTGGCGCTGATCGTGTTGGTTCCATTGATCACGATCGTTACCGAACAAGTTCTACTCACTTACGAGAGAATTGAGCTGACCCAAAGTGAGATCGGTGGCATCAAGGCAGTGGAGGACCTTACGGAGGTCGCAAGGCTTCTTCAAGCACACCGCGGTCAGACAAACATTAAGCTTTTGGGAGGGGATTCCGTCGAAGTTTCGACAGATCCAACACGGGCTGCCTTAACGGAGGCAATCTCGCGTATTGCGCAGCACCAAGATATCCTCCCAAAAGAATGGCCTCAGACCAAGGCACGGCTGGACTCGCTTTACGCCGATCTTGCGGGCAAGACTGCACCACAGAGTCTCGCGATTCATAGTGCCATCGTGAGTGATCTACGACGTGTTGTTTACGGCGTGGCCGATATTTCTGGTTTGTTGTATGACCCCGATCCTGTTGCATTTTTACAGATGGAAGTTGTGGTTTATCGCCTGATGCCCCTTCGCGATGAGGTCGGGAAAATCCGTGGCACCGGTGCGGCTTTGCTGAGCGAAGAAACGCTTGAAGAAAGTGGACTAGGGCGCATCCAAGCGGCTGTCGACGACCTGCTCGAGACACGGCGGCAACTTGAATACCCACTGTCTCTTCTCGCCGCCAAGGGTTTTGATGAAGGAAACTACAAGTCTGTTGTTGAAGTCATGGATGAATTCGTTAAAGTCAGTCGCCTCCGGTTTAAAGAGGGTTCAGACTCGGGCGGAGCGAAGGCTTATTACGATTTGGGCGGCAAGGTGACGGCTTCCATTGGCCAATACCAAAAGGAAATCAGCCAAGCATTGAGGCAAAACTTGGAGACCAGACTGGTCGACCTGCATCGAGACTTGCTCCTAATAACTGCACTGAGTGCGCTGGCAGTCATTGGCCTTGTGTACCTGCTTTTTGCATTCAATGTGAGTTTTCTTGCAGACCTGAAGCAGGTTTTGCGCTTCATGGAGGAAACCGCTAGCGGCAATATGCGATACGTCGTTCGGATTCAAGGTAGAGACGAGCTGTCGGATATGAGTCACTCCATGGGCGTTATGGTGAACAACATTTCGGTCATGGTGGCGAGCGTCAGGAGCAATGCGGCTTTAGTCGCGGGTGCAGGTGAGTCTCTGGTCGCTGCAAGTGCCAGCCTGTCAGACCGGACGGAACAGCAAGCCGCTAATTTGGAGGAAACCTCCGCTAGCGTTCAAGAAGTTGCAGCAACGGTGAAGGAGAATGCGAGCGCAGCCATCCAATCAGACACTGCGGCTCAGCAGGTGAGTAAAACGGCAGAGTCCGGCGCTGGGGAAATGTCCCACGCCATCAAATCCATTGAGGCCATTGAGGCCAGCACGCGCCGCATGGATGAGATCGTGGGTGTGATTGATGGCTTGGCCTTTCAGACCAACATTCTTGCTTTGAATGCGGCTGTTGAAGCCGCCCGTGCCGGCGAGTCGGGACGGGGGTTTGCAGTCGTGGCGACGGAAGTACGGACCCTTGCACAACGCTCAGCGGCTTCTGCCAAAGAAATCCGCCAGCTCATTACTACTTCCACTGCCCAGGTGGCAGCAGGGGTGCAGCAAATTCGTACCGCTGCAAAAAATATCACCACCATTGCCGACGGAGTGCGGGGGGTGGCTGGCAACATGTCTGTGATCTCCGCCTCCAGTGCCGAGCAGAGCGCCAGCTTGTCGGAAATCACCACCGCCATCCGCCAGCTTGATGAGATTACCCAGCAAAACGCTGCCATGGTGGAGCAAGCCGTGAGCCAGGCCACGGCCTTGCAAGAGCGAGCCAACGTATTGGCGGATGCCGTGTCGGTGTTCAAGTTGCAGCAGGGCTCCGCTGATGAGGCCCGTGCGTTGGTGGCGCGCGCCCTGTCCATGCGCCGCAGCGCAGGCAGCCGGGATGCGTTTATTCGTGCTGTGACACCAAAGGAAAGCGGGTTGGTTGACCGCGACATGTATGTGTTTGTGCTGGACCGCAACGGCCAGTACCTGGCCTTTTGTGGCAACTCCGCCAAGGTCGGCACCCGGGTGCAGGACGTGGCCGGTATTGACGGCAATGCCCTGATGGCCTCGATCGTTAGTCAAGCATCGGTGGCACCCGGATGGGTCGACTACGACATTGTCAATCCGCTCAGCGGCAAGGTGCAGACCAAGATGTCGTACGTGGTGCAGGTAGATGACGTGTATGTCGGTTGCGGTGTTTATAAAACCCTGATGGCTGCGGTGTAGGCATAGCAGCCTATGGATGCGGGCGGTGCTCAGCGGGCGTCGCTGAGTTGCTTGCGCGCCCGGGCACGCGCCAGCGCCGCTTCGATGATGGCCCGCTTCTTGTCCAGCACGGCAGGGTCCGTGTGCTGCGAGTGGGCGGGCAGGTCGGCCAGTTTTATCTCCGCCTTTTCCTGGAGCCGCTGGGCGTGTTCGGTTTCCTCGCGGGCACGGCGTGTTTTGCGCGCGTAGTAACGCGTGCGTGCCTCGTCTGCCAATGGCTGGGGCCATGCGCTCCAACCAGTTTGGGTTCCGCTCACGTTCTCCAACAAGATGCAATCTACCGGGCAAACCGGAAGGCACAACTCGCAGCCGGTGCAATGCTGTTCCAGCACGGTGTGCATGCGTTTGTTGCTACCGATGATGGCATCGGTAGGGCATGCGTCCAGGCACAGGGTGCATCCGATACACCAGTTTTCGTCGATGAAAGCCACGCTGCGCGGGCTCTCAACGCCAAACTCCAGCGGTAGCGGCCGTGAGGGCTTGCCCGTGATAGCTGCCAGGCGCTCAATGCCTTCAGCCCCGCCAGGCGGACATTGGTTGATGTCTGCCTCTCCAGAAGCCATGGCTTGCGCGTAGGCGGCACAATCGGGGTAGCCACAACGCGTGCACTGCGTTTGGGGCAGGGCGTCCAGCAGGCGCTGCACCAAGGGTGGCGCAGCTGTCGTGCGGCTGGTCACTTGCTCTTGATGCTGCGCTTGGCTGCTACTGTTTTAGGAGCTGTTGGCGCAGGTTTGGAGGGTGCTATAGCCACTTTTTTGACTGAAACGGGCTTTGCGGCGGACTTGGCGACTGCAGGCGCTGGCTTGGCAGCTGGTGCTGCTTTGGCCACAGGGGTCGCATGGGCCTTGATGAATGCCTTGACCTGTGGGTACACATGTTCGCGCCAGCGGCGACCGGAGAAGATGCCGTAGTGGCCAGCACCTTTGGCTTCAAAGTGACGCTGCTGGCTCTTGGGCACACCGCTGCAGATGTCGTGCACAGCCTCAGTCTGGCCTGCACCCGAAATATCGTCCAGTTCGCCCTCTACTGACATGAGGGCGGTGGTCTTGATGTCCGCAGGCTTTACGCGCTCGAGCTTGCCCTGGGGATTCTTCACATCCCAGGTGCCGCTGACCAGGCTGAAGTCTTGGAATACCACGTGGATGGTCTCCAGGTAGTAGTCAGCATCCATGTCCAGCACTGCGTTGTACTCGTCATAAAACTTGCGGTGGGCTTCGGTGCTGGCGTCATCGCCCTTGATCAGGTCCTTGAAATAGTCGTAGTGGCTCTTGGCGTGGTGGTCGGGGTTCATGGCCACAAAGCCGGTGTGCTGCAAAAAGCCGGGGTAGACGCGGCGGCCCGCGCCGGGGAAGTTGCTGGGCACGCGGTAGATCACGTTGTTTTCAAACCAGCTGTGGCTCTTGTTCATGGCCAGGTTGTTCACCGCGGTGGGGGACTTGCGAGCGTCAATGGGGCCTCCCATCATGGTCATGGTCAGCGGCGTGGTTTCGCCGCGGCTGGCCATGAGTGACACGGCGGCCAGCACCGGCACGGTGGGCTGGCACACGCTCATCACGTGGCAGTTTCCATACTTGCCCTGCACATGGCGGATGAATTCCTGCACGTAGTTGACGTAGTCGTCGAGGTGAAACTCACCATCTTCCAGCGGTACCAGACGGGCGTTTTTCCAGTCGGTGATGTAGACCTTGTGGTCTTTGAGCATGGTTTTGACGGTGTCGCGCAGCAGCGTAGCGTAGTGGCCCGAGAGCGGCGCCACGATCAGTACTACTGGCTGGCCTTTGATTTTGTCCAGCGTGGCCGTGTCGTCGGTGAAACGTTTGAAGCGGCGCAGTTCGCAGAAGGGCTTGTTCACCTCCACGCGCTCGTGGATGGCTACGTCGACACCGTCCACGTCAATGGTGCGCAGGCCAAATTCAGGCTTTTCGTAGTCCTTGCCCAGGCGGTGCATCAGGTCGTATCCGGCCGACAGTCGCTGGGCAAACGGATTTTGTCCCGCAACTGACAGTGGGTTGCTGTAAAGCTTGGCAGCAGCCAGTGCCAGATCGGAAAACGGCTCCATCAGGGAGCGTTGGGTCTCGTAAAGCTGGTACAGCATGGGGTAACCTCAGAAAATGTTGCAGTGCAATATAACAGCAATGGACTTAGTAGCGGTTGCCGGATTTGACAATGGCGCGCAGGGCGTTGCGGCTGTGTGCACCAAAATTGCCCATCAGCTCGTTCACCAAACTTTGCAGTCTGGTGCGCCGACTCGGGTCTTGGGCCAACAAATCTGGTAACAATCGCATGGTCGCATCTTGGGGCTGCAAGTCAATCAGGGCTTCTTCCACCCATTCTGGTGGAAGTGTCTCGAGCAAGGTGCGTTGCGCGCCGTCGGCAAGATTGGCACTTTGGGCCGCTACCACGGTACGCAAATAGCGGTCATTCCACTCGGGGTAGTTGTTGTCCTTGTCCTGGGTCTGCAGGGCTTTGTAACTTTGAGGCAGCAGCTGGGTTTGCAGGGCATCCAGCAGCAAACGCTGGTTCGTGATGGCGCGGATGCGCGTGTTGCGCGGACCTGGCAGTCCCATGCGGGCCAAGGTGTTGTATGCCAGCAGCTTGGAACTGGATTCTCCGGGTGCCAGGCGCGCGTGGTAGGGCTGGGTCAGGCTCTGCAGGTAGTGCAGGGCCAAGCCAGCAAATCGCCAGCCCCAATAGTCGTGCCCGGTTCGCAGGGCCAGCGCGGATAGGCTGGAGTATTGGTAATAACGGGCCTGCACCATGGAGCGTTTGGCCCAAGGGGCTACGCTGTACAAGATGCGGTCTTCGAAGAAGAAGCCCATGCCAAAGGGGGTTTGTGATGCCGCTGCCGAAGCCGGGTTGCCGAAGGGCTGTGGCCCCAGTCCCCATTGTTTGCCCCATCCGGTGGGGCTGTCTTCCCACAAAAAGGTGTCTAAGCCGTAGTCGGGCTCATCGGTTGCAGTGGCCACCACCGCAAGTGGGCTCACCAATTCGCCGGTTTTGAGAACTACAAATCGTTTGTGAGCATGAATGCTGCCGTGTTGCGGCGGGACACTACTGACATCGGTGATCCCCAAGCTGGCACTAGCCACCGAGTTGGCGTCGATGCCTTTGGCATCCGGCTCCAGGAATAGTGAAAACTTGCTATTTGGGGCAATACGCAGTGCCGTCAGAAAGGCTTGGCGCCGTGCCTCATCGCTGCGCTGCGCATTCGCTACAAAGGCCAGGGCGTCGGGGAGTGCAGGGTAGAACTCCACCGCGGCCATGGCCCAAGCTTCCTGGCTGGCCAGCAAGGCTTCCAGCGTTTTCTCTTGCGCGCGCAGAAAGCTGTCCAGAGACTCCACCACAGCCCTTGGGGCCTGGCTAAGCTCTGGCATGGCTTCTAGCGCGCGGTAGCTGGCCTGTACATGGTTGCTACCGGCCCAAGCCGACGTGCCCACCAGACACCACGCCAGCGTCACGCACCAAGTGCACAGCTGGATAAAACGCTTTTTGCTATGCATTTAATAGCTGCTTGCGCATAATTTATGCGGCTCAGCGGCGTATTCTGCTTGTATTAGATGACCTTGGCGATAGCCGCGCAGACGTAGTCGATGTTTTTGCTGTTCAGCGCGGCCACGCACATGCGGCCAGTATCGGTGCCATAGACGCCGAACTCGCTGCGCAGGCGCACCATCTGGTCTTTGCTCAGGCCGGAGTAGCTGAACATGCCGATCTGGGTCGTGATGAAAGACATGTCTTGCTTCACACCCGCAGCCTTCAGGCCGTCCACCAGCTTCTGGCGCATGGCCTTGATGCGCACGCGCATCTCGCCCAGTTCTTTTTCCCACAAGGCACGCAGCTCGGGGTTGTTCAGCACAGCAGCCACCACCGCACCACCGTGGGTGGGTGGGTTGGAGTAGTTGGTGCGGATGACGATCTTCAATTGCGACAGCACCCGGCCGGCTTCTTCCTTGTCCTTGCACAATACTGACAGGCCGCCGACGCGCTCGCCGTACAGGCTGAAGCTCTTGGAGAACGAGGTGGAGACAAAGAAGTTCAGGCCGGCGGCCACAAACTTCTGGATCACGGCGCCGTCTTCGGCAATGCCATACCCAAAGCCCTGGTAGGCCATGTCCAGGAACGGCGTGAGGTTCTTGGCCTTGACTACCGCAATCACTTGGTCCCATTGCTCGGGGGTGATGTCGTAACCGGTGGGGTTGTGGCAGCAGGCGTGCAGCACAACCACGGTGCCGGCGGCCGCCGCGTTCAGGCTGGCGAGGTAACCTTCAAAATTGACGCCACCCTTGCCGCCGTTGGCAGATTGGTCGAAGTACGCATAGGTGCCCACTTCAAAGCCGGCATTGGTGAACAGGGCGCGGTGGTTTTCCCAACTGGGGTCAGAGATCAGCACTTTGGCTGCGGGGTTGAGCTTTTTCAGGAAGTCGGCGCCAATCTTCAGGCCGCCGGTGCCGCCAATGGCTTGCACGGTGGCCACGCGGCCGGAGGTCACGGGTTCGCTGTCGGCACCAAACACCAAGCCTTTGACGGCGTTGTCGTAGGCAACGATGCCGTCGATGGGCAAGTAGCCGCGCGCAGTGGGTTTGTCCATCATGGTCTTCTCGGCGGCTTGCACGCATTGGAGCAGGGGCAGCTTGCCGTTGTCATCGAAATACACGCCCACGCCCAGGTTCACTTTGTTGGGGTTGGTGTCAGCGTTGAACTGTTCGTTCAGACCCAAGATGGGGTCGCGGGGAGCCATTTCGACAGCAGAGAAAAGAGACATGAAGGGGTCCTGTGATTGGGATGTCGGGGGGTACCCGCTCCGCGGCCTGCGATGCGGGTAATCCCTATTTTACCGGGCACCGCGCTGGTGCCTTTTCTGGGTGCTTAATGCACCAAGCCCCGTGCCAGTGCACGCGTAAGTTCGGCCGCCGGTAAATTGCGGCATTGCGAGGCATTTTGTCCGCTCCAGAGTGGCGAGAAATCGGTGCTGCCTTGGCTTTCCGCCCGTGCGCGCAGCGGGGCGATGGCACCGGTGGCCAGCGGAAACGCTGGAGCTGCCGGGCTAAGCGGGTCCAGTTCGCGCATCAGCCGGTTCATGATGCCGCGCGCCGGGCGGCCGGTGAAAAGGGTGGTGAGCGCTGTGTGGCGTGCCGCGGGGCTCTGCAAGACCGCGCGGTGCAGGGCGGAGGTGGTGGACTCAGGGCAGCACATATAGGCGGTGCCGATTTGCACGGCCGATGCACCCAAGGCCATGGCCGCTGCCACGCCGGATGCGTCAGCAATGCCGCCCGCGGCAATCACCGGCACGGTCACGGCGTGCACGATTTGCGGTAGCAGGGCCATGGTCCCCACCTGGGTGCTCAGGTCGTTGCTGAGGAAGGTGCCACGGTGGCCGCCAGCTTCCAAGCCTTGCGCAATGACGGCATCGGCCCCGTGGGCTTGCAGCCACAGGGCTTCGTCTACCGTAGTGGCGGAAGCCAAGACACGGCTGCCCCAACTTTTGACACGCGCCAGCAGTTCGGGCGAAGGCAGTCCGAAGTGGAAGCTCATCACAGCGGGTTTGAAGGCTTCGACCACGTCAGCCACGGCCTCACCGAAGGGCGCGCGGCCCGGGCCGGGGATGATGTCGGCTAGGGACAAGCCCAATTCCTCGTAATAGGGCCCCAGGGCCTGCTGCCAGACCGCTTCGCGCGCCGCATCGGGTGCAGGGGGGGTGTGGCAGAAGAAATTGACGTTGAAGGGCTTGTCGGTCAGCGCCGTGAGCTGCGTGAGTTCGTTGCGCAGCGCGTCCAAACTCAGCATGGCAGCGGGAATGGAACCCAGACCACCCGCATTGCACACCGCTGCAGCGAGCGCGTGGCCCTGCACACCGGCCATGGGGGCCTGAATCAGGGGCAGGGCGGTGCCCAGGAAGGAGGGGTTTGGCATGGCGGCGTCCTGTCGGTTCGCGGTCTAGTCTACAGTTCTACCTTTGCCCCTTTGAGCCAGCCGCCATGCCATCCCCCCAGCCCGCCCCCGCAGTGACCGACGATGCCGAAGTGGTGCGCACGGGCACCTTTGTGCGCTACCCGGACTCCCCGTATGAGCTGTACCAGCCCTACCCCCCCGCCGGTGACCAGCCCGAGGCGATTGATCAGTTGGTGGAAGGGGTGACGGACGGGGAGGTGTTCCAGACCCTGCTGGGTGTGACCGGCTCGGGCAAGACCTTCACCATGGCCAATGTGATCGCTCGACTGGGCCGCCCAGCGATTGTGTTTGCGCCCAACAAGACGCTGGCGGCGCAGCTGTACAGCGAGTTCCGCGAGTTCTTCCCCAAAAACGCGGTGGAGTACTTCGTCAGCTACTACGACTATTATCAGCCCGAAGCGTACGTGCCGCAGCGCGACCTGTTCATCGAGAAGGACAGCGCCATCAACGAGCACATCGAACAAATGCGCCTGAGTTGCACCAAGAGCATCATCGAGCGGCGCGACGTGGTGATTGTGGCCACGGTGTCTGCCATTTACGGTATCGGCAAGCCCGAGAGCTACCACCAGATGGTGATGACGCTGCGCACGGGCGACAAGCTGGGCCAGCGCGACATGATTGCCCAGCTGGTGCGCATGCAGTACCAGCGCAACGACATGGATTTCAGTCGTGGCGCCTTTCGTGTGCGCGGTGACACCATCGACATCTTCCCGGCCGAACACAGCGAAATGGCGATCCGTGTGGAGCTGTTTGACGATGAGATCGAGAGCCTGCAGCTGTTTGATCCGCTGACGGGGCGCATCCGCCAGAAAATTCCGCGCTTCACCGTCTACCCCAGCAGCCACTATGTGACCCCACGCGAGCAGGTCTTGATGGCCGTGGAGGCTATCAAGACGGAGTTGTCAGACCGGCTCAAGGAGTTTGTTGGCATGGGCAAGCTGGTGGAAGCCCAGCGGCTGGAGCAGCGCACCCGCTTTGACCTGGAAATGCTGTCCGAGGTGGGTCACTGCAAGGGCATCGAGAACTACTCGCGCCATCTGAGTGGTACGGCGCCGGGCGAACCGCCATCGACGCTGACGGACTACCTGCCCAAGGATGCGGTGATGTTTCTGGACGAGAGCCATGTGCTGATCGGCCAGTTTGGCGGCATGTACAACGGCGACCGGGCCCGCAAGACCACGCTGGTGGAGTACGGGTTCCGCCTGCCCAGTGCGCTGGACAACCGGCCACTCAAGTTCGAAGAATTCGAGACCAAGATGCGCCAAGCCATCTTTGTATCTGCCACCCCAGCCCAGTGGGAAAAAGACCATGCCGGCAAGGTGGTGGAGCAACTGGTGCGGCCCACAGGCCTGGTAGACCCCGAGGTGGAAGTGCGCCCTGCGACCACCCAGGTAGACGATGTGCTGCAGGAAATCCGCATCCGTGTGGAGAAGAACGAGCGGGTGCTGATCACCACGTTGACCAAGCGCATGGCCGAGCAGCTCACCGACTACCTGACCGACAACGGGGTGAAGGTGCGTTACTTGCACAGCGATGTGGACACAGTAGAACGGGTGGAGATTCTGCGCGACTTGCGCCTTGGTACCTTTGATGTGCTGGTGGGCATCAACTTGCTGCGCGAGGGCTTGGACATTCCCGAGGTGTCGTTGGTGGCGATTCTGGATGCGGACAAGGAAGGCTTTTTGCGCTCCGAGCGCTCACTCATTCAGACGATTGGCCGGGCCGCCCGAAACCTGGAGGGCAAGGCCATCCTGTATGCCGACAAGATCACCGATTCGATGGAGCGGGCGATTGGGGAGACGGAGCGACGGCGCAAAAAGCAGATTGCCCATAACGTGGAGCGAGGCATTACGCCCAAGGCCATCGTCAAGAAGGTGCGCGACCTGATCGACGGCGTCTACAGCGAGAAAGCCGGCAAGGAAGCTGAGCGACTGGAGCGCGACGCCCAGCAGCGCGCCCAGGTGGAAGACATGAGCGAGAGAGATATTTCCCGCGAAATCAAGCGACTGGAGAAACTCATGATGGAGCATGCGCGCAATCTGGAGTTCGAAAAGGCCGCTCGGGTAAGGGACCAGTTACACATTCTCAAGGAGCAAGCTTTTGGTGCGCCGGGGTCTGATAACGTCGTTGTTTTGTAAAGTTGATTAAAACTATCGGGTTAATAGACTGGCCAGTCTGCTTACCCGAGTAAGTTGAGGGGGTGTGTGGTATACTTGAGTCCGTTAGTCAACAACCACACCCGACTGAAGGAGCAAGCGATGCGTCTCACCACCAAAGGCCGTTTTGCGGTCACCGCGATGATCGATTTGGGCCTGCGCCAAAGCTCGGGTCCCGTGACATTGGCCGCCATCAGCCAGCGCCAGCAAATTTCTTTGTCCTACCTGGAGCAACTCTTCGGCAAGCTGCGCCGCCACGAGTTGGTGGAGTCCACCCGCGGGCCAGGGGGCGGGTATACCCTTGCCCGCAAGGCCAGCGATATCACGGTGGCTGAGATCATTGTCTCGGTCGATGAGCCGATTGATGCAACCCAGTGTGGTGGTAAAGAAAACTGCTTGGGCGAAGGCACTCGCTGCATGACGCACGACCTCTGGGCGTCTTTGAATACGCGCATGGTGGAGTTTTTGGATTCGGTGACCTTGCAGAAACTGGTGGATGACCAGTTGGCCAAAGGTCTGCAAGTGGAAGACAAGCCCACGATCAAGCGTGCCATCTCGGCGATGCCTGTGGTCAAGCCGATCCGTGTGAACGCTCCCAACTCGGTGTTTGCCTTGGGCAATGTGTTCTCCAAGTCCTGATCCCGCCTTTTCGTTTCAATTTTTTAGCCAGTACTGAGTCAGCCATGGAAACCACTCCCCATTTCCCCATTTACATGGACTACAGCGCCACCAACCCTTGCGATGAGCGGGTGGTAGATGCGATGGTGCCTTGGTTGCGCAACCACTTTGGCAACCCGGCCTCGCGAAGTCACGCTTGGGGCTGGGAGGCTGAAGCGGCTGTAGAGAAGGCCCGCGAGCAAGTCGCGGCACTTATTGGCGCTGATCCGCGTGAAATCGTCTGGACCTCGGGTGCTACCGAGTCCAACAACCTGGCCTTGAAAGGCGCGGCCCATTTTTACCAGTCCAAGGGTAAACACATCATCACCGTCAAGACCGAGCACAAAGCTGTGCTCGACACCTGTCGTGAACTGGAGCGCCAGGGTTTTGAGGTCACCTACCTTGATGTGCAGGACGACGGTTTGGTGGACCTGAATGCCTTGAAGGCTGCGATCCGCCCCGACACCATCTTGGCCAGCGTGATGTTCGTGAACAACGAAATTGGCGTGATTCAGGACATCGCTGCGATTGGCACCATCTGCCGCGAAAAGGGCGTGATCTTCCATGTGGATGCCGCCCAAGCCACTGGGCGTGTGGACATCGATATGAGCACGCTGCCTGTCGACTTGATGAGCCTGACCTCCCACAAGACCTACGGCCCCAAAGGCATTGGTGCACTGTTTGTACGTCGCAAGCCGCGCATCCGTTTGGAAGCACAGATGCATGGTGGCGGCCACGAGCGTGGCATGCGCAGCGGTACTCTACCTACGCACCAGATCGTTGGCATGGGTGAGGCTTACCGCATCGCCAAAGAAGAAATGCACGCGGAGAACACTCGTATCAAAGCCCTGCATGACCGCATGCTGGCAGGTTTGAAGGATGTGGAACAGGTGTTCATCAACGGCCACGAATCCAAGCGCGTGCCCCACAACCTAAACATGAGCTTTAACTATGTGGAAGGTGAGTCGCTGATCATGGGGATCAAGGGCTTGGCGGTGTCGTCGGGTTCCGCCTGTACTTCCGCATCGTTGGAGCCCAGCTATGTGCTGCGTGCCTTGGGCCGCAGCGATGAACTGGCCCACAGCAGCCTGCGCATGACGATTGGTCGTTGGACCACCGAGGCAGACATCGACTATGCGGTGGACACCATCAAGAAGAACGTTGCCAAGCTTCGTGACCTGAGCCCGCTCTGGGACATGTACAAAGAAGGTATTGACATCTCGACGATCCAGTGGGCTGCCCACTGACCCCCTATTTGGAGAAATAAAAATGGCCTATTCAGACAAAGTCGTTGATCATTACGAAAACCCCCGCAACGTTGGCAGCTTTGAAAAAGGTGATGACAGCGTTGGCACTGGCATGGTGGGCGCACCGGCCTGCGGTGACGTCATGAAACTGCAAATCAAGGTCAATCCCCAAACTGGTGTGATTGAAGACGCGCGTTTCAAGACGTACGGTTGCGGCTCTGCCATTGCTTCCAGCTCTCTGGTGACCGAGTGGGTCAAGGGCAAGACGCTGGATGAGGCTGCGGCCCTGAAAAACAGCCAGATTGCGGAAGAGCTGGCACTGCCGCCCGTGAAGATCCACTGCTCAATCCTGGCCGAAGATGCCATCAAAGCCGCCGTGGATGACTACAAGAAGAAACACCTGAACTGATATGTCCGTAACCTTGACCGAGGCCGCGGCACGGCATGTGACACGTTACCTGACCAAGCGTGGCAAAGGTGTGGGCGTGCGTCTGGGCGTCAAAACGACGGGCTGCTCCGGTCTGGCGTACCAGCTGGAGTATGTCGACGAGTTGTCGCCTGAAGACATCGTGTTTGAGGGTTTTGGCGTGAAGGTCTTGGTCGATCCCAAAAGTCTGGCTTACATCGATGGCACACAGCTTGACTTTGTGCGTGAGGGCTTGAACGAAGGCTTTCGTTTCAATAACCCCAATGAGCGCGACAAGTGTGGTTGCGGTGAGTCGTTCCGCGTGTGAACCTGCAGGCCGATGATTTTGAACTGTTTGGGCTGACCCGACAGTTCGCACAAGACCGTGCAGCGCTCGACGCCCGTTGGAAGGCGTTGCAGCGCGAAGCACATCCTGACAAGTTCGCTGCGCAAGGAGCAGCCTCCAAGCGGGTGGCCATGCAGTGGTCGGTACGTATTAATGAAGCTTACCAACGACTGAAGGACCCATTGAAGCGGGCGGCCTACCTGTGTGAGTTGGGTGGTGCGCCCGTCAATGCCCACAGCAATACCGCCATGCCTGCAGCGTTTCTGATGCAGCAAATGGAGTGGCGGGAAGCTTTGGACGACGCGGAGGCTTTGCCTGCTTTGAATGATTTGCAGGTGGAGGTGGAAGCCTCGCGCCAGCAACTGCTGCAACAATGTGAGGCTTTGCTGGACGAACAACACGACGCGTTCGCGGCAGTTGGAACTGTGCGGGCGCTTATGTTCATCGAAAAATTTACCCAAGACCTGTATCAGCGCTTGGATCAGTTTGATTAATTTTCCCCATGGCGCTTCTACAAATTTCTGAACCCGGACAATCGCCTAACCCGCATGAGCGGCGTATAGCAGTGGGTATTGATCTCGGGACCACACACTCCTTGGTTGCGGCTGTGCGCAACGGCACCGCCGAGTGTCTGCCCGATGCGGATGGCAAGGTTATCCTGCCGAGTGTGGTGCGTTATGTGGATGCACAACGCCGGCAGATCGGTTATGCAGCACTGGAGCACCAGGCCAGCGACCCGGGCAATACGATTGCCTCCGTCAAACGTTTGATGGGCCGCGGTCTCAAGGACATTTCTCATCCTGAGAAGCTGCCTTACGCACTGCTCGACACACCGGGGATGGTGCAGGTGCGCACGATTGCAGGCGACAAGAGCCCCGTGGAAGTGAGCGCCGAAATTCTGGCGACACTGCGCTTTCGCGCCGAAGACACTTTCAACGATGACATTTATGGTGCCGTGGTAACGGTGCCCGCCTATTTTGACGATGCGCAGCGCCAAGCAACCAAAGACGCCGCGCAGCTTGCAGGCCTGAACGTGCTGCGTCTGATTAACGAGCCCACTGCCGCGGCGATTGCGTATGGTTTGGACAATGGCTCAGAGGGCGTGTATGCGATATACGACCTTGGTGGCGGAACTTTTGATATTTCTATTCTGCGCTTGTCCGCGGGGGTGTTCGAAGTGCTGGCCGCAGGGGGCGATTCTGCGCTGGGCGGTGATGACTATGACCGGGCCCTTGCGGATTGGCTGTTGCTGGAGACCGGTCTGGCGGCTGCAACCCCGGAAGACCAAGCCCTGCTGATGGCTGAGGCCCGCAGCGCCAAAGAGGCGCTGTCGTCAGATGCCATCGTGACGGCCGAGGTGGATTTGTCCACGGGGAGCGTGGATTTCGCGCTGAACCGCGAGCAGTTCGAGCAGGTGACAGCGCCGCTGACGGCCCGCACCCTGCAGGCTGTACGCAAAGCATTGCGGGACGCGGGCCTGCAGAAAGAAGACATTCAAGGCGTCGTCATGGTCGGAGGTTCTACCCGCATGCCGCAGGTCCGTCGTATGGTTGGTGAGTTCTTTGGGCAGGAGCCTCTGACCAACCTCAATCCCGATGAAGTGGTGGCGTTAGGCGCTTCCATTCAGGCCAACCAGTTGGCAGGCAACAACCCCAAAGGTGACTTGCTGTTGTTGGACGTGATTCCCCTGTCGCTGGGCATTGAGACCATGGGTGGGCTGGTGGAGCGCATCGTGCCGCGCAACCAGACGATTCCGACTGCCATGGCCCAAGATTTCACCACTTACAAGGATGGCCAGACAGCCCTTGCCTTGCATGTGGTGCAAGGTGAGCGCGATCTCGTGGCGGACTGCCGCAGTCTGGCCCGATTTGAGCTGCGTGGCATTCCTCCGATGGCTGCGGGTGCCGCTCGCATCCGTGTGACTTTTACCGTGGATGCCGATGGGTTGCTCAATGTGTCTGCCAAGGAGCAGGTCAGTGGTGTGGAAGCGCGTATCGATGTCAAACCCTCATACGGCCTAAGTGACGACCAGATTGCCCAAATGCTGAAAGACAGTTTCACCACGGCAGAGGCGGACATGCGAGCCCGCGCATTGGTGGAAGCCCGGGTAGATGCGGACCGTCTCTTGTTGGCTACCCGAAGTGCACTGGAAGCGGATGGTGATTTGCTCAGCGCCCAGGAACGCGCAGACCTCGATGTGGCAATGCAAGCGCTGGACGCCGCGCGCATGAGCGACGATGCCGCGTTTGTCGAAGCCCAATCCAAAGCCCTTGCCCAAGCGACTGAAGCCTTTGCCGCGTTGCGCATGAATCGCGGCATAGCGCTGGCGCTGGCAGGTAAAAATATCGAAACCATCTGACATTGCGCGGAAATAGCACCATGCCCATTATCAAAATCCTGCCGCACGCCGAGTATTGCCCTCAAGGGGCCGAAGTGTCTGCTCCTGCAGGTACGTCCATTTGCGAAGCCTTGCTGGAAAACGGTATCAAGATTGAACACGCGTGTGACATGAGCTGCGCTTGCACCACCTGCCATGTGGTGGTGCGTGAAGGGTTCGCCTCACTGAATGGGTTGGAAGAGACCGAAGAGGACCTGCTGGACCGGGCGTGGGGCCTGCAACCGCAGTCGCGCCTGAGCTGCCAGGCCTTTTTGGCGCAAAAAGACTTGGTGGTGGAGATTCCCAAGTACTCCTTGAACCACGCCAAAGAAAACCACTGAACGTTATGTCACGCCAAATCTTTTTGGACACCGAGACTACGGGGTTCTATGCCAACCATCCGGACAACCCGGACCGCATGGTGGAAATTGGCTGTGTGGAGCTGGTGAACCGCAAGCTCACCGGCAACAACTTGCATTTCTACCTCAACCCCGGGCGCGACAGCGACGAGGGAGCCCTGCGTGTTCATGGCTTGACCACGCAGTTTTTGAGCGACAAACCGCGCTTTGAAGAGATTGCCCAGCAGTTGGTGGACTACTTGGCTGGTGCCGAAATCATCATTCACAACGCACCATTCGATCTGGGCTTTTTGGATATGGAACTGGCCCGCACTGGCCGACAGAAGTTCAAGACCTATATCGGTGGGGTGATTGACACCCTGGTGATGGCCAAGGAAATGTTTCCCGGCAAGCGCAATAGCCTGGATGCGCTGTGTGATCGCTTGGAGGTAGACAACTCGGGTCGCACGCTGCATGGCGCCTTGTTAGATGCTGAGCTATTGGCAGACGTTTACATCAATATGACGCGCGGGCAAGATGCTCTACTCATGGATACTGCCGTTGTTGACACAGCCGGCCCCGTAGTGGAGCGTGTTGACCTCAGTGGCATCGTGCTGCCCACTTTGCAAGCCAATGCCCAAGAGCTAGCAGCACATGATGAAGTTTTGACCCAACTCGATAAATCCAGCGGAGGAAAAACGCTTTGGCGTCAGTTGGCTTTAGAAATTGGTATATAATTTGAGGCTTACCTGATCAGGTGTCAGGGCGATTAGCTCAGGGGTAGAGCACTGCATTCACACTGCAGGGGTCGCAAGTTCGAAACTTGCATCGCCCACCAAACACGAAAAGCCAGCGCAACACGCTGGCTTTTTTTATTGGGGTTTGTCGGAGTCAGTTGGCGGCTGTTTGAGTGAGGTAGTTGAGTACCAGTTTGTCATTTTGGCTGGTGCCTTGAAAGGCCAAACCCGCAAAGAAATGCGCTTGCCCAGCCGGGCGGTTGTGGTGGCAAATCTTGCCGCGCAGCCGTAGCTGCACCGGGCTTCCATCTACCGCTACATCCATTACCAGTTCTACCAGCTCGCCAATCGCCCCCAGCGCTTCAGGCGTGCTGATCATCGCCCCCTCGGTGCTGATATCCACCAGATCCACCAAGTGCGGCGCAACGGTTGCTGAACTAGCCGGTCGGGCGGTAGTTGGCCAAGATACTTTGGTTCGCATGGACTGGCGTACGCGCTTGGCATCCACTTGAGCTGGGTAGGCGAGCAGGGCGTAGGCAAAGGGCTTCTCAAAGGTTTGTAGCACCTTGCTGAGGAACGAAAACTCATACTGGCCGGTAAAACCGCGCACCACGCACACTTCACCTTCTTCCATACCGGTTTGCGTGGCGTCTGCGCTTTGCGGCCCCACCATGACGCCTTTGCCCTCTATGGCGCCGAAATACTGGGCTTCTTTTTTGCTTGTGCCTTCAACCAAGCGCCGGGTTTGCAGCGCCATGCCTGACCGCAGTCCCAGAGACTTGAGCGGCATGCGAAGAATGGTGTCGTTCTCGGTGCTCATGGGCGTGGCTTTCCGTCAGCGGGCGGGCAGGCTTTGCGTCCAGCGGATGATGGATTCCGCCATGGTGGCCGTGGACTTGGGCGCTTTGATATCGCCGACTAAAACGTGTTGCCCCTTGGATTCGCTGTAATCCACGGGCTGCATTTGCTTGGTGGCTGAGCCGAAGCGGGCAAATGCTGCTTTGGTTTGCGCGGGTTCCACGGTTTGGTCTCGTTCGCTGTAGAGCACCAGCAGCGGCGTGCGGAAGGCGCCAAGCTCACTCTCGCGCACGCCCTTCACCAGCGCCATCATCGGGAAGAGGGCTCGGGTAGGGTAGGCGTTCGTCCACGCGCCATCCTCGGCCGGACTTTCTGCTGGGCCCCCACGGTTTTCACCCTGCAAGGCAAACGCGATTTGCTGGCCCCAGGGGCCGTTGATGATCTCGGCGCGTGGGTCTTTGGGGCCAAAATTGGGCGATACGAACACATGGCCTGCGACTTGGGCATCTTGGCCATTCGTTCCTAGCCACGTTGCCAGGGTAGAGCCGGTTGAGCAACTGATCACCAGCACCTTGTCGCCCAGTGTTTGGCCGATACGCAAGGCCTCTTGGGCATCGGCCAGCCAGTCTTGCACCGTCGCTTCGCCCATGGCTGGGCCGGGGCGGCCATGGCCGGTGAGGCGGGTGTAGAAGGTATTGGCGCCCAGTGCTTTGGCGACCAGATCGGTCATGGGGGCAGTTTCCAGGCGGCTAGCGGAAAATCCATGGATGTAGACCACCGCCCAGGGGGTGCGCTGGCCCGCTGCATTGGCCCAGACAATGCGTTTTTCATTGTTGGGTTTGATGTCGGGGAATGCTTTTTCGCTGTCACGCACCCAGGTTTCAATTTGTGCCAGATCTTGCGGAGGCTGGGCACGGGTGCTGGGAACATTGGGTCCAAAGGCATTGCGCGGCCCCGCAAAAAACACCAGCACTGCGATCAGCAACAAGGTGGCCAGTGCGGCCAGAACTCGGAACCAGGTTTTACGGAACAGGTGGCCAGAGCCAGCGTTGGCGGGTGTTGTCACAAAGGTCTCCCTAGATCGAAAAATGCTGCGCCAAGTCCTTGGATTTGGATCCCGGCCCAGCGGTATTTCCGGGCTTGGCGCCACGGTTTATCGCTAAGATGGTACACCGCCCGGTCCATTTCTTAGAAACTTCTGGAAGCACTGCCATGAACCCTCGCAAGCCTTGTCACGGACGTGTTTTTGCGATCGCATGGCTGCTGGGCTTGGGTCTCACTGGGTGTGCAGACATGGGTAATTTGTTGGTCCAGCTCGGCTCTAGCCGGCCCCCTGCGATCTTGCAGGTACAGGGCCAGCGCCTAGAGGGTGTGGTGACCCTGAGCCCTGATCGCACGGGCACCTTGAGCGCCACGGCTGCCCAAGGTGAGCCCAGCACCTGCATGGGCCAACTGCGTTTTACCTCCACCACCCAGGGCGAAGTGGACGTGCGCTGCAACGATGGCACGGCAGCTGCCCTGCAGTTCAGCATGCTGACTGCCGTGAAAGGCTATGCCTACGGGTCGAGCAACAAGGGGCCTGTGGCGCTGACCTTTGGCATGTGGAGTGACGAGGCACCCGCCTACTTGCGTGCGGCCCAGGCTGGAAACATGGAACCCGCCCGTTGAGTGCCAGCGTGGATCAAGTGGATTGTGTGGTGGTGGGGGCCGGTGTGGTCGGCCTTGCCGTGGCGCGGGCTTTGGCACTGGCGGGGCGTGAGGTGGTGGTGTTGGAAGCCTGCGATGCCTTTGGCACCCAGACCAGCGCCCGCAATAGCGAGGTGATCCACGCCGGTATTTATTATCCGGCGGGTTCCCTGAAAGCACAGCTGTGTGTGCGCGGCAAGCAACTTCTGTATGAGTATTGTGCCGAGCGCGGCCTGCCGCACCAGCGCTGTGGCAAATTGATTGTGGCCACCGATGAGGCCCAGGTGGCACAACTGCAAGGTATTCAGGCCAAGGCGGCCGCCAATGGCGTGACAGACCTGGTGCTAATGGACGCAGCCCAAGCCTGCGCCCTGGAGCCACACTTGCAGTGCCTGGCGGCCCTGCATTCACCCTCCACTGGCATTGTGGACAGCCACGCACTCATGTTGTCCCTGTTGGGTGACCTGGAGCGTACTGGCGGAGTTTTGGCACTCAATTCGCCTCTTGAGCGCGCAGATATTGCGCAAGCAGCTATTGATTTGGTAGCGTTGGATGGTACCCGGCTGCGCGCCAGTACGGTGGTCAACGCCGCGGGCCTGCAGGCACCGGCGCTGGCGGCCCGCTTTGCGGGCTTGGCCCCCAAGCATGTTCCGCAAGCGTACTTTGCCAAGGGCAACTACTTCACGCTGGCAGGACGCAGCCCTTTTTCGCGCCTGATTTACCCCGTGCCCGAGGTTGCTGGTTTGGGGGTGCATCTCACCATCGACCTGGGAGGCCAAGCGCGTTTCGGGCCTGATGTGCAGTGGGTCAGTGACGCACAAGACTTGGTGGTGGACCCCGCGAGCGGGGATGCCTTTTATGCAGAAGTACGCAAGTACTGGCCTGAACTTCCCGATGGGGCGCTACAGCCTGCATATGCGGGTATACGTCCCAAGATCCACGGCCCGGGCACTCCGGCATCGGATTTTGTGATTCAAGGGCCCGCAGTGCATGGCATACCTGGTCTGGTAAATTTGTTTGGCATCGAATCGCCGGGCTTGACCAGTGTCCTCGCCATCGCCGAACATGTGCAGGGTTTGTTTCAGGTGTCTTAGAGTTTTCGACAAGATGTTTTGGAGGTGCTAAAGATGGCTCACTGGGATATGCGCGGTGTGAAATGGGTTGTGGCAGCCACAGCACTGGCTGTGATGGCAGGTTGTGCGGGCGTGCCCGAAGCGCAGGGGCCTTTGCGCAAAGAAACCCTGCATGTGCTCACCCAAAAAATGGAATTGCTGACCTTGAATGCGGGGCAACCAGGCAAGGTTCTGCAACGTACTGCGGTCACCGGCTTGCCACCGGGTGAAACCCTGGTGGGCATGGACTACCGCATTGCCAAGGGCGTGCTGTTTGCCCTGAGCAGTGCTGGGCACCTGTACACGCTGGACGTACCTAGTGGGGCGCTCAAGCGGGTAGGCAGCGGTGCGGGTGTCGCACTGCAAGGCAGCAGCTTCGGTGTGGATTTCAATCCGGTGGCCGACCGGGTGCGCGTGGTGAGCAATACCGGCAACAACCTGCGCTTGCATCCCGATACGGGGGCCTTGGCCGCCACCGATCCAGCGCTGGCCTACGCGCCGGGTGATGTGCAAGCCGGGCAGATGCCCGAGGTGGTGGCCGCGGGATACACCTACAACAAGAAAGACGAGAAGCTCACCACCAATTACGCCATTGACCGTCGATCGGGCACCTTGCTAACCCAGGGCTCGGTAGAGGGCATGCAACCAGTCGTGTCGCCCAATACCGGCCAGCTGCGCACAGTGGGACCGCTGGGTACAGGCCCCTTACTTGATGCCGCCATGGACATTGCGGATGTCACAGGTGCTGCGTTCACGGCCGTGCGCACTGCGAGCCAAGCGACCACCAAGCTCTACACCATTGACCTCAGCAGCGGAAAAGCCACGCTCATCGGTACCGTGGCCGACGGTGCGGCAATTGTGGGGCTGGCTGTTGAGCCCTGATTGCTATGAAATAAGGAGCTGCTTGCGCAATATCTGCGAGGGTTAGAGGCTTATTTCCTCATATTTTTGATCGCCAAGGCCGCATCTTTCACCAGCGCGGGGCCTTGGTAGATCAGTCCGGTGTAGATCTGCACCACATCGGCGCCCGCCTGAATCTTGCTCACCGCATCGGCAGCAGACATGATGCCGCCCACGCCGATGATGGGGAAGTCTTTGCCCAGCGCGGCGCGCAGCTGGCGAATCACCGCATTGCTTTTTTCCAGCACCGGCGCGCCCGACAGGCCACCAGCTTCTTCGGCATGCGGCATGCCTTTGACGGCTTCGCGCGACAGCGTGGTATTGGTGCCGATCACACCCCAAGCGTTGTTCACCTTTCCGCTTCCGTCGGTGCCGTAGCGCTTGAGCGTGGCGGCAATCACAGCCACTTGGTCAGCTTCCAGATCAGGGGCGATTTTCAGGAAGATGGGTTTGCGCTGGCCGTGCTTTTGCGCCAGCTGCTCGCGGCGCTCGGCAATCGCGCCCAGCAGCGCGTCCAGCGCCTCATCGCTTTGCAGGCTGCGCAGGTTCTTGGTGTTGGGGCTCGAGATGTTGACGGTGATGTAGTCCGCGTGCGGGTAAACGCCGTCCAGGCACAGCAGGTAGTCGTCGGTGGCCTTCTCAATCGGTGTGGCGGCGTTTTTGCCAATGTTCAGGCCCAGCAGCAGTGAAGGGTTTTTGCTTTGGCGCAGGGCGGACTGCTGCACATTGGCAATGAAAGCGTCCAGCCCGCCGTTGTTAAAGCCCAGGCGGTTGATCAGCGCGTTAGCCGCGGGCAGGCGGAACATGCGGGGCTTGGGGTTGCCCGGTTGGGCCAGCGGGGTGACCGTGCCCACCTCCACAAAACCAAAACCCATGGCGCCCAGGCCGTCGATGCAACGGGCGTTTTTGTCCAGCCCGGCGGCCATGCCCACGCGGTTGGGAAATTGCAGGCCCGCCAGGGTAATGGGGTCGTCCACCCGGCTGTTGCAGTAGGCCAGCTTGAGTGGGTTGCCCTGGGTGGCGGCCAGGCCGGCCATGGTGATGTCGTGGGCGACCTCGGGGTCCAGATTGAACAAAACGCTGCGGGCGAGGGCGTAGGGCACCAGAGACATCGGATAATTCCTGCTTTCAGATTTCAACTTCCCGGATTGTCCCCCATGACCACACCCGCTTCCCCCGCAGCGCTGACCCAAGACGAACTCAAAACCCTGGTGGGCCAAGCTGCGCTGCAGTACGTAGTGCCCGGCGAGATTGTGGGCGTGGGCACCGGCTCCACCGTCAACAAGTTCATCGACGCGCTGGCCAGCATGAAGGACCAGATCAAGGGCGCCGTATCCAGCTCCGTGGCCAGCACCGAGCGCCTGCAGGCGCTGGGCATCCCGGTGTTTGACAGCAATGCGGTGGACAAGCTCTCGGTCTATATCGACGGCGCGGACGAGATCGATGGCGCCGGCAATATGGTCAAGGGCGGCGGCGCAGCACTGACGCGCGAGAAGATCGTGGCGGCGCAGAGCGCCAAGTTCGTCTGCATTGCCGACGAATCCAAGCTGGTGCAGACGCTGGGCAAGTTTCCGCTGCCCGTGGAAGTCATTCCCATGGCGACGCAGCGCGTGATCGCCCAGTTTGCCGCCGAGGGCGGCGTGGGCACCGTGCGCCAGAAGGATGGCAAGCCGCTGGTGACCGACAACGGCCAGTGGATTGTGGACGTGCTGGGCCTGCAGATTGCTGACCCGCTGGCCTTTGAGGCCGAAGTGAGCCAGTGGCCGGGCGTGGTGACGGTGGGGGTGTTTGCTTACCAGCGCGCGCAGGTCTGCCTGCTGGGCACCGCCACAGGCGTGAAGACGCTGACCTTCTAAACCGCTTTTCAGCAACGGGGGCAGGGCATGGCAGTTCCACACTTGGCCGAGGTGCTCACGCTCTCCAATACGCATATCGCCATCGAAGCCGCGGCTACCTTAGCCTTTGCCTTGTCCGGCCTGATCGAAGCGGCGCGCAAGCGGCTGGATGCCGTCGGTGTGTGCATGGTGGCCGGGCTCACCGCCTTTGGCGGAGGCACGCTGCGCGATGTGCTACTGGACCGGCGCCCCTTCTTCTGGGTGGAACATGCCACATGGCTGTGGGCACTTTTGGCCCTGTGCGTGGGGGCCATGCTGTTTTTGCGTGCGCGCCATTTCAAGCCGACCGAGCGCGCCATGCAATGGCCTGATGCGCTTGGGTTGGGGCTATTCACCGCCACTGGTACCCACATCGCGCTGGAGATGGGCATGCCAGCCATCGTGGCTGTACTTATGGGAATGGTGACCGCCGTATTTGGCGGTGTGATGCGTGACGTGGTGTGCAACGAAATACCACGTGCGTTCCGAGACCATCAACCTTATGCCGTGTGTTCGTTTGTTGGCGGATGGGTGATGGTGGGGGCCTACACTTTGACCTGGCCGCTGTGGTTGGCCACGCTGGTAGCAGCGGGCACTGCTACAGCATTGCGGGTGCTGGCCTTGCTACGCGGCTGGAGCCTCCCGGAATGGCGCTCGGGCGCGCACTAGGCGGTCTCGTCGACTAGCCCGGGCAATTTCAGGCTTTCAGTTTTGTGCGGCGGGCGCTGTCATCATGCGCTCCACATACCGCGCGATCAGGTCAATCTCCAGGTTCACTTTCTTGCCAACCGCCAGTCTGTGCAGCGCCGTGTTTTGCACGGTGTGGGGAATCAGGTTGATGCTGACCTCGCAGCCTCCTGCCACATCTGCAATGCGGTTTACCGTCAGGCTCACGCCGTTGATGGTGATGGAGCCTTTGTAGGCCAAGTACTTGCCCAGGGCAACGGGCGCCAGTACGTGCAACTCCCAGCTTTCGCCTACTTGGGCAAAGTGGCTCACGCTGCCCATGCCATCCACATGGCCAGACACCAGATGGCCGCCCAAGCGGTCATGCGCGCGCAGGGCTTTTTCCAGGTTGATGGGGCCCAGCGCATCCAGCCCGGCGGTCTTGTCCAGCGATTCGGCAGAAATGTCGATAGTGAATTGGTTGTGGGCCACGTCGAAGGTGGTGACCGTCATGCAGGCGCCGTTCAGCGCAATGCTGTCGCCCAAGCCCACATCGTCCAGATAGCCGTCGGGCGCCTGAATGGTGAGGCGCTTGCCATGGGTTGCAGAGTCGCCCAGAGCCTGGACGTCGGAAATGCGGCCTACGCCGGTGATGATGCCTGTGAACATAGGCAAGATTTTCGCAGGGAAAGGGCAGGGCGCAGGGCCCCACCGTGGCAAAACCCTAAAAGGCGTCTCGGCCTTGCACGCGCGCGACGACGCGCAGGTCCGGGCCCACCATCTCAGTGGACTTGAAATCCAGCGCAACGCTCTGTGTCAACTCGGTGAGCGGGCCGAAATTGAACATACCCGCGCCTTGGCCTAGCAGCTTGGGCGCCAGGTACACCACAAACTCGTCCACAAGCCCTTCGCGCAGCAGCGATCCATTGAGCTTGAAGCCTGCTTCTACATGCAGTTCATTGATCTCGCGCTGCCCCAGATCTTTGAGCATGGCGGCCAAATCCACTTTGCCAGTCGGTTTGCCATCGGTGTGGTGGCCGGGCAGGTAAATCACTTTTGCGCCAAAAGCCTCCAGCGCTGTTCGTTTGGCATCATTTTGGGCTGCAGCATAGATGAATACTGCGCGACCAGCTATAAAAAAAGGAGCGTCCAGCGGCGTTTGTAAATCGCTGTCTACCACCACCAAATGAGGCTGACGCGGCGTTTCAACCAGGCGCACATCCAGCCGTGGCTTGTCGGCCAGCACCGTGCCTATGCCGGTCAGGATGGCACAAGACCGGGCGCGCCAGGCATGGCCATCTGCACGCGCTTCGGGAGAGGTGATCCACTGGCTGGCACCGTTGTCCAGCGCCGTGGTGCCGTCCAAGGATGCCGCTACTTTCATACGCACCCAAGGCGTCTTGCGCACCATGCGACTAAAAAAGCCAATATTGAGTTCGCGGGAGGCGATGGCCAAGGGATCAGCAGGGTCCAAAACCTCCACCTCGACCCCGGCCGCGCGCAGGCGCGCGACACCCTGGCCCGCGACGAGGGGATTGGGGTCCAGGTTGGTAGCCACCACCTTCTTGATGCCCGCGGCAATCAGCGCGTCGCAACATGGGCCGGTACGGCCATGGTGGGAGCAAGGCTCTAGCGTCACATAGGCGGTGGCGCCGACGACAGAGTGGCCCTGTGCAGCCGCATCGCGCAGCGCCATCACTTCTGCATGTGGGCCACCGGCGCGCTGCGTGTGGCCTTGCCCGATGACTTGATCAGAAGGCGATACGAGTAAGCAACCTACTTTGGGGTTGGGGGAGGTGAGTCGCAGAGCAGATTCCGCCCGGCTCAACGCACGGCGCAGTGAATCGTCGTCTAGGCTAGATTTATCAATGCTCAAAGGCGATCTCTAAGTTGCGCTTGCTGGCAACGGCCTCACCATTTTTAAGAGCCGGGTTCATGGGCGTACTCGCAAGCCAATCTACAACTTCCCGCATTTGACTTTCGCTCAAGAGGCCGGGGCGAACGTCTAGCAGCTCTACCCCAGCGATACTGCCGTCCTGCTCTATCCAGACACGTACAGCGATAGAACTAACCTCATGGAGGTAACCCTTCTTGAGCGGCAATATCCAGTTTGCGGCCGGCACGGCAGGAGTGTCTGTCTCCTCCAAAGCGAGGTACTTGCTATTGGTGAAGCCGTCAGAAAATGTGGATGCAAGCACTCTTTCAAGCAATGGCTTGGAGGCTCCTTGCGATGGGGCTGTTTCCAATGCTTGGGCCGAAGTAACACCGGCCGGCTCGAGCACCACTTCCGCCGAGTTTGCATGATTTGTTACTTCCACTACCTTGGTCATTGACAAGGTCCATGGTTGGGGTGTCTGCTGGTTGCTAGCAGAGGGATGCAATTGAGAGAAGGCGAAACCCTTGCTATTCGAGCCCCACAAAACCAAGCTGCCATGGAGTACAACGGCAAGCGTTGTTGCGATCAGCAGCTCTCTGCGTAAAACCATCAGTTCGTCTTCAACGCCAGCATTCGGTTGCTGCAATGGCCGCAGATGCAAATTTGGTTGTCGAGTACCCAGTGTTGGAGCGAACTCCTGTATTCGTGAGGTTGAAGTTACCGCAACGGTCTGATGCCATTGGCCCGCCGCCCACTCGGGTTGCTGTCAAAGTAAACGTCCTGGTTCCCGCAGCACTCACGCCGATGGTATACGCCCCCCCACCATCACGCGGTGACCGGCTCAGGCTTGCGGGGAAGACGTCTGCAATGGCCGAGCCCGCTGTGTTCCGGTCATAGCGGTAGTTTTCCGAGTAATGACGCTCCATCCACTGGCCCGCTTCCAGCAGCACGGTCTTCATTTCGGCTCTACGCCCTTTGGCGACATACTCTTGATAGGAGGGCAAAGCAATTGAAGCCAAAACTCCAATCAGAGCTACAGTGATCATGAGTTCGATGAGGGTGAAGCCGCCCTCACGGTTGTTGAATACTGCTTTCATTCAGGAGCCTTGGTTTTGAAGGAGGGTATTTCGCGCCAGTAGATGCGCGCAGACGCATTGGCTGACTCGGCTGTGATGTCGGTCGTCTCACCGATGATACGGGTGCAATTGGCCTCACCAGAAGCACAAGACGATTTGGTGGCATCACGTGCAAAAGTTACACGTTGATCGGTAATTTTTAGAGATGCAAGAAGGTAGGTAACGCCATTAATTGTGATGGACCCGAATACCGATTTGTCGAGCAAACCAGATATCGGATCTAGGAACGTCACATAAGCAGATGGTCCTTTGAAGCAAACCTCCAAACTTGTAGAGGCAGGTGCAATGGATACGGTGGAAAGCAACCCCTGTGCAATAACTGGGTTGCTTACTGTCATCTCTCCGGAATCCGGGAAATTAAGGTACCACCCTTTGTTATTGGTCCAATCGATGGCACTGCCGGTCACATAGCCGTCCCCCACCTTTCCATTCAAGGGATCAAGATCGTCCAAAATAATCCGCGTCATGGAGCGGGCTGCAAGTTGCGAACGCAAACGTGGCAAGCCATTGGTGGTGTCATCCAGCAACGTGGGAGTGTCGATGTAGGCTTGGCTACTGTAAATGGGGTTGTCCCAGATACCAAAAATGCCATTGATTTTTCCGGAGGTATCCGGGAAGTCTGCATTGCTGATCGCTTTTCCTGTGGCCACATTAATCACGACTCCGCCCAAGGGGTGGAAGCGGTATTCCGGTGCAGTGGTAATTGGCAGGCGGGTTGTGTTGTCCGTAGATTTTGCAGTGAACAGTTGCCTGCCGCCAAATGCTACTCCCCAGGCAGAGGGGTCCGAACTTGAAACATCGAACTTCCACACATTGCCCTTCAGATCTCCGGCATAGATGTAATCAGCAACACCGTCGTTATTGGTGTCAATCCACGTAGGTTGCGATAGGCCATTGGCTGTCCCAGCGTCTGCGACGATCTTGATGTAGTTCGTCCCGGTGTTCCACGTCCCAGCTGTTGGGCCATTTACGAACAAGATGTAAAGGGCCGCCTTGCCGCTGGTGCTATTGACCCCGTTGGGTAACAAAACGGCAAACTTACCATTGTTCATTTTCGCAACAGGAGCAGCGGCTTCGGAGACCCGACTTGGGTTGCCGATTTGAGATAAGTTGTATCCCAAGTCACCGCTGGTGTCGTCAGCCTCCGAGAATTGCCATTTGAAAATTGAAGCAGCGTTCGCTTCTGTCAATGCACTTGGGGTGGTCGCATCGAGGGCAAACATGCCCTTTGCACCACGGCCAAGCGATGCAAATACATAGGTCTTCCAGCCCGCAGGTGCCGGTGCGCCAGCGTCATAACCTACTGCGCTTGCGGAGGTAATGGTCGAACCGAGCAACACGTCAGCAGCAAATGGAGAGCCATCAACAAATGACTGGACCTTTTCAGTAGCAGGTTGTACCCAGTCCTGGAGGCGAGAGTGAATCAATTGCGGTACGTAGGACATCACAGGTGTTCCGCCCTGGGTTTGGTTGGCACTGGCATCAAAGCCGTGCAACATGCCATCCCCGGTGCCAACCCAAATAATGCTCTGACGTGTTTTATTAGAAGAAACAAATGCGCCATACCCCGGGAAGGCTCCACCAAAGTAGTCTGCATTGGGTGGCACCATGACCGTCGGGTTAGAGCTAACAACCGGGCCCATGATGGAGTTTAGATTGCGTTTGCGGAAGCGAAGTCCGTTGGGGCTCTCGTTTACACGACTGCCACGCAACCAGTTCAGCTTGGCTTCTGCGGTTGCATCCGTTCCTCCTAAAGCCGTAGTCTTAACTGCATTAGACAACGCGGCCCAAGTGAAAGCAACGCCGGCGTTGTTACTGCTGTTGGTAATGATTACCCGATCGGCAGCGGCAGTTTGGGTGAGCTTTGTATGGCCTGCCCAGTGATACTGACTCCGATCTAGTGTGCCGTCAGCATTCAACTTGATATTGAATGAGCCATCAGATTGCACAATAAACGTGATGAGTTCACCATGGCCATCGTCGCCATCAAAACTGGCAAGGTATTTCAAACTACCCGCTTGAATTTGCGCCGAGGCTACTGCCGGGGCTGTGTTCGATGCGCTGACGATCGCATTAAAAGCTGCGCGCAAAGATTTCTCTAGTTCGCTGGGACGTACAGCCAAAAAGTAACTGTCTGGAATACCGTCTGATCCTGAAGTCCCATCCAATTTCTTGACATCCCAGTTGGCTTTGTTCGCCAAAGGCTTCTGGTAGTAAACCTTGGGAATAGAGGCTGGATCGGTCACCTCTTCCATCTTGCTAAAGCCGCCCCATTTGGCGGCGTACCACAAGGGGTCTTCAAGCCTGCTGGCTGCTGTTGTGCCAAAGTCGAATTCGGCACGGCTCTCATCTTGGTTTACCTGGCAATTGTTGCATCCGCCGTTCACGATGTTGGGATGCGCCGTTCCGTCTGTCCGCGTCACGATCATGCCTGCATCTGCACGCGTGTAACCCAAAATGCCGGAGTGGAAGTGCACACCGTCACGTGTGGTGCCAGAGATCGTATATCCGAAACCTTGAGGGTTCGCCGTGGCCGCATTAAACACTCGGGTGTAGACGTAGAGCTTGCTGCCCACCACCTCATACCGCAAGATGCCAGACACGTCGCTGTCGTAATCGCCCCCCTGTTCCGAGTCTTCCCATACGATCAAATATTTGCCAGAAGTAGCAGTTGGTGTACCCACCACACGGAAGTCAACAATCGTACCGCTACCTACATTGCCGCCAACCAAGAGTTGGTATGCAGGTTGAATCACGACTTTTGCACCAGCTGTGGTCGGGTGTGGAACCTCGATGCGTGGTTTGCCAGGGGACAAGGCCACAGAGAAACTCTTGACCTTGTAGGCGTCTTCGTTGGCTTTTAAATCCGAGGCGGTAGGGGTTCTGACTGGATTGGTTCTCGCCCAATAGGTTGCCCCAGCCAGAGCATAGGAACCTGCATATGAAGGCGCATCTGGACAAATACCGCTTGCAGTAGCCAAGGTTGTAGCCGTGCCGTCGATCACTTTTGCGGTGCAACTCCCTGTGTTGGTTGCTCCGTTGTCGCCAATAAACCAAGATTTTGTTGCGTCGTGAATGCCTTCGTCTGTACCGATCACGTTAACTTGATAGACCAAATTTTGACCCGCAGTGATGGGGAGAGTCGCAAACGGATCCCACTGGGTTCCAACGTTTGAGTCATAGGAGGTAACACTGGCGTTGAAGTTGATGGCGTTCACCGCACGGCATTGGCCTTGACCAAATATGGCTTCCGCAGCAGCTTGTGCGGTCGGGCTTCCCTTGGTGAATGGATCTACCCACGCCGGTTTGGGCAAACCCATTGCTGCGTCTTTGGAGCCTGCGTCTGTGTAATCGTATTGCGTGCTGGCCGATGTTTTTCCACCCAGATAGCGCAATGACTCTACGAACATTTCACCCAGTGGATTTCCCCAGCTTGTACATTGATCATCTGTCAAGGATGTCAATTGGTAGGTACAGTTGCCGTCCCCGATATAGGTGCCGTCGCTGTATCGGTAACCATAAATTCGCAGCTTGTTCATGGTGTAAACAATGCCTTGCGTCGCTGTAAAGGTTCCGTTAGTGGTGTGATTTACTTCGTTTCGGAACGATTGCATATTGCTACGCAAGGTCCCTCCACTAATATTTTTGGCAAACGAACCCGTCATCAGACCGAACTCTGCCAAATTTCCTTCCCCATACTCATGGAGCAAACCGATGGGTTTGAAGTTGCCGCTGGGATACTCCATGCAACTCTCTGTTCCTATCAATGCTGAAGAGACACACGCATCAACTCGGACAATGAAATCTGGCCCAGAGCCAGAAATCACAACCCCTTGGCTGGATTTGTTGGGGTTACTGGCGCTGGCACCCAATCCCGTCACACTCACATTATTTCCGTTGGACGCGCCTTTTTCACCACTCCAATAACACTGCCAGCGTTCATTGGCGTTCCAGAGTTGGTAGTCGCCCTTGGCGATACGCATCAGCGGTGGATTCGTATTCGTATGTGAATCACCATTGGTTGATGCATTGCTGTTGAAGGGCAAGTTTTCGGTGGTGAGGTTATTGCCCAAGGTGGTATTGCAAATCGTGGCAGAGGTCTGCGTCAGGTTCTTGATATTCCATTTACGGATAGTTACCGCTGGTGACGCAACAAAGCCAGTTGGCTCCACGACCATGGTGAACCAACCATTGTCCAAGTCCACTTCGACTGCAAAGCCCTCCATGTACTGCGCAGTGTTGTCCACATTCACTGCCCGAATCTGGTCACCTTTCTCCATGGTAAAGGTGGATGTAAATGTGACGCGGTGTGTAATGCAGTGGTACTGGGTTGGCCTGCTGTCTAGGTTATCTTGAAAAAAAGCATCCACTTTGCTTTCACAGGTGCTTGCTGTGGCTGCCGCTGGAGCGGTACCTGGGCTGAAACGGTGTAGCTTGTTGTCACCGGCCACATATTGGATGGCACGCCGTGCATTGTTGTTGTTGTAATCGCTGTTATTACTGTCGCTGGCAAGTTGTGTGGCAGAGAACGGGGTCAGTTGTGTCAGGTCGCTGCCCTTGTAGTACTTGGCAAATGAGTGTGCGTCGGTTGGGAGGCTAGACCGCTCCAAAATCGTGGAACTTGCAGAGTCTGTAGACCGCAGTCCGCCGTACAGCACTTTACGAACCACATCCATGCGTGTCATGGTGGCCCAGTTCAGAAAATTACCGCTCCAATTGCCAGTGCAATATTTATCGGTATTGACACTAGCTGGTGAAAACTTATTACTGGTTCCACTGTAGTTGTAGCATTTGTACGGATCAAAATAACCGTAGTACGTGAATGCGTGCTTGTAAGTGGTTTCTGGAAGGCTGTCACCATCCAAATCAGAAAACTCGTCATAAGCACGATAGAACAGCTGATGGTCTTTCGACATATTCAGCATGATCATCGGCCGCGGCGTCGAGGTGACAATGTTAGGCGGAATTGCAGGAGTCAACTGCGCCCAGCCAACCACTTGGCCGGTTAACAGACCAAGGCCTACCACTAGTTTTACAAACAAGTTTTTCATACTTACCTTCCTTACCGCAAAAACGGGCGGAAATAACTCTGCATTACTACTTCAGTATTCACGTCGGCGCCAAATCCACGCGCGGTGACACGCACCACTTTGTCATCACCCCGCGATAGGTATTCCATGATGTATTCGGGTTGCCGGGCAACGCCACTCAAGCGAGCCACTCCAGTGAAGGTACCTAAAGGAACTGATCCATCGAAAGTGCAATTGGTGTCTATGCCGGCTGCATCACTGGGCTTAGCGCTTGCAGGGCCTGCAGGATCGCCTTCCCAGCGACCCTCTTTGTCGTTGGTCGTTGGCCACCAAGGCTCCGGGTTAATAACGGGGTCCGTCGTGTAATTGCTCGTGTCGTAATAACTCAGTTCATACCTGCATTGACCTCGCGGACAGTTGGTATCAAAGTTGGGAGCACGTAGCGCCCCAGACAATGGCCGATCTGCATCGCGTGGGCACAGGGCAGTTGGCAGCCGTGTAGAGACTGTCAGCATCAGGTCTCGTTCGGCATCACGCAAGGCCGCTTCCGCCGCTTGCCGGGCAACTTCGTAATCCAGCTGATTGCGAGTCAGTTTTTCACCGACGGTGGCATGCCGAATTCCCAGTGTTCCCAAGATGGTGATGACAAGCAAAAACATCAGCACCATGGGCAGTGCAATGCCAGATGCGCGGGAGCGGGTGGAGCGCGTTTGGTTAGGCTTGCGCATCAATACACCCCGTTGAGGTTGTTGCGGATGGCAAAAACCCGCTCAAAGCGCTTAAAAATAGTGCGGTCAGCAGCATCGTAGGCCACCGCATTTCCACGGCAATCGTTGTAGGTGCGGTTCACACCCGCTGCGTCTTGGGTGCGGGAGTTTTCCATCGTACGGGTCAAAATGCAGACATGAACTGCTGTGACCCGCTGCCACCCTGTTTTTCCACCGGCAATAGGCAAGGCAGATACCTCTGCAGCAGTGTGGTAAGTTTCCGGAGATAAACTGCCGGTTCCGTTGTGCACACCATAACGGAACACCATATCAGCCAGCCCTTCGAACATGGGTTGGTAAACGCTGTCCTCTGGGTTGCGGCCGTTGCCATTGCAACCCAAGCTCATGGTGGCAACTGCGCGCTCTGTGGTACCGGGGCCTTGCACGGTGTAGTTATTGGCGACCAACCCAAAGCGATTGGAAATATAGCGCGGGCGTCCGGCCGCTAACTGTCCCGCGTTATTTGCATCCGTTTCCACGTCTTGTCGCAGGCAGTCAAAACCGCTAGAGAATGTGGTGGTCGAGTCCAGCTCCGGGATACCAAAATAATTGATCACCACGGAGTCAGGGGTATTGGCCACAGCGGCAGGGCAGGTTCCGGTAACAGGGTTAAATCGTGCGCCATCGCAGCCAAAGAGCCCTTGGTTGTAGGCCACTACTGCCGGGTTCTTGGTATTGCTAAATCCGCCCATCAGGTTGGTGCTCGCCGTCCCGTTGGACATGATGGCAGGGTAGTACCCAGCCATTTGCAGTTCTCGTCCCACCATGTCCAAAACCAGCTTTGCGTTTTCATTGACGATAGATACGCTGGACATTGCCGTTGATGTGCTTCTTGCAGCCAGATACGCGGTGGCTGCAGCCAAACCAATGGCCAAGCTAATTACCAGGCTCACCATCAGTTCCACCAAAGTCAAACCGGCTTGTTGGGCCCTCAACGGGAGGCGCATGCGTAGGTGGCTCATGGAATCAACTCCAGGTTGGCGCAGCGGACTCCAACCAAGGCTGCGGCGGTTCCCACAGCTGCAGGGCAGCAGTTGCGTGCGGCTACACCCGTAGTGGCCGCAGTGCAAATAGCTGGTGATTGCAAAACACCCGCATCCACATTGTCTTTGTCATACCAAGCCACGGTTACTAAGAACCGAAGGTCAACCCCTTTGGTGCCAGTGGGGACTACAAACCCGGTGGCACCGGGAAGCTGTTGGTCCAAATCCCTGCGCCAAACCAGCAAATCGTACGTTGCAAGTTCCGCCGCATCGCAGGTCGTTGCGTCGCAGTCTTTGGCGGGGTCGAAGTAAGTGGCGCTGGCTTCGATGGCGGTGCGCTCCTCCGCGTAAGTGCGTGTGTAGTTGTAGGCGGTAGCCAAAGCGCCGGAGTTGGCACGAATGCGGTCGGCCAAACTGGCAATATTGGAGGAGAGGGCGCTGCGAATCCAGCTGGATTGTTCATACTTGAGGGCCGCCGTTTGCATGCCAAGCATGCCAAGCAATCCGATGGACAGCACCAGAATGGCAACTAAGGCCTCAATTAATCCAGCACCTTGCTGGTTTTTCATGGACATGCATCAACTCCTGCATATTGCTTCACGGTTACGCGTCCCGATGAGCTGATACAGATCGATCGGTAGTGGGGACTACTCACTGATTCAGGCTCGTACGAAAGTGTGAAATTGCTTTGTCCAGAGTTCGTCAAGCCTCTGGATTCAAATGTCAGTCGCCGAAGGCTATCGCTCGATTCGAGCTTGAAGTTATTGTCTCCAGTCTGGCGCACGGCAATCAAGGTCGATCCATTGGTGGTCGGGTTATTCTGTGTGGTTGAGCACGTAGGGTTGGCAAAAATAATCCAACCGTTTTGCCAATTCTTGTTGCCCACCGCGGCACATGTTGGAGTTCCTCCGGTTAACGCATTTGCGGTATTGATGGATGTACAAATAGCTACACAACTATTTCTTGTGATTGCCTCTGTTCGGGCACGCGCCACGTCGTTTGCAAAGTCCGAAGTAATGCTCCCGACTTGGCTACGTACCTGCATCTCGCGCAGACTTGGCACGCCGATGGCCAAAATGATGGCCAATATGGCCACCGTGACCAGCAACTCAATCAAGGTGACGCCAGTGGCGTAGCCGGCGCCTGGTGTGCCTGCAGTTGCGTGGGGCGGTAAAGGGAGAAGACTAGGGACGGACATGCCCAGAGTATAGAAAGTGTGCGCGACAGTTGAATGCCCGGTTATCGCTGTTGCGATACCACTAGTCCCATCGGTTTTTGTGGTCTGGCGGGGTTATCGGCTTACTTCATCCACCAACGTCTTGAACTCGTCAATGTCTTCAAAGCTGCGGTACACGCTGGCAAAGCGCACATAGGCAACCTTGTCGAGCTTTTTGAGTTCACGCATCACCAGTTCGCCGATGCGGGTGGACTGGACTTCGCGCAGGCCCAGGTTAAGGAGTTTTTCTTCGATGCGCTCGATGGCGCTGTCGATTTGCTCGGTGCTGACTGGGCGCTTGCGCAGGGCCAGGTTCATGGAGGCGAGCAGTTTGGTGCGTTCAAACTCGATTCGGCGGCCGTCTTTCTTGACGATGGCCGGAAAGTTGACGTCCGGGCGCTCGTAGGTGGTAAAGCGCTTTTCGCATGATCCGCACTGGCGGCGGCGGCGAATGAAGTCCCCATCTTCCGAAATCCGGGTCTCCACGACCTGGGTTTCAGAGTGGCTGCAGAAGGGGCATTTCATGGGGTAGGGGTGCTCACTTAAGTGCCAAATAGCGCTCTAGCCCTTATAAACCAAGCGCGAGCAGCTATCAAAATAATAGTTCTCGCGCTTGCCACAAGGCTTACTTGTAGACCGGGAAGCGCGATGTCAGCGCATGCACTTTGGCGCGCACTGCCGCGATGTTGGCTTCGTCGCGTGGGTTGTCCAGCACATCGGCAATCAGGTTGGCAGTGGCGCGGGCTTCCTCGTCCTTGAAGCCGCGGGTGGTCATGGCAGGCGTGCCAATACGCACGCCGCTGGTGACCATGGGCTTCTCGGGGTCGTTGGGGATCGCGTTTTTGTTGATGGTCATGTGGGCGGCGCCCAACACGGCCTCGGCTTCTTTGCCGGTAATGCCTTTGGAACGCAGGTCCACCAGCATCACGTGGCTGTCGGTGCCGCCGCTGACGATACGCAGACCGCGGGCGGTCAGCGTTTCGGCCACGATCTTGGCGTTGCGCGCAACCTGTTGCTGGTAGGTTTTGAACTCGGGCGCCATGGCCTCCTTGAACGCCACCGCCTTGGCGGCGATCACGTGCATGAGCGGGCCGCCTTGCAGGCCTGGGAAGATGGCGCTGTTGATGGCTTTTTCGTGCTCAGCCTTCATCAGGATGATGCCGCCACGCGGGCCGCGCAAGCTCTTGTGGGTGGTGGAGGTCACCACGTCGGCGTGCGGCACGGGGTTTGGGTACACGCCCGCAGCGATCAGGCCTGCGTAGTGGGCCATGTCGACCATGAAGATGGCGCCCACGTCTTTTGCCACTTTGGCGAAACGTTCAAAGTCGATGGCCAAGGAATAGGCGGATGCACCGGCGATGATCAGCTTGGGCTTGGTCTCGTGCGCCTTTTTCTCCATGGCGTCATAGTCGATCTCTTCTTTGGCGTTCAAACCATAAGACACGACGTTGAACCACTTGCCGCTCATGTTCAGGGCCATGCCGTGGGTCAGGTGGCCACCCTCGGCCAGGCTCATGCCCATGATGGTGTCGCCGGGTTTCAGGAAGGCCAGGAAAACGGCTTCGTTAGCTGATGCTCCGCAATGGGGCTGCACGTTGGCGGCTTCGGCGCCAAAGATCTGCTTGATACGGTCGATAGCCAGTTGCTCGGCCACGTCCACGTGCTCGCAACCACCGTAGTAGCGGCGGCCTGGATAGCCTTCGGCGTACTTGTTGGTCAGTTGGCTGCCTTGGGCGGCCATGACGGCAGGAGACGCGTAGTTTTCGCTGGCAATCAGCTCAATGTGGTGCTCTTGGCGTGCGTTTTCGGCCAAGATGGCAGTCCACAGTTCGGGGTCGGCTTGTTCAACAAGGATGTTACGGTCGTACATGGCAGTCCTAAAAGACAAAGGGCCTGTGGGTCTGAAAGACACAGGGCTGCCCAGGCGAACGGCTGATCGCAGCCACATTTACAGTGGTGCGGCACGCTTCCCAGTGGTGTCCCACGTCAGCGTCAGTCGGCTTTGAAGGGCCCGACGCCTATCGCCAGTTGCGTGCGAGTCCGAGTTTAACCGAGACCGCTCAGGAGTTGGCCAAGCGGGCGACGTTTTCTGTGCTGGCAGGCTGGGCTGTTTCTGGCGCAGGCAGCTTGACGGGGATGGACGTAGCCGGTGGTGCCATCAATGGCAGTGGTTTACCCGCAGCAATGGATTGCAGCCGAGCATGTTCGGCCATGACTTTGGCGGTGTAGCCGCCGTCGTCTTCCAGATTGGCCGCACCCACGTAGTACTTGAGCCCGCCCTCGACGGAGCCGGCGCGGGCAATGCACTCTTGCAGTACCTTCACACCCACACGCAAATTGGATACGGGATCGAACGCAGCAAGCTTGCCGCCGAAGCCTTCGTACTTGTCGCTATGCACCTTGGTCATCACTTGCATCAGGCCTTGTGCGCCGACGTGGCTTTGCGCAAAGGGGTTGAATCCCGACTCAATAGCCATGATGGCGAGAATGAGGGTGGGGTCTAGTTTGGTACGTTGGCCAATTTCGTAGGCTTCTGCAACCAGTGCGCTCAAAGGCTCAGGCGCCACACTGTATTTTTTGCTCAGCCAAAACGCTACAGCGGCTTGCTGTTTTGGCAATGCTTGGGGGTTGGCCGCTGTGGCGCGTTCCACGGCATCGGGTTCTGTGGCAATGCCGGTGGTAACCACATGGCGGTTTTGCAGCCAGCCCATCAGCTGGATTTCGCCGGCTTGGCGAATTTCGGGGCGTGCCGTCAGGGTGATGATGGCAAACATCACGGTCAAGCCAAGGAGGGCGAAACCGTTGTGGGTAATTTCAAAGAAACCTTGGGCGATGTCTTTCGCAACGATGCGAAGGCCCTTGGTGAATTGTTGAGTCGCTGTCATAGCTCTTCCTTCTTTGGCGGGGGCCAGGACCTTGGCGCTGCAAAACAGCGGGGCGGTTCGGACACCTCGTTTGGGTTGGTACGCTATCAATATCCTGCGGCGTCGTCTCGACATGTGCAGCGATTTGAATATGCCGGGTTCGGCAGCGGGGCGGGTAATCCCTAGTCAAAATTTGGGATGGGCGGATTCTAGGTGGCATTTATATACATAGTCAACCATATGAAATGGCTTTTATATGTTTTATGGTTTGTTTTTTTGCTGATTTAGCCCTGAGTTTGAAGATTTTTTGGCTTTAGAGCCTTAGCCTTAGCTTGCCAATCGACAGGCCGCGAACCATTGAAACTTTCATTTGAAACAGCTCGGGTGCGTGCCTAGACTGTGTGTGCCTGAGCTTTCAGGCGTTGTTCCGGCAGTAGCCAGTCCGTGCTCCAGGCACCGTGATAAAGCGGCCCCGGTAACCCCAAGGAGGCAATCATTGCTTCATGTTCGTGGTGGGACGGCAAGCTCCCCTGCGACAACCCGTGATGGTATGGACCTTCGGTCAGCCATCGAGCCCGGCAGCGGTCTGTTCAGACTTCTGCCGGGCTTTCTTTTCCTGCCCAGAAGCTGCGTAGTGAGCCAAGCGCAC